>NZ_CP011389.1:0-1200000 GCF_001007995.1 Deinococcus soli (ex Cha et al. 2016) | reverse complement strand
CTCGCCCACCGTGCGCGTGAAGGTCAGGCCCTGGAGGGTCAGGCTGTCCTGGAGGGGCGTCACGTGCTGAAAGCCGTGCCCGCGCAGGGTCGCCTCGTCGCCCGGCTGGCACAGCAGCGGCAGGTCCCTGGGCAGCGCCGCCAGGGCCGCCGCGTCCAGGTGATCGGGGTGCAGGTGCGACACGACCAGCAGGGTCACGCCGTGCAGCGCCGCGTCCGGCGGGACGGGCAGCGGCACGGTGGGGTTGGCTTCAAGGCCCCCGAAGGACGGCAGGGTGTGCCGCTCACCGAGCATCGGGTCGATCAGGACAGTCTGCCCCGCCAGTTCCAGGCGCAGGGTGGCGTTGCGAAGCAGGGTCAGGTTCATGGGGTCTCCCGGGGAGGCGCGGCGCAGGTCGTGCCGGAGCGCTCAAGGGCGTCCAGCTGCGCACTCAGGCGGTCACGGATGACGTGCAGGTCCCGCAGTTGCGTGTCGAGTTCCGCGAGCTTACGGCGGTAAAAGTGGGCGACGTCCCCGGCGGCGGAATCAGCGGGGGTCCCGCCGGCCTGCCAGCACGGGGCGTACCGGCGGATCTCGTCGAGGGTGAAGCCCACTGCCAGGAACATGCGGATCAGGCGCACGCGGGCCACGTCCTCCGGGATGAAGGTGCGGTACCCGTTGTCCTGACGGACACTGCTGAGGACGCCGGTCCGGTCGTAGTGCCGCAGGGCGCGGACACTGCTGCCAGTGCGGGCCGCGAGTTCGCCGATTCGCATGCCCTCAGGCTAGACCCTGACGTCAGTGTCAGGGTCAAGAGGGCCCCCACCGCCCCGCCAGGAGCGCGGCTGGCCTGTGCGCCCACGCTGGCGCGGGGTACCCTGAACCGCATGACCGCCCCCCAGCGCATCGTGAGCCTGCTGCCCAGCGCCACCGACCTGCTGTTCGATCTGCTGACCGACCTGGGTCTGGCGGGCCGCGTGGTGGGCGTCAGCCACTCCTGCGACCACCCGCGCGCCCGGCACCTGCCGGTCCTGACCCGCTCCATCGTGGACAGCGGCGCCCCCCAGGCCGAGATTGACCGCGCCGTCAGCGAGGCCGTGCGCGAGGGCCGCGCGCTGTACCAGGTGGACGGCACCCTGCTCGACCAGCTGAACCCCGATCTGGTCGTCACGCAGGGCGTGTGCGAGGTCTGCGCCGTCACGCCCGGCACCCTGGAGGCCGCCGTGCGGTACCTGCCCGGCTGCCTGCCCGCCGCGAACGTCCTCAGTCTGGATGGCCGCAGCGTGCAGGGCATCCTGGACGACCTGCGCGCCCTGGCCGCCGCGACCGGTCTCCCCGAGGCCGGCGATGCCCTCGCCCGGCAGGCGCAGGCCGACTGGGACGCCATCCGGCCCGTTCCCCACGCGCCGCGCGTCCTGACGCTGGAGTGGACCGAACCTCCGTTCTACGGGGGGCACTGGGTGCCCGAGCAGGTGGTGCGGGCGGGCGGCGTGAACGTCCTGGGCACCCCCGGCACCGACTCGGGCCGCGCCACCTGGGAGCAGATCGCGCCCCTGCGGCCCGACGTGAGCGTCGTCCTGTGCTGCGGGTACGGCCTGCGCGACAACGTCACCTTCGCCTGCAACCTGCCGGACCTGCCGCTGGGAGAGGTGTGGGCGGTGGACGCCAACGCGCTGTTCAGCCGCCCCGCGCTGGGCGTCGTGCGCGGCGCGCAGGTGCTGGCCGACCTGCTGCGCGGCCAGGCAGTCCCCGGCCTCAGCGAACGCATCCGCTGAAGCTGGCCTGCGGGAGGTGGTCTACGCGGGCCGCATGATCCGCAGGTACGCCCGCCATGGCCCCACCGCCTCCCGGTACCCGCCGCCCAGCGTGCGCGTGATCTGCAGGACATGATCCAGATCGTGCGCCGCCCAGGTCGCGAGTAGCTGCGCCAGCGTCACGGGTCCGAACTCCGGGTGCGTGCCCCGCCGCGCCAGCTCTGCCGGACCCGGGTTCAGGGTGTCCAGCGCGTGCAGGCTCTCCGCCCGCACCGCCGCGAAGTCGTCCAGCAGTTCATCCAGGGACCGCGCCGCCTCCGCCGCCTGATGCCCGGCCCGGTCGAACGGCGGGAACACCTCCGCCTCGCCCCATGCGAGCAGCACCCGCGCACGCGGCAGCCAGTTCGTGCGGTCCGCGTGCGACAGGTGCGCCACCACCCCACGCGGCGACCACGTCCCCGGCCCCTCGTCCAGCCCCACCCAGTCCCCCGGCAGGCCCCGCAGCAGCGCGTCCAGCACGCCCGGCGTCCGCGCCAGCTGCCCCCGCACCGTCCCCAGATCCACGTTCATACGGGCAGCATAAAAGGGCAGAGGCAGACCGCCTCACGCCGCCCGCCCCTGAATGCCCCATTGCGTCAGTTGATCATCTTGGTCTTGTTCGTCATGAAGTCCATCAGCACGTACTGCCCGATGTTGTGCGGCGTCGTGAAGTACGCCTTGCCGCGCGTCATCTCGCTGACGCGGCGCACGAAGCCCACCAGATCCGGGTCGCGGGCCAGCATGAACGTGTTCACCTGAATGCCGCTGCGGCGGCAGTTCGCCACCTCACGCAGCGTCGCGCCCAGCACGTAGGGGTCCAGGCCGTACGCGTTCTTGTAGATGCGCCCGTCCGGCAGCGTCAGCGCCGAGGGTTTCCCGTCGGTGATCATCACGATCTGCTTCATGTCCTTGTTCTCGCGCTTCAGCAGCTGCTGCGCCAGCCGCAGGCCGCCCGCGGTGTTCGTGTGGTACGGCCCGATCTGCGCCTGCGCGAGCTTCCCGACCGGGACCTCCTCGGCGCTGTCGTGGAACAGCACGAACTTCACGGTGTCCCCCGGGTACTGCGTGCGGATCAGGTGCGCCAGGGCCAGCGCGACCTGCTTGGCGGGCGTGAAGCGGTCCTCGCCGTACAGGATCATGGAGTGCGAGCAGTCCAGCAGCACCACCGTCGCCGCCGACGAGTTGTACTCCGCCTGCCGGATCACCAGATCACTTTCTTCGAGGTTATCGAAGCCCTTGCTGATCACGTTCCCGAGGGTGGCAGTCGTGTCGAGGTTCATGGTGTCCCCGAACTCGTAGCCCTTGAGTTCACCGGTCATCTCGACACCCGACGCGTACTCGCGCGTGTTGTGCGACCCGGCGCTGCTGCGGCCCAGGCCGCCCATCAGGTCCCGCAGGCTCTTGTACCCCAGGAAATCGATGCTCTTGTCGGTCAGCTGGAACTTCGCGTCGCCGGGATCTCCCGCGCCGCCGCCCTCGCCATCCTCGAACTCCTTGCGGATGAAGCCGTCCTGCTGGAGCTTGTCCATCAGGCGCTGGATCTGCTGGCCCAGCCCGGTCTCGCGGATGTCGTCGGCCTGCATGGCCTCCATCAGCTGCTCCTCCGGGATCATGTTCCGCTCGGCCAGCGCCTGCAGGATCGCGTCGAACAGGTCGTCCATGCTGGGGCGCGCGTCCGGGTCCGGGTCGTACGGGTCGTTCATGCCCTGGCCCAGCAGCGCCTCCTGAATCATCTGCATCAGCTCGCTGCTCTCGAGCTGATCGAGTTCCCCCTCGAACTTGCTGTACCGCGTGACACGCGCCATGTGAACCTCCGTCGCCCGCAGCATGGCGCGTTTCCGGCGCGGGGTTTGTAAGGCTCTGGGCGTTTGCGTGCCCGGGGTTGCCGCAGGTGACCGGGCGAGCAGCGAACGTGAAGAGAGGCCCCCCGGACGTGTGGCGGCGCGCGCGGCGCGCGGTGCGTCAGAATGGAGGGCATGACTGATCCCGTGACTTCCGTTCGTCCTGACGCCCGGCTCGTGCGCCTGCACGCCGGGCGGGGCGATCCGCACGCCCGCCTTGCGGGGGCGCTCGCCGACTTGGAGGGCGCCGCGTGGGGCCTGCTGCTGCGCGACGAGACCGCCCTGGCCCGCCAGCTGGCCGAGCACCTGGGTGCGGGCACGCTGCGGGTGGACGCCCGCGTGCGCGTCAGCCGCGAGGCGCTGGCGGCCGCCGGGCTGGCCGCCGCGAGCGTGGACGCCGACTGGCGCGGCGCGCGCGCCGTGTGGCTGCTGGAACCCACGCCCGCCGAGCTGGACCGCGCCCGCCGCGCCGGGGTGCCCGTGATCGTGGACGCCACGCTGGCGCCCGGCGGCACCTGGCTCGCGCAGGGCGCGCGGCTGGTCGTGTACCGCGACAGCGTGACCCTGACCGGGCACGGCGACGCGCCCCTGAGCGCCCTGTTCGGCACGGGAGCCGCGCCCGCCCCGGTGGCCGCCGCGCCCAGCGACCTGAGCGTGGCGCTGGCGCTGCGGGACGTGGCGACGCTGCCGCTGCGGCTGGCGCGCGTGGCCCGCACGACCACGCAGCTGGCCGAGCGGCTGGGCGGCGCGGCGCAGCCTGCCGGACCGACCGCGCTGCTGCTGGCGCCGGACGAGGCGGCGGACAGCGAGGCCCCGCTGGGCGGCGTGCTGGCGGCGGCGCGCAGCGTGCCGGGCGGCGTCCTGATCACGCCCGGCCTGGAGGACGCCCGCGTCGCGCTGGCCCTGCTGCGCGGCGAGGCCACCGCAGAGGAGACGCCCGCCACGCCGGTGGCCCCGGAGGCGGCCGCGCCGCAGGAGGAGGACCGCCGCGAGCGCGAGCCGCGCCCGGATGGCCGCCCGGATCAGCGGGGCGAGTTCCGGGAGCGCCGCGAGAGCCGCGACCGCTTTGAGCGCCGGGAACGCGGAGGTCGCCGCGACGAACGGCGGGACAGCCGCGAGCGGGGAGGCCGCGACCGCTTCGAGCGCCGCGACTTCCGCCCGCCCGTGACCGGTGCGCGCGGCGAGCAGCCCGACGCGCCCAGCACCCCGTCGCAGCCGGATCAGCCCGACGTGCCCGAACGCTTCACCTTCGAGCCTCCAGCCGCAGCGGGGGCCCCTGTGAGTACACCCGCCCCTGCGCCCCAGCCAGAGCCGGAGGAGACCTGGGAGCCCGAGATCGTGTTCAGTGACTCGCCCGCGCAGGTCGCCGCGCCGCTGCCCACCCCGGTCAGCAGCGGCCCCGACGCCCCGAACCTCCCGCAGGTGCCGGACGTGCGCCATCAGGCCGTCGAGGAGCAGGACCAGCCCGCGGCGGAACAGGCCGGTTCTGTCATGGAGCAGCCCGCCAACACCCAGCCGGAACCGGAGCCCACGCCCGAACCTGCCCCGGTCATCCTGCCCCCGGACCTGCCCGGCGGGAAGGAGGACCCGGCGGCGAACCTCACGGACGGGCAGCTGGCGATCTACGCCCGCCTGCGCGAGTGGCGCAATGCCGAGGCCAAACGCCAGGAGATCAGCCGCTTCATCATCGCCAGCAATGCCACCCTGGCCGAGATCGCCCGGCGCGTCCCGTACACCCTGGACGACCTGCGCGAGGTCAAGGGCATGGGGCAGGCCCGCCTGGGCAAGTACGGCGACAAGATCCTGGACGTCGTACGCGGCTGAAAGGTCGGCTGAAAGGGAAGGGGGCGGCGCCACGAATGGCCCGCCCCCTTCCGCTGTCCGTTCAGGCGTCCGGGTCCGGTCCGTAGCGGTGCTCGGCGGGCAGGGGCGCGCGGTCGTGCGTGGCCTGCGCCACCCGCGCGGCCAGCGGGAAGTCCACGGCGGCGTACCACGCTTCCTCCAGGCCCGCGCCGCCGGGGTCGGGGCGGTAGACGCACAGCGCCGGGCCGTAGCTGCACGCGCCCAGGCAGCCGCTCTCGGTGAGGCGCAGCGTCCCGCCACGTTTGTAGTACGCCAGCGACTGGCGTTCCAAGTGATTCCAGAGGGCTTTGTGCAGCAGCGCCGAGCCGCGCGCCTGACAGTTCGGGCCCTGGCAGACGAGCAGGTGGCCGTGGGTGGGGAAGAACTTCGGGGGCATGCCTCTCCTTACGTGACGCTGCTCAATCCTGCGGGATGACCAGCAGGCGGTCTGCGTGCTGCACCACGTTGACGTGCAGGCCGTACGCGGCGTGCAGGTGCCCGGGCGTCAGCACCTCGTGCGGGGACCCGGCGGCCTGCACGCGCCCGCCGCACAGCAGCACGAGGTGATCGGCGCGCGCGGCGAGGTTCAGGTCGTGCAGCACCGCCACGACGCCCAGGCCGCCCGCGACCTCGCAGCGCAGGTAGCGCACGACGTCCAGCGCGTACGCGAGGTCGAGGTGGTTGGTGGGTTCGTCCAGCAGCAGGAAGCGCGGTTCGGCCGCCAGGGCGCGGGCCAGCGCCGCCCGCTGCCGCTCCCCGCCGCTGAGTTCGGACACGCGGCGGTCCTCGAAACGGCGGGTGTCGGTGCGGTCCAGCGCGGCGTCCACGGCGGCCTCGTCGGCGGGGGTCCAGGGGGTGCGGGGCAGCAGCCCGAAGCGCCAGTCGCCCGCGCCGCGCCCCAGCGCCACCACGTCCCGCACGCGCGCGCCGTCCGGCAGCCCCTCGCTCTGCGCGAGGTACGCCAGTTGCCGCGACCGCTGCGCGCGGCTCCAGGCCTTCAGGGGCCGCCCGGCCAGAGTCACCTCCCCTTGCGTGACGGGGTTCAGGCCCAGCAGGGCGCGCAGCAGCGTGCTCTTGCCCGCGCCGTTCGGGCCGATCACGGCGCTGAACACACCGGGCCGGAACGCCGCGCTCACGCCGCGCACCGCCGGGAACGACCCGGCGTGAACGTGGACGTCCCGCGCGACCAGGGCGTCGGTGTCCGGCGCGCCGTTATTCATGGCGTTCCTTGCGCAGCAGCCACAGGAAGAACGGGCCGCCCAGCAGGGTCGTCACGATGCCCACCTGCGACAGCGGCGTGGTGCGGGCCAGCAGGTCCGCGCCGACCAGCAGCGCCCCGCCCAGCAGTGCCGAGAGGGGCAGCAGCGTGCGGTGCCCGGGTCCGAACGCGAGGCGGATCATGTGCGGCACGATCAGGCCCACGAAGCCGATCACGCCCACGTACGCGACCGCGCCCGCCGTGGCGAGGCTCGCGGCCAGGACCGCGATCAGCCGCAGCCGCTCGACCGGGACGCCCAGGCTGCGGGCGGTCAGTTCGCCCAGTTGCAGGGTGTCCAGCGCGCGCGCCAGCAGCAGCAGCGCCCCGCAGCCCAGCGCCGCGTACGGCAGCACCGTCAGGACGTCCCGCCAGCCGCTGAAGCCCAGGTCGCCCAGCGTGTACGCCAGCACCTGCCGCGCCCGGTCCTCGCCGCGCAGGATCAGCGCGGTGGTCGCCGCGCTCAGGACGCTGCCCACCACCACACCCGCCAGGATCAGCCGCGTCGGCGGAAAGCGGCGCCCCTCGCGCGCCAGGGACAGGGTGCATGCGACCGCCGCGAGGGCCGCCAGCAGCGCCGACACAGGAATCAGCGTGCGGGGCCACCCGGCCACGATGGCGACCGTGGCGCCCAGCGCGCTGCCGCTGGCGACGCCCAGCAGGTACGGGTCCGCCAGCGGATTACGGAACACGCCCTGGAACGCACCCCCGCACACGCTGAGACTCGCGCCCACCAGTGCCCCCATGACCACGCGCGGCAGCCGGATCTGCCACACGATCACGTCGTTGCCGGCCAGCGCCTGCCGGGTCACGCCGCGCCACAGCGCGCCCAGCACCTCGCCGGGCGGAATGGTGACGCTGCCCAGCCCGGTGCCCAGCACCACGGCGGCCAGCAGCAGCGCCGCGAGCAGCAGCGTGCCCAGACCCACCCCCAGCCCCCGGCGGGGCGCGGCGGCCTGCATTTACCTGAACAGTTCCGGGTGAATCAGTTTCGCCAGGCCCATCAGCGCCTGCCCCAGGCGCGGTCCCGGGCGGCCCAGCATGGTGTTCAGCTCCGCCGGGATGTCCCGGACCTTCCCGGTTTTCAGGGCGCTGATGCCGCTCCAGCCGGGGCGCGCGCCCGCCGTCCTGGCGTCCACGCCCAGGATCAGCTGCGGGTTGGCCTTCACGATGAATTCGGGGTCCACCTTCGGGAAGTCGCCCATGCTGGCGGGGATGATGTTCCGCGCGCCCGCCTTGGTGAGCAGCACGCCCATGAACGAGTTCGGCCCGATCGAGTACGGCGTGGGGTCGATCTCGAAGTACGCGGTGGGTTTGCGCACGGCGTTCTTCGTGAGGATCTCCACGCGCGCGATGTCGCCCTTGATCTTCCCGACGAGCGTCTTGGCCTGAGCCTCGCGGTTCAGGATCTTCCCGAGCAGCAGCGTCTTGCTGAACACCTCGTCGTACGTCTCGGGGTTCACGGCGATCACGGTGACGCCCGCCTGCGTCAGCGGCTCGGCCAGCTTCCCGTACTGGCTGACGAGCACCACGTCGGGTTTCAGGGCCACCATCGCCTCGATGTTCGGGTTGTACAGGCCGCCCACCTTGGGCAGTTTCGTCACCTGCTGCGGGTAGTCGCTGTAGTCGTCCACGCCCACCAGCCGGTCGCACAGGCCCAGCGCGCACACGGTCTCGCTGGTGCTGGGCAGCACGCTGACGATCCGTTTCGGCTCGGCCTTCAGGGTCACCTTGCGGCCCAGGTCGTCGGTGATCGTCAGCGGGTAGGAGGTCGCGGCGGCCGCGCCACTCAGGGCGCCGCTCAGGGTGATCAGGGTCAGGATGCCTTTCATAGGGAACGTCATGGAAAACTCCTTCCCTCCGGCAACGAAACGCGCCGCCCGGCTGGGGGCGGCGGCGGGAAACACAGTGTCCGTGGCAGGCCCCGCACAGGGGGCGCTCACGGCGTGCCCCCAGTCCGCGAGGGGTCAAGCCACGCCCGCCCACTCCGGGCGGCGCGAACGGCGGGGGTGCTCGGCCTTCCCCGCCGCCCATCATGTGATGAGGGGGCAGGGTTACCGTTGCGCGACAGGGCCGGACTCTCACCGGACTTCCCCCCGCAGCCGTCACCCGCGAGTATAGCGCCGGACGCTACAGCCGCTGCCCGACCGGGACGGCCAGCGTGGACAGCACCTCGGCAAGTTCCCCGGTGATGGCCTTGATCCCCCCGCGCGGCGGGATGGGCGCCCCGAAGCGGACGATCCAGCGCTTGCCGTCGCGGCTGACCCCAGCAGGCAGGATCGGTGCGCGGCCCTTTGCCGCGATCAATGCCACGCCGCCCTGCATTTCATGCCCGCCGCGCGTACCCTGCGGGAAGATCCCGACCGTGCCGTTCGCCTTCAGGATGCGCAGCGACGTGCGCACCGCACCGAGGTCGTTCCCGCTGCGGTCCACCGGGAACGACCCCCCGGCGCGGATGATGTCCCCGATAACCGGGATGAACAGCTCCTTCTTCGCCATGAACTGCAGGAACCGGCCCGGCGGCAGCGCCCGCGCGACCAGAAACGGATCCAGGGCGCTCACGTGATTGGCCGCGACGACCAGCGGCGTGCCGGGCGGCGGCACGTGCTCGCGGCCGTGCACCTCCAGGTGCATGCCGCTGAAGATCACGGGCAGGTACGTGGTGTCCACCACCAGCCGGTACACCCACGGAATGACGGGCGGCGCGGGCGGCTCGGCCGTGGGGGCCTTAGCGGCTGACGGGGCAGCGGGCTTCTCGGGGTGAGCAGCGTCACTCATTGCCCGCAGGATACGCCCGCACCCACGAACTGACCTCCGCGTTCTGGCGCATGCCCGGTGCGCAGGGACCACGCTGACCCTTCCGGTGGTGGTGGGGACAACCGTGGCAGAGCGTGCGGTCTCGCCACCCTGACGGGCGCAGCCTGCGCGGCCATGAATCTCGCAGTGATCGGAGCGGCCGGTGGCGTGGGCTGCCGCGTGGCCGCGCAGGCCGCCGCCGGGCATCAGGTGCGTGCACTGGTACCCACCACGGAACAGGCCGACATGCTCGCGCTGCACGGTGCCGATGCGGTCGTGTGGGCCGCCGGGGCCGGCGCCAGCGGCCACCTCCAGGCCATCGACGGGGACGCCCTGACCGCCGCGACGGCTGAACTCGTCCGCCGCCGCGTCTCGGGCAGTCCGGGGCCGCTGGTGGTGGTCAGTTCCATGGGTCTGGACCGCCCCGAGCAGATGCCGCCCTTCCTGGCCCCCGTGCTGCACTGCACGTCCGAGACGGCCTTGACGCGCAGCACGGCGGCCAGCCCGCTGGCATGGACGGTCGTGCGGCCCGGCGGTCTGACCGACGCCCCCGGCACCGGCAGGGTCAGCGCCGGACTGCCCGCCTACCTGAACGACCTGCGCCGCGCCGGGCAGACCTTCGAGGTGGTCGCCGGGGACACCCCGGTCGCGCAGGCCGTCGCCGAGTTGTAAGGGGGCAGTGGGTTGGGGCTGACCTCCGACCCACCCTCCATTTCCCACCTACTCCTCGTCTTCGTCGCTTCCATCCTCACCGTCGGCCCAGTCTCCGGCCAGCACGGCGCGGACCGCCTCGATGCGCTCGCGGCACTGGGCGTACGCGGCGCGGGCGTCCTCCAGCAGCGGCAGGACGCGGTCGAGGTCGGCCTCTCCGGATTCGAGTTCGGCGGCGATGCGGCTCAGCCGGGCGTACGCCTCCCGGTACGAGGTGGGCTGAGGCTCAGTCATGCTGGCTATGCTACCGCTACGCTGCGCGCATGACCCCCGCCGATTCTGCACCGGCCGCCCTGCCAGTGGCGCACTTCGACCTGACGGCGCTGCCCGGCGCGGCGCGGTACAAGCTGCTCACGGCGACCGTTACGCCCCGCCCGATCGCGTGGGTGAGCACGCTGGGCGAGGGCGGGCACGTGAACCTCGCGCCGTATTCCTTCTTCGGCCTGATGGGCAGCGACCCACCCGTCGTGGCGTTCGCGCCCGGCGACCGGCCCGACGGCACGCCGAAGGACACCGCGCTGAATATCGCCTCTGGCGGCGAGTTCACCGTGAACCTCGTCAGCGAGGCGCTGGCCGTCACCATGAATGCCACCGCCACCGACTTCCCGCACGGGCAGGGGGAACCGGACGCGCTGGGCATTTCCCTCGCGCCGGGCGTGAAGGTCGCGGTGCCGCGCGTGGCCGCCGCGCCCGCCGCGCTGGAATGCCGCGAGGTGCAGACCGTGCTGATCGGCCGCACCCGCATCATCCTGGGCGAGGTGCTGGGCCTGACCCTGCGCTCGGACGCCGTGCAGGACGTCGACCGGCACCACGTGGACACGGGCTTGCTGGACCTGATCGGCCGCATGGGCGGACGCGGCACGTACGCCCGCACGCGCGACACCTTCGTCATCGACCGTATTCCCTTCGAGGAGTGGCAGAAGGGGCAGGGGGACGTGGGGAGTGGGAAGTGAGTTGACGCGGGCGGGTACGCCGCGCACACGCTGTTGACCATCACCCATCACCCGCTTACACCGGTTCCCCGCCCGCTTTCACGCGGGCGTTGTCGGCCCAGACGTAGCGGGCGGCCAGCGTGCGGTACGGGGCCCAGCGGTTCAGGATCTCGGCAGTGGGCGCGTCCGGGTGCAGTCGCGCGAGGCCCTGGCGCAGCGCGAGGTCCCCGAGGCTGAACACGTCCGCGCGGGCCAGGGCGAACATCAGGAACATCTCGGCGGTCCAGCGGCCGATGCCGGGCAGGGGCAGCAGTTCGGTGATCACGGTCTCGTCGTCCTGCCCGCTCAGGTGCGTGAAGTCCACCGCGCCGGTCTTCGCGGCCTGCGCGATGGCCTGCACGGTCCGCACCTTCGCCCATGACAGGCCCGCGCCGCGCAGGGTGTCGCCACTGGCGGCGAGCAGCGTGTCGGCCGTGACCTCCCCCAGGGTGGCCGTCACGCGGGCGTGGATGCTCGCGGCGGCCTTCACGCTCAGCTGTTGACCCGTCACGTTGCGGATCAGTGTCCCGAATGGGTCAGCGGTGGGGGCCAGGACCGGCAGGTCGCCCACCCGGGCGATCACCCCGGCCAGGACGGGGTCGCGGGACAGGTGGGCTGCCGCAGCGGCGTGGTCGGCGAGGGGGGCCTGATGGACGGGCAGGGGCATGCCCTCATTCTCCCAGCCGGGACGCGGGAGCGGTCCCCGGTCAGGGCACGACCGGCGCGTTGCGCGCCTGGACGTTCAGGGCGTAGGCCTGGGTGGGGGGGAGGCTCGTCACGCGGCCGCCCGCCTGCTGGCGGAACTGGACGCGCAGCGTGACCGACCGGGTCGCGGCGCTCCACTCGAACGGCGCGGCGCTGCCCGGCAGCTGATCCGAGGGCGTCAGGTAATCCGCCACGAGGTACGGATTGAACCCGCCCACCGAGGTGAGCCCCGCGAGGCCCTGCATGGCGGCGCAGCCCGCGCCCGTGGCCGTCTCGAAGGTCTGCCCGGCGGCAGGGACACAGTTCACGGGTGTGGTGCCCGAGTCGCCGCTGCGGTACTCGCGCATGACCTGCACGTGGTCTTCCGCCCAGTCGTCCGGGGTCTTGTCAGCCGTGACCTTCGAGCGGGGTTCCATGCGGTACACGAACAGGACGTACTTCGTGACGGCGCCGGTCGTGGGGTTGGTCTCGGGCAGCACGACGGCCAGACAGGGTGAGAGCGCCGAGCAGGTGTTCCCGCTGCCGCTGTTCACGCTGAGCCCCGATGTGGCCACCCGGACCCGCTGCGCCGTGCGGACGCGGTCGCCCACGTACCCGGTCAGGTCGTTCAGTTCCGTCAGGCCGCGCGCGGTGGCGTTCGTGCGGGTGGTGATGTTCAGGGTGCCGGTCTGCCAGTTCGTGATCAGGGCCATCACGACGCCCATGATGCCCAGGGCGAGCAGGATCTCGATCAGGGTCAGCCCTGCTTCGCGCGCGGCGCGCCTCACGAGCCCGCCCCGCCCGGCGTGCCGACCGGACGCCCGAAGTCCAGCGTGAAGGCGTAGGTCGGCTGGCCGCTCCCGGTGCAGCTCAGCGTGACGCGGCGCAGCATCGGGCTGCCGGTGGCGGTCACCCAGGTCGGGACCGGGTTGGTCTGGCTGGTGGTGCAGGTCAGGCCGCCCATCAGGCTGGTGTCGGGCGCGGCGGGCAGCGTGCCCGCGTCGAAGGTGCTCTGGGCGCTGTACCCGGTGCGGACAGATTCCATGAAGGCCTTGGCGGCCACCGTGACGGCCTGGTCGTTCTGGTTGCTGCGGTTCACCTTGAACAGGGTGGGCAGGACGCCCAGCACGGCGATACTCAGCACTGTGAAGATCGCCAGGGCGATCAGCACCTCGATCAGCGTCAGGCCCGCTTCGTGCGTGGTACGGTTCATTTCACGATCACCTTCCCGAAGATGCCCGTGACCCGCACGAGCCGCGTGATGGCCGGGTTGGCCGCCCAGAACACGGTGAATTGTGCCGGGGCGGCGTCCGTGGACCCATAGGGCGCGCGGAACGACAGGCTGTTCGCGCCACTGTCCAGACTGGCCTGCACGCCGGCCGGGAGATTCAGGGTGCGGGTGGTGGGCGTGCCGCTGCAGGTGCTGCCCGGGTAGGAGCGGACCGTCAGGGAGGGGCTGGCGCTGACGGCCGTGAGCAGGACCTCCTGGCAGGTGTTCAGGCGCTTGGCGCCGGTGCGCGCGGCGTTCACGGCCTGCGTGAAGACCTGCGTGCCCTCGCCGACGGCGCTGCTGGCCCGCCAGCGGGTGTAGCTGCCCAGGCCCAGCGCGGCCAGGATGCCCACGATCGCCACGACGATCAGCACTTCCAGCAGCGTGAAACCGGCGGGTCTCACCGTTGCCTCCAGGTGCCCTGGGTGTCGTTCAGCGTCAGGCCGCCACGCGTGTTCATCAGCAATTGACGGAGCTTCACGGCATTGAAGTTGATGTTGAGGCTGCCGGTGATGTCGGTGACGACATCGTCGGTGGTGATGCCCTCGATCGGGCCGCCACGCACGGCGATGGCGCCGTTCACGGTGAGGTTCCCATTGAACTTTCCGCCCTGGTTCCCGCGGAAGTAGATGAAACCGTTGAAGATGGTGTTGCCGTTGACGTTGGAGTTGATGTCGCCGTCCACGATGAGCAGGCCGCTGGAGGTGCTGTTCTTGAGCATGGCGTCGAAGTCCTGCGCGCGGATGCGGCGGATGGCGTTCACCATCGGCGGGAACTTGCCGCTGGCATCCGGGTAGGACAGCGGCACGAGCTCGTTCAGCTGCGTGTCGGTCATGCCCAGCAGCTGCTGCGTGAAGAACTTGTCGGCTTCCAGCGCCGATCCGTTCGTGAGCAGTGGATCGGCGGCGCCCTCGCACTTGACGCTGGTGTTCGGTTTGGTGCCGGTGATCACGCAGTCTTGACTGCCGTCCATGGTGAAGTTACTCAGGGCCTTGTCGGTGTCCTTCACGTCGATGGCGTTGGCGCTGCGCATGGCGGACAGGTCGCGGGTGATCTCGGTGCCCTCGGGGATGGCGGCGGGCTGCCCGGCCTGCCAGTCCAGGACCAGCCCGTCGGGGCCGCTGCCGCTGCTGCTGATCGCGGTGACGGTCGCCTTGAAGCCGCCGACGGTGACGACTTCCCCGGGCGTGAAGTCCGCGGCGTTCGACACGCGCTGCGTGAGGGGATCGGTGACGCTGGTGGTCGTCTGGGCGGCCGCGTTCAGGATCAGGTCCACGCCGGTCCCGGCGGTGGCGGCCAGCGCGGTCGCGAGTGGGCCGGGCACGCTGGTCAGGCTCAGCTGCGCGCCGCTGATGCCGTCCACCCGGAAGCGCTGCCCGGCGGTACCGGCGGGAACCTGCACGTAGTCGCCCCTGGTCAGGCCGCTGGCGTCGGTGACGGTCACGGTCACGACGCTGCTGCCCAGCGCGGCGCTGACGCCGGTCCCGGCCAGCGTGGTGATCTGGCCGCGGTTCGACTGCCCGGTGATGGTCGCGTTGCCGTTGGCGTTGATGCGCGGCAGCGAGGTCAGGGCGGCGCGCAGCCGCATGCCGGTGGACAGGTAGACCGGTTTCAGGGTGAAGTCCTGCAGCGCGATCTTGACGGCGCCCGCGGCGCTGCCGCGTGACTCGACGGTGAAGGTGTCGGCGCTGTTCGGGGTGAAGGTCAACGTGGCGGGAAACAGGGCCGCTTCGGGGTCGCTGTTCAGGCCGCCCAGCCAGGTCTGCAGGTCCGTCTGGGTGCTGCCGGTGTACGGCGTGCTGGTCAGGCGGCGGTTGACGCGCACCATGACGGTGTTCAGGCCGCTCTCGGCGGCGAGCAGCGCCTGGTACGCGCGGCGTTCCTCGGCGCCGCCGCTGCGCGCGCCGGTGACCAGGGTGGCGCTGGTCATGACGATGATCATCAGGACGATCCCGGTGAACAGCAGGGTGACGACCAGTGCCACCCCCTGCTCAGGTCTGCTGAACCTCCCCCCATGAGACGTGTTCATGCCTTCACGGTACGTCCGCGCGGCTGTGGAAAATACCTCAAACTGGGCAGTGACCACCCGTTCAGGTACACACCCGGTCAGGGGGGCGACGGGTGGTCGGGTGCGGTTCTCAGCGGGGCGTGATCAGGTACGCCAGTCCGCCGGAGTGACCCAGCCACAGCCGTTCGAACGCGGCGCGCGGGTAGGTGCGGCGCACGCCCGCGTCGGTGGGGGCGGCCGGGTCGTTCAGGACCGGGTTGCCCTGCGCGTCGAAGCCGGTCAGGACCATCAGGTGCCCGCCCGAGCTGGGCAGGGGCGCGCCCGGGAGTTCCCCGGCCTTCCAGCCCAGGCTGACGGCCAGCGGGGTGCCCTGCGCGGTGAACGTCTCGGCGGCGGCGAGGCTGGGCAGGCGCAGCACGACCGAGCGCATGCCGCGCGCCCCGGCGTACGCGGCATTGAAGGCCCAGTTGCCGGTGCCGTCGTACACCCGGTCGAAGGTGCCGCGCGCCGCGTCGGGTACGCTGACGTTCACGCCGTGCTTGGCGAGGATCATGGAGACGCTGGTGGGACTGCACCAGACCTCCCCGCCGTCCGGGTAGAGCATCTGCGAGCGCTGCGGCACCCTCACTTCCTTGCCCCACGCGGCGCGGTTGCCGGGGGTGCCCAGGGCCTCGCTGCGGCGGGCGCGGTCACTGGTGTTCAGCGCCACGAGCCGCACGGCGGTCCCGGCGCCGCGCAGCGTCACGCGGTACTGCACGGCGCTGGACTTGGCGGTCAGGCGCAGCGTGTCGGTCAGGACCTGCCCGGCGCGGTCCTTCTGCCCGTCCAGGCTGGCGCGGTCCCCGGCGTCGCTCCAGGTGCCGAAGCTGAACCAGCGGGTCCAGCCGCCGGCGTTCTGCGCGCGGACCTCCACGCTGACGCTGCCGCGTGCGGGCGTCACGGCGTTCCACGAGGGGACCAGTTCGTCGAAGGCGGGTACCCGCAGGGGCGCGGACGTCCAGGTGCCGCTCGTCGCGCCGGGCGCGAGGCTCAGGCCGGCGGCGCCCGCGACCGCGCCGCGTCCCTCGCCGCCGGCCCAGTCGCCGGGCTGCTCGTGGATGGTGGTGGTGGAGTTCGGGTACGTCATCGTCAGGGCCTCCGCGCCCGGCGCGAGCAGGGACGCTGAAAGAACGAGGGCCGGCAGGAGGGAGCCGCGGTACATGTGTGCCCCGGATGATGCCGCCTGGGCCGCGCGCTGTGGTGAGTGGCGCGGTGGCAAGTGGTATTGCCGCGTGCGGAAGTGCTGGAATGCCCGCATGACCCCGAACCTCACCCTGACCGGCATCCCTGGCGTGCGCGTGGGCCACTGGACGCACGCCCAGGCCCGCACGGGCTGCACCGCGATCCTGCTGCCCCCGGCGGGTGCGGTGGCGTCCGCGTCGTTCCTGGGCCCCAGCCCGGGCACGCGCGAGGGCGTGCTGCTCGCCCCGGAGAAGAAGGTGGAGCGCATTCACGCGCTGCTCCTGACGGGCGGGAGTGCCTTCGGGCTCGCGGCGGCGTCGGGCGTGGTGCGGGTGCTGGAGGAACGTGGCGTGGGCCATGAGACGCCCTGGGCGCGCGTGCCGATCGTGCCCGCCGCCGTGATCTACGACCTGGGCGTGGGCCGCGCGGACGTCCGCCCTGGCGACGCCGAGGGGGAACAGGCGGCCCGCGCGGCCAGCAGCGATCCCGTACCGCGTGGACGGGTGGGGGCGGGCACCGGGGCGACCGCCGGGAAGTACCTGGGCCGCGGCGCGGTGCCGGGCGGGCTGGGCAGCGTCCTGCTGGAACGGCACGGGGTGCGGGTGGGGGCGCTGGCGGTCGTGAACCCGATCGGGGATGTGCTGGACGAGCAGGGCGGGGTGCTGGCCGGGCCGGGCGTGGGGCCGGGCGCGGCGGCGTTCACGCCGGGCGACGCGGAGAACACCACGCTCGTCGCGGTCGTCACCGAGCACGCCCTGAGCAAGGCGGAGTGCCGGCGGCTGGCGGACGCGGCGCAGGCGGCGCTGTCGCGCGTGATTCACCCCAGCCACACCTTCTGGGATGGGGACAGCGCGTTCATGGTGAGCACGGGGGCGCTCCCGGCGGCCGATCCGCTGCTGCTGGGCGCCCTGGTGCAGGAGGCGGTGTGCGCGGCGGTGCGGGACGCGGTGCGCTGCTCAGCGGAATTCAGGGGTGGTGAGGGTACTTCTCGGCACCCCTGAAACGAGCGAAGCGAGAAGCCGTCAAGACCAGCGGTTGGAAGTGGAGCCCAGGGGCGTGCCGTTGGCGCCTGGGCGGAACTGGAAACCGCTGCTCGAACCCGACATCGCACTAGAAGTACGTTGTGTAACATGCTCATATGAGCAGAGAAGGCTATGTCCGTGACCTCCGCGCGCTGATCGGTCCGCGCCCCGTCAACCTGATCGGCGTCGCCGCGCTGATCACCGACCTGCACGGGCACCTGCTGCTCGCGCGGCGCGTGAACGCCGACCGCTGGGGCCTCATCGCGGGCCTCAGCGAACTGGGCGAATCACCGGATACCACCCTGCGCCGCGAGGTCCACGAGGAGAGCCGCCTGACCGTCAAGGGCGCGCACCTGATCGACCTGCTCGCCCCGGCCGGGCTCAGCGAGGCTCCGAACGGCGACCAGTTCTTCGCGTATACCGCCGCGTACCGCGTGACCGGCTGGCACGGCACCCCGCAGCCCGACGGGCATGAACTCGCCGACCTGCGCTTCTTCCCGCGAGCCGACCTCCCGCACCTCCCGCTGACCCGCCTGGGCCGCGCCGCCCTGGCATGGACCGCGTGACATACATCCGCGACCTGCGCGCCCGCACCGGCCCGATGCCGCTGATCCTGTCCGGCGCGTGCGCGCTGCTGCTGCGCGGCGAGGAGGTCCTGCTGCAACGGCGCAGCGACACCGGCGGCTGGGGCACACCGGGCGGGCTGTGCGAACCCGGCGAGTCCCTGGAGGACACGCTGCGCCGCGAGGTGCATGAAGAGACCGGCCTGACCGTCCTGGACTCCCTCCTGTTCACGGTGGTCAGCGGGCCGGACACCTTCGTGCGCCTGCCGAACGGCGACGAGTTCTATCAGGTGTCCGCCGCGTACGTGGTGCGCCGCTGGGTGGGGGTGCCCCACGCGGACGGGCTGGAGGGCACCGAACTTCGCTTCTGGCCACTGGACGCCCTGCCCCACGGGCTGGGGCCGGTGGACCGCGCGGCGCTGGCGCACCTGCGCGTGTGCATGGGCGTGCTCTAACCGGTCCGGGTGAAGGTCAGGCGCAGGGTGGTCAGTCGGAACCCGGCGCGGCGGATGTTGCGTTCGCTGGCGCTGCCGGGCGTGGCGAACACGCTGGCGAGCGCCGCGCCCTGCGTGTGGGCGGCGTGCAGGCGCGCGGCGAGCAGCGCGGTCTGCACACCCAGGCCCCGGCGGTCTGGCACGGTGGACGTGCCGAACAGCGCCGCGACGCCTGCTGTCAGGCCCAGCGCGGCGGTTCCGGCTGGCTGTCCGTCCACGTGGGCCTGGTACAGCCCCGTGCCGGGCAGGTGCGCCACGACCCGCATGACCGCCTCGCTGCCGGGGCCGAAGCCCTGCGCGGAGAGGGCCGCCCAGTCGTCCGGATCGTCGCTGCGGCGCACGTCCAGAGTGGGAGCCGGGGGGAGGTCGCGCAGGTCGTGGGTGTAGGCGTGCAGCACGTACGTCAGGGCGTAGCCGCGCGCGGTCAGGGGCGGCAGGACCTCGTTCACGGCGGGGGACAGCAGGTGCAGCGTGGCGGGCATGTCGTGCGCGGCACTGAACGCCTCGAAGTCCAGCAGGTCCGCTTCCGTGAGGGACGCACTCCCGTCGTGCCACGCGCTGTTCAGCGGCAGGCCCGGACCGTGGTGCGCGGCGACCAGCGGGCCAAATTCGGCGCGCGTGCCGCCCCGCCCGTGGGCGGCGGCCTCGGCCCGCGCAAGCTGCCGGATGAAATCATTCATGAGGACCAGCCTAGCGGCTGCGGGGGGCAGCGAGGGGACGGCCTTAGGCCAGCCTTGACCTTGTGACGCATCGCCCCGTTGCCGGATGCTGCGTGGGTGAACGATGGGTCATGATCGCCTTCCACCCTCACCTGTTCGTCCGCATCGTGGAACTCGATGGGCCGCGCGCACCAATGCCCCGGCCCCTGTCCAGCGGCTTCAGCGAGGGCCGCGCCTACCGCGTGCTGGGGGTGTATAACCCGTCCGAGTCGTCGGACGCGTACTTCATCCTCCCGAACGACCGGGACGAGATGTGGTTCATCTGCCAGCGGCACCTGCGCTTCGCGGGGCTGCACGACACGTCTGCGCATCACCTGGACCTGGGTGACGTGCACGCGACCGCCGCCGACTGACCGGGACGCTGCATAGAGGTGGATTAAACGGGTCGGCTCTCCCGCGTGCCGGGGGCCGTTACCCTGGGGCGCATGACTGCGCCTGCCTCCTCCCATGCGTTCGTGTCCCTGGTCGGCGCTGGGCCCGGCGACGCGGGCCTGCTGACCCTGCGGGGACGTGAGGCGCTGGAGCAGGCCGAGGTGGTGCTGTTCGACTACCTCGCCAACCCGGACCTGCTGCGCTTCGCCCCGCAGGCCGAGACGATCTACGTGGGCAAGAAGGGCTTCTCCGAGTACATCCGGCAGGAGCAGATCAACGACCTGCTGGTGCGCAAGGCCCTGGAGGGGTGTGGGCGGCGCGTGGTGCGCCTGAAGGGCGGGGACGTGTTCGTGTTCGGCCGCGGCGGCGAGGAGGCCGAGGCGTGCGTGCAGGCCGGGATTCCCTTCGAGGTCGTACCCGGCGTGAGCAGCGCCCTGGCCGTGCCGGCCTACGCCGGCATTCCCGTCACGCACCGCGATCTGGCGCAGTCGTTCGCGGTCCTGACCGGGAACACGCGGGGCGGCAGCGCGCACTACGGGCGGCTGTCGGGCGTGGACACGCTGGTGCTGCTGATGGGCGTGAGGAACCTGGAGGGCATCGCCACTGAATTGATTGACGCGGGCCGCGCCCCGGAAACGCCCGCCGCGACCATCCAGTGGGGCACCACCCCACAGCAGCGCAGCGTGACCGGCACCCTGGCGACCATCGCGGACCGGGTCCGCGAGGCGGGTCTGGAGGCCCCGGCCGTGACCGTGGTGGGGGAGGTGGTGCGCCTGCACGACCCGCTGCGCTGGTTCCAGGCGGCGCAGGGGGCGCGCGGGCCGCTGGCGGGGCAGACGGTCGCCGTGACCCGCACCCGCGTGGGCGCCAGCGACCTGTCCGAGCGGCTGCGCGCGCGGGGCGCGAGCGTGCTGGAGGTCCCGCTGATCCGCTTCGCGCCGACCTCGCAGCCGGAGGCGCTGCACGCCCGCCTGCGCGACCTGAGCGGCGTGGCGTGGCTGCTGCTGACCAGCAACCAGGCGGTCGCGGCGCTGTTCGAGCACCTGGACGCGCTGGGCCTGGACGCCCGGCACCTCGCGGGCACGCGGCTGGCGGCGGTGGGCCCCAGCACGGCCCGGTCCCTCGCGGAGCGTGGCCTGCGCGCGGACTTCGTGCCCAGCGTGGCGGGCGCGCGGCACCTGGGCGCGCAGATTCCCGCCACGCCGGACGGCGGGACGCTGCTGCACCTCACCTCGCAGCTGGCCGAGGATCACCTGGAACGCGCCCTGGCCGCGCGCGGCCTGCCGTACGGGCGGGCAGAACTGTACCGCACCGAACCCGCCCGGCCCGACGACCTGAGCATGGACCGCCTGCGCGGCGCGGCCGTGGTGACCCTGGCGTCCGGCAGCGCCGCGCGGCACCTCGCGGCCCTGGCCGGGACGGACTTCCGCGTGGCGGCGATGGGCGAGCAGACGGCCGAGGCGGCGCGCGAGGCGGGCTTCACGCGCGTGACGGTGGCGGCCGTGCCGACGCTGGACGCCCTGGCCGACGCGGCCGAGGCCGCCCTGCGGGCGGGGGATGGGCAATAGGGGATGGATGACGGGGCCGACCCCGCCGTCCGCGCACCGCGTCCCCCGCGTTCCGCGCGCAGTGACGAATCTGGGGTGCAATCGCGTCCCAGTCGTCTTTCTTACCGATCGGTCGGGGACGGCTGCCCCGCGCCCGGCACGCTATGCTGCGCCACGTGAGTTTCCTCCCAGCCTTCCTTGATCTTCGCGGCGTGCGCGTCGTCGTGGTCGGCGGGGGAGAGGTCGCGCTGCGCCGCACCCGCACCCTGCTGGACGCCGGGGCGCAGGTGCAGGTCGTCGCGCCCGAGCAGCACCCGGACTTCGCGGCGCTGCCCGTGACAGCCCTGACCCGTCACTACCGGCGGGGCGACCTGAGCGGCGCGGCGCTGGTCGTCGCCGCCACGAGCTCCGCCGACGTGAACGACGCCGTGGTGCGCGACGCGCGCGCGCAGGGTTCCCTGGTGAACGACGCCGGGGACGCCCCGCGCGGCAACTGGCGTTTCCCCGCGCAGGCCCGTCGCGCGGGCGTGCAGGTGGCCGTCACCAGCGGCCGGGAGCTGCCCCTGCTGGCCCAGGCAATTGCCGAACGCGTCGCGTCCCTGCTGCCCGACGAGGCCACCCTGGACGGCTGGGCCGCCCGCCGCGAGATCGCCCTGACCCAGCCTGAAACCGTGCGGGCCGCCACGCTGGACGCCCTGCGCCGCGACATCCGCCAATCCGTGGGGCTCGCGTGACGCTCGCCTGCCCCACCGCGCACGCCCTGCTCACCCGCACGGGCACGCACGCCCCGCAGGCGCTGGATTTCGTGGTCGTCGGCCTGAACCACCAGACCGCCCCGGTCGAGGTCCGCGAACGCGCCGCCGTGCGAGCCGGGCATGAGGGCACCCTGCTCTCGCACCTGTGCGGCTACGCGCAGGAGGTCATGCTGCTCGCCACCTGCAACCGCACCGAGGTGTACATGGCGGGCGTCAGCGGCGACCCCCGCGCCGCCTTCGAGGGCGCCTGGGCGCAGGACCTCGGCGAGCACCTGTACGTCCACACCGGCGAGGCCGCCGTCACGCACCTGTACCGCGTCGCCGCTGGCCTCGACAGCCTCGTCATCGGCGAGACGCAGATCCAGGGGCAGGTCAAACGCGCCTGGATGGACGCCCGCGAACGCGGCCTGACCGGCACCACCCTGAACAAGGTCGCGCAGGGCGCCCTGGCCGCCGGGAAACGCGTGCGCTTCGAGACCGGCATGAGCGACAAGATCGTCAGTGTCTCCAGCGCCGCCGTGGAACTCGCGCAGGCGGCCCTGGGCAGCCTCGCGGGCCGCACCGCCCTGATCATCGGTGCGGGCGAGACCGCCGAACTGACTCTCACGCACCTGCGCGCCGCCGGGGTCGAGGACGTCATCGTCGTGAACCGCACCGTGGAACGCGCCCGGCAGCTCGCCGAGAAACTCGGGGGACGCCCCTGCGCCGCCGACTACCTCGAGGAGGTCCTGCCCGAGGCCGACGTCCTGATCGCCTCCAGCGGCGCGCCCCACTACGTCCTGGGTGCCGGGGGCGTGAACGCCGCGCTGCGCCAGCGGCCGGGCCGCCCGATGTTCCTCATCGACATCAGCGTGCCGCGCATCCTGAACCCCGACATCGCCGGGGTGCCCGGCGCGCACCTGCACAACCTCGACGACCTGACCGGCATCGTGGCGCGCAACATGCAGAGCCGCCGCGCCGCGCTGCCGCACGCGAACGCCATCGTCCGCGACGCCGCCGCCGACCTCAGCCGCTGGCACCTGACCCGGCAGGCCCGGCAGCGCGAACTGGCCCTCGCCAGCGACTGACCGCAGCAGCGGAGATGACCCCAGGCTTCACACCAGGGGTCATCGCCTGCTCGTGTTCCCGCCCGAACAGCGCCCGCGACGGGCCAGTACAGGCTGCGTGGGTGAGTGATGACGGGTGCGGGGGGTGCCTTGCGATCCGCGTTCCACATGCCGCGCGCCGCATCCCGTACCCTGGGCGGCATGTGGACCCGGATTCCCTCCAGCAGCCTGCGCGTGACCGGCGCGGACCGCGTGGATTTCGTGCACGGTCAGATGACGAACAACCTCCGCGCGGCGCCCACGCCGGGGCTGGTGCCCTGCGCGTTCCTGAACGTGCGGGGGCAGATCGAGCAGTTCGCCCGCGCGTACCGCCGCGAGCAGGACGTGTACCTGCACCTGGACGCCAATCAGGCCGGGGCGCTGGCCGCGCGGCTGCGGCGGTACATCATCTTCGATCAGGTGGAGGTGCAGGACGTCACCGACGAGCTGCGGACCGTGCACGTCTGGCCCGGCTCGGCCCTGCCCGGCTGGCAGGCGGACGGCGGGGAGGCGCAGACCTTCGAACTGGCCGGGAGCACTGTCCTGGCGGGCCGCGTCAACCGCACGGGCGCGGCGGGCATGGACCTGCACTACCTCGCCCGGCACGAGGAGGCGGTGCTGGCTGCCCTGCCCGGCACCGAGACGCCCCTGGCCGCACTGGACGCCGCGCGCGTGCAGGCGGGCATCCCGGACATCACGCGGGACGCCCTGAGCGGCACCCTCCCGCAGGAGGTCGGCCTGGACCTGACCGGGCCCCTGCCGGCCATCAGCTACCGCAAGGGCTGTTACGTGGGGCAGGAGATCATGGCCCGCCTGGAGGCACGCGGGAACGCCCGCTACCACCTCGTGCGACTGACTGGCGCGGGGCCCTGGGAGGCGGGTGCGGAGATCACGGCGGACGGGAAGGTCGTCGGTCAGGCCGGACTGCACGCGGGGAGCGGCAGTGTGGCCCGTCTGCGCAAGGAACTCCCGGACGGCGCGGAGGTACAGGTGGCCGGGCAGCCCGCGACCGTCACGCTCATCACCGCGCATGCTTGACGCCCTGACCCGCGACCTGCGAGGCGGGGACGCCGCCGGGCACCTGCGCGCCGCGCGGCGCGCCCACCTACTCGCGTTCCTGACCCTGGCCGCCCCGGGTCTGCCGCTGGGGGCGCTGCTGGCCCTGCTGCGGCCCCTGCGGGTCGAGGGGCTGGCGACGCAGGGCGGCGTGCTGCTGCTGGTCATCCTGCTGGCGGGCGTGGCGTGGCACCTCGCGCGCCGCACTGCCCGCGACGAGACGTTGCCCGTCCCGCAGCGCGCCCTGGCCGGGGCGATGCAGGCCGCCACGGCACCGGGGCTCGCGTTTCTGGTGGGCTGCGCGTTCCTGGCCGCGCCATTGTTCGCGGCGCTGCTGTGGACGTTTGCGCTGATCCTGTTCGTCCTGACCCGTCCCCGCTGACCCGGCTGCACAGCATGAAGAACCCCCCGCAGACAGGAGCGGGGGGTTCCTCGTGCCGGGTTCTGGCCGCGTCAGCGGGACTTGGGGTCCAGCGCGTCGCGCAGGCCGTCACCGAACAGGTTGAAGGCGAGGCTGAACAGCACGATGAACGTCGCCGGGTACACAAGCACGTACCAGTACTCGGGTTTCAGCCACGCGCGGGCGAAGTCGATCATCTGACCCCACTCGGCGAAACCGGACTCGAAACCCAGGCCCAGGAAGGACAGGCCCGCGACGGTCAGCGGCACGGTCGCGAGGTCCAGCACGGCGATGGTGAACACCGCGGCGATGCTGTTGGGGACCACGTGCTTCAGGATCAGGCGAGGGTCGCGCGCGCCCAGGCTGCGGGCGGCGTCCACGTACTCCAGCTGGCGGGTGCGGAGCACCTCACCGCGGATCAGACGGGCGTACCCAGCCCAGCCGGTCACGCAGAATGCCACGATGATCGGCAGGGTCGGGTCGTAGTCCCCGCCGCCGCTCTGGAAGCGGGCGCGCAGGATGGTCAGGATCACGACTGTCAGGATCAGGGGCGGCAGCGAGAACAGCACGTCGATGAACCGCTGGATCAGGTTGTCGATCCAGCCGCCGTAGTAGCCGCTGATCGCGCCGATGACCACGCCGAGCGCCAGGGTGATCGCCACGATGATGAACGCCATCTTCAGCGCGGTGCGGGTACCCCAGATCAGGCCGTAGTAGATGTTGTAGCCGTTCACGGTGCCGAAGGGCGCGGCGGCGCTGGGCGCGCTGGGTTCCTGCGCGAAGCTCAGGCGTTCGGTGCGGTAGCAGCTCTCGGGCGGCGTGAACACGGCGCGCCAGAAGGCCCCTCCAGCGGGGTTGTAGACCTCGTTCGCGCTGGTGATGTTCAGGTCGCGCAGGCAGTTGCCGCTGGGTTTGGCGATCAGCGGCGCGAACAGCGCGATCAGGCCGAACAGGATGGTGATGATCAGGCCCGTGATCGCCAGCGGGTTGCGGCGCAGCTTGCGGGTGGCAGGGCTGGTCCAGAACTCCTGGAAGCGGCTGCGTTCCTGGGGTTTGGTGGGGGCGGCGACGGTCATGCGGTCCTCCGGGTCAGGGTGGGGCGGGGCATCAGTCGAACCTCACGCGCGGGTCGATCACGCCGTACAGGATGTCGACGATGGTGCTCACGACAACCACGATCACGGCGGTCAGCATGGCGAAGCCCAGCACGGCGGCCAGGTCGACGCCCACGGCGGCCTGCACGACCCACTGGCCGATGCCGGGGAACGCGAAGATCGTCTCGGTGATCAGCGAGCCGCCCAGCAGACCGATGATCAGGAAGCCGCCCAGCGTGACGATGCTCAGCAGGGCGTTGCGGCGGGCGTGCTTGCGGTTCACGACGCTGGCGGACAGGCCCTTGGCGCGCGCCGTGCGGACGTAGTCGCTGGTCAGCGCCTCGAGCATGTTGTTGCGCATGACCTTGATGATGTTGGCGCTCAGGACGATCACCAGGGTCAGGGCCGGGAGGATCATGTGCTGCAGGGCGTCCCAGGCGATGTCCCAGCGGCCGTTCAGGGCGGCGTCGACGGTCAGCAGGCCGGTGTAGGTCCTGATGTCGCCCAGCGCAAAGGTGTTCACGACGTTCAGCTGGCCCGAGCCGGGCAGCCAGCCCAGGTAGGCGTAGAACACGGCGAGCAGCAGGATGCCCACCACGAAGCTGGGCAGCGAGTACCCGAGGACCACGAACACGCGCAGCAGCTGGTCGATGAACTTGTCCTTGTGCAGGGCGCTCAGGGTGCCCAGCCACACGCTGATCAGCAGGATCGGGATGGCGGTCAGGATGGTCAGTTCGACCGTGCGGGGCAGCCGCTCCTTGATCGTGACGATCACGTCCTGGTTGCTGGCCTTGGAGTACCCCAGGTCACCCTGGAGGGTGCTGCCCAGCCAGCGGCTGTACTGGACGGGGAAGGGGTCGCGCAGGCCGCGCTGTTCGATGATCTGTTCCAGGCGGGCGGCCTGCTGTTCGCTGCGGATGTACGGCGCAGCGCGCTGCTCGGGGGTGAGCAGCTGGGTCAGGCCGACGATCATCAGGGAGAGCACGAGCATCACCACAGGAATCTGGATGAGTCGCTTCACGATGAAATTGAGCATGAGAGCCTCGGGGTGGGTGACTTTCCGCGTGTGGAGCCGCGCTGGGCTCCGGCAGTCGGAGCGAAGGGATGAAGAACGAACGTTGGTTTGGAAGGTGACGCCTGAGCTGTAGTCCGCTCTCTAGACTAGTTCAAAAGGGCCGGACAACGCAAAGGTGACGGTCCTGGCGTCCCGGTATGGAGAACCGATTCTGACGGCTGGAACGTCAGTTTTCCTTGTGGACCTGCCTCGTCTGTGATCTGCGGTGACGGCGTGTGAACCGCGCGGGCCCTGATGCGGCTACCACAACAGTCAGGGCAGCCCCGGTATGGGGGGCTGCCCTGTGCCGTCAGCTCAGAGAAGGGTTACTTCTTGCTGAGTTCCTTCCAGAACGTGCCGGTGGCCGCGAAGGAGATCATGGGGTTGTAGTTGCTGGCGCTCACGCCGACCAGGTTGTCGCGCATGAAGATGTAGTTGATGCCGGCGGGCATCAGGATGTACGGGGCCTGCTCGAAGGCCTTCTTGCCGACCAGGCTGTACAGGCGGTTACGCTCGGTGGTGTTCACCGTGCTGCGGGCCTGCTCGAGCCACTTGTCGATCTGGCTGTCCTTCCAGTTCAGGCGGGGGTTGTAGTACCCGTTGCTGCTGTAGAAGGTGTACATGAAGTTGTCCGGGTCGGCGTAGTCAGGCGCCCAGCCCATGATGGTCATGGCTTCCTTGCCGTCCTTGGAGTCCTTGAGCATCTCGCTCCACTGCTTGGCCTGGATGTTCACGCGGAACTTGGGGTTCAGCGCTTCGAGGTTGGCCTTCAGGATTTCCATGGCCTTCTGCGAGGGCTCGCTGCCCTGGCGGTAGTTGGCGGTCAGGACGAAGCCGTTCTTCCACAGCTGGCCGCCGTAGGCGCGCTTGAAGAAGGACTCGGCCTTGGCCTTGTCGTAGGTGTACTTGCTGACCTTGGCGTCGTAGCCGCCGAAGATCTCGGGGAGCAGCATGGTGCGCTGCTTGCCCTTACCCTTCTGCACGTCGGTGATGTACTTCTGGTAGTCGAAGGCGTAGCTGAAGGCGCGGCGCACGTTGGCGTCCTTGAAGAAGGTCGCGGGGATACCCTTGCCGTCCAGCTTGCCGCTGCCCAGCAGCGCGGGGTTCTTGATGTTCTGGTTCATGAAGAACGCCGTGGCGACGGTGTTGTCCAGGTTGTCGACCCAGGTGACGCCGGCCTTGCCCTTGACCTGGGTCTCGTCGACCGCGCGGCCACCACCGTCGATCAGGTCGGCGTCACCGCGCAGGAAGGCCTGCTGGCGGGCGGCGAGTTCGCTGACCTTCTGGATCACGATGTTCTTGATCGCGGGCTTCTTGCCCCAGTAGCCGTCGAAGGCGGTGGCCAGCAGGGTGTTGGAGTCCTTGCGGACGAGCTTGTACGCGCCGGTGCCGCTGGGAGCCTGGCTCAGCTTACTGTTGGTCAGGTCCTTGCCGACCCAGTCCTTCCAGGTGGCTTCCTTGCCGTTCCACTCGCCCAGGCCGGCGGCGTACTTGCTGTCCACGACGCTCTGGCCAGCGAAGGCCAGTTTGGCCAGGAAGGCGGGGTCCACGGCGGGCAGGTTGAAGATCAGCTGTCCGGCGTTGTTGCACTCGACGGCCTTGTCGATGCGGGCCCAGGTGATGGTCTTGTCGTCGGCGGCGTTGGCGCCGGTTCCCAGGAGGCTCTCGGCAAGGAACCAGTTGCCGGACTCGGCGCTGTTGGTGACCAGGTTACGCTCGAAGGTGTACTCGGCGTCGGCGCAGCTGAAGGCGTTGCCGCTGTGGAACTTCACGCCCTTACGCAGGTCGAAGGTGTAGGTCTTGCCGCCGTTGCTGATGGTCCACTTGGTGGCCAGCAGGGGCTCGAGCTTGCTGAGGCTGGCGCCGCTGTAGGTGACGAGGGTCTCGTAGATGTTTTCAACGACGCCGCCGGAGGCCGTGTCGTAGGTGACGCCGGGGTCCATGGTGGGGATGTCGGAGGAGGACTGGTAGACCAGGGTGTCCTTGGGGGAGGCCGCGAGGGCGCTGGTGAGGGCCAGCAGGGTGGCGAGAGCAGCAACTTTTTTCATTGATCCTCCAGATGGGTGCTTTGACGGTCTGCGCGAGGTCGCCCGTCTGGGCGGCTCGGGTGGACAGTCTGTGGGTTGATCGGCGGCATCATAGCGCAGCGTCTGCAGCGTTGGTGTGACGTTCGTCCGGTTGTCCGCGCCGGGCATCAGAGATACTTCGTGGCTGTGCTGAGAAAACGCATCTGTCTATATTTATGCATGTTCGGCGGTGCTGGACGCGGCGTCTGGTGAGCTTGAGGCTCATGTGGTGGCTCTTGAGCATCGTGTGTAGGGCGGCGCGCGTGGCATACTGCGCCGCGTGAAGAAGCGCATCCTGCTGCTGGCCGGCGGCCAGTCCGGTGAACACGAGGTCAGCCTCATGAGTGCCCGGAGTGTCCTCAGCGCCCTGCCCCGCGATCAGTTCGACGTGACGCCCGTGGTCATCAGCAAGCAGGGCCGCTGGCTGCCCCCCACCGAGACGCAGCGCGCCCTGGAATCCGGCGAGGCCCCGACCGGCGGTGACCTCGTGCTGCACCGCGCCGCGAGTGCCGAGGGCTACGACGCCGTGTTCCCGCTGCTGCACGGCCCGATGGGCGAGGACGGCACCGTGCAGGGCCTCCTGACCCTGGCCGGGATTCCCTTCGTGGGCAGCGGCGTGCTGGGCTCGGCGGTCAGCATGGACAAGGTCATGACCAAGCAGGTGCTCGCCTCGGCGGGCATCCCGCAGGTCGCGTGGGCACTGGCCGTGCGCCGTGAGTGGCAGACCCAGCCTGACACGGTGCGTGAGCGCGCCGCCGCGCTGGGCTACCCGCTGTTCGTGAAACCCGCGAACCTGGGCTCCAGCGTGGGCATCAGCAAGGTCGCCCGCCCAGAGGATCTGGACGGCGCGATGACCCTGGCGTTCAGCCTGGACCGCCGCGTGATCCTGGAGGCCATGACCGCCCACAAGCCCCGCGAGGTCGAGGTCGGCATCTTGGGCAACGACGCGCCGATCGCCAGCCCGGTCGGCGAGCTGCGTTTCGACGCCGACTTCTACGACTACGAGACAAAGTACACCGAGGGCCGCGCCAGCATGCACATCCCCGCGCCGCTGAGCGCAGAGGTCGCCGAGCAGATCCGCACCCTCGCGTTGCGCGCCTTCCGCGCACTGGACTGTGCAGGACTGGCCCGCGTGGACTTCTTCTACGTCGAGGAGACCGGCGAGCTGCTCCTGAACGAGGTGAACACCATGCCGGGCTTCACGACGACCAGCATGTACCCCAAGCTGTTTGAGGCGGCAGGCCTGAACTACAGCGCGCTGGTCACCCGGCTGGTGGAACTGGCCCTCGAAGACCGCTGACCGCACCGCCCGCCGGAGTGTTCTCCACACCTCCGGACCGGGCAGACCTGCGGGGGAGCGGCGTCTCCAGGGATGTTCAGCTGCCTTGAGGGACCAACAGCACGCCCCAGGGCTCTGCCTCCCACCACTGTCATGTCGGCGCCTCAATCCGCTCGGATCAGAGGGATCGGGGGATTCCCTCCATACCCCTGAATTCTGCTGTAGGGAAGAGCAGCTGGCTTCCGCTCCATCAGGAAGCCCGCTGCCTGTGGTTCTGGTAGCAGTCCGCGTCGGCTGGAGAGCAGTCTCCAGAGGGTCTGGGCGGCTCCCTCAATCCCTCTGAATCGAGTGAGCTTACAGTGCTGCGGAGCACGTGCGGCCCCTGTACCCGGAAGAACATGTGCCGCACCGCTGCCAGGGTCGAACCCGCCGTGCACCTCCTGCGACCCACCCCACGCGCCCAGACGTACTTCAGGCGCCTCTCCTGAAGCCTGAACATCTCCAGTGCAAAGCCTAAAGGTCAGATCAGACGTCCAGCACACGGCCCTTCCTACAATGAGGGCCTCGACAGCGGACGGCACTCGCGGGCGCACACCCCGCCACCTCCTCTGAATTCAAGCAGCGTCAAAGGGGCAGGGTATGGACTGGAAGAATCTTCCCGGCAGTGGGAACGTTGAGGATCGTCGTGGAGCCGGTGGACTGCCCGGCGGGGGCATCGCGGTGGGTGGTGTGGGCGGCCTGATCATTGCGCTGATCGCCATGTTCTTCGGCATAGACCCCGGAGCGATTCTCGGTGGTGGCAATAGTAGTCAGCCCACCCAGCAGAGTCAGTCCACACAGACCACCCAGAACGACGAGGCATATCAGTTCGTCGATAGGGTACTGGGCAGCACCGATCAGGTCTGGGGCAGCATCTTCAGGCAGGCCGGTCGGACGTACAAGGAACCACGCCTCGTGCTTTACACGCGTGGCACTCAGTCAGGCTGCGGTCAGGCCGATAGTGCCGTCGGCCCGTTCTACTGCCCCACCGATCAGAAGATCTACCTCGACACCAGCTTCTTCACGCAGATGGACCGGCAGCTCGGTGGTGGCGGCGACTTCGCGTACGCATACGTGATTGCCCATGAGGTCGGTCACCACATCCAGAACGAACTCGGGATTGCCGATCAGGTGAACCGCCGTCAGCGCAGTGCCCGCACCGAGGCAGAGGCGAACAGCTACAGCGTGCGCCTGGAACTCCAGGCCGACTGCTTCGCCGGGGTGTGGGGCAACAAGACCCAGCAGGACGCCAAGATCACCCAGGCGGACGTGCAGGAAGCCGTCGCGACCGCCGAGGCCATCGGGGACGACAATCTCCAGCGGCAGGGGCAGGGCTACGTCGCCCCGGATTCCTTCACGCACGGCAGCGCCGCGCAGCGCGTCCGGTGGTTCATGACCGGCTTCAGGAGCGGGAACCCCAACAGCTGCGACACCTTCAACGTGAACTACAACCAGCTGTAAGGCCAGTGGGAGGCGGGGCGGGGTGGGGAGACCCGACGCGCCCCGCCCCTGCTGCGTGACGGCGCTCACTACGCCCGGGCACAGCATGCGCTTTCCTATCCCCATGACGGGTTGGGAGGTCGCGGGCGTGCCCGTACAGATCCGGCGCAGCGCGCGGCGGCGCACGGTGGCGGTACAGGTCACGCCGGGCGCTGTGACGCTGTTCGCGCCGACCCGCGTGCCGCTGTCCCAGCTGCGCGACATTCTGGATGCCCGCCGCGACTGGGTCGCCGGGCACCTCGCCGGGTACGCCGCCCGGCCGCCGCAGCGCCCCGCCCCGCAGACCGGGCAGCGCGTCCCGTTCCTGGGACAGGACCTGACCCTGCACCTGGACGCGGCCCGCACCCGTCCGGACCGTGACGGGGACACCCTGCACCTGCCCGCGCAGAATGCCGAGGTCGCCCTGGCCGCCTGGACCTGCCGGGCCTGCGCCGTCCCGTATCGGGCGCTGGTGGAGGACTACGCCGCAAAACTCGGCGCGGCTGACCGCCTGCGTGCCGTGCACGTCAGCGACACCCGCACCCGCTGGGGCAGCTGCTCCGCCGACGGGAGTATCCGCCTGCACTGGAAACTGACCCGCGCGCCCACCGAGGTCCTGCACTACGTCGCGCTGCACGAGGCCGCGCACCTCCTCGAACTGAACCACTCCGCGCGCTACTGGGCGCACGTGACCCGCCTCATGCCCGGGTGGCAGACCCACCGGGCATGGCTCAAGGAGTACGGACACACCCTCTAGAGGGTCAAAAGGTCGAGGGTCGAAGCGGTCAGAGAGATTAAGTCTCAGACGCTTCGACCCTCAGACCATTGACCCGCTCTACATGGCGGGCATCGGTTCCGGCATGCCGGGCGTGTCCGGGTTGGGCGTGGGGTGCGGTTCGGGCATCCCGGGGGTGTCCGGGTTCACCGGGGGGTCCATCACGGGACCGCTGTCACCCGTGCCGGGCATCTGCTCGGGCATCGGGGTGGGCATGTCGGTGGGTTCGGATGCGGGGGCGGGCGGACGGTCGTACGGTCCAGTCATCGGGGCACCTCCTGAGTGGGAATGACCGTCAGTCTGCCGCGCAAGGGTGCGATCAACCACCGAGGTGCATGAAGCGGGCTTCAGGGTCGGTACTCGACCAGCAGCGGCCGGTGGTCACTGAGCGTCCACGGGAGCACGCGGGCGCGGGAGGGCCGCAGGTCACGGCTGAACTGGTGGTCGATCCGCAGGCGCAGGCCGGGGTACGTCCAGCCGGGGCCGCGCCCGGCACGCTGGAAGGTGTCGGGGCCGACCGCCTGCCGCAGCGCCCGGTACGCCGGTCCGCGCGGCGGGGTGTTCAGGTCGCCGCCCAGGATCAGGGGGCCGGGGGTGCGGCGCGCCAGGGTGATCAGCACGTCCAGCTGTGCGGCGCGCAGGTCGCGGGAGCGGCGCAGCCGGGCCGGGTCGCGCAGGGCGGCACTGACCTGCGTGGCTCCCGGGTGGGCGTTCATGACCGTCAGCGGGCGGCCGTCCCAGCGCAGGTGGGTCACCAGCGCGGCGCGGTTCAGGCCGGGCAGGGGCCGCGCGTCGGTGCCCAGCAGGGGCAGCCGGGTGAGGGTCAGGACCTCCTGCGCCCGCACGGCGCGGTAGCCGGGCAGGGCGGCCCGCAGCTCCCCCTCAAAGGTGGGGGCGTGAAAGCGGGCTTCCTGCAGGAGGATCACGTCGGCGTTCAGGGCGCGCAGGGCTGCACCCAGTCCGGCCGGGGAGGTGCGTGCGCCGCCCAGCACGTTGAAGGTCACCACCCGCAGCGTGCCCGACTGCTGCGGCCGCCAGTGCAGGAGACCTGCGCCCCACGCGGCCAGCAGCAGCGCGGCCAGCGCCATGCCCAGGCCCCAGCGACGCCACGCGGCCCAGGCCAGCGCGGGCAGGCACAGCAGGACCCACAGCAGCGGCGGGGCGTACGCGAGCAGCAGGGTGGGCAGCGTCCGCTCGCCGATCAGCTCACCCAGCGCCCAGCCGAGCACCACGAGCAGCAGGGTCAGCAGAGGCAGGGCAGACAGGTGGGCGTGCACAGCGCGCAGTGTGCCGCCTGCCGCCGCACAGCGCGTCCACAGAAAAGGGGAGAGGGTGGGCGCCCCGTGACACCCACCCTCCTGCTGAGCAGGGCCGTTACCGGTACTGCGCGGCCAGCGCGCGAGCTTCCTCCTGCCGGGCCAGTTCGGCGCGCTGCACGCCCGACACGGCGTCCGCCAGGGCCTCCTTCAGCTCGGCCAGCCCGCGGTTTTTCAGGGCGCTGACGGCAATGCCGCCCGTGCATTCCAGCTCACGGTCCAGCGCCTCCGGGTCGGCCGCGTCGGCCTTGTTCAGCGCCACGACGGTCGGCATGTCCCGGAAGCCCAGGTCCTCCAGGATGCGGTTCACGGCGTCCAGGCGGGTGTCCGCGCCGGGGCTGGCGGCGTCCACCACATGCAGCAGCACGTCCGCGTCCCCGATCTCCTCCAGCGTGCTGCGGAAGGCGCGGGTCAGGTCCTTGGGCAGGTCGCGGATGAAGCCCACCGTGTCGGTCAGCACGACCGGCCCGATGCCCTCCAGGTACCCCTGGCGGCTGGTGGGGCGCAGCGTGGCGAACAGCTTGTTCTCCGCCAGCACCCGGCGGGGTTCCTCGGCGGCGTGCGTGAACGCGTTCAGCAGCGTGCTCTTCCCGGCGTTCGTGTACCCCACGATGGAGATCACGGGCACGGCGTTGCGTTCGCGGCCCTTGCGGCGTTCCTCGCGGCGCTGCGCGACACCCTCCAGCTGCTTCTCCAGGAAGCTCAGGCGGTCGTTGATGCGGCGGCGGTCCAGCTCCAGCTTCGTTTCCCCGGGCCCGCGCGTGCCGATGGCGCCGCCCCCCGCGCTGCCCCCGCCGCCGCCGATGCGGGACAGGGCCGCCCCGGCACCCAGCAGGCGCGGCTTCATGTAGCGCAGCTGCGCCAATTCCACCTGCAGGCGCGACTCCACACCCTGCGCGTGCAGCGCGAAGATATCCAGGATCAGCTGCGTCCGGTCGATGATCTTCAGGCCCGTGGCGGCCTCGATCTCACGCGCCTGGGCCGCGCCGAGTTCCTGCCCGAAGATCAGCAGGTCCGCGTCCAGGTGGTACGCGCGGCTCGTCAGTTCCTCCAGTTTCCCCGCGCCGACCAGCGTGCCGGGCTTCAGGTTGCGGCGGAACACCAGTTCGCGGTGCACGACCTCCGCCCCGGCGGTGCGGGCCAGTTCGGCCAGCTCGTCCAGGCGGTCCTCGGCGTCGAATTCACCCTGGTCGATCTGCACCAGAATGGCGCGCTCGTGGTCCTTCTTCGCCACGCGCGTGCGGGCGGCGCGGGCAATCTCCTCCTCCAGCGCCTGCACCTGCGCGCCCAGGTCGAACTCGTCAATCTGGAAGGCGGGCACGGGCGGCAAGATGCGCCAGTCCTCCTCCTCCCCGACCGTGCCGGGCGGCGTCAGGTGCGCCGTGTGCACCAGCCCCGCCTGGCCCTCGTTCCGGACCTCGATGGCGGACACGGCGTCCAGGCGCTTCAGGAACAGCGTGGAGAGGTCGCCCTTGCTGAGCGCCCCGCCGCGCGGGTGGGTGTGCAGCAGGTGGAAGCCCGACAGGCGGTTCTCGCCCATGCGCAGGTCCGGGAATTCGGTGCCCTTGGCGTCCGCCACGCTGACCGAGATCACGCGGCCCCGCCGGTCGATCAGGACGCCCACCTCGCGCCGCACGTCATTCGACAGTTCCGCGAGGTTGCGCGCGAGTTCCGGCGAGCCCACCCGGCCCGGTTCGATCCGGCGGCGGTACAGGTTCCCGAGGGCTTTCATCTGAGCCGGGCGGAGGCCCGACGTATTACCATGCACTTTATCGATAGCTGGTCACTTCCTTGAATACGCGCCCCACCCGCCGCGCAGGCGGCCGGAAAGGGGAGAGAGGTGAAGGGCACACTGCCGGGCCGTCAGCAGCCCCGCCCAGCTATCACGCTGGAACTGGGGGCGCGGCCATGCCTGCATTGACGTCATGTTACCGCCGCAGGTCACGGGCAAACGTGTGGGTTCACTTGAAGTTCTTGATCATTGTGGCCCCAGGGTACGGGGCAGGCAGGGGAGAGCGCATCGGCCACCTGACGTAGATGGATGTCAACGGCTGATGGTTACTACTCTTCGGTCATCCCGTCTTGCCAGTACTGCGTGGCGAAGTCCACCAGGGCGCGCTGGGACATGAGTTTCGCGGTCGCGGAGCCCACCACGCCCACGGTCACCGCGCCGGTCGCCTCGAACGCCGCCTTGACGGGTGGGAAGGCCTGCTCGTGGTAGTCCGCCTCGTCGAAGGTCAGCCAGTGCCGCTCGCCCCCGACCAGGACCGGGCCGCTGAAAGGCACGGTGGGCCGCTGCCCGGCCCGCACCTCCGCGAGGTGCAGGCTGGTGTTCACGTCGGTGCCCAGCAGCAGCACCCGGCCGTCCAGGTCATACACGCGGGCCAGGGGTGAGCCCTCGCCCAGCGAGAACGCGAGCGGGTTATCCGCCGTGACGTGCTCGGCGTGGCGGCCCCACGCGGCGAACGAGCTGTGCGGGTGGTCGCTGCGCCGCGCGCCCGGCCACGTCCGCAGTGTCTCCGCAACGCGGCCCATGCCCCGGCTGGGTGTCACCGCCGGATCGAAGGCGGGCAACTCGGCGCGGATGACCGGCCACCACGCCTCGGGCACCCTCGTCCGGCCCCACCTGGCCGGGTCGGTCAGGTTCAGCGTGAAGGTCGGCACGACCAGCGTCCCCTGCGGCCCGACCGCGTCCTGAAGCGCCTGCACGACGGCTGCCGCGCCGCCCGCCACCCAGCCAAGACTGCTGAGGCTGGCGTGCACGATCAGCGTGTCGCCCGGCTGCACCCGCAGGCGGCGCAGATCGCCCGCCAGGGTCGCGCGGGTGCGCGGCGTGTCCGTCCGGGCGATGATCTCGGCCTCACTCATGCTGTTCCCCGCTGCATGTCCGCAGCGTACGCGCGCGAGCTGGGAACGCGCATCGGCCAGGGCGCGTACTGGGCGGAGATGTCGGATCTGCTGCGTGAAACCCTGCGTGAGGTGCTGTACGGCCCGGACGGCCTGTCGGGCCTGTTCAGCGTGCCCGGCGACGGCCTGCTGCGCGCCGCGCACGCCCTGACCCTGGACGACCTGCGCGCCGCCCCCGGAATGGCCGGGCGGGTCATGGCGCTGCGGCACGCGCTGGAACTCACCGCCCTGCGCCTCGCCGACCCACACGCGCTTCTCAGCGACCCGACCGACCCGCAGGGCTGGCAGCCGCCGGGCGCGCAGGCGTGGCGGGACGAACTCGTGAACCTCGCCCGCGCCGGGCAGGCGCTGTATGACGCACTGTTCCTGCCCCTGACGCCCGCCGCGCAGCGCGAGGCCCACGGGGCGGTCCTGCACGCCGCGCGGGAGGCGGCGCTCCTGCAACACTGGCGCGGTCTGCGCCCGCAATGAACGGAGGAAAGGAAAGACCCCCAGGCGTTGACCTGGGGGCTCTCGGTTGGCGAAGAGGGTGGGATTCGAACCCACGGTAGCCTTGCGACTACTTCGGTTTTCGAGACCGACCCATTCAACCACTCTGGCACCTCTCCGCACCTGATGATCGCCTGAACGGGCGACGGGGAGCATAGCACGCCCTTCCGGCGGCGCGCTACTCCCGGCGCTTCACGTCCCGCTTGCACTTGCCTGTGAGGAAGGCGTATGCTTTCAAGGTTGAAAACTGCCCCGGTACCGGGTTGCACCAGGGGGGTTTTTCGGCATGCCACCACCGGCGCGCGCAGCCCAGTGTGGTGCGTGATCACCTCCAAGCCCGCACGAGTCAACCCAGCGCCGCCCCGTACGCGTGGGTGGCCACCCGCCCCCCGGCCCGCGCCGCCACCCGGCGCGCTGCGGCCGAACCAGATGAGGAGTGATTTCCCCTGCCTACTACCCAGCAACTGCTCCGTAAGGGTCGCAAGACGATCCAGAAGAAGAGCAAGGTTCCTGCCCTGAAGGGCAGCCCCTTCCGCCGCGGCGTGTGCACGGTCGTCAAGACCACCACCCCCAAGAAGCCGAACTCCGCGCTTCGTAAGATCGCCCGCGTGCGTCTGTCCAGCGCCTTCGAAGTGACCGCCTACATCCCGGGTGAAGGCCACAACCTGCAGGAGCACAGCGTCGTGCTGATCCGTGGCGGCCGTGTGAAGGACCTTCCCGGTGTGCGTTATCACATCGTGCGCGGCAGCCTCGACACCCAGGGCGTCAAGGACCGCAACAAGAGCCGTTCCAAGTACGGCACCAAGAAGCCCAAGGCCGGCGCTGCCGCGGGCGCGAAGAAGAAGTAAGGCCGCCGCGCCGCACCGCGGCGCACGCCCGAACCCATCCCCCACAGGGGTGATGCCAATGAAGCAGCATATTCGCGCCTGAAGTGCGCGCGCTCACCCCACAGCGTGTGGGGCCTGAGCCTCAAGGGAGTCAACCATGGCACGTCGCCGCCAAGCTGAAGTGCGCGTCATCCAGCCCGACCTGGTCTACCAGGACGTTCTGGTGAGCGCTTTGATCAACCGCATCATGCGTGATGGTAAGAAGAACCTCGCCAGCCGCATCTTCTACGGAGCCATGAAGCTCGTGCAGGAGCGCACCGGCCAGGAGTCCCTGAAGATCTTCCGCCAGGCGTACGACAACGTCAAACCCCGCGTGGAAGTCCGCAGCCGCCGCGTGGGCGGCAGCACCTACCAGGTGCCCGTCGAGCCCAGCGAGCGCCGCAAGCAGAGCCTGACCCTGCGCTGGCTGATCAGCGCCGTGGACAGCCGTCCCGAGCGCACCGCCGTCGAGCGTCTGGCCGGCGAGATCATGGACGCCGCCCAGGGCCGTGGCGGCGCCATCAAGAAGAAAGACGACGTGGAGCGCATGGCGGAAGCCAACCGCGCCTACGCGCACTACCGCTGGTAATTCCGGTCAAGGGGCCCCCTGGGCCCCGAGATCCGAGCGGAGCGAGCAGGAACAGGTGTGTCTCTCGCGGAACGCAGCAGCAAGCGGCGCTTTCCCGGTTGATGCGAAGTGCAGCGAGCGGCACACCCCCACGCACCCGCACAGGAATTCTCGGACGGTAGGTTCGCCCTGCCGTCCATGTCGCGTGAAGCGAAACCCAGCGCATCTGACGGTGACGAGACACGTCACCCGCCACAATAGGGAGTCTTATGACCACCAAAGCCCAGCAGTACCTCACCCACTTCCGTAACATCGGGATTGCCGCGCACATCGACGCCGGTAAGACCACCACCACCGAACGCATCCTGTACTACACCGGCCGGACCCACAACATCGGTGAAGTGCACGACGGCGCCGCCACCATGGACTGGATGGAGCAGGAGCGCGAGCGCGGCATCACGATCACGGCGGCCGCCACGACTGCCAAGTGGAAGCGCAGCGGCACCGACCAGGAATACGTCGTGAACATCATCGACACCCCCGGTCACGTGGACTTCACGATCGAAGTGGAGCGTTCCATGCGCGTGCTCGACGGCGCCGTCGCGGTGTTCGACAGCAGCCAGGGCGTGGAGCCCCAGAGTGAAACCGTGTGGCGTCAGGCCGACCGGTACGGCGTGCCCCGCATCGCGTTCAGCAACAAGATGGACAAGACCGGCGCCAGCTTCGAGCTCGTGCTGAACGACATCAAGGAGCGCCTCGGTGCCGTCGCCGCGCCCGTCCAGTACCCCATGGGTGCCGAGAACGAGTTCAAGGGCATCATCGACATCGTGCGTCAGCGCGCCCACTTCTACACCAACGACCTGGGCACCGATATCGAGGAGACCGACATCCCGGCCGAGTACCTCGACAAGGTCGCCGAGATGCGCGCCCAGCTGATCGAAGCGGCCGCTGAAGTCGACGAAGACCTGATGATGATGTACCTCGAAGGCGAGGAACCCAGCGTGGAGCAGCTCGTGGCCGCCCTGCGCAAGGGCACCATCGAGAAGCGCATCTTCCCCGTGCTGTGCGGCAGCGCCCTGAAGAACAAGGGCGTGCAGCTGCTCCTCGACGCCGTCATCGACTACCTGCCCAGCCCGCTGGAAGTGCCCGCCATCAAGGGCAAGGTCGAGGACAGTGAGGACACCATCGAGTTCCCCGCCGATCCCGAAGGCAAGCTGGCCGCGCTGGCGTTCAAGATCATGGCTGACCCCTACGTGGGCCGCCTGACCTTCGTGCGCATCTACTCGGGCACCCTGCAGTCCGGCAGCTACGTGTACAACGCCAGCAAGGAGAAGCGCGAGCGCGTCGGCCGCCTGCTGAAGATGCACGCCAACAGCCGCGAGGAAGTCACCGAACTGAAGGCCGGGGAACTCGGCGCCGTGATCGGCCTGAAGGACGCCGGCACCGGCAACACCCTGATCGGCGACGGCGACGACAAGGTCCTGCTGGAGAGCATCGACGTGCCCGAGCCCGTCATCAAGCTCGCCATCGAGCCCAAGACCAAGGCCGACCAGGAGAAGATGGGCATCGGCCTGCAGAAGCTCGCCGAAGAGGATCCCACCTTCAAGGTCGAAACCGACCAGGAATCCGGCCAGACCACCATCGCCGGGATGGGCGAACTTCACCTGGAAATCCTGGTGGACCGCCTGAAGCGCGAGTACAAGGTCGACGCGAACGTCGGTGCGCCCCAGGTGGCCTACCGTGAAACCATCACCAAGCAGGTCGAGGTGGACAGCAAGTTCGCCCGCCAGTCCGGTGGTCGCGGTCAGTACGGTCACGTCAAACTGCGCGTGGAACCCCTGGAACCCGGCGCGGGCTTCATCTTCGAGAACGCCGTCGTCGGCGGCACCGTGCCCAAGGAGTACATCGGGCCGGCCCAGAAGGGTATCGAGGAAGCCATGCAGAGCGGCCCCATGCTGGGCTTCCCCGTGGTCGACCTGAAAGTCACCATCTACGACGGCAGCTACCACGAAGTCGACTCCAGCGAAATGGCGTTCAAGATCGCCGGTTCGATGGGTCTGAAAGAAGCCGTCCAGAAGGGCAGCCCCGCCATCCTGGAACCCGTCATGCGCGTCGAGGTGACCACCCCCGAGGACTACATGGGTGACATCATCGGCGACCTGAACAGCCGCCGTGGCCAGATCCAGGGCATGGAAGCCCGCGGTAACGCGCAGATCGTGAAGGCCTTCGTGCCCCTGAGCGAGATGTTCGGCTACGCGACCGACATGCGTTCCAAGACGCAGGGCCGCGCCAGCTACTCCATGTTCTTCGACCACTACACCCAGCTGCCCAACAACATCGCCCAGCAGCTGATGAAGAAGTAAACCCGCCTCGCCCCGCACCGGGGTGACGCCAGAGGAAGCTCCCACTGTGGGGCTTCCTCTTTTTTCGCTTCAGGCAGGCAAGAGGGTGGGCACGCTAAGCTGCGTGCATGACGGTGCCCACCCCCAACCCGGCCGCCCCGAGCGGACCGCTCCCCCCCCGGATCGGCTTCCTGACCGTGCCGCTGATGATCAACCTGATCTACTCGGCGATCACCCTGCTGTTCCTGCCGTTTGCCGGACCCACCCTGACCGAGACCACCACAGATATGGTCCGGCAGATGGGCATTCCGGACCTGACGGTGACGCCCGCGCAGATTCAGGCGGCGCTGTGGATCTCGTTCGTCCTGACCATGGTCCAGATCCTGTGGGTGTACTACACGCGCCGGGCCGTGCTGGAGGGCCGCGGCTGGGGGCGCGTGTCGAGCATCGTGATTGGTGTATTCAGTCTGCTCATCCCGCCGATCTTCACGGTGCTGGGGATCGTGATGCTCATCGGCGCGTTCGACAAACAGGTCGTGGCGTACACGCGCCGCTGAGATCCTGAAACATTGCGGTCTGTCACATGCTGCGTGACAGACCACACACCTTCTTGCCCGTTCTGCCACTGTGTGGGCGTTTCTGGCCCCTGCCTGCCTCTTTACTCCCACTTGCCCTTTGATAGGTGATCCTGTAACATACTTCTTCGGTACGCCGTGGACTCACGGACCTGCCCCGCGGCCTCACCCACCGCCGGAGCGGGACGCAGAGGCGGCGTAGCGTGGCCAGCACGGTGGGACACCACCCTGGCGAGAATCAACCCAATGTGGTTCAGCACCATCAGAACCCTGCGACATGCGCGGGGGAGCCCCGATCAAAGGGCCGCTTTTGCGTGCAGATCCACCTCTTGGAGGGAGTAAGAACATGGCTAAAGGAACGTTCGAGCGCACGAAGCCCCACGTGAACGTGGGCACCATCGGTCACGTCGACCACGGCAAGACCACCCTGACCGCCGCGATCACCTTCACGGCCGCCGCGATGGACCCCACCATCGAAAAACTGGCCTACGACCAGATCGACAAGGCCCCCGAAGAAAAGGCCCGCGGCATCACCATCAACACCGCCCACGTCGAATACAACACCCCCACCCGCCACTACAGCCACGTGGACTGCCCCGGCCACGCCGACTACGTCAAGAACATGATCACCGGTGCCGCCCAGATGGACGGCGCCATCCTCGTGGTCAGCAGCGCTGACGGCCCCATGCCCCAGACCCGCGAGCACATCCTGCTCGCCCGTCAGGTCGGCGTGCCCTACATCGTCGTGTTCATGAACAAAGTGGACATGGTCGACGACGAAGAGCTCCTCGAGCTCGTCGAAATGGAAGTCCGCGAACTGCTGAGCAAGTACGAGTTCCCCGGCGACGACCTGCCCGTCATCAAGGGCAGCGCCCTGCAGGCCCTCGAAGCCCTGCAGGCCAACCCCAAGACCGCCCGCGGCGAGAACAACTGGGTTGACCGCATCTGGGAACTGCTCGACGCGGTGGACAGCTACATCCCCACCCCCGAGCGCGCCACCGACAAGACCTTCCTGATGCCCGTCGAAGACGTGTTCACGATCACCGGCCGCGGCACCGTGGCGACCGGCCGCGTGGAACGTGGCGTCGTGAAAGTCCAGGACGAAGTGGAAATCATCGGTCTGCGCGACACGAAGAAGACCACCGTGACCGGGATCGAAATGCACCGCAAGCTGCTCGACAGCGGCATGGCGGGCGACAACGTGGGCGTGCTGCTGCGTGGCGTGGCGCGTGACGACGTGGAACGTGGCCAGGTGCTGGCGAAGCCCGGCAGCATCAAGCCCCACACGAAGTTCGAAGCCAGCGTGTACGTGCTGAGCAAGGACGAAGGCGGGCGTCACAGCGCGTTCTTCGGTGGCTACCGCCCCCAGTTCTACTTCCGCACGACGGACGTGACGGGCGTGGTGGAACTGCCCGAAGGCGTGGAAATGGTGATGCCTGGTGACAACATCACGTTCGTGGTGGAACTCATCAAGCCGATCGCGATGGAAGAAGGCCTGCGCTTCGCCATCCGCGAAGGTGGCCGTACCGTCGGCGCCGGCGTCGTCGCCAAGGTTCTGGAGTAATAGACATGGTTGCCCCCAAGATCCGTATCAAACTGCGTGGCTTTGACCACAAGGCGCTGGATCAGTCCGCCAGCAAGATCGTGGACACCGTGCGCCGCACCGGCGCCGACGTGAGCGGACCCGTGCCGCTGCCGACCCGCATCCGCCGCTTCTGCGTCCTGCGTTCCCCCTTCGTGAACAAGGACAGCCGCGAGCACTTCGAGATCCGCACCCACAACCGTCTGGTGGACATCATGAACCCCACCAAGAAGACGATTGACAGCCTCATGACCCTCGACCTGCCCACCGGTGTGGACATCGAGATCAAGACGGTGGGAGGCCGCGCATGAAGGGCATCCTCGGCACCAAGATCGGCATGACCCAGATCTGGAAGGGCGACAAGGCCATTCCCGTGACCGTCGTGCTGGCCGGCCCCTGCCCCGTCGTGCAGCGCAAGACCGCGCAGACCGACGGCTACGAGGCCGTGCAGATCGGCTACGCGCCCAAGCGCGAGAAGAGCGTCAACAAGCCCGAAGCCGGTCACTTCAAGAAGGCCGGGGTCAGCCCCGTTCGCTTCCTGCGTGAATTCCGCGACTTCAGCCCCGAAGGCGACACCGTCAGCATCGACATCTTCGCCGAAGGCGAGAAGATCGACGCGACCGGCACCAGCAAGGGGAAAGGCTTCCAGGGCGTCATGAAGCGCTGGAACTTCAAGGGCGGCCCCGCCAGCCACGGTTCCAAGAAGTGGCACCGCCGCCCCGGCTCGATCGGCCAGCGCAAGACGCCCGGCCGCGTGTACAAAGGCAAGCGCATGGCCGGCCACATGGGCATGGAGCGCATCACCGTCCAGAACCTCGAAGTGGTCGAGATCCGCGCTGACGAGAACATCATCCTGGTCAAGGGTGCAATCCCCGGCGCCAACGGTGGCCTCGTTGTCCTGCGTCAGGCCGCCAAGGGAGGCAAGTAACACATGGCGCAGATCAACGTCATCGGCAAGAACGGGGGCCGCACCATCGACCTCGAACTGCCGGAAGTGAACAGCGGCGTCCTGCACGACGTCGTCACCTGGCAGCTCGCCAGCCGCCGCCGCGGCACGGCCAGCACCAAGACCCGCGCGGAAGTCAGCAAGACCGGCAAGAAAATGTACGGTCAGAAAGGCACCGGTAACGCCCGTCACGGCGACCGCAGCGTCCCCAGCTTCGTGGGCGGCGGCGTGGCCTTCGGCCCCAAGCCCCGCAGCTACAGCTACACCCTGCCCCGCAAGGTCCGTCAGCTGGGTCTGGCCATGGCCCTGGCCGCGCGCCAGGAAGCCGGCAAGCTGATCGCCGTCGACGGTTACGACCAGGACGGCAAGACCAAGAACTTCGTCGCCTGGGCCAAAGAGAACGGCATGGACGGCAGCGAGCGCGTGCTCATCGTGACCGATGACGCCGCGACCCGCCAGGCCGCCCGTAACGTCGCCTGGGCCACCGTGCTGCCCGTCGCCGGCCTGAACGCCTACGACATCCTGCGCCACGAGCGCCTGGTGATCGACGCGGTCGTTCTCGAGCCCGCGCAGGAAGGGGAAGAGGCATGAGCCACTACGACATCATCCAGGCCCCCGTGATCAGCGAGAAAGCCTACGCTGGCATGGAACGCGGCGTGTACTCCTTCTGGGTCAGCCCCAAGGCCACCAAGACCGAGATCAAGGGCGCCATCCAGAAAGCGTTCGGCGTGACCGTGATCGGCATCAGCACCATGAACGTCCCCGGCAAGCGCAAGCGCGTCGGCCGCTTCATGGGCCACCGCGCCGACCGCAAGAAGGCCATCGTGCGCCTCGCCGACGGCCAGACCATCGCCGCCCTTGAAGGCCAGGCCTAAGGAGAGATTGAACATGGCCGTCAAGAAATACCGTCCCTACACCCCCAGCCGTCGCCACATGACGACTGCGGACTTCAGCGGACTGACCAAAAAGCGCCCCGAAAAGGCGCTCACCGAGGCGCTCCCCAAGACCGGTGGCCGTAACAACCGCGGCCGCATCACCAGCCGCTTCATCGGCGGCGGTCACAAGCGCCTGTACCGCATCATCGACTTCAAGCGCCGCGACAAGGCCGGCGTGCCCGCCAAGGTCGCCGCGATCGAGTACGATCCCAACCGCAGCGCCCGCATCGCCCTGCTGAACTACGTCGACGGCGAGAAGCGCTACGTGCTCGCGCCCGAAGGCCTGCAGGTCGGCGCCATGGTCAACGCTGGCCCCGAAGCCGAACCCAAGCTCGGCAACGCGCTGCCCCTGCGCTTCGTGCCCGTCGGTGCCGTTGTGCACAGCGTGGAACTGATCCCCGGCAAGGGCGCCCAGCTCGCCCGCAGCGCCGGTACCAGCATCCAGGTGCAGGGCAAGGAAGGCGACTACGTCATCCTGCGTCTGCCCAGCGGCGAACTCCGCCGCGTGCACAGCGAGTGCTACGCCACCATCGGTGCCGTCGGCAACGCCGAGCACAAGAACATCAACATCGGTAAGGCCGGCCGCAGCCGCTGGCTCGGGCGCAAGCCCCACCAGCGTGGTAGCGCCATGAACCCCGTGGATCACCCCCACGGCGGTGGTGAAGGCCGTACCGGCGCGGGCCGCGTGCCCGTCAGCCCCTGGGGCCAGCCCGCCAAGGGCCTGAAGACCCGCAAGAAGCGCAAGAACAGCGACCGCTTCATCATCACCCGCCGCGGCGGGAAGTAAGGGAGGGTAGGACATGCCCCGTAGCCTCAAGAAGGGCCCGTTCGTGGATGACCACCTCCTGAAGAAGGTCGACGTCCAGAACGAAAAGAAGGACAAGCGCGTCATCAAGACCTGGAGCCGCCGCTCCACCATCGTTCCCGAAATGATCGGTCACACCATTGCCGTGCACAACGGCAAGCAGCACGTGCCCGTCTTCGTGAACGAGCAGATGATCGGCCACAAGCTCGGCGAATTCAGCCCCACCCGCAACTACCGCGGCCACGGCGCTGACAAGAACGCCAAGGGGAGCAAGAAGAAATGACCGCTCCTGAATTCCGCAACAAGAAGCAGCGCAAGCAGAACGTCAAGCTGCGCACGCCCGGCAAGGCCATCGCCAAGTACGTCCGCATCAGCCCCCGCAAGGTGCGCCTGGTGGTCGACGTGATCCGTGGCAAGAGCGTCCGTGACGCCGAAGACCTGCTGCGCTTCATCCCCCGCGCCGCCAGCGAACCCGTCGCGAAAGTCCTGAACAGCGCCAAGCACAACGCGCTGCACAACGACAACATGCTCGAGGACCGTCTGGTCATTACCGCCGCGTACGTGGACGCCGGCCCGACCCTCAAGCGCCTGATCCCCCGCGCCCGTGGCAGCGCGAACATCATCAAGAAGCGCACCAGCCACATCACCATCGTCGTGGGCGAGAAGGGGAACAAGTAATGGGTAACAAGATCAACCCGAACGGCTTCCGCCTGGGCATCACCCGCACGTGGAACAGCCGCTGGTACGCCGGTAAGAAGCAGTACGCCGGCCTGCTGAAGGAAGACGAGAAGATCCGCAAGCTCGTCCAGCGCAAGCTGAACGCCGCCGGCATCGCGCGCATCGAGATCGAACGCGCCGGCCAGCAGGTCAACGTGATCATCAGCGCCGCGAAACCCGGCATCGTGATCGGCAAGGGCGGGGAGTCCATCAAGGAACTCCGCCAGGACATCGAGCGCCTCGTGTCCGCCGGCACCGTCGCCGTGAACGTCGCCGAGATCCCCAACCCCAACATCAGCGCGCCCCTGGTCGCCCTGCGCATCGCCGAGCAGATCGAACGCCGCTTCGCGTTCCGCCGCGCCATGAAGCAAGCCGCCCAGCGCGTGATGGAAAGCGGCGCCCGCGGCGTCAAGATCATCCTGTCCGGCCGCCTCGGTGGCGCCGAGCAGGCCCGCACCGAGATGGTCCGCGAAGGCCGCGTGCCCCTGCATACCCTGCGCGCCGACATCGACTACGGCACCGCCCGCGCCGAGACCACCTACGGCAGCCTGGGCATCAAGGTCATGGTCTTCACCGGTGAAGTCATCGGCGGCAAGACCGAAACCTACGCCCGTCCCCAGCGCCGCAACGACGAGCGCCGCCGTGAAGACGGTGACCGCCCCAACCGCCGCCGCCCCGCCGCGCGGCGCCGCCCCGGAGGTGAGTGATGCTTCTTCCCAAGCGCACCAAGTTCCGTAAACAGCACCGCGGCCGGATGACCGGTGACGCCAAGGGCGGCGACTACGTCGCGTTCGGCGACTTCGGCCTGATCGCCCTGGAACCCGCGTGGATCAAGAGCAACCAGATCGAGGCGTGCCGCATCGTGATGAGCCGCCACTTCCGCCGCGGCGGTAAGATCTACATCCGCATCTTCCCCGACAAGCCCGTCACCAAGAAGCCCGCCGAAACCCGAATGGGTAAGGGTAAAGGCGCCGTGGAGTACTGGGTCAGTGTCGTCAAGCCCGGCCGCGTGATGTTCGAAGTGTCCGGCGTGACCGAAGAGCAGGCCAAGGAAGCCTTCCGCCTGGCCGGTCACAAGCTGCCCATCCAGACCAAGATGGTGAAGCGCGAGGTCTACGATGAAGCTCAGTGATATGCGTAACCTGCAGGCCGCCGATTTCGCCAAGGAAATCGACAGCCGCAAGAAGGAACTGATGGAGCTGCGCTTCCAGGCGGCCGTGGGCAACCTCGCCCAGCCCCACCGCGTCAAGCAGCTCCGCCGTGAAGTGGCTCAGCTCAACACCATCCTGAGCGAGCGCAGCAAAGGGGAGCAGGCATGAAGAAGACCTTTACCGGCGTCGTCGTCAGCGACAAGGCCGACAAGACCGTCAGCGTGAAGGTCGAACGCAAGTTCGCCCACCCCCTGTACGGCAAGGTCGTCACCCGCAGCCACAAGTACGCTGCGCACGACGAGAACAACGAGTACAAGATCGGTGACCGCGTCGAGATCATCGCCGTGCGTCCCATCAGCAAGACCAAGACCTGGAAGGTCACCAAGCTGATCGAGCGTCCCCGCGGCATCGAGACCACCGCCGTGGAAACCGAGGGGGGTAAAGCATGATCATGCCCCAGTCCCGCCTCGACGTGGCGGACAACAGCGGCGCCCGCGAGATCATGTGCATCCGCGTGCTCAACAGCGGCATCGGCGGCAAGGGTCTCACCACCGGCGGCGGCGGCAACAAGCGCTACGCCCACGTGGGTGACATCATCGTCGCTTCCGTCAAGGACGCCGCCCCCCGCGGCACCGTCAAAGCCGGCGACGTCGTCAAGGCCGTGGTCGTGCGCACCAGCCACGCGATCAAGCGTGCCGACGGCAGCACCATCCGCTTCGACAAGAACGCCGCCGTCATCATCAACAACCAGGGCGAGCCTCGCGGCACCCGCGTCTTCGGGCCGGTCGCCCGTGAACTCCGCGACCGCCGCTTCATGAAGATCGTGTCCCTGGCCCCGGAGGTGCTGTAATGCCCCGTCCCAGCGCTGGTAGCCACCACAACGACAAGCTGCACATCAAGAAGGGTGACACCGTCATCGTCCTGAGCGGCAAGCATAAAGGCAAGACCGGCAAGGTGCTGCTGGCCCTGCCCCGCGACCAGAAGGTCGTCGTGGAAGGCGTGAACCTTGTCACCAAGAACGTCAAGCCCAGCCCCGCCAACCCCCAGGGCGGCCAGGAACAGCGCGAGCTGGCCCTGCACGCCAGCAAGGTGTCCATCGTGGACCCCGAGACCGGCAAGGCGACCCGCATCCGCAAGACCATCGTGGACGGCAAGAAAGTCCGCGTGGCCGTCGCGAGCGGCAAGAACATCGACTGACCACTCCGGGCCGCCGCCCACCCCCCGGGGACACGCGGCGGCCTGAGCGGCGCTCTCTGAAAAACTGGGAGACCGCTCGAAGGAACCCACCATGCAGCAACTGAAAACCAAGTACAACGAGCAGGTCCGCCCTGCGATGATGCAGCAGTTCGGCTACTCCAGCGTGATGGCCGTGCCCCGCATCGAGAAGATCGTCGTCAACGAAGGCCTCGGCAGCGCCAAGGAAGACTCCAAGGCGATCGACAAGGCCGCGAAGGAACTGGCGCTGATCACCCTGCAGAAGCCCATCGTCACCAAGGCGAAAAAGAGCATCAGCAACTTCAAGCTGCGCCAGGGCATGCCCGTGGGCATCAAGGTCACGCTGCGCGGCGAGCGCATGTTCGTGTTCCTCGAAAAGCTGATCAACATCGGCCTGCCCCGCATCCGTGACTTCAAGGGCGTGAACCCCAACGCCTTCGACGGCCGCGGCAACTACAACCTGGGCATCAAAGAACAGCTGATCTTCCCCGAAATCACCTACGACATGGTCGACAAGGTGCGCGGCATGGACATCACCATCGTGACCACCGCGAAGACGGACGAAGAAGCCCGCGCGCTCCTGCAAGCCATGGGCCTGCCCTTCCGCAAATAAGGACGGATGAACAATGGCTAACACCTCGAAAGTCGTCAAAGCTGCGCGCGGCCACAAGTTCGCCGTGCAGAACTACAACCGCTGCAGCCGCTGCGGTCGCGCCCGCGGGTACTACCGCTTCTTCGGCCTGTGCCGCATCTGCATCCGCGAGATGGCGCACAAGGGCGAACTGCCCGGCGTGAAGAAAGCCAGCTGGTAATCAGCTGACACCCCCCAGGGCCTCCCCACGCGGGAGGTCTTTTGCGTGGTGCCGCTCGGCCCTGTCTTGTGGCCGCGGCGCAGACCTGATACACTCCCAAGTTGCCGTGCCTTGAAAGAGGAACGGACGCAGTGCCCCCCGGATACGAACCTGTCGCCTTGAGAGGTCATCGTCCGGTGGTGGTGAAGACCCAACAGAAGAGACGCGCCACCTTGTGGCCCCCGCTTCCACTTGGGGAGAACCGCGCCCGACCGCCAGCTTGCCTGGGGCCGGGCCACCTGCCGGGACCAGGCCCCACGGGGAACCAGCCCGGATCAACACCAGCCCATGGAGGCTACATGTTGAGTGATCCCATCGCCGATATGCTCACGCGCATCCGCAACGCGACGCGCACCCACAAGGAGACCGTGGATGTCCCGGCCTCCAAGTTCAAAGAGCAGCTGGCCAAACTGCTCGTGGCCGAAGGCTACGTCGCCAGCTACGAGCGTCTGCTGCCCGAAGGCCAGAAGTTCGACGTGCTGCGCCTGACCCTGAAGTACGGCGCCAAGCGCGAGCAGGTCATCAAGCACATCGAGCGCATCAGCCGCCCCGGCCGCCGCGCGTACGTGAGCGCCGAGAACCTGCCCCGCGTGCAGCGTGGCCTGGGCCTGGCCGTGGTCTCCACGAGCAAGGGCCTGCTGGCCGACCGCGACGCCCGCAAGCAGGGCGTCGGCGGCGAAGTCATCTGCGTCCTCTGGTAATCCCCACAGGGATTCCCGGCGCGCGAGCATCTCACCTGACCCCTCGGCCCCCACAGCGGGCAGGCCGAACTTAAGGAAGAAGGAGGACAGACCATGTCCCGAATTGGCAAACAGCCCATCGCCGTCCCGAGCGGCGTGACCACGAGCGCCCAGGACGGCGTCTTCAAGGTCAAGGGCCCCAAAGGCGAACTGACCGTTCCCTACAACACCGAACTGACCATCAAGCAGGACGGCGACCAGCTGCTCGTCGAGCGTCCCAGCGACGCGCAGCGCCACCGCGCCCTGCACGGCCTGACCCGCACGCTCGTGGCGAACGCCGTCAAGGGTGTCAGCGACGGCTACACCATCAACCTGGAGCTCAAGGGCGTCGGTTTCCGCGCCAAGCTCGCCGGGAAGGCCCTGGAACTGACCATCGGTTACAGCCACCCCGTCGTGATCGAGCCCCCGGCTGGCGTGAGCTTCGCCGTGCCCGAACCCACCAAGATCGACGTGAGCGGCATCGACAAGCAGCTCGTCGGTCAGGTGGCCGCGAACGTCCGTAAAGTCCGCAAGCCCGACGCCTACCACGGCAAGGGTGTGCGCTTCGCTGGTGAGAAAATCAGCCTCAAGGCCGGTAAGGCTGGCGCCACCGGCGGGAAAGGGAAGAAATAATGGCTGCCCAGACGACCGTGCGCCGCAAGCTCCGCGCCCGCCGCAAAGTGCGGCAGGCCGCCGGAGATCGCCTGCGCCTCAGCGTGTACCGCTCCAGCAAGCACATCTACGCCCAGATCATCGACGACAGCAAAGGCGTCACCGTGGCTGCCGCCAGCAGCGCCGCTGTCAAGACGGGCACCAAGACCGACACCGCCACCGCCGTGGGCAAGGCCCTCGCGGAAGCCGCTCTGGCCAAGGGCGTCAAGAAGGTTGTCTTTGACCGTGGTCAGTACCGCTACCACGGACGCGTGAAAGCGCTCGCCGACGCGGCGCGGGAGGGTGGCCTTGACTTCTAACCGACGTAACGACCGTATGGACCGCGAAAGCAGCGAATTCGAAGAGAAGATGCTGTTCGTCAACCGTACGAGCAAGACCTATCAGGGCGGCCGCCGCTTCCGCTTCGCTGCACTCGTGATCCTGGGCGACCGCAACGGCCGCGTGGGCATGGGCATTGGCAAGGCCAAAGAAGTGCCCGTGGCCATCGAGAAGGCCAAGAGCATCGCCCGCAAGAACATGATCATGGTGCCCGTCGAGAACGGCACCATCCCCCACGACATCGTGGGTGTGAACAGCACCAGCCGCGTGCTGCTCAAGCCCGCAGGCCCCGGTACCGGCGTGATCGCGGGCACCGTGCCCCGCTCGATCGCCGAACTGGCCGGCATCACCAACCTGCTGTCCAAGGAACTGGGCAGCCGCAACAAGGTGAACGTCGCCTACGCCGTGTTCGACGGCCTGAAGAACCTCCGCACCGCCAAGCAGGTCCGTGCCCTGCGCGGCGAGGTGCAGCCCACCGGAGGCGCCCAGTGAAAATCACCCTGAAGCGCAGCGTCATCGGTCGCCCTGGCTACCAGGTGAAGACCGTCCAGGCGCTCGGCCTGAAGAAGATCGGCCAGACCCGCGAGGTCAGTGACACCCCCGCCGTGCGCGGCATGGTGAACACCGTCAAGCACCTGCTGGAGGTGCAAGAATGAAACTCCACGAACTCAAGCCCAACGCCGGCAGCCGCAAGAACCGCAAGCGCGTCGGCCGTGGCCCCGGTGGCACCGACAAGACCGCCGGTCGCGGTCACAAGGGCCAGAAGAGCCGCAGCGGCGCTGGCAAGGGTAGCTTCTTCGAGGGTGGCCGCAGCCGCCTGATCGCCCGTCTGCCCAAGCGCGGCTTCAACAACGTCGGCGTGACGTTCGAAGTCGTGAACCTGGCGCAGCTGGCGAACATCGAGGACGCCACCATCGACCGCAACGTGCTGGAACTCGCGGGCCTCGTGCGCCGCAAGAACCGTCCCGTGAAACTGCTCGGCAGCGGCGACATCGCCCGCGCCGTGACCATTCACGTGGACGCCGCCAGCGAAGGCGCCGTGAAGGCCGTGGAAGCGGCCGGCGGCAAAGTCATCCTGCCCGAAGCGAACGAAGCCGAGAAGGCGGAGTAAATGCTTCGCGCCTTCCGCGACGCATTCCGGATTCCGGATCTTCAGCGGAAGATTGTCTTCACCCTGCTGCTCCTCGCCGTGTACCGGCTGGGGAGCAGCATTCCCACACCAGGGGTCAACAGCGCCGCACTGAGCGACGCGACGAACAGCAGTCTGTTCGGGCTGATCAGCATGATCTCGGGAGGCAATCTTTCGCAGTTCTCGATCTTCGCGCTGGGCGTGCTGCCGTACATCACGGCGAGCATCGTCATCCAGCTGCTGACGACCACCCTGCCCCCGCTGGAGAAACTCTCCAAGGAAGGCGAGGAAGGCCGTAAGAAGATCAACCAGTACACGCGTTACGCCGCCGTGGCCCTGGGGACCTTCCAGGCCGCGTTCTTCGCGTCGTACATCAACGCCAACCCCAGCTTCCTGGCGGTCGGCTGGGAGCCGGGCCTGTTCACCATCCTGGTGATGGTCCTGACCCAGGTGGCAGGCATCGCGTTCACCATGTGGATCGGTGAGCGCATCACGGAAGTGGGCATCGGCAACGGCATCAGCCTGATCATCACGGCCGGGATCATCGCCATGTACCCCAACGAGATCCGCTTGACCGCCCAGCTGGTCGGCAGTGACCCCGACGCGCCCTGGCTGCTGCGCATCGTGGCGTTCGTGGCCGTGATTCTGGTGACCATCGCCGGGATCGTGTACGTGTACCAGGCCGAGCGCCGCGTGCCCGTCACGTACGCCCGCGCGCGTGGCGGCGCGGCCGGACAGGCCCGCAGCGCCGGTCAGGCCACTTGGTTGCCCATCAAGGTGAACCAGGCGGGCGTGATTCCCGTGATCTTCGCGTCGGCGATGCTGATCATTCCCAACCTGATCCAGCAGGGCACCGTGACCCGTGCGCCGCAGGTGAGCAGCTGGATCGCCACGTACCTGACGTTCGGGCAGCCGCTGTACATCGCGCTGGAAGCCCTGCTGATCTTCGGCTTCACGTACCTGTACAACAGCGTGCAGTTCGATCCCAAGCGCATCGCGGAGCAGCTGCGTGAGGCCGGGGGCTTCATTCCTGGCGTCCGTCCCGGCACGCCCACCGCGGAGTTCCTGGGCACGATCAGCAGCCGCCTGAGCCTGTGGGGCGCCGTCTTCCTGGTAATCCTGACGGTCATGCCGCAGCTGGTGCAGCGCTGGACCGGCATCACGACCTTCCAGTTCAGCGGCACCGGCCTGCTGATCATCGTGGGCGTGGCGCTCGAGACCCTCAAGCAGCTCGAAGCGCAGCTGACGGTCCGCCGCTACGACGGCTTCATCAGCAAGGGCCGCATCCGCGGCCGTATGAACCGCGACAGCTGACCCCAGCGCAGAGCGCGCCGCCCTCCCAGCCGGGGGCGGCGCGTTTCCTGTTCCCCCCGTGGGGACAGCCGCACCCTGGGCAGGGCAACCCCAACGGCACCTTCAGCCTCTATGCTGAGGGGTGAACGGAGGACAACAGTGACTCAACCCAAACACAACGTCGTGATCTTCCTCGGGCCTCCCGGTGCGGGCAAGGGCACCCAGGCGGAACGACTGGCGCAGGACAAGGGCCTCGTCAAGATCAGCACCGGTGACATCCTGCGCGACCACGTGGCGCGCGGCACCGACCTGGGCCAGCAGGTCAAGCCCATCCTGGACGCCGGACAGCTCGTGCCGGACGACATCCTGATCGCGCTGATCCGCGACAAGCTGGCCAGCATGGACGCTGTGCGCGTCATCTTCGACGGCTTCCCCCGCACCGGCGCGCAGGCGAAGGAACTGGACGTGCTGCTCGAGGAACTCGGCGCGCCCGTCAGTGCCGTGCCGCTGCTGGAAGTGCCGGATCAGGTGCTGATCGACCGGATCGTGGACCGGGGCCGTCAGGCCGCCGCGCGTGGTGAGGCGGTGCGCAGCGACGACACCGAGGAGGTCGCCCGCCGCCGCCAGGAGATCTACCGCGAGCAGACCCAGCCCCTGATCGACTACTACAGCGCGCGCGGCCAGCTGACCCGCGTGGACGGCGTGGGCAGCATGGATGAGGTCTACGGCCGTATCCTGGGCAGCATGAAGTAAAGGCAGCGGCGAGGGGGGCGGGTGGTTCTGGCTGAGGCTGGACTCACCCGCCCCCTTCGTGTGCCCGGCAGTGCTCCCGGGTCGGCGCGCTTGAGGCGGATGGGGGAATGCACTACATTACGTTGGCAGCGTAACGGCTGAAAGGATGCCCCATGACGCCCACCCCTGACCCCATCCTGACCCTGGCCCCCGACGCGGGCAGCGCTGCCAGCGCACGCACACTCGCCACGCCCGCCGGGTGGCCCGATCTGCACGCCGGACCCACCCACCTGTGGGGCCACTGCCAGGGCAGCGGCACGCAGCCCTACCTGATCGGCGTGGACCGCAGTGGCCCAGACGCGCCCGCCTTCAGGTGCTCCTGCCCCAGCCGTAAGTTTCCCTGCAAGCACGCCCTGGCGCTGCTGCTTCTGCATGAAGCGCACCCGCAGCACTTCGGCACGGACCCCGCACCGGACGCCATCCGGAAGTGGCTGGACGGCCGCGCCGAGAAACACGCCCTGTCCGACTCCAGCCCAGCCGACGCCGACCCGGCAGGGGAGACCCGCAGCGGCCCCGATCCCGCCGCGCAGGCCAGACGTCGCGCCGCGCGCGAGAAGAAGGTCAGCCTGGGCCTGGACGCCCTGCAGACCTTCCTGAAAGACCTCGTCCGGGACGGACTGGCGCAGGCTGCCGCGCGCCCCTACAGCGACTGGGACACCCAGGCCGCCCGCCTCGTGGACGCCCAGGCCCCCGGCGCCGCGCGACTGGTCCGGATGATCCCCGAAGTCCTGCCCCAACCGGATCGGCTGCTGGCCCACCTGGCCCGTCTGTACCTGTTGACCGAGGCGTGGCCGCGCCGCGACACCCTGAGCGGCCCGCAGCAGGCCGACCTGCGCGCCGCGCTGGGCTTCCCGCTGGACAAGGCCGCCACGGTCACCGCCGGGGGGACCGACACCCGCTGGCTGGTGCTGGGGCACACCGTCAGCGACGAGGAGCACGTCCGCACCCGCCGCACCTGGCTGCACGAAGGCGGCACCACCGCGCTGCTGCTGGACTTCGCCGCGCCCGGCTGGCCCCTCCCGCCCGCCCTGCCCGCCGGGAGCAGCGTCCGCGCCCGCCTGAGCCACGCCCCCGGCACGGTCCCCCAGCGGCACGTCCTGAACGGCGAGGCCACCCGCAGCGCCCCCGCCCCCCTGCCCGCACCCGTCACCCTGGAGGGGCTGCTCGACGCGCACGGCGCCGCCCTGGCCCTGAACCCCTGGCTGGAGCGCACCGCGCACCACCTCGGGCCCGTCACGGTCCACCCGCCCACGCGGGACGGCGACCCCTGGCGGGCCGGGGACGCACGTGGCAGCCTCCCGCTGGGCGGCAGCGACACGGCCCGCCTCACCCTGCTGGCCCTGTGTGGCGGACACCCCCAGACGTTCACCGCCGAATGGGACGGCCAGAGTCTCACACCCCTGTGCGCCGTGCAGGACGGCACCCTGCATCCCCTGGACACCCCGGAGGACGAGGATGCCTTCTGACCTGCCCGCCCTGCTGAGCGCCGCGCTGATCGGCACCGAACGTGCCCCCCTGCCCACCCCCGGCCCCGACGCCACCGGACAGGCCGCCGCGCGGGTCATCCGGGACGACCCGGCAGGTACCCTGCTGGCCCGCGCCGCGCTGCTGACCCTCGCCGCGACCGCCGGACGGCAACCCGACCCGCCCGCCCCGGCCCCCACCCCCGCCCCCAGCGACCCGCGTGCGGAAGCCCCGGCCCGCGCCGCGCGGCACCTCCCGCATCTGGGCGGCCCCCTGCTGCACGAGTGGCTGACCCTGTGCCACGCGCACGGCTACCGCGTCCCGGCGCTGTACCTGCCGCGCCTGCTGACCCTCGCCACGCAGGACCGCAGCCTGCGCGTCCCCCTCGCCCGCGTGCTGGGCGAACGGGGGCGCTGGCTGGCACACCACGCGGACAGCCCCGCCCTGGCTCACGCTGACGCCCCCGACGAGCCCACCTGGGCCCCCCTGAGCGACACCGACCGCGACACCCTGCACCGCGTCCTGCGAGCCCTCAACCCCGGCGCCGCCCGAGCCCTGCTACGCACGCAGTTCGACACGGAACGCGCCGCCAGCCGCAAACGCCTCCTGAGCGCCGTGCTGGACACCCTGAACGGCGACGACCACACCCTGGAACCCCTGCTGGAGGGCGCGCTGGACGACCACAGCCCCGACGTGCAGACCCTCGCCCGGCAGACCCTTCAGCGCCTCCCGCGCAGCGCCCTGAACGCCCGACTGGCCGCCACGCTGCACGACCCCGGCACGCCACCCAACCCCCGCGACGGCCTGAGCGGCGGCCCCCAGGCCCGACTCAGCCACGTCCTGCGGCACGCCCACCCCGACGCGCTGCTGCACGCCACGCCCGGCGGCCCCCCCGCCCTGATCACCCTGGCCCACGACCACCACCTGCTCGACGATCTCATCGCGGGCACCCTCACGCACCGGCACCAGCCCCTCGCCCAGGCCCTCCTCCCGCACGCGTCCACCCCGGCCCTGCGCGCCCTCAGCGACCCGGCCCGCACCCTCCAGGGCGGCCTGCACACCCGCGACCCCGACCTCATCCTCGCCGCCCTGGCGCACCACCCCACCCCCTGGAAGCCCGACGACAGCCACGCCATCCTCACCCTCATCCAGGACACCCTCCGGCACATCGACCACCCCTCCCAGTGGCCGCAACGCTGGCGCACCCTGCACGACCACGCCCATCACCTCCACCCCGACACCACGCCCCCCCCACCCCTGCCACCCGACGCCCCCCACCACGCCCAGAGCGTCTGGCACGACCTGACGAGCACCCTCGACACCCGCAGGCAGATCCGGCACGACTTCAAGGAGCACCCATGACCACCCCTGACGCCACCGTCCTGCGCCAGCACGCCGAGCAGCAGTACGCGCACGAACTCGCCGCCCTCGCCGCGCATGACACCCGCCCCCGCCCGCCCCGCTGGAACCTCAGCCCGCACGCCGTCCTCACGTACCTGCTCGGCGACACCCTGCCCGACGGGACCGAGATCACCGCCAAGTACGTTGGGGACCGCCGCCTCATGGAGATCGCCGTCGCCACGCTCGCCACCGACCGCGCCCTCCTCCTGCTGGGCGTGCCCGGCACCGCCAAGAGTTGGGTCAGCGAACACCTCGCCGCCGCCATCAGCGGCGACAGCACCCTCCTCATCCAGGGCACCGCGGGCACCGCCGAGGACACCCTCCGCTACGGCTGGAACTACGCCCGCCTCCTCGCCGAAGGCCCCAGCCCCGCCGCGCTCGTCCAGAGCCCCATCCTCCGCGCCATGCAGGGCGGAAAGATCGCCCGCCTGGAAGAACTCACCCGCGTGCAGAGCGACGTGCAGGACACCCTCATCACCATCCTGAGCGAAAAGACCCTCCCCGTTCCCGAACTGAACACCGAAATCCAGGCCGTGCAGGGCTTCAACCTCATCGCCACCGCCAACACCCGCGACCGCGGCGTCAACGACCTCTCCAGCGCCCTCAAACGCCGCTTCAACACCGTCATCCTCCCCGTCCCCGACACCCTCGACGACGAAGTCCGCATCGTCACCGCCCGCGCCCAGGCCCTCAGCGCCGCCCTCCAGATCCCCGCACAGCCCCCCGCGCTAGAGGAAGTCCGCCGGATCGTCACCGTCTTCCGCGAACTCCGCTCCGGCACCACCGAAGACGGCAAAACCCGCCTCAAAACCCCCAGCGGCAGCCTCAGCACCGCCGAAGCCATCAGCGTCGTCAGCCAGAGCCTGTCCCTCGCCGCGCACTTCGGCACCGGCACCCTCACCCCCCACGACATCGCCGCCAGCCTCATCGGCGCTGTCATCAAAGACCCCACCCAGGACGCCCTCATCTGGCGCGAATACCTCGAAACCGTCACCAAAAAACGCGACGACTGGAAAGATTTCTATAAAGCCTGCCGGGCGGTGAGCTGAACGGAATGGGGCATAGAGGCAACCTGATCCGTCACGAGAATGGGAAAACGTTGGCATGCAGCCATAGAGGATTCGCGTTGGATGTCCCCAGCCTGATGGCGCTGGGGGAGGCACCGTTTCTGGCTTGGTTTCAGGCTCAGTTTGATACTGCTGAACGGGTGGATCGGCCGCCACGAGCCATTTGGGATGAGATTTACACTGAAGCTGCCATGCTGGTCAATTTTGACGCGCAGTCGGTCATCTTCGGATTTTGGGAGTGGGTACCTGACGTGCGCGGCTACGACGAGATGTCGGAAGAGATGCACGAACTCATTGAATATCGTGATCTCTTCCTGTTCTTATTGAACCTTGTTCGTGAACGTTGGCCGGGTTGGGAAGTCCAACTGGCACTGCCTGCTGAATTCGCGACGCAGGAAACGCTGGTCGTCCTACCGAGCGAATTGGCGCCTCCATTAATCGTGGATGTCCACGAGGCAACTGGTACTGGCTGGACAGACGAGAGAGTCCTTGCTGCTTTCAACGCAGGGTTCGCAAGCTCTGAGTTCAGACCACCGTCGATCAGTGTCTCAAAGGAGTGATGTGAGCGTCTCCATCTTTCCCATTCGTCATCACGGCCCCGGCTCGGCGCGCAGCCTTGAGCACGCGCTGTCGCAGCTCAATCCGGATGTGGTGCTGGTCGAGGGGCCGTCGGATGCGGGTTCCGTGCTGCCGTTCCTGGCGCAGGCGGACATGACGCCGCCCGTGGCACTCCTCGGCTACGTGAATGATGATCCTTCTCGCGCGGCGTTCTGGCCGTTCGCGGTGTTCAGTCCGGAGTTCGTGGCGTTGCGGTGGGCGGCGCGGGCGGGGGTAGTGGCGCGGTTCGTGGATCTTCCGGCTGGGGTGGTGCTGGCCGGGGAGCGGGACGCGCCGGAGGATGAGTTGCGGGATGATCCGCTGGGGGTGCTGGCGCAGGCGGCGGGTTTCGCGGATTTCGAGCGGTGGTGGGAGTCGCTGGTGGAGGCCCGCGGTGATGATTTCGATGTGTTCGCGGCGGTGAACGAGGCGATGCGGGCGGTGCGGGCGGATGCGCTGGGGCCGGTGGGTCGGGAGGCGCAGCGGGAGGCGTTCATGCGGCAGGGCATCCGCGCGGCGCTGAAGGAGGGCTTCGCGCGGGTGGCGGTGGTGTGCGGGGCGTGGCATGCGCCCGCGCTGGATGTCTCCGTGTTCCCGGTGAAGGCGGACGCGGCGCTGCTCAGGGGGCTGCCGAAGGCGAAGGTGACCCTGACATGGGTGCCGTGGACGCATGGTCGCCTGAGCGTGGCGAGCGGGTACGGGGCGGGCGTGCGCTCGCCCGGGTACTACGAGCATCTGTTCACGTCGCGCGACGCGGTGGCGGAACGCTGGTTTGCGCGGGTGGCGCGGCTGCTGCGCGCCGAGCGGCTGGAGGCGAGCAGCGCGTCGGTGATCGAGGCGACGCGGCTGGCGAACGCGCTGGCGGCGCTGCGGGGGCGGGCGCTGCCGGGTCTGGAGGAGTTGAACGAGGCGGCGCTGAGCGTGTTCGGCTGGGACGGGGACCTGCCCCTGCGGCTGATCGAGGAGCGGCTGGTGGTGGGGGAGGCGCTGGGCGTGGTGCCGGACGGGGTGCCGACGGTGCCGCTGGCGCGGGACGTGGCGCGGCAGCAGAAGAGTTTGCGGTTGAAGGTGCTGCCGGAGAAGCTGGACCTGGATCTGGACCTGCGCTCGGACAACGATCTGGCGCGCAGCGTGCTGTTTCACCGCCTGAACCTGCTGGGCGTGCCGTGGGCGAAACCCCGGGGGTCGGGCGGCCTGGGGACGTTCCGCGAGGGGTGGCAGCTGCGCTGGCGGCCGGAGTTCAGCGTGCGGCTGGTCGAGGCGAGTCGGCTGGGGCAGACGGTGCGGGACGCGGCGACGGCGTCCGCGCTGGAGGCCGCGCGGGGCGCGGGGACGCTGGCGGAACTGACGGCGCTGCTGGAGGTGCTGCGCCTCGCGGACCTGCCCGGTGCGTTGCCGGTGACGCTCGCGGCGCTGGATGAGCGGTCGGCGCTGGGCGCGGACGTGCCGGACGTGCTGCGTGCTCTGCCGCCCCTGGCGCGACTGGCGCGTTACGGGGACGTGCGTGGGCGCGGTCCGGCCGCCTCTGGTCCGGGTGGGGCAGAGGTGGCCCCCCTGGAGACGTTCCGGGCGCTGCTGACCCGCGCGGCGGTGGGCCTGCCGCTGGCCGGGGTGGGTCTGGGGGACGAGGCGGCCGCCGGGCTGCGGGACGCGGTGCGGGGGGCGGACGCGGCCGTGCGCCTGCTGGACGACCCGGACGTGACGGCCGAGTGGCGTGCGGCCCTGCGCCGGACGGCGGACCGGGAGGACGCGCATCCGCTGCTGCTGGGGGACACGCTGCGCCGCCTGCGGGACGCGGGCGTGCTGGACGCCGGTCAGGTGGAGGTGCGGCTGGGACTGGCCCTGAGTGATCCGTCGCCGCTGGCGGTCACGGCGTGGCTGGACGGCTTCCTGGGGGACACCGGGGCGCTGCTCGTGCACGACGCGGGCCTGCTGGCGCTGGTGGACGGCTGGCTGTCGGCCCTGGACGCCGAGGTGTTCCAGAGCGTGCTGCCGCTGCTGCGCCGGGTGTTCGCGCGCTTCGAGGCCCCGGAACGCCGCGCGATCGGCGAGGCGCTGCGTGGGGGGACGCCCGCGTCGCGCCTCGCGCCGGTCACGGTGGATGACGCCCGGGCGGCGCGGGTCGTTCCGGTCGTGCTGAGCCTGCTGGGGGTATCCCCCGAATGATAAGAAAATGAGATTCAGTGCCGGGTATCTTGATCGGGTCTTATGCTGACGTCCCGCCTGCGCGCCCTGCTGCTTCCCCTGGCCCTGATCTCCGGCGCGGCGTGTTCCCACGCCCAGGCGCGTCCCATGGTGCTCGTGTACCACCAGGTCGGGGCGGGCAGCGGGGCGTCGCTGGGGATCGCGCCGCAGGCCCTGCGGCAGCGGGTCGAGACCCTGCGCCGCCTCGGGTACCGCTTCGTGACCTCCAGCGAGGCTGCGCGCGCCGCCCCGCAGGAGAAGGTGGCGGTCATCCAGTTCGACGACGGCTTCGAGAGCGTGTACCGGCTGGCCTTCCCGGTGCTGCGTGACCTGGGCGTGCCCGGCACGGCGTACGTGATCTGGTCGCGGCTGGATCAGCCGGGCAGCCTGAGCCGCGCGCAGGTGCGCGAACTGCGCGCCGCCGGGTGGGAGATCGGTACGCACTCGCACCGGCACGCGGCGCTGGCCGACCTCGCCCCGGCGGGCCTGCGCCGCGAGCTGAGCGTCCCGGACGGCGAGGCGGCCCGCTGCGTCGCGTACCCGCTCAACCGCCACGACGCGCGGGTACGCCGCGCGGCGATGGCGCAGGGGCTCTCGTGTGGGGTGGCCGGGGGGCCGCCCGCGCTGGGCCGCCCGGATCCGCTGGCGCTGCCCGCGCCGGCCATCACGCCCTGGGACGACACGCTGCTGCCCCTGCGGGCCCGCTGGGGGCTGGACGCCCGCGCGCCGCTTCTGCTGGCCGGGGTGACCGAGCCGGTGATCGACACCCTGCTGGATCGGGGGGCGGGCGAGGCGCCGGCGGTCGAGCCGCCCCTGACCTGGAATCCGGCGCATTACGAACTGCTGGGGAACGGGCTGATCAGCGTCGCGTGGCGCGGTGAGCGCGAGACGCGGCTGGCGTGGCGCGAGGGCCGCTGGAGTGTGAACGCCGCCGCGCGCCGCGGGGTGGGCCGCCTGGACGGCGTGTACACCGGGGGCAGCGTGGCGTTCAACGTCGCGCCGGTCACGCTGGCCGCCGGGTGGGACGGCAGCGGGCCGCTGCTGGCCGGCGCGGTGTCCCTGGGCGGGTACGGCGAGGTCTGGGGGCGGGCCAGTCGGCTGGGTGGCGCGTGGACGTGGGGTGCGGGCGCGACCCTGATTCCGGCGGATTACGTGCAGATCAGCGCGGCGCACGGGGCGTCGGGCACGCAGCTGGGCCTGCGGGCCGCGCTGCCCTGGCAGGACGGCGAGGGCCGCCCGCTGCGGCTGGGCGGCGGGTACCGCTGGGGCGAGGGGGCCGGGCCCTTCGCGGAGCTGGAGTACCGGGTGGGCAGTTACAGCCTCGCCGCCGAGGTGAGCGGCGCGGGCCGGTTCGGCGTGAAGTTCACGTCCGTCTGGTAAGCAGGCGGGCAGAGGGAGGGAGGACAGCAATGACCACAGAGGAACGCACGCGCCGCTGGCGGCTGGTGCTGGGTGGCGGGGACGCCGACGGGCTGGGCGCGCAGGAGGGCACGGAGGTGCCCCTCACGCTGGAAGACCGCCGGATGGACGCCGCGCTGGCCGGGCTGTACGACCCGCGAGACGGTGAACGCCGGGGCGGGCTGGGGGGGAGTGCGCCGCGTGTGGCGCGCTGGCTGGCGGACCTGCGCGAGTTCTTCCCGACCGACGTGGTCCGGGTGATGCAGGCGGACGCCATCGAGCGCCTGAACCTCCAGCAGCTGCTGTTCGAACCGGAGATGCTCGATGGCGTGGAGCCGGACGTGCATCTCGTGGCGACGCTGGTGTCCCTGAAGGGCGTGATGCCGCCGTCGGCGCGGGACGCGGCCCGCTCGGTGGTGCGGCGCGTGGTGGACGACCTGACGCGCCGACTGGAGGAACCGACCCGCGCGGCCGTCACCGGGAGTCTCAGCCGCGCGCAGCGCACGCGCCGCCCGAAGGCCGCCGAGATCGACTGGCCGGGCACGATCCGCGCGAACCTGCGCACGTACCGCCCGGAACTGGGCACCCTCGTCCCCGAGCGGCTGGTCGGGCATGGGCGGCGGCGGCGCAGCCTGCGGGACGTGGTGCTGTGCGTGGACCAGTCGGGCAGCATGGCGGGCAGCGTGGTGTACGCCGGGGTGTTCGGCGCGGTCCTGGCGAGCCTCCCGGCGCTGAGCACGCGCGTGGTGGCCTTCGACACGGCGGTCGCGGACCTGACCGAGCACCTGGGCGACCCGGTGGAGCTGCTGTACGGCCTGCAACTGGGCGGCGGCACCGACATCAACCGGGCGCTGGCGTACTGCCAGGGCGTGATCGAGCGGCCCGAGCAGACGGTGCTCGTGCTGCTCAGTGACCTGTTCGAGGGCGGCAACGAACGCGAGATGCTCGCCCGCGCCCGCGCGCTGCGCGAGAGTGGCGTCCTGGTCGTGGCACTCCTGGCCCTGTCGGACGACGGCGCGCCCAGTTTCGACCACGGCGTGGCGCGCGCCCTGGCGAGCCTGGACATCCCGGCGTTCGCGTGCACGCCCGCGCACTTTCCGGGCCTGCTGGCCGCCGCGCTGCGCGGGGACGATCCGGGCGCGTGGGCGGGCGATCAGGGACTTGTGGTCCGGGGCAGCGGCGTAGGGTAGGCCTATGACGCAGCGTTTGGTGGTCGCGGGCGGCAGTGGGTTCCTGGGTCGGGCGGTGGCGCGGCACTTCACGGCGCTGGGGTGGGAGGTCGTGATCCTGTCGCGTTCCCGCCCGGCTGCGCCGGCGCCGGGGCGCAGGGTGGCGTGGGACGCGCTGCGGCAGGGCGAGTGGGTGCGGGAACTGGACGGCGCCGCGGCCCTGCTGAATCTGGCGGGGCGCACCGTGAACTGCCGGTACAGCGCGGCGAACATGCTGGAGATCTACACGTCCCGCCTGGACAGCACCCGCGCGCTGGGCCGCGCCCTGGCCAGCGTGGACCGCCCGCCGCGCGTGTGGCTGAACAGTTCCACCGCGACCATCTACCGCGACGCCCGCGACCACCCGCAGGATGAACGGACTGGCGAGCTGGGTTCGGGTTTCAGCGTGGACGTCGCCCGCCGCTGGGAGGCCGCGCTGAACGAGGAGACGCTGCCGCACACGCGGCGCGTGGCGCTGCGCACCGCGATGGTGTACGGCGTGGGCACCGGGGGCATCATGGAGACCACCGACCGCGTGGTACGGCTGGGCGCGGCGGGCGCCATGGCCGGTGGGGAGCAGATGGTGTCGTGGATTCACGAGCGGGACTTCTGCCGCGCCGCGCAGTTCCTGATCGACTCGTCCCCCGAATCGGCGCTCTCCGGTCCGGTGAACGTCACCGCGCCGCACCCCCTCCCGAACGCGGCGTTCCTGCGCGCGTACCGCGACGCGTGGGGCGTACCGGTCGGCGTGCCGTCCACCGCCGCGCTGATCGGCCTGGGCGCCGCCGTGATGGGCTCTGAGGCGGAACTCCTTCTCAAGAGTCGCTGGGTGGTGCCCACGCGCCTGCTGGACGCGGGCTTCACCTTCGAGTACCCCACGTGGCCGCAGGCGATCCGTGAACTGGTCGCGCAGGCCCGCCGCGAGGGGCACGCCGGACACTGACAGCGGTGTCCGGTTGCATTGAAGGGCCCTACGCCCTTCAATTCCACTTCCAACCGCTGGTGTTGTCAGGTGCTCGCTCTGCTTCGCAGCTCTGCGAGTCCGCTCGTTCAGGAGTATTGAAGGGCACCTTCAATACTCCTGAATGCTGCTGTGACCTTCACGGGCGGTCTTCACGTCGCCTGTGGGCGCGGCATTCAGAAGCCTGTCAGCCGCGCGCGCCTATGGTGGGGGCAGGAGGCAACCCGCCTGTGGATCACCCTGCCCTGCCCGTGCCCGCCACCCGCGCCGACGTGGACCGCCTGAACGACGAGGCGGACGCGGTGCTCATGACGTCCATGCAGCGGTCGCGTGATCTGGCCGGTCAGGCCCTGACGCTCGCCACGCGCCTCTCGTACGAGGCCGGGGAGGCCCGCGCGCGGATGCTGTGCGGGTACGGCCACTACTTCCTGTCCGAGTACCCCGAGGCGCTGCGGCTGTTCGACCAGAGCGAGGCGCTCGCCGCGCGGATCGGGGCGCTCGCCACGCAGACGCGCGCCGTGAACGGTCAGGCGATCATCCTGGTCACGCAGGGGCAGTACGGGGCGGGCATGGACCGGCACCTGCACTGCCTGCAACTGGGGCAGTCGAGCGGGGACCGGGTCGCGCAGGCACGCTCCCTGAACAACATCGGGAACCTTTACCTGGACCTGCGGGATTTCGACACGGCGCTCGCGTACCATCAGGACGCGCTGGCGCTGGCCCGCGACCTCGGGCATGACCTGATGGTGTCCAGCGCGTCCATCAATGCCGCGCTGGACTTCAATTACCTGGGCCGGTTCGAGGAGGCGCTGGCGCTGAACCGGGCGACGCTGGCGGGCGCGCAGGCGCGCGGGTACCGGCAGCATGAGTTCCTGCTGCGCGCGAACATGGCCGCGAACCTGCTGGGCCTGAACCGCCCGGCCGAGGCGCTCGCGCAGGCCGTGAGTGCCCTGCGCGGCAGTGAGGATCTCGGGGACCGCGAGAACCTGTGTGACGCGCTGGTGATGCAGGGCCGGGCGCTGCGGGCCCTGCACGACCCGCAGGCCCGCGCGGTGCTGGAGCGCGCCGCGGCCCTCGCGGACGAGCTGGGCGTGAGTTTCCGGCAGATCGAGGCGCACCAGGAACTCTCTGAGCTGCTGGAGGCCCACGGGGACGCCGTGGGGGCGCTGCGGCACGCGCGGCTCGCCGCCGAGCTGGACCGCGAGGCGCTGACCGAGGTGCTGCGGCGCCGCACCGAGGTCACAGCGGCGCAGATCAAGCTGGAGCAGGTGTCGCACCGGGCCGAGCAGGAGCGGCGGCGCAGCGCCGAACTGACCACCGCGAACGTGGCGCTGCAGGAGGCGCAGGCGCAGCTGGCGCATCAGGCGCGGCACGACGCGCTGACCGGGCTGATCAACCGCGCGGCGTTCGAGACGGAACTGCACGTGGCGGTGCAGGGCAGCGCGCCGGTGGGGGTGCTGTTCATCGACCTGGATCACTTCAAACAGGTGAATGACACGCTGGGGCACGACATGGGGGACGTGCTGCTGGTGCAGGTGGCCGAGCGGCTGCGGCGCGCGGTGCGCGACGGGGACCTCGTGGCCCGGCAGGGCGGGGACGAGTTCACGGTGCTGCTGCGCGGCGTACGTTCGCATGAGGAGGCGGAACTGGCCGCCGGGCGGCTGCTGCGCTCACTCGCGGCGCCGGTGGTGCTGGCGGGGCGCGAGTGGACGGTCACGGCGTCCATCGGGGTGGCGGTGTTCCCGGAGGACGGGCGGGACGTGCGGACACTGCAGAAGAACGCGGACCTGGCAATGTACGAGGCCAAACAGGACCGGCACGCGGTGCGGCGCTTCCACGCGGACCTGAGTGCCGCGGCGCTGGAGCGCATGGAACTGGAGCAGGCGCTGCGCGCCGCGCTGGACCGCGCGGAGTTCTGTCTGCACTACCAGCCGATCGTGGACGCCGCGACGGGTGAGGTGCGGGCGCTGGAGGCGCTGGTGCGCTGGCGGCACCCGCAGCTGGGGCTGGTCCCGCCCGGGCGGTTCATTCCGCTGATCGAGGGCACGGACCTGATCGTGCCGCTGGGCGCGTGGGTGCTGCGCGAGGCGGCCCGGCAGCTGCGGGTGTGGCGCCGGGAGCGCCCGGGGCTGCGGGTATCGGTGAATGTCGCGCCGCGGCAGCTGGCGCAGCCGGGCTTCGCGGAGGTGGTGCAGGCGGCGCTGGACGAGTTCGGCCTGGACGCCGAGGCCCTGATCCTGGAGGTGACCGAGGGCGCGGTGCTGGGTCAGGACGGCGAGGCGCACGTCTCTCGCGTGGCGGCGCTGGGCCTGCCGCTGGCACTGGATGACTTCGGGACCGGGTACTCCAGCATCAGTCGCCTGCACCGCCTGCCGGCCTGCTGGCTGAAGATCGACCGGTCGCTCGTTCAGGATCAGGACGCGGCGGCTCCGGCGCGCTCGTCCCGGCCGATCGTGCGGGCGCTGATCACCTTCGCCCACGAGGCCGGGGTGCAGGTCGTCGCCGAGGGCGTCGAGCGGCCCGAGCAGTGGCGGGACCTGCGCGGGTGGGGCTGCGACCTCATCCAGGGGTTCGTGGTGGCGCGCCCGGCCGCTCCGGACGATCTGGTGTGGGGCCCCTGGCCGCTGCCGTCAGCCCAGGCGGACTGACCAGCCGTCCGGCGTGCGCTGCACCGCGTGCCCGGGCAGGTCGAGCGTCAGGGTGGGCGTGCGGATCCGCCAGCGTCCCTCGTGGACAGCGGGTGCGGGCAGCGCGCGCAGCGTGACTTCGTGGACGTCGAACAGGCTTGGGCCGCGTGTCAGGGCGGGGTGGCCCACCGTGAGCAGTTCCGCATCGGGCCCGCGGACCTGAACGTGCCGGGCGTGCAGGAACGTCCCCGGTCCTACGGCGTGCAGGTTCATCGGGTCGAACCCGCCGAGCCGCAGACCGCCGGGGCTGCTCAGGTGCAGCGCGGGGCCGGGCTGGGCGTGGAAGGCCGCCAGCCGGGCGCTCAGGTCCGCGTCGTGTGCGCCCGCCGCGGCCTGCGCGGCGTCTTTCAGGTCCGGGTGGGGCGCGGCGGGCAGGGGAGACCCGACCTGTCCGATCAGCAGGTCGGCCAGAGGGTGCCCGGCCAGTAGCTCGCCGGTCCATGGGGTGCCGGTCCGGTCGAGCAGGTGCGCCAGGGCCGCGCCGCTGCGGTAACTCCAGCTGCGCGGGGTCTGCCGGGGCGCCGCGTCCGGGTCGAGGTCGGGGTGGTCCGCCAGGAAGCGCGTCTCGACGTACAGGGCGAGGCCCTCGGTGGTCTCCATGCGGGTCTCGAACTGCTGGTGGTCCGCGTCCAGCTGCGCGTGCCGCCGGGCGCGCCAGTGCAGGGCGTGCCGCGCCGGGGTCGTCCAGTCGCCGTCTCCTGCGCGCAGGGCCAGTCGCAGCCAGTGGGTCTCCTCGGCCCGGGCGTGGCGGATCTCCGTCCCGGCGGGGTAGGTCAGGGCCGCCAGTTCCGGGGCGGGCCATGCGGGGGACGGCGTGGCGCCCTGGTACACGTGGAAGGCCTCGTGGATCAGCGTGGCGGCCAGCGTCCGTGCCGCCTGATCGGGGTCGCCGGGCAGGGGCAGGTCGGCCAGCAGCACGCCCGCCGCGTCCAGGCCGCCCGGCAGGGTGACGGCGGTGTGCGCGGTCAGCGCCGGGTGGCGGCCCGGCCACACCCACGCGCCGTGCACCCGGTTCCAGCCGTCCCCGGTCGGGTCGGCGTGGTGCAGCCAGGTGTGCGTGCCCTCAAAGGTCAGCAGCGGCGTGCGCTCCGGCGCGAACCCGGGCCAGAGAGTGGGTGTGCGCGCGATCAGGGTCAGGGCGCCGGTCAGCGCGGCGGGGGGGTGCATGCCGTCAGCGTGACATGCGGTCGGGTGTGGGCGCTGCTCAGGTGCCGGCGCCCACGTCGGTGGGTGGGCCGGTCAGGCGGCCCTGGGCGCTCTGGCGCCGGCCGGTGGCGGGGTGCAGCGTCCCGGCGCGGCCCAGGCCGAAGGGAGGCATGTCCACGTACAGGGTCTCGTAGGCGCCGGGCTGGATCAGGTACGTCTCGTGCCAGATGCCGACCGCGCCCGGGTGGCGCCGGGCGGCCTGGTTGAAGGCGCGCCACGCGGGGAGGTGGGCGTGGTCGCGGGCGTGCGCGTAGGCGTGGAGGTGTTCGGCACTTCGCCAGTACTGGATCAGGGTGCCGCCGTGCGTCTGGCCGCCCAGCAGGCCCAATTCGGGACGGGCCTGGAGTTCGCGCAGCATGCGCGGCATGGCGCGGAACACCGGGAGCCACGCGGAGACGTTCCAGGGCTGGTTCACGCGCGCGCCGATCAGGAACACGGCGAAGGGGCCGCCCAGTTCGGCGGTCAGGCGCGCCGGGCGGTGGTCGGGGACGGTCGTGGCGTTGCGGGTCATGGCTCCTCCTGATCATCTAGTTTAAATGGTCCATTCTGGATGGTCTGATCTGATGGTACGCTCCGGGTATGCCGGACGCAACCCTGGGCCCCTCCGCGTTCATCGTGCTGGGGTTCCTGAACCACGCGGGCCCCGCCACCGCCTACGACCTCAAACGCTGGGCGGACGACTCGGTGGGCTTCTTCTGGACCTTCCCCCGGTCGCAGCTGTACGCCGAACCGCAGCGCCTCGTCACACTCGGCCTGCTGACAGAGACGCAGGAGGAATCGGGCCGCCGCCGCCGCCTGTACGCGGTCACCGACGCGGGCCGCGCCGCGCTCTCGGAGTGGCGCCGCAGTCCCGCCGGGATGCCCGAACTACGTGATCCGGGCCTGCTGCGCATATTCTTCACGCCCGCCGGAGATCACGCGGCCCTGCGCGAACTGGCCGCCGGGCAGCTTCAGCAGCACCAGGAGCGGCTGGACACCTACCACGCCATGCTGCGTGCCGACCCCTGCGGGTGGGCGGACAAGCCTCCTTTCACCCGCACCCTGCGGATGGGGGAACTGTACGAGCAGGCCTGCCTGACCTTCTGGCAGGAGGTCCTTGACGACCTACGTCCCGAATAGACGAACGCTTCTGGAGCTGGGCGTGTACCTGCCCGGCATGCCCCTGGTCCGGCCTTGCCGTTCCGGGAAGGGTCATGATACCTTTACGTTTGGCTTGTATCAGGCCTGGAGGTTGCGTGGCGAGACGAAAGATGCCGGAACAGCGGGAAAAGCGTAAGAAGGAAGAGTCCGATACCGTGCGGGCCGAGGGCGTGGTCGAAGAGGCGCTGCCGAACACCACGTTCCGCGTGAAGCTCGACACCGGGCACGACATCCTGGCTTACATCAGCGGCAAGATGCGCATTCACTACATCCGCATCCTGCCCGGGGACCGTGTGGTTCTGGAAATCAGTCCCTACGACACGACGCGCGGACGCATCGTCTACCGCAAGTAAGACCCGGGCCGAAGTACCCAACAGATTCCCCACCTGCCGGAGGTGGGAGGGGGGTCGAGCGCTGCCAGCCGCGCATCCATGATGGGGCGCGTCGGCGCGGCGGCGCGAGGAGGAAGCAATGAAAGTTCGTAGCAGTGTCAAAAAGATGTGCGACAACTGCAAAGTGATCCGCCGCCATGGTCGCGTGCTGGTCATTTGCTCCAACGTCAAGCACAAGCAGAGGCAGGGTTAATCATGGCGCGTATTGCTGGCGTTGACCTGCCCCGCGAAAAGCGCGTCGAAATCGCGCTCACCTACATCTACGGCATCGGCCTGACCCGCTCCAAAGAGATCCTGGCGAACACCGGCATCAGCCCGGACACCCGCGTCAAGAACCTCAGCGAAGGCGAGCAGAGCACCCTGCGTGAAGCCATCGAGAAGACCTACAAGGTTGAAGGTGACCTGCGCAGCGAAGTCGGCCAGAACATCAAGCGCCTGATGGACATCGGCGCCTACCGCGGCCTGCGTCACCGCCGCGGTCTGCCCGTGCGCGGCCAGCGCACCAAGACGAACGCGCGCACCCGCAAGGGCCCCCGCAAGACCGTCGCCGGCAAGAAAAAGGCCACGAGGAAGTAAGCCATGGCGAAGAGCACCAAAGGCAAGACCCCGCGCCGCGCCCGGCGCAACATCAGCGCTGGCCGCGCGTACGTGCACGCCAGCTACAACAACACCATCGTCACCATCACCGACCTCGACGGCAACAGCGTTGCCTGGAGCAGCGGCGGGACGATCGGCTACAAGGGCAGCAAGAAGGGCACCCCCTACGCCGCCCAGCTGGCCGCCGCTGACGCCGTCAAGAAGGCCCAGCAGACCTTCGGCATGAACATTGTCGACGTGATCGTGCGCGGCTCCGGCTCCGGCCGCGAGCAGGCCATCCGCGCCATCCAGGCGTCGGGCATCGAAGTGAAGTCCATCATGGACGACACCCCCGTGCCGCACAACGGCTGCCGCCCCAAGAAGAAGTTCCGCGCCTAAAGCGCACGCGCGCGCCCACCTGCCCCGCCTCCACCGTCCCACGTGACGTAAGCCCCACCACAGGCAACGGAGGCGGGCAACAGAGGGCCGCAGACCCGGCCTCCCCCCAGGGGAAGCGCCGCAAGGAGAGTAAGACATGGGTCGTTTCCGTGGTTCCATTACCAAACTCAGCCGCCGCGAAGGCATCAACCTCGCGGAGACCGAAAAAGTCCAGAAGTACCTGGACAAGCGCCCCTACGCGCCCGGCCAGCACGGCCAGCGCCGTGGCCGCGGCCGCCCCAGCGACTACAGCGTGCGTCTGCGCGAAAAGCAGAAACTCGCCCGCCTGTACGGCATCGGGGAAAAGCAGTTCCGTAACCTCTTCGAGGAAGCGGCCAACGTTCCCGGCGTGACCGGCACCGTGTTCCTGCAGCTGCTCGAACGCCGCCTGGACAACGTCGTCTTCCGCATGGGCTTCGCGAGCACCCGCCGCCAGGCCCGCCAGTTCGTCGGCCACGGCCACATCCTGGTCAACGGCAAGAAGGTCGACATCGCCAGCTACCGCGTCAAGATCGGCGACGAGATCAGCGTGTCCGACCTGGGCCGCAAGATCGGCTTCATCCAGGAAAACATGGAAGCGCAGAAGCGCCGCCGCGTGAGCCCCTGGGTCGAACTGGACGCCGAGAACTTCAAGGGCACCTTCTCCCGCCTCCCCGCGCGTGAAGACCTCGCCCTGCCCATCAACGAGAACTTCATCATCGAGTACTACTCGCGCTAAACCAGGAGGCCCCAGTGGATCAAAAGCGCCCTCAACTCAAAGCCCGCGTGGACGGCGACTACGGCGAGTTCGTCCTGGAACCGCTCACCCGCGGCTACGGCGTCACCATCGGGAACCCCATCCGGCGCATCCTGATGTCCTCCATCCCCGGTACCGCAGTCACGAGCGTGTACATCGAGGACGTCCTGCATGAGTTCTCCACCATCCCCGGCGTCAAGGAAGACGTCATCCAGATCATCCTGAACCTCAAGGAACTCGTGGTGAAATTCCACGCGACCGGCCCCAAGACCCTCACCCTGCGCGCGCAGGGCGAAGGCGTCGTCAAGGCCAGCGCCTTCGAGGTCCCCAGCGACGCCGAGATCGTCAACCCTGACCTGGTCATCGCCAACCTCGCCGAGGACGGCAAACTGGTCATGGAAGTGCGCATCGAGGAGGGCGAAGGCTACGTCCCCGCGGACAAGCACGCCACCAAAGACCGCATCAACTCGATCCCCGTCGACGCGATGTTCTCCCCCGTGCGCCGCGTGGCGTACCATGTCGAGAACACCCGCGTGGGCCAGCAGACTGACCTGGACCGCCTGATCCTGCGCGTCTGGACCGACGGCAGCACCAGCCCCCAGGACACCCTGGACAAGGCTGTTGAGATCCTGCGTGAGGAACTCACGGTGTTCGGCAACGTGGAGACCCTCCCCGCCGCCGCGCCCGAGTACCAGCAGCCCGTCTACACCCCCGCGCCCACCGCGCCGAACGTGTACGACCTGCCGCCCAGCACCGCCAGCCTGAACCTGAACCCCGGCGACTACCCCGCCGAGATGGACTCCCCCCGCGTGACCCTCGAGGGTCTGGGCCTCACCACCCGCGTGCTGCACTCCCTGAAGGAAGAAGGCATCGACAGCGTGGACGCCCTGTGCGCCCTGTCCGACCGTGACCTGAAAAAGGTCCCCGGCATCGGCGAGCGCAGCCTCGACGAGATCAAGCAGCAACTCGCCCAGTTCGGCCTCGCCCTACGCGACTGAGCCGACTGACCCCCAAGGAGAAACACCATGCGTCACGGTAAAGCCGGTCGCAAGCTCAACCGCAACAGCAGCGCCCGCACCGCCCTGGCCCGCGCCCAGGCGACGGCCCTGCTGCGCGAGGGCCGCATCCAGACGACCCTCACGAAGGCCAAAGAGCTTCGCCCCTTCGTCGAGAAACTGATCACCACCGCCAAGGGCGGCGATCTGCACGCCCGCCGCCTCGTCGCCCAGGACATCCACGACAACGCCGTGCTGCGTAAAGTCATGGATGAAGTGGCCCCCAAGTACGCCGAGCGTCCCGGTGGCTACACCCGCATCCTGCGCGTCGGCACCCGCCGCGGTGACGGCGTCACCATGGCCCTCATCGAACTGGTCTGACTCCAGACCCCCGTGCCCGCCCCACCACACTGGTGAGGGCGGGCACATCCATGCCGGGGGCGTGTCAGGAACCTGCCAGACCACGCGTGCTGAGATAACCCATGACCGAACGACCCGACCCGGCGCATGCCACGCTGGATCACGCCTCGTGGAGCCGTCACCAGTACCACCGGATGATCCTCCCGGGCGGCGTCGTCGCCTTCGCCGTGCCCCTGTGGCTGCACCACCAGCAGCCGTTCCTGGCGCCCTTCGACCAGCAGGCGTTCCCGCTGATGCTCGCCACCTACGTGCTGCTCACTGCGCTCAGCTGGCTGTCCGTGCCGCTGGCGTGGCTGGAATGCGCGGTCATCATCCCCCTCAGTGGGTTTGTCACGTGGCGGGTCGGGGCCGTGCTGTTCACCCCCGACCTGGACGCCCGCGCGGCGCAGCTGGCCTCCACCCTCCCGTGGGTGATCGTGGCCCTGCTGATCACCAGCTGGGTGGTGTCCGAACGCACCAGCCTGTCCGTGAACGGCATTGTCGTCGGCGCGATTGCCCTGCTCAGCGTCGCCTCGTGGCCCGCTCCACCCTGGACGGCCGAACAGGCGCAGCTCATGAATACCCTGCTGCAACTGCTGATGGCGGCCACCACCGTCATCGCGGCCCAGACCGTCGTGCTGCGCCGCCACCACCTCATCAGCGTCCGCGCCCGGCAGGCCCTTCAGGACGCGCACACTGACGTCCTCACCGGTCTGCCCAACCGCCGCGCCCTGCTGCACGCTCTGGAGGAGCACGCCCACGACCAGCGGGGCGGCCTGCTCGCCCTGGGCCTGCTGGACGTCGACCACTTCAAACTCATCAATGACCGGCACGGGCACGCCACCGGGGACGAGGTGCTGCGCCGCCTGGCCGTTCACCTGCGCAGCCACCAGCACGCGCAGCAGGCCAGCGTCGTGGGCCGCTACGGCGGCGAGGAATTCCTGCTGATCCTGCGCGTCCCTGACCCCAGCAGCGCCCACGACGCCTGCGAACGCCTGCGCCGCCGCCTCGCGAACGAGCCCCTGCACGGCCTGAACGTCACCGTCAGTGTCGGCCTGGTCGTCAGTCCCGTTCCCGCCCACATCCCCACCCTGCTCGACGCGGCCGACGAGGCGCTCTACCACGCCAAGAACACGGGCCGCAACCGTGTCCACCGCGCCGACCTTGACCCCGCCCGACTGACTGCGACCTGATGCCCGGGGAGGACCAGCAGGCAGAACGGAATGAGGGGGACGGGCTACGCTGCCCCGTCCCCCTCGCCCGTGACGTCCGCCGGTCAGGGCCCGTCGGTATACACGCGGCTGGGATAGTAGTACCGCTGCAGCATCAGCTTGCCCAGCGCGACCAGCGGCACCGCCAGCAGCGCCCCGGCGAAGCCCAGCAGCGACGCCCCGACCAGGATGGCGACCAGCACCGTGATCGGATGCAGGTCCGTCGTGCGGCTCAGGATGTACGGACTGAGGAAATTCCCCTCGATCTGGTTGGCGGCGACGAACACCACGATCACCAGCACGATCTTCAGCAGCGCGCCCGGGAGCGTCAGTGCCAGCAGGATCGCCGGGGTCGCACCGATGATCGGCCCCAGGTACGGCACGATGTTGAACGCTCCGGCCAGGAACCCGATCGCGGCGGCACTGGGAATCCCCACAATGGTCAGGCCCAGCCACACGAACACCCCGATGAACGACGCGATCAGCAACTGCCCACGCACGTACCCACCCACAGCCGTGCCGACCAGATCACTGAACTCCTGCACGCGCGGCTGCCAGGGACGCGGAAAGACATGCAGCAGCGCAGCGTTCACGCGGCTGTAGTCGATCATCAGGTAGACGCTCATCAGCAGGATCAGCAGCACCTGCCCCACCACCCCGCCGATCGACACGAGGCTGTTCAGCAGCGTTCCCGTGGACGACAGGGCGTTTTGCAGGATCGGCACGATGTTCTGCCCGAAGTTCTGCACGTAGTCCTGCGCAGCCGTGATCAGCCGCTCGCGCGAGTCAGTCAGCCCGGGCACGCCCCGGTCGGTCAGCCAGGAGGTCACGCGGTCCAGTACGTCACCCAGTGACCCGATCTGATCAGGCAGCGCTTTGATCAGCGTGACCAGCTGGCCGGACACGGTCGCCAGCAGTATCCCCGCGAGGCTCAGCAGGCCCGCGAAGATCAGCACCACGAAGAACACGCCCAGGCCGCGCCGGACCCGGCCCCGCTCCAGCCAGTTCAGCAGCGGATTGGCCAGGTACGCGATCAGGAACGCCACCGCGAAATCGATCAGCACCGTCCGGATCTGCCCCACGAACCGCCACGCGACGTAGATGGCCAGCAGGAACACCAGCGCCCGCACCCACGGGCTACGCCACACGTACTGGAAGGCGTTCAGGCGGGTCGGGTCACCGGAAGACGGCCGGGAGCGGGGCGCGGGCGCGGGGGAAGGTCGGGTCACGCCTCCACTCTAGCGGGCCGCGACCGCCCGACCACGCACGGGTTCCTACCCGGAAGGCCACAGCCGGTTTCGGGGCAACCGGGCCCGCGCGGCTCTGCCCGGTTCAGAGGTCGTGAGGGACACCACCGACACCTCTGAACGCTGCTGTCAGAAGGTGCGCGTCACGACCTGACCGGACTGCCCCAGGGGCGCGCTGGGCCCGCCGCTGACGCTGACGCTGACAGCCGCGGCGTTCCCGGTGCGGATCGTCACGCCCTTCGGGAAGCCCTTCACGGTCCCGGCCGGAGGCGTGCCCTCGAACACGATGCGGCCCGCGGCGTCCGTGACGCGCGTCCACGACGGCCCACTGTACGTGACCTTCACGGCGCTCGCGGGGGCTGGCGTGGGCTTCGGCGCCGCGCCCGTTCCGGTGCCCGCGCCGGAACCCTGATCAGCAGGGGTGCCACTGGCGGTGCCCGTCGCTTTGGTGCCCGTCGTGACAGGACGGGCCGCGTCGGTCAGGACGCTGGTCGTCCCGCTGGGACTGAGGGTGACTCGCAGGTCCCGGCTGCGGCTCACGTCCACTGCCTGCCGCAGCGGCTCGCGCCCCTGGAGTTCCACGCGCAGTTCCGCCTGCCGGCGGGCGTCCACCGGGAACGCCAGGACCGGCGCCGTGCCCAGGTCGCGGTTGTCGAGGAACACCCTCGCGCCGGGTGGCACGACCTTCACCGTCAGGCGGACCGTCTGCGTCGCTGGGGTGGTGGTCGCCGCGCCGCCCGCCGAACTGCTGCCCGTACCGGCCGGGGCCCCGGCCGACGCGCCCGTCGCGGGGGTGACGGCCGTCTGGGTGCCGTTCCCGCCGCGCGTGAACTGGTACGCGGCGGCCCCGGCGATCAGCAGGGCGCCGGCGGCCAGCGCCGCCCACAGAGCGGCCGAACGCCGGGCGGGCCGGACCGGCGTGGTGACGCGGGTCGCGGCGGACGACCCTGCGGGGGCGGGCAGCGCCCGGTCGAAGTCACTCAGGAGCGGCTGCGGGTCCAGGCCCAGTTCCCGCGCGTAGCGGGTCAGGTACGAGCGGGCGAAGGTCCGTTCGGGCAGCGCGGCCAGGTTGCCGTCCTCCAGGGCCCGCAGGTAGTCCCCGCGGATCTTGGTGCGCAGGGCGACGTCCTGCGTGCTGAGACCCAGACCCTCGCGGGCCTGTCGAAGGGCGGCTCCAAAGCTCGTCACGGTACTGTCCAGAGTAGCGCATCGGACCGTACCGGACCCGGAACAGGATGACCGGGAGCCGGCCGTGTGGCGGACTCCCGGTCTGGGTGGTGCGGGTCGGCTCTACCCGTCGTAGGGGCGGCCCAGCGCCTTGGGCGCGCGGCTGCGGCCCGTGAAGATCAGCGCCAGGATCGTGATCAGGTACGGCAGGGCCTGAACCAGCGTGCTCGGCAGGAGGTTCGTGCCGCCCAGCACGATGCTCAGGGCCTGCAGCAGGCCGAAGAGCAGCGTGGCGCCCAGCACACCCAGCGGTTTCCACTGGCCGAAGATCAGCGCGGCCAGCGCGATGAAGCCTGCGCCCGCGCTGATGTTGCGCACGTACGAGTCGAGGTTCCCGATGCTCAGGAACGCCCCGGCGGTCCCGGCCAGCACGCCGGACAGGATCACGGCGCTGTAGCGCATGCGGCGCACGTTCACGCCCATGCTGGCGGCCGCACCCGGCTGCTCACCGGTGGCGCGCAGGCGCAGGCCGTACGGCGTGCGGTACATGACGTACCACGTGATCACCACGGCCAGGAACGCGAAGAACACCGGGGGCGAGAAGCGCAGTTCCCCGGCGCCCCACAGCGGCAGCGCGTACTCGACCTTGGGGCTCTCGTTGGACACGCCGTACAGCGCGGTCAGGACCACGGCGGGCACGCCGGTGGCGAGCAGGTTGATGGCCGTGCCGCTGATCACCTGATCGGCGCGGTACCTGATGCTCAGGACCGCGTGAATCCAGGCGATCAGACCGCCGACCAGCATCCCGGCCAGCCACCCCACCCACGGGGCGGCCGCACCCAGGCTGGGCGTGAGCAGGTGTGTGCTGACGGCAGCCGACAGCGCCCCGAAGATGATCAGGCCCTCCAGGGCGATGTTCACGACGCCGCTGCGTTCGCTGAACAGGCCGCCCAGCGCGGTCAGCAGCAGCGGCACGACGCTGCGGATGAAGGTGGCGAGAAACGCCGTGGTGAAGATCTGTGCAATGAGGCCGTCCATTATTTGTTGCCTTCCCGGGTGATGTCCTCGCTGGCCTGGGCCACGTTCGGCTGCGGGGTGAGGGTCTTGGTGACGTCAGCGGCGGCCGGCGTCTCGTGGCGGTCCGCGGCGGCGGCCAGTGCGGGCGGTGGGGGAGAGGTGAGGCGGCGGCTCAGGAAGCCCCCGGCGGCGATGAACAACACGATCAACGCCTTGAGGACCGTCACGATGTCACTGTTGACCTTGGAGAGTTTGGTGGTCACGCTGACCGCGCCGGTGTCGATGGTGCCGAACAGCACGCTGGACGCCACGACGCCCGCCGGGGTGCTCTGGCCCATCAGCGCCACGGCGATCCCGTCGAAGCCGACGTTCACGGGCATGTTCTGCTTCAGGCGGTACTCGTCGAGCGCGCCGCCGTTCACGTAGTGCGTGCCGGCCAGACCCGCGAACATCCCCGCGATGGTCATGGCCAGGATGGTGTTCTTCGCGACGCTGATCCCGCCGTACTCGGCGGCCTTGGGGGACAGGCCCACGGCGCGCAGGGCGTATCCGGCGGCGGTGCGCCACATCAGCATGCCGAAGCCCGCCGCGCACAGCAGCGCGATCAGGAACGCGCCGTTCAGCTGACTGCCGGTGACGCTGACCGGAATCCCGATCCGCCACGTCAGGGCACCCAGCACGGCGGCGGCCGCCAGGGCGATCAGCGTGCGGTTCTTGCGCGCCAGGAGGCGCACGATCACGAAGGCGGCCAGCGCGACCAGCAGGCCGATGCTCAGGGCCACCTGACCGTTCTGCCCCACGTTCAGGACCTCCAGGAGGGGACGCAACTGCGCCTCGCCGTTCAGCAGTTCACTCTGTGGGTTCGAGCCTTCGGCCTTCAGCGGTTGCGGGTACTCGCGGCCCAGGAACGGGAACGAGTCGCTGCCGATCAGGAACACGAGCACCGAAGACGCGATGTAGTTCAGCATGATCGTGTTGATGACCTCGCTGGACCCGAAGCGTGCCTTCAGGAGGCCGGGAATGGCTCCCCACAGGGCGCCCCCGGCGGCGGCGGCGAGGACGCTCAGGGCCAGCAGGCCGTAGCCCAGGCTGGGTGGGCCGTACACGCCGACTAGCATGGCGGCGATGGCACCCATGGTCAGCTGGCCCGGCGCACCGATGTTGAACAGACCCGTGCGGAAGGCGAACGCGACGCTCAGACCCGTGAAGATCAGGGGCGTGGCCAGCTTCAGGCTGTCCAGCAGCGGGTTCAGGGCCGTGACCGGCGCGAACAGCGTGGAGTACACGAAGTACACCAGGTCCGACTTGGCCAGCCACGCGCCCCACAGGCTCATGGGCGCGCCGCTCTGGTTCACGCTGGGCTGCACGATCAGCACGACGACCGCGCCGACCAGCACGGCCAGTCCGATCGCGGCGGCGGGCACCAGCAGGCTGCGCATGCGGTTGAACGCCTGCCACACGCGCGGCGTGGCGCTCAGGCCCGCACCGGCGGCGATCAGGCCCGCCAGGGCCGGGAGGAACAGGCCCAGGTTCATGCCGCCGCTGGCGTAGAAGTTCCCCAGCTGACGCTTGGCGCCGGGGCGCAGGGTCGTGTCGGCCAGTACGCGCCGGGTCTGGTCGTCCAGGGCGCCGCCCAGCACGACCACGGCGGCGGTGGCCAGCCCGAAGGTGAGGAGGCCCGTCACCCAGAACCAGCGCTGGCGGCCCCAGGCGCCTGCCAGGGTCACGAGCAGCGCGGCCAGTGCGGCCCAGGCCAGCGCCAAGACCGTGCCGGTGGGGGGCAGCGGGGCCTGCTGGTTGGAGGTGAGGTTCATGACGCTGCCCGTGACGTGCATCAGGACGGCGTCGGCACTGAAGCCCCGGCCCAGGGTGGCCAGGGGGAAGAGGAGCATGCCCAGGGCGGCAACGGCGCAGGCGATCAGCGCGATGCGGGCCGCGTCGCCGGATGGGCGAGGGTGAGAATCGTGGGTCACCTTCCCATTGTACGGGGTTTCAGGCAAGTCTGGACAGGTGCACATGCGCCCGGTGGTGGGGGTGGAGGTCTCACCCGGTCCGGGCCAGCCTGCTATCCTCGGGGACGCTATGGAACGCACCTTTGCCATGATCAAACCCGACGGCGTCCGCCGCGGCCTGACCCCCGAGATCCTCGCCCGCATCCAGCGCAAGGGCTACCGCGTCGTGGGCCTCAAGCAGATGGTCATCGCCCGCGAGACCGCCGAAGCGCACTACGGCGAGCACAAGGAGCGCCCCTTCTTCGGCGAACTCGTGGACTTCATCACCGGCGGGCCCGTCGTCGCCATCGCCCTGGAAGGCGAGAACGCCATCGCGGGCTGGCGCGCCATGATGGGGGCGACCAACCCCGCCAACGCCGCCCCCGGCAGCATCCGCGCCGACTTCGCCACCACCACCGGCGAGAACGTCACGCACGGCAGCGACAGCACCGAGAGCGCCGCGCGCGAACTGGCCCTGTTCTTCCAGGACGGCGAACTGCTCGCCTGAACCCCGTGCCCCCGTGCGCCGCGCCCCGCCTCCACCGTGAGCGGGGCGCGGCGCCGTTGACCCCCGGTGCGCGCCACCCCCGCCGGAGGCCCCCACCTGCGGGTGACGGTGCCGGGCGCTTCGTGCGAGAATTTCACTCAGCACATGGTCGACAGGTCCGTTCCCGGAGTGAAGCCGAATTGAAAACGCCGACGCTTCCTCAGCTGCTGCAACGCAACCGGGTCCTGGTGGTGTGCAGCGCCAGCCTGGCCTACGTCCTGTACGCCGTCCTGACCGGTCTGGTCGACCCGCCCCGCGAGGGCTGGGTCGCTCTGCTGCTCCCGAAATACATTGCGGGCGTCGTGGCCCTGCTGACCGCTGCGGCCACCCTGCTGCGGCCCGCGCGGGTGGGCGCCGTGTACGCCGTGACCAGCGTCGGATACCTGCTCGTCGCCGTGCTGGAAATCCCGCGCGCCGTCGCGTGGGGTGACATGCCGTTCCACCTGACGCTGTGGCTGACCATGAACGTGCTCGTGTCGTACCTGGTGTTCGGCACGCGCCTGGGGACCGCCGTGAACCTCGGGAGTGTCCTGACCATGATCGTCAGCGTCCTCATGAACGGCCCGCTGGAGGCCAGCAACATGGCCGACTGGGTCACGGCGATCATCGTGCTGGGCGGCACCGGCCTGATCGCATTCAACGTCATGGCGTTCATCGAGCAGAACCTCAGCGCGCACCAGCAGACCAGCCAGCGCCTCCAGGCGGCCCGCAAGGACGCCCTGACCGAGGTGCTGGGCCGCAGCGCCACCGAGGAGGAACTCGAACGCAGCATCGAGCAGGCCCTGAAGAACCGCGCGCCGCTGAGCATCATCGTGACCGACATCGACCACTTCAAGCGCGTGAACGACGTGCACGGGCACGGCACCGGGGACGACGTGCTGCGCTCGTTCGGCAAGCGGCTACGCCGCAGCGTGAGCACCTCGGGCGGACAGGTGGGCCGCTGGGGGGGCGAGGAATTCCTGGTGATCCTGCCCGGCATGGCCCGCCCGGACGCGGTGGTCGTCGCCGAGCGCCTGCGCGCCGAGGTGGCCGACGAGCCCATCGCGGGCCTGAACGTCACCGCCAGTTTCGGCGTGGGGTCCCTGCGCGGCGCGGAGGACAATGCCGAAGACCTGTTCGCCCGCGCCGACAGCGCCATGTATAACGCCAAACGCTCCGGCCGCAACCTGGTCCGCTGATGGCCATCCAGGCACAGAGGCGCGGTCGGTCCGCGCCTTCTGCCGCTGCGCCGCCAGCGTTCAGCGGCGGAAGGCGGGCAGCAGCGCGGCGTCCTCCTGCGTGGCGTACCCGCGCGTGACCACCCGCAGACCCTGCGTGGTCGTCAGGATCAGCGTGTCGGCCAGCCGGGAGCCTGCCACCGGGTGCAGCGCCTCGCCCTGCGTCGTCGTGACCGCCTGCGCGTCCGGCCCGGCCAGGTCCTGCGCGGTGAACCGCGGCGACCGGATGTCCAGCCTCCAGCTCAGGGGCCGCGCGTCACTGTCGTACTGCACGACCACCCCGGCGGCGTCCAGCGGCGGGCGACTGGTCCAGGTGGCGCGGCGCAGCCCACCGCCGATCCGCTCGCGCGCGTCCGCCTGCGCGTCGAACGACCCGGTCGCCGTGAACAGGGTTCTGGCAACCAGATCCTCCCTTCCCGGCACCGCGCCGTCACTGGCCGCCCCGCCGGGTTTGCAGGCAGTCAGGAACAGCAGGGGCAGCAGCAGGTGAACAGGACGCATGCCTCTGAACGTACACCCGCCCCGGCAGGGCATCTGTCATATGGCGCGCCGTGCGAGCATGAGGCGTGAGCCCGCACCACCTCGCCCTGCTGATCACCGCCACGCTGCTGAGCGCGCTGCTGGCGCTGGGCCTGAGCCTGCACCTCGGCTGGCGGCGGGACGCGGCCCGCTGGCCGCACCACGCGCTGTTCTTCCTGACCTGCGCCGGGACGCTGATCAGCCTGGGGCTGGCCTGGCGCGCCGGCGCGGCCGCCTGGGCGCTGCTGCCCGCGCTGGCCCTCCTGCTGAGCATGCCCCGCACCCGCCCGGGCCGCGCCGACCACTGGCAGCGCGCCCTGCTGAGCGCCGCCGCGTTCACCGCCGGGACCCTGACCGCCTGGGGCACCTGACCGGCCCGCACTGCTAGCCTGCCCGCATGGACCTGATCGACGGCATGCTCGCGCGGCGCACCACCAACGGCCCCTTCCGCCCGGACCCGGTCAGCCGCGAGCACCAGCACCTCCTGATGCGGGTCGCGCAGGCGGCGCCCAGCCACTTCAACAGCCAGCCGTGGCGCTTCGTGCTCATCGAGAACCCGGACACCATCGCGCAGGTCGCTGGCATCGCCGGGCAGAGCATGACCGAACTCATCGAGGGCGGCGTGTTCTTCGAACGCTACCGCCGCTACTTCCGCTTCACCGAGAAGGAGATGGAGGAGCGGCGCGACGGCATTCACATCGACCACCTGCCCGGCCCGCTGAAACCCTTCACGCGGCAGGTGTTCAGCGACGCCGGGCTGAAACTCATGCGGCAACTCGGCGTGCCGAAAAAACTCGGGGAGGACAACCGCAAACTCGTGGCAGGCAGCCCCCTGCTGCTGGCCGTCCTCCTTGACAAGGGCGAGTACCGTCCCGGCGAACTGTCCGGCTTCTACTCCGTGTTCGGCATGGGCGCTGCCATGGAGAACATCTGGAACGCCGTAGGCGCGCTCGGCATGGGCATCCAGTTCGTCAGCACGCCCATGGAGATCCCCCGCCACTGGCAGGCCATCCAGGACCTGCTGCGCGTCCCCGGCGACCTGGAACTCATGGCCGTGTACCGCCTGGGGTACCTGCCGCACGATCAGGCGCGGCCCAGCATCGACTGGAGCAGCCGCCACCGCAAACGCCTGGATCAGTTCGTGTACCGCGACACCTGCGAGCAGCCCGAACGGGAGTGATCCGGATTCCGTCTGTTTCGTTGACAACCCGGAACGGCACCGGGCCGCCAACTCCACGCCCGGAACCCGTTTTTCTCCTCCTCTGCTGCGCAGCTCTACGAGTCGCGTCCGCTCGGATTGAACGGCTTTGCAAGCCATTCAGTCGAGGTCCGTATGACTTCATCCTCCCTTGAGGAAACTGCCACGCGCCCGGGCGGGCACGCGGCGCACAATGCCTCCCTGGAGGGCACCACCATGACCGACACCACCCCCAACGCCGCCCAGAGCGGCACCTTCGAGATCGGCGGCGACCTGACCGTCACCCGCCTGGGCTTCGGCGCGATGCGCGTCACCGGCGACGGCGTGTGGGGCGACCCCGCCGACCGCGAGGGCGCCCTGACCACCCTGCGCCGCCTGCCGGAACTCGGCGTGAACCTCATCGACACTGCCGACAGCTACGGCCCGGCCGTCAGCGAGGAACTCATCCGCGAGGCGCTGCACCCCTACGACACGGTCGTGATCGCCACGAAGGGCGGCCTGACCCGCACCGGCCCGAACGTGTGGATGCCCGTGGGCCGCCCCGAGTACCTCAAGCAGCAGGCGCACCTCTCCCGCCGCCGCCTGGGCGTGGACCGCATCGACCTGTGGCAACTGCACCGCATCGACCCGAACGTGCCGCGCGACGAGCAGTTCGGCGCGATCAGGGAACTCATGGACGAGGGCGTCATCCGCCACGCGGGTCTCTCCGAGGTGACGGTCGAGGAGATCGAGGCCGCCCGCAACGTGTTCCCCGTCGCCACCGTGCAGAACCTTTACAACCTCGCCAACCGCAAGAGCGAGGACGTGCTGGACTACTGCCAGCAGGAGCACATCGGCTTCATCCCCTGGTACCCACTGGCCGCCGGGAACCTCGCCAGGGAAGGCAGTGTCCTGACCGACATTGCCGCCCGACTGGGCGCCACGCCCTCCCAGATTGCGCTGGCCTGGGTTCTGAAACGCAGCCCCGTCATGCTGCCCATCCCCGGCACCGGCAAGGTCCGGCACCTGGAAGAAAACGTCGCCGCCGCCCGCCTCACCCTGACCGACGAGGACTTCCGCGCGCTGGACGAGGTCGGCCGTCAGGAATGGGAGAAACAGCAGAACTGAACGCGGAGGGTTCATGCCTCACCGCGCCTCACCCTCAGGAGACAGGGGAGCGCGGTGAGGCGTGCATGGACGTTTCCTGAACACTGAACCGTGGCGTGTGTCCCCCCTGGAGCCTGCCAGGGTCGCGCAGAATGCGGCGCATGCCCCTGACCCCCCACCTGCGCGCCCTCGTGACGGGCACGCCCCCGCACCTGACCCCGCAGACGCAGGTGCAGGAGGCGGCCCGCACACTCTTCCCGCGCATGGCGGCCCGCCCGCAACTGCTGGACGTCTTCACGAACGCGATGATCGACACGCGCGCCCTGGCCCGCCCACTCGAGTGGTACCTCACCCCACGCGGCTTCGGCGAGAAGAACGCCGTCTTCGTGCAGGAAGCCCGCGCCCTGACCCGCCGACTGGCGAAAGAGGCGCTGGCCGCCGCGCAGATCACCCCCGCCAACGTGGACGCCGTGGTCGTCGTGAACACCAGCGGCATCAGCGCACCCAGCCTCGACGCCGACCTGATCGAGCACCTCGGGATCAACCGGCACGCCGCCCGCCTGCCCGTGTGGGGCCTGGGCTGCGCCGGGGGCGCCAGCGGACTGGCCCGCGCCGCCGACCTCGTCCGCGCCGGGTACCGCCGCGTGCTGTACGTCGCCGTGGAACTGTGCAGCCTGACCCTCGTGCACGGCGACGAGACCAAGAGCAACTTCGTCGGCACCGCCCTCTTCTCCGATGGGGGCGCCGCCGCCGTCCTCACCCACCCCGACGAACCCGGCCCCGCCCCCCTGGCCGAACTGTGCGGCGCGTACTCCACCCTGATCGAGAACAGCGAGGACATCATGGGCTGGGACGTCGTGGACGAGGGCCTGAAAGTCCGCTTCAGCCGCGACATCCCCACCCTGGTGCGCGGCATGATGCAGGGGAACGTCCAGGCCGCCCTGAGCGCACACGGCTGGAGCCAGGACACCGTGGACACCTACGTCGTCCACCCCGGCGGCGTGAAAGTCCTCAGCGCCTACGAGGACGCCCTGAACCTCCCCGCCGGAGCGCTGGACGCCAGCCGCCACGTCCTGCGCCACTACGGCAACATGAGTAGCGTCACCGTCCTGTTCGTGTTGCAAGAAACCCTGCGCGCCCACCCACAGGGCCGCGCCCTCCTGAGCGCCATGGGCCCCGGCTTCAGCGCCGAACACGTCCTCCTGAACTTCCCCGGCTGAGGGTTACAGGCGGTTCAACTCCTGCCGCGCCTCCGCGTAGCCGGGGCGCAGGCGCAGCGCCTCGCGGTACGCGGCCTGTGCTTCGGCGGTGCGTCCCAGGCCGGATAGGGCGCGAGCCCGCCAGTAGTGCGCCTCCTCGTGCGTGGGGACCGAGCGCAGCACCGCGCCTGTCAGTGTCAACACCCGCGCGTACTGCCCGGTGCGGGTGTACGCCTCCAGCGGCCCGAACGAGTACCACAGCGCGCGCCATGGCAGCCCGCCCTGCACCCACGCGGGCCGGGTCGGGTCCAGGGTGCGGTCGGGCGCGGCGGCGAACGCCCGGTCGAAGGTGCGCGCGGCGGCGCGGGCGTCCCCGGTGTCCAGCTGCGCCTGCCCGAGCGTCAGGAAGCCCACCGCGTCGTTGCGCCGTTCCGCCTCGCGCCCGGCGATCCGCAGTACCTCCGCCTGCTCCTGCGCGCGGTCGGCCCGCCAGTCCAGCACGCCCGCCAGGGCCGCCCGTTTCGACGGTGGCGTGACGATCAGGAAGGTGCGCCCGAAGGACCGCCACAGCTCGTCGAACTTCGCGTAGTCCATCCGCAGCGGCCCCAGGTACGAGTCCAGCGCGCTGAACTGCCCGGCCCGGTCGTCGTACCCGGTCAGCAGGCGGTAGTGTCCCATCCCGCCAGAGTCCGGCGTGACGAACCACGTCTCCACGATCACCGGGAAGCCCGACGCGAGCAGTGACCGCAGCAGCGCGCGGTCGCCGCCGCGCGCCAGATGCACGTCCATGCCCTGCGCCCGCGCGAACGCCGCGAGTTCCTCCGGCGAGACGTTCACGTCCCCCCGCGACGGCTTGAGTTTCGGCGCGATGTCGGACTGATTCAGCGTGCCGCCCCAGCGGCTCAGGGCCATGCCGATCGTGACCGGCCCGCAGTTGTTCAGCCGCTGGTACTCGTGCCGGATGCCCGTGACGCTGGCCCGCGCGGGCAGCACCCGGGACGGCGCAGCTGGAGGAGGCGCGGGCGTGACCTCCGGCGTGGGCGGCTGCACCTGTACCGGAGTGGGGATGACCGGTTCCGGCGCAGGGTCCGGCTCTACAGGTTCTGGAGCTGGCTCCGCAGCGGGCGGTAGCGCAGGCACCGCTGGTTGCTCGACAGTGGCCGTCTGAGCTTCCGCACCCGACTGAAGGCGTGTGACACCGAACGCGGCCGCCCACAGGAGCAGGGCCGCCGTCACCAGCAGGGCAGGGGAACGCATCCCCTTCATCGTCCCCGCCCTTCATGATCCGCCCCTGAGGCGAAAAGGTCGCGCAGATCACGCTGTCGGCACGAGTGCGCCGCGACACCCGCAAGAAGCCCGCCGCTGCTGAAGCCCAAAAAGTAGAACCTTCTGACACGCACCAAGTTGGCTTGCCCCACTGGCGTTGTGGCAGCCGAGCCCGTCGTGCGCGCAGCGCGCGGGGCACAAGCGACGAAACCGAAGGAATGCAGACACATACGTGGCCGACCCCGCCCCATACCCGCTGACTACCTCAGAGAAATACCTGCCGAGCGCAGCGACCGCTCCCCCTGCCCCCCTGGGGTACTCGTATGAGCCGCTTGCGGAGGGGGCTGGGGGGTGGGGCAGCTCGCCGCAGGCGTCCCCCTTACGCGCTCACGAGATGGGTCAGTAGTCCATGACCTGCCGGATCGCCTTCGCCACGCGCAGCGGGTTGGGTCGGTACACGTCCTCGACGGCGGTGAAGGGTGGGTAGGGGGCGTCGAAGCCGGTGACGCGGACGATGGGGGCGCGGAGGTGTTCGATGGCTTCTTCGGCGATGATGGCGGCGATTTCGCTGTGGAATCCGGCAGTGCGGGGCGCTTCGGTGACGATGACGGCGCGGCCGGTCTTGGCGACGCTGGTGATGATGGTGTCGGTGTCCATGGGGACGAGGGTGCGCAGGTCGATGACTTCAACGCCGATGCCGGCGGCCTGTGCGGCAGCGGCGGCTTTCTGGGCGACTTCGACCATGCCGCCGTAGCAGATGACGGTGACGTCGTCGCCTTCCGTGACCATCCGGGCCTTACCGATGGGGACGCGGTAGTCGCCGACGGGGACGTCCTCTTTCACGCTGCGGTAGAGCTTGATGGCCTCGAAGAAGAAGACGGGGTCGGGGTCGTTGATGGCCGAGAGCAGCAGGCCTTTGGCGTCGGCGGGGGTGCTGGGGATCACGACTTTCACGCCGGGCGTGTGCGCGAGGATCGCTTCGGGGCTGTCGGCGTGCTGTTCGGGGGTGTGGACGCCGCCGCCGTAGGGGGCGCGGATGACCATGGGGAGGTGGTAGCGGCTGCGGGTGCGGTGCCGGTAGCGGCCGAGGTGGGAGAGGATCTGGTCGAGGGCGGGGTAGAGGAAGCCCGCGAACTGGATTTCCGCGACGGGTTTGAGGCCCGCGAGGCCCATGCCGATGCCCATGCCGACGATGGCGGCCTCGGCGAGGGGCGTGTCGAACACGCGTTCCTGACCGTATTTGGCCTGAAGGCCGTCGGTGGCGCGGAACACGCCGCCCATGACGCCGACGTCCTCCCCGAAGATGTGCACGGTGTCGTCGGCGGCCAGGGCGATGTCGAGGGCGTCGTTGATGGCGGCGACCATGGTCATGTTCTTGGTGGTGCCGGTGGGTGGGGTGGCGGTGGCGGTCATGCCTGCTCCTTCTTGTCCTGCGCGTGCTCGGCGAGGATCTCCGCGCGCTGCTTCCTCAGTTGGGGGGTGGGTTCGGCGAACACGTGGTCGAGGATCTCGGCGGGGGTCGGCTCGGGGTAGCCGTCAGCTTCGGCCAGGGCGGCCTCGAACTCGGCGGCGATCTCGGCCAGCAGCTCGGCCTCGCTCGCTTCGGTCATCAGGCCCGCGTTCAGGAGGTGCGTGCGCAGGCGCGTGACGGGGTCTTTCGCGTCCCAGCCGGCGGTGTCGGCCTCGCTGCGGTAGCGGCTGGGGTCGTCGGCGACGGTGTGCGGCTTGACGCGGTACGTGACCGTCTCGATCAGGGTGGGGCCGCCGCCTCCCCGGGCGCGCTCCACGGCTTCACGGGTGACGTGGTAGGTGGCCAGGGCGTCGTTACCATCCACGCGCACGCCGGGAATCCCGTACCCGTCGGCGCGGCGGCTCAGATCCGTGGCGCGCGTCTGCGTGCGGGTGGGCACGCTGATGGCCCAGCCGTTGTTCTGGAGGATGAACACGCACGGGGCGTTCAGGGCCCCGGCGAAGTTCAGGGCCTCGTGGAAGTCCCCCTCGCTGCTGCCGCCATCCCCGATGAAGGCCATGGCGACGTTGCGGGTGCCCTGGCGTCGCTCGGCGAGGGCCGCGCCCACCGCCTGCGGATACTGCGTGGCGATCGGGATGTAGAAGGGCAGGACCTTCAGGTCGGCGGGCATGTGCCACCCGTGCGGTGACGTGCGCCAGTACGCCAGGGTGCGCGCGATGGGCAGCCCGAGGGTCAGGGCCGCGCCGGTGTCACGGTACGTGGGAAACAGCCAGTCGTTCTTCGTCAGCGCAGCGGCGGTGCCGACCTGACTGGCTTCCATGCCACCGAAGGGCGGGAAGACGCCCAGGCGGCCCTGGCGGTACAGCACCCAGCCGCGCTCGTCGAAGTGCCGGGCGCGGCGCATCTGCCGGTACAGCTCCAGGCGCGTGGCGGGGTTGGGCAGCAGGTCCTCGCGGACGACCGAGCCGTCCGGCGCGAGGCACTGCACCATGGTCGTGTCCTGCTGCGCGGCGTCGTAGGCGGCCTGCGCCGCCGCGTAGCCGGGGGCGGTGTCCTGCGACTCTGCAACTGGGGCGTGGGGCTGACGGGCAGCCTGGGTGGGGTCTGGGGTCATGAAGTCTCCTGTCTGAGGGTGGGCGCGTGCGCGGGGTCTGAGGCGGCGGGTGGGGCGCGTCAGGGCGCGCGGCGCTGATTCAGCAGCCGGTCGCTGCGACGGGGCAGGCCGGAGGAGGGACAGGGCAGAACGTCAGGCATGGCAGGGCAGGTGGGGCCGCGCGGCCCCGTCGGTATGAGAAGTGCCTCCCAGCGTAGCAGCCGGGAGGCACGGGAACCAAACGAGCGTTTGGGAGGCGGGGACGGGCGCTCAGCGTGCCGCGAGCACCGCCAGGATCGCCAGCGCAGCGGGCACCGTCTGGATGAACAGGATGCGGCGGTTCGCGGTGACCGCGCCGTACAGGCCCGCGACCGCCACGCACGTCAGAAAGAACAGCTGGATCGCTGCCGAGCCGGTGATCAGGCCCCAGATCAGGCCCGCCGCCAGGAAGCCGTTGTACAGGCCCTGGTTGCCCGCCATGACGCGGGTCTGCGCCGCGAGTTCCGGGGTGGTGCCGAAGGCCTTCATGGCCCGTGGGGTGGTCCACAGGAACATCTCCAGCACCAGAATGTACACGTGCAGCAGGGCAATCAGGCCCACCAGCGCGGCGGCGATCAGGGTCATGCGCCCAGCTTCCCGATGCGGGCGACCACCCGGTCACGGCCCAGCGTGGCGAGCAGCTCGGGCAGGTCCGGGCTCTCCATCGTCCCGGCGACCGCCGCGCGCACGGGGGGCATGACCTTCCCGAGCTTCAGGCCCTTCTCCTCGGCGAACGCCGCGAAGGCCGCCTTGATGGACGCCGCGTCGAAGGTCGGCAGGTTCTTCAGCGTGGCGGCCAGCTCGGGCAGCAGGTCGCGCGCGCCGTCGATCGCCGCCTGCGCCTTCTCGGTCACCGGGTACTCCTCGGACCAGAAGTAGGGCGTCTTCTCCAGGAACTCGTTGAACACCTCGATGCGGGGGGTCATCAGGCGCACCACCGAACGGAAGTAGTCGTCCAGGGGGAGGTTCACCTTCTGATCGGCCAGGAACGCGTGCAGCCTCCGGGCGACCTCGTCCTCGCTCAGCACCTCGCGCAGGTACTTGCCGTTGTACCAGCGCAGCTTCTCCTGACTGAACACCGGGCCGCCCAGCGTCACGTCCTCCAGGCGGAAGACCCGCCCGAACTCCTCCAGGTCGAACACCTCCAGGCCGTCCGGGTGCGTCCAGCCCATCGTCGCCAGGAAGTTCAGCATCGCCTCCGGCAGGAACCCCTGCCCCTGGTACCACTCGACGCTCGTGGGGTTCTTGCGCTTGCTGATCTTCGACCGGTCCGAGTTGCGCAGCAGCGGCATGTGCGCGAACACCGGCTCATCCCACCCGAAGGCGCGGTACAGCAGCACGTGAATGGGCGTGCTCGTGATCCACTCCTCGGCGCGCACCACGTGCGTCACGCCCATCAGGCGGTCATCCACCACGTTCGCCAGGTGGTACGTGGGGAACCCGTCCGCCTTCAGGAGCACCTTGTCGTCGATCTCGCGGTTCTGGAAGTGAATCGGGTCGCGCAGCAGGTCGTTCACGACCGTCTCGCCCTCACGCGGGACCTTCAGGCGGATCACGGCCGCCTCGCCCGCATCCATCCGCGCCTGCGCCGCCGCCGGGTCCAGCTCACGGCTGGGCACCGCGATCACGCGGCCCTCCGCCTGCGCCGCCTCGCGCAGCGCCGACAGCTCCTGGGCCGTCTCGAAGGCGTAGTACGCGTGCCCGCTGGCGACCAGCTGCCGCGCGTACTCGCCGTACAGGTCAAACCTCTCCGACTGACGGTACGGCCCATTCGGACCGCCCTGTAGCGGCGACTCGTCCGGCGTCAGGCCCAGCCACTGCATCATCTGGAAGATGCGCTTCTCACTGTCCGGCACGTAGCGGTTCCGGTCGGTGTCCTCGATGCGCAGGATGAACTTCCCGCCACCCTGACGCGCCAACGTGAAATTGAACAGCCCGATGTACGCGGTCCCCACATGAGGGTCACCGGTCGGGCTCGGAGCAATACGGGTCACAACAGACATAGCGCACAGCATACGAAAGGGGGGCGATGGGGAGTGGGAAGTGGGTTGTGGGAAGTGGGAAGTGGGTTGTGGGAAGTGGGAAAAGCGAACCCCCTCCGGCCCGCGCGGGGTGGGGGAGGGGGTTCGCTCAGCGCACACAGCCCAGAGCTCATGGCCCTGCCGGAGCCGGACTCATCCGATTCCCGGCTCTCCGGCGGTGTCCCGGAGAGCCGTCCATCTCCTGAGCTCCGGCTTTGATTGCTTCTCTGCTGCGCAGCTCGGCGAGTCCCTCCGGTCGGGTTCGTCTGCGACTCACCGCAATGGGTCTTCAGTTCCAGCGGCCGCCGCGCTGCTGGCGCGCTTCGGGTTCCGGCGCGGCGTACAGTTCCTCCGCGCGGGACAGCTTCTTGCGGCCATACAGGCCCTCCAGGATGAACTCGGCGGCGGAGACGCGCACGGCGTCCACGCTGCTCGCGGCGACCTCGGCGGCCAGGTCGCTCAGGCCCGGCACCTCCACCGTGGCTTTCAGGGCGGCGGCGCTGTCCCCACCCTGCGGGAAGCGGAACACGTTCCCGGCCTCGAACCATTTTTCCAGTTCGCGGGTGTTCGCGCTGCCGTAGCGGCGGGCGTACACGGCCCCGGCGGCCTTGCGGATCACGTCCCGGGCGACGTTGTCCGCACCCTTGAGTTCACCCTCGTACTCCAGTTCCATCTTCCCGGTGATCGCCGGGAGGCCCGCGTACACGTCACTGACGCGCACGACCGCGTCGTCACCCTGCACGAGGCTGCGGCGCTCGGCGTTCGCGGCGGCGACCTCCATCAGCGAGATCGGGAGGCGCTGCGACACGCCGCTCAGCTTGTCCACGCGGCCGTCCTCGCGCGCCTGGAACGCGATCTCCTCGACGAGTTCCGCGATGAATTCCGGCACCGTCACGTCGCCGCTGCGCACGGCCTCCTGCGCAGTGATGTCCATGCCCAGGCGCACGTCGGTCGGATAGTGCGTGCGGATCTCGCTGCCGATGCGGTCCTTCAGCGGCGTGACGATCTTCCCGCGCGCCGTGTAATCCTCGGGGTTCGCGGAAAAGACCAGCATCACGTCCAGTTCCAGGCGGATGGGGTACCCCTTGATCTGCACATCCCCCTCCTGAAGGATGTTGAACAGCGCCACCTGCACCTTCGGCGCCAGGTCCGCCAGTTCGTTCACGGCGAAGATCCCTCGGTTCGCGCGGGGCAGCAGCCCGAAATGCATGCTGCGCACGTCACCCAGGCTGGTGCCCAGCCGCGCCGCCTTGATCGGGTCCACGTCCCCGATCAGGTCCGCGACCGTCACGTCCGGCGTCGCCAGCTTCTCCACGTACCGCTCCGCGCGCGGCAGCCAGCGAATCGGCAGGTCCAGCCCGTGCGCCTCCAGCAGCGCGCGGCCCTCGGCACCCACCGGGTTCAGCACGTCGTCCGGCATGTCCACACCCGCGATGACCGGCACCTCCGGGTCCAGCAGCTCGGTGATGGCGCGCAGGATGCGGCTCTTGGCCTGCCCGCGCAGGCCCAGCAGGATGAAGTTCTGCCGCGCCAGCAGCGCGTTCACCAGCTGCGGAATCACCGTGTCGTCATAGCCCACCACGCCGGGGAACAGTTCCTCACCGCCCCGAAGCTTGCGGGTCAGGTTGTCCCGTACCTCGTCCTGCACCAGGCGGATCTTCCCGTCGAACGGCGCGCGCCCGGCGTACCCTTCGGTCTGAAGCAGTTCTCCCAACGTCCTCGCCTTCGCAGTCACGGTCATGATGCGCGGAACGTACCACGCACCCCCGGGCGGGATTGTGCGACCTGCTGGGAATGAAGGGGGAAGTGGGTTGTGGGAAGTGGGAAGGGCTGGGCACCTGACACGGACTCCGAGTGAATGGCTGACAAAGCCGTTCAAGCCGAGCGGACTCGCAGAGCTGCGCAGCAGAGCGAGTGGGAGAAAAATGGGCTCCGGGCGTGCAGTTGGCAACCCGGTGTCCTTGCGGGTTGTGAACGGAACAGGCGGCACCCGAATGAGGCAACCCGGTGGCTCTCCCGACCGTACTGTGGGTTAGATGCAACCCGCTGCTGCCCGCACCGCCCTCCTGCCCATCCTGCTGCTGATTCCGGCCGCCGCCCTGACCCTGTGGATCGCCGGAGCCACCTTCGACGCGGGGGCTACGAGCGGCCTAGTCCGCACGCTCCGCTACGTGGCGCTGCTGCCGCTGTTGCTGATCACGGTCAACCGCCTGCCCTGGACCACCTTCGCGCTGCTGTCCTGCGGGTGGATCAGTGGCGTCCTGACCGTCACCGCCGCCCTGGCAGGCACGGCCCACTGGATGCTCGGCGCGCCCGCCCTGCTGCTGGCGCTGGCCTGCGCCGCCGGATTCATCCTGCTGCGCCGCTGAGCACCTGCCGGTGCCGTGCCGGTCCCCGGCGACGGGCGCGCGACGTGAGCAGAGGCGCGGGCACCAAGCTGGGCTGATGCCTGTGGCTGTCCGTGTGCCAACAGCCACTCAGGTGCTGGCGGCGGTCGAGGCGGCCTGCTGATCCTCCAGCGCCTTGAATGCACACGCGGCGGCGAGGGCCGCCAGGGTGCCGGGAACGCCCGCCAGGGTCACGTGCACGTCCTTGCCGTCCACCACGCCGCCGATCCGGCCGCGCAGCGTGCCGCTGTCCGCCGTGAGCTTCACGTCCTTGCCGGACACGCGCCCCGAGAAGCGGCCCTCGAGTCGCGTATCGTGGGTGGTCAGGTGCAAGTCGTCGCCCTGTACGCGGCCACCCAGGCGGACGTCCATCCGGTCGCCGCTGAGGTCGCCAGTCACGTCGAAGCCCTCGAAGGTCCCGCCGATCCGGCCGGTGACGCGCCCGCCCTGCACGCTCAGGCGGATGTCCTTCCCGTCGAACTTCCCGCCGATGCGGCCGGTCAGGTGCGTGCCGTCCCACGCGGCGTGCACGTCGTACCCCTGGGTAATGCCGCCGATCCGTCCGTTCAGGTCCATGCCCGCAGGTACGCGCGCAGATCAGTTCGGGTTGCCGTGTGAGGCTGACGGCCGGACGCGGTCCTACGTGCCGCCCGGCGCGACCCGCCCGGCGCGCCACGCGTCCAGTTCCTGAGGGGGCAGCGCAGGGGAGAATAGGAAGCCCTGCATGTACTCGAAGCCCAGGTCGCGCAGCATGGCGTGCTGCTCGGGCGTCTCGACGCCCTCGGCGAGCACGTCGAGGTTCAGTTCGCGGCCCAGGGTGTGCACGGCGCGCAGCACCTGCGGTCCGGCGGCGGGGGCGTCCCCACCGCCGGGCCCGATGAGGAAACTCCGGTCGAGTTTCAGCACGTCGGCCGGTAGGGCCATCAGGGCGCTCAGGGACGCGTGCTGCACCCCGAAATCATCCACGCTGATGCGGACCCCGGCGGCGCGCAGCTCGCGGAGTTTCGCGGCGGTTCCCGCGAGGTCCTGCACGAGCACGCCCTCGGTGACCTCCAGTTCCAGCAGGTGCGCGGGCAGGTCCAGCCGCGCGAGCAGGCCCTGCACGTGCGGCACGAAATCCGGCTGCGCGAACTCCAGCGGGGAGACGTTCACCGCGACCCGCAGGGCGCGCCCCTGCCGGTGCCACGCGGCGGCCTGCTCGCACGCCCGTTCGCGCACCCAGCGGCCCAGCGGGAGGATCAGGCCGCACTGCTCCGCGACCGGAATGAACCGGCCGGGCGTGACGGTTCCCAGGTCGGGCGCGGTCCAGCGCAGCAGCGCCTCCACGCTCTCCAGGTGCGTGCCGCGCAGCTGCGGCTGGTAATGCAGCGTGAACTCGTCGCCGTGCAGGGCGCGGCGCAGCGCCGCCTCCAGCACCAGCCGCTCGCGGCGCTGCTCGTCCAGGCTGGGCGTGAACAGCTGCGCCTGCTGCCGCCCGCTGCGCTTGGCGTGGTACATGGCGGTGTCCGCGCGGCGTTGCAGGGTCGTGACGTCCGTGCCGTCACGCGGGGCGAGGCTCACGCCGATGGACGCGGATACCTGCACGTTCAGGCCGACCAGCGGCACCGGCTCGCGCAGGCTGCCCAGCAGTTGCCGCGCGGCGTGCATCGCCTGCCGTTCGTCCGCGCCGGGCAGGACCAGCGTGAACTCGTCGCCACCCACGCGGGCCAGCGTGGCGCGCGCCGGGAGGTGCGCCTGCAGCCGCGCCGTGACCAGCCGCAGCAGTTCGTCCCCGACCGGGTGCCCGAAGGTGTCGTTGACATCCTTGAAGCCGTCCAGGTCGATGAACATCACGGCGGCCGGCCCGCCGAGCGCGGCGCGCAGCTGATCCTCGAACTCGCTGCGGTTGGGCAGTCCGGTCAGGGTATCGTGCCGCGCCTGGTGGCGCAGCCGCGCGCCGCGCCGCTCGAGTTCCGCCGCGGAGTGCCGCAGCTTCCGGGCCAGCAGGCGGTTCTCCTCCAGCACGGTGCTCTGGCGCAGCAGGATCAGCAGGAACGTCAGCGCGGCCCCCCACAGCGTGACCGGGGTGGGCCGCGTCAGGAGCAGCGCCGCGCAGGTCAGGCCGCCCGCCAGGTACGGGAACGCCGCGAGCCACACCCGCACGGGGCGCGGTGGGCGCCACTGCACGCCCCGCACGGACTGCTCGCGCCGCTGCCACAGCCCCAGCGCCTGCAGGGCGGTGCCCCACAGGTACAGGACGTCCGCGCGGTCCCCGGTCATGCCGCCCGTCACCGCGAACCGCAGGTCGCCGCCCACGATCAGCGTCAGGCCCGCGCATAGCAGCGCGACCGGGACGCTGAGCCGCTGCTGACGCAGCGCCAGCAGGCCCACGGCGATCAGCGCGAGGTCCAGGGTCATGTACGCGGCGCCCGCGGCGTGCAGGGGCGCCGGCTGGGTCAGCAGGAACGTCCAGCACACCGTGCCCAGGATGACCATGACGATCAGGCTGTCGAGGATCATGGCGGCCGTGCGTAGGGAGTTCACGCGCAGCCGCGTGAGGCTCAGCAGGCCCCAGGTCATCAGGATGTAGTACGCGCCGTACAGGGCGTCCGCGACGGACAGGGGCGGGACCGGCAGGGCGCGCAGTTCGAAACTCAGGGTGACCGCGTCGCCCAGGATCAGCGCGCCGAGCGCCAGCGTGAAGCGCCGCAGCAGGGGCCGCTGCGCGGGGTGCCCGCTGCGCGCCGCGCACGTCGTGACGCCCAGACACACGCCGAGGGCCAGCAGGTATGCGCCTCCTGTCACCCAGGGCCCGCCCGGCAGGTGCGGCGCCGCGAGGACCAGCGCGGCGTGCAGCGCGACTGCCGTGAGCAGCGCGGTCTCGGCCCGCCGTTCCAGCCCGCGGACGTTTGTGGCGTGGATCGTCATTCCGTCACGTCAACCTTCCCAGTTTGATCTCGGGAGTGCAGGCTACCTCATGGCGCGTACAGAAATCTGACGCGCGGTCAGAGGTCTGCCGGTCAGCTGCCGCCCACCCGCGCGGCCGGACGCGGGACGGCGGCGGCCAGCGCCACGCCCGCCACGCACAGTGCCAGTCCGGCCAGGGACGCGGCGCTCAGGCGCTCGCCAAACAGCAGCCAGCTTTCCAGCACCGCCAGTGGCGGTACGAGGTAGAACAGGCTGTTCACGCGCGCCGCCGGGAGGTCCCGCAGTAGACGCATGAGCAGCAGGATCGCCCCGACCGACAGCACGAGTACCAGCCACGTCAGCGACAGGATGAATTCCGCGTTCCAGTGAATCTCGCCGCCCCCGCGGGCCAGGGTGACGGTCCCCAGCGCGGCGGCGCTTGCCACGTACTGCGCGGTCGTCCCCCCCAGCAGCGGCATGTCCCCCCCCACGCGCCGCTGGTAGAGGGTGCCCGCCGTGGTGCACAGCAGCGCAAAGGCCGCGGCCCCCAGCGCGGCGGGACTGCCCAGCCCACCGCTCACGCGGCCCTCCATGACCAGCAGCACCCCCACGAAACCCAGCGCGAGGCCCGCCCACTGGCGCGCCGTGACCCGCTCGCCCAGGACCGGCCAGGACAGAAAGCCGGTCAGGAGGGGCTGCACGCCCACCAGCACGCTCGTCACGCCCGCCGGGAGGCCCAGCCAGATGGCGGCCGTCACGCCGCCCAGGTACCCGGCGTGTAGCAGCAGACCCGTCACGGCCGCGCGGCCCGCCTGCGCCCGCGTGGGCCACGGCGCCCGCAGCGCCGCCGTGAGCAGTGCCATCAGCCCGGCGGCCAGCATGAAGCGCACCGTCAGGAACGCGAAGGGATCAGCGTTGCGGGCCGCGCCCTTGGTGCCCAGGAACCCGGTGCTCCAGAGCAGCACGAACAGCATCGGCGCCGCCGACAGGAAGGCGGCGGGCGCGGACTTCAGGCGGGTCATGCGGCAGGCTAAACCAGCCACGTCCCCACCCGGGCTCAGGTGTCCAGCATCGCCGCGATGGTCTGCACAGTCCGCTCGTTGCGCACAGTCACCTTCACACCCAGGTGGCGTTCGATCACCGCAGCCGACAGCCGCAGGTTCCGTATCCCCTCCGGCACCGTCTGGTACAGCTGCTGGCCCACGACCTCCCAGCGCTCGGGGGTCACGTCCCGCCCACGCAGGGCCTCCACGCGCCCCGGGTCGGGCGGGTCGCGCAGGAACGCCACCACGACCGCCTCATCCCGCAGGTGCGCGGGGCAGCCACGGGCCGCCTCCCGCCACTCGTGCGCCGTGCGGAGCGTCATTGGCACGGGGAAGCCGAACTGCGCTTCCAGCGCCGCCTCCAGCCGCCCGCGCAGGTCCGTCTCCGGGTCCGCGCTGAACACGGCGTTGCCGCTCTGGATGTACGTGCGGACCTCCGCCAGCCTCAGGCCGGTCAGCAGGGCGCGCAGGTCCGCCATGGGCACCTTGCGCCTGGCGCCCAGGTTCACGGCGTGCAGCAGCGCCACGAAGATCATGCGTTCCATTCTGTCACGGGGCGCTCTGCCAATTCCGCGTGCACAGCACCAGCCGGAAGCCGTCCGGGTCGCGCACCGTCACGCCCCAGCGGTCCCAGTACGGATTCAGTGCCGCGACGCGCCCGCCCCCGTGCGCCTCCAGCCGCCGGATCAGGTCGGGCGGCACCGGGCCGTCCAGGTAGAGCACGAGCAGATCCTCGGCAGTGGGGGTGGGCGCCACGTAGAGGTGATGCGCCTGCGTGAGTTCCAGGTGCCACGCCGCGCCGGGGAGGCCCAGCATCAGCAGCGCAGCGAACTCGTCGTGCGCGCTGCGGTGCAGCACGCGCAGGCCCAGGCCGTCCGCATAGAAGCGCTGCGCGGCGTCCAGATTCAGACTGGGCCGCGCCAGCCAGATGTGATGGGCAGGGGAGAGGCGGCCGGTCACGCCGGCACCTGCGGGTGCAGGAACGGCAGGTCCGCCGGGCTGAGGTGGCGCTCCTGATCCTGCCGGTAGGTCAGGTGGAACGGGACGGGCTGCCCCGGCAGGCCGATGGGGAACCAGCCACGTCCGCGCGGGACGACGATCAGGCTGCCGTCCGCGCCGCCCACCGGGGTGAAGGTGCGGCTGCGGCCCACCCAGGCGCGCAGGCCCAGCCGCGCCTCCAGCCAGTCCACCGCGCCCGCTACGTCCGGCACGACCAGCCCGAACTCGCTGAGGTGCAGCGCGTGCTGCGGCCCGAACGGCCCCGCGTGATCGAAGGGCAGGTCGTGCCGCGCGATGAATTCGGCGATGTGGCCCGCCGGGTCGCGGAAGTACAGGTTCGAGCTGTGAAAGGCGCCGTCCGGGCCGAACCGCACCTGCCCGGCCGGGTCCGCGAGCAGCGGCACCCGCGCCTCCAGCCACGCCTGCGCCTGGGTGACCAGCGTGCGGGGAATGTCCACGGCGAAGTGCGCGGCGGGCGTGTGCCCCCGGCGGAAGGACAGCCGCGAGCGGCCCACCTGCACGGTGAATTCCTCCGGGGTGTCGTGGCAGACGGTCAGGCCGAGGGTCAGGGCGTAGAAGGCCCGCTGGGCGCTCAGGTCCGGGGCGTGCAGGGTCAGGTGGTCAAGGCGCATCGGGGTTCCTCCGGGGTGGGGGCGCGCGGGATGAGGTCACGGGCGGGCAGGGACGCAGGAACAGGGTGGGCGCCACATACTGGAAGGGTAGAACCTCAAGTTGACTTGAGGTCAAGCCCAGGAGGCCACGTATGCCCACGCCCCTCACACCCGCCCAGCTCGCCGCCCGCAGCGGCCTGAGTGTCCCGACCCTCCACCACTACGAACGCGAGGGCCTGATCACCGCCGCGCGCACCGGCGGCAACCAGCGCCGCTATCCACCCGACACGCTGCGCCGCCTCGCGTTCATCCGCGCCGCCGCCCGCGTCGGCGTGCCCCTCGCCGAGATCCGCGCCGCCCTCGACACCCTGCCCGGCGGCCGCCCCCCCAGCGCGCAGGACTGGGCAGCCCTGTCTGCAACATGGCGCGCCGCGCTGGACGCCCGCATCGCCACCCTCACCCGCCTGCGCGACGATCTCGACGGCTGCATCGCCTGCGGCTGCCTCAGCCTGGACCGCTGCGCGCTGCATAACCCCGGCGACGCGCTGGGCCGCACCCTGCCGGGCGGCAGTCAGTTGTAGGCCGCGCGGGCCGGGCGGGAAGGCCAGCTACCGACCAGCACACTCAGAGCAATCAGGCCGAGACCGGTCCACTGCGCGGCGCCCAGGGGACGCCCATTCAGCAGGTCAAGCGCAATGGCTGTCGCCGGGCTCAGGCGGGTCAGCAGGGACACCTGCACGGGCGACGTGTCGCGGATCCCCCGGAACCACAGCGCGTACGCGACCGCTGTACCCACCACGATCAGGTACGCGAGCCACGGCAGCTGCGCGGGCGTCAGGGAGGGCAGGGGCCCGTCAAGCCACCACGCGACCGGCACGAGCAGCGCGCCGCCCCAGCACAGCTGCCACGCGGTCAGGGCCAGCAGCGAGGCGCCGGGTGGGGTGCCCCATGCGCCCGCCAGCAGGTATCCACCAGACGCCGCCACCACGCTGAGCACGCCGGTGATCAGGCCTATCGCATTGGCGTGCGCGCCGGGTCCCATGACCAGCAGCGCCACGCCCAGCAGGCCCAGCACCCCGGCTTTCAGCGCGGCCGGGCCCGGTGACTGCCGCAGCGCCGCGCAATTGAAGGCCAGGATCAGCAGCGGACCCAGCGCGCCGAGCGTGGCGGCCAGTCCGCCGCCCAGGTGCGCGGCGCTGATGAACAGGGTGCTGAAGAACAGCCCGAAGTTCAGGGCGCCCAGCAGGGCGCTCTTCCACCACCACTCGCCGCGCGGCCACTGCCGCACGAGGGCCAGCAGCAGCAGTCCCGCCCCGAGGGCCCGCAGGGCGGCGACGCTGGTAGGTCCGAGCGGCTGGAGGTGCTCCAGTACGACGTAGCTGGTGCCCCAGCCGATCGGGGCGAGTGAGGCAAGCAACAGAGGAGAGGGCTTCATATAATTATTTTATCTATAAATATTTTATACATAAAGTATATAGGCTATTTCCTATACTCCTCCCGTGAACCTTCTCAATCTGCTGGACCGCATCCGGCACGACTGGCAGACCCGCGAACCTGAACTGGACACCGCCCCCATGCTCACCTTCATCACCCTCACGCGCGCCCAGGCCCTGCTCGACGACCACGTTCGCGCCACCGCATCAGGCGCCGACCTGACGCCCACCACTCGCGACCTGCTGTTCACGCTGCACCGCTCCGCCCCACCTGAAGGCCTGACCCCCGGCGAACTCGCCGCGCTGCTGGCCGTATCCCCCGCCAGCGTGACCGGCAGCCTCGACCGCCTGGAGACGCGAGGCCTGCTGCGCCGCGCCCCCGACCCCCAGGACCGCCGCGCCCAGCGCATCCACCTGACCGACACGGGACGCGACCTCGTCCGCATGCACCTGCCCGTCCACCTGCGGCGCGAGGAGGACCTGCTCAGCCCCCTGAGTGCCAGCGAACGCCAGCAACTCGAACAGCTGCTGCGCCGCCTCATCGCGCACGCCGAGACCCGCCAGCCATGACCCCGCCCCCCCACCTGCGCCCGGTCACGCCTGCCGACGCCCACACCATTGCCGCGCACCGCTACCCGGATGCCCGCGACCTTCCCGAGCGGCCCACGTACGCCGAGTGGGTGGCAGGTGCCATCAGAGGCGGCCTGTACCTGGGGTTCCTGCTGGAAGGCGGGGCGGAGGTGATCGCCGGGGCGGGCGTGACCCTGCTGCACTGGGGCCCCACGCGGGGTGATCCGCAGCCGTGGCGGGGGCGGGTGGTGAACGTCTGGACGCACCCGGACCACCGCCGCGCCGGGCACGCCCGCACGCTGGTCACTGCGTGTCTGGACGTGCTGCGGGCGCAGGGTGTCACGCGCGTCAGCCTGGGCAGCAGCGACATGGCCCGGCCGCTGTACGGGGCGCTGGGGTTCACGGCCAGCGCGCACGAGATGACCCGCGTGCTCGACTGAACGGGCGCGCGGGTCAGGGTGAGGCTGGGGGTTACAGCTGGACGGGTTGCGGCTCCGGGTCGGTCTTCCAGTCGCGGTAAGAGGCGTACGTCAGGACACCCAGCATGATGGCCACGGCGGCCAGCAGGGCGTAGGGGGCCACCCACGGGGTCAGCCACGCGGTGGGCACCAGCAGGGCAGCGAGCAGCAGACCCACGCCCAGGCCGACGAACCACACGCCGCTGCGGCGCTGCGAGGCGTGCCACGCGCGGCGGCTCAGGAACACCCAGGGGGTGCGCAGGCCCACGAACGCACTGGGGTGCGCGCGGCCCATCACGTTGCCGATTAGCGTGAACAGCAGCCCCAGGCCGACCAGCAGGGCGCGGTTGCTGTCCCAGGCGAAGGCCAGCGCGGCCGTCTGCGTGAGGGCCAGCAGGCCCAGGCCCAGCGCGACCAGCTGCAGAAGGGGTGCGTTCCGGCGCTGGGACGGCACCCGGCCCAGGTACAGCAGCAGCAGGGCGGCGGGCAGGAGCAGGGCGGGCAGCTGGAACAGGGCCTGCGCGGCGCTGCCCCAGGCGTCGGGCTGACCGTCCACGCCCCAGTGGGTGGGCAGGCGGGCGGGCTGCTGTGGGAGGCTCCAGGCGGCCAGGGCGAAGGTCAGCGGGAAGGGGAGGAGGGCAAGCCAGGGGCGCATCAGGGGTTCTCCTTTCGGGTGGGGTGGTCGCTGGCGGGGCCGAACAGAGTGAGCATGTGGCTCAGGACGTCCTGGAAGACGGTGGTGTTCAGGCGGTAGATGACGGTGGTGCCGCGTTTCTCGCTGTCGATCAGGTCGGCGGCCTTCAGCACGGCGAAGTGACCGCTCAGGGTGCTCTTGCTGAGGGGGAAGCGGTCGGCGAGCTGTCCGGCGGTCTGTTCGCCCTGGCGCAGGGCGGCGAGAATGTCGCGCCGGGTGGGGTCGGAGAGGGCCTTGAAGACCTCGTTCATGGGTGGTCACACATGCCAGTACCTCATTCGCTGATTGCCTTATTAGGCAACTACCGAAATAGTAGCAGCTTGATCCCGCACTCTCAAGCACAATGCAGGCATGACCCCCTTCAAGCGCGCCCTCACGCAGGCCACCGCCCGGTACGGGCGCTTCAGTCACGCCGCCCACCCGCACGTGGCGTGGCACCTGCTGCGGGAGCGGCCCGCGCTGACCGCCCTGGCCGAATTCCGCTCCGGCCTGCGGGACCTGGCCGACCGGATGGGCCTCCAGGCCAAGTACAGCGAGACACAGACCGCCGCGTGGTTCTTCGTGGTCCTCGACCACCTGGACCGCACCCACCCGGACTGCACCGAAACCTGGGACGCCTTCGAGGCCCGCTGCCCCCACCTGTTCAACCCCGCGTACCTGCACGCCTTCTACCCACCCGACGTGCTGAACAGCCCGGCGGCCCGCACCCACTTCCTGCCGCCGGACCGGCAGGACACGTGAACCGCGCCGCCCGGACGAGGGGCGGCGCGGTTCAGTCGGGCTGGCTTACACGTCGAAGCTGTAGTCGCTCCACCACATCTTCACGATGGCCGGCTGCTGGCTGTTGTAGCGCACGGTGTGCACCGAGCGGCTGCTGCTGTAGATGGACAGGTAGTACGTGTCGCCGGACTGATCCGTGAACGCCAGATACATGCTGCCGCTGCCGAAGCCGCTGGGGCCCTGGGCGTCCACGTTCACGACGTAGTCGTAGATGCCGGGCGAACCGGTCAGGGTGATGCCGTACACCTTGGCGCCGCCGTTGGCGACCATGCAGGTGGACAGGTCCGTGTTGCCGTCGATGGCGGCGGCCTCGTTGGGCTGCATGCCGCGGGCAGAGCTCACGGAGTTGGGTTGGCCCCGGGTGGAGGATTCGCCGCAGGAACCGGTGAAGTTGGCAAGGGGATAGTTCGTCATGGGCTGCCTTCGCGTCACGGCGTGACGACTTTCGGAAGGGAAGACGGAGGGGAAGTCGGCAGTGCGCGGCGCGGCGTGAGAGGCGGGCAGGCCCGGGTTCCGGCCCCCCTTGCATCGCAGCTCAGGCACGGGGTCAGTGTGCGCCCGGAGGCGTTAACGAGGCGTTACGCTACGCGGGTGCAGAGACGTGCCGTGTGGACCTGCCTGCTGGGGGCCTGCCTGGGGTGGGCGTCCGCCCTGACCCCCGCCGAGTCGGCCGCCGCGCAGCGGCTGGTGGCGGCGTACCCGGCGTTCCTGCGGGGCGTGGAGGGCGGCGCGCTGGTGTGGTGGGATGGCACACGCATGTCCCTGAAGCGCAGCGCGGCCACCACCTACCCGGGGCGACTGGACGCGCCGGGCCTGCTCGATCAGCTGGACGCCGCGTACCCCGCCTGCGCGCCCCTGACGGCGCCCGCGTACCTGAGTGATCCGGGCCGCGCCCGCTTCGAGCCCCTCTTCCGGAAGATGTACGGCGCGTCCGACCCTGCCGTGCGCGCGAACCTCGTGACCGTGGACTGGTTCGGGCAGCCGCTGCGGGTCACGCGCGTGAACGGAGCGGCCGACTCGCTGCGGGCAGTCGCGCAGGAACTGGCGGCGCACCCGGAGTGGCGCGCGTTCCTGACGCCCAGCGCGGGCGCGTTCCTGTGGCGCACGGTGGCGGGCACGTCCCGGCGCAGCGTCCACTCGTTCGGCGCGGCCATCGACCTGAATACCACCCGCGCGGCGTACTGGCAGTGGAGCGGCTTCCGCGAGGGGCAGCGCGGCATTCCCTGGCGCAACCAGTTCCCGGCGGGGCTGGTGCACACCTTCGAGCGGCACGGCTGGATCTGGGGCGGGCGCTGGTACCACCTCGACACCATGCACTTCGAGTACCGCCCGGAACTCACGGGGGCGTGCGCCGCCGGGCGCTGAGTGGACGCCTTCCTAGTCCTGAGCGCCGGGTTTCCCGCCCCGCGGCGGTATCCTGCGCGTCATGGCGTATCAGGCGGTCATTGGTCTGGAAGTTCACCTGCAACTGAAGACGAAATCGAAGATCTTCAGCGCGTGCCCGCAGGAGTACCACGGGGCGGAGCCCAACACCTTCACCGATCCCTTCACGCTGGGCCTGCCGGGCACCCTGCCGACCCTGAACCGCGAGGCGGTGGAACTCGCCATGATGTTCGGCCTGGGCCTGAACTGCGATGTGTCGGGCTTCACGCAGTTTCACCGCAAGAACTACTTCTACCCGGACGCCCCGAAGAACTTCCAGCTGTCGCAGTACGACCGGCCCATCGCGCGCGACGGGTTCCTGGACGTGACGCTGGAGGACGGGACCACGCACCGCATCCGCATCAAGCGCGCGCACCTGGAGGACGACGCGGGGAAACTCACGCACCCCACATATGCGCCGTACTCGATGCTGGACCTGAACCGCGCCGGGTCCAGCCTGCTGGAGATGGTCACCGAGGCCGACATCGTGAGCGCCGAGCAGGCCCGCGCGTTCCTGGAGAGCGTGCAGGCCATCGCGCAGGCGCTGGGTGTCAGTGACGCCACGCCCGAGGAAGGCAAGATGCGCTGCGACGTGAACCTCAGCCTGCACAGGCCCGGCGAGCCGTGGGGCACGAAGTGCGAGGTGAAGAACCTCAACTCGTTCCGCAGCGTGGCCCGCGCCATCGAGTTCGAGACGGCGCGGCAGGCGCGCATTCTGGACGCGGGCGGGCGCATCACGCAGGACACCCTCGGCTGGGACGAGGGCGGGCAGAAGACGTTCCTGATGCGCACCAAGGAGGGCGAGGCCGACTACCGCTACTTCCCCGAGCCGGACCTGCCGCCGCTGGACATCACGCCCGAGTGGATCGCCCGCGTCCGTGAGCGCATGCCCGAGCTGCCCGCGCAGAAGCTCGAGCGGTACCTCGCGGCGGGCGTGCGCGCGGCGGACGCGCAGACCCTGAGCCTCAGCGTGCCCCTGTCGCGCTTCTTCGACGAGGCGCTGACCGCGCAACCCCGTCCTGACGCCCAGAAACTCGCGAACTGGCTGCTGGGCGACGTGTCCGGCCTGCTCGCCGCGCGCGAGGAGACCCTGGACGGCAGCGCCCTGCGGCCCGCGTACCTCGCCGCGCTCGTGGGCCTGATCGACGCAGGCACCATCAGCGGCAAGATCGCCAAGGACCTGCTGCCCGACGTGCTGGCCGGGCACGACCCCGCCACCCTGGTGCAGGAGCGCGGCCTGAGCGTCGTGACCGACACCGCCGCCATTGACGCCGCCATTGACGCCGCCATGGCCGCCGACCCGGCCACCGTGGAGAAGGTGCGCGGCGGGAACGCGAAGGCCATGAACGCCTTGTTCGGACCGGTCATGAAGGCCATGGGCGGGCAGGCCAAGCCGGAGGTGGTGCGTGAGCGCCTGACCGCGAAACTGGGCCTGTCATGATCCCCGGGGCCATCACCCCGGGGCGCTGGCGTGCCGCCGCCCTGGCTGCCCTGTGGACGCTGGTCGCCGCGACCCTCGCGCTCGGTGCGTACAGCCTGTGGCGCGCTGGCGTCACCGACCAGTTCGCGTGGCTGGCGACCCTGCGCGCCCTGCTGGCCGCCGTGGTCCTCGTGTGGTGGACGCAGCTCCTGGCCCGCTACACCCACGCGGTTCCCACCCCGGACGGGGACGGCGTGCTGCGCTCCCTGCGCGGCCTGTTCCCGTGGCTGACGTCCCTGCGGCTGGCCCTGTGGGCCCTGAGCGCCCTGGCGTACCTGTCCGGCACGCTGAACGCCAACCCGGTCGCGCTGACCGCCATCGCCACCATCGAACTGGGCTTCATCCTGGCGAAGAACGCCGTGTACGGCAGTCTCGTGCGCGCCGCTCCGCACCCGGAGGACCTGCCCGCCCGCGCGCGGCTGCTGTCGTGGCTGAACGTGGCCGCGCCCCTGAGCCTCGCGCTGGGCGTCGTGAACGTCGTGCCCGTCGCGGGCCTGGGCGGCGCCCCCGACGCGGTCAGCCTGGGCGTGTACGGCCTGCACGCCCTGCTGGACGTGGCCGCCACCCTGCTGGCCCTGAAGGCCGTGCAGACCGCCCCGCACCCCCGCCCGGCCTGACCCTGACGGGAGACGGCGCGGTCTCCAGGTTCCGGGGGCCGCGCCGTCCTGTGAGTGTGGTTACGCGCTGAGCGGCAGCACGACCGCGCGGGCCTTCTCGCCGTCCGCGCGGGGGCGCAGCGTCAGCACCAGCAGCGACGTGTCGGCCCGCAGCAGGTACGGCAGCCACGAGTGGTTCAGGCACGCCAGCGCGCGCGGCGCCTCGGCCGCCGGAATGCCGCGCAGCACCAGCACCGCGCGGGTCGCCCCAGCGTCGCTGTACAGGTCGGCTGCGCCGTGCCGGTCATCACCGGACGGGGAACGGAATTCGAATTGATGATTGCGCCTCAGCAGGTGCATGGGAATCTCCTTGAAACTGACTTGGATGCCATCAGCGTACGGGGTCACGCGGTGGCCTTTGTCCCCACCGCGCAGCAGTTGTCCAACATGTCCGTCCCGCGCAGCATGCCCCCCCAGTGTCAAACGGGTGTGAAAACCCCGTGTGCCGTATGGGAGGCCCGTACACTGACCGGCGTGACCCTGCCCGTCAGCGAACTGCTGCGCGAGTACCAGGAATACGTGCTCGCCTACCGCCTGCGCCGCGCCGTGGGCGGCCGCGTCACGCCGCCCGGCGAGCAGCTGCGCCTGAGCGAGTACGCCGCCCTGCGCCTGGAACGCCAGGACCTCGCCCGCTCGCTGGTGCGGCGCGGCCTGGACGGCGCGCGCATGCGCCGCCTGGACGCCCTGAGCGACCAGCTGATGTTCGGCTTCTGGCTGAACCCCTCCGAGGTCGCCGCGTTCCTGCGCGCCGCGATCCGCGAGGGCAGCCACCCCGCGCTGGGCGACCCGGCCGCGTTCGCGCGGCTCCTGACACCCGCCGAGCAGGCCCGGCTCGGGACAGGCGGCGTGGCGCAGGTGTGCGCGCACCACATCGCGTGCTTCGCGCTGGCCGCGCCGATGCTCGACCCGGACGGCCTGAACGCCGCGTGGGAGCGGATCGAGGCGACCCGCCCGCCCCTCTTCCTGGACGAATTGCAGCAGCCCGCCCCGTAGAGGCTCACCCGACCAGGAGTCCCTCTGTTTCGTTCCCAACCCGGAAGAACGCCGGTTGGCGAACTCCACGCCCGATCCCTTCACGCTCCTGCTCGCTCTGCTGGGCGGCTTTCCGAGTCCGCTCGGGTTGAAAGGTCGGCCAATCTGTCAACCGGCGTGCACATGAGGCAACGCCGCGCCGCGCGGCGTGGTTCACTCGCCGCATGACCGCTGCGTTCGGAACGGCCCTGCTCGGCGCGCTGCGCACCCTGCTGCCCCGCGCCTGCCCCGGCTGCGGCGCGCAGCTCGGGGCGCACGCCGGACTGTGCCCCGCCTGCCGCGCCGCCCTGCGCCCCCATGTGCAGGCCCACAGCCCCCTGCGCGCCCAGCCGGAACCGCACCTCGTGACGCTCGGGACGTACAGCGGCGTGCGCCGACGCGCCGTGCGGGAACTGAAGTTCGCCCACGCCCGCGACCTCGCCCGCATCCTCGGCGAGGCGCTCGCCACGGGCGTGCCCGCCGACTGGAACGTGCAGGCTGTCATTCCCGTCCCGCTGCACCCCGGGCGGCAGCGTCAGCGCGGCTTCAATCAGGCCGAGCTGCTGGGCCGCGCCCTGGCCAGCGCCCTGGCCGTCCCCTGCGTTCCCGCCCTGATCCGCACCCACGCTGGCGCCCAGCAGGCCCGGCGGCACGCCGCGCAGCGCGAGGACCTGCACGGCGCCTTCCGCGCGCACGAGGGCTTCCTGCCCGGTGGCCCGGTGCTCCTCATTGACGACGTGCTCACCACCGGGCACACCGCGCAGGCCTGCCAGGACGCCCTGAAACAGGCGGGCGCGCCGCAGGTGTACGTGGCGGTCGTCGCCCGCTGAAACGGGCTGGGGGGGGCGGGTGCTCCTCGTCCACCTCAGCCCGTTTCAGCTCAGGCGTTCGCCGGCCGTCACCGCGTCCGGCAGCCAGTTCTCGCGGGGCGGCAGCGGGCACGTCCACCCGTCCCCGTACGCGCAGTACGGATGGTACGCCAGATTGAAATCCACCCGCACCAGCGCGCCGTCCCCACCCAATTGACGGTCAAGGGGCGCGTCCAGGTAACGGCCCGCGCCGTACGTGGCCTCCCCGCTCGTGGCATCACGGAACGGAATGAACACCCGCTCCGGGCGCTCCTCACCCAGCGGCGCGAACACCAGCAGCGTCCGCTCGCCGTCCGGGAGGGGCAGCTGCACCTGCCCGATGCGGGTCATGGTGCGCGTCTCGCCCGTGTTCGTCTCCAGCGTCCACTCCGCGCCCGCGTCAGCCTGCGGCAGCGGGTCGAGCAGCACCGTGAACGCCCACGCCTCATCCGGCGGGAAGTACGACAGGCCCGCGAACGCCGCCGGGTCCACCGGACCGCGCCCCGCCGCGAAGTGCTCGTCCTTGCGGCGGCGGAAATCCAGCACCGCCGCCTCGTACGCCGAGGCGGTCACGTTAGAAATCCACCCGCACGCGCTCCCCGGCGTACTCCACGATGTCCCCACGGCGCAGTTTCTTGCGGCGGCGCGTCTCGATCTCACCGTTCAGCCGCACCTCGCCGCCCTGCACGCGGAACTTCGCCTCGCCGCCGGTCTCCACCATGCCGCGCATCTTCAGGAAGTCCTGAAGGTCGATCGTGTCCTGCTCGGGGTACCCTCGTTCACCAGTCATGCCGCGCAGCGTAGCAGCGCCCCGCCCCGCCTGTCTGTGATGGGGTTGTGGGGTGTGGGCTGTGGGCGGACAGCAATCTGTTCCCACAACCCACAGCCCACTCCCCACACCCCTCTACAGCTTGTACTGCGCGCTGAACAGTTTCAGGTCGGCGTCGTCCACCTTGCCGTTGCCGTCCAGGTCGCCGATGCTGGTCGACTTGCCGTAGTTGTTCATCAGCAGCGCGAGGTCGGTCAGGTCGATCTTGCCGTCGCCGTTCAGGTCCGCGCCGCTCAGGCGTGCGCGGGCGCTGGCGGTCGTCCAGTCGGTCAGTTTCCACTCGCGGGTCAGTTCCGCGCGGACGGCGTCCTGGATGTTCAGCGGGCCGCGCGGATTGAACTCGATGCGGCGCTCGGTGCCCAGGCCAAAGCTGCGGGCGGCGACGTCCGGGCTGAATGGGGCGGCGCCGCCCAGCGTCAGGATGGGGCCGCCGCTGGTGTCCAGCGTGACCGGGAAGTCGGGGGTGGACAGGGCGGCCAGCGCGGCCTGCACCGCCTTCGTCAGCTCCTCACCCTGCGGACGGAGCTTCACGCTGACCGCCCCGGCAGAGCCCAGCAGGACGCTGCCCGCCAGGGCCAGCAGGAGGGAATGGGCGCGCATCACTTGCCTCCCCGGGCGCCCAGCAGCGCCTCACGCAGTTTCGTGGGATCGGTGATGTCGCCCGCCGCGACCTTCCCGGCCGTCACGGGGTACAGCCCCTGATTGAAGCCCACGACCGGACTGTCCAGCCTGGACGCGTACAGCAGCGCCACAACCTCCAGGCCCGCGCGCAGGTCGGGCAGGCTGTCCACGCCCTTCAGGACGAACAGGGCGGGCTTGCCGTCCTGCTGCGGCAGCTTCGCGGCGTCCCCGGCGATGGTCTCGGTGACGGTCAGCGGGTACGCGAGGTACGTGACCTCCCCGTCCTTCACCTCGGCGGGGGTGCCCAGCGTGGCGCGGACGATCACCTCGGCCCGCTGCGCCTGCTGCGTCAGCGTCAGCGTGGGCGCCGTGGTCGCCAGGGCAGGGGAGAGCACGGCCAGGGCCGCGCCCAGCAGCAACGTGCGCGCGTTCACTTGCCACCTCCCGCGCCGCCCGAGGGCGGAGGGGTGGGGGTCGGCTCGGTCTTCGGCGGGTCCGTCTTCGGCGCCTCGCCCGGCGGGGTGGTGTCCGTCCCGGTCTTCGGCGCGTCGGTCGGGGTGGAAGTGCCCGGCTTCACGTCACCCGGTTTCGCTTCCGGGGCTTTTTCCTGCGCAGCCTTCTCCTGCGCCGCCTTTTCCTGGGCCGCTTTCTGCTCGGCGGCCTTCTGCTCGTCGAGTGTCTTCTGCTCGGCGGCCGTCAGTTTCTGCGCGAGCACCTTGCCGTCCCCGCCGCGCGCCTCGTAACCCAGGTCGGGGCTGCTCAGGGTGACGGGCGCGCCCGGCTTCACGCTGATCAGTGCCACGCGCGACCCGCTGCGCGGCACCGCCTTGAAGCCCAGGTCCACCGTCAGGCGCGTCCCGTCCTGCCGCCAGAACACCAGCGCGCCCCCCTCGGGCTGCACGCGCGTGACCGTCACCTTCTCCGGCAGGGTCCACGTGACGCGCGCGGCCCGGACGCTGCGCGGCGCGGCGATCAGCAGCGGCACGCGCGTCTCGCCGCGGATCTCGCCAGTCGGCAGGGTCAGGCTGAGGCTCAGGGGCGGCAGTTCCTGCACGTTCAGGGTGTAGGATTTCTGCTTGCTGCTCAGCGTGGAATCCGTGACCTCCAGCGTGAAGGTGTACGTCCCGGTCTTCGTGGGTGTACCGCTCAGGGTCGTGCCGGTCAGCGTCAGCCCGGGCGGGAGGGTACCCTCGATGCGGCGGACGGTGTACGGTCCCGCGCCGCCCGCGACCTCGATGGGCGCCGAATACGGTTCCTGGATGTACACCGGGGGCAGGCCGCTGGCGCGGTCGTTGAAGTACAGCGCGTCGCGCGCACTGGTACTGGACGTGCCGGTCAGGTCCTGCCCGCACGCGACCATCCCGAAGGCGGGCAGCGCGCAGGCCAGCAGGACGCCCAGCCCCCGCCGGGCAGCGAAACGCGAATGTGCCATACCGAGCAGTGTAGCCGCGCCGGACCGCGCGGCGGTGAACGAACCGTGATACGGAGCGCAGCGCGCGGGGTGCTCCGCGCGGATGTCCGCCGCTCCCCCCGGCGTTCCGGCCACCCCTTCCCGCCACCCCTGGCGGCCGCCTGAATCGTGCCTGACTTCCCTCACGTCGCGCCGGGACCGGGTTTAGACTGCCGGGCATATGACGATCATGGATTCACTGCCCGCCGCGCCCCGCGTGGGGGATCACCTGGGCCGCTACACCGTCGAACGCGTCGAACCCCTGCCCGAGATGCAGGGCACGCTGGTGCTGCTGCGCCACGAACTCGGCGCCCAGCACGCGCACGTCATCCGCGCGGACGACAACGCCGCGTTCGGCGTGACGTTCCCCACCGTCCCGCAGGACAGCACCGGCGTGGCGCACATCCTCGAACACGTCGTCCTGATGGGCAGCCAGCGCTTCCCGGTGCCGGACCCGTTCTTCTCGATGCTGCCCAGGTCGCTGAACACGTTCATGAACGCCATGACCGCCAGTGACTGGACGACCTACCCGTTCTCCACCCGCAACGAGAAGGACTTCTTCAACCTGCTGGCCGTGTACCTGGACGCCACGTTCTTCCCGCTGATGCGCTACGAGAGCTTCCGGCAGGACGGGCACCGCTTCGAATTCGCCACGCCCGACGATCCCACCACGCCGCTGAAGTTGCAGGGCGTCGTGTACAACGAGATGAAGGGCGCGATGGCCAGCCCCGGGTCGGTCATGTGGCGCGCGTTCGGCAAGGCGCTGTACCCGGACCTGACGTACGCGAACAACAGCGGCGGCGCCCCCGAGGAGATCCCGAACCTGACCTACGAGGGCCTGCGGGCTTTCCACGCGGCGCACTACCACCCCAGCAACGCGTTCTTCTACACCTACGGGCAGCTGCCGCTGGCGCGCATCCTGGACGCCATCGAGAACCACGTCATGGCGCAGTTCGCGCCGCAGACGCTGGACGTCAGCATCCCCGACCAGCCCGCGTTCGACGCACCCCGCCACGAGAGCGCCGTGTACCCCGGCACGGACGTGGAACGCGGCGCGCAGGTCCTCGTCGGCTGGAAACTCGGGCACTCCAGCGACCCGGACCTGAACCTGCGCTGGAGCGTCCTGAGTGACGTGCTGCTAGGCAACCCCGCCGCGCCCCTGACCCGCCCGCTGATCGAGTCCGGGCTGGGCAGCGCCCTGGCGGACGGCAGCGGCTACCGCGACTCGTTCCGTGAGGGGGCTTTCGCCGCCGGACTCAAGGGCCTGCCCGCCGGGAAGGCCGCCGAGGTCGAGGCGCTCGTGCTACGCACCCTGGAGGAGATCGCCACGCAGGGCATCGAGCCGGAACTGATCGAGAGCAGCCTCCACCAGTTCGAGATCGCGCAGAAGGAGGTCAGCAACAGCGGCTACCCCTTCGCGCTGGGCGTGATGTTCCGCCTGCTCGGCCCCTGGATGCAGGGCGGCGACCCGGTCACCGGCCTGCGCCTCGACGCGCAACTGGGGCGCCTGCGGGCCGATCTCGCGCAGGGCGCGGTGTTCGAGCCGATGCTCCGCGACCTGCTCGGCAACCCGCACCGCGTCACGCTGGAAGTCGCCCCTGACCCCGCCTCGGCCGAACGCGCCGAGGCCGACGAGGCCGCCCTGGTCGAGCGCCTCAGCGCCGACTTCACCGACGAGGACCGCGCCCGCATCGTCGCGGACAGCCTTCGCCTGAAGGAACTCCAGGGTCAGGAGGCCGACCGCAGCGTCCTGCCCACCCTGGGCCTGGAGGACATCCCCACCGCCGCGCCCGCCGTGACCTACCACACCGAGCAGCCCGGCCGCGCCCGCGTGGCCCGCGCCGCGCAGCCTACCGGCGGCCTCACGTACCTGGACGTGCAACTGCGCCTCCCGGCCCTGCCGGACGACCTGCTGGACGCGCTGCCGCTGTACACCTTCGCCGTGACCCGCAGCGGCGCCGCCGGGCAGGACTACGTGAGCCTCGCGCGCCGCATCGAGGCCGTCACGGGCGGCGTCAGTGCCGCCGTCGGCGTGGGCACCCCCCCGGACGACCTGAACGCCGTGCGCCTCGCCGTGACCTTCAGCGGCAAGGCCCTGGCCCGCAACGCCCCTGCCCTGGTTGAGGTGCTGCGCGACCTGATCGCCGCGCCCGACTTCACCCGCGACCGCCTGGAACAACTGCTCAAGCAGCGCCTCGCGGGCCTGAAAGCCAGCGTCGTGCAGGCCGGGAACGCCTACGCCGAACGCCTCGCCGCCGCGCAACTGAACGTCACGGGCGCCGTGCAGGAACGCTTCAGCGGCCTCACCGCCCTGGCCACCCTGAAAGTCACCGTGGAAGGCGAGGGCGGCCTGGACGACCTCCTGGAGCGCTTTGGGCGCCTGCGGGACCTGATCCGCACGGCGGACCCCCTCCTCGCGCTGACCGCCACACCCGACGACCTGAACCTCGACCTGAGCCCCCTCACGGAGCTGTTCAGCGGCGACGCCCCTGTCGGCCGCCCCGCCCCCACCCTGCCCACGCGCGCCCCGCAGGCCCGCACGACCGACGTGCCCGTCTCGTACAATGCCGTCGCGTTCCCCACCGTCCCCTACACCCACCCCGACAGCCCCGCCCTGCTCGTCCTGTCCCGCGTCCTGCGCAGCGAGTACCTGCTGCCCGAACTGCGCGAGAAGGGCGGCGCGTACGGCGGCGCCGCCAGCTTCGACCCGCGCGAGGGCGTCTTCGCCATGAGCAGCTACCGCGACCCGCACGTGGCCCGCACCTTCCAGGTGTTCAAAGACGCCCGCACGTTCCTGAACGGCGACCTGGGCGAACGCGAACTGACCGAGGCGATCCTCTCCGCCAGCAAGATCCTCGACCCCCTCACCAGCCCCGACACCGCCGGCCGCCGCCGCATCTACGGCGACCACGCCGGGTACACCCAGGACCTCGAACAGACCTACAAGGCCCGCCTGCTGGCCGTCACGCTGGACGACCTGCGCCGCGTCATGGACACCTACCTCACCCCGGAACGTGCCACGTACGGCGTCGTCACCGGCCGCGACCCCAACAGCGACGACCTCGCCGCACTGGGCCTGACCTTCGAAATACAGGCCATCTGAGGGCAGCAATCAGTCGAAAGTAGGAACAGCAGAGGCCCCCTCCAGTGATCGGATGGGGCCTCATCGTTGAACTCCACGCCCGGACTCCGCTCTCCTCCTGCTCGCTTCGCTCGGATTGAACGGTTTTTGCAAACCATTCAACCGGAGTTTCAGATCTTCTTGAACAGCAGCGCGGCGTTCTGGCCGCCGAACGCGAAGGAGTTGCTCAGCGCGTACTCCACCTGCGTCTCGCGGGCTTCCAGGGGAATGTAGTCCAGGTCGAGGGCCGGGTCGGGGTCGGTGAGGTTGATGGTGGGCGGCAGGACGCCGTCCTTCAGGGCCTGCGCGACCGCGATGGCTTCCACGGCGCCTGCCGCGCCGAGCAGGTGCCCGGTCATGCTCTTCGTGGAGCTGATGGCCAGCTTGTGGGCGTGGTCGCCGAACACGTGTTTGATGCCCTGCGTCTCGTGCAGGTCGTTGAAGTGCGTGCTCGTGCCGTGCGCGTTGATGTACCCGACCTGATCGGGGTTCACGCCTGCCGTGGCGAGCGCCATGCGCATGGCGACCTGCGCGCCTCGGCCCTCGGGGGCGGGCATGGTGATGTGGTGCGCGTCGGCGCTGGTGCCGTACCCGACGACCTCGGCGTAGATGGTCGCGCCGCGCTTCACGGCGTGCCCGTACTCCTCCAGCACGACGACGCCCGCGCCCTCGCCCAGCACGAAGCCGTCACGGGTGGCGCTGAAGGGGCGGCTGGCGAGTGCCGGCTCGTCGTTGCGGGTGGACAGGGCCTTCATGTTCGAGAAGCCCCCGATCGCGATGGGCGTGATGGCGGCCTCGCTGCCCCCGGCGATCATCACGTCCGCCAGGCCCAGCTGGATGTAGCGCGCCGCGTCCCCGATCGCGCCGGTGCCCGTGGCGCAGGCGGTGACAACCGTGCTGCTCGGGCCGGTCGCGCCGTACCGCATGGCGACGTGCCCGGTGGCCATGTTCGCAATCATCATCGGGATGAACATGGGGCTGATGCGCCCCGCGCCGCGCGAGTGCAGCACGCCCGCCTGATCCTCGAAGGTCTTCACGCCGCCGATGCCGCTGCCGATCACGGCGCCGGTGCGCTCGCCGCGCAGCTCGTCCTCGCTCAGGCCGCTGTCCTGCACGGCCAGCGCCGCGCCCGCCAGGGCCAGCTGCACGTACCGGTCGAGTTTCTTCGCCTCGCGCGGATCCACGAACGCGGACAGGTCGTCGTTCACTTCCCCCGCGATCTTGCTGCCCGTATCCACCGGGTCAAAGCGCGTGATGGTCGAGATGCCGCTCTTCCCGGCCCGCTGCGCCTGCGCGAACGCATGCGCGCCCACCCCGATCGGCGTGACCGGCCCCAGGCCCGTGATCACCACCCGTTTCAGTCCTGAAACACCCACTGGCTTCCCTCCTGACTGGGCGCGCCCACAGGGGCCACCCGGAAAAAGTAGAGGCGGGAGGCGGATCTGTGCCCGCACCCCGCCCGCCGGACGTCCTGTGCGGACGTCACTGTCCCCTGGGCCGGGCTGACCCGACCAGGGAAGTTACTGCTTGCTCTCGATGTAATCGACAGCGGCCTGCACGGTGCGGATCGTCTCGGCGTCCTCATCGCTGATGGTGATGCCGAACTTGTCTTCCAGACCCATGATCAGTTCCACGGTCTCCAGGCTGTCCGCGCCCAGGTCCTCCACGAAGCGCGCTTCGGGGCTCACCTTGTCGGCGTCGACACCCAGCTTGTCCACGATCACGTCTTTCACATCATCAAAAGTTGCCATGAGTTCGTACCTCCTGATACTGAAGTCTGCGCCAGTCTACACGCGGCGCCCATGAGAGTCGGCTGATTTGAACGGGGTTCAAAGGACCGGAAAAGGCGGGTGTAGACGCTGCTCTCAGTGAGGATTCAGGCCGCCATCCACGCCGATGGTCTGCCCGGTGATGTACCCTGCGCCGTCGCTGGCCAGGAACGCCACGAGCGCCGCGACCTCCTCCGGCTGCCCGAAGCGCGCCAGGGGAATGCCGCCCAGGTACGCCTGCTGCACGGTCTCGGGCAGTTGCGCGGTCATGTCACTCTCGATGAAGCCGGGCGCCACGGCGTTCACGGTGATGCCGCGCCCGCCGTACTCCTTGGCCAGCGCCTTGGTCAGGCCGATCAGCCCCGCCTTGCTCGCCACGTAGTTCGCCTGCCCGGGGTTGCCCATCAGGCCGACCACGCTGGCGATGTTGATGATCCGGCCCGAACGGGCGCGCATCATGTGCTTGATCGCCGCTCGGCACGCGGTGAACGCACTCGACAGGTTCGTCTGGATCACGGCGTCCCAGTCCTCGTCCTTCATACGGATCGCGAGGGTGTCCCGCGTGATCCCGGCGTTGTTCACGAGCACGTCCAGGCGGCCCATGGTCTTGATGACATCCTCGACGAGCGCTCCGGCGTTCGCGGGGACGGTCAGGTCGGCGCCGAACACCTCGGCGCGGACGCCGTGCGTGGCGGCCTCGGCGGCGACCTTGCGGGCCTCGTCGGCGTTCCGGCCGTAGTGAATGGCGACGTCGAAGCCGCCCTGCGCGAGTTTGAGGGCCATGGCTCGGCCCAGGCCCCGGCTGCTGCCGGTCACCAGGGCGACTTTACGGGTGGATTGGGTCATGGGGTCTCCAGTGCGGTCCGGACGCCGCGAAGATGATGATGATCGTGATACAGGGTAAACAGCGCCACCTCCCGCACGCTCAGGCGGCCCAGCAGGTCGTGCGGCAGGGCGTGGGCGTCCAGGTCAGGCTCGGACCAGCGGGCCAGGGCCCCGCGCAGGGCCGCCGCGCCGGTGGCGTACGCGGCCAGCGCTTCGTCGCGGACCGGTTCAGCGACCGTCCGGTCCAGGGCGGGCACGTAACGGTCCGGGGCGGTGCCCCCGGCCGCGAGTGCCGCCTGGTAGGCGCTGACCAGTTCGGCGTAGCGGCGGGCTGGACCCGGCGTGCCGAACATGACCCGCAGGACGGGCCGCGGCGTGCTCAGGCCCTGGGTCACGCGGCGGTGCGTGAGGGTCAGGTGGCGCAGGTGCGTGATGGGAGCCCAGCGGCCGGGGGACGGCGCCTGAAAGAACGTCTCCAGCGGCAGCGCCTGGGCATAGGCGGTCCAGGTGGTCTGCGCGTCGGTCAGGCCGGCCAGCACCTCATCCCGGCGGTGGGGGTTCACAGCGTGAAGTCCTGGACCTGCGCGGCGCTGCCGACGTTGAGGGTGCGGGCGTCGGGCAGGATGCGCTTCACGAGGCCAGTCAGGACGGTGCCGGGGCCGAACTCGATGAACACGTCCGCGCCCGCTTCGGCGAGGGCCTGGATGGTCTCGACCCAGCGCACGGCCCCGGTAATCTGCTCGGTCAGCAGGCCCGGCAGGGCGGTCGGGTCGGTGTTCGGTTGCGCGGTGACGTTCGCGTAAACCGGGAAGGCGGGCGGCGTGAACGCGGTCGTCTGGAGCTCCGGGGCGAGCCCGGCGGCGGCGGGCGCCATCAGCGGGCAGTGGAAGGGCGCGCTGACCTTCAGGGGGATGGCCTTCAGGCCGCGCGCCTTCAGGGCGGCGTTCGCGGCCTCCACGCCTTCCTTCGTGCCGCTGATGACGGTCTGGGTGGGCGCGTTGAAGTTCGCGGGTTGCGCGCCCTCGGTCCCGGCGCAGACTTCCGCGACGATGGCCGGGTCGCCCATGACGGCGCTCATGGCGCCCGCGCCGACCGGCACGGCCGCCTGCATGAGTTTGCCGCGCTGGCGGGTCAGGCGCAGCGCGTCCCCGAGGCTCAGGGCGTCCGCGGCGACCAGGGCGGAGTACTCGCCCAGCGAGTGCCCGGCGGCGAACGCGGGCGTCAGGCCGGTGTGCGCGCGCCACGCGCGGTACGCGGCGACACTCGCGGCGACCAGGGCGGGCTGCTGGTTGGCGGTCAGGGTCAGCTCGTCGGGCGGGCCCTGTTCGATCACGGCGCGCAGGCCCGGCAGGACATGTTCGACCTGGGTGTACACCTCGGCGGCCTCGGGGAACGCGGTGGTCAGGTCGGCGCCCATGCCGACGCTGTGCGAGCCCTGACCGGGGAAGAGTGCGGCGATCTTCATGCGTTCACCTCTGCCTGCTGCTCGGCGGTCAGGCTGGGCGCGCCGCCCCACCATTTCATGGTGCCCGCCACCCAGCTCAGGCCGCCGCCGAACGCGATCAGCAGCAGCTGCTGGCCGTCCGTGATCTGCCCGGCGTCCACGCCCTCGCGCAGCACGAGCGGCACGGTCGCGGAACTGGTATTCCCGTAGCGGTCGAGGTTCACGATGGTCTTGTTCATGGGCAGCCCGAAGCGCTCCATGGCGGCCTCGATGATCCGCACGTTCGCCTGGTGCGGGATGACCCAGTCCACATCGGCGGTGGTCAGGCCGCTCTTGGCGAGGACCTGCGTGCCGCTGTCGCCCAGGACGCGCACGGCGAACTTGAAGACCTCGCGGCCGTTCATGCCGACCGACTCGCCCATGGGGAACCCGCCCGGCAGCTGGGGGGCGGCGCAGCGCAGGTACAGGCTGGACCCGCCGTTCCCGTCGGCGCCCATGATGAAGTCCTGGAAGCCGTACCCGGCGGGGACCGGGCCGACCACGGCGGCGCCCGCGCCGTCCCCGAAGAGGATGGCGGTGTTGCGGTCGTTCTGGTCCACGACCTTGCTCAGCGCCTCGGCGCCCACCACGAGGACGCGCCGGGCGCTGCCCGCGAGGATCAGGCCCTGCGCGACGCTCAGGGCGTACACGAAGCCGCTGCACGCGGTCGAGAGGTCGAAGGCGGCCGCGCCGGTCAGGCCGACCTGCATGCCGATCAGCGCGGCGGTGGACGGCATCAGCGCGTCGGGGCTGACGGTGGCGCAGATGACAGCGTCCACGTCCTGCAGCGCCTGTGGGTCGCGGCGCAGCATGTCGCGTACGGCGCCGACGCCCACGTCGCTGGTGTACTCGTCGGGCGCGCTGAAGCGGCGTTCGCGGATGCCGGTGCGGGACTCGATCCAGTCGGCGTTGGTGTCCATGCGGGCCTCGAAGTCGCTGTTCGGCACGACGCGCTTGGGGACGTACATGCCCAGCGCCGTGATGCCCAGCGTGGGCCGGGTGGGGGAGGGGTCGCTCATGGGGGCACCGTAGCATTCTTTGAACGTCCGTTCAATGAATTGAGTTCAGAGTTTGTCCGGCCGCATCAGACGCACAGCGGTCTCCAGTTCCACCCTGGGGCCAACACCACGCCCGTCAATTTCACTTCCAACCGCTGGTGTTGTCAGGTGCTCGCTCCGCTACTCCTGAATGCTGCTGGCAGCAGCGTAGAACACGAAAAGCCGGGGCGCTCCAGCAGGAACGCCCCGGCCCTTCATGCGGGATTACTCCGCGCTGGTCTCGGTGCTCTGCTCTTCGGTGCTCTCGGCGGCCTCGCTGCCTTCGCTCTTGGCGCCGGACAGCTGGGCGATGGCCTGCTGGAGGCCCTTCTCGCGCACGAGGCTGATGTAGTACGAGTTGATGCCGTTCGGCCCGAGCTGCTTGCTCAGTTCGGCGGGGGTCAGGCCGTTGGCCTGCGCCAGGGCGTTCATGGTCTGGTTGAACTCGGTGTCGCTGACCTGCACCTTCAGGTCCTCGGCCAGCTTCTCCAGCACCAGGTCACGCTTCACGCGGCTCTCGGCGTTCTTGCCCAGGTCGGCCATGAAGTCGTCCAGCTTGCCCTGCTCCTGCATGAACGCCTCGTACTCGCCCCACTTGACGCCCTGGCGGCCCAGGTCGTCCTTGATCTCTTCCAGCATGCCCTCGCGGCGGCGGTCCAGCAGCGCCTGGGGAATGTCGGCTTCCATGCCGTCGACCAGCGCGGTGATGAATTCCTCGCGGCGGGCGGCTTCGCCTTCCTGCTGCGCGCGGCGCTCCAGTTCACCCTTCAGGTCGGTGCGCAGGCGCTCCAGGGAGTCGAAGTTCAGGCTGCCCGCGAACGCGTCGTCGAGCTCCTGCAGCTGCTTGGTCTTCACGTCCACGACCTTGACGGTCACGGTGTGCTCGGCGTGCTCGTGGTCGCCGTGGCTGTGCGCGGGCACGGTGATCTCCACGGTGTCGCCCTTGGTCTTGCCGACCAGCGCGTCACGGACGTGCGCCTCGGCGACGTCCAGGTATACGGGGTACGTGCCGCCGTCCTCGCCTTCCTCCTCAATGGTCACCTGGTCGCCGGCTTCGATGGGACGCTCGACGCTCTCGAAGGTGGCGTTGCGCTCGCGCAGGTCGTTCAGGGTGCGCTCGAGCACCTCGTCGGTGATCTCGGGCGCGGCGGCGCTGAGGCTCAGGCCGCTCCAGTCGGCGAGTTTCACTTCGGGGTACGTCTCGCCCTTCACGGTGAACTCGAACGTCTGGCCGCTGGCCAGGGTCTGCGGCTCGATGCTGGCGTCCACGAGGCTGAGTTTCAGTTCGCGGGCGGCCTGGGTGTAGTGCGTTTCCAGCAGGCGGTCACGGACTTCCTGCTCGACGTAGCCCTTGCCCACGCGACCTTCAATGACCTTGCGGGGAGCCTTGCCGGGGCGGAAGCCGGGCACGCGCACGTCGCGCGCCAGACCGGCCCACACCTGGTCGTAGGCGCGGTTCACTTCGGCGGCGGGCACCGACACCTTGAATTCCACCTTGTTGCCTTCTCTGCTGATCAGCTCTGCCATTGGGTCTCCCGTCTGCGCCGCTTCCCCGGCCCCCGGTTCAGGGGTGCGAGCGGTCGCGGCGCGTTCCTCTGTTGAATCTGCCCTGCCGCTCACCGGCGCCCCACCACTGCGGGGGCCTGGGCGCGACATGCCGCCGAGCATGATAGTGCATTTACGCGCAGTGGACAGAGAGACGCGGTGCTGGGCCGCCGGGGCAGAGCGCAGCGGCGGCCCCTGCCCGCTGTGGGTGAGACCGCCGCTGTGGCTGTGGTGCGAGGAAAGGGACTTGAACCCTCACTCCCTACGGGAACCAGATCCTAAGTCTGGTGCGTCTACCAATTCCGCCATCCCCGCACGCTGGTTGTACCTGGCCCTGCATGAAATGAAATCCGGCCCTGGGCTGATGCCTGGGGCCGGGATTTCGGTGTGGGGTGGATTATGGGATTTGAACCCACGACCTCCGCTTCCACAGAGCGGCGCTCTAACCGGCTGAGCTAAACCCACCACGCTGGCCCACGTCCTGTCAGGCCCACACAGATTAAAGGCAGGGGGGCCGCCTGTCAATCCCACGGGCGGTGCGGGCGGCCCCGGTCTGCGCGTGCCGGTCAGGGCAGGGTCTTCACGTACGCCTGGATGGCGTCCATCTGCGCGTCGGTGGGGGGCGCGCCGTCCAGGCCGGTGGCGGCGAAGCGGGGCATCACGACGCCCAGCGTGCGGCCGCCCGGGGCCTGCCCATCCAGCACCGCGTGCCGGAAGTCGGCGGCGCTCCAGCCGCCCACCTTCAGGGCGGGGCCGACCGCACCCTCCGCCCTCGCGCCGTGGCAACCGGCGCAGTTCCCGGCGTACAGGACGCTGCCGTCCGGGGTGGCGGCGCTGCTGGCCGCCGCGACGACCGCGCCGCTGCCCGTGCCCGCCAGGCGGTGACCGGCATGGTACGAGCCGGCGCCCAGCGCCGCGCCCAGCACCAGCAGCCCCACGAAGCCCGCGATCTGCCCCGGCGTGAACCAGCCCCCGTGCGGGTCGGGCACGGCGCTCACCAGAGCCTCTGGCCGGGAATGAACTGGTAGTTCGTCAGCATCGGCGCGATGACCGGGCCGTACACCAGGATCACCAGCACGAGGGCCACGAACGTCAGGGCCAGCAGCGGCTCGGTGCGGCGCACCAGGGGGCTGGCGTCGGCCAGGGTCTCCCCGGCGGCGCTGATCGCGTCACTTCTGGGGATCGGGGTGCTTTCCGGGTCGTCCACGCGCCGGGAGAGCAGCGTGCGCCACAGCACCGTGTAGAAGAGGATCGCCGCGATGAACAGCACCCCGCCGCTGGCGGCCGTGATTATCTTCGGCAGGCCCAGGTGCATGGCGTCGTACACGCCCTGCTGCGCCGAGGCGCTCACCAGGGCGCGCCTCGGCACGCCCGCCAGTCCCTGCCAGTGCATGCCGAGCGCGAAGAGCATCATGCCCGTGAACCACCACCACACCGACGCCAGCGCTGTTCGCGGCGACGCGAGCCGCTTCCCGGTCAGGTGCGGGACCAGCCAGAACATCACGCCCATGAACGTCAGGGTGGTCGCGGTCCCGACCGTGATGTGGAAGTGCCCGGGAATCCACGCGGTGTTGTGCACCACGGGCGAGAAGGCCATGGAGGCGTTCACGATGCCGCCCGCCCCGCCGAAGATGAACGACACCATGGCGAGCACCTGCGCGGTCATGCTGGCGTTCCCCCACGGCAGGCGGCGCACCCAGCCGATCAGGCCCCGGCCCCCCCGGGCGCGGGCGGCGTCCTCCAGCGACGCGGCGGCGCTGAACGCGGTCAGCAGGCTGGGCACCGCGACCAGGAACGTCAGGAACATGTGGATGATCTTCCAGCTGTTCTGCACGTTCGGGTCGGCGTACTGGTGGTGCAGGCCCACGGGCACGCTGAACACCAGGAACATCGCGAACGCCAGGCGGGTCAGGCCCTCGCTGGCCATGCGGCCGCCCGCCTGACGGGGCAGGAACGCGTACCACGAGATGTACGCCGGGAGCAGCCAGAAGTACACGATGGGGTGCCCCGTCCACCAGAACAGCGTGCGGGCCAGCAGCGGGTCCACGCCGCGCGTCAGCCCCAGCGACCAGGGGATCAGCATGACCACGACCTCGACCACGAGGCCCAGCGCCGCCACGACCCACATCAGCCACGTGGCGACGCTCATGTACGTCACGACGGGGGTCACGCGGCCCGGGTGGGCGCGTTTCCAGGCCAGCCACAGCCACACGACCTGCCCGGCCACCAGCAGGCTCGCAGCGACCATCACGGCCGCGCCGATGTAGAACACCGGGCTGCCCTCCAGCGGCGGGTAGAAGGTGTACAGCACCGTCGCGTCGTTCGTCAGCAGGGGCACGGCGGCCGTGAGCAGCCCCGCCGTCATCATCAGGTACGTGAACCACGCAAAGCGCATGTTCGGGCGGACGTTCAGGTCCCGCACCGGCAGGTACAGCATCCAGCCGCTGATGAAGAACTGCGTGAACACCAGCGCGTTCAGCACGCCGTGCAGCGTCAGGCCCTGGTAGTACGACTTGATCAGGACCTTCAGCAGGGGAGAGTCGTACACGTTGATGCCGCCGTAGTTCAGCGCCTGCAGCGGCCCCAGCAGCACGCCGATCATCAGGGCGATGAAGGCGGTCACGGCGTAGTACTGCGTGAGCGTCTTGAGGCTGCTGAGCGTCGCGGCGTCCAGGCCCGGCAGCGCCGCGCCGGGGGCCGACTTGGAGGGAAGGGCGGTGGTCACTGGGTCTCCTTCAGGGTGGATTGGGCAGGCGGATCGACCACGAAGCGGGTGATCATGTTGTGATGCCCCACCCCGCAGTACTCGTTGCAGATGGCGTGCTGCTCGCCCGGGTGGCGGAACGTGACGGTCAGGGAGGCGACGTGCCCGGGCAGGATCTCGGCGTTGATGTTCGTGCCGGTCACCTGAAAGCCGTGCGCGACGTCGGTCGCGGTGACGTGCAGCGTGACCGGCACGCCCGCCGGGACGCGCAGCACCGCCGGCTGGAACGTGAAGTTCCCCGCCACGATGTACGCGTCCAGGGTGCCCTGATCGTTCAGAAGGGGCTGCCCGGCCGCGTCCACGACCAGGCCCGGTTTCGCGAAGGGCGTCGCGGCCAGATTCTTCGGATCCACGCGGCCCCGGACGATGGGCCCGTCGTGGGCATGTCCGCTGCCCGCGTCCAGCAGGGGGTAGGTGCCGCTGACCACGCTGGCCAGCACGCCCACGAACAGCAGCGCCGTCATGACCGCCGCCACGCCCAGCCACGCGGTCTCGTAGCGTTCCAGCGCGTGGTGGTCCAGCCGGGCGGACGGGGCGGATTCAGGAGCGCGGCTCATGTCAGGCCCGCCCCTGCAGGACGCCCAGCGCCAGCATCCACAGGCTCAGGATGCTCAGCACCAGGGTGATCACCACGACCAGCGCGCCGCGCGGGGCCTCACCGCCCTCCTGCGGGTGGTGCGGGCCGCTCACGCCTGCGCCTCCGCGCCACTGGCGGCACCGGGCTTGAGACCGGAGTCATCCGATTCCCGGACGGTCAGGACAGCGCTGACCGTCCGTCCATCTCCTGAACTCCGGTCTCCATTGCTGCTCCTTTCAGTCGGGTTCGTCTGCGACTCACCGCAACCCATGTTCAGTCCGTCCTCGTGCGCGTAGTCGCGCAGCACGTCACTGACGGTCACGACGCCCACCACGCGCCCCTGGTCGTCCACGACGGGCAGCGCGCCCACGCGGTGCGTGAGCATGGTGTGCGCCGCGTCGCGGGCGTCCGCGTCGGGACGGGTCGTGAGCACCGAGCGGCGCATCACGTCCGCCACGGACACGGCCGCCAGCCGCGTCGTGGCCTCCCAGGGGGACAGGCTGGACACGCGGCTGGGCATCGCCTCGCGCACGTCGCGGTCGGTCACGATGCCCACCAGGGTCACGCCGTCCAGCACGGGCAGACGGCGGATGCCGCGCGAACGCATCAGGTGCGCCGCGTCCGGCAGGGACAGGGTCGGGGCCGCCGTGATCACCGGGGCCGTCATCAGATCAAGTACTCGCATGGAACACCTCCATGCCGTGAGGGTCCAGTGAGGGCATTACGAAGGCATTACGACCCGCTCAGCCCCGCTTCGGGCCGTCTGGGCGCGGCAGCAGCGAGGGCCCCGGGGGTGACCTGGGCCCTTCATCCAGCCTGTCTGTCCGTCAGGTGCGGTCGCCGGAACCGGCCGGGCGGAACGGCGCGTCCACGCACGGCAGTTCGCCCTCCTTGAGCCGCTCGGCGAACGCCACCGTCTCCGGCAGCGGCGTGTCTCCGATCTCGGTCAGAAGGTACTGCCGGTAGCGGCGGTAGTACTCGGTCGCCGCGTACCGGTCCCGGGTCATCGCCAGACACGCCATCAGCCGCTGGTGGTGATCCTCCCCGATCAGCGGGTCGGCCTGAGCGGCCCGCACGAGATCCTGCGCCGCCAGCGGGCACTCGTGCGCCGCGCAGTGCAGCCGCGCCAGGGTCAGGTGCGCCTCCACGACCGCCGCGCGGTGCGCCTGCCGGGCCTCCTGCACCCACTCGCCCGTCAGGTGCGGCAGGTACTCGCCTTCCACGCAAGCCAGGGCCCGGCGCAGCAGGTCCTCCTGCACGCGCGGCAGTTGGGCCTCCCGCGCGCCGTGCAGCGCCCGGTGCAGCGCCGCCGTGTCACTGGCCGCCAGCAGGTCCGGGTGCAGCGCGTACCGCCCGCCGCGCTCGGTCACCGCCTCCGGGAAGTCCAGCGCGTGCCGCAGCCGGTGCAGCGCCACCCGGAAGCGGTTCGCGGCGGCCGGGGTGTCCTCCAGATCCCACAGGTCCCGCAGCAGGTCATGCCGGTAACGGCCGTCCGGGTGCGCGTGCAGGTACCACAGCAGTTCCTCCGCGCTGCGCGCGGGCCACGCGACCGGCACGCCGCCGCGCAGCACCTCCGCCTGCCCCAGTGAGCGCAGCAGCCAGTCCCCATTCGGCCTGTCCCCGTCCGTCATGCCCGCCACCTCCTGCACCCATGGTGCCACGCGCAGGCGCGCGCAGGTGTTCCGCCCGCAGGGAGTACGCTGGGGGGCACATGAACTTCGAGCTGCCCGGCGACCTGCGTGACATGCAGGCGACCATCCGCGACTTCATGCTCACGCGCGTCGAACCCCGCGCGCACGAGATCGAGGAGACCAACCACGTCCCCGACGACCTGCTGCGCGAGGCCGCCGCCCTGGGCCTGTTCGGCCTGAGCATCCCCGAGGCGTACGGCGGGGTCGGCCTGGGCGCCCTGGGCCGCTGCGCCGTATACGAGGCGCTCGGCATGGGCCACATGGGCTTCGGCGGTGTGATCAGCGCGCACGCCAGCATCGGCACGAGCGGCCTCGTGAAGCTCGGCACCGACGATCAGAAGGTGCGCTTCCTGCCGCGCATGGCCTCGGGCGAGTGCGTGGCGGGCTTCGCCATCACCGAACCCAGCTCCGGCAGCGACGCGGCGAACATCCGCACCCGCGCCGAGAAGAGGGGCGACGTGTACGTCCTGAACGGCACCAAGCACTACATCAGCAACGCGCCCATCGCGGGCCTGCTGACCGTCATCGCCGTCACCGACCCCGCCCGCGGCAGCAAGGGCATGAGCGCCTTTCTCGTCGAGCCGCAGAGCACGCCGGGCGTCAGCATCGGCAAGATCGACGAGAAGATGGGCCAGAAGGGCGCCCTGAGCGCCGAAGTCATCTTCCAGGACGCCGAGATTCCCGCCGCGAACCTCCTGGGGCCCGAACACCTCGGGTACCGCGAGGCGCTGGGCATCCTCACGAACGGCCGCGTCGGCATCGCCGCGCGCAGTACGGGCGCCATGCAGCGCCTGCTGGACCTGTCCGTCGCGCACGCCCAGGCCCGCGAACAGTTCGGGAAACCCATCGCGGAGTTCCAGGCCGTGCAGTTCATGCTCGCCGAGATGGAGATCGCCGTACAGACCAGCCGCGTCCTGTGGCAGAAAGTCGCGTGGATGGTCGACCAGGGCCAGGACGTGCGCCGCATGGCCTCTGTCGCCAAGTACCACGCCACCGAGGCCCTCTCCCAGGTGGCCGACAGGGCCGTGCAGGTCGCGGGCGGCATGGGCTACATGAAAGACAGCCCCGTCGAACGCTACTACCGCGACCAGCGCCTCCTGCGCATCTACGAGGGCACCAGCGAGATCCAGAAACTCATCATCGCGGGCGACCTGCTGCGCTGACAGCAGAGTCCAGAGGTGTGGAGGGATCCCCTCGATACCTCTGGACCGAGCAGGGCAAGCACCTGAGAAAGACAGCGGCCGGAAGTGGATCTAAGGGGCGTGGTGCCGGCCCTTCAATGAAACTGGAAACTGCTATCGGAGCGGCCGGGCTACGGCCTACAGACAGAAAGGAGGTGGCCCGACATCCCGGACCACCTCCGCAGCGCCTGAACGTTCAGCGGCGCTCGACCTTCACCTCAACGCGGTTGCCCTTGCGCTTCACGGTCAGTTCAGCCTTCCCGCCGTTCGCGCGGCGGTACTCGCTTTTGACCTCACTGGGCTTGCTCTTCAGTTCCGTCAGCGTGTAGCCCTCGGCGCGCAGGAACGCCGCGTAGCGGTCGTGCAGGGCGCGCAGGTCCGCCTGATTGTCCACGACCGTGCTCCACTCGCGCGCCGACCCCCATGGGCCCGCGGGGGCCTTGGGCTGCACCGTCACGGACAGCGCCTGCGCGGTACGCGGGGCGGGCTGGGTCGCCACGGGAGCGGGGGCGGGCGCCGTGCGCAGCGGGACCGCCGCTGCCGGAGACGCGACCGAGTAGAAGGCCGTGTCCGTCACCCAGCTCGTCTGCGGCACGGGCGTCACCACGATGCTCAGGGCCTGCGCCAGGCCCTGCTGCCCGGTCACGGTCACCGACGCGAAGCTGCTCTGCGACTTGAACGTCGCGATCTGATCCAGCTTCAGCGGCGTGCGGCTCGCCAGGGCCAGCACCTTGTTCACGCCGTACGGGGCGGCAATGTCGAACGTGAACGGATCACCCGCGCTGGGAAAGGCCTTGACGGTGTTCGCCTTCAGGAAGTTCGCGCCCCCCTGGAAACGGTTGGGGAGGATCAGGTCCACCTGCCCCTGCGGGTCCACGTTGAACAGGTACACGTACGCGTCCTGATTCACGCTGGTGAACAGCCGGATCTTCTCGCCGGGGCGGTACGCAGGTGTGCCCGCACCGCTGCTGTCGCGGTCCGTCCAGACCTTCACGTTCAGGTCGGTCTGCACCGGGTTCACGATGATGCTCTGGGCACTCAGGGTCGGGGCGGCCAGCGCGGGCGCACCCAGGCCCAGCGCGGCACTCAGCAGAGTCAGGGAGAGTTTCGCGTTCATGCCCTTCATCCTGCGCCCCCGGCGTGACCCCAGGCTGACCGGGGCATCAGGAAAACCGGCGGCGCCCCTCACGCCCACCTCACGCCCGCTCCGGACGCGCGCCCGAGAGGCCCGGCCTGCCCCCTGGGGCCTCTGCCGTAAGAGCTGCGCTGGGAGAACAGACCTGTCAAGCGCCGGAGGAAGACGAGTGAATCTGACCGGGCAGGACGGAGAATAGAGGCAGCAGGACGCTGGTTTCCTGATGCCTCCATCCGGCGAACTGCTCTAGAATCGGGATCGTGACCCTGCCCCACCTCGCCCGACTGGCCCTGAGTGCGCTGCTGCTGCACTCTGCGGCGGCACAGACCTGGGGCGCTCCCGCCAGCTGGAAGCCGTTCACGTACGCCCGCGCCGCTCAGCCCACCCCGGTCCGCAAACCCGGCGAGCGGGTCATGCTGCAACTCGATGGAACGTCCGGCACCCTGAAGCTCACGCTGCGGCAGTTACAGGCCATGCCCGCCGTGCGCTACGCGACCCTGCACCGCCAGCTGAAACAGACCTTCACGTACCAGGGGGTCACGCTGCGTGACCTTGCCGCGCGCGGCGGCTTCGCCGGGAAGGACCTGCGGGTGTACGCCAGCAACGGGTACTTCACGACCATCCGCGCCAGCGACTACATGAACGAACCGATCATGCTCGCCTACAGCGCCGACGGGCAGGCCATCACGACCCTGCAGAAGGGCCCGCTGACCGTCGTGCTGCCCGCCCAGCCTGCGCGGCTGCACACCACCGAGTACGGCGCGGCCTGGGTGTGGTACGTCGAGCGCATCGCCCCGCTGACATGACCGCCCGGCCCGCCCACCCCCGGCGTGAACTGCTGCGTGAACTGCTGCTGGCGCTGCTGCCCCTGCTGGCCACCGTCACCCTGCTCGGCCTGATCACCCAGCCCGCGTACATCGCCCTGACGAATGGCGGCAAGGGACTCAGCCCCTACGCGTACCAGGGACTGGTGCAGGACCTCCTGCAGTACCGCGTGGCCACCCTGGACCCGCAGGTCACCCCGGAAGAACGCACCGAGCGGTACCAGCAGGCCCTGAGCAGCGCCAGCAACCGGAAGCAGTACGCGTACCTGAACGACCTCGAAGCCAGTGACGAGTTCCGCCTGAGCGCCGTGCAGCACGGCCTGGAGCAGCGCACCCCCCAGGGATTGCAGCGCGCGATCAACGAGGCCGTGGCCCTGAACAACCTCGTGCGGGACTACAGCGCTGATCAGGGCGCCGCCTACGAGCGGGCGTTCGTCGAACTGCGCCGCGCCCTGATCGGCAGCGCGATCTTCTCGGGGCTGCTGAGTCTGGTGCTGATCCTGCGCGCCCTGCTGCTGTGGCGCGCCGACCAGGTGCGGGCGCAGCGGCGTGAGGACCGTCAGCGTGAGGCGCTGCGGCTGGCCAGTCACGAGATGCGCCGTCCCCTGCAGGCGCTGTTGCTGGCCGCCGACGCGCTGCGGTCCGCGCGGGACGAGGGCATGCAGCAGCGTCTGCTGACGCAGATCGAGGACAGCGCCGCGCAGCTGGCCAGTCGCGCGGACCTGACCCGCCTGAACGACCTGTACCTGGACGTGACGCTGCGTGTGCAGCCCACTGACCTGGGCGAACTCGTGCGTCGCTTCTCGTCCAGCCGGGTACACGTGACGGCGCCCTCGCCGCTGGTGTGGCCGGTGGATGCCAACCGCGTGCGGCAGATGCTGGAGAACCTCGTGGAGAACGCCGTGAAATACACGCAGGGCACCGTGGAGGTCACGCTGGACGCTCCGGGTGGCGCGCCGCGTGTGCAGGTGCGGGATCACGGTCCTGGCATCAGCGACGAGCTGCGCGGCCGGGTGTTCCTGCCGTACGAGCGCGGCCCGCAGAGCCTCGGGCCGGGCAGTGGCCTGGGGTTGCCGCTCGTGCGCCGCTACGCGCACGCGCACGGCGGGGACGTGATGCTGAACCATGCGCCGGGCGGGGGTCTGCTGATCACCCTGACGTTCGGGCAGGCGGTCACGCAGGTCGCGGCGCCCGTCCCTGTGCGGAAGCTGACGCCCGGCTGATCTTCACGGCCACTTCACAGCGGGTGGCCTTCAGGATCTCTTAACATCGTGGGGTGCCTGCCGCGCGACTCTGCCTGACCCTTCTTTCACTGCTGACACTGGGCCAGACCGCCCGCGCCCAGGGGAGCGAACTGTTCCGTGTGGGCTACAGCGCCAGCGCGGACCACCTCGCGCCGCTGACCGTCACGCTGCGGGTCACGCACCCGGCCGGGCACACGGTCACCTGGGCGTATGGGGACGGCGCCACCGGCAGCGGCGCCCAGGTGACGCACACGTACTACCGGCCCGGCACGTACCAGATTCAGGTGTCGCTGCTGAATGCGCAGGGCCGCGTCGTGGGGCGCACCGAAATCCCCATGCAGGTGCGCGGCAGCGGCGCCGAGCGCGCCGAGCTGACCGTCCTGCACGCCGCCGACGGCACCGTGCGCCTGAGTGGCCTGGGCAGCGTCCTGTACCGACCAGAACCCGTCCGGGTGCTGCTGAACGGCCGCGAGGTCAGCGGCGCGGGGCGCCTGGGCGGCGGCGCGAACACGGCCACCGCGCAGGCCACGACCAGCGCCGGGCAGACCGTGCAGCGCACCCTGACCCTCACCGGCGCGGCCCTGACCACCAGCCTGCCCTTCGACAGCGAGGTCCTGCGCCTCACCAACCAGGCCCGCGCGCAGGGTTGGAACTGCGACACCAAGCGGCCCGGCGGGCCCGCCCGCCCCCCCCTGAAGGGCGACGCGACCCTCGACGTGGCCGCGCAGGCACAGTCGGCAGGCATGGCGCTGTACGGGTACTTCGACCACGCCAGTGCGCTCGACGGCAGCACCCCCATGCGGCGCGTGCAGGCGGCCGGGATGAACCCCACCAGCGTCGCGGAGAACATCGCCGCCGGGCAGCAGACGCCGCAGGAGGTCGTGGACGCGTGGCTGCGCAGCCCCGGCCACTGCCGCAACATCATGGGGGACTTCACGCTGGTCGGCCTGAGCTACGTGCAGCGCCCCGGCACGAAATTCACCCGCTACTGGACGCAGGTGTTCGCGCGGCCCTGAACCGCGCTGCTGACCGGACCGACTGGGTCCGCGTGGCACCCACCCCCCTCTCCAGGTACGGGCGCCGCGCGGTAACGGGACGGTAATGCGGGGCGCGCACCGTGAACGCAGCGCGGTCCCCCGTACCGTCACGGGCCCGCCGGGAGGCAGACCATGAGCACTGCACTGAGAACCCCCGCCCACGCGCCCCGCACGCCCGTCATCGTGCCGGAAACCCGCTGGTCGCATCTGCTGTTCGCCGATACGCGCCTCGCGCCCGTGTGGGCGCTGCTGCGGATCTACGTGGGCTGGCAGTGGCTGACGGCCGGCTGGCACAAGGCCACCGGCGGAGGCTGGATCGGCGCGGAGGCAGGCGGGGCGGTCAGCGGCTTCCTGAAGGGCGCGCTCGCCAAGACCACCGGGGACCATCCGGACGTCACGGGAGGCTACGCGTGGTTCATCGAGCACGTGGCGCTGCCCAACGCGGCGCTGTTCTCGCACCTCGTGACGTTCGGGGAACTCACGGTCGGCGTTGCGCTGATCCTGGGCCTGTTCACGGGGGCTGCCGCGTTCCTCGGCGGGTTTCTGAACGCTAACTTCCTGCTGGCGGGCACGGTCAGCAGCAACCCCGTCCTGTTCATCCTGGCGACGTGGCTGGTGCTGGGCTGGCGGGTCGCGGGTTGGCTGGGCCTGGACCGCTGGGTGCTGCCCCGGCTGGGTGTCAGGCGCGAGCAGACGTCGTAGCGCAAACGGAGTGTGCGGACCTCGCCGGGCGTCAGCGAGGTCCGTGCCCCCTGGGGCGGCCCGCGCGCCAGACCGCCCACATCAGCAGCGGTTGCAGCGGCAGGCGCCCCCACGCCACCCACGAACTGACCCGGAACCGCCCGGGGTCCTGCGCCATCCAGACGTTCGCGGGGAAGACCGCGACCAGCAGCGCCAGCAGGCCCCAGCGGGCGGCGAGGCGGGTGTGCGGGTGCAGCAGGCCCAGCCCACCCAGGAGTTCCGCCGCGCCGCTGATCAGGGTCGCCTGGCGCGCCGTCAGGGGCACCCAGGGGGGCACGATCCGGTCGAAGAAGCCGGGTGTCACGAAGTGCAGCGTGCCCGCCGTGACGAACAGCGCCGAGAGCAGCAGCGTCCCCACGCTCGGGCGGGGAGGCACAGGAGAGACAGTCACCCGGACAGGGTACGCCCCCACGGCGAAAAGGGAGCCGCTGCGGGGCTCCCTTCTCGCCGTGGGGGGACGGGTAAGGTCGGCGTCAGCCGTTGCTGGAGGGCACGCTGCGGGCTTCCTCGCGGTCCCTGAGTTCCTTGTCACTCAGGCCATTGTCGTTGTTGCGGGGCGCGTTGGCCTCGCGGTCGTTCGCGCTCTTCATGGAAGGCCCGTTGTCGTGCTCGATCTCGTGGACTTCCTTCTTGTTGCGGTCGTAGTCCTGCGGCTGGCTGGTGTGCCCGCTGTTCTTGTCGTCCTTGTCTGGCATGCGTCCAGGGTGGCAGGCGGGCAGGCGAGAACCCTCAGGGTCGCGTGAACAGCGCTTGATCTCTGAAGCGAGCCTCAAGGACCGGGCTGCACGTACACCCGTACCCACGGGTGCGAGCCGTCCGGGTCCGTCCACGCGGCCTGCGCGCGGGTCAGGAACCGCCAGCCCTCGCGCTCGTACAGGCCCAGGGCTGGCCCGCTGGTCTCATTGACCTGCAGGACGCTGAACGCTCTGCGCTCGCTGGCCTCGCGCCGCGCGTGGGCCAGCAGTGCCCGCGCGAGCCCCAGCCCCTGCGCGTGCGGACTGACGAACAGCCGCTTGACCTCCAGGATCCCGCCGTGCCAGACGGCTCCGCTGGGCTGGGCGATCTGCGTCGCCCAGCCCGGGCGCGGCTCGGGCAGGGGGGCCAGCATGACCTGCCCCGCCGCGCGGCCCGCGTGCTGGGCGACCCAGGCCTCGCCGCGGCCCAGGACGAACGCCGCCGGATCATCCGGCCACACCGAGGGGTAACCCATCGTCTCGTGCACGGCGCGCAGAGCGGCGACCAGTGCGGGCAGGTCATCCGCCCGGCGTGGACGGATGGTCATCAGCGGCGTGACGCGACCTCCGCCACCCAGGCCGGGCCGCCCCGGGACAGGGTGAAGAAGCGGCCCCCCAGCTCGCCCGGCCCGGCCCGCACCTCGAACAGTGCCACGTTGCAGGTTTCACTGCCGAACGCGGTGGCCAGGAATCCGTTCTGCAGGAGCGCGGCGCCAGCCGTCTTGTCCTGCCCGATCCGCCACTGCGGCAGGCTGTGACCGTCCTGAAGGGGGAGCAGCAGCTCACCGCTGTAGGTGCTGCCGTCCGGATTGCGGCCACTGAGGGGTACGCGGGCGGGTTTCAGCCCGTCCCAGTTGAAGGTCTCGGTGCCCGTCGCCTGCCCGCTGAGGGTCCAGAGGCCCGTGAAGGTCCCGCCCGTCTGCTGGTAGGCAGCCACGCCACAGTCCGGGTTCCCGTAGGCGACGGCCACCCGGTCACCCAGGCGCAGCCCCAGACCCGTGACCTTGCCCCCATCCCAGTCGAAACTCAGGGCCTTCCCGGCCGCCGTGATCCGCAGCGTGCCCTGTTCCTGGCGGCCGCCGCTCAGCGTGCGGGTCACGTGGTACGTGCCCTCCAGCGAGTCGGCCAGAGCGGAGCCGAGCAGCAGCGTGCAGGCCAGCGGCAGGCAGCGGTTCATGCTGCCATTGTGCACAGGGGGGCGGGGCCTGCCAAGTCTGCGCCCGCCGGGGGTGTGACGCGCTACGCTGCGCCCTGATGAGGGTCGCGGTGATCAGTGACGTGCACGGGAACGCCTTCGCGCTGGACGCAGTGCTGCGCGAGGTGCGCGCCGCCAGCCCGGACCTGATCGTGAACCTGGGCGATCAGGCCGAGGGGAGTGCCGACCCCGCCCGCGCGCTGGCTGCGCAGGCGGAACTGGCCGCCGCGGGCGCGCTGGAGGTGCGCGGCAACAACGAGGAGAAACTCTGGCCCGGCGGGCGCCGCTCGGCCCTGTCGCGGCGCTACGGCGCGTGGCTGGCCGAGCACACCGATCCGGCCCTGCTGGCGCGGGTGGCGGCCCTGCCGCTGACGACCCGCGCGCTGAACGGGGCGCTGCTGGCCTGCCACGGCACGCTGGACAGCGCGTGGCACAGCCTGCTGTGGGTATGGGATCACGGTGGGTTCTACCGGGCCCGCGACCCGCGTGAGCTGCGCGCGGCGCTGGACCCGCTGGGCGCGGAGGTCGTGCTGTGCGGGCACACCCACCGGGCCGGGATGACCCGCGTGGGGGACACGCTGCTCGTGAACGCCGGGTCGGTGAGTGATCAGGTAGACGGTGATCCGCGTGCCCGCTGGACGCTGCTGACCCGCGCGGGGCGCGACTGGGACGTCCGTTTCCGGGCCACCCTGTACGACATCGAGGCCGCCGTGACCTGGGCCTGCACCCACACGCCCTTCGGGGACGGCGAGGCGCAGCTGCTGCGCACCGGCACCATGGACGCCCGCGGGGACGGCGTGTGGGAGGGCCCGCAACCCTGACGGTGTACGCTGCACGCATGAAATGGATGTTCACCGCCGCGCTCGTCCTCGGTGCGGGCGCGCAGGCCGCCGGGTGCGGCGGCACCGAGGGCCTGCCCGACTGGGCACGCGCCGGAACGTACCGCGGGACCCTCGGCACGCTGCCCGTGGCGCTGAGCCTCGACCCCCGGGGCGAGTCGCGGTACTTCTACGAGGGCCGCAGCCTCGACCTGTTCCTGGAGGCGCGCCGCAGCGGGAACGCGCTGGTGCTGGAGGAACGCGTGCGCCGCGAACTGGGCGGCGAAGCGGTCGTGACCGGCTGCTTCAGCCTGATGCCCGCCCCGGGCGGCCTGAAGGGCACCTGGCAGGCCCCGGGCGCCGCCCGGCCGCAGGAGGTCACCCTGACCCCGCTGGACGCGGGCCGCCTGCCGCTGCGGCTGCCCCTCTCGCCGGGCCTGAGTGCGCTGCGCCGCGACGACCCGCTGGCCTTCCTGAAACTGAACCGCCCGTGGGTCACACTCCCCGGGGGGCGCGCGGTGCGCGAGCCGCTGTCCGGCGTGACGTACCCGCGCGTGCCCGGCGCGAGCGGCGCGCTGAACGCCGCGCTGCAGGACCGTCAGCTGCGCCATGCGGCGGACGCCCTGGACTGCCGCGCCCTGCTGCCCGAATCGGCCCAGAAGGACCCGGAGAACGGCTACACCCTGAGTGCCGGTCTCACGTTGTCGAACGCCCGCCTGATCAGCCTGCGCGAGGACGTGAACTACTACTGCGGGGGCGCGCACCCGGACAACTGGACGGAGGGCGTCATCCTGGACCGCGACACGGGCCGCGCTGTGCCGCTGACCGCCCTGTTCCCGAAACTGAGTGCCGCGCGGCAGAAGACGCTGTACCTATCGGGCGTGAAGACGAAGGTGGAGGCCGAGTGTCTGGACGTCCTGCGTGAGGACGCCGACGAGTTCACCGCGCACCTGAGCGCCGCCGGGGTGAACCTGACGCCCAGCGACCTGCCGCACGTCGTGTCGGCTTGCGCCGAGACGGTCACCCTGCCGTACGTGACGCTGCGCGGCGACGCGAACCTGAACAGCCCGCTGGTGAAGACGCTGTACCCGAAGTAGGCCACGCAGGACAACGCCCCCGCCCGTGCATCGGCGGGGGCGCTTCCATGTGCGTGGCTCAGTCGCGGCTGCCGCCGATACCGAACAGACGCAGGATGAACAGGAACATGTTGATGAAGTCCAGGTACAGCGCCAGCGCCCCGTTGATCGCGGCCCGCTCGGCCTGCTCGCCCTGCACGCCACTCAGGGCGAGGTTCCGCAGCATCTGAGTGTCGTAGGCGGTGAGGCCCGCGAACAGCAGCACGCCCACGATGCTGATGCCCAGCGTCAGGGCGCTGCTGGCCACGAACAGGTTCACGATCATGGCGACGAACAGGCCGATCACCGCAAACATGAAGAAGCGGCCCATGGCGCTCAGGTCCTTCTTGATCACGAAGCCCGCCACGCTCATCAGGCCGAAGGTCCCGGCGGTCGTGGCGAACGCGGCCGTCACGGCGCTCAGGTCGTAGGCGAGCAGGATCGAAGAGAACGTCAGGCCGGTCAGGGCGGCGTACACGATGAACAGCACGCCGGCCAGCGCGCTGGGCAGACGCTGCGCGCCGAGGCTCAGCACGAACACCAGCGCCAGCTGCGCGATGATCAGCGGCAGGCGCAGATTCAGCACCTGCAGGGCCAGGGCCTCGTTGCTGGCGGTCAGCCACGCGATGCCGGCGGTCAGGGCCAGACCGGCCGCCATCCAGGAATAGGTGCGGGCCATGAACGTCCGCACGATGTCGGTCGAACGGGCAGTGGTGGGATAGGTCTGCATACGCCTCAGACTACGCGGTGATCACAGGGAAAGTTCCCGCAGGTGGTGAAGGCGGATTCACGTCCCGCCTCCACCCACCCGGGGGGATTCATCTGTCCGTCGAACGGTCTTCGACCGCCGTCCGTGTCACTCGCGCAGCAGCAGGGCCAGCGGGAAGTCCTCCAGCACCTTCGCCAGCGGGGTCTTGCCGCCGCGTGCGCGCAGCCGCTCCCCGGTCAGGAGGTTGGTGTACGTCCCGGCGGGCAGGGTCAGCTGCCGCGTGCCCCACGCCGCCCCGGTCGCCCAGGGGGTCCGCTCGCGGGTCAGGGTGAAGGTCAGGCGCGGCGCGACCGTCACGGCCCGCTGCGTCCCCAGTTCCCGCGCGAACGCCAGGACGTGCCGCCCGCCGTCCAGGGGCCGGTACGTGCCGTCCCGGAACAGGCCGGGGTGCGCGGCGCGGGCCTGCAGGGCCGCCCAGGTGACCAGGACCTTCACGCTGCCGTCCTCGAAGGTGTCGAGCAGTTTGCGGGCCAGCGCCAGGGTGCCCTGCCCGCGTTCCAGGCGGCCCAGCGTGCGGTTCAGCGCGCCGTAGTTCACGGGGCGGCGGTTGTCCGGATCGACGAGGCTCTGGTTCCAGCCCTCGCTGCCCTGGTACGTGTCGGGCACGCCAGGCGCCGTGAGGCGAACGAGCGCGGCACTCAGGCCGTTCTGCGCCCCGTGCGGACTGATCCGGCCGTGCAGTTCGGTGAGTGATGTCATGAAGTCGTCGTCGGTCAGCAGGCCGCGCACCAGGGCGTCCAGCGCCGCCTCGTACTCCTCGTCGGGCGCGGCCCAGCTCGTGCGGAGCTTCGCCTCGCGCGCCGCCTTGAGCATGTACGCACTCAGGCGGTCCGCGAAGTCCTCCGTGCGGCCGTCCAGCGGGTACGCGCCCAGCGCGTTCTGGAGAAGCACGTACCCATCCAGGGTGGTGGGGGCGCGGCCCAGTTCCAGGTCGGTCTCCAGGCTGCGGATCAGCGGCGACCAGCGGCTCAGGTACGCCGACCACGTCTGCGGCAGCTCGGACAGCACGCTGATGCGCGCGCGGGTGTCCTCGCCGCGCTTGGTGTCGTGGGTGCTGCCCGCCAGCATCGCGTGCGGCCAGCGCGCCGCGCGGCCCTGCGCCGCCTCGTGGAAGGTCGCGACCGGCGTGCCGAACAGCGCCGGGTCGCCGCCCACCTCGTTCAGCGAGAGCAGCCGCGCGTAGCGGTAGAAGGCCGTGTCCTCGGCGCCCTTGGCCGTGACCGGCCCGGTCAGCTGCTGGAATTTCAGCGCGAAGTCCGCGTACGCCGCGCGCGTCTGCCTGTCCGGGGCGTTCAGGGTCAGCACGGCGTGCAGGTAGTCGAACACGCTGGGGTCCAGGGTCAGGCCGTCCCGGCGGTTGTGGGCCTTCGCGTCGCGGATGGCGTGGGCGATCTTCGCGTCGTCGCCGGGTTCGCGCTGCCCGTCGGCGCGGATGTACGTGCGGTACACCGGGAACGTCGCGATGACCTCGCGGATCGCGGCGCGCAGCGTGCTCAGCGTGAAGTCCCGCGCGTTCAGGTCCGTCTCGGCCAGCCGCTCGAGGTGCTCGGTCAGGACGTTCACCTCGCCCGGCAGGCTCACCCGCTGGATCAGGTGCTTGCCGCGGTACAGGTGCTCCCCGTACGACAGCCGGTCCCCGCTGAAGCGGCGGTAGATGGCACTCAGTTCCTCCTCGTTCGCGCCGTCCACGAAGGTGCCGCTGAGCTGCGCCAGGAAGTCGTACCCGGTCGTGCCGTGGATCGCCCAGGCTTCGGGCAGGGTCTCGCCGGGCTCCAGGATCTTCTCGGCCACCACGTACAGCGGCAGCTCGTCGCCCACCCCGCGGCCCAGGGCCTGTGCGGCGCCCTCCTGGAGGGCCTGGAAGTACCCGGCAGGGTCGAACAGCCCGTCGGTGTGATCGAGCCGCACGCCCTGCACGAGCCCCTGACGCAGCAGGTCGAACAGCGTCCCGTGTGCCCAGGCGAACACCCGGGGGTCCTCCATGCGCAGCGCCGCGAGATCGTTGATGTCGAAGAAGCGCCGGTAGTTGATCTCCTCGGCGGCGACCTTCCAGAACGCCAGCCGGTAGTTCTGCTCGCCGATCACCCGGTCCAGCCGCGCCGGGTCGGCGTTCACGGCGTCCAGTGTGGCGTCCAGCGCGCCGCGTACCGCTCCCGAGTCCTCCAGCAGCGCGCCCAGGCGGCGGGTCATGACCTGCACCTCCTGCGCGCGGATCACGCGGTCCGTGTCGGTCAGGTCGGCCGAGGTGCTGCGCGGCAGCGTGTCCACCGAGCGGCGGATGCTGGCCAGTTCCCCCAGCGTGACCGTGCCCGTCCCGGCGGGCAGAGCCTGGGCCGTCCAGGCCAGCAGCTGCCCCACGCTGCGCGGCGACAGGGGCAGCTGCCGCTCCCAGTAGCGCAGCCGGAACGCGCCGCCCTGCCGTTCCAGGCGCAGCTCACGGCGTTCCAGCACCCGGCCGTACTGGTCGCCCAGCACCGGCAGCAGCACCTTGCCGTCCAGCGCCCGCTTCAGCGGATGCCAGGAGATGTCGAAGAAATGCGCGTAGCGGCTGGCCTGCCCGTGCTCCAGCACGTCCTCCCAGTAGGGGTTGTGGCCGCCCTGGATGCCCATGTGGTTCGGCACGAAATCCACGATCAGGCCCAGGCCCAGCTCGCGGGCCCGCGCGGACAGGCTCTTCAGGCCCTTCAGGCCGCCCAGTTCCGGGTTGACCTGCGCGTGGTCGGTCACGTCGTAGCCGTGCGTGCTGCCCGGCGTGCTCGTCCAGATGGGGGAGAGGTACACGTCGGTCACGCCCAGCCGCGCGAGGTACGGCAGCACCCGCCGCGCCGCCGCGAAATCGAAGTCCCGGTGCAGCTGGAGGCGGTACGTCGCGCCCGGCAGGTGGGTCCGGGTGCCGTCCATGGTGGCCTGAGACGCCCCGTTTCGGGAAGCCGGGGTCACGCCTCCACCGGCCCGGCCAGCAGCGCGGCCTCACCCGGACTCAGGTGCAGCCCGCCCAGCGCGGCGGGCGCGTGCAGGTCGCCCTCGGAGTGCAGCAGCACCTCCTGCGGCAGCGCGAACGGCAGCGCCAGCAGCCCCGGCGTGAGCGGCTTGTGTGTCAGGTTCCACAGCAGGGCCCGCACGCCCTGCGGGGTCTCCCAGCGCACCCACAGCGCCTCCCCGGCCCCGGTGTCCACCGCGCCCGCCCGGATGAAGCGGCGCGAGCGCTCCCGCAGCACCGGATCCTCCCGGCGCAGGCGCAGCAGGTGACGGTACAGCGCCAGCGTGCGCCCGTGCTCGCCCTGCTCGCGTTCGGCCCAGTTCAGCCGGGCGCTCTCGAAGGTCCCGGGCGCCTGCGGGTCCGGCACGTTCAGTGTGCTGAAGCCCGAGAAGTACGCGAACTCCCGCCGCCGTCCCTCGGTCACCATCTGCCCCAGTTCCCCGATGTGGTCGCTGAAGAATGGGAAGGGCGTGCTCGCCGCCCACTCCTGCCCCTGGAACAGCAGCGGCGTCATCGGCAGGGACAGCAGCAGCGTGCTCGCCCCGCGGTACTCGGCCAGCGTCACCGATTCGAAGTGATGCAGGCGGTCGCCCAGCGCGCGGTTTCCCACCTGATCATGGTTCTGGATGCAGTACACGAAGCTGGGCGCCTCCAGGTCGGTGGCGGGCCGGCCGCGGTTGTGTTCCTCGCCGGTCACGTTCCAGAACTGCCCCTCGTACTGCCAGCCCCGGTTGATGACGTGCGCCAGTTCGCGCGCGCCGCCCCGGAAGCCCCCGTAGTAGCCTTCCTGCTCCTCGGTCAGGGTCACGCGCACCTCGTGGTGGAAGTCGTCCACCCAGATGCCGTCCAGGCCGGTCTCGGTGACCAGTTCCGGCAGGTTCCGGTGATCCTCGGCCAGCAGGATGTGCCCGCCCCCCAGCGCGTGCGTCTCGCGCGCCAGTTCGTGCAGGATGTGCTCCTCGCTGTCGTCCTGCATGCTGGCGGTCGCGTCCAGCCGTAGGCCGTCGAAGCGGTAGTCCTGTAGCCACATCCGCGCGTTCCCGGTGATGTACCGGCGCATGTGCGGCTCGGCGTAGTCCAGGCCCTGCCCCCACGCCGTGTGGAAACGGTCCGTGAAGTACGACGGGCTGTAGCTCGTCAGGTAGTTCCCGTCCGGCCCGAAGTGGTTGTACACCACGTCCAGGAACACCGCCAGGCCCAGGCCGTGTGCGGCGTCCACGAACGCCATCAGGTCCTCGGGGCGGCCGTACGGCGCGAACGGCGCGAACAGAGCCACGCCGTCGTACCCCCAGCCCCGCTCGCCGGGGAAGGCCGCGACGGGCATCATCTGGATCGCGGTCACGCCCAGCTCCACCAGCTGCGGCAGCCGCTCCTGTGCGGCGCGGTAGGTGCCTTCCGGCGTGAAGGTGCCCACGTGCAGTTCGTAGAACACGCACTCGGCCAGCGGCCGTCCTGTCCAGTCCGGGTGCTGCCATTCGTACGCGGAGAGATCAACGACCTCCGAGTCACCATGCACGCCGTGCGGCATAAAACGCGCGTACGGGTCCGGCAGCGCCTGCCCGTCCAGTTCAAAGCAGTAGCGGGTGCCCGCCCCAACCGGCAGCACCGTCTCGAAATACGCACCTGGAAGTGGTTCCATCACGTGCGATTCGCCCCCGACCCGCACGCACATCTGCCCGGCGCGGGTACTCCAGGCCCGGAAGCGCGTCTCCCGCCCTCCCGGCAGGAGTTGCGCCCCCAGGCGGGAGCGCTGACGCTGGGTCCCTGGCTGTTCCGACATGGTCATGATTCTTCCCTCCTGCACGCCCGTCCGGGCGTATCAGAACAGCCTAGAGGGGGGCGGCCACCCGCCCGATGATAGAAACCCCAAGGTGTGCCCGTCTTCCGCACACCTGCATAGGCGACAGCCCTGCCGGGTGCCCAGCGCTCCGTCCTGTCTGGGAGGGCCACGCTGGTGTGTCCCGGCAGAGCGGCCAACATGAGAATTTCGCCAAGTCAAGGGGCCAGCCCCCCCAGGAGACTGGCCCATCAATGTGATCCGTGGTGTTCCGCGCAGCTCAGCTCTGCGTGGGCGCGCTGCCCCCGCCGCCCCGGCGGCCCCGGCGGCGACGGCGACGCTTGGCGTCATCCCCGGCGGCGTCCTGCGCGGCGGCGGGTGCGGGCTGCGGCGCCTGCACCTGCGGGGCGGCCTCCCGCTGACGGCCCTGACCCTGGCCCTGCTGGCGGCCGTTCACGCGCTGCACCGCGCCCCGGTCGTTCCCGCCGCGCGTGAAGCCCCGCCCGCGCTCCCCGCCGCTGCGCTCGCGCATGGGGGGACGCCCGCCGCGCCCGCCGCCCTGACCGTCCTCGGGCGGCATGTTCTCCAGCGTCCAGTCGCCGAAGTACATGCGCTGCACCGTGATGTTCACCGGGCGCAGGTGCTCGTTGCGGGGGCGTTCCAGCGTGATCACGCGCCGGGAGCGGCCCATGCTCACCCCGCCGAAGGTGCGGCCCTGGCCCCGTTCGCGGCCCTCGCCACGCGCCTCGCCCCGACTCTCACCGCGTCCCTCACTGCGGCCTGCCGGGGCCTGGCGTCCACGCCCGCCACGTCCGCCCGCGGAGGGCGACAGCGTGGGCCGGTTCGAGGGGTCCTCCAGCGTGAACTTCTTCGGTTCGCTCACGGGCAGGCTCTGCAACTTCTCGCGTTTCTCCTGCTCGCGGTCCTCACGGCGGCGGGCACGGGGTTTGACGGGTGAATCCATATCGGTCTCCTGATGAAGGTCGCCCGGGCGGTAGTCCGGGTCGGTCGGGTCGGCCAGCGTGAAATCCGTCTGGCGAGCCAGCGGGTTCACGGCCTGAATCGTGACGTGAAGCGAATCGCCCAGGCGGTACGACCGCCCGCGGCTGCGGCCACGCAGGATCTGCGCGTCCTCGATGAACACGTAGTAGTCGTCGTCCAGGTGTGAGATGTGCAGCTTGCCTTCCACGCCGTTGTCCAGCGCCACGAACAGCCCGCTGGCCACCACGCCGGACACCGTGCCGGGGAACGACTCCCCGAGGTGCTCCTGCGCCCACTTCGCCTGGTAGTACTTCGTGAGGTCCCGCTCCGCTTCCGTCGCCGCGCGTTCCCGCTCACTGGTGTGCTCGCCCATGCCGGGCAGGCGCGCCTGAAGCTGCGCCACCCCGCGCGAACTGGCCTTCAGTTCGCCCGACAGCATGCCGCGCAGCACGCGGTGCACGAGCAGGTCCGGGTAGCGGCGGATCGGCGAGGTGAAGTGCAGGTACTCGTCGAACGCCAGCCCGAAGTGCCCCAGGTTCTCCCCGGCGTACTTCGCCTGCTGCATGGAGCGCAGCAGCAGCGTGTTCACGACGCTCTCGCGCGGCGTGCCCCGTACCTGCTTGAGCACCGCCTGGTACGCCTGCGGGGTGGGCTCCCCGCCGGGGAAGGCCAGCCCCAGGCGCCCGATGGCGTTCGTGACGTCCTGGAAGCGCTGGAGGGTGGGTTCCTCGTGAATGCGGAACAGGGCCGGGATCTCGCGCTGGATCAGCTCGTGCGCGACGACCTTGTTCGCCAGCAGCATCAGGTCCTCGATCATGCCGCGCGCCGTCTCCTCGCGGATCGGGATGAGTTCCATGCGCCCGTCGGGGCCCACGTCCACCTTCACCTCGCGCAGCTTGAAGTCCAGCGAGCCCTCACGCAGCCGCTTCTGGCGCAGCTTCGTGGTGATCTTCAGCAGCAGGTGCAGGTCGCCCTCGAGGTGCCGGGCGTGTTCGGGCAGCGTGGCGGTCGCCTCGCTGTACGCCTGCACCTCGTCGTACGTCAGACGGGCCTTGCTGTTGATGACGCTGGGCGCGAGCTGCACCTTCAGGATCTCGCCCTCGGCACTCAGTTCCACCAGCGCCGTCATGGTCAGGCGGTCCTCGTACGGCACGAGGCTGCATACGCCGTTGCTGAGGTGCTCGGGCAGCATGGGCAGCACCCGGCCCGGCAGGTACACGCTGGTCGCCCGCGCGTACGCCTCCTCGTCCAGCGGCGAGCCCTCCTGCACGTAATGGCTCACGTCGGCAATGTGCACGCCCACCACGAAGGTGCCCTCGGGCGTCGGCTGGATGTGGATCGCGTCGTCGAAGTCCTTCGCGTCCCGGCCGTCCACCGTGAAGATATTGAAGTCCCGCAGGTCCAGGCGGCCCTTCAGGGCCTCCTCGGGAATCTGGGTGGGAATCGCGTTCGCCTGCTCCAGCACGTCCTCGGGGAAGTCGCCGCGCAGGCCGAACTTCACGATCACGGCCTCCGTCTCGGTGACCGGATCATCCTGGTCGCCCAGCACGCGCGACACCTGCCCGAACACCTCGTCCTCGCCCGTATGCTCGGGCCAGAACAGTTCGGTCACGACGCGCGCCCCGGCCTCCAGGCCGTCCAGACCCTCGGGCAGCAGCAGGATGCGGTGCCGCGCGCGGTGATCGTCCGGCTTCAGGATCGGGTGCCCGTGATGGAATTCCAGCGTCCCCACCAGCTGACGGTAGGCGCGCTGCACGATCCGCACGACGCTCGCGCGGGGATTGCCGTCCCCCCGCTGCCCGCGGCGCGACCCGCCCCGGCCGCGGTCGTCCCGGCTGTCGCCACGGCCCTCCTGACGCACGAGCACAATGTCGCCGTTCCAGGCCTCCAGCGTCTGCTCGGCCGGGACGTAGTAGTCCTCGCCGCCACTGTCGGGAATCACGAAGCCGAAGCCCGCCGCCGACGCCTGGAAGCGCCCACGGATCAGGCTCATCGCCTCGGGCAGCCCGTACGTCTTCTTGCGGGTGCGGATGACCTGCCCGTCCTCGACCAGCGTGTCGAGCAGGTCCGTCAGCTCGCGCCAGCCGCCCAGACGGTTCATGGTCTGCCGCGTGAAGGTGCGCTCCAGATCCCGCACGTGCACCGGGCGGCCCAGCTTCCGCAGCTGCGCCACCACGAGATCCCTCAGCGGATCCAGGCCCGGCAGCGGCTCCCCGGCCTCTGCCTCCTCGACGGACTCCGCGGCCTGATCCACGACCGGCGTAGGCTCATCAGCATCCACCGGGGTGGGTGCGGGCGCCGCCTCCGGCTTCTTCTTGCGGCCCCGGCGACCCTTCGTCTCGGCAGCGGGTGCCTCGGCGACCAGGGGTTCGGCGGTGACCGGCTCAGTTTCAACGGCCTCGGCTGCGACCTCAGTCGGCTGAGGCTCGCTCGTGACCGCCTCCACACCCGTCAGCACGTCCTCCAGCGGCGCGACCGGCAGCACGTTCTTGCGGCGGCCTCCACGCTTGCGGGGCACTTCCAGGATCACCGGATCGGCGTCCGTGGGAGCCAGGTCGGGCAAGGCGTCTGCCACACCCTCCGGTTCGCTGGCCGGGGTGTCCTGCATGGGTGCGGCCCTGGGCTTGCGGCCCCGCCGCGCAGGCTTCACGGCTGGAGCACCCGGCTCTGGCGCCAACTCAGCGGTGGGCGCCTGCACCTCCGGTTCGGTGACGGGCGCAGCCGCCTGACGACCACGTCCTGCCTTCCGCTTCGGCGCGGTGGGCTCTTCAGAGCCCTCCGTCGCGGTCACGGGAGCAGGCTCAATCTCTGCCAGGGACGCAATCCCGGCCCTGCTGGGGCGGCGGCCGGTCTTCCCGCGGGCAGGTTTCGGTTGCTCCGCCGGGATGGCCTCGGCGGGCTGAGTGGGCTCCACGGTGTTGACCGTTTCAGTGTCTGCTGCTGCCGTCACCGCCGCGCGCTCCTGAATTTCAGGTTGCTCGGCGTGCTCGGTCTTCACCTTTGCCGGACGGCCACGGCGGACCTTCACGGGCTGCGGCTCGGATGCGGGCGCAGGGGTCGCCTCGACCTCGGCAGTCACGTCGGCAGGAACTGCTGCGACTGGGGCCGCCTCAGTTGGTGCTGCTTCTGTTGGGGTTGACTCCACGGGTGCGGGAGCCGGGGCCGCCTTGCGGGCGCCACGCTTCGGCGCGGCCTGCACAGGGGGCGTGACCGGCTCGGCCAGGGTGGGGACTTCGGCGGGGATGGGCGCCTCGACGACAGGGTCGGGCGTGACCGCCACGGTCTTCTTCGCGCGGGGGCTAGCGGTGGTCTTCGCAGGAGCCTTGCTGGCGCCGCGCTTCGCCGGGCGGGCCGACGTACTGGCGGCCGTCTTCGGTTCGGTCTGGGCGGCCGTTTTCTTCGCGCCGCGCTTGGAGGGGGTGGTCTTGGTGATGTCGGTGCCGGTCCTCTCGGTGCCGGGCACCGTTTCCGTCTTCTTCGTTTTCGGCATGTACGTTCCTGGTCACTCAGGACGCGCCCGTGGGGGTTAACTCGTGTGAGACGCGCTTCTCAGACTGACGCTGGCGTGCGCGCGACCCGCCCACGGGCAGCAGGTGTTCGCTATCCTCGGGTTGCGCCCTCCGTCCAGCGTCAGTCAGCGGGTGCTGAGCGGTGAGTGGGCGGGGGCGCTGTCCTGAACCCGGCAGCCCGCTCAGCATATCACGCGCCTTCCGGCCTCATCTGACGCGAACTTTACGCTTCCCTGAGCGGCCCGCCCGGCCGGATCACGCCGCTCAGGGGCGCGTGGTCGCTCAGGCGCGCGTCACGGTCCACGCAGACTTCCTGCACGGTCACGCCCGATGCGAGCAGATAGTCGATGCGCCAGCCCACGTTGTTCGCGTACGCGTTCGCGCGGTTGCTCCACCACGTGTACTCCGCCGCCTCGCCCAGGCAAGCCCGGTGCGTGTCCGTCAGGCCCGACGCGAGGTGCGCGGTCATCCACGCCCGCTCGTGCGGCAGAAAGCCGCTGTTCTTCTGATTCGAGCGCCAGTTCTTCAGGTCCACCTGCTGGTGCGCGATGTTGTAATCTCCGCCGATCACCACGGGTTGCCCCTCGGCCAGTAGGGCGTCCGTCCACGCCTGGAAGTCCAGCAGCGTACGGTCCTTGAAGCCCTGCCGGTCCGGGCCGCTGCTGCCGCTGGGCAGGTACACGCTCACGAAGCGCACGCCGTCCACCACGGCGCTCAGCACGCGGCCCTCGGCGTCCAGCTCCGCGTGCGGCATGCCCACGCGGACGTCCGACAGGGGTCGGCGGGACAGGACCGCCACGCCGCTGTACCCGGCCTTCTGCGCCGGGAACCACGCCCCGGCGTAGCCCAGGTCCGCCAGGGCGTCGGGCATGGGGTCGGCGCGGACCTCCTGCAGCAGCAGCACGTCCGGCTGTTCCCGCGCGGCCCAGTCGCGCAGGCCCTTGCGCAGCGCGCTGCGGAGACCGTTCACATTCAGGGTGGTGACTTTCAGAGCGTCCGTCATCGCCCTTCACCCTAGCGTGACCAGGGTAGTTATCCCGCTGAGTCCGGTACCGCTTCCACGCCCAGCAGGACACATGAAGACCCCTTCGCGCAACTCTGTACGCAGTTCACCCGGCGTCTGTTACGCTGAACCCACCATGGTCGAGATCAAGTTCCGCAACGAAGCCGACGGTCAGGAATTCCAGATGACCCACCCCAAGGCCGCCCGCGTCCTGTCGGACATCCAGACCTGGGCGCAGCGCAACGCCTTCGAGCACGTCTCCTTCTGGCGCGACCCCGAAGACCAGCACAAACTCTGGGTGCAACTCGGCGATGACCGCCTGAACTACTGGATTCACGACAGCACCTTCACCGAAGGCAAGCACGAAACGGTCGAGATGCAGATGGATTACGCCCGTGGCGCCCAGCGCCGCAGCGCTGCCGGGTACGACAAGTTCGACAAGTAACGGTCACAGGAGGTGGGGCGCGGACATCTGCCCGCGCCCCGCGCGCGTTCAGGCGGTTGGCACCGTCCCCAACTGCCTCGCCGCCTCGCGCAGGACCTCGGGTGGCTGCACCAGCGCGAACCGCACGAAGCCCTCGCCGCCCGCCCCGAACGCCGCACCGGGACTGACTGCCACGCCCGTCGTCTCGGCGGCGCGCACCGCGAACGCCACACTGTCCCTCAAGCCCGGCACGCGTGCCCAGGCGTACATGCTCGCCTCCGGCATCGCCACCTCCCAGCCCAGCTCCCTCAGGGCCGGAACCAGCGCGTCCCGCCGCGCCTCGAACACCGCTGCGCCCGCCCGGCCCACCCCGTCCGGCAGCCCCAGCGCGTGCGCCGCCGCCCGCTGGATGCCCAGGTACGGGTGGAAGTCAATCGCGCCCTTCACCCGCGCCAGCGCCGCGATCACGCCCGCGTCCCCCGCCGCGAAGCCCACCCGGAAGCCGCCCATGTGGTGCGTCTTGCTCAGCGAGTGCAGCTCCACCACACCCTCCAGGCCAGCCTCCAGCGCGCTCGGCGCGCGGTACGCCCCGAAGGTCAGCTCCGCGTACGGGTGGTCATGGACGAGCAGCGCCCCCCGCGCCCGGCACCACGCCGCCGCCCGCCGGAAGAACGCCGCGTCCGCCACCGCCGACGTCGGATTGTTCGGGTAATTCAGCAGCAGCACGCGCGGCCGGACGCCCACCGGCACGGCGTCGAGATCCGGCAGGAAGGCCGCCTCGGGCCGCAGGGGCAACGTCACCACGTTCAGGCCCGCCACCGCCGCCGCCCCCAGGTACGGCGGGTAACAGGGGTCGGGCAGCAGCAGCTTATCCCCCGGATCGGTCACCGCCAGCAGCAGATGCGCCAGCCCCTCCTGCGCACCGATCAGCGGCAGCACCTCCCGCGCCGGGTCCACGCACACCCCGAAGCGCCGCGCCAGATACCCCGCCGCCGCCTCCCGCAGCGGCGCCGTGTCACTGAACAGCGGGTACCGGTACGTCTGCGCGTCCCGCGTCGCCCCGCGCAGCACCTCCAGCACCGCGTCCGGCGGCGGCAGGTCACTGCTCCCGATACTCAGATCCACGATGCCCAGGCCCGCCGCCCGCGCCCGCCCCTTTGCGGCGTCCATCAGCGCAAACACGCTCCCCGGCACCGCCGCCGCCCGCCGTGACTCCCACATGCCCCGCAGGGTAGAGCATGAGGCGGCCCACACCAGCAGAACACCTGCCCCGGATGGAGGCAGGCGATCACCCGGACTGGCCGGTTCCCGATTATTCGCCGTACGCGGCGCCGTACACCGGGATCTGCACGGTGGTCAGGGTGCTGCCACCGGCGTTCACGTTGATCTGCGCCAGGGCGTTCACGTTGCTGCTGGTGTCGTCGCGGGTGACCGACACGTACAGGAGCGCGTTGTCGCCCTCGGTGCTCACGCTGTCGAGTGTCACGTACGTCCCGGCAGGCAGGCCACTCACGGCGATGCTCAGGTCGCCGGGAACACTGCCGCCCAGGGCATTCAGGGGCACCTCGATGGCCATCCAGCTGGACTCGGTGGACAGGCTCTGGTACTCGTTGCCGTTCCCGTCGGTGGCGTACACGGTCATGGGGCTGGCGGCAAAGGCGGTGGTGGCGAGGCTCAGGGCAGCGGCGACGGTCAGCAGCATCTTCTTCATGGTGGGTCTCCTTTTCGATCCGGGTGCGGCGCTCGCCGCTGCCCTTCTCCTGGGTCAAAGGATGACGGGCACCCGTGCAGGCTTCTCGCAGGGAATGTGCAGATTTGTCGAAGGCGTCCCAGTGGGGTTTTAGCGTACCTTCATGGCATGGCCGACGCGAACCTGCAGGTCCTGACCGCCATGATCACCCCGGCCGTACTGATCAGCGGCGCGGGCACACTGCTCATGAGCACCAGCAGCCGCCTGGGCCGCGTGACCGACCGCGTGCGGCAACTCACGGCGCGCTTCAAGGTGCTCGTCACCGACGAGGGCCGCGCCGAGGCACTCGCCCGGGACGAGAAACGCCTGATCGTCAAGCAGCTCCCCCGGCTGGCGCGCCGCAGCCGCATCATCGTGCGCGCCATGACGGCCCTGTATCTCGCGGTGGCGCTGCTCGTCCTGACCAGCATCCTGATCGGTGGCAGCGCCCTGCTCGGCGCCCAGGCCGGACCACTGCCGGTCATCCTGGCCATCGCGGGCGCGGCGTCCCTCGCGTACGGCGCGCTCCTCCTGAGTTTCGAGACGCGCCTCAGCGCCCGCACGACCCGGGAGGAGATGCAGTTCCTCATCACCCTCGGGGACCACTACGCCGGTCTGTACGACGAGGCGCTGATGACCAGCGTCCGTCAGGGCGTCGATCAGCTGTAACGCCGCCGGCCCCGACCGGGGTGATCCCGTGGACGCCGTCACGCACTCAGGTGAGGCAGAACTGCCCGCTGCCGTCCGCTACGCTGAACCTCCAGTCCTGCTGTCCCCGAGGTTCTTCATGTTCAAGCGCGCGTCCCTGATTCCGGCCCTGACCCTGCTGCTGCTCGCCTGCTCTGCCCCGACCCCACCCGCTCACCCTGTGGCGTCCGGCGGTCAGGTCTATGCCCTCGACATCCGGGTGGGCGGTCCGCAGGGCACGCAGGCGACCTTGCAGTCCCTGCCCCCCGCTCAGCTGACCGCGCAGCGCCTGGAGGGCGCGCCGGGTGACGTGCAGCTGGGCGCGCAGGCCATCAGCACCGTCACGTTCATCAGCCGCCGCGGCACCCAGGACGTCCGGCATGTGAACACCACGTTCCTAGTCACCAACCCGACCGGCGTGCCCATCACGAACCTCGTGCTGCTGCCCGTCGCCCTGAACGACACGGACGGCGACCCGGGCAACAACGCCATGGCGCCCACCATCGCGGGAACGCCGTTCCGCCGCCTGCAACTCTTCAGCGGGCAAGACGCGTCCGCGCAGGCGCCGCAGCTGAGCGCCACCCGCGCCCAGGACGTTGACCTTCAGACCGGCGTGGCTCGCCCGCACCCGCAGGGCACGCCCTTCCTGACCGGCCTCGACCTGCGCGGCGTGCAGGTCACGCCACCCGCCGGACTGAGCGTGGCCACCCAGAGCGGCGGGTGGGTGCTGCCCGGCACGCTCGCTCCCGGCGCGAGTGTCCCCGTGACGTTCGCCGTGGACTTCCCGGTGGACCGGCAGCGGCCCGACACGCAGGTGTACAGCTTCAGCCTGCTGTTCACGTCCGCGCAGGACGCGACCGGCAGCGAGGTTGGCGGCCCCACCGACCCGGCGCGGGTGGTGGGCACGCTGCACCACCCGACCCTGGGTCAGGGGGCGCGGGTCGAGGAGCAGTACCTGGACTTCACGCTGCCCGACCCTGCCGTCATGACCGCGCAGAGCGTGCCGCTCGCCGCCGACGGGCAGGTGAATGTCACGCTGAGTACCCCGCCCACCGGGGCGCTGAGCAGCCTGTTCGAGTGTCAGGCCTTCGTGGGGGAGCGTTCGCAACCGGACGCGCTGGCCACAGAGGCGAACCTTCAGGTGGTCAGCGCGCAGGGTGATCCACTGGGACGCGCCGTCAGCGCCAGTCTGGAGCCGCGCGGCCTGACCCGCCTGTACGTCGACCGGGACATCCGCGTGCAGGGCCGCTGCGAGGACACGTCCCTGGGCATGACGCTCACGTACTTGGATCAGCTGGATCTGAAACGGGGCTGGAACCTGATCCAGCGGCAGAGCAGCAGCACGGACACCCAGACCACCATCCAGCGCACGTCCGTCCCGGCCGGAACGTGGTCCCGCCTGAGCTTCCAGCCGGGCGCGGCCTGGGTGAACGTCGCGTCGCCCGCGTGGGGCAGTGACCTGCTGCTCCGCACCGGTCAGCCCACGGCGGTACCCGTCGACCTGCGTCAGGGCGGCGCGATCAGCGGAACCGTCACGCTGTCGGTGGACGTACCGGGCGTGACCGTCAGCCCCGCCACGCTGATCCTGCCCAGCCTCTCCGGCCAGGGCCTGGGTGCCCAGGCGCTCCAGACCACCCTGAACTTCCAGGCAGATGCCACGGTGCCCGCCGGGGACTCGTCCATGACCCTCACGTTCCGTAAGGACGGTCAGGTGGTGGGGCGCGCCGCGTTCTCGCTGACCGTCTCCCCCTGACCCGCTAGGCTGCCTCCATGCCCCTGACGTTCACTGCTGAGCTGTTTCACTGGCGCGGCCCCGCCCCGCATTACTTCCTGCGGGTGCCGGCTGAGCTGGTGACGGACCTGAAGGACGCCGCGCGGTTCGTGACGTACGGGTGGGGCATGATCCCCTGCGAGGCGGTGGTGGGCGAGACCCGGTTTCGCACCTCGATCTTCCCGAAGGACGGCGGGTACCTGCTGCCGGTGAAGGTCGCGGTGCGCCGCGCGGAGGCGCTGGAGGAGGGGCAGGCGGTAACGGTGACCGTCACGCCCGGATGAGCTGGCACCTGTCTACACACGCCCCCTGCCCCTGCGAGCCGCGCGCTATGCTGCCACGCATGACCGTGTCCGGTGCGTGGTGGTGGCCCAGAAACTCCTGGGTCTGATCACGCTTGTCGCCCCGACACTGCACAGACGCGCCCAGGTGGAACTCCCACCCGGGCGTTTTTTTGACCCCCCGCCCCCGAACCCCAGGAGACCCATGACGCAACCGAATCCGCGCTCCCCTCTGGCCGTCGCCGTGCAGGAACTCAACGCCGACCTCGACACGCCCGTCACCGCGTACCTGAAAGTCGCGCAGGGCGAGACCGTCACCTTCCTTCTGGAAAGTGTGGAGGCCGGGGAGAAACTGGGCCGCTACTCGTTCATCGGCGTGGGTGAACAGGGCCGCTTCGAGGCGCGCGGCGCGCACGTGACGAGCAGCGGCACCTTCGGCGACTTCGACGGGCAGGACACCGATCCCCTGGCGCGGCTGTACCACGCGACCGTCCGCCCCGCGACGGTCCCGGGCGGCCTCCCGGCATTGATCGGCGGCGCGATCGGGTACGCCGCGTACGACCTGATCCGCAACTACGAACGCCTGCCCGACGCGAACCCCGACGAACTGAACGTCCCCGACGCGTGCTTCATCGCGCCGCGCGGCATGGTCATCTTCGACCATCTCAAGCACCGTCTGATCACCGTCGCCACCGCCGACACGCAGGCGGGCGCGCAGGAAGAGGTGCAGCGCCTCACGCAGCGCCTGCGCGGGCCGCTCCCCGCTGTGCCGGGCCGCACCCCCACCACGCCGCCCGAATTCACCAGCAACTTCACCCCCGACACCTTCCAGGCCGCCGTGAGGGCCGCGCTGGAGTACATCCGCGCCGGGGACATCTTCCAGGTGGTGCCCAGCCAGCGCTTCAGCGCCGACCTGGGCGACCTGCACCCCTTCGCGCTGTACCGCGCGCTGCGCCGCGTGAACCCCAGCCCGTACCTCGGGTACCTGCAACTCGGGCCGGTCACCCTGGTCGCCAGCAGCCCCGAGAGCCTCCTCGCCAGCGACGGCCAGACGGTCACCACCCGCCCCATCGCCGGGACCCGCCCGCGCGGCGCCACCCCTGAGCACGATCAGGCCCTCGCGGACGAACTCCTCGCGGACGAGAAGGAACGCGCCGAGCACCTGATGCTGGTGGATCTGGGCCGCAACGACCTGGGCAAGGTCAGCCGCTTCGGCAGCGTCCGCGTGCACGACGCGTTCACCATCGAACGCTACAGCCACGTCATGCACATCGTCTCCAGCGTCACCGCCACCCTCAGGGACGACCAGACGCCGCTGCATGCGCTGGCCAGCGTGCAGCCCATGGGGACCGTCAGCGGCGCCCCCAAGATCCGCGCCATGCAGATCATCGATGAGCTTGAACCCGTCCGGCGCGGCCCGTACGGCGGTTCTTTCGGGTACATCGCCCTGAACGGCAGCATGGACATGGCCCTCACGCTGCGCACCATGGTCATCACGAACGGCCGCGTGCACATCCAGGCGGGCGCGGGCGTCGTCGCTGACAGCGACCCGGCCAGCGAGGAGCAGGAGACCCGCAACAAGGCCGCCGCCCTCATGCGCGCCGTCGAACTCGCCGCAGGAGGGCTGTGATGGCCGCCATGACGCCCGAACCAAGCTCAAGCCGCTCAGGAGACTCACCGATGACCGAGCCGACCGCCCCCCTCCGCCTCCTCCTGATCGACAACTACGATTCGTTCACGTTCAATCTGGTGCAGTACTTCGGGACGCTGGGCGCCAAGCTGACGGTGTGGCGCAACGATGCGTTCACGCTGGATGACGTGCGGGCCCTGAACCCGGATGCGATCGTGGTGTCGCCGGGGCCCTGTACGCCCTCCGAGGCGGGGCAGAGTGTGGCCGTGATCCGTGAGCTGGGGTCCAGCGTGCCGGTGCTGGGCGTGTGTCTGGGCCACCAGAGCATTGGCGAGGCGTTCGGGGCACAGGTGGGCCGCGCGATCCTGCCGGTGCACGGGAAGACCAGTCCGGTGCGGCATGATGGGGCGGGCCTGTTCGCGGGCCTGCGGGACGGCGTGACGGTCACACGGTACCACTCGCTGGTGGTGCGCGACCTGCCGCCGGAGCTGGTGGCGACCGCGTGGACGACCGACCCGCAGGACGAGGTCGTGATGGCGCTGCGCCACCGCACCTTCCCGGTGTTCGGGGTGCAGTTCCACCCGGAGAGCATTGCCACCCAGGACGGCCTGGAGATGCTGCGGAACTTCCTCACCGAGGTGCAGGCGTTCCGCGCGCGGCAGGAGGCAACGAAGTGATGCACGCGAGACTGATGAACGGGGAGCGCCTCTCTCAGGCGGAGGCCGCGACCTTCATGCGCGAGGTGATGGAGGGTGAACTGAGTGGCGTGCGGCTGGCTGCGGCCCTGGCTGCCCTGCGGGTGCGCGGCGAGACGCCCGAGGAGATCGCGGGTTTCGCGCAGGCCATGCGGGAGCACGCGGTGCGCGTGAACGTGCAGCCGCGCGAGGTGCTGCTGGACGTGGTCGGCACTGGCGGGGACGGCGCGCACACCTTCAACATCAGCACCACGACGGCGTTCGTGGTGGCGGGCGCGGGCGTACCTGTCGCGAAGCACGGCAACCGCGCCGCGAGCAGCCGCGCCGGGAGCGCCGACGTGCTCGAAGCGCTGGGCGTGAACCTGGACGCCACGCCAGACGTCGTCGCGGACGCCGTGAACACCCTCGGGATCGGCTTCATGTTCGCCCGCAACTACCACCCGGCGCTGCGGCACGCCGCGCCGGTCCGCTCGGAACTGGCGGCGCGTACCGTGTTCAACATCCTGGGCCCCCTGAGCAACCCCGCAGGCGCCACGCACCTTATCGTGGGCGTGTTCAAGCCGGAACTGACCCGCACGCTGGCGGAAGTGCTGCGCCTGCTCGGTGCTCGCGGCGCGACCGTCGTGAACGGTAGCGGCCTGGACGAATTCACGGTCAGCGGCGTGAACACCGTCTCTGGCCTGCGCGACGGCGAGATCATCGACCGCACCATTCACCCCGAGGAGGCCGGCGTGAGCCTGCACCCGCGCGAGGCGATCGTGGGCGGCAGTCCCGCCGAGAATGCCGAGATCACCCGCGCCCTCCTCACCGGCGGCGGCACCCCGGCCCAGCGGGACATCGTCGCGCTGAACGCCGGAGCGGCCCTGCGCACCGCGGGCCGCGCCGCGAGCATCCGCGAGGGCGTCGAACAGGCCCGCGCCGTCATGCACGGCGGGCAGGGGTGGGACATCCTGGAACGCTACGCCGCGCACACGCGGCGTTGATGGAAGACAGTTGATGGTTGATAGAGGAGAGCAATCCATCCTCTATCAACCATCGACCATCAACAAAAAAGCCCCCGCATCCGAAGGTGCGGGGGGCTTTTTTCGCGGGGATCAGCGCTTGCTGAACTGGGGGGCGCGGCGGGCCTTCTTGAGGCCGTACTTCTTGCGCTCGACTTCGCGGGGGTCGCGGGTCAGCAGGCCCTTGGGCTTGAGCTGCGCGCGGAAGTCGGGGTTCACTTTCAGCAGGGCGCGGGAGATGCCCAGCTTGATCGCGTCGGCCTGGCCGGTGGGGCCGCCGCCGACAACCGTGATCACGGCGTCGTAACGGCCGGCGGTGCCGGTTTCACGGAAGGCCTGCAGGGCGTGCACGGCGCGCAGGAGACCACGGAAGTAGGTCTGGAACTCCTTGCCGTTCACGATGATCTTGCCTTCGCCAGGGCGGAGGAACACGCGGGCGACGGCGCTCTTGCGGCGGCCGGTGCCGTAGAACTGTTCGGGTTGCTGAATCGCCATTATTTGACCTCGAGCGTCTGGGGTTTCTGGGCAGCGTGGGGGTGCGCCTCACCGGCGTACACCTTCAGGCGGCTGTGCATGGCGCGGCCCTGGCGGCCCTTGGGCAGCATGCCGAACACGGCGTGCTCGATGACGCGCTCGGGGTGCTTCTTGAGCGCCTCGCGGGCGGTTTCCTTCTTCAGGCCGCCCTGGTAGCCGGTGTAGCGGGTGTAGACCTTGCCGTCCAGCTTGTTGCCGGTCAGGGCGACCTGGGCGGCGTTCAGGACGACCACGAAGTCACCCTGGATCATGTTGGGGGTGAAGTCGGGGCGGTGCTTGCCACGGATGCGGCTGGCGATCAGCGTCGCGAGGCGGCCGAGGGGCACGTTCGTGGCGTCCACGACGACCCAGTTCTGCTCGTCATTTTTGGGGATGTAGGTTTTCACCGTGAAACTCCGAAGTTGGGGGATTTGGCTGCGACACGGTCCAGGCCGACGGGGGAGAGGGCTGCTGGTGTGTCCGGGTGCCTCCCGGTCATCTCGGCCCTACCAAGCGCGAGACACTAAACGCAAGGGTACCAGATGAGCGCAGGCGGGGCAAGTCGTGTGGAACTACAGGCCAGTCAGCAGGAAGCGCAGCGCGGCGGGCAGCCGGGCCGCCCAGGCACTCTCGTGGTGCGGGGCGGCCGGGTCGGCCTGGAAGCGCAGCCTCTCGCCCAGACCCCGGGCACTCAGGGTGTCCACGAAGGCGTGGGCCTCATGCCAGTAGGCGCGCATCCGGTCGGGGAATTCCGGGCTTTCCTGCCCGCCGATATCCACCCACACGCGCCCGGCCGGGAGGGGAGCCTCCTGAGCCTGCCGCAGCGAGAAGCCCGCGTTCGTCCAGAAGGCGGGGCTCATGATCCCGGCGTGCCCGAACACGCCCGGGCGGGTCAGCCAGGCGTGCAGGCTGATCACGCCGCCCATGCTGGAGCCGATCACGACCGTGTCGTCCGCGCCGGGCCGCGTGCGGAACGCCGCGTCTACCGCTGGTTTCACCGTGTCCGTCAGGAACGCCACGTAGGCGTCCGCGCCGCCCCCGCCGCCCTGCGGGTAGTCGTGGTACTCGACCGGGCTGTACTCGTGGAAGCGGCGGTCTCCACCGTTGGGAATGCCGACCGCGATGGCCTCGATGCCCTGCGCGGCCAGCGCGGTCAGGGTCTCGTCCGCGCCCCACTCGCCGCTGTAACTGGTGGCCGCGTCGAACACGTTCTGCCCGTCGTGGAAGTACACGACCGGGTACCTCCGCCCGCTGTCCGCGTGGTACGAGGGGGGGAGCCACACCAGCACCGGCCGGGGCGCGTGCTGCGCGTCGCCCACGCCGTCCAGCTGCCAGAGGTCCCCGGTGACGGTGCTGTCTGCCAGCGGCCGGTAGGGGTGCCAGTCGCTCATTCCTGACTCTCGACCAGCGCCTCCAGGCCCAGGCGGTAGCCCAGGAAGCCCAGCCCGCTGATCTTGCCGCGGCACACAGCGGCCGTGACGCTTTTGTGGCGGAATTCCTCGCGGGCGTCCACGTTGCTGATGTGCACCTCGATCACCGGGACGCGCTGCCCGGCAATCGCGTCGCGCAGCGCGTACGAGTAGTGCGTCAGCGCGCCGGGGTTCAGGACGATGCCGGTGAAGCCGTGCTCCTCGGCCTCGTGGATCCATTCGATGAGCTGGCCCTCGTAGTTGCTCTGGCGGCAGGTGACGGCCTGCCCGAGTTCCGCGCCCCAGGCGTCGCACTGACGTTCCAGGTCTTCGAGGGTCTGGGAGCCGTACACGCCGGGTTCCCGCAGGCCGAGTCGGTTGAGGTTGGGGCCGTTCAGCACGAGCAGCATGCCCGCAGCGTACCGCCCCCGGCGTGTGGGCCAGGGGCGGATTGTGCAGCCCGCATGGAAAGGGATGCTCAGGTCAGCAGGTTGAGGTCGTGCAGATCCTGCTGCCAGCCGCTGAATTCTTCTCGCAGCACGTCTTCCGGGACGCGCGTCAGGTAGGGCTGAGCGAGGTCGCGCAGGAGCACGAAGCGCACGCCGTCCGCGTCGGCCTTCTTGTCGCGGGCCATGAAGGTCAGGGCGTCCTCGAAGCTCACGGGGGGCAGGGGCGCCGGCTGCTGCCACGTCAGGAACGCGCGGGTGTGCCCGGTCAGGTCCGCGCCGCCCAGCGCGCGGGACAGCCGCGCTGCGTAGTGCATGCCGTACCCGACGGCGTCGCCGTGGGGCACGCCGTGGTGCGTGACGGCCTCCAGCGCGTGCGCCAGCGTGTGCCCGAAGTTCAGGAACGCCCGCTCGCCGCGCTCGGTCAGGTCACGGGTGACGACGCCCGCCTTCACGTCGATCGCATCGGCCAGCGTGCCCTCCAGCAGCGCGCCGCCGGGCCGGAAGTCCGGGGACAGCACGCGGTCCAGCAGGGTGGGGTCGCTGATCAGGCCGTGCTTGAACGCCTCGGCGGCCCCCTCGCGGAACACCGCGCCGGGCAGGGTGCCCAGGGTATCGGTGTCGCACCACACGGCGCGCGGCGGCCAGAACGCCCCCACCAGGTTCTTCCCCTCGGGGAGGTTCACGCCGGTCTTGCCGCCCACCGCCGCGTCCACCATGCCCAGCAGCGTGGTCGGCAGCGTGTAGAACGCCACGCCGCGCAGGTAACTGGCCGCCGCGAAGCCCGCCAGATCGGTCGCCGCGCCGCCCCCCAGTCCCACGACCGCGCCGTCGCGCGGAATGTTCGCGCCCGCCAGCCGCGACAGGACGCCCGAGAGGACCTCCAGCGTCTTGCAGTCGTCACGAGCCGGCACGGGAATCGTCACGGCGGGCTGCAACGCCTTCTGCACCCGCGTCACGAACCCGGCGGGCAGGTCGGTCGGGTGAATCAGGGCGACGTGCCGCTCGGGGACCCTCAGCGTGTCCAGCAGGCCCGCGCCGACCTCCACCGCGTACGATTGCGCGCCGCCGACCTCAATCCGACGCACGCGACTCCCCGCCCGGCGTGTGGTCGGGCGCCGCGTGGTCCAGCGCCCAGGCGTGCTGTGCGTCCGCCCACGACCAAAGCCGGTCGATGATCTCCTCGACGATCTCCTCGCTGGGCCGCCCGTCGCTGTGCACGTGGATGGTGCCCTGCTGGTACACCGGGGCGCGCTCGTCCATCAACGTGCGGATGCGCTCGAGGGGGTCCTCGGTGCGCAGCAGGGGGCGGTCACTGTGCTTCGTGCGCTGGTAGATCGTCTCCGGCGTCGCCCACAGCACCACCACCGGCCCGCGTTCCAGCAGGCAGCGGCGGTTCTCCTCCTGGATGAACGTTCCGCCGCCCAGGCTGATCACGGCGTGCTCCAGCCGGGTCACGCGGCCCACGACCTCGTGCTCGCAGGCGCGGAAGTACCCCTCGCCCTCCTGCGCGAACACCTCGGGGATGCTCTTGCCGACCACGCGCGTGATCAGCTTGTCGGTATCCACGAAATGCAGCGCCAGCGCCCGCGACAGTTCCCAGCCGATCCGGCTCTTGCCGGTGCCCATGAAGCCCGCCAGCGCCACCCACGACACCGGACGCTCAATGAGGCCCGAACTGAACATGGGGGACAGTGTACGGGAATCCTCCGGACGCGGCGTGACGCGTCCCCCGATCGGCTCTTCAGGAACGTCGCGCAGGTGCGCCGTCAGCCCGGCCTCCAGCCCGGCCCGGAACCCCCGCAGGTGGCGGACCCCGCCCTCGGTGTCGTTCAGCATGCGCTCAGTACGACTGCGCGAAGGCCCGGGCCGCCGCCACGCGCTCCTGCAACTCCGGCAGGGTGTCCCCACCGAACTTCTCCAGCATCGCCTCGGCCAGCACCCAGCCGATAACACACTGCAGGATCACGCCCGCCGCCGGGACCGCCGTGGTGTCGCTGCGCTCACGGGCCGCGTCGGACGCCTCGTGCGTCACCACGTTCACGGTCGGCAGCGGCTTCATCAGCGTGGCGATCGGCTTCATGGCGACCCGCACGATCAGCTCCTCGCCGTTCGTCATCCCGGCCTCCAGGCCCCCCGCGCCGTTCGTGTCCCGCGCGTACGTGCCGCCCCGGTAGTACACGGCGTCATGCACGCGGCTGCCCGGCGCCGTGGCGTTCTCGAACGCGCGGCCGATCTCCACGCCTTTCATCGCCTGCACGCTCAGGGCCGCCTGCGCGATCTTCCCGTCCAGCTTGCGGTCGTGGTGCACGAACGAACCCAGCCCCACCGGCAGCCCCCTGAAGCGCACCTCCAGGATGCCGCCCAGCGTGTCCCCGTCCTTCTTCGCCTGATCGATCCGCTCCCGCATCTGCGCGGCCGCGTCCTCATCCGGGGTCCTCAGGTCACTGTTCTCGATGGCTTCCAGCGCGTCCCAGCTGAACGGCACCCGCGTCTCGATCCCCGCGAGGCTCGACACATAGTTCGCGCCCTCCACGCCTAGCTCCGACAGCAGCTTCAGCGCGATGCTCCCCACCGCCACGCGCGCCGCCGTCTCCCGCGCCGAGGCGCGCTCCAGCACGTCCCGCAGGTCCTTGTGCCGGTACTTCACGCCGCCCGTCAGGTCCGCGTGCCCGGGCCGCGCGTCCGTCAGGGCCTTCTTGCGCGGCTCACCGCCCGGCTCGGGCGACATGATCTCCGTCCAGTTCCGGTGATCCTTGTTGGCGATCGCCAGCGTGACCGGCGCGCCCGTCGTCCGCCCGGCCCGCACCCCGGACAGGATCTTGGCCTCGTCCGTCTCGATCACCATGCGCCGCCCGCGGCCATACCCGCCCTGACGCCTGCGCAGCCACGGGTCAATGTCCCCCTTGCCCAGCGGCAACTGGGAGGGCAGCCCCTCGATGATGGCCGTCAGTTGCGGCCCGTGCGATTCGCCAGCGGTCAGGTACCTCATGCCCCCCGACTGTAGCGCCTGCCCCCCAGGAGCCCACCGCCCCTGCACAAACAAAGCGCGCCCCCCTGGAGGAGGCGCGCCGGGAGAAAGTGCGTTACTGGACGATCGTGCCGGTGATCACGACGAGCAGCTGCGTCTTCTCGGTCGAGGTGCTCTGCTTCCCGAACAGGCTGCCCACCACCGGGATGCTCGACAGGAACGGCGTGCCGTCCTTGTTCTCGGTGGTCTTAGTCGCCAGCAGCCCACTGAGCAGCAGCGTCTCCCCGTTCTTGAAGGTCAGGGTCGTCTGCGCCTCGCTGTTCGTGAACTGCAGGACGTTCGGAACGGTGTTCGCCGCGATCGTCGTCCGGAGGTCGTTCACCTGGCCGCGCACGCGCAGCGTGATCGTGCCGTCCGGCGCGACCTGCGGGCTGAAGAAGTCCAGGTTCACGCCGTAGTCGATCTGCTTCTGGATCGCTGGGACGTTCGCTGCCGCCGAGGGAATGTTCACTTCCAGACGCCCACCGCTCTTGATGCTGGCCGCCGCCGTGCTCGACGCGTTCTGCGTGTCGCCCGATCCGCCCAGCGACCGCTGGCCGCTCTGCATGGTGATACTGCCGTCGTACACGCTCTTGCTCAGCCCCTGACCCTGCAGGGCATTCAGGGACGCACCCAGGTTGAAGCCCAGCAGGCTGCGGGTCGGATCGAAGGAAACCCCCAGACCCGCCGTGTTGCTGCTGCTCACCGAGAACCCGCCGAAGCCCGCCGACCAGTTCACGCCCAGCGCGCGCGACGCCCGCTCGGTGATCTCCTGGATGCGCACCTGCACGTTGATCTGCGGAACCTTCTGGTCCAGCTGCGGGATCAGGTCCGCCACCTGCGCCACCTGATCGGCGGTGCCGCGCACGATCACGGTGTTCGTGCGCTTGTCCGCGATGATCGTCGCGGTGTTCGCCTGCGCGGTGGTCGCGGCGCCGGTCGCGGCGGTCGTGGTGCCTGCCGCGGCCGTGCCGGTCGTGGCCGCAGTGGTCGTGCCCAGGTCACGCGCCAGCGTGCCCTCCAGCGTCGCCTTGACCTCCTCGGCGCTGGCGTTCACGAGCTGGAAGATCCGCTGCGTGATCTGCGCGCCGGCCACGACGGGCGCCACGCGGTCCACCTGCCCCAGCAGGGTGAGCGCGGCGTCCAGCTGGTTCTGCGGGCCGGTCACGACCAGCTGCCCGGTCTGCCCGACGGGCGTGACCTTCAGGCCCGGGTACTGCGCGGCCAGCAGCGCCACGATGTCCGCCTGCGCGCCCTTGACGGTGTACACGCGCTGCACGGTCTGCACCTCGGGGGTGCTGGCGCTGCCCGCCTGCGCGCCGGGGGTGCTGTCGAGCTGCGCGAGCAGGCGCGTGACCTCCGCGACCTCCTTGTTCGTGCCGCGCACGATCACGGCGTTGCTGCGCACGTCCGGCACGATTCGCAGGGTGGCGCTGTCGAGCTTCACGTCCACCAGGGTGCGGGTCACGCCGACGGTGTTGCCCTGCGCGTCCTTCTGGGGCGTCTCACTGTAGGTGGGCGTGCCGAAGAACAGTTTCACCTGCTGGCTGGCCTGCGTCGCGTCGGCGTTCTTCAGGGTGACGGTGCGCTGGATGGGCGTGTTGCTCACGCGCAGCACCGGCTGTCCGGCCAGGGTCACGACGTCGTAGCTCAGGCCGTAGACGTCCATCAGCAGCGGCCAGACCTCGTTGAAGGGCTTGTTCTGGAAGGAGTACACGACCGGGCGGGCCGTGTCCGCCGTGGCGGTACCCGTCGCGGCAGTCCCGGTGGCCGGGGTGCCGGTCGCGGCGGTCGTCCCGGCCGCCTGGGGCAGCGCGTCCACGTTCGTGTCGAGGATCAGGCCGTATCCGGCGCTCTTGGCCAGCGCGGCCAGCAGGCTCGACAGCGGCCCGGCGTAACGGCCGATCTCGATGGTCACGGTGGCGTTCGTGAGGCTGGTGTCGGCCACAGAGGAGGTCGCGGGGGTGGTCTGAGCGGCGGCCAGACCCAGGGTGGCGGTCAGCAGCAGAGTAGCGAAGCGGTTAGTCATGGCTCACCTTTTATCCAGTTCGAGGGTCTTGGAGTCGTTGCCGAGGCTGAGGGTCGCGCCGGTCGCCGTGACTTCCTTCACGGTGACCTGGCTGTCCGGCAGGGTCTGCCCGACGGCGACGACCACGTACCCGTCCTTGCTGCGGAAGATCGCGGTGTTCACCGGGCCGAGCACCACGGCGTTGAACGCCAGTTCCTGCGTCTGCACGAAGCTGTCCAGAGCCGACGTGGCCGACACGACCCCGCCGCCGCTGGCGACCTCGCTGATGACCTGCGGCGTGCCGGGCTGGGGGGTGCCGGTGGGCAGGGTCGCCGCGCCGCCCTGGCCGGCGCCCGGCGTGGGCGGCGCCGTGACGCTGGCGGGCACGCGGGTGAGGCCGGGCACGCTGACCCCGGCCACCGGGGGTTTGACCGGCGCGGGGGTACTCGTCCCGGTGGGGATGTCCGTCCCGGTGGGCGTGCCGACGGGCGCGTTCCCGATAGCAACCGTCCCGCCCGGGGTGATGGGGGTCACGCTGGGCGTGCCGTCCGTGACGGGAATGGTCGGGACGGGCAGCGCGCCGCCCGTGTCGTTGCCGCTGCTGGGCAGTGGGCTCAGGCCGACCGCGCCGGTCGAGGGGATCGGCGTGACCGTCGGCGCGCTGGCCACCGGGGAGCTCGCGCTGGGCGTGCTGGCCGGGCTGCTGGGCGCCGTGGTGGGCGTGCTGGCGGTCTGGCCGTCGCCCTCGATGGTCAGGGGGCGGAAGGGGTTGTTGCCGGGGACGGCGGCCAGCGTGCCGGCGGGGTTGATCCCGGCCGGGGTGGGCGGCGTGTCGGTCTGTTCAGGCTGGGTCGTGGTGCTTGCCGTGTCGCCGGTGGGGAAGGGCGGGATGACCTCGACGTCCACCTGACCGCCGGACTGCACGCCGCTGCCCTGACCGGACTGCCCGGTGCTGCCGGACTGTTCGGGCGGCGTGACAGGCACGGTGTCGCCCGGCGTGACGGGCGTGCCGGTGGTGGTGCCGGGCGTGACAGCCGTGTCATCCGGGGCGGCGCCGCGGTTGGTCAGGACGTACCACAGGCCGATCGCGGCGACCAGCAGCAGCAGGCCCAGCAGCAGTTTCATTTCTCGGGAGAGTTTGACGGGCGCGCGCGTCACTGGGTGCCTCCTGCCGGGGCGGGCGCGGCGGGCGCGGCGTTCGGCGCCTGCGGGGTCGTGCCGGCGGCCGGCGCGCTGGCCTGCGCGGGGTCAAAGGTGTACACGGTCAGGGCCAGCGTGCCTTCCAGCGACGGGTCGAAGCTGTCGGCCTGCGGCAACTGCAGCGAGACGTTGTTCACGTTCGTGAAGCGGCTCATGGTCTCCACCGAGCGCAGCAGCTGGAACAGCTGCCCGAAGGTGCCGGACACATTCACGTTCAGGTTGATGGGCCGCACGCCGCCGGGCAGGTTGGTGGCGGTGGCATTCGTGACGTTGAACGAGGACATGCTCGCCCCGGCAGCCGCGGCGTTCAGGCGGACCTCGTCGAGGATGCGGTAGTAGTTCGCGGTCTGCGGCAGCGCGGCGAGGAACTCGTCCTGCTGCACCTTCAGTTTCGCGACCTCCTCGCGCAGCGTCGGCAGTTGCGCCGCGTTGCTGCGCATGACCGCCACGCGCGCCTGCGCGGTGTCCAGGTCACCCTGCAGCAGGCTGATCTCCTGCTGGCGCGCCTGGAAGCGCAGCGTGTACCACAGGGCGACGACCAGCAGGCACGCGGCCAGCACCACGAAGAAGAGGTTGCGGGGCGTGAGTTTAATCGACACGGCCACCCTCCGCGGAGCTGACCGGCGCGCCCGGGGCGGGCGGCGCGGTGGGCGTACCGTCAGCCGGCGTGGCGGGTGCGGCCGCGTCGCCCTTCACGAGCCCGACGGTCGCGTTGAAGCTGTACTGGCCGGTCTCGCCCTCGCTCTGCAGGCTGCGGAAGTTCACGCCGAAGTTCGGGTTGTTCTCGAAGGTCCGCAGGAAGTTCACGACCGCCTGCTGACTGCTTGCCGAGCCGCTCAGTTCAATTTCACGGGTCACGTTCTTGCCAGTGTACACACCGCTCTGCTGCTGCGTGGCCAGCGCCGCGGCGTCCAGCGGGCGGATGGTCATGCTCTTGAGTGCCACGCCGCTGCCACCGGGCAGCTGCGCCGTGAAGCTCGCCAGATCGTTCGTCCAGTACGTCTTGGCGTCACGCAGCTGCCCGGCGATCGCCGTGATCTGCGTCAGCTGCGTCTTCTCCTGCGTCAGCGCCTTGAATTCCTGGTCGGCGGGCGTCAGGGCAGCAATCTCGCCGTTCACGCTGTCGATGTCCTTTTTCAGGTTGCCCACCCGCGTGGCGGTGGCGACCTCGACGCCCACGAGGATTAGGGCGGTCAGGACCGCCAGGCCGACCGCGGCCGGTTGCCAGAGGGTCGGTTCGCTCTGCTTGCGGTACTGCTGTGGCAGCAGGTTGACTTCAACCACGGCTGGTCACCCCCCGCAGCGCCAGGCCCAGCGGCACCGTGAATTCCGGCGCGTTGGCCTGCAGGTACCCGGTGTCCACGTTCGCCTGATCGGTCTGCACGGTCAGCCAGGGACTGGCGACCTCCACGCGGAAGCCCAGCGCATCGCTGATCGCGGCGGCCAGACCACGCAGTTTCGCGCCGCCTCCGGCGAGGAACGTCCGGTCGATGACCACGTCGCCGCTCTGCACGCGGTAGAACTCCAGGCTGCGGCGGATCTCGGTGATCAGGTCGCCCAGCACGGGGCGCACGACCTCGAACACGCGCGCCGGGGAGTACTGCTCGCGGGCCATGTCGAAGTTCAGCAGGTCCTCCTCGTCCTCGGTGGGGGTCGTGGCGGTCGCGTAGCCCAGCTTGACTTCCTCGGCGGCGCTGAAGTCCAGGTCGAAGGCTTTTTGCAGCGCGGTCGTGAAGTCGTCGGCGGACACGTTGATGTTGCGGGCCATCAGCACGCGGTCGCCGCGCACGAGGTTGATGACGGAGCTGCTCGCGCCGATCTCCATGACGAGCGCCACCTCGCCGGCCTCGGTGTAGTTGCTGCCGGTCAGGGTGCTCTTGGTGAGGTGCTCGCCCAGCAGGTTTCCGCGCAGGGCGCGCAGCGCCGCGAAGGACTTCAGGTCCACGATGCTGGGTTCCAGACCCGCCAGACGCAGCACCTCGACCTGCCGGGCGACTGCCTCGGTGGGCGCAGCGGCGATCACGACCTCCATCTGCCCGTCGTCCGGCACGTTGGCCGGATCATCGAGCACGTCGAAGTCCAGACTGACGTCGTCGATGGGGTAGGGAATGTAGCGTTCGGCCTCCCACTTGATGGCCTCCTGCAGGTCCTTGCGGTCCATCTTCGGGACCATGATGTTGCGCGTGACCGCCACCTGGTTCGGGACCGAGGTGACGGCGAAACGGTTCGTGATGCGGTGCTCGGCCAGCAGGTTCTTCAGTTCGGTCGCGACCGCCTGCGGTTCGACCACCAGTCCGTCGCGCATGCTGCCGATGGGTGTGGGCACCATCACGGCGTGCTGGAGGGACGGCGGTGAGCCGGGGCGCAGGGCCACGACCTTGATGGCACTCGTGCCAATCTCCACACCCAGAGCGTTCGGGCGCGGACTGAGTAAGCGGTTCAGGAAACTCGACATTCTCCCTCCAGGATCACGCGGATTTTAGCATTCACTCATCTGGCGGCGGGAAGGCCGGAGCAGGCAGTGAGCGGACGACGCAGAAGACAACGGGGCAAGGGGCATGGAGATTCCATTCAACCACCTCACCACTCACGGAACCCTGACACCTGAAACGCCCAGCCAGCGGGAACGTTCCCTGACTCCGGTCACCTGCTGCCGCCTCCGTCGCCCGGTGGGCAAGGCGCGCGCAGCCCGGTCACCCACCCCGAACATGAAGGCTTCTTGAACGGGGTGCTTTAGTACACCACAAGTCAGCCCCAGAGTTCACGCAATTCCTCACGTCGCCCCGGCCGCCCGTGAGGGAACGGTATGAGTCGCGTGAGCACTTTCAGCCCAGCGGAATCCACCCGGTCACGGCCTGTACGGGCCATGGCCAGACCGTGCCGCAGCCGCTGTGCAGACCCTATCCGGGCCCTCGGACGGAGGCCATGTGGGTCAGAGACAGCCGGCCACCGGCAGCCCATGCCCGGCCGGAAGCTGTTGCGCTCCCGCTCTGCGGGGCAGCTGTGCGCCTCGCGGCCTCCCGGATGAAACAGTGCGTACACACCAACCGGCGCCAACTGGAGTCCGGAGCACACTGCCCGGCACCCGAGCGGGTCCGCTCAGCGCGCCGCGAGGTCCGGACCAAACGTGCGCACCTCGCCGGACGGGACGACCGTCACCAGCCACGCCCCCACCACCCCCAGCCGCCCCGGCCCGTGCGGCACCCGCGCCCGCACCACGCCCGCCGCGTCCAGGCGTTCAAGCTGCGTGCCGGTCAGGCGGTACGTGCCAGTCGCGGTGACCACCTCGGGCTGCGTGCCGCCCGCCACGCCGTCCGGCCGGAGGTTCAGCAGCGTGAACCCCGCGCCCGGCAGGACCGAGGCGTCCGACACACGCATGGCCCGGCCATCCAGCAGCACGTATTCCTGGCCGTCCCCGCCCGTCAGGGCCGCCGACGGCTGACCCAGCACGCCCGCCGCCGCCACCCCGGCATAATCCACGGCGCTGCCGTTCTCGCGGTACACCCGCGTTCCACTCATGACCGCCACCCGGCCCACGCTCACGCTGCGGGCCGCGCCGTCCAGCGTGACCACCGCGCCCAGCGACGGTACGCCCGCCCACGCCTGCGCACCCAGCCACGCGACGTCCACCACGCCCGGCAGCGACGGGCAGCTGGCCTGAAAGGACGGCGCGCGCGCCACGCACGCCCGACCCCCGACCGTCCACGCCACCCCGGCGTCACTGAACGCCGCGCGCAGCGAACCGGCGGGCGAACCCGGCGCGGCGCCCGTCACCGCGGGCGCGCAGGCCCCCAGGACACCCGACAGCAGAACAGGCAGGGCGGCACTCAGCAGTCGCATGCCCGCCATTGTGCCCAGCCCCACCCTGAGGGGCATGAAGACCCCGGAGAAGAGGGTCAGACCGACGCGGGCCCGTCCCGCGCCTCGAGCAGGGCATTCACGACCACGTCCAGCCCCACACCCTCCTGCGCGCGGCGCTCGGGCGTCCAGCTGATCCCTCGACTGGCCTTCACGAGCACCACGTCCCCATCCCTGATGTCCGCGAGCAGCGCCCCCACGAGCTCCGGGACCGTCGCGAAGGCCCGCTCGCCCAGCTCGGCGGCGAAGGCGCCCACACCGAAGGTCAGGTCCGCCCGGTCCCGCGCGTACGCGCCCACCTCGGCGTGCAGCTGCTGCTCGGTGGGGCCGAGTTCCAGCATGCGGCCCAGCACACTGATCCGCCGCCCCTCCCAGCCACTCAGGGCGTCCAGCGCCGCGCGCACCGCGACCGGCGAGGCGTTGTACGCATCATCGATCACCGTGAAACGCCCCCGGTGCACCCGGTACCGCCCATCCGGCACACTGACACCCGCGAGCCGCGAGGCCGCGTCCGCCAGGTCCACCCCGGCCTCGCGGGCCAGCACCAGCCCCAGCACCGCCGCCTCCGCCTGCACCGTGGACGCCAGCGGCAGCGAGACGGGCACACCCGCGAACGAGAACGACGCACCCTCCGGCGTGACGCGCAGGCCTTCACCCGCGAAGGTCACGTCCCCGAACCCGTAACTGTCCACCCCCGGGTAGAACGCGGCCGCCTGCGCGCCCACCAGCGCCCGCACCGGCCCGCCGTCCACGCCGCGCAGGATCACGCCCTTCTCCCGCGCGATCCCCTCGATGCTGCCCAGCTGCTCCAGGTGCGCCGGGCCGATCGTCGTGATCACCCCCACATCCGGGCGGACCAGATCCACCAGCTCGGCCATCTCCCCGACCCGGTCAATGCCCATCTCGACCACCAGCGGCCGCCCCGCGCCGCCCGACTCGATCAGGAAGCACGCGATGGCCGGCATGGTGTTGAACACCGGCATGAACAGCGCGTCCAGCGCCGCCGCCACGTAACTCTTCGCGGTGGTCTTCCCGGCGCTGCCCGTCACGCCCACCACCAGTGGTGCCCGGGCACGTTCGGCGCGGGCCCAGTCGAACAGCGCCGCCCGCGCGTCCTCCACGCGGACGGCGCGCGGCACGTCCAGGTCCGTCAGCACGAACGGCGCGCCCGCCGCGAGTGCCTGCTCCACGAACGCGTTCCCGTGCATCCGCTCACCGGGCAGTGCCACGAACGCCACGTCGGGCGAGGCCTCACGCGAGTCCCACGTCAGGCGCCGTGCGGCGCGCGCCTCCGGATGAACAGTGGCCTGAAAGGGAAGTGGCGCCTGAGGGTCCAGCATGCCCGGCAGCATACCGCCTGCCCCGCGGCCTGCCGTACCCTGAGCCCATGACTCACCACCACCTGCGCCCGGACGCCCTGCACACTGTCTGGGACAACGCGCTGCCGCCCGCTCTGACCGTCACGAGTGGCGACACCGTCACGCTGGACACCCTGGACGCCTCGGGTGGGGGCGTGGCCCGCCGGGTCGCCAGCGGCGAGCTGGGCGCCCCGGACGACCTGCGCGCCCTGATTCTTGCGGACGCCCGCGCTCCCCTGAGTGGCCCGCGCGGGCATCCGCTGACCGGCCCGCTGTTCGTGCAGGGCGCGCAGCCCGGCGACGCCCTGCGCATCGAGGTCCTGGATGTCCGCACCGCCACGTGGGGCTGGACCGGCTGCCGCCCGGACGGCATCGGCCTCCTTGACGCCGCGCTGGCCGCCGAGGGCCTGCGCCCCCACACGCACCTGTGGGACCTGCGCGCCGGGACGCACGCCGACTTCCGCCCCGGCATCCGCGTGCCGCTCGCACCGTTCCCCGGCGTGATCGGCGTCGCCCCCGCCGCCCCGGGACCGCATCCCACCGCTCCGCCCCGGCACGTCGGCGGGAACATGGATGTCCGGCAGCTCGTGGCGGGCAGCACCCTGTGGCTCCCGGTGGAGGTGCCCGGCGCGCTCCTCTCGGCGGGCGACCTGCACGCCGCGCAGGGCGACGGCGAGGTCAGCGGCACCGGGATCGAGACGGACGGGCAACTGACCCTGAGGGTGCACGTCGAGCCGCAGGCCGGGATCACCACCCCGGAATTCACCACGCCCACAGGCGGCGGCCAGAGTCGCCAGTGGCACGCCACCACCGGGCACCACCCGGACCTCATGACGGCCGCCCGCATCGCGCTGCGCGCCGTGCTGCGTCGCCTGGAATCGCGTGGCCTGAGCCTGGAAGATGCCTACGTCCTGGCGAGTGCCTGCGTGGACCTGAAGATCAGCCAGATCGTCGACGCCCCCACCTACACGGTCAGCGCGTTCCTGCCCCTGGACATCTTCCGGGAGGGCTGACCGCCGCCTTCATGCCTCCAGCGTGGCGCGCAGGGCCGCCGGGGTCAGGGGCCGACCCCCCTGCACCACCAGCCGCACGTCGCGGGTGGCGCGGACGTCGGTCGTGGGATCGCCCGCCACGACGAGCAGGTCCGCCACCGCGCCGGGCTGCACGCGGCCCAGATCGGCGCGGCCCAGGATGTCCGCCGCCGTGCCCGTCGCGGCGCGCAGGGCCTGCGCCGGGGTGAGGCCCGCCTGCACCAGCCGCTCCAGTTCCGCGTGCAGGCCCCCGCCGGGCAGGGTGAACGCGCCCGCCGGGGTGTCGGTGCCCGCCCCGACCCGCCCGCCCAGCCGCGCGACCCGCACAGCAAGCTGCGCGGCCAGTCGCGCGTCCGCCTGCGCCAGTGAGCGGATGGGTCGGGTGCCCGCGTGCACGGCGTGCCACTGCGCGTCCAGGCTCTCCCGGACCGGCCCGCCCTGCCCGGCAAGCGGCAGGTCACGTTGGTCGGGCGGGGTGTCGGTCGCCAGCGGCTCGAACACGCTCAGGGTCGGCACGAGTGCCGTGCCCGCCTGCACGGTCAGGGCGGCCAGTTCATCCAGCAGCGCGGCAGACAGTTCGCCTGCCGGGTCGAATCCTGCGCGGGTGGCGGCCAGAGCGAACCCGCTGGCATGCTCGATGGACCGCACGCCCAGCGCCAGAGCCTGTCGGGCATCCACCTGCGCCGCGCGGCCCCGCGTGGTGAGCATGCCCAGGTCGGTCATGACCGGCAGGTCCAGCCGCGCGGCGGCGCGCGTGGCCGCCGCGTAGACGTCCGGGGCGAGGGCCTCGTACAGCTTGAGATGCGTCACGCCCTGATCGGCCAGGAACGCCACGGCGCGTTCCGCCTGCGCGGGCGTGCGGACGATCAGCGCCCCGGCGCTGTACTCCTGCCCGTCGCCCGGTTCGTGGACCGCGCCGGGCCCGAACTGACGGAAGAAGGCGTCCGGGCCATCCAGCAATGGACCGGAAGGCAGCACGCGCGGCGCGAGGCCCGCCGGATTCAGCAGCGCCGCCACGGTCTCCAGTGAGTTGCAGGCGTCCCGCACGGTCGTCACGCCCGCCGCCACGAACCACGGCAGGTACCTCGGCCGGGCGTGCACGTGCAGGTCGATCAGGCCCGGCAGGATCGTGCCGTCCGTCTGCACGGTCACGGCGTCCTCCAGGGCGGCCAGCTGGGTGGCGGGTCCGACCGCTTCGATCCGGCCCGCGCGGGTGAGGACCGCGCCGTCGTTCAGCGGGGCGTCCTCCACGCCGGTCCACACGCGGCCCCGCCACAGGACCGGCGTGGCAGGGGAGAGGTCGGGCAGGGTCGGCAGCGTGAAGGTGGGCATGGAGCCAGCTTCACGGGTAGGCTACTCGCCATGACAGGCTCCACGGTGAGTAGCCCGCACGAGGTGACCGACCCGGCCGCCGTGACCCTCCTTGTTCACGACCGGACCCGGCGGGTGCTGGGCGCCTTCCTGGGCCGCGAGCAGACCGTGGCGGGCGCGGCGCGCGAGACCGGGCTGGACCTCCGGGTGGTGCACCGGGACGTGCAGGCCCTCACGCGGGCTGGCCTGCTGCGCGTGCTCCGCGAGAGGGCGCGCGCCGGTCGGCCCGTGAAGGTGTACCGCGCCCGCGCAGACGACCTGTTCGTGGACGCCCGGCACCTGCCCCCTCAGGCCCACGACGGAAAGACCACCGCGCTGGACACACTGTTCCACCACGCGGCCGAGCGGGAATTCCGCCGCGCCCTGAGCGACTTCACGCCCGGCTGGGGCCTGCGGGTGTACGCCACGCCGGACGCGCCGGGCTTCGCGGTGCTGGAAGGCCCCCGCAGCGCCCGGCCCCTCAGCGCACTGGACGAGTGGCAGGGCCCCCCGGCCCGGATGCTGAGTGGCACCCCCACCGCCCGCCTGACTGCCGCCCAGGTGGCCGAGGTGCAGCGCGACCTGATCCTCCTGATGCGCAGGGTCGCAGAGTTCAGCGCCGCCAATGCCGGGGCAGGCCAGCCCGTGCTGCTGCGCCTGGGCCTGGCCCCGCTGACCGAGGACGAACTCCGGGACCTGCACCGCTGATCCCAGACGTTGGAGGCGTTCACGGCTGCCCGCAAGTCTGCCGCGCCGCCATGAACTGGGCAGGGGCCGGAGCTCAAGTGAACTCCGACCCCTGTCCCGCGCTGTCCGTACCTCACTCCGCACTGCGGGCTGTGCTTACTCCACGGTGACGAGGTAGTCGTACAGGTCCGGCCCGCCGGGGTGGGTTTCGACCTCGGCCATGCTGAATTCCTTTCTGATCCGTGCAGCCAGGGCATCCAGATCCTCCTGGGTGTGCTGGGGGCCGCCGAATACAGTGATGATCTCCTGCCCCTGGTAGTGGCGGTTGAGCATCTCCATGACGCTGTCCTCGGGACTGCCGCCGCTCTGGACGAGTTCGTCGTCCATCAGGCCGATCACGTCACCTTCCCTGATGTCCAGCGTGCGGCCGTCCTTGACCGTGATGTTCGTGGTGCGGCTGGCGCGGGTCACCTCGAAGGTCGTGACGGCGCGCGAGGACTCGGTCATGGCCTCGACGAGATCCCCGGCGGGCACGTCGGGGCTGAAGTTCAGCGCCGCGCCGATGCCCTGGCCCAGCGTGCGGGTCGGGATGACGACCGCGCGGCCCTCCATGAGTTCCATGGCCTTCTCGGCGGCCATCAGGACGTTCTTGTTGTTCGGCAGGATGATGACCTTCTCGGCGCTGACCGACCGGACGGCGTCCACGATGTCCTGCACGCTGGGGTTCGCGGTCTGCCCGCCGGACACGATCCTGGCCCCGAAGCCCCGGAACAGCTTCACCAGTCCGTAGCCGCTGGCGACCGCCACGAGGCCCGTCGGTGCGATCTCCTCTTCCGCGCGGGCGGTGGCGCCCGCCATGCCGAGGATCTCGGTGTGCTGCTCGCTCATGTCCTCGACCTTCGTCTTGAGCATCTTGCCGTAGCGGCCCACCGTGGCGAGCAGCTGGTCCGGCTCGTTGGTGTGGATGTGGCCCTTCACGTACCCCTCGGCGCCCACGACGAGCAGGCTGTCCCCGAACGGCGTGACGAGTTCACGGATCTCCTCGATGGGCTTGGTGGCCTCGCTCATGAGGAACTCGGTGCAGAACCCGAACTCCTCGTTCTCGAACTGCTCCTGCGCGTAGCTGGTGATCTCGGGCGCGGGCGGCAGCGCCTCGCCGCGCAGCTGCGCGAGCATGCCCTGCACGATATACAGGTAGCCCTGCCCGCCGCTGTCGATCACGCCGGCCTGTTTCAGCGCCGGGAGCATCTCGGGCGTCTGGTCGAGCAGTTCCTGGCCCCTGAACAGGGCGTTCTCCAGCACGTCCTCGATGTGCTCACCCTGCTGCGCCGCCCCCTCGGCCACGCCGCGCGCGACGGTCAGGATGGTGCCCTCCACGGGCTTCATGACGGCCCCGTACCCGGTCTTCTGCGCGGCCTGGAACGCGCGGCCCAGCGCGGCGGCCTCCACCACCTTCAGATCCTTGATCGCCTCGGCGAAGCCCTTGAGGAGCTGCGAGAGAATCACGCCGCTGTTCCCGCGCGCGCCCAGCAGCGCGCCGTAGCTGATCGCGCGGGCCACGCCGGGCATGCTGCTCTCGTCGCAGGTGTCCAGTTCGCGGCGCACGGACTGCATGGTCAGGTGCATGTTCGTGCCGGTGTCGCCGTCCGGGACGGGATAGACGTTCAGGGCGTTGACCTGCTCGCGGTACACGCCCAGCCAGTCGGTGGCGTAGCGCAGCATGCGGGCCAGATCGGCGGGGGTCAGGTGCGCGCGGTGGCCGGTGTTCGCGGCATTCGGAATGTCAGACACGCTGCACCCCCACGGCGTGCACGCGCGCGGCGCTCAGGTCAATGCCCGCCTGGGTCTTCACGGTGTGTTCCACGCGCTCCACGATATTGCGCGCCACGGTGGGGATGCTCACGCCGTACGCGACGACCACGTACAGGTCCGCCACGTACTTCGCGCCGTCGCGGCTGATCACGACGCCGTCACTGACGTTCGCGCGGCCCAGCACGCGGCTGAGGCCCTCTTTCAGGTTGCTGGGGGCCATGCCCACCACGCCCGGGATCTCGTGGGCAGTCAGCCCGATCAGTGAGGCGAGGGCCGCCTCGGTGATTTGAATGGAGCCATTCACAGTAAAGGGCAGTATACCCGCCCGTCCCTGCCCGTTCCCGGCAGGCCCGCCGCCGCGCGTGGTCCCGGCGACCGTCCCGACCTGCGGAACCCGACCCGGGCGGCGCGTGGTCTACTCCGCGCATGCCTCTGGTCACTGCCATGGACGCCGCCGACCTCACCCTGTCGTTCGTCACGCCGGACGGGGGCCGCCTGACCCGGGACCTCAGCGGGGGAGAGGTCCGCCTGACTGCCCGCCACGAGGACGGCGATCAGGCTGCCGCCCTGCACCCCGCCGGCGCCGCCGAGGCGCGCGAGGTGGGCGCCGCGCTGATGCGACTGGCCCGCGAGCTGAAAGCCACGCGCGTCCGGGTCCCCGCCAGCGAGCATGCCGCCGCGCTGGCCGCCGCTGCGCTGGCCGAGGACTGGCGCGACGCCCGCTACCGCCAGGCCACTCCCGCACCGGTCCAGCTGTTCGTGGAGGGCCTGGGCGCCGACGAGCAGGCCCGCATCGAGGCGCTGGGCGCGGGCCTGACCCTCGCGCGGGACCTCGTGAGCGCCCCGGCGAACGTCCTGAACCCCGCCACGCTGGCCCGCGAGGCCCGCACCCTGGAAGCGCACGGCGTGGACGTGGACGTCTGGGACGGGGACGACATCGCCGCGCGCGGCATGAACCTTCTGGCCGCTGTCGCGGCGGGCAGCGCCACGGGGCCGCGCCTGATCCGCGCCACCCTCCCCTCACGGGGCGAGGCGCACACGGTCGTGGCACTCGTCGGGAAGGGCATCACCTTCGACACCGGCGGGTACTCCATCAAGCCCGCCGCCGGGATGGTGAACATGAAGAGCGACATGGGAGGCGCGGCCGCCGTGCTGGGCGCCGTGCGCGCCCTGGCCGCCCTGCGCGCCCTGATCCCCGAGGGCGTCGAGGTGCGCGCCTACGTCGCCGCCGCCGAGAACATGGTCGGCCCGGACGCCATGCGCCCCGGCGACGTGTACCGCGCCGCCAACGGCCTGCACGTGGAGATCACGAACACCGACGCCGAGGGCCGCCTCGTGCTGGCCGACACGCTGACCGTCGCCTGCGAGGAAGGCGCGACCGAACTCGTGGACCTCGCCACGCTGACCGGCGTGAAGGTCAGCGCGCTGGGCAACGACATCGCCGCGCTGTTCAGCAGCGACGCTGCCCTGACCGCCCGCCTGAAGGCCGCCGCGCAGGACGCGGGCGAGCACGTCTGGGAACTGCCGCTGCACCAGCCGTACCTGAAGACCTACCGCAAAGGGACGGTGGCCGACCTGAAGAACAGCGACATGCAGCCCGCCGGGGCGAGCATCAAGGCCGCGCTGTTCCTGGGGCAGTTCGTCACCCGCCCCTGGGCGCACCTGGACATCGCCGGGAACGCCACCCGCGAGGAACACGCCACCGGCTGGGGCGTCGGCACGCTTGTGGAATACGTCCTGGCGCGGTAAACGGGAAGCAGGGAGTGGAATGACCTCTTCCCACTCCCTGCTTACATCGCGGGGTTGATCTTCCCGCGCAGCACGAGCTTCATGCGCTGCCCCAGCCGCTTGTACAGCGGCGGGGAGTGTTGCGCGCGGAAGTCCATGGTGGCCTCCTCGCTGCCCACGTCATGCCCGTACTTCTGCGTCAGGAAGTAGCGGTGATCCATGATCCACAGGTACAGGTCGGCCTCGGTACGCCCCGGGAAGCGGGACATCACGTCGTGCAGGTCGATGTTCTCCACGATCCGGCAGTACAGGCGGCGGTACCAGCTCTCCACGGCCTCCTCCCAGGTGACGGGCGGCAGGCCCGCGCGGTCGGGTTTGCGGTCCATGAAGTACTGCCGGGTGCGGATGTGCTCGAGCAGCTTCTCGTAGCGGCCCGGCGTGGTGAAGCGGATCGGGTGGTGGTTCGGCACGAGCGTGTCGAGGTTCGTGGCCTTCAGGAACTGCGCGTACTCGCCCTTGATGATCAGGTCCTTCAGGGTGTCGCCCTCCTCGGGCGGGACGGTGACGTGCAGTTCGATCACGTACGCGTCGATGAACTTCTGCCCCTGACGCCGGGCGACGGACACGCGGTGGTTGCCGTCCTTGACGAAGTACAGGTCCCCGACCTTGTACACCTGGATGGGCGGCAGTTCCTTGCCCTGCAGCTGCGCGGCGCGCACGCCGATCCAGCGTTCGTCCAGGTGCGCTTCCTTGGGCAGGTAGTGCCGGTCGAACTCGCGGTAGCGGTCCACCGACCCGATGATGTGGTCGACCTCGATGGTCTCCAGGCCGCGCTGGTGCTCGCCGTCCGGGGAGAGGTGACGCACCCAGTCGAAGGGCAGCAGTTCGTTCGGCTGCCGCCGCAGGATGGACAGGAGGTCGCGCACGTCCCCGAGAAAACGGGCGCGTTCGACGTCGTGTTTGGCCTGATCGAAGATGGACATGGGACTGGCTCACTCCTTGTGTCCCCCCTGGGGGGGCGCGCGGGGGCCGGGTCGCCTCTGTCACCGCCGGGAGAGAGAAGCCCGGACTTGGTGTGCAGTGTACATCTGCGCGTGTCAGGATTCGGTGACGAATGCCCTCTGCCCCCAGCAGACCCTGCGGCCCGCGCGGCGGCCTTCTGATTCGCTTCATGTCGCGCCGGATGGTGTGCCGCGTCCCTGGACCGCGCGGGCCGGGGGTGTTGAATGCGGCATGCTTGGCAAGTTCTTCAAGAAACCCGCCGACGACATGGGCGGCCGCGTTCCCCCGGGGCAGACCCTCACCACGCGCTTCCCGGTGCTGACCTACGGCCCCACCCAGCACTACCGGCCCGAGGACGTGGTCATCCGCATCACGGGCCTCGCCGGGGAACGCACCTTCACCTGGGCGGACCTGATGGCCCTGCCGCAGACCACCCTGACGTACGACATCCACTGCGTCACCCACTGGAGCAAGCTGGACACCACCTGGACCGGCGTGCGCGTCACGGACCTGATGGCGCACCTCGACCTGAAACCCGGCGCGACGCACGTCATGCAGCACTCGGTGGGCGGGTACACCACCAACCTCGCCCTGGAGGACTTCCTGCGGCCCGAGAACCTGCTGGCCCACACATTCGACGGGCAGCCCCTGGACGCCGAGCACGGCGGGCCGCTGCGGCTGGTCGTGCCGCACCTGTACTTCTGGAAGAGCGCCAAGTGGCTCTCCGGCCTGGAGTTCATGAGTGCCGACCAGCCGGGCTTCTGGGAGCGCAACGGCTACCACATGCGCGGTGATCCCTTCGCGGAGGAACGTTACGACGACGACTGACCTGCCCCCCGGCGCGCCCGACCTGACCGGAAGCGGTGAGTACCTCGTGCCGGACGTGCTGCGGCCCGGCCTGACCCTGGTGCTCGTGGGCACCGCGCCCAGCCGCATCAGCGCCGCCGCCCGCGCTTACTACGCCAACCCCGGCAACCGCTTCTGGCGCACCCTGCACGAGGTGGGCCTGACCCCGCAGCTTCTGTTGCCGCAGGAATACCCGCGCCTGCCCGAGTTCGGCATTGGCCTGACCGATGTCGCCAAGCGGCACAGCGGCGTGGACGCCGCCCTGCCCGGGCACGCCTGGGCGCCGGACGAACTGCGCGCCAAGCTGCGCGCCCACCGGCCCCGGCTGGTCGCCTTCACGAGTAAGCGCGGCGCGGCCGAGACGCTGGGTGTCTCCACCGGTCGCCTGCCCTACGGCCAGCAGCCCCAGACTCTGGAGGACTGCGAACTGTGGGTGCTGCCCAGCACCAGCCCCCTGGGGCAGACGCACTTCCAGCTGGCGCCCTGGCAGGCCCTCGCCGCGCGCGTGCAGGAACTGCGCGGGAACCCGGACGCCCCGGACACCGTACCGGCATCATGACCCGCTCCCGCACGATCCTGCGGGGCGGCGTGCGCGCCGCCCGCGACCTGCTCAGCCCACCCAGCCACACCCCCCTGAATCCCGCCGACCCGTGGCGACTCCAGCCGGGCCGCGACCCACGCGCCGCCCTGGCCCATGGCCGTACCCAGGCCCGCCGTTTCGCCGGGGTCGGCCTGCTGGCCGCCTTGACCCTGACCGCCCTGTCGTTCCTGGGCACGCTGGCCGTCCTGTTGGGCATCGGTGTGGCGTCCGGCAGTGACGTCGCCGGGTGGCTGCTGGGCGCCACGCTGCTGCTGAGCCTGATCGTGCTCGGCTGGAGCGTGCGCCGCGCCCGCCGCCTGCTGCGCGCCCCCACGCCCGACACCCTGACCCTGGAAGCCGCCCCCCCGGACGAGCAGGACCTGCTGCGCACCCTGCGCCAGCACGAACGCGCCCTGCCCGCCCCCACCCTCCCGGCCCTCCTGGGCGCCGTGACCGCCACCCGCGACGCGCTGCGCGCCACCGCCCGCACCTCGACCCTCACCCGCGACGTGTTCGACGCCCGCCAGGCCGCCCGCGAGGACCTGCCCCGCATCCTGGAGACCTACCAGGCGGCCGCCCCGCAGGGCCGCGACGACCGGGAACTGACCCGGCAGCTGCGCCTGATCGAGGACCGCATGGCCCGCATCGCCCGCGAGCAGGCCGAGGCGCAGCGCCGCGACCAGCAGGCCGGGACGACCTACCTGCGCGACAAGTACACGCCCCCGCAGGACTGACAGCAGACTTCAGAGGCATTGAAGGGCTTTCTCTGTACCTCTGAATCGAGTGGACTCAAAGAGCTGCGCCGCAGAGCGAGCACCTGAGAAGGACAGCGGTTGGAGGTGGAGCCCCGGGGCGTGGTGTTGACCCCTCAATGGAACTGGGAACCGCTGTGAGTCATCCTTCCTGAAGAAGCCATACAGGAACACCCAAGTCCCGTCAACGCAGTCTGGGACACTGCGGCGCCCCCCGCCTGCCACCCTGGGGGCATATGCGCCGCGCCTCCCTTCTCCTCCCCCTGCTCGGGGCCCTGAGCCTCCCGGCGGCTGCCCAAGACGCCGCCCTGGACGACCTGAACGCTCAGGCGGCCGCCACGCTGAACCTCGTGCCTGTCACGCGTGTCGTGCGGTCCGGTACGCCCGTCCCCGGCACGCCCACCGACCTGAACGCCAGCGTCACCGTCCGTTACGGGCCGGCGAAACCCGCCGCCGTGCTGCTGCTCATGCCCGGCTACCTGGGGGGCGCGGGCAGCTTCGACCGGCTGGCGCGGCAACTCGTGAACCTCGACCCCACCCTGGCCGTGTGGGCGGTGGACCGCCGCGCGAACCTGCTCGAGGACCACGCGCCGCTGCTGACGGGCGGCGCCCCGCAGCTGGCGCAGATCGTGCAGCGCGGCCTGCCCACCCGCGCTCCCGCCAGCGTGCCCTTCATGAAGGACTGGGGTCTGGACGTCACCCTGCGTGACTGGCGCGCCGCCGTGCTGGAGGCCCGCACCCTGACACCGAACGTGTTCATCGGCGGGCACTCCATGGGCGGCACCCTGACCGGCCTGTACGCCTCGTACGACTTCCGTGGCACTCGCGGCGCGAAGGACGTGCGCGGCCTGATCATGCTGGACGGACTGCCCGGCCTGATGAGCGGCAAGGCCCTCACGACCGACCAGTACGAGCAGGGCGCCATGAACCCCCTGGGGCCGCTGCCCGGCCTGAACACCCTGACCCGCAGCCCCTACGTGGACGCCCTGTACTTCAGCCCCGCGCTGGCCGCCCGCGCCGCCGCGCAGGCCCGGCTGGCCGCGCTGCAACCCGACGCGCCCGCCCCGCAGAACGGCTTCGCGGCGTTTCCCGCCACGAACCTCGCCGCCGCCATGACCCGCCTGGACCAGCGGTACGCGCTGCTGCCGTTCCTGGCCATCCGCGCCGGGCACGCCACGAACGCCGCGGACGCCCCGTATCTCCTGAACCGCGTGCTGGGCGCCAGGGACACCCGCTGGATCACCGGCGCGGCCGACCCGGCCCGGCCCGTCGGGTGGGGCAGCGAGGCCGGGCAGGTCACCGATGCCCGCGACTTCGTCCGCCGCTACCTGACGCCCCAGAGCGACTACGCCGAGTGGTACTTCCCGAACCGCCTGACGCTGGATCTGGCCGCTGCGCGCACCGACACGACCGGCACGCCCTTCGAGAAGACCCTCCCGGTCCGCAGCGCCCGCGACCTGACTCTGCCCGTTCTGGGTATTGCCGCCGAGCAGGGCGTGACGACCGAGACGCAGTTCCGCGAGTACGCCGCCGGAACCCGCGCCCCACTCACCGTGCGCACGCTGAAGGGCGCGGCGCATCTGGACATCACCACGGCCAGCGGCGATCAGGTCGCCCGCTGGATCCTCGACTGGCTGCGGCCCCTGCGCCGCGCGTAGGTCAGCCCCTACTCACCACGTCTCGTCGTCCAGGTCCTCGCGTTTGCCATCCCGGCGGGCCCGGCGGCGCTCCTCCTTGCCGCCCTTGCGTTTCGGCCTGGGCGGCAGGGACAGCACGTACAGGCGCTCGGGCTGGCACGGCGCGGGAATCTCCCCCAGGGCGTCCACCGGGTCCGCCGTGCGGAGGTTCCCGATCACGTGCGCGTGCCGCTCGCCGCAGTACGGGCAGGCGTCCACCACCCAGAACATCACCCGCGTGCCCGGCATGTCCCGCAGGGTCACGAACGCCGGTTGCGGGGAACGCCGATCCTTCTTCGCCATAGGCGCGCAGCGTACCCCCGCCCCCCGCGCGCATGTGTGGCCCGCACCGCGATGCAGGCCGGGTCCCCTGAACACAGCGCTCAGGCCAGACCGTGCGGGGCGCCTTCTGGATCCTGCGGGTCCGGCGTGCACGTGCCACGCTCAATCAGGCCTGTGAAGATGCTCACCAGCGCCGGGTCAAAGTGCCGTCCGGCCTGGGCCCGCAGTTCAGCCAGGGCCGCCTCGCGCGTCCAGGCGTCCTTGTAGGGCCGGGCGCTGGTCAGGGCGTCGAACACGTCGCACAGCGCGAACACGCGCCCTTCCTCGCTGATCGCGTGGCCGGCCGCGCCGTGTGGGTAGCCGGCGCCGTCCCAGCGTTCATGGTGGTCGCGGATGACGTTCATCGCCTGCGGCGGCAGGAACCCCAGCGCCTGCGCGAAGCGCACGCCCTCGGTCACGTGCCGCTGCATCTCGCTGCGTTCGGGGGCGTCCAGCGCGCCGCGCTTGAGCAGCACGCTGTCCGGCACCGCGATCTTCCCGATGTCGTGCAGGTACGCGCCCCAGCGCAGCGCCTCCAGCCGCTCGGGGTCCCAGCCCAGCTGCCGCCCCATGCGCAGCGCGAGGTCAGTGACGCGGTCGGTATGCCCGAGCGTCTCCCGGTCGCGGGTCTCCAGCGCCAGGCCCAGGGCGCGCAGGGCCGCCTCGCGCGCCTCGCGGGCCTGCTGCTCGGCGGTCAGGCGCCCGGCCAGGGTCGCCAGGGTCGCGCCGATACTCCCGAACAGCGCCTGCTCGTGCGCCTGCCAGCCGTGCGGGGTGAAGGTATGCATCAGGAACGCGCCCAGCAGTTCACCCGTCGCGGCGCGCACGGGCGCCGCCGCGAGGCTCGCCACGCCCAGTTCCGGGAAGCCCGCCGTGACCGGCGAGGCCGCCGTGTCCGCGAAGTACAGCGGCGCGCGGCTGTCGCGCAGGGCCAGCAGCAGCGGCGTGCCGGCCGGCAGGCCGTGTGTGACGATCGCCTGCATGGCGGGCGTGGCGGGCATCTCGCCGGTCGCGGCGCGCACCCGGAACGTCAGGTCCTGCGCTTCCAGGTGGAAGTAGGCGCTGCCCACGGCGGCCGTGTCACTGATCAGTGCCTCCAGCGTGGGCACGATCCCGCTGGGCAGGTCCGGCGCGCTGAGCGCCACCTGCGCCAGATGCACGATCCGCTGCGCGAGCTCCTGCCCGGCACCGGTGGAATGAGGGGCGGGGATCACGGGCTCGGATGACGTCATATCCCGGAGTGTGCCGCGCGCCGTGTCACAACTTCGGGACAGTGAACGAACGCTGTTCGCTCAGGTCATAGGCGCCGTCTCGCCGCGTTGATGGCCGGGCACGCCGTGAGACCGGTCTGTGCGTGGTAGCCACCTGGGTGCACTGATTCGGCCACACCATTCGGGAGGATGCCGGCTTACACGTCCTCGTCGCCGTCGCGCATGTACGTCACGATGCTGCGGCAGTGCGTGAAGCCCGCGCGGGCGTACAGGGCGCGGGCGGGTTTCATGTGGTCGTGCGCGCGGACCCGCAGCGTGCGGACCTCCGGGTGGGTCTCGGCCTCGGCGGCGGCCAGCGCCAGCAGTTTCAGGCCGTACCCCTGGGCGCGCTCGGCGGGATGCACCGCGAGGTACGTGACGTCCGCGCGGGCGTCCTCGGGGCAGAATTCCAGTTCCGCGAACCCCACCGGCTGATCCCCGCGCAGCAGCGCCACCAGCCGCACGTCGTCCCGCGCGAAGTGACCGTCGAACTGCTCGGGCGTCCAGGTCAGGCGGCCCGCCCAGGCGTCCTCGCTGGACTTGAACAGCTCGCGGTACGCCGCGATGGGCAGCCTGCGCGCGATGCGGTGCCCGGCGGGCGCGCAGGCGTGCGGCGTCAGGCGGTCCAGGGGCGCGCTGTAGAAGTCGGTGGTGTGCATCGCCGCGAAGCCCGCGCCCTCCAGCGCCGCGCGCACCGGCAGGTTCTCCTGCGCCGCGAACGCGTACACCGGCAGGCCGTCCGTGTGGGCCAGCGCGCGCCCCAGCAGGGCCTGCACGTGCCCGCCATCGCTGACGGGGCCCTCCAGCACCAGGCCGTCCCGGAAGGGAGACAGCGCGCAGTACGCCAGCACGCCCTCGTCGTCCACGTCCACGAGGCAGAGGTTGTCCTCGCATTCGGTCTGCAGTTCGCGTGGGTCGCGGGCGTCGGGGGAGAACACCTCGCGTTCGGGGGCGTCGTCCATCCAGGTGAGCAGGGCGAGCACGTCGGGGACATCGGTGGCCAGCATGGGTCGGATCATGAGGTGACCTCCAGGAAGGACCAGGGCAGCGGGAGAACGTGACGTCGGGAGCGGTGCGGGTGCTGACCCCCAGCCTAGAGAGGCCGGGCCGGGCGCGTCTGTTCCGGCGCTCACCCTACGCCGCCGGGGGCGCGTGATATGCTGCGCGCATGCCCTGAACAGGGTACGCCGCCTGCCTCCCCACAGACACGAAGCCGTGTTTGAGGGGCCTTTTCTTTTTTGAGAGCTTCTCATGGAAAGGGGCGGCCACGCAGCGCCGCCAGCAGGCCCGGAAGAACCGGAGGTGCACCGCCGTGACGAAACAGTCCAGCAAACCGGCCCCAGGGGCCCCGCCCCGCCGCGCCCGGCCAGGAACCGACGCCCCCGCCCGCCCCGCCGACCCCGGGCACACCAACACCCTGGCCGCCAGCGCCGACCTGCTCGCCCTGCGCGCCCAGCTGTCCCGCGCCGAGAAGGCCGCGCGTCGTGCCCCCGCGCCCACCCCGGCGCGCGCCGCCCGGCCGCAGGCGCCGCTGAAACCGCAGCGGCAGGCGGAACTGGGTGGCGTGAGCACCGACGACTTCAGCCTCGCTCAGGCGCACGCCCGGCTGCGCGACGCCGTGTACGACGGGCGGTACCACCTGTGCCCGCACGCCATCGGGCACGCCCGCGCCGAGGGCTTCCTGGAACACGACGTCCTGAACGTCCTCCTGACCGGCCGCGTGCGCGCCGTGTACACCCAGGAGCGCCGCTGGCTGGTGTGTGGCTACTTCGAGGCGTGCGGCGTCGCGCTGCCCCTGCATGTCGTCGCCGAGCCGCACCGCGACGGGCTCGTGGATATCGTCACGGCGTTCGTGCCCAAGCACCCGCACCACATCATCAGCCGCGCCCGGCTGGCCGTCATGCTCCGCTACGACGACGAACACGTGCGCGCCCGCACCGCCCACGCCGGGAACCGCGTCGGGCACCGCGGCAAGGGCCGCTGGAAGAAGAGCGCCTGAGCGGCGGCCGGGGCACCGGGCCCGGACGGTGCCGGACCCTGGCGGCAGGTGGGCACGTTCTACACTGGCGGGCATGACCCTACCCGACAGCGCCCTGCAGGTGATCGGCGGGGCCGCGGTGCTGCTGCTGCTGTGGCTGCTGCGGCCCCTGGTCCGCGCCGGGCTGGCCCGCGCCAGACTGAGCTGGACCAGGGCGCGCCGCACGCTGCCCCCGCCGCCCCGTGACCCGCAGGACGAGTGGCGGCAGCGCGAGGCGTCACACCGCCGGGACGTTCTGCGGCCCGGGCTGCTGCACGTCGCGTTCGACCGCGAGAGCGTCAGCCTGGGCGACGACAGCGAGGAGCACTGGCGCCTGCTGATGTTTGAGGAGAACCTGCCCCTGTCCGCCGTGCTGGGCCGCCCGATCTTCCGGGTGCTGGCGTCCGTGCCGGGCGGGCAGGCGACCTGGCTGATCGAACTGCGCGAGGACGTCCGTGCGCCGCAGCGATCAGCGGCGGGTGAGCCGGAACGTCCGGGCCTCGTGCGGGTCACGCCCCTGGCGGTCGTGGCGCAGCAGTGGTCCGCGCCCCGGCTGCTGCACGCGGACGTCCCGGTCTCCCGACTGATGGGCGCCACGCTGTACGCCCGCTATCTGGGCCGGCAGGACCCGGCGGACGTCGCAGAGGCTCCCCACCCCATCCGGGAGGAGGAGACCGGCGCGAGCACCGCGTACGACGAGGCGCAGGTGGGCGCGAACGACCGCGTGATGATCCGCGTCCGCCCCCATCCGCCGGGCACTGCCGGTCAGGCCCCGCCCAGTGCGACGCGCAGCCCGCGCAGCTCGTAGCCCTTCACGACCTCGTTGAAGGTCACGCGGGGTTCGGCCACCAGGCGCAGGTCCTGCCAGATCAGCAGGCGGCGCAGGAACGTGTCGGTCTCCTTGATCGCCAGGAACGCGCCGGGGCAGCGGTGGTGCCCGTCTCCGAACGCCATGACGGGGGCCTGCACGCCACGCGGCAGGGGCCGGGCGGGGCACACGGACCCGGCCTGCTCGCCCGCCACGGCGGGGTCGGTGTTCGCGTCCGCGAGGTTCAGGGCCAGCAGCGTGCCCTGCGGGACCGTGTGGCCGTCCACGGTCAGCTCCGCCTGCGCGCGCCGGTACAGGGTGCTCACGACGGGTTCCACGCGCAGGATCTCGTGCAGGATGTCCAGGCGTTCCTTCTCGGTGCCGTGCACGTACGCGGCGCGCAGCTCGGGGGCGCGCAGCAGGTGCCACGTGGCGACCGTGATGAACTCGCGCGTGGTGACCATGCCCGCCGTGCCGTAGGTCAGGCACTCGGTCAGGATCTCCAGGTCGCTGTAGTCGCGGTCGAGCAGGTGGCTGATCAGGTCGTCGCGGCGCTGTTTCCGGCGGGCCTGGATGGCGGGCTTGACGTCCAGCAGGTAGAAGGCCAGCAGGTGCCGCTGGTCCAGGATGCCTGCCAGGCGGCCCTTCTCGGGGCTCATGCCGGGCTCGCTGTTGCCGTCGTGCTCCACGAAGGTCATGACGCGGCGTTCCAGGCCGGGCAGGCGGCTGCTCGTGAGCCCCACGACCTGCGAGGCGACCTGCACCGCCAGCGTGAGGCTCAGGTCGTCGATGTTCGCCTCGCCGCGCGCCGCGAGCTGACCGATCAGGCGGTCGGCGAGGGCCGCGATCATGGGCTGGTACCCGGCGACGGCGGCCGGCGTGAAGTACCGGGCGGTGTCGCGGCGCATCTCGTGGTGCTCCTCACCCTCGGTGAACAGCACGGGGCGGCGCTTGAGGATCCCGGCGTCGTTCACGGTCTCGGCGTTGAAGCCCGCCTGGGTCACGGCCTCGCTGCGCAGCACGTCCCGCGCCGCCTGGAAGGACCGCACCTGCACGACGCCGCGCGCGTCGGCCTGGGGGGCCGCGCCGGGCTGGGCCGTGTCGCGGCGCGTGAGGCTGTCCCCACCGAAGGGGCAGCGGGCGGGTTCGGGCGGGCTGGATTCGTTGATGGTCATGCGGTGGCCTCCGGGAGGGGGGTGGCACTCAGGGTTTCCAGGCCCGCCGTGACGGCGTCCAGCTGTGAACCCAGGCGGGTCAGGGCGGGCTGCGTGGCGTGCTGGAGGGTCTGCATGGCGGCCCCCCACAGCTGCGCCCCGGCGGGCGTGACGTGCAGCGCGTGACGCCGGGCGTCCGTGGGATGCGGGGCGTGCGCGACGGCCCCGGCGCCCTGCAGGTGCCGCAGGGCGCGGGCGACCTCGTAGCGGGGCAGATCCAGCGTGCGGGCGAGGTCGCTGGGTGTCTGCGGCCCGGCCTGCACGTGGCTGAGAATCAGGAAGGCGCGCAGATCCAGGCCGTGTTCGCGCGCCAGGGCGGTCTGCACCTGCCCGCTGAGGCCCTGCCACGCCGTCCAGTACGCCGCCAGGAACCGCAGCGGCTGCCGCGTGAGATCCGGCGTGAGGTGGTCGGGTGACATGATTGCATTCTGCAACAATCTGGATGTGGGCGGCTGAGGAGCCGGTGAAGAGGAGTGGGAGGCAGGGCGTGGGCAGTGGGTGGCCTGCCCTGGACGGGGTGATCGCGCGCCTGCTGTTGACCATCACCCATCACCCAAAAAGAAAAGAAGGGGGGTGGACGCCGCCACGTCCACCCGGGAAGTCGAAGGTAAGGATTCAGGTCAGTGTTTGAAGTGCCGCGAGCCGCTGAACACCATGCTGATGCCCAGCTCGTTGCAGGCGGCGATCACCTCGGGGTCGCGTTTGGCGCCGCCGGGTTGCAGGATCGCCGTGACGCCCACGCTCGCCGCGAGACGCACCACGTCGTCGAAGGGGAAGAACGCCTCGGACGCCAGGACGGACCCCTGCGCCTTCTCACCAGCGTTCGCCACGGCGCGCTCGGCGGCCCAGATGCGGCTCACGGCGCCCGCGCCCAGGCCCACCGTCACGCCATCTTTGGCAAGCACGACGGCGTTGCTGCGGGCGTGCTTCACGGTCGCCCAGGCGAAGCGCAGGTCCAGCCACTCCTGCTCGGTCGGTTCGCGTTTGGTCACGACCTCGGGGCACAGGTCGTCCCAGGGGCGCGCGTCGCGTTCCTGCACGGCGAACCCGCCGGTCAGGGGTCGCACGTCCAGCACGCTCACGCCCTGGGCGGGCGCGGCCACCAGCACCCGCAGGTCCGGTTTCTTCTCCGCGAACCACGCGGCGGCCTCGGGCGTGACCTCGGGCGCGATGAGCACCTCCAAGAAGGTGCCGCGCGTCGCCTGCGCCGCCTCCAGCGTCACGGGCTGGCTGACGGCGACCACGCCGCCGAACACGCTCAGGGTGTCCGCGTCACGGGCGCGTTCCCAGGCCGCCCTTACATCCGCTGCGACCGCCACGCCGCAGGGGTTGGCGTGCTTGACCGCCACGCACACGGCGGCGTGTTCGGGCAGCGCGGCCTCCTGCACGGCGAGTTCCTGGCACAGCGCCCAGGCGGCGTCCGCGTCGGCGTAGTTGTTGAAGCTCATGGGCTTGCCCGCCACGACCTGCGCGTCGATGACGGGCCCGGTGGCGTCGCCCAGGCGGTAGATCGCGCCCGGCTGGTGGGGGTTCTCGCCGTAGCGGACCTGCGCGGCGCGCGTCAGGTTCAGGGTCAGCGTCCCAGGCAGGGCGGTGGGCAGGTCGTCGCTGGCGCCGGTCAGGTACGCGGTGATGGCGGCGTCGTACTCGCTGGTGTGCCGGTACGCCTTCGCGGCCAGTCGGCGTCGCTCGGCTTCACTGACCTCGTCCTGCAGGGCCACGCTGTAGTCCGCGGGGTCCACCAGTACGAGCACGCCCGCGTGGTTCTTCGCCGCCGAGCGGATCATGGCGGGCCCGCCGATGTCGATGTTCTCGATCACGTCCGCGTCGGGTGCGCCGCGCGCCACCGTCTCCCGGAACGGGTAGAGGTTCACGCACACCAGATCGATGGTGCCGATCCCGTGCGCCTCCAGCTGCCCCAGGTGCCCCGGCTCGCGCACCGCGAGAATGCCGCCGTGCACCGCCGGGTGCAGCGTCTTCACGCGCCCGTCCAGCATCTCGGGGAAGCCCGTCACGTCACTGACCTGCCGCGCCGCAATTCCGGCCTGCACGATGCTCTGATACGTCCCGCCCGTGCTGAGGATCTCCCAGCCGCGCGCCTCGAGCTGCCGCGCGAATTCCACGACGCCCGTCTTGTCACTCACCGAGATGAGTGCCCGTCTGCTCCTGCCCTGTGTGCCGGTCTGCGTCCCATGCTGCGTCACTGTGACCTCCGAGGACCCCGCCCACGGGGGCGGGGATCGACCCAGGCGCGCGATCAGAAGTCCGTGTCGGGGGCTTCCCCGTGGTGTGCCCACGTTCAGCGCCAGTCGCCCCCCGGCCCGAGCGGCAGTGTACCGTCACGGGTGCGCCGGGCCGCCGGGCCTGTCCGGAACTGCTGGCGCGTCCTCATGCCCGTGGTCTACGCTGCCCGTTGTGAACCTGCCCGAGAACGCCCCGACTACGCTCCCTCTGCTGATGGCCTTCGACCTGGACGGCACGCTGATTCCCGACGCGGGCCGCGCCGCCGCGCCCGATGTGGTGGACGCCCTGGGCCGCCTGCGGGCCCTGGGCGTGCAGCTGGCGATCATCACGGGGCGGGACACGCCGCCCGGCGCGGTGCGGGACGCCATGCGGCCGCACGCGGTCGCCACGAACAACGGCGGGCGGGTCCTCGTCGGGGACGATCTGCACCAGGAGGCCAGTTTCACCGACGCGGACCTAGAGGCGGTGCTGGCGCACGAGCTGCCGGGCGCGCGTGTGGTGCTGTTCACCGCCGAGACGCTGTACGTGGACCTGCCGCCCGGCGTGGAGCCCGAACCCTGGATGCTGGCGCGGTCGTTCCGGCCGCTGGCGGACGCGCCGCGCGCGGGCATCCTGAAGGCCGGGTACTACCACCCGGACGTGGCGGGACTGGCCGGGCGCCTGCGTGAGGGGCACCCTCATCTGGTCCTGACCGGCGCGCAGGCGCCCTACCCGCAGTTCCTGACGGTCACGCCGCAGGGGGCGCACAAGGGCGCGGCGCTGAGCCTGATCGCGGACGCGCTGGGCGTCCCGCATGACCGCACGGTGGCGTTCGGGGACAGTGACAACGATCAGGCGATGCTGGAAGTCGCGGCGTTCGGCGTGCAGGTGGGGGACCTGCCGCTGCTGACCCCGCACGCGGACGCCCGGGTGGACACCCAGGCGGAGCTCGGGGCATTCCTGCACGCCTGGGCAGACCGGATGGCGGCCACCCAGACCAGGGACTGGTAAGCGGTTTTCGGTCAGGGGCGTGCAGGCGGGGCGGTGCTGCCCCGTTCGATCAGCCGGGCGCCCAGCACCACGTGGCGCTGCGTGACCGTGCCATGTCCGAGCTGCGCGAGCATCAGCGCGGCGGCCTGTTCGGCCATCGCCTCGACCGGCTGCTCCAGCACCGTGATGGGCGGATCGACCAGGCTGGTCCAGGGGTAGTTGTCGAAGGCGACGAGGCTGATGTCGTGCGGCAGGCGCACGCCGCGTTCGCGCAGCGCGCGGTACGCCCCGGACGCCTGCGTGCCGGTCAGGGCGATCAGGGCCGTGGGCGGCTGGGGCAGGTCCAGCAGGTCGTTCGTCAGGGCGTAGGCGGTGTCCTCGGTGAGCAGCGTGACGCGCTGGTACTCGGCGGGGACGGTCAGGCCCAGGGCGTTCATGACCTCCGGGAAGGCGCGGCTGCGTTCCTCCGGGTGGATGACCGGGTGGTAGGTGCCCAGCGCGGCGATGCGGCGGTGGCCCAGCGCGTGCAGGTGCGTGACCGCCTGCCGCACCGCGCCCGGGTTGTCGAGCATCACGCTGGGTTCGTCGTGGTGCGGGGGGCGGTAGTCGTACTCGGTGACCGCCACGCCGCGTGAACGCAGCCGCGCGAGGTACTCCTGGCTGTCCTGGCCGTAGCCGGGGCGCAGTAGGATGCCCGCCACGCGCAGGCCGTACAGGCGCCGGAGTTCTTGGAGTTCGCGCTGGGCGCTGTACTCGTTCTCGCTGATGATCAGGGTGTATCCGGCGTCCGCCAGGACGTGTGAGGCGGTGCGGGCGAACTGCGCGAAGAAGGGTTCGAGGATTGAGGCGACGATCAGGCCGACGGTGGTGCTCTGGCCGCCGCGCAGGCTTCCGGCGCGCTGGTCGGGTTCGTAGTGCAGTTGCGCGATGGCCTGCTGCACGCGCGCCAGGGTGTCCGGCGTGAGCTTGTCGGGTTCTTTCAGGGCGCGTTTGGCGGTGGTGGGGGAGACGCCGGCCAGCCGGGCGACGTCCTGGATGGTGGACACAGCTGCATTGTAGGCCAGCGCGGGAGGCACGCTCAAGCCGTTGGTCACGAGACCATTTTCACATGATGTCCCCGGCAGTGGCACCTGTAGACAAACGAAAAGCGGTGTGATTCACTGATGGTCACGAGACCATTCAATCCGAGATCAGGTGAACCCGTCACCTGAAGCTGCCCGGCCGTCACCCGCCGCAGCCCCCGCGCCGCACGCCCCTGACCGGGCCCCTGCCCCATGGAGGACCACCCGTGAACCGACTCGCCCTGCTCGCCCTGACCGCCCTGCTCAGCCAGGCCAGCGCCGTGACCATCACCATCGCCACCGTGAACAACCCGGACATGGTCACCATGCAGAAACTCACCCCCGAGTTCAACAAGAAGTACCCCGACATCCAGGTCAAGTGGGTGACCCTCCCCGAGAACGAACTGCGCCAGAAGATCACCCTGGACGTCGCCAGCGGCGCCGGCAGCTTCGACCTCGCCACCGTCGGCGCCTACGAGGTGCCCATCTGGGCCAAGAACGGCTGGCTCGAACCCCTGACCCCCCTGTTCGGCAAGTACCCGGACATCGCCAGGAGCTACAACCTCGCCGACGTCCTGCCCGGCGTGCGCGGCGCCCTGACCGTCGGCGGCAGCCTGTACGCCGTGCCCTTCTACGCCGAGAGCAGCATGACGTACTACAACAAGGACCTCTTCAAGGCCGCCGGGCTGACCATGCCCGCCCAGCCCACCTGGACCCAGATCCAGACCTTCGCCAGCAAGGTCCACAACCCCGCCAAGGGCGTGTACGGCGTGTGCCTGCGCGGCCTGCCCGGCTGGGGCGAGAACATGGCCCTGTTCAGCACCATGGTCAACACCTTCGGCGGCCGCTGGTTCGACCAGGGCTGGCAGGCCCAATTGAACACCCCCGCCTGGAAAAGCGCCATGACCTTCTACGTGAACCTCGTCAAGAAGTACGGCCCTCCCGGCGCGACCGGCAACGGCTTCACCGAGAACCTCACCCTGATGAGCCAGGGCAAGTGCGGCATGTGGGTCGACGCGACCGTCGCCGCCGGGTTCCTCAGCGACCCCAGCAGCTCCAAGATCACCAAGTCGGTCGGTTTCGCCAAGGCCCCGGTCGGCACCACCCCGCGCGGCAACAACTGGTACTGGAGCTGGAACCTCGCCATTCCCAAGAGCACCAAGCAGGAAGACGCCGCCTTCAAGTTCCTGACCTGGGCCACCAGCAAGGACTACATCGCCCTGGTCGCCAAGACCAAGGGCACCTGGGCCAGCGTCCCCCCCGGCACCCGCACCAGCACCTACCAGAACGCCAACTACAGGAAAGCCGCCGGGGCGTTCAGCGGTCTGGTCCTGAGCAGCATCAACAGCGCCGACGTGAACAAGGCCACCAAGGACCCCGTGCCCTACACCGGCGTGCAGTACGTCGCCATCCCCGAATTCCAGGCGCTCGGCACGCAGGTCGGACAGTACCTCGCCGGGGCCCTGAGCGGGCAGTACACCGTCGATCAGGCGCTGAAACTCAGCCAGGACGCCGCGAACAAGACCGCCCGTGAAGGCGGCTACCAGAAGTAACCACTCCACGGGGCGCGGTGATCCTCCAGGGCGCCGCGCCCACCCACAATCCACAGTCCCAGCGCACTCCAGGGGAGGCCCGAGGCGACCACCTCGCCTCCCCTGAACTTGTACACCCCCCACCCGCAGGAGGTGAATCATGACCGCCGCCGCCACACCACACGCGACCGCCGCCCCCAGGCGGGGCTTCCGACTGACACCCGCCGCGCTGATCTGGCCCGCCCTGCTGTACCTGATCCTGACCACCCAGGTGCCGTTCTTCATGACGGTGTACTACTCGTTCTTCCGCTACAACCTCGCCATTCCTGGCGCCCGCCCCTTCATCGGGCTGGACAACTACAAGAACCTGCTGACCGACCCGCAGAACCTCACGATCCTGTGGAACACCGTCGTCCTGGCGGGCGGCACGCTGATCCTCACCCTGATCATCGGCGCGGCCCTGGCGCTGCTGCTGAACCGCGACTTTCCGGGCCGCGCGCTGCTGCGCACCCTGCTGATCAGCTCGTTCCTGGTCATGCCGGTCGTGACGGCCGTCGTCTGGAAGAACATGCTCCTGAACCCCGCCTTCGGCTTCTTCTCGTGGGTGCTGACCAGCCTGGGCCTGCCCCCGGTGGACTTCCTGGCGCAGCACCCGATGGCCAGCGTGATCGCCATGATCACCTGGGAATGGACGCCCTTCGCCATGCTGATCCTCCTGACGGGCCTGCAGAGCCTCCCGGACGACCAGATCGAGGCCGCCCGCCTGGACGGCGCCAGCCCCTGGCAGGAATTCCGTTTCGTGGTGCTGCCCCACTGGACGCAGGCCATCCAGGTGGTCGTCCTGATGGAGACCATCGCGCTGCTGCAGGTGTACGGCGAGATCTACGGCTCAACGTCCGGCGGGCCGGGGCTGGCCACCACCAACCTCCCGTACTTCATCTACCAGAAGGCCTTCGCGGAGTACAACATCGGACTGGCCAGCGCCGCCGGGGTCATCACCGTGGTCCTCACGAACGTGCTCGCCGCGTACATGCTGCGCCTCCTGACCCGTACCAGCAGGAGCGAATGACATGAGGCGGATTCCGTCTGTTTCGTTCACAACCCGGAACATTACCGGGTTGCTCACTCCACGCCCGGAACCCGCTTCGCTCCTTCTCGCATCCGCTCGAACTGAACGGTTTGCGCAAACCGTTCAGTCGGAGTCCGTATGAAAGCCCAGATCCGACTGCGTAACACCCTGCTGACCCTCGTCACCTACCTGATCGCCGCCGCGTTCCTGTTCCCGCTGGTGTGGATGTTCATGGCCGCCTTCAAGACCGAGGCGCAGGCCTTCGCCACCCCGCCCGTGTTCATCTTCACGCCCACCCTGGAGAACTTCGAGAAGGCCATGGGCTCGTACTTCCCGGCGCTGCGCAACTCGCTGGTCGCCGCCGTGGGCAGCACGGTCCTGGCGTTCATCCTGGGGCTCCCGGCCGCGTTCGCGCTGGCCGTGTACCCCACCCGCCGCGCGCAGAACGTCCTGACCTGGATGCTGTCCACGAAGTTCATGCCTGCCGTGGGCGTGATCGTGCCGCTGTTCCTGATCTACCGCAACCTCGACCTGCTCGACACGCTGCCCGGACTGATCCTGATGTACACCACCATGAACCTCCCGCTGGTCGTGTGGATGATGCACTCCTACATGACCGAGATCCCCTACGCGATCTACGAGGCCGCCAAGGTGGACGGCGCGACCGTCGCGCAGGAATTCTTCGGGATCGCGCTGCCCCTGAGCACGCCCGGCATGGCCGCCACCGCCCTGCTGTGCCTGATCTTCGCGTGGAACGAGGTGTTCTTCGCGCTGAACCTCACCAGTTCGGACGCCGCCCCACTGAGCGTGTTCATCGGTGAATTCAAGACCAGCCAGGGCCTGTTCTGGGCGCAGCTGAGCGCCGCCGCCACCCTGACCGTCCTGCCTGTCCTGATCTTCGGCTGGGTCGCCCAGCGGCAGCTGGTCCGCGGCCTGAGCTTCGGCGCGGTGAAATGACCGTGGCCGCCAGCTTCCCCCTGCGCGCCGCGAGCCTCCCCGCCCTGGCCGGGCGCGTGCAGGTGCCCGCCTACGACCCGCGCGGCCTGCGCACCGGCATCGTGCACTTCGGGGTGGGCGCCTTCCACCGCTCGCATCAGGCCATGTACCTCGACCGGCTGCTGAACCTGGGCGCCGCGCACGACTGGGCCATCTGCGGCGTGGGCGTCCTGCCCGGGGACGCCCGGGTCCGCGACGCGCTGTGCGCCCAGGACCACCTGTACACCCTGCTGACCCGCGCCCCGGACGGCCACAGCGAGGCCCGCGTGATCGGCGCCGTGCACGACTACCTGTACGCCCCGGACGACCCCGAGGCGGTCTGCGAGCGGCTGGCGCACCCCGCCACGCGCATCGTGTCCCTGACCGTCACCGAGGGCGGCTACAGCCTGAACAACGCCACCGGCGAGTTCGACCCCGGCGGGGACGTCCTGCACGACCTCCAGCCCGGCGCCGCGCCCCGCAGCACCCTGGGCTTCCTGACCGAGGGCCTGCGCCGCCGCCGCGAGCGCGGCCTGAGTCCCTTCACGGTCATGTCCTGCGACAACATCCAGGGCAACGGGCACGTCACCCGGCGCGTCCTGACCGCCTTCGCCCGCCGCCGGGACCCGGACCTCGCCGACTGGATCGACCGCGAGGTCGCCTTCCCGAACAGCATGGTCGACCGCATCACGCCCGTCACCACGGACGCCGTGCGCGCCGACCTGGAGCGCGAGTACGGCGTGCAGGACGCCTGCCCGGTGGTCGCCGAGGCGTTCACGCAGTGGGTGCTCGAGGACCACTTCACCTGCGGCCGCCCCCCACTGGAGGACGTGGGCGTGCAGCTCGTCCCGGATGTCGAACCGTACGAACTCATGAAACTGCGCCTCCTGAACGCCGCGCATCAGGCTATGAGCTACCCCGCGCTTCTGGACGGCCACACGTTCGTGCACGAGGTCTGCCAGCAGCCCGACTACGCACAGTTCCTGCTCGACTACATGACGTGTGAGGCCCGCCTCACCCTGCGCCCCGTGCCCGGCATCGACCTGGGGGCCTACAGCCACGACCTCATCGCGCGGTTCTCGAACCCCGCCATTCAGGACACCCTGGCCCGCCTGATCGTGGACGGCAGCGAACGCATCCCCAAATTCCTGCTGCCCGTCGCCCGCGAACAGGCCGCGCGGGGCGGGGACCTGCGCCGCTGCGCCCTCGTGGTCGCCGCCTGGAGCGCGTACGTCGCGCAGGCCGCCACGCGCGGCGACCGGCTGGACGACGTCCGCGCCGACGACCTCACCCGTGCCGCCCTGGCCGATCAGGTCACGCCCGGCGCGTTCCTGCACCAGCCCGACGTGTTCGGCGACCTGAGCGCCGCGCCCGCCTTCGTGCAGGCCTACCTGGACGCCCGCGCCGCCCTGACCACCCACGGCCCACTCGGCGCGCTGCGCGCCCTGCACGCTGCCCCCACGCAAGGAGAACACGCATGACCATCCTCGACCTCTTCCGCCTGGACGGCCGCCACGCCCTGATCACCGGGGGCGCGCAGGGCATCGGCTTCGAGATCGCCCGGGGCCTCGCGCAGGCCGGGGCGCGCGTCACCATCGCCGACCTGAACCCCGACGTGGGCCAGACCGCCGCCGCGACCCTGGACGGGCAGTTCGAGGTGCTGAACGTCACCGACGCCGCCGCCGTCGCCGCCCTTGCCCGCAGGCTCCCGGACGTGGACATCCTCGCAAACAATGCCGGGATTGTCCGCAACACCCCCGCCGAGGAGACCCCCGACGACGACTGGCGCAGCGTGATCGACGTGAATCTGAACGGCGTGTACTGGTGCTGCCGCGAATTCGGGCGCGGCATGCTGGAACGCGGTCAGGGCAGCATTGTGTCCACCGCCAGCATGAGCGGCCTGATCAGCAACCACCCGCAGCCGCAGGCGGCATACAACGCCAGCAAGGCCGCCGTGATTCACCTCACCCGCTCGCTGGCGGGCGAGTGGGCGCCGCGCGGCGTGCGCGTGAACTGCGTCGCGCCCGGCTACACCGCCACGCCCCTCACCAAACGCGGGCTGGAGACCCCCGAATGGCGCGAGACGTGGCTGAAGGAAACCCCGATGGGCCGCCTCGCGGAACCCGCCGAGATCGCCCCCGCCGTGCTGTACCTCGCGTCCGACGCCGCCAGTTTCGTCACCGGGCACGCCCTGGTCGTCGACGGCGGCTACACCTGCTGGTAAAGCCCCCCGCGGGGAGGGTCGAGGATCCGGAACGCCTGAAGTCGCTCGACCCTTCGACCCCACGACCATTTCAAGGAGTGACATGACCCTGAGTTCGAGAACCTCCGTCCTGACCGGTCCGCGCCAGCTGGACTGGACGTCCCGCGAGGTGCCCGCGCCCGGGGCGAGGAAGGTGCGGGTGCGGGTCACGCGGATCGGCGTGTGCGGCAGCGACGTGCACTACTACTCGCACGGCCAAATCGGGCCCTTCGTGGTGAACGGCCCGCTGGTGCTGGGGCACGAGGTGAGCGGCGTGGTGGACGCCGTGGGCGCGGGTGTGACGCGCGTGAGCCCCGGCGACCGCGTGGCGCTGGAACCCGGCGTGCCGTGCCGCCACTGCGCGTACTGCCGCACTGGGGCGTACAACCTCTGCCCGGACATGACGTTCATGGCGACGCCCCCGGTGGACGGCGCGCTGACCGAGTACGTCCTGTGGCCCGACGACTTCGTGTACCCGGTGCCGGACAGCGTCAGTGACGACGCGGCGGCGCTGCTGGAACCGCTGGCGGTGGGCCTGTGGGCCGCCCGCAGGGGCGACGTGCGGCCCGGGCACGCGGTGGCGGTGCTGGGCGCCGGGCCGGTGGGCTGCACAACCGTCATGGCGGCCCGCGCGGCGGGCGCGACGACAATCATCGCGGTGGATCTGGAGGATTTCCGGCTCGATCTCGCGCGTGAGGTCGGCGCCACCCACACCCTCAACGCGCGCCGTGTGGACGCGCTGGCCGCCCTGCGCGAGCTGTGCGCCGCGCGCGACGGGCTGCCGCTCTCGCACGCGGGGGTGGACGTCGCCTTCGAGACCGCCGGGAGCCTTCCCACCACGCGCCTGACCCTGGCCGCACCGAAACCGGGCGGCGTGGCGGTCCTGGTGGGCCTCCCGCCTGATCCGGAGGTGAGCCTGGACATCGTGAGCGCCGCGAGCCGTGAGGTGACGCTGAGGGGCGTGTTCCGTTACGCGAACTGCTACCCGGCTGCCGTCGAGCTTGCGGCGAGTGGCCGCGTGAACCTGGACGCGCTCGTCACGCACCGCTTCCCGTTCGCGCAGACGCCCGACGCGTTCGCGTTCGCCGACCGCGAGAAGCGCACGTCCATGAAGGTCATGATCGATGTCCGCTGAGCGGCTCCGGGATCTGCTGATCGGGGTGGATGTCGGCACGTACTCCAGCAAGGGGGTCCTCACGACGCTGGAGGGGGAGATCGTGGCTCAGCACGTCGTGCCGCACGGCATCTCGGTGCCCCGGCATGGGCAAGTGGAGCAGGACGCGGACGCGGTGTGGTGGGCGGACGTGGTCACGATCCTGCGGGCGCTGCTGCGTGAACCTGACACTGCCGGGCGCGTGGCGGGCGTGGCGTGCAGCGCCATTGGGCCCACGCTGCTGCCCCTGAACGCGGAGGGACAGCCGCTGCGGCCCGGCATCCTGTACGGCGTGGACACCCGCGCGCAGGCGCAGATCAACGCGCTGAACGCCGAACTGGGCGAGGCGGCGATCCTCGCGCACAGCGGCATGGCCCTGACGAGTCAGGCGACCGGCCCGAAGATCCGCTGGCTACGCGAACACGAACCGGACGTGTGGGCGCAGGCGCGCACCCTGACCAGCGCGGGAAGTTACCTCGTGTTCCGCCTGACCGGCGAGCACGTCATCGACCACCACACTGGCGCGCACGTCATGCCGCTGTACGACCCGCGCGCCCGCACCTGGACAGCCCGGTTCGCGGCGTCCGTGCTGGGCGACCGGGGCCTGGAGGTGCTGCCCCGCCTCGCCTGGAGTGACGAACGGGCCGGGCAGGTCACGGCAGCGGCCGCCGCTGAAACCGGCCTGCGGCCCGGCACGCCCGTCGCGGTGGGCACCGTGGACGCCCTGGCCGAGGGCCTCAGCGTGGGCGCCGCGCGGCCCGGTGACCTGATGGTCATGTACGGCTCGTCCACCTTCTTCATCCTCACGCAGGAGCGCCCCACCCCGGACCCGCGCGTGTGGTCGGTGGGCGGCGCGTTCGTGGGTCAGGTGAACCTCGCGGCGGGGATGAGCACCACCGGCAGCCTCACCCGCTGGATCGTGGACGAATTCGCCCGCGAGCAGGACACCGCCGCCGCCTACGACGAGCTGTTTACGCAGGCGGCGGCCCTGCCGCCCGGCGCGGACGGCCTGCTCATGCTGCCGTACTTCAGCGGCGAGCGCACGCCGGTCAACGACTCCCGGGCGCGCGGCGTGGTGGCGGGTCTGACTCTCTCGCACACCCGCGCGCACCTGTTCCGCGCGGCGCTGGAGGGCGTGGGCTTCGGCATCCGCCACAACCTCGACGCGCTGCGCGACCTCGGCGCGGACGTGCGGCGCGTCGTCGCGGTGGGCGGCGGCACGAAGGGCGGCACGTGGCTGCAGATCGTCTCGGACATCACCGGGCAGGTGCAGGCGGTGCCGCGGGTGACCGTCGGCGCCAGCTACGGCGACGCGTTCCTGGCCGGGCTGGCCGCCGGGGCGCTGACCCGAGACGATCTGGACCGCTGGGTGCAGCCCGGCCCGCCCGTCACGCCGGATGCGGCCACCCGCGCCGAGTACGACCGCCTGTACGGCCTGTACCGCGCGCTGTACCCGGCCACCCGCGACATCGTCCACGCGCTGTAACAGAAGACCGCGACCGCCTTGAAAGTGGCGGTCGCGGTTCCGTATGAGCTTACTTCAGGGTCAGGCTGGTGAGGATCGCGCGGCCTTCCTCAATCTGCTCGGCGGTGGTGCCGCTGGGCTGCACGAGGGTCGCGGTGAACAGGCGGTTGTTCTTCACAGTGAACACCTGCGTCCAGCGGACCATGCCACCGTCCCCGTCGCCCAGGTACGTCCAGAGGATCGCGGGCGTGCTGCCCAGCTTGATGGTCTTCTCGCCCAGCATCCTGAACTTGGGCACGTCTCTGCCGAGCTGCGTGGCGAACAGGTCCCGGAAGTCCGCCAGGGTGGCCTTCAGTTTGGGGTCCACGTCCTGCACCTGCACGGTCACGGTGGGGCGCACGGTGCCCGCGTCACGGTTGATGAACGCCACGTCCGCGCCCGGCACGTTCTTCAGCGGGATCCACCCGGCGGGCACGCGGATCGAGTACCCGCGGCTGCTCGTGGCGGTGACGGCCTCCACGGTGCGCGTCCCCTCCGCAGCGGCGGGCGTCGCGGGCGTGGCGGCGGCGCCCTGCGCGAGGGCGGGGGTGAGGCTCAGGGCCGCGAGGAGCAGGGGAGCAAGCAGGGTGGCGCGCTTCATGAGCGTCAGGGTAGAGCCTGAAGGTGAGCCGAGTCTGACTGGAGCGGGCGCGTGACCGCGACCCGCCCGCCCTCCAGATGCAGGTGGTGCGTGAGGCCCGCCGGGGCGTCCTGATCACGGTGCGCGACGATCAGGACGTGCGTACCCGCGCGGGCCAGCCCGGGCAGCAGCGCCAGGAATGCGGCGCGCGCGTGGGCGTCCAGGAAGTCCAGCCCCTCGTCGAGGATCAGCAGGCGCGGGCGGTGCGCGACCGCGCGGGCCAGCAGCAGGCGCCGCAGCTGCCCCTGCGACAGGGACTCGGCGCCCCGGTCCAGCAGGTCTCTCAGGGCGAGGTGACCGGCCAGCTCCTCAACCCTGCGCGCCTGCTCGGGTGTCAGGTCGGGGCTGAAGCCTTCCGCGCCGCTCCAGGCACTGCCGATCACCTCGCGGCCCGTCCAGTCCCGCCGCTGCCGGATACTCAGCTCCGCGCTGACCAGCCCGATCTGCGCGCGGCGCTCGGTCAGCAGGTCGCGCCCCAGGAACGGCCGCCGGACGCGCCCTCCCAGCGCGGGGTGCAGTTCCCCAGCAATCAGGCGCGCCAGGGTGCTCTTGCCGCTGCCGTTCTCGCCGGTGACCAGCCAGTGCTCCCCCGAACGCCACGTCCAGTCCAGCGGACCCAGCGCGCGGTGCCCGTCCCGATACACGACCGCGTCCTGCACCCGCACCAGCGTCTCTCCTGTGCCCGCCGCGCCGGGCAGCACCAGGGCAGGAGAGAGGTCCTGGGCCGGCGGCGCCACCTCGGTCACCACGCCCCCCTCCACCCGCAGGGTCCGCCAGGGCAGACCGGGCGCCTCCTCCGGGCGGTGCGTGGCGAGCACCACCGCCACCCCCGCCGCGTGCACCCGCGCGATCAGCGCGCCCAGCTCCGCGCGGGCCTGCGGGCTCAGGCCGTCCGTGAACTCGTCCAGCAGCAGCAGCTCCGGTGCGGGCATCAGCGCCGCGCCCAGCATCACGCGCCGCCGCTGCCCGTGACTCAGCGTCCGCACGTCCCGGCCCAGCAGCGCCCCCAGCCCCGTCAGGGCCGCGACCTCCGCCACGCGCGCCTGCGCCGCCGGTGTCGCCTCCCAGAGGTTCAGACGCTCGCCGGACAGCGCCGCCAGCAGCACGTCCTGCACGGTCTGCACCCACTCCCGCGTCAGGTAGAAGGTCTCCGCGTCCGGGCCGACCAGCCGCAGCGACCGCCGCGCCCGCACCGCCGACCGCTGCACCCCGCCCCCCAGGCCGTATGCCCGCTCGCCACGCACCGGGGCCACCTCACCCGCCAGGAGGCGCAGCAGCGTCGTCTTCCCGCCCCCGTTCGGCCCCCACAGCCGCAGCGCCGCGCCGCGCGGCACGTCCAGCGTCACGCCGCGCAGGCGCGTGTCCCCACCCGCGATCACATCCACGTCCCTCAGGGCCACCAGCGGCGCACTCATCCCCGCGAGTCTAGCGGCGCGCCGCCCTGCGGGCCGGGGAGGCGTCTACGCGATCCGGCAGACGCCAGTGGGACAGGGCGCGTGCTCTGCTGCACCCATGCCCCGCACCCTGCACCTGATCAAGCACGGCAAGCCGCAGTTCGTGGCGGGCGTCCCGGCGCACGAGTGGCCGCTCGCCCCGGATGCCCTGACCGAGCTGCCCGCACTGGCGGCCCGGCTGGACCCCCGCCCGGACGTGATCGTGTGCTCGCTGGAACCCAAGGCGCACGCGACCGCGCAGGCCCTGGCCGATCACCTGAGTATCCCGCTGCGGCCCATGCACGGTCTGCACGAGCAGCTGCGCTACACGGCCCGCTGTCACGCTGACCCGGCGGACTTCCAGGCCGAATACCGCGCGTTCTTCGCGCAGCCGGACCGGCTCGTGGTCGGCGAGGAGACCGCGCGGGATGCCCGCACCCGCTTCTCGAACGCCGTGAACGCCGTCATGGCCGCCAACCCGCAGCCCACCGTGGCGGTCGTGGCGCACGGGACGGTGATCAGCCTGCTCGTGGCTGCCCGGCGCGGCGTGGACCCGTACCCGCTGTGGCGGGATCTGCCCCTGCTGGGGGTGCTCAGCGTGCCCTGGGAACCCGGCCCGGTGGGGGCGCGTACTGCCCCGTAAAGGGAGGCAATTTCATGGGATTCACCATTTTCGTCATGGTCCTGCTGCTGCTGGTGATCATCACGCTGTTCGCCGGGGTCAAGAGCGTGCCGCAGGGCAGCGAGTGGACGCAGGAACGCTTCGGGAAGTTCCAGCGCACACTCAAGCCGGGGCTGAACATCATCATTCCGTACATCGACCGCATCGGGCGCCGCGTGAACATGATGGAACAGGTGCTCGACGTGCCCAGCCAGGAGGTCATCACCAAGGACAACGCCCTGGTCACCGTGGACGGCGTGGTGTTCTACCAGGTACTCGACGCCGCCAAGGCCAGCTACGAGGTCAGCAACCTCAATCAGGCGATCCTGAATCTCACCATGACGAACATCCGCACCGTGATGGGCAGCATGGACCTCGACGAACTGCTGTCCAACCGCGACCAGATCAACGCGCGGCTGCTGACCGTCGTGGATGAGGCCACCGAGCCGTGGGGCGTGAAGGCCACGCGCATCGAGGTCAAAGATATAAAGCCGCCCGCCGATCTGGTCGCCAGCATGGCCCGCCAGATGAAGGCCGAACGCGAGAAACGCGCCAACATTCTGGACGCCGAGGGCTTCCGGCAGGCCGCGATCCTGAAAGCCGAGGGCGAGAAGCAGGCCGAGATCCTCTCCGCCGAGGGGCGGCGGCAGGCGGCGTTCCTGGAGGCCGAGGCCCGCGAACGCGCCGCGCAGGCGGAAGCCGAGGCGACCCGGCTGGTCAGTGACGCGATTGCCGCCGGGAACGTGCAGGCCATCAACTACTTCGTGGCGCAGCGCTACGTGGACGCCCTGAAGGACATCGCCAGCGCCCCCAACCAGAAGACCCTGATCCTGCCGCTGGAAGCGACCAGCATCCTGGGCAGCCTGCAGGGCGTCGCGGAGATCGCGCGCGACGCCTTCGGACGCAAGGGGTAGGCGGATGGACTGGCTGCCCACCCTGGAACGCGTGCAGTCCTGGCACTGGTGGGTGCTGGGCGCCCTGCTGCTGATCCTGGAAGTCGCCGCGCCCGGCATCTTCTTCGTGTGGCTGGCCCTCGCGGCGTTCGCGCTGGGCCTGCTGGTGTTCGTGCTGCCGGTCCTGCCGGTCGCCGCGCAACTGCTGCTGTTCGCCGCGCTGAGCGTCGCGGCGGTCACGCTGGGCCGCCGGTACGTCACGCGCCTGCTGCCGGACTCGCCCGAGGCGGGCCGCGTGAACCGGGGCGCACACCGGCTGGTGGGGCAGACCGTCACGGTCGTCACACCCATCGTGAACGGCACCGGCCGCGTGCGGGTGGGGGACAGCGAGTGGCGCGCCACCGGCCCCGACACCCCGCAGGGCGCTCGTGTCGTGATCGTCGCGGCGGACGGCCCGACCCTGCACGTCCGCGAGGTGAACGGCACCTGGACCTGACGGACACCACGAAGAGGCGGCCCCGGTGTGCACACCGGGGCCGCCTCGCTGTCCTGCTCACCCGCGCCGGGTGGGGTACAGCCAGGGGCGCAGCAGGCGTGACAGCCACGGCAGCACCGGCCAGTTCAGGAACAGCGTGGACAGCGACGCGGTCGCCAGGGTGGCGGCCCACGCGGGCCACTCGCCGGTCACGGGGCGCAGCAGCCACGCGAACAGCATGATCAGCGGGTACACGCCCACGATGCCCACGATGACGTTCTTCCACAGGGGCGGGGCGGGCAGGCGCGCGGGCCGGTCGAACCACGCCTCCAGACCCTGCGCCTCGCGGTACTCGACCTCGTCGGCGGTGAAGTCGTCCAGCTGCGCCAGCGCCTCGCGGTAGGCGGGGGTGGCCCGCCACGCCTCCAGCGCCTGCGCGGACTCGAACCGGACCAGGGTCACGTACTCCGCGACCGGGCCGTTCGTGTCGCGCAGGACATGCAGGCCCACGAAGCCCGGCTGGGTGGCCTGCACCGCGTGCAGGCGGCGGGCCCAGGCCTCGTACGCGTCCAGTTTCGACAGACGCACGCGTTCGGTGACGACCAGGGTGATCCCGGTGGACTGGGGCGGCAGGGCAGTGGGGGCAGCGGTGTCGGACATCAGCCCCGCAGTCTACCCGATAGGCGGCCTGGAGCCAGGGGACCGCGTGGGCGATACTGATGGTCCCCCCGGCCCGCGCCCCCACTGACGGAGGTTCACCGCATGCGCATCCGCACCGCCCACCTGCCCCTGCTGGCCCTGAGCACCCTGAGTACCGCGCACGCCGCGACGTTCGACGTGTACACCTTCACGCCCCCGAGCGGCTGGACGCAGACGACCACGAAGGGCATCACGCGCCTGAGCCGCACCGCGGGCGGCCAGTACTGCGTGTTTGACCTGTACCCCGCCACGAAGGGCAGCGGGAACGTGACCCAGGACTTCCGCAGCGAGTGGAACACCCTGGTCGTGAAACCCTACGCGCCCGACGGCGCCCCGGAGGAGGAGGGCGGCGACCCGGTGGGCGTGTGGCAGAGCCACCTGGGCGGCGCGTCCTTCGCGTACGAGGGCGGCACCAGCCTGGCCGTGCTGGCCACCTTCAGCGCGGCCAGTCAGGCGGCGAGCGTGCTGATGCTCGGCAACGACGAACAGTGCCTGGAGCAGTTCGACACGTTCCTGACCACCCTGCGCCTGAAGGCCCCCACTGCCCAGACGCCGACCCCACCCGCCCCTTCGCCCACCGCCTCGAAAACCACCGCGGCCCCCGCCCCGGGCGGACTGAACACCACCCCGCTGAAGAGCACCTACAAGTTCGACACCACCACCTTCGACGACGGCTGGGTGTCCGTCGTGCAGAAGGACTGGGTGCTCGCCCGGCGCGGCACCACCACCGTCCGCCTCCACTACCCCAGCGGCCCCAGCTACAACCCGGACTCCGACGCCGCGCTACGGGACGCCTGGAACACCCTCGTCGCGCCCCGCTACCGCGACCTCCAGGGCTACGCGCAGAACTTCGACACCCTGAACTTCGAACGGCCCTACCTCGCCACCGGGACCGCCACCAGCCTGGAGACCGGGCAGCGGGTGTACGTCGCGCTGTTCCGGCAGGCCGAGAGCGGCTGGATCGAGATCGTCACCCCCGACCGCGACACGTTCCTGAAGACCTACCGGCTGGACCCCACCCAGTTCTACGGCGTGGACGACACCCTCCTGCGGCCCCTGCGGAACCTGCGCGGCCTGAACCGCTTCGCCGTCGCCGCCAGCGACCTCACCGGCACCTGGAGCAGCAACGCGGGCGGGTACACGCAGTGGGTGAACGCCTTCACCGGCCTCAGCGCCGGCGCGACCGGATTCTCCAGCAACGAGACCTTCGAGTTCACCGGGACCGGCACGTACCGCTGGAGTCTCGCCATGGCCAGCGGCGTTGTCGGCGCGCAGACCTTCAGCGGCGCCAAATCCAGCGGCAGGCACGCCATGAAGGGCAGCTGGCAGATCAGCTTCAGCGACATTGAAGGCAAACCCCGCGTGTACAACGCCTACTTCGAAGCCGGACGCGGTGGGCAGCGCATCCTCTGGATGCAGTCCGTTGGCACCTACAGCGCCTACGTCAAGGTGAAATAGCCGTTCAATCCAGCATCCGGCGGTGGTAATCCACCTGCCCCAGATGCCAGTTCAGGTGCCCGTACAGGTGAATCAGGAAGTACCGGGTGGTCATGCCCTCCGGGAAGCCCGGCAGTTGCCGCGCACTCACCTCGTCCAGTCGCGCCTCGTCCAGGCCGTCCAGGCCCGCCACCACCCGCGCCGACACCTCCCGCAGCCCCGCGATCAACTCCGCGCGGGGCACGTCCCGCCGCGCGAACTCCGCCTCCCGGTCCCGTACGAACGGCACTCCGCCCAGGTCCGCCGCGACGAACTGCGACAGGTTCCCGATCAGGTGCAGCGCCAGCGTCCCCGCCGGATTCACGATGTCCCCCCGCACCCGCCACACCGACGCGTCATCCGGGTACGCCTCCAGTTCCGCGATCAGCTTCCCCAGGTCCCGCACGAACAGCTCCCGCAGCTCAGGCCACATGACCGCAGCTTACCCGCCCTGCCGCTCCCGGACGGCGCGGAGGATCAGGTTCTGCACCTGCGCGCGGCTCTCCGGAGTCCAGCTGGTCAGGGCGTACGCCGTGGGCCACATCACCCCGTCGTCCAGCCGGGCCGCGTCACTGAACCCCAGCGTGCCGTACCGGGTTTTGAACTTCGCTGCCGCCTGATAGAAGCACACGACCTTCCCCTCCAGCGCGTACGCGGGCATGCCGTACCACAGGCGTGGGGTCAGGGCGGGGCTCTCCTCGCGGATCAGGTCGTGCAGGTGCCGGGCCAGGGTCCGCTCGGGTTCGGGCAGTTCGGTGATCCTGGCCCGGACCTCCGCGTCACCGTCGGCGGCGGGTCTGGCCCGGCGGGAGGCGCGCACCTCGCGGGCGCGGTCCTTCATGGCAGCGCGTTCCTCGGCGCTGAAGGCGTCGTCCGGCTGGGCCTTACGGGTGGATCTGGATGTCATGACGAACTGTACCCGCTCTGATCCGGTTCATTTGGGGGGGAGGAGCAGTTTGCCTTCCAGGGGGGTGCTGAGGACGATGCTGGTGTCGCAGGTGAAGCCCATGTTGATCAGTTCGGTCAGCATGTTCTCCAGCGCGCCGACGTCGGGCACGGCGACTTTCAGGATGCAGGAGTTGTCCCCGGTGACGCTGTGGCATTCCAGCACGCCGTCGTGCCTGGTGGCCCAGCGGACCAGGGTGGGGTCGTTGCGACCCGAGTCCTGCACGCCGATGAACGCGGTGATGGTGCGCCCCAGGGGTTTGCTGGCAACGCGGATGCCGTAGCCGAGGATCACGCCGGCGTCTTCGAGGCGGCGGACGCGTTCGGTGACGGCGGGGGCGCTCAGGCCGACGCGGCGGCCCAGCTCTCGCATGCTCAGGCGGGAGTCCGTCTGGAGTTCCTGCAGGATGCGGTGGTCGAGGGGGTCGAGGTGGCCGCCGGACTGTCTCATCCACACCACCTTAGCATTTGGAAGGTGGGGGGTGGCGTTTGCGAGGCTGGTGTGCGGCGACCCCCGCGCACCTGACAGGCGACGCGCATTCCAATCCGGCCCGCCCGGCACGGACAATGAAGGTGCACTCAATCCGAGTTTCACCCGTTCACGCCGCACCACCGGAGGTTCTCCCATGCCGATTCACCCGCAGGCCACCCTTCGCAGCCAGATGATGCTGCCCCGCAACCACCGCGCCGACAAGTGGGCCGATGTGCCCGACGAGCAGTGGTACGACTGGAAGTGGCAGCTGAAAAACCGCATCAACAGCGTCGCCGAACTTGAGGAAGTCCTCACCCTGACCGACAGCGAACGGAAGGGCGCCAGCGCGGAGGGCATCTTCCGCCTGGACATCACCCCGTACTTCGCCTCGCTGATGGACCGGGACGACCCCACCTGCCCCGTCAGGCGCCAGGTGATTCCCACCGAGGAAGAACTCCAGCCGTTCACGAGCATGATGGAAGACTCCCTGGCGGAGGACAAGCACAGTCCCGTCCCCGGCCTCGTGCACCGCTACCCGGACCGCGTGCTGATGCTCGTCACCACGCAGTGCGCCAGCTACTGCCGCTACTGCACCCGCAGCCGCATCGTGGGTGACCCCACCGAGACCTTCAACCCCGCCGAGTACGAGCAGCAGCTGAACTACCTGCGCAACACTCCCCAGGTGCGCGACGTCCTGCTGTCCGGTGGTGACCCCCTCACCCTGGCCCCGAAAGTCCTGGGCCGCCTGCTCGCGGAACTGCGCAAGATCGAGCACATCGAGATCATCCGCATCGGCACCCGCGTCCCCGTGTTCATGCCCATGCGCGTCACGCAGGAACTCTGCGACGTCCTCGCGGAGAACCACCCCGTGTGGATGAACATCCACGTCAACCACCCCAAGGAAATCACCCCGGAAGTCGCCGACGCCTGCGACCGCCTCACCCGCGCCGGCGTGCCCCTGGGCAACCAGAGCGTGCTGCTGCGCGGCGTGAACGACCACCCCGTCATCATGCAGAAACTCGTGCGCGAACTCGTCAAGATCCGCGTCCGCCCCTACTACATCTACCAGTGCGACCTCGTGCACGGCGCCGGGCACCTGCGCACCACCGTCAGCAAGGGCCTGGAAATCATGGAAAGCCTCCGCGGCCACACCAGCGGCTACTCGGTGCCCACCTACGTTGTGGACGCCCCCGGCGGCGGCGGCAAGATTCCCGTCGCGCCCAACTACGTCCTGAGCCACAGCCCCGAGAAGCTCATCCTGCGCAACTTCGAAGGCTACATCGCCGCGTACAGCGAACCCACCGACTACACCGGCCCCGACATGCTCGTCCCCACAGACTGGCAGCGCAAGGAACCCGGCCAGAGCGGCATCTTCGGCCTCATGGAAGGCGAACGCATCAGCATCGAACCCAAGGAATTCGCCGAATCCCGCCACCGCCCCGGCGCCACCCAGCACCGCCTGAACAGCCGCGAAGACAAATGGGCTGCCCACGGCATCGGCGCCGCGACCGACACCGCGCCAGACGGCATGATCGACGCGCCCCAGCCCGTCCAGAGCGAACCCCAGACCATCAGCGGCGACTGAGCGAAAGGCGACCCTTCAGTCCGCTGCGCGGCCAGCTCCCCTCCCTGCGGGCTCTACGAGCCAAGTGGAGCCAGAGAACACCAGCCTCCCCTTGAGGGGAGGTGCCCCGAAGGGGCGGAGGGGTCGCCCGCGACTCTGCCGGCCCTCCTCCCAGGAGAACATCCATGACCACCCTTGCTAAACCCCGTCAGCCTGAACTGAAAACCGCTCTGCCCGGCCCGAAGACCGCTTCGATCATGGAGCGCGACAGCCAGCACCTCTCGACGTCCTACATGCGTCCGTACCCGTTCGTGCCGGACCACGGTGAGGGCGTGTGGCTGACCGACGTGGACGGCAACACCATGCTGGATTTCTTCGCGGGGATCGCGGTGAGCACGACCGGGCACGCGCATCCGCACGTAGTGCAGGCAGTGCAGGAGCAGATCACGAAGTTCACTCACGTGTGCCTGACCGATTACCCGCAGGAGATCACGACCAGCCTCGCCGAGCGGCTGGTGAAGCATGTCGAGAAGCCGGGCGAGAAGTGGCGCGTGTTCTTCAGCAACAGCGGCGCAGAGGCGGTCGAGGCGGCCGTGAAGCTGGCGCGCAACCACACGGGGCGTCAGCACATCATCTCGACGATGGGTAGCTTCCACGGCCGCACGTATGGAGCGATCACGCTGACGGGCAGCAAGACGAAGTACAAGCGTGGCTTCGGCCCGCTGCTGCCCGCCGTGTCGCACGTGCCGTACCCGAATCCGTTCCGTCCGCCGCTGGGCAGCACGGCCGAGACGTGCGGTCAGGCGGTGCTGGAGCACATCGAGAGCCTGTTCGTGGGCATCCTGCCGGCCGATGAGGTCGCGGCGATCATCGTGGAGCCCATGCAGGGCGAGGGCGGGTACATCGTGCCTCCGGCGGACTTCCTGCCGGGCCTGCGGGCGCTGTGTGACAAGTACGGCATCATGCTGATCTTCGATGAGGTGCAGGCCGGGATGGGCCGCACCGGGAAGATGTTCAGCTTCCAGCACTTTGACGTGCAGCCGGACATCATCACGTCTGCGAAGGGCATCGCGTCGGGCATGCCGCTGGGTGCGCTGCTGGCCAAGGAGAGCGTCATGACGTGGCCGGTCGGGTCGCACGGCAGCACGTACGGGGGGAACCCGGTGGCGGCGGCGGCGGCGCACTCGACGCTGGACCTGCTGGAAGGCAAGGTGCAGCACCCGGGCTGCGGCGCGAACCTGATGGACAACGCCGCGCAGGTGGGCGAGTTCATCATGACCGAGCTGAAGAAGATGCAGGCGGAATTCCCTTTCCTCGGGGACGTGCGCGGGGCGGGGTTGTTCATCGGTCTGGAATTCGTGAAGCCGGACGGCAGCCCGGACGGGGCGCTGCGGGACCGGGCGAGCATGGCGATGTTCGAGCGGGGCCTGCTGAACCTCGACTGCGGTGAAGCGGTGATCCGCATCTCCCCACCGCTGATCCTGACCCGCGAGGAGGCCGCCACGGGCCTGGAGATCATGCGCGAGACCCTGCGCACGCTGCAGTAGTTCACCTGCACGCAGAAGGCGGGACGCGGTGGGTGTGACCCCCAGCGTCCCGCCTTGCGCGTGGCATTCCTGTGGACCGCTGCCCCGGCCAGTGAAAGGGGAGGCCACGCCGGGCCTCCCGCTCTCATGCTGTGCTGGGCGACTTACTGCAGGCGCTTCATGATGGCCTGGAGGCTGGCGCTGTCAGCCCAGGCCATGCCCTTCTCGACGTACATGCGGGCCATGGTCTGGTCACCGCGCTGCAGCGCGAGGTAGGCGAGTTTGGCGGCGCTCAGGGAGGCCCACTGCTTCTCCTGGTCGGTCAGGTCGCCCAGGCGGGTCCAGGCGTTGTACGCGTTGATCCACCACTGGGTCTTGGTGTACAGCTGCGCCAGGTACGCGTTGTAGTCGCGGTTGCCGGCTTCCATACTGGCGGCGTAGTAGGCGTGGTCCACGGCGGCCTTCCACAGCGTGCGGTCGTAGAAGGGCACGGGGTAGGCCACGTCGGCCTGCACAGCGTACTCCTGCGCCTTGGCGAAGTTGTCGCCCGCGCTCATCATCGCCGGGGCATTCACGGGTTCCGCGACGGTCGTCGTGGTCGTGGTGGTCTCGGTGGTGGTCGTGGTGGTGTCCTGCGCGGCGGCGAGGCCGGTCAGCGCGAACGCGGTCAGCATGAGAATCTTCTTCATAACAGTTCGCATCTTAGGCTCTACCCTGGGGCTCGTCCACGCCGCGAACAGCACCGTAAAGAGTGTGTAAAGGAGCCCAATCCAACATGAGAACAACCTCCGTTTTCCCCGCTGTCCTTCTGATGACTCTGGCCGGTTTTTCCTCTGCCAGTGCGCAATCCACGCCTTCACCCGCCCCTCAGTTCACCGCGCCGAAGGTGGACATCTTCAAGGAACTGCGCGTCATGTCTGGCGTGACGGTCTCCGGGAACGGCGATCTCACGTTCGTCGGGTCGGATGTCAAAATTCACCGTACCGACGCCACCGGCAGCTCGCGGTGGGCGTTCCCGGTGGGCGACATCGGCCGCGCGTACCCGGTTGTGACGCCGCAGGGCGTGACCATCGCGGCGTCCTACGACGACACCGTGTACGCCCTTGACCCCGCCGGGAAGCTGCTGTGGAAACTGAAACTCGACGGGGACATCTTCGCCACGCCCGCGCTGCGCATCGACGGCAGCGTGATCGTCGCCACGGCGGGCGGCACCATTCACGCGCTGAGCCCTGCCGGGAAGACCCTGTGGACGTTCAAGGTGGGTGCGCCCGTGTTCAGCAGCCCCGCGATCGGCCCGGACGGCACAATCTACTTCGGCGCGCAGAACAACCGCGTGCACGCCCTGACGCCCGACGGCCAGCTGAAATGGACGTACGCGGCCGGGTCACTGGTGTTCAGCTCTCCGGCCGTCGGACCGGACGGCAGCGTGTACTTCGGCAGCAGTGACCGCCGCATTCACGCGGTCAGCCCGGACGGGCAGCCGAAGTGGACAGTCCTGACCGGGCTGTTCGTGAACGCCAGCCCGATCATCACGAGCGGCGGTCTGGTCGTGGTGGGCAGTTACGACGGCAGCGTGTACGCCGTGAACACCAGCGGCGAGACCGAGTGGACGTACCGCGCCGGGGCCGGAATTGCGGGCAGCGCCGTGGAACTCAGTGACGGGTCCGTGATCGTCCCGGACCTGAGCGGCACCGTGCATGCCATCGGGAAGGCCGGGCAGGCACTGTGGCAGATCAAGACGGGCAAGAAGATCGACACGGGGCTGAGTGTCAGCGATCAGGGCAGCCTGTACTTCGTGACGGACGGCGGCGGCCTGAACATCGTGCAGAAGCAGCGGCCGCTGGCGGTGGGCCCCTGGACGACCTTCCACGGCGCGCCGAACCCGGTGGGGCGCGTGCCCACGCCGATTGAGTTGCAGGCGCAGACGCAGGCGCGCCGCGCGGCGGCCAGCGCGGTCGTGGCGGCCCTGAAGCCGGCCACGCCGGTCGCGACGGCCCCGGCGCAGCCCGCGCGGCCCCCGCAGCCCACCCAACCGGCCCAGCCGACCCGGCCGGCGCAGCCCACGACCCCGACGCAGCCCGCCGCGCCCGCCCAGCCCACGACCCCGACGCAACCAGCCCAGCCTGCGCAGCCCGCGTTGACGCCGGAGCAGTTCGCGGCGGCGGCGGGGCAGAAGGCGCGCGTGGCGGACGGGCAGCTGTTCCTGCCGCTGACCGAGGCGGCCGGGGCGCTGGGCCTGACGGTGCGGACCGTGACGGTGCGGACCGCGACGCTGCGGGTGCAGGCCCAGAACCTGCCGGTCACGGTGCGGTTGTTCGACCGGGTGGCGTTCGTGCCGCTGGCGGCCCTGGCGGACCTGCCGGGCGCGCAGGTGCGGCTGGTGTCCGGCGCGGCGCGCGGCGTGGAACTGGGCGTGGCGGGGCGCACGGCGGTATTCCCCGTGAACGTGGCGCGCCTGCTGAGCCTGCAGTCCGGTGCGGAGTTCGCCGTGGACGCCGCGCGCTGAGCGGAGCGGTCCGGTGGCCTGTGGGAGGTGGGTGGGCGGATGCCTGCTGTCCTGCCCGGGCCGCCTGCCTGTCCAGGCAATGCTTTAAAAAATAAACTGTGCGTGGCTGACCATCCCCAATCGTGCCCGGTGGTACGCTTCACCCATGACGGGCAACACCCAGAACTACGACGTGGTCATCGTCGGCGGCGGCCCCGCCGGCCTCACCGCCGCGATCTACACCGGCCGCGCCAGCCTCAGCACCCTGATCCTCGAAAAGGGCCTCCCCGGCGGGCAGATCGCCCAGACCGAGGAAGTCGAGAACTACCCCGGCTTCCCCGAACCCATCAGCGGCATGGAACTCGCCAGCCGCATGCAGCAGCAGGCCGAGAAGTTCGGCGGCGTCATCGAGATGGACGAGGTCCAGAGCATCACCCGCGCAGGCGACGACCGCGAACACGCTTACCCCTTCACGGTCACCGGCTACAGCGGCACCTACCGCGCCAAGGCCGTCATCCTTGCCACCGGCGCGAACCCCAAACGCCTGTATGTGCCCGGCGAGGAGCACTTCTGGGGCAAGGGCGTCAGCACCTGCGCCACCTGCGACGGCTTCTTCTACCGCGGCAAGAAGGTCGTCGTGGTGGGCGGCGGGGACGCCGCCGTCGAGGAAGGGCTGTTCCTGACCAAGTTCGCCGACGAGGTCACCCTGATCCACCGCCGCGACACCCTGCGCGCCAACAAGGTCGCCCAGGCCCGCGCGTTCGCGAACCCCAAGATGAAATTCATCTGGGACACCGCCGTCGAGGAGATCAAGGGTGAGGACACCGTCACCGGCGTGCGCCTGAAGAACCTCAAGACCGGCGAGGAGAGCGACATGAGCACTGACGGCGTGTTCATCTTCATCGGCCACACGCCCAACACCGAATTCGTCAAGGAGACCGTCAAGCTGCGCCCCGACGGGTACGTGGACGTCACGGACGAGATCTACACCAGCGTCCCGATGCTGTTTGCCGCCGGGGACGTCAGCGACTACATCTACCGCCAGCTGGGCACGTCGGTTGGCGCCGGCACCCGCGCCGCCATGAGCGCCGAACGCGCCCTGGCCGCCCTGGAACTCGAAACCGAGACCGCCGCCGACTGATCGTCGCCCCGCCGGGACGCTCTGGGATCCCCCGGGGCGTCCCGCTCCGTTGACCAGAGTTCTCTAAAACCGGGGGCGCCCGCATCCGTACTATGCTCAGCGCATGCCGCGCCGTTCCCTTCTCGCCCGACTCCGCCGCAAGGCCAACGGGTACGCAGCCAAGGCCTGCCGCCTGCTGCGCAGCGTGAACGCCGAGGACGCCCACCCCGACGACCCCTGGGCCGAGCACCTGCTCACCCCCGCCGAGCAGGTCGTGTACCGCGCCATGGACCCCCGTGACCGCGAGCACGCCTGCCGCGTCACCCGGCACCTGCTGCGCGACCACCCGCACGCCGACCCCGAACTCGTCGCCGCAGCGCTGCTGCACGACTGCGGCAAGAGCCTGCGCCCTTACTCCCTGTGGGAACGCGTGCTGGTCGGGCTGATTCCCAACCGGCTGTCCCGCGTGCTGCCGCCCGTCGGGGCAATCGGCATCCGCGCACACCACCCGGAACTCGGCGCGCGGCTCCTGGCACACGCGGGCGCGCGGCCCCGCGTGGCGAGGCTGGTCGCCCGGCACCACCACCCGGGCGGGGACCCGGAGGCCATGCTCCTGCATCTCTACGACGATCAGGAGTGAAAGACTGAAGCGGCGCCGCCCCCCCGGAATGGAGGGGCGGCGCTGCCCGGTCAGGGGTTACTCGTGGTCGTGGTCGCCGTCGCTGTGCGCGTGCCCGTGGTCGAGTTCCTCGGGCGTGGCGTCACGGACGTTCAGGACCTTCACGTCGAAGTTCAGGACCATCCCGGCCAGGGGCGGGTTGAAGTCCACCTTCACGGTGTCGCCGCTGACGTCCATCACGGTGAAGGGGATGACGCTGCCGTCCTCGGCCTGCGCGTAGTACGTCGCGCCGACCTCGATGTCGTCCTCGAAGTCCTCGCGGGACAGTTCCTCGACGTTCTCCTCGTCCCGCTCGCCGTAGCCGTCCTCGGGCTGCACGGTCACCTGCAGCTCGTCCCCGACGGCCTTGCCTTCCAGGGCGCGCTCCAGTCCGGGAATGATGTTGCTGTGGCCCTGCAGGTACACCAGCGGCTCGCCGGGTTCGCTCTGGTCGATGACCTCGCCGTTCACGGTGAGTGTGTAGTCGAGTTCGACAACCTTGTCCTGGGTGATGTTCATGGGGTCTCCGTTTCGCGGCCCCACCGAGATCAGGTGGGCGCGAGAGGCGTGCTCGCCACTCAGGAGTGTACCCCGGGACCCGCAGGTCGCGGTCTCCTGACGGTCACGGTTGCGTGCGGAACGACCACGCCACCGGCCCGCGCGCCGTCTCGAAGCTGACCTGCACGCCCGCCCCGACCGGCAGCGGCATGTCGGGCAGGGCCAGCGCCGCCCCCTGCGCCGCGAGCACGCCCCGGCCCACGCGCGTCTCGGCCTCGTTCGCCCCCGTGAAGGTGGACGCCGTGAGCAGGCACGCGCCCACCGCCTGACCGTTCACGCGCAGCGTCACGCCGGTCACCTCGCCCGCCCGCCCGGGGCCGAGCAGCAACGCGACCGGGGCGCCCCGCGCCGCCACCGTGGGGCACCCGGCCAGCGCGTCCGGCCACTCGCCTGTCGCGGCCCGCAGGCTGGGCGCCGCCTGCCCCGGCCCCGGGTACCGCACCGGGTACCGCCCCGCCCCCGTCAGGCCGCGCCGGACATCCAGCACCACCGCCGACTGGAAGGCCCCGGCCGCGTCGTGCGCCACCCCCGACGCCACGCGGGTCAGCCGCGGATCGATCAGCTGCGGCAGGTGGAACGCGCCTCCCACCCAGTACGTCAGCGCCCGATCGGGCCCGGACTCCGCGCGGCTCGACACGAAGTAGTGCCCTGGCGCGCAGGTCTCGCCCGCCGCGGACCGGAACGGACTGGCGGGGTCCTGACGGTGCTCGGCGCGGTCCTCCCTCACGAGGTACCGCGCGTGCCCCGCGCAGCCCGCCTGCCACGCCACCTCGGCCGTCACGGTCGGGAGTCCGGCGCGGGCCCGCACCCGGTTCAGTCCCGCCAGCAGGGGAGAGGTCCGGGCACCCGCCGACTCTGGTGGGGCCGCCGCTGGTGGAGCGAGCAGCGGTTCCGGCGTGTCCGGCGCCGACTGGGCGGAGGCGCGCGGCGTCTGCTCCTCTGGCGTCTGCTCCTCTGTGGCCGGGGCGGGGGGGACCGTGCCCAGAGGGTCCTGCCGCACCCCGGCGAGGTCCGTGGGCGCGGACGGCTCCTGAATCTCAGGGGGGGCTTGGACCGCAGGGGCGGCCGGGACCTCCGGTGCGGACGCCCCTGGCGGCGCGAGCGGTGCCTCCACACGCGGCGCGGGCGGCCGGGCCGCCTCCCGACCCGGCCACCACCCGGCCAGCCAGAGGCCGCTCAGGCCCAGCGCGAACAGCGCCGCGCCACCCAGGATCGCCCACAGGGCCCGCCTCCAACGCACCATGATTCATTCAGGCTAGACGGGCCGGGGCTGCGCCGCGTGCGCCGCGCGCCTATCCTGCCTTCATGACCGCCCCGACCTTCCCCATGCACGTCAGCGTGGACGACGCCCGCACCCACCTGACCGCCCTGCTGCCCGCCCGGACGGCCGAGACGGTGCCGCTCGCGCAGGCGTACGGCCGTACCCTGGCCGCGGACGTGCCCGCCCTGGTCAGCCACCCCAGCGCCACCGAGAGCGCCCTGGACGGCATCGCCGCCCGCGAGGCCGATACGCTGGGCGCCTCCGCGGACGCCCCGGCGCGCCTGCGCGTGATCGGCGAGAGCCGCGCCGGGGCCGCGTTCGGCGGCACGGTCGGCGCGGGGGAGTGCGTGCGGATCTACACCGGCGCGCCCCTCCCGGCGGGCGCGGACGCCATCTGCCCGGTCGAGCAGCTGACCGACGACGGGCCGGACGGGGTGCTCCTGCGCCGCCCCGCCAGTCCCGCCGACGTCCGCGTTGAAGGCGGCGACTTCCGCGCGGGCGAGGTCGTCCTGCACGCCGGGCAACACCTCACGGCCCCCCGGCTGGCGCTGGCGGCGGCCCTGGGGCACGCGCAGCTGAGCGTGCAGCGCCGCCTGCGGGTCGCGCTGCTCTCCACCGGGGACGAGGTCGTCCCGCCCGGCCAGCCCCTCACGGCGGGGCAGGTATACGACAGCAACAGCGTCGGCCTGCACGCCATGCTGCTGGAAGCCGGATGCGAGGTGCTGCCGCTGGGGCACGCGCCCGACAGCCCGAAGGCCCTCCAGGCGGCCATCGACGCGGCGGGCGGCGCGGACGTGCTGCTCACCAGCGGCGGCGTCAGCATGGGCAAATACGACTTCATGCGGGACCTGCTGGTCGAACAGGGCCGCGTGAGCTTCTGGAAGGTCCGCATGCGTCCCGGCGGACCCGCCATTCTGGGCGGCTGGAACGGCCTGCCCGTCTTCGGCCTGCCCGGCAACCCGGTCAGCAGCCTCGTGGTGTTCCACGTGATCGTGCGGCCCGCCCTGACCGGTCAGCCCCCGCAGACGCTGCGCCTGCGCGCCGCCACGCCCTTCCGCGCCCTGCCCGACAAGACAGCCTTCTGGCGCGGCGTGGTCGACGGCGGGCAGGTCCGCGACTACGGCCAGCAGGGCAGCGGCATCCTGCGGTCCCTGAGTGACGCGGGCGCCCTGGTGATCGTCCCCGAAGGGCAGGCCGTGCAGGCCGGAGACGATGTGGACGTGATCCTGCTGTAACTGGGAAGTCGGGCGTGGGCGGCAGAGCGCACGCGCCCGCTGCCTCCCACGCCCGGCCTGCGGTTTACGCCAGAGGGACCAGCACCAGCGCGCCGCGCGCGGGCACGCTCAGGGGCGTGTCGCCGGTCAGGTGGACGGTGCGGCCCGTTAGGACGTCGCGGTAATCGCCGGGCGTGACGCCCGTGAACGGCAGGTGCGCGTCCTTCCGGCCGGCGTTCAGGCCGATCAGCGCCGCGCCGCTCGCGTGACGGCGCGCGTACACGAGCTGCTCGCCCTGCGCGTGCGTCACGTGGAAGTCCCCACGTTGCAGGGCCGGGCTGGCGTGGCGCGCCGCCGTCAGCTTGCGGGTCAGGGCCAGGGTCTCCTGGTTCCAGCTGCCCTCGTCCCAGGGGAACGCGCGGCGGCAGTCCGGGTCCGGGCCGCCGGGCAGGCCCACCTCATCGCCGTAGTAGATGCAGGGCGTGCCCACGTACGTCATCTGGAACACCGTCGCCAGCCGGAACGCCGTGTGATCCCCGCCCACGGCGGTCAGGAAGCGCGCCGTGTCGTGCGAGTCCAGCAGGTTCAGCTGCACGCGCACCACGTCCGGGTGGTACATGCGCGTCACCTCGGTCATGCGCTGCGCGAACGCCGCGGCGTCCATCGCGTCCACGCGCCCCGTGCCGCTGCGCTCGTTCATGGGGTGATCGAGCGTGTGCGCCCCGAAGAACGCCAGGCAGGGCCGCGTGAAGTGGTAGTTCATGACCGCGTCGAACTGATCGCCCTGCAACCAGCGGTGCGCGTCCCCCCAGATCTCCCCGACGATGTACGCGTCCGGGTTGATGGCCTTCACGCGCCGCCGAAACTCCTGCCAGAAGGAATCGTCGTCAATCTCGTTCGGGACGTCCAGCCGCCAGCCGTCCACCCCGAAACGGATCCAGTGCTCCGCGACGTCCCACAGGAACGCCCGCACCGCGCGGTTGTCCGTGTTGAACTTCGGCAGCGCCCTGTTGCCCCACCACGCCGCGTAGTTCGCGGGCCGCGCATCGTCGTAGGGTTGCAGCGGCCAGCCGTCCACATGGAACCAGTCCCGGTACGCGCTCGCCTCGCCCTGCTCCAGCAGGTCATTGAACTGGAAAAAGCCCCGGCTGGCGTGATTGAACACGCCGTCCAGCACCACGCGCATGCCGCGCGCGTGCGCCTCGTCGATCAGGTGCCGCAGGGCCTCGTTGCCGCCCAGCATGGGGTCCACCTGATAGTAGTCGTGCGTGTGGTAGCGGTGGTTGCTGGCCGACTGGAACACCGGGCAGAAGTAGATGGCGTTCACGCCCAGGCTCTGGATGTAGTCCAGTTTCGCCGCCACGCCCCACAGGTCGCCGCCCATGTAGCGGTTGAAGTGCGGCGTGTCCCCCCACTCCTGGAGGTTCAGGCCCCGCACGCGACCCGAACGGGCGAAGCGGTCGGGGAAGATCTGGTAGAACACCGCGTCCGTCACCCACTGCGGCGTGACAGGACGGGGATCAAGGGTGTGGTCCGGGTGAAGCGCGTTCATGACCGGGTCAGGATAGCCCCATGGCCCTGTCGGAATGCTGACGGCCCCCCACCCGGCTAGTTCGCGGCGGCCCAGGCCAGCAGGAACGCGCGGGCCTCTCCGGGAGTGCCGACCTCGCCCAGGGCCGTCGCCTCGGCCAGCGCGCGGGTCGCCTCGCCCACGCGGGGGCCGGGTGGTACGCCCAGCAGGGCCATGATCTCCTCGCCGCGCAGCAGCGGAGGTGGGGCGCTGGGCTGCTCCTCCAGCGCCGCCAGGACCCGCTCGATGCCGCGCGCGTACGCCCGGCGGGACGCCTCGCTGCTCAGCGGGCCGCGCGCCGCCTCCCGGTCCGCCAGCATCACCGCCAGCAGGTCCGTCAGCAGCGCGCGGCGGCGGTGCACGAAGCGCCGCGCCTCCCGCTCGGTGGCGGGCAGCGGGACCATGTGCGCGCCCACCAGCGCCGAGGCGTGCCGCACGTCCTCACCGGGGAGTTTCAGGCGCGTCAGCACCTGCGCCGTGATGGCCGCCCCGACCCTGTCATGCCCGTGGAACGACGTCCGACCGGTCAACTCGTCCCGCATCAGCGTGCGGGGTTTGCCCACGTCATGCAGCAGCGCCGCCCAGCGCAGCGGCACCGGGGCGTCCGGGAAGCGCCCGATCAGCTGATGCAGCGCCTCCACCCCATGCGCGAACACGTCCAGGTGATGAAAGCCGCCCTGCACCACGCCCTGCCCCTCGCGCAGCTCCGGCACAGTCAGGGCCAGCAGGCCCAGTTCCTCCAGGCGCCTCACGCCCCGCGCCGCGTCCATGGATCGCAGCAGCGCGTGCACCTCATCCCGCACCCGCTCCCACGCGGGCACCGGCAGGCGGCCCGCCGCCAGGTCCGAGGCGACCTCCCGCACCGCCGCCTCCGTCCCGTCCTCCAGCCGGAAGCCCAACGTCAGCTCGAACCGCGCCGCCCGCCACGCCCGCAGCGGATCCGCGCGCAGATTCCCCCGCGACACCATCCGCAGCCGCCGCGCACGCAGGTCCGCCTGCCCGCCCACCACGTCCAGCACCCGCCCACCCGGCAGTACCCCCAGCGCATTCACCGTGAAATCCCGTCGCCGCAGATCCTCCTCCACGTCCGCCGGGCGCGGCACCAGATCATGCTGCACCCCACCCGCCGCCGACACCCGCCAGTAGCCCCGCGCCGCATCCAGCTCGAACGCCGACCCACCCAGCGCGCCCGCCAGCAGGTGCGCCGCGCCCGCCGGGTCCGGCACCATCCAGTCGAAATCCTTCGCCGCCACGCCCCGCAACCAGTCACGCGCCGCGCCCCCCACCAGCACCCCACCCGGCGGAAACGGCGGCAGAGGAGGACGGCGACGGAACATGCCCGCCACTCTACCCGCCCCCATCCCGACCGGCCTCCGCCGCACGGCCTACGCCGCCCCCCCTTGCCAGAACCGCACCCCTCTGATACATTGCCGGGCGCTGAGGGGGCTTAGCTCAGCGGGAGAGCATCCGCTTTGCAAGCGGAGGGTCTGGGGTTCGAATCCCCAAGCCTCCACCAAGGAACACCCGGTTTCGTGCCGGGTGTTTTTTTTGTGTCTCGCGGCGCCGGTCAAGCCGGAGACGGCGTGCGGCGCAGGCCGGGTGACGGTGCTCAGAGAACCGGTGACGTCATGTTGTACCCGCCCGTGCCCCTCACTGCACGGGCCGGGCGGGCTGGGTGACGCTCAGGCGGGCGCGGCTGCCTTCGGGGCGCAGGTCGTCGCTGGGGCCGTGCACGAGGAGTTCCTGCCGGTTCCCGTCGAGGGTGACGGTGTACGTGATGTCGTGCCCCTTGAATTCACGGGCCTGGATGGTGACCTCGGGCGCGGCGGGGTCGTCGGTGAAGCGCAGATGTTCGGGGCGGACGCTGACGAGGACGGGGCCGCTGCGGGGTTCCTGCAGGGGGATGATGCCCAGGGCGGTGCGGGCCATGTGGCGGTCGGCGGTGCCGGACAGCAGGTTGCTGCGGCCCAGGAAGTTCGCGACGAATGCGGTGCGGGGTTGCGTGTACACGTCGTGCGGGGTGCCGATCTGTTCGGCCTGTCCGGCGCGCATGAGGACGATGCGGTCGCTGAACGCCAGCGCCTCTTCCTGGTCGTGCGTGACGAGGATGGCGGTGGTGCCCGCCGCGCGCAGGATGCTGCGGATCTCCTGGCGGGTGGCGTGCCGCAGTTGCGCGTCGAGGTTGCTGAACGGTTCGTCCAGCAGCAGCAGGGTGGGGCGCGGCGCGAGTGCGCGGGCCAGGGCGACGCGCTGCTGTTGTCCCCCGCTGAGTTCGTGCGGGCGGCGGCTCTCGAAGACGGTCAGGCCGACCAGGGCGAGGGTCTCGCGGGCGCGCGGGAGGCGCTGGGCGCGGGGCAGGTGCGAGAGGCCGAACAGGACGTTCCCCAGGACGCTCAGGTGCGGGAACAGGGCGTAGTCCTGGAAGACGAGGCCCACGCCGCGCCGTTCGGGAGGCGCGAAGGGGGTGGTCACGTTGCGCCCGCCGATGAGGACGTCGCCGCTGTCGGGCTGTTCCAGGCCCGCGATGAGGCGCAAGGTGGTGGTCTTGCCGCAGCCGGAGGGACCCAGCAGGGTCAGGAGTTCCCCGGCGCTGACGCTGAGGTTCAGGTCGTTCACGACCGGCGGGTGGCCGGGGGCGTAGCGTTTGCTGAGGTGGTCGAGCTGGAGGATCGGGGTCATGCCTGTTCCTTGGGGGGGCGGGGTGGTCTGGGAGCGGGGCGGTGTTCGCGGCGCAGGATGAGCAGGGTCAGGACCGCGCCGCTCAGGGCCAGGGCCAGGGCGTAGGGGGCGGCGGCGGCGTACTGCGCTTCCTCGGTGTACGCCCAGACGTTGCGGGCCAGCGTCTCGAACCCGATGGGGGCCAGCAGCAGCGTCAGCGGGAGTTCCTTCAGGACGCTCAGGAACACGAACGCGGCGCTGACGAGCAGCCCGGGGCGGATCAGGGGCAGCGTGACGCGGGCCAGCGCGCCCCGGCTGGTCTGCCCGAGGAGCCGCGCGGCTTCCTCCAGGCGGGGCGTGGCACTGCTTAAGCTGGTGCGGATCGGCCCGACGGCCTCGGCGACGAAGTGCAGGGTGTACGCGAGGATCAGCAGGGGGAAGGTCTGGTACAGCGGCGGGGCGACTTTCAGGCTGAAGAACACCAGCGCCAGCGCGAACGCCAGGGGCGGCGTGGCGTACCCGAGGTACGCGGCGCGTTCCGTGAAGCGCGCCAGGGAGCCCTGCGCGCGGCTGCCGATGTACGCCAGCGGGAACGCCAGCGCGGTGGTCGTCACGGCGGCAATGGCGGCCGCGCCCAGCGCGCTCTTCAGGGCGTCCCACAGGCTGGCCCACGCGAAGGGGTTCGTTTCCAGGCGCAGCCAGTACCCGATGGTGCCCAGCGGGACGATCAGCGCGGCGCCGGTCAGGGCCGCCACGAACGCCCACGCCAGGGGCCGGGCGCGGCCCAGGCGGATGGTGCGGACCTCACGCGCCCCGCCGGGACTGACCCGGGCGAGGTGCAGGCCGCGCATCAGCCGCGCCTCGAGCAGCAGGGCCGCGCCGGTCACGAGCAGCAGGCCCAGCGCCAGCCACGCGGAGTACACCCGGTCGTACGCGGCGGTGTACTGCTGGTAGATCGCCGCGCTGAAGGTGGGATAGCGCATCAGGCTGACCACGCTGAAGTCCCCCAGGACGTGCAGGGCGATCAGCAGCGCCCCGGACAGCCACGCGGGCCGCAGGTACGGCAGCGTGACCTCGCGGAACGTCTGCGCGGGCGTGCGGCCCAGCAGGCGGGCGGCGTCCTCCAGGGCGGGGTCCTGGGCGCGCAGCGCGGCGTGCAGGTTCAGGAACAGGTACGGGAACGTGAACAGCGTCAGGATGCCCAGCGCGCCCCAGAAGCCGGTCGGGCCGGGCCAGTTGATGCCGGTCAGCGTCTCGATGGTGCCGCCGGGGCCGCTCGCGGCGAGCATGGCGTACGCGCCCACGTACCCGGGAATCGCCAGGGGCAGCACGCCCGCGAGCATCAGCGCGCGGCGGGGGCGCAGGTCGGTGCGCGCCGCGAGGTACGCCAGCGGCAACGCGACCAGCGTGGTCGTGATCAGCGTGCTGCCGGTCAGCAGCAGGGTGTTGGCGAGGAGCTCCAGGTTGCGGGGGCGGAACACGATCTCGCGCAGTTCGGTCCCCTCGGCACCCAGCGCGCGGATCAGAAGGTACGCCAGGGGCAGCAGGACGCCCGCCACGGTCAGCAGGGCGGGCAGCAGCAGGGCGAGGGGCGGGCGTCGTCGGGTCATGGGGATGGCTGGGGGTGTGGTGCGTCCACGCGGGCAGCCCCGTCACGATAGCAGAGCGGTTTACTCGGGTTTCGGGTCGGGTGTCCCCGGAGCATGAGCAGGCCGCCACCCCTGCCAAGCGGGGCGGCGGCCTGACCGGAGGGGCTTACAGCAGTCCGGCGTCACGCAGGAGCTTCTGCGCCTTCTCGATGTTCTTCGGCATGACGGTGGGGTCCACCTTGGGGCTGCGCTTGATCACGTCCGCGTAGGGGAGCATGGTCGTGGGCTGTAGGATGTTGCCGATCACGGGGTACTCGAAGTTCACGCTCAGGAAGAACGTCTGGGCGTCCTTGGCGACCAGGGCGCTCAGGAAGCGCGCAGCATTGCCCTGGTTCTTGCTGGTCTTCAGGATGCCCGCGCCCGTGGCGTTGCCCAGGTTGCCGATGTCGCCGTTCTTGAAGAAGTACGTGTCGATCGGGTAGTTCAGGCGGTTCACGCGCTGGATGTAGTAGTGGTTGGTCAGGGCCACGTCGATCTCACCGGCGCGCATCGCCTCGAGCATGCCCACGTTGCTGGTCTTGTAGTCCTTGGGCTGCAGGGCCTTCATGCCCTCGATCCAGGCGCGGGTCTTCTGCTCGCCCTGCTGCGCGATCATCACGCCCAGGAAATCCTGGAAGCTGGGGTAGCTGACGGTCCAGCCGATGCGGCCCTTGAGGCTGGTCATCTTGGGGAGGTCCATGATCGAGTCGGGCAGCTGGTCCGGCTTGATCTTGCTGGTGTTGTAGGCCAGCGTGCGGAAGCGGACGGTGGTGGGCAGCCAGGTGCGGCTGTCGGGCAGGTAGTCGTCGCTGACGTTGCGGGTCAGGGCCGCGCCCAGCTTGCTGAACTTGCCTTCCTCGGCCAGTTCGCCCAGCGCGCCCACCGAGTTGCCCCAGTACACGTCGGCGGGGCTGCGGCTGCCTTCCTCGCGCAGGGCGGCGACGAGCTGCGCGTCGGTGCCGTAGCGGACGTTCACCTTGATGCCGGTCTGACGCTCGAACTGCTGCACGACCGGGTCCACGAAGGTCTTGGCGCGGCCGGAGTACACGGTCAGGGTCTTGGTCTGCGCGAGGCTGGTGCCGGTGAGCAGCAGGGCGGTGACGGCGAGCAGGGTGCGTTTCATCCCCGTAATCCTAAGTAAACCGCTTGGATTAATGATGAGACGAATGTCCTGACCCACCCGCCACGAGCCCCGGCCCACAGCACGCAGCGCCTCCGCGGCGCTGGCCGCACGGGCCCGCACACCACACAGCAGAGGCGCCAGTGCCACACGCAGGACGCCTCTGGGACACGAGCCACTGGGGCGCAACCGGTCTGCTGCGCGCCGTCGCCGCAGCTCCTGAGGGCGGGCGGGAGGGGCGGCGGCCACACACGCCCGTACGGGCCCCCTCCCGCCGGGGCTCAGGGGACCGTCACCTCGAAACACACCTGCCGGGTCTGACCGGCCGCCAGGGTCGCCAGCGTCACCGTGACCGTCCGGCCACTCACGCTCCCGGCGTCCGTGTCGGCCGCGTCGCTCAGGGCGACCCCGTCCAGCGTCAGGCTGCCCGGCTCGTACCCGGCCGCACCCGTCAGCGTGTCACTGACCGTCAGGTCCGTCACGCTGTCCAGCGCGGGATTCGTGACGTTCAGGCAGTAGCGCAGCCGGTCGCCCGGGCGCGCCAGCGCCGCCGTGCCCACCACGCCCGGCGCGCCCGTGAGGTTCTCCACCGTCTTCGTGATCGCCGCAGGCGGACTGACCGTCGTGGTGTCCGTCACGGCGGCGCTGTCCGTCACCGCGCTGCCCGCCCAGGCCAGCTGCGCCGTCACGGTGGCCGCCTCGGTCGCGCCAGACGCGGCGTTCGCGGGGACGCTCACCTCGACCTCCAGCGCGCAGCTTCGCAGGGCGCCGTCCGCCGCGCGCGGCCAGCTGTCCCCGACCGTCACGGTCGTCAGCGGTGTGCGCTCGGCGGCCCCCACCGCGCCGTCACAGTCGCTGTCCAGGTAGAACGCCCGCCCGAACGCGCCGGTCTTCGTGAAGCTCAGCGTGCCCACCGACCCCGGATCCAGGACGTGCAGGTACCGCAGCGTGCCCGGCGCGATGCTGCGCCCGGACCGGTCCGGACTCAGCGCCGGGCGGCCCGTGACGCCCAGCGTCACCACGCGCGCCGCGCCCGCCGGGACCGGCAGGGCCGCCGGCCTCACCCCGCTGCCCAGCGCATCGGTCGCCAGGGTCGCCGCGCCGCCCACCCGCACGCCCGTGACGGTCTCGGCGCCCGTGAAGTCCAGCGTGACGCCCGTCCACCCCCCCGGCACGAACAGCGTGAACGACCCGTCCGCGGCGGTCGTGGCGCTCCTCGCGCCGCCGCTGCCGGTCACGGTCACGCTGCGGCCCGCCACGCGCGGCTCGGACGGCTGCGCCGCCGCGTCATGCGCCGCGCCGCCCCCGAAGCCGTCGTCGCGGAACAGCGTGCCGTCCACGCGGTCCCCCTCGAACAGCCCGAACGTGGGGTCCGTGACGCTGGCCGTCCCCGCCGCCACCGTCAGGGTCACGCTGCCCCCCACCGGATTCACGAACACCCACCCGGCCGGCGCCTGCGCCGCCACGCCCGCCGCGCCGCCCGCGACGATCAGGGTATGTGTCCCCTCCGGAACGCCCAGCTCCGCCGTGCCTGCCCCCGCCGGGACCGCCACCGACTGCCGCGCACTGGCGCCGGACACGAGATTGACCCGCGTGCCCGGCCCGTCCCAGGTCTCGGCCGCGCCGGGCGCGCCGTCCGGTTCCGCGTCGCGGTACACCCGCGCGGTCACGCGGCACCCGTTCGAGACGCTGTTCACGGTGAACACCGCCTCGCCGATCCCGATGCCCAGCAGGCGCAGCACCTGATCCACGCTGGCCTGCAGCACGGCCACCAGCGTCGGTTGCAGCGCGGTGCCCACCGTCGTCTTCACCGGGGCCAGCAGAACGTCCAGCACCGCCTGGAGGGGCGCGGGCGTCAGGCGCACGTCGAGGTTCGTGACGAGCGTCCCCACCAGCGTGGGAATCGCGGCGCTGGAACTGCCCACCGTCACCGCCTGCGGGTACGGCGGCGCCGCGCTGACGCTCTCCAGCGGGTACGTGCCGTCCGCCAGACTGCGGGCCTCGACATCCAGGTTCACGGTGCCCAGCACCAGGCCCAGGTTCGCGGTAACCGCGCCGATCTTCGCGTACGCGGGCAGCGTCATGGGCGCCGTGCGCCCCCGGTCGAAGAACACGGCGTCACTGATCTGCCCCAGGCCCAGCCGCGCCAGGCCCGGCGTGGCCTTCAGCGTCAGCGCCTGCGACACGGCGTTCACGAGATCCAGCGTGCCGGTGGCCCGCGCGACCTCCAGGTACAGGGTCAGGTTCGTCAGGGCGACAGTCGCATTCGACAGGCCCAGCACGTTCACGGTCAGGCCGTTCAGGTTCACGTTCAGCTTCACGCGCACCGCCGCCGTGTGGAACGTGCTGCCCTGCTCGCCGCACACGTACACCGGCGGTTCGACGACCTGCACGAACAGCTGCACGGTCGGCGTGGCGGCGCCCACCCCCAGGCCCAGCCCGCTAAGGTTCACGCTGACCCCGTTGAGCGTCACGGGACTGCTGCCGGTCGTCACGGCGTTACGCTGGTTGAACAGCTGCGCGCCGCCCGTCACGAGATTCAGCGCATTGAGCCGCGCGTCCGCGAACGCCCCGCTGGGAAAGTTCAGTTTCAGCAGGTCCCCCAGCGCGACGGTGCCCGTCAGGCCCGCCACCTGCGCCTTCAGCGCCCGCAGCGCACCCGCTCCGGCCGTGTTGCCGTCCGCCTCGGCCGCGACGGCCGCGGCCTCCAGGACACCCGCAACACTCATGCCGGTCGTCAGGGCCCCCTCCACCGTCGCCACGCCCGCCTGCACCCGCAGTGCGTCCAGGAACAGCCCCAGGCGCAGGTCCGTGGCCGCCACCGCGTTCCAGTCCAGCACGCTCAGGGTGACGTTCCCGCCCAGCAGCCCCCCGATCAGCGGATTGAGAATCGCACTCTGCGCCGAATTCACGCTCACCAGGCGCGGCCCGGCACTCACGCACGCCACGGCCGCGCATGACCCGGCCCGCGCCGCGCCCAGCAGGGCCGCGAGAAGTGCCGCCAGCAGCAGCAGGGCCCGCCACCACCTCTGCCTGCCGTTCAGGAGTCCGTCCATGCCCCGCATCATCGTCCTCCGAACAGGTCGGCGCGCACGAAGAAGCCGCCGCCCGCCCCGGGCGTCAGGCCCGCCAGATCCGCCCCCGCCACGTTCAGGGTGTAGCCCCCCACCACGCGCAGGTTCTCGTTGACGCGCACGCGCACGTCCGCGCCCAGCGTCGCCGCGTACTGCTCCCGGCCCGGCTGGCCGATCAGGAACCCGCTGACCCCCACACTGAACCGCCCGTCCAGCGGCACCGTGACGCTCAGGCCCAGCTGCCCCGTCAGGTCCTCGCGGCGCCGCGTGGGCAGCTGGTACGCCACCGACGGCTGCAGCGTCAGGCCCGGACGGCCCCCGGCGCGCGGCAGGTCGACGTGCAGCGCGACCTCGCCCTCCAGGGTCGGGTCGGCGCCCAGGCTGCTGAAGCGGTGGTACTGCAGCAGCGCCGCGCGGTCCGAACGCCACGCGTGACTGACGTTCAGCTGCCCACCCAGCTCGGGCCGCACCTGAAGGCTGCCGTCCACGCTGAGCACGTGCGTCTTCACGGTGCCGCTCACGCCGCCCCGTACCGTCACGCGCGCGCCGCCCTCGCCGCGCGTGCCGTCCACGCCCAGCGTGCCGCTCAGGCCCGCGCGGCGGTAGTTCACCGTGAAGCCCGCCCCGGCCGTGTTCACCCCCCGGTCCAGGTCCCGCAGCAGCGACGCGCTCAGCGTGGCACTCAGGTTCGGGCTGAACACCAGGGGCGTGTTCACCCCGAAGCGTGCGCGGCTGCTCTGCCCGCTCACGCCGGGCAGCTGGTACGTGACATTCAGGTTGCTGGTCCCCAACTTCTGACTGACGCCCACCTCGCCGCTGAGCGCGCCGTCCGGCCCGCCGCGCTGCACGCGCGCCGTCACGGCCGTCGTGGCACTCAGCGCGTACGACACGCCCAGCCGCGTCAGCGGATCATCCCCGCCCAGCAGCGGCTGCGCGTGCGACAGGTCCGCCGAGACGTTCCCCCGCGTCACCGACACGCCCAGCAGCGCGTTCAGCGCCGTTCCCTGCGCGCCCCAGCGGACCTCCGGCCCGGCCGACAGGGTCACGCCTTCCGCGGGCCGCCACTCGCCCTGCGCGGCCGTCCACAGCCCCCCTTCCTGCACCCGGCCCGACAGTTTCACCCCGAACGGACCGGGCCGGTACGCGAGTTCCGCCGCGCCCGCCAGCGTCACGCGCAGGTCCCCGCTGCCCCCTACGCTCAGCGAGCCGCTCAGCGGCCCCCGCTGCACGCTGCCCGCCACGCTCAGACGACCCTCCGGGCTGTCCGGGCCGCGCGTGAACGCCACGCCGAACTCCGTGCCGGGCCGCACGTAACGCGCCTGCACCCCGAAGGCCGGCTGCGTCCCCAGCACCGCCACCGACCCGCCCAGTGTCCACCCGCCGCGCTGCACGCTGGCCCCCACCCCGGCACCCAGCCGCACGCCCGCCTCACCCACCGCCGAGTACGTGACCACCAGCGTCTGCCGCTCGAAGTTCGGACCGAACAGCGACGGGGTGCGCGCCAGCGTCAGGTCGCCCGTCACCGGGTCCAGCGTGTAGTCCCGGCCCGCCGTGAGCACCTGATCAGTCGCGCCGCGCAGCACCACCCGTTCCGTTCCCACCAGCGGCCGGGCGCGCAGCGTGAAGCGGCGCCCACCGTCCGGCCCGAAGGTGTCGGTGACCGTCCCGCCCGGCACGCGCGCCGCAACCGCAAACAGACTCACGCCCCGCCCGTGCGTCGTGACGCGCAGCGCACTCGCGGTCGGCAGGCTGTTCAGGCCCGGCAGGTTCAGCGGGCCGGCGAAGTACCCGGCGCTCAGTTCCTGCCGCTCGAACCGGAACGCGAACCCCAGGTCACTGCTCAGCGCGCTGCGGGGCTCGGTGCCGCTGCCGGTCAGGGCGTAGCGGCGCGCAGCCGTGGCGGCGCTGTCCAGACCGGGGAGCTGTCCGGTGTCCGCCACGACCTGCATCTGCCCCTGCCACGCGGGGAACTCCGCGTACCCGCGTGCACTCAGCTGCGCGCGCAGGCCGCCGCGCGCGGAGTACGTCAATCCGGCGCTCGCCTGGTACGACGCGCTCGTCAGCTGCGGGACCGGCACGAACAGCGCCGCTCGGGCCCGCAACTGCCCCAGCAGCGCCTCGGCCTCCAGGGTCTGCGCGCTGGACACCGCCTCGAGCCGCACGCGCGCCACGCCGCCGCGCAGGTTCACCTGGTAGCCGGGCGCGCCGGGGTCCGCGTCGGGATCCAGCGGTTCGAGGCTGGTGCTCAGCGTCACCTGACCCTCGCCGGACGGGCGGCCCTGCGCGTCCAGGCTGCGGACCAGCAGCGCCACCGGGCGGCTGCCGTCCGCGACCGTGCTGCCGTCCAGACTCAGGTCCAGCTGCGTGGCGGCGCCCGGCACGACCACCTGCACGCGGTCACTCAGCGCGCCGTACCTGACCTCGATGACGTTCACGCCGACCTGCATGGGCAGCCCCACGTACACGCGCCGCTCGCGGTCGAAGGCGCGGCCCGCCTCGCCGATCCGCTCGTCCGGGACCTCCTCGCCGTTCACGGTCAGGCGCACCGGCACCCCGGCCGGACCTTCCAGCGTCACGTCGCTGCGGCCCCCGTCGGGCAGCACCGTGCCGTCACGCGGGAAGCGGATCAGCCCGTCGCGTTCACTGACCTGCAGCGGCGCGGCGCGCGCGGCGTCCTCGCTGCGCAGCTGCCCGGCCAGGGGCAGGTCCCGCTCGCCGACCCGCGCGGTCAGGTCCAGCGGCAGCGGCGCGTCCAGCGCGTCACTGTGCAGCACGTCGTACACCAGCGCGCCCTGTCGGACACCTTCCGGCAGCGTCCAGTGCAGGCGCCCGTCGTCCCCCACGCGCGGGTCGGGCAGCGCCACGCGTCGCGTATCCAGCAGCGCGGTGGCGCTGCCCGGCACGAACCGCGCGCCCTCGGGCGGGAGGTGCGCCGCCAGGACACGCCCGGTCGTCAGGCCACGGATGTCGAACGGCAGCCGCAGGGTGCTGCGCCGCTGCGCCTGCGTGACCGCCGCGAAGGTCACCCCGCCCGGCTGCGGCGCGCCCGCCACCACGCCCGCGATCAGGGGCGTGACCGTCACGCTGACCGTCCCGGCCTCCGGGCTCTGCACGCTGACGTTCGTGACGGCCGCCGCGTGGGGCTCCAGGTCCAGTTCGGCCGGCAGGCCGCTGTCGGCGGGCGCCTGCGCGTCCACCTGAAGGCGCACCGTGACGGGCCGTCCGGTCGGGTTGCGCACCAGCAGCGGCAGCAGTCCATCCGAACCGGCTGCGGCGACGTCCGGGTCCACCCCGGCCTGCACGGCCAGCAGGGTCCGCGTGACTGGCCGGGCGTCCCGCAGCGCCGCGAGCGGCCCGCTGCCCTCCACGCTGACCAACCCCCGGTCGGCCGGGCCGAAGGGCACGCGGGCCGTCCAGCTCAGCTCCGAGGTGCCCTCCGGGACCGTGACGCTGTCCCCGGGAGGGCCGTCCAGGGTCAGCCACGTGGGCGCCTGCACGCGCAGCGGGCCGCTGACCGGGGCGCCGCTGCGGTTGTCCAGGCGCAGCGTGACGGTCACCGTCTCGCCCGGCAGCGGATCGGCCGGCGTGACGCTCAGGGTGCCCAGCAGCGGCGCGTCCGGCGCGGCCAGCGGCACGCGCGTGGGCACGCCGCCCACCGTGACGGTCAGCTGCGCGCCCGGCCCGGTCGCCTCGCCCGCCACGTCCAGCCGGACCTCCTGCCCGGCCGCTACACCCAGGGTCGCGCCGCCCAGCGGTTGTCCACCGCGCATCACGCGCGCGTCGCGCACACCCTGCGCCTGCACCTGCACAGGGAACACGCCGTCCTCGCCGCCCACGTTCCGGACGGTCAGGGTGCGCCCGGCGGTGCGGATCGCCGCACCGGCGTCATCCGCCGCCTCCGGATCTTCCAGGTCCACCTGCGCGCGGGCGGGCGCGCGGCCCAGCAGGGTCGCGTCGGCGCGGGCGTTCAGGCCGCGGATGTTCACGCTCAGGCCCAGGTCCTCGGCGGCGCCCACCAGCAGCGGAACCTCCAGCGTCACGGTCTGCCCCGGCGCGAGCGTCCGCGTGAGGTTCACGCGGCGCAGCAGCAGCAGCCCCGGGCTCAGGGACAGCTCTGGCGTGAGGGTCAGCGGAGCGCCGTACGCGCTGCTCAGCGTGACGCGGGCCGTGACGGTCTCGCCGGGCGCGGCCGTGGCGGGCAGCTGCGCGCGGACCGTCACGTCCGGCTGCACGCGCAGCGTCACGTCCGCGCCGCGCTCGGTGACCGTGAACGACGGCGTGAGCAGCGTCGCGCCGCCCGCGACGGTCACGCGGAACTCGCCGGGCGGCAGGTCCAGCACCGCGCCGCCCTCGGGCAGCATGACGGTCTGTTCGCCCCGGTCGCCCAGCAGGGTCACGGTGGCGGGCACGGCCGGGGCGTCCTCGCCGCTCAGGGCGGCACGCAGCGCCACTGGCGCCGCCTGCGCCAAACCCAGCATGGCGCTCAGGAGCAGCGCCCCCAGGCGGGGCCTCATGCGGAATGACGTGGTCATGGTTCTCTCCAGAGCACGTCCGGATCGTTCGGTCCGGCCGGCGTGAGGGTCAGGTACGAGAAGGTGACGGGTCCCGACAGCAGCGTCACGCGGAAGCTGCGCGGCGGCTCGTCCGGCCCGGCGTGGTCGGTGACGGTCACGTCCGCGACCGGCCGGGCGCTGCTGAGTTCCAGCGTGATCAGGCTCGCGCCGCCGGGCTGCGCGGTCACGCGGCGCGTGACGACCACCGGGCCGCTGCGCACGGTCGTGTCGCGCGGCGCGGCCAGCGTCCCGGCCGGGGCAGGCTGCGCGCCCGGCAGGCGCAGCGCGAAGTCCACGCGGGTCAGCGCGAAGACGTCCACCAGGCGCGCGCCCAGCCCCGGCACCGGCTCGAATGGCGCGGTGGCGGCGTCCAGGCGCAGCAGCCACGGGCCGGGCGTCAGGTCACGCAGCGCGTAGCGGCCCTGCTCGTCGGTCAGGGTCTGCTGCCCGTTGGCAAGCAGCACGCGCGCCCCGGCCAGCGGGCTGTCGTCCGGGTCGCGGCGGCCGTTGCCGTTCGCGTCGAGGAACACCTCGCCGATCACGGTGCCGCGCCGGTCGAACACGCCGGGCGCCACGATCAGGGCCGCGCGGGCCTCCGGGGCGACCAGCGTCTGCCCGGCGTACTGGGCGCGGGCCGTGGCGGGCACCTGCAGGGTGCGTTCCGTGCCGGGATCCGGCAGGGCCTGCGGGGTGATCAGCGCGTCGTACGTGACGGTCAGGGTCGCGCCGGGCTCCAGCGGGCCGGGCGTGAAGGTCACGCGGCCGTCCGCGCCGGACGTGGCGGGCACGGGCCGGTCGCCGCTGCGGGCGCTGCCGGGCACGACGCTCAGCCCGGCGGGCAGCGTGACGGTCAGTTCCGGCGTGATGGGCCGCGCGGCCGGGTTCGGCAGGCGCAGCGTGAACGGCACCGTGCGGCCCACCTCGCTGCGGGCGGGCGTGACGGTGTGCGTCAGCAGCAGGTTCACCTGCGGTGAGAGCCGCACGCGCGTGACGTTCAGCGGGTCGCTGCTCGCGCCGCACTGCGCGGCGAGGTTCACGTCCAGTTCCCCCTGCGCGCCCTGCGGGACGAGCAGCGCCACGTTCACGCGGCGGGTCTCGCCGGGCGCGAGGGGCACGCTGTCCAGCGCCTCGCCGCCCGGCGCCTGCACCTGGGCGCGCGCGCCGGCCGGGGCGCCGCTCAGGGTGACGCTCAGCCGGACCGGGCCGGGCACGTCGCCCGCCTGCGTCAGCTGGTACGGGATGAGCAGGCTGCCGGGCGTGGCGAGGTCCAGGGTCCGGGCGGGCTGCGCGGCGCTGCCGTCCGGCGTGACGCGCGGATCACAGGGCGCCACGCGCGTCAGTTCGACGGTGTTCGAGTTCACGCGCACGCCCCGTGCAGACAGGGACGCGGTGTTCGGGATGCTGAGGGCCGCCGCGCCGCTCAGCAGCGCGCTCAGGGTCAGGGGCAGCAGGCTCGGTCGGGGCATGAGGAGGACTCCCGGTGCGGGCCCGGCGCTCAGTTGATCCGGACGACGAACGTGACGGTGAACCCGGCGCCCGGCGCGAGGGTGTCCAGGTCATTGATCACGCTGTCGCCGTTGGTGTCCAGGCCCGCCAGGAAGTCGTTACCGCCGGACAGTGCGGTGGGCGGCGCGGCAGTCCAGGTGGCGCCGCTGTCGGTGCTGAACAGGATGCTGGTGCCGCCGGTCAGTTTCACGAAGGTGGTGCTGGTGGGCCGCGTGTCGCTCAGCAGCGCGCCGTACAGGGTGCTGGTGCCGCTGTTCACGACCTGCAGGGTGTACTGCACGATGTCGCCGGGGCTGACCTTCCCATCGGTGATGGCGCTGGTGACCGCGCAGGTGGCGTCTGCGCACCGCAGCGCGCTCTTGTTCACGGTGCCCACGACGCTCTGCACGCCGGTGGTGTCCTGCACGCTGAGCGTCACGGCGGGCTGCGGGGCGTCCTGCATGGTCAGCGTGACCGGCACCGTCTTCGTCTGGCTGTCCGTGGCGCCGCTGGCCAGCGTGGGCGCCGTGACCCGCACGTATACCGGGGTGGATGCCCCGGCCGCCAGCGTCCCGCCCAGCGTGCTCGTGAAGGGCCCGCTGGGACTGGTCGAGAAGGCGTACGCGAAGCCGCCGGTGGTGGGCAGCGGCCCGGCGGCGTAGTCGGCCGCGCCGTTCCCGGTGTTCGTCAGGGTGTGCGCGTGGGTGACCGTCCCGCCCGCGATGGTGCTGAGCGAACTGTCCGCCGTGAACGTCCCGCTCGCGACGGCGTTCACGCGCAGCGTATCCGTGACGCTGCTCGTGCGGGTCGCGTCCAGGGTGCTGGTCGCGGTGAACACCGCGGGGCTGGTGCCGGTGGCGCTGCCCGCCGCGACCGGCACGGCTGCGATCAGGTTGACGCTCTGGCCGGGCGTCAGGGCGGCGGTGGTCGTGACCGGCGGCTCGCCCGGGTCGATCACGCCGTCGCCGTCCAGGTCCAGGTAGAACACGGTGCCCGCCGGACCGCTCAGGGTGAAGGCCTCGTCCACGGGCCCGCCGTTCAGGAGTTCCAGGCGGAACAGGGCGTTCTCACCCGGGTCGCCGCCCGCCGTGACGTTCGTGCTGGTGGGCGCCGTGGCGTCGCTGCCGTCCCCGTTGCCCAGCTGCGGGAGTCCGGCGGCGGTGATGGTCGCGACGGTGCTGGTGGTGGTGTCGGCGCTGCCGCCCGCCGGGGTGGCGGTGACGGTCAGGGCGACGTTCGTGCTTCCGGCGGCGCTGAACGGCACCGCGCACGACACCGCGAAGGTGTAGTCGGTCAGTGCGGCGACCGTGACGGGGTTTGTCAGGGTGCCCAGCGTGCCGGACCCGTCGATGGTGTTCACGGTGCAGGTCCACCCGCTGGGGGCGCCGCTGACGGCCAGCGTGAAGTCGTTGCTGGCGTTGCCGGTGTTGCGCAGCGTCTGCCGGAAGGTCACGCGGGTGCCCGCGACGATGTCCGTCTGGGTGGTCTGCGTGTCGCCGCTGCGGGCGATGGTCACGCCGCCCAGTGTGTACGTGCCGGTCGCGCCGGCCTGCGGGAAGGCGCTGGGCCCGACCGCCCCGCCGGTCACGGTGGCGACCGTGGTGCTCACGGCGACGGGCGTGGTGGTCTCGGGCAGTTCGTTCGTGGCGGCGTCGCCGTTCCCGTCGAACCGGGCGCTGGCGCTGCCGCCCACGGTGCTGCCCGCCAGGGCGGTGGCGGGCACCTGCGCGGTGTACACCAGCTGCACGGTGTTCCCGGCCAGCAGGAAGCTGCCGCTGCCCTCGACCAGGATGGCCACGGCGTTCACGCCGCTGCCGGGGTTCGTGGCGCTCCAGGTGCTGCCCGCGTCGGTGGAGTACAGCGCGGTGGCCGTGCCGTTCGTGGCGGTGACGCTGCTCAGGGCCGTGAAGTTCAGGTTGGTCAGCGTGTCGGTGATCAGCACGCCGCTGCGGGCGGCGCCGTCCACGGTGACGACGTTGCTGACCGCGCCGACCGGGTTGCCGCTGGCGACGGTGCCGGTCACGGTGTACGTCAGGGTCGCGCCGGGCACGGCGGTCCCGCCGGGCGAGACCGTGTTCGTGACCCCCAGCAGCCCGTCGGCGGAGACGGTCAGCTGCGCGTAGTTGTTGGTGTCCGTCACGCTGGTGTCCCCGGTGGACGTGGCGACCAGCGCGAAGATGCCGGTGTTCCCGACCTGCGGGCCGCTGGGGACGGTGGCCCTGACCATCAGGTTCACGCTGGCGTCCGCCGCGAGGCTGATGGGCGCGGTGACCTCGTCGCTGAAGGTCCCGTCGCCGTCCAGGTCGCGGTACACCTTCAGGCCAGGGTTGAAGTCGTCCGCGCCGGACTGCGTGAAGCTCAGCGTGAAGCTGTCCGGGCCGTTCCCGCCGTTCGTCAGGGTGTACGGGTACTGGCGGGTGCCGCCCACATAGGTGCTCAGCTGCCGCCCGGCGGGAATGCTCCCCTCGGCAGCGTCGGGCGTGACGGTGGTCACGTACACCTGACGGACGGTGACGGTCACGATGTTGGAACTGGCGGTCCGGTTCTGGTTCAGCGCGTCTTTATAGGTCAGGGTCGCGGTGTTCGTGATCGCGGTGCCCTGCGTGGTCCCGGCGGCCATGGCGGCGCCGAGCAGGCTGAGGGCAGCAGTCAGGAGGGCGGTCGTTCCTTTCATGGGTGGCCTCCGGGTGGAGTGTGAGGGCTGAGTGCGTGTATTGCGGGGCAGGCGACCTGCCGGAGCTGTCAGGGGCCTGTCAGTCGTGCCCTGACGGTACGGAAGGGGCCCTGACAGCCCCCCCACCTGCCGCCAGCTCTGGCCTGCATGACGGTGGGGGGGGGAGGGGAGGGGGCGCCAGTCCGCTCGCCCCGGGCGCTGACGGCTCCTGGAGCGGCCAGAGGCCTGGGGCCGTCCGGGTGACCGGGCGGGCTGACCGGGTGGTCATGGGCGCGCCCGGCCAGTCAGACTCTGACCGGGCAGCGCGGCGCACCTTCATGAATTGATCACCTGGTCACCTGCGGTGGCGGGCGCCCGACCGGTCCGGTACGCTGCTCCCCCCCCCCGCCGATGTTCACAGCGAGATGCACCGCTGGGGGCAGCCGGACTCCGGTGGAGTGGCGTGCACCCACCTTTCCGGGCGGACGCGTCCGGGAGCGTCGCCCCGCAGGGTGAGAACAACGCGCGTTCCGGGCGGTCCACCAGACACGATGCGTCCGGCTGAGAAGGGCCGCGGCTGGAGTGGGGGGCGTTCCCCTGTCCGTTCAGGGGACCTGCACACCGGTGCCGGGTGCCCTGTCAGGCCCGTGAAGGACGCCGCGCGCTACCCTGAGTGCGGACTGCCCATGCGCCCCTTCCCGCTGCCTACCCTGTTCGTGCCGCTGCTGCTGCTGGCGGCCGCGCACAGCGTGTCACTGATCTTCAGTCACCGCGCCGGGGACATCCTGACTGTCTCGGACCGGCTGTACCTGATCGTCCCGGCGCTGGCCGCGCTGGCCAGCTGGCAGGCGGTCCGCGGCGCGCGTGACCGGCGGCTGGCCGTGTGGGCCGCCGTCTGTCTGACCTTCCTGGCGGGCGCCGAGGTGATCCTGGTCGCCGCGTATGACCTGCAGGACCTGCGCGCTCCTGACTACGGCGTGGGAGACGCGCTGTACCACGCCTATTACCTGGGACTGGTGGCCCTGCTGCTCGGCACACGCGCCGGCCCGCGTCCCCCGCAGCGCGAGCGGCGCCTGACGCCACCCGAAGGGGTTCTGGACAGCCTGATCACCGGCGTGGTCGTCGCGGAACTCTCCTGGGTCCTGGGCCTCGTGCCGCTGCTGGCCGACCCGCGCACCACGCTGCTGTTCAAGTCCGTGAACGTGTCGTACGTGGTCCTCGACGTGATCCTGCTGACCCTGGCGCTGCTGCGGCTGCGGCTGGGCCGCGACCACTCCTGGCCGCTCGTGGCGGGCCTGCTGTCCTACGTGGCGGCGGACCTGCTGTACCTGATCGACGGGCCGGTTCGCATCCCCGTCGGCCTGACCGACCTGTTGTGGACCTGGGGCACGGTCGGGCAGGCAGTGGGATTTGCACTGCTCGTCCGTCGCCCCGACCTGACCGCGCCCACCCCGGTGGCCGTGACGCTGATCGTGCGGACCCTGCCGTACCTGGCGGTCCTGACCGCCTGCCTGATCCTGATCTTCAACGGTCTGAGCCTCGATCTGCGCGGGCGCGGCGTGGTGTGGTTCACCGTGACCGTCTTCGCGCTCGTGATGGTCCGGCAGGCGTACACACTGGTGGACACCGGCCGCCTGAACCGCCTGCTGACCGAGCAGGCCGCGCAACTGCGCGGCAGCCGCGACGAGATGGAATACCGCGCGCTGCACGACAGCCTGACCGGGCTGCTCAACCGTGACGGGTTCCGGCAGCTCATGCAGGCCCAGACCGGGCTGCGCACCCTGCTCATGCTGGACCTCGACGGGTTTAAACCCGTGAACGACACCCACGGGCACGCCGCCGGGGACCGCGTGCTGCGCGACGTGGCCCGCCGCATTCACGACGTCAGCGAACCCTGGTTCGATGCGGCCCGCCTGGGCGGCGACGAGTTCGCGCTGCTCAGCCGCGAGCCGCTGGGCGCCCCGCAGGTCCGGCAGGTCGCGGCGCTCCTGATCGGGCGGCTGTCCGAGCCCTTTGAGGTGCGCGGCGGTCACATGACGCTGGGCGTGTCGGTCGGCGTGGCGCAGGGCGAACCCGGCGTGTCCCCCGACGCGCTGCTGGGCCGCGCGGACGCCGCCCTGTACCTCGCCAAGCGCGGGGGCGGCGCGCAGCTGCGGGAGGCCGAGGCCCTCCCGGACGCGCTGCGGCCCCGCCCGGACCCGCCGGGCCCGTGTTAGCCTCCGGGACGTGAGTTCAACCCGTGTCCGTATCCTGACCGCGCCCGCCGGGCAGGGCCGCGCGTGATCAGTGCCGTGACGCTCGCCGTGATCGGCGTGGGCCTGCTCGCCGGGGTGCTCGGCGCGATCCTGGGCCTGGGGGGCGGCGTGGTCGTCGTCCCCGCGCTGGAATTCCTGCTGCCGCACTTCGGGCGGGACATCACGATCGCGCAGGCGGTCGCGATCAGCCAGATCGGCGTGCTCGCCGTGGGCCTCAGCGGCGCGGCCAGCTACCTGCAGCAGGGCCTCGTGCGCGCGCGGACCGGGTACCTGCTCTCTCCCTACACCATCGTCGGCGGGGCCGCCGGGTCGTTCCTGGGCCTGATCCTCCCGGCGCGCGCGGTCGCGACCGTGTTCGCGGCGCTGCTGCTGTACTCCGCGTACAACCTCCTGCGCGGACTGAAACGCGTGGAGGTCGAACGCGAACCCTCCCGTCTGGTCCCCCCGGCCATGACCTTCGCGGGCATCATGAGCGGCCTGCTGGGCATCGGCGGCGGCACCGTGCAGGTCCCGGTGCTGAACCTCATGGCGGGCGTGCCCATCCGGCAGGCCATCGCCACGAGCACCTTCATCATGGGCCTGACCGCCGTCGGCAACGCCCTGGTGTACCAGGCGGGCGGCCTGCTTGACCTGCGCCTGGCGGCCGGGGTGGCGCTGGGCGTCCTGATCGGCGCGCGCGCCGGAGCCAGCCTGCAAAGCCGCATTCCCGCCGCGCAGCTGAAACTGTTCTTCAGCCTGCTGCTGATCTTCACTGCCGGGCAACTGCTGTGGAAGTACTGGGGGCAGGCGTGAGCGCCCCGGACCGCAGGAACAACACCGAACTGGCCGGGCTGCCCGCGTGGCTGTACCCGCTGGGCTTCTGGGTGGGCGTGGCGCTGCTGGCGGTGGGGGTGCTGCTGCCGGACTACGCGTGGGTGGGCGTGGTGTGGGTGGCGGCCGTGCCGGTCCTGGCGGCGCTGTGGGTGGCGGCGGCGGGCTGGCGCACGGACCGCCGCCTGAGCGGCGCGGCGCTGCTGGCCCTGGCGGGGCTGGCGCTGGTGTTCGTGGTGAAAGGCTTCATCAAGTAGGCCGCCCCTCACCCGCCCCCTCACCCGGGCGTGGTGGACTGGCGGGGTGAACGCCCCGGAACTCCCGAGCCTGACCCCGGCGCAGGTGGCGGCCCTGCTGCACGCCTCGCCGGACGTGGTGTCGTGGCGGGGCGCGGTGTCATGGCTGGGCGCGGGCAGCGATCACCGCGCCTACGCTCTGGGGGAGGACCGGGTGGTGCGCCTGCCCCGCTGGCCCGGCGGTGGAGAGGCCCTGCGGCGCGAGGCCCGGCTGCTGGCGTGGCTGACCCCCAGACTGCCCGGCGCGGCGCTGCCGGAGGTGCTACACATGGGGGAACCGGCGCCCCTGGCCCCGGAGGGGTTCAGCGTGGCGCGGCGCGTGCCCGGCGTATCGGCACTGGGGCCGCCTCTGGCCGATCCAGGCGCGCTGGGTGAGGTGCTGGGGTGCTGGCTGGCCGAGCTGCACGCCCTGAACCCACAGGGCTCCGGGCTGGGCGTGGATCTCGACCCGACGGGGCGCGACTGGCGGGCCGCCGCACTGGACGATCTGGCTGTGGCGGCGGCAGCGGGTGTCCTGCCGGAGGCCGGGACCTGGGCGGCCCGCGTGCAGGCGGTGCCCGACCTGTGGGAGGTGAGCCCGGTGCCCATTCACGGGGATTTCGCGGCTGAGCACATTCAGCTGGACGGGGCGGGGCGACTCGTGGGTGTGCTGGACTGGGCGGACGCGGCGCTGGGGGACCCGGCGCGGGATCTGGCGGGCCTGATCCACTGGGGTGACCCGGTGCTGTGGCACGCCGCGCGGGTGGTTTACCCGGCGTCCGGGGTGGTGTGGGAGCGCGCGGCGTGGTACGCGCTGTGCCGCGCGCTGGGCGATCTGGCGTTCGCGGTGCGGGAGGGCCGACCCGCGTATCTGGAGGCGGGACGGCGGGCGCTGAACGGGGTGCGGGGCTGGTGGACAAACGCCCCGCCGCAGTCTTAAACTTGAACCGAGTCTAATTTTATAGGTATCTCGCAGGAGGTCGCATGAAGATTCAGAAAGCCGCAGTCATCGGCGCAGGCGTCATGGGCGCTGCCATCGCCGCTCAGCTCGCCAACGCCGGGATTCCCGTCACCCTGCTGGACATCGTCCTGCCCGACAACCCCGACCGCAACTTCCTCGCCAAGAGTGGCGTGGAGCGCGCCCTGAAAGCCCGCCCCGCCGCCTTCATGGACGCCAGCCGCGCCAGCCTGATTCAGGTGGGCAACCTCGAAGACGACCTGAAAAAACTCAAGGACGCCGACTGGATCATCGAGGCGATCATCGAGAAACTCGACGCCAAACGCGACCTGTGGGCCAAAGTCGAGCAGGTGGCCAAGAAAACCGCGATCATCAGCAGCAACTCCAGCGGCATCCCCATGCACCTCCAGATCGAGGGGCGCAGCGAGGACTTCCAGCGCCGCTTCGTGGGCGCGCACTTCTTCAACCCGCCCCGCTACCTGCACCTCCTGGAAGTCATTCCCACGCCCAAGACCGACCCGGCGATCGTGAAGACCTTCAGCGAGTTCGCGGAAACCACCCTCGGCAAGGGCATCGTGGTCGCCAACGACGTGCCGGGCTTCGTCGCCAACCGCATCGGCGTGTACGGCATCGTCCGCGCCATGGACCACATGCAGCGGGCCGGACTGACCCCCGCGCAGGTCGACCAGCTCACGGGCCCCGCCCTGGGCCGCGCCTCGTCAGCCACCTTCCGCACCGCCGACCTCTCGGGCCTGGACATCATCTACCACGTGTCCAATGACCTGGGCAAAGCCACGCCGGACGACGAGGACTTCACCCTCACGCCCGCCTTCCGCACCCTGGTGGAAGACAAGAAGTGGCTGGGCGACAAGACCGGCAGCGGCTTCTACAAGAAGACCAAGGACGAGAAGGGCAAGACCAAGATCCTGAACCTGAACCTCGACACCTTCGAGTACGAGGACCAGGGCAAGGTCAAGGTCGCCGCCGTGGACGCCGTCAAAGGCCGCCCCCTGGCTGAGCGCGTGAAGGCCCTGTACGGCGCTGAAGGCAAGGAAGGGGAGTTCCTGCGCGGCGTCATGAACGACGGCTTCTGGTACGCCGCCAAGATGGCCGGCAACGTCAGCAACCGCCTTCAGGACATCGACAACGCCCTGAAGTGGGGCTTCGGCTGGGAACAGGGTCCCTTCGAGACGATGGACACCCTGGGCGTCCAGAGCGTCATCGCCAACCTCGAAGCCGAGGGCCGCACCCTGCCCCCCCTGCTGGCCGCCATGAAAGCCAGTGGCCGCGACGCCTTCTACCAGGGCGGCGAGATCGTCACGCCTGAAGGCCAGCCCACCCCCTACCAGGCCCCCTACTTCATCCTGACCGACCTGAAGAAGGACGCCACGAAGATCGTCAAGAAACGCGCCGGGGCCAGCGTCATCGACCTGGGCGACGGCGTCCTGCTGGCCGAATGGCACGCCAAGATGAACGCCCTCGGCGAGGACCAGCTGCGCACCGTGCAGGACGCCCACAAGCTCGTGCAGGACCTGGGCTACCACGGCCTCGTCATCGGCAACCAGGGCGAGAACTTCAGCGCGGGCGCCAACCTGCCCCTGATCCTCTCGCAGGCGCAGGCGGACGAGTGGGACGAACTCGACGACATGATCAAGCAGTTCCAGCAGGTCACCACCTCGCTGCGCTTCAGCCCCCACCCCACCGTCGCCGCACCCTTCGGTCTGACGCTCGGCGGTGGCGCCGAATTCACCCTGCACGCCGACCACGTCGTCGCCAGCGCCGAACTGTACATGGGCCTCGTGGAAGTCGGCGTCGGGCTGATCCCCGGCGGCGGCGGCACCAAGGAAATGCTGCTGCGCTTCACGGACCAGCAGCAGCCCAGCCAGCGCGTCGGCGCCACGCTGCTGCCCGCCGTGCAGCGCGCCTTCGAACTCATCGGCACCGCCAAGGTGAGCACCAGCGCCCTCGAAGCCCGCAACCTCGGGTTCCTGCGCGACACCGACACCGTCGCCATGAACAAGAACCACATCCTCGAGGACGCCAAGCGTCAGGTTCTCGCCCTGGCCCCCGGCTACGTGCAACCCACCCCCCGCCAGGACATCCCCGTCATGGGCGACGCCGCCATCGGCGCCATCAAGAGCGCCCTGCACGGCATGCACCAGGGCGGCTACATCACCGACTACGACCTCGTCGTGTCCGAACAGCTCGCCAAGGTTCTCTCCGGCGGCACCGGCAACAACCGCACCGCCAAAGTGTCCGAGCAGCACCTCCTCGACCTCGAACGCGAAGCCTTCCTCACCCTCCTCGGGAAGAAAGGCACCCAGCAGCGCATCGAGCACATGCTCAAGACCGGCAAACCCCTGCGCAACTAACGTCGATAGTTGATGGATGAAGGTTGAAAGAGGACAGATGACTCAGGCACGCTTCTTCGGATTCGAAAAACTGGACGTCTACCACCTGTCGGTGGAGATGGCAGCCGACGTCTACCGCGTGTCCGGGCATTTTCCTCAGGACGAACGCTTCGGCCTCACCAATCAGCTGCGCCGCGCGGCGACCTCAGTCACCCTCAACATTGCCGAAGGGGCCGGGCGGGACTCCCGCAAGGACTTCGCCCACTTCCTGACGCAGGCCAGAGGATCCACGTACGAGGTTGCCAGCGGACTGCAACTCGCCGTGCGACTGGGCTTCGTGCCGCAGACCGACACCCAGGCCGTTCACGAGCAGGCGCAGACCATCGCCGCCATGCTCAGTGCCCTCGCCCGTACCCTGAAGGCCGAAGCATGAAGCGCCAACCATCACCCATCACCCATCACCCATCAACCGGCGGCCGCCTGACCGACCGACTCCTGAACGTCCGCAAACGCCGCGCCCTCGGCTGGGCCGCCCTGGCTTACGCCGGGGTGGTGCTGGCCGGGGCGCTGGTGGGGGCCGACATCACCCTGCGCAGCAAGACCCGCTGGGTGAAGGGCGTGTTCGTGCCGGTGGGTCGGCGCGGAAACGAGGTGTACCTCCCGGCAGGCAGTGAGACGCTGTCGCGCGGCCCCATCGGCATCGTGCCGCTGCTCCCGAACAAGGGGCACGCGGTGCTGGGCGAACGGCAGGTCGTCGGCACGCTGGTGCGCCGCCCGGTGCAGGAGGAACGCGGCCTGCTGCCCAACGGCGCGCTCGCGTGGGCCAGCACCTTCGTGTACAACGGCACGCCCGCGCAGCTGGGCGTCGAGTTCGAGGACACGGCGGTCAGCACCCCGCTGGGCGACATGCCCGCCTGGCACATTCCCCCCAGCGGCGACGCCCCGGGCCGCGCGGACGCCATCGTGATCGTCATCCACGGGCACGGCGGGCAGCGGCCCCAGGCCCTGCGGATGCTGCCCGCCCTGCGGCGCACCGGCGCGGCCAGCCTGTTCGTCACGTTCCGCAACGCCCACGGCGCCCCCCGCAGCGAGACCGGCTACCTGACCCTGGGCGACCAGGAAGCCGAGGACGTCATCAGCGCCCTGCACTGGGCGCAGGGGGCCGGGTACAGGCGGGCCGTGCTGTACGGCTTCAGCATGGGCGGCAACATCGCCCTCAGCGCCCTGCGCGAACGGCACCAGCCCTACCCCATTCCCGTCACGGGCGTCATGCTCGACTGCCCCGCGCTGGACTGGCGGGCCACCATCCTCTCCCAGGGCCAACGCTTCGGCCTCCCACCCTTCCTCGCGCGGCACGTCGCCACCTTCACCCAGTGGGTCGTGACACGCCGCAGCGGCCAGGACTTCGACACCGTCGACCAGATCCGCGCCGCACCCAACTTCAACCTCCCCATCCTCATGTGGCACGGCACGCGCGACCGCACCATCCCCATCGCGCAGGCCGACGCGCTGGCCGCCGCCCGCCCCGACCTCATCGAATACCACCGGGTCGAAGGCGGCAAACACATCCGCGTGTGGAACATCAACCCCAAAGCCTACGACGCCCAACTCGAAACCTTCATCGGCAAAGTCCTGCCAGAGGTGGAAGGGTGAGCGCCCTGACCTTGCCTCTGCAACCGAAGGAGGACACTGAACTCGTGGTGGAACCTTGGGGTGAGACCTTCCAGCTCGCCGCAGGTGAGAGGTACGTCCTGAGCTGGCTGGGAAGCGAAGAACAACCCGAATGTCTCTCCACGCCCACGGGCCTGGTCGTATTCATGGGTACAGGCGCGACGTTCAACCTTCAACACGAGAGTGGTGCATGGATCGGAGGCAGTGACATTCCTTTCCCCTCCCTGCCCCCCTCGATGAGCACCAAAGAATTTCTGTCGATGACAGGACTGATTCACATTCAACCGTCCGAGAGCGACGGTGCAAGGAGAGAACCCTGATGCGTGACGCCGTTATTGTTTCTGCCGTCCGGACGCCCGTTGGTCGTGGCGTGAAAGGCACCCTGGCGAACACCCGCCCCGACGACCTCGCGGCGCTGGTGCTGAACGAGGCCGTCAAGCGCGCCGGTGTGGACGCCGCCCTGGTCGAGGACGTGTACCTCGGCTGCGCGATTCCCGAGGCGGAGCAGGGCCTGAACGTGGCCCGCCTGGCCGCGCTGCGCGCCGGGATGCCCGACAGCGTGGGCGGCGTGACCGTGAACCGCTTCTGCTCCAGCGGCCTGCAGACGATCGCCATGGCCGCGGCGGCCATCCAGACCGGGCAGGCGGACGTGATGCTGGCCGGTGGCGTGGAGAGCATGAGCTTCGTGCCCATGAGCGGTCACAACCCCAGCCCGAACCCGGAACTGGTGGACGCCCGCCCCGGCGCGTACATCGGCATGGGCATGACCGCCGAGAACGTCGCCGCGAAGTACGGCATCAGCCGTGAGGATCAGGACGCGTTCGCGTTCCGCAGCCACCAGCGCGCCGCGGCCGCTCAGGACGCCGGGAAGTTCGACGCCGAGATCGTGCCCGTCCCCGTCCGCGTGGACAAGCTGAAGGGCACGAAGATGAAGTCCGAAACCGTGAACTTCGACAGGGACGAACTGATCCGCCGGGACGCGAACCTCGCGGACATGGCGAAGGTCCGCCCCGCGTTCAAGGCGACCGGTTCGGTCAGCGCCGCGAACAGCAGCCCGTTCAGTGACGGCGCGGCCGCCGTGCTGATCATGAGCGGCGAGAAGGCGCAGGAACTCGGCGTGAAACCCCTGGCGAAGTTCCTCGGCTTCGCCGTGGCGGGCGTGGAACCCGAACTGATGGGCATCGGGCCCGTGAAGGCCGTGCCGAAGGTGCTGGCGCAGACCGGCCTGACCCTGGACGATATCGACCTGATCGAGCTGAACGAGGCGTTCGCCGCGCAGTCCCTGGCGGTGGCGCGGGAACTGGGCCTGAACCAGGACATCATGAACGTCAACGGCGGCGCGATCGCCCTGGGTCACCCCCTGGGGTGCAGCGGCGCGAAACTCGCCACGACCGCCATCTATGAACTGCAGCGCCGTGGGGGCGGGAAGGCCCTGATCACCATGTGCATCGGCGGGGGCATGGGCGCCGCCGGGATCATCGAAGTGTACGGCGCGGACCAGGCCGCCGACTGACCCGAGCCGTGTAGAAGCAGGGCACCCGCCGGGAAGGGGGTGCCCTGCTTGGCTGTGAAGGTTACTGGGGCAGCTTGAAGCGGCTGAGGTCGGGCAGCTTGACGTTCAGGGTGGCGGGGAGGGCCACGCGGGCAGAGCGGTTCAGGCGCTGGGCACTCAGGCTGCGTTTCAGCATGGCACGCAGGGTGGTCTGCGCTCTGGCTGCCGCATCCACCGTGGTGTCGATTTGGACCATGCCCAGCGCGATGTCCCGCTCAGCGCCGGTGGTCGGGTCAATGACGACACCCAGACCGCCGAAGGTGGCGCTGCCGTTGTACGTGCCGAAGGCGCCGTCGTTGTCCTGAGCAACGAGATAGAGGGCAGGTTGTGTGGTGTCGACGGTGAACGCGGCGTCGAGACTGGTCGTGCTGGCAATCGGTCCCAGCAGGCTGAGGCCGACCCGGGTCTGTGCCGTGTCGGTGTACACGCCGGCGGCCACCTGCTGACCACTGACGGGAACCTCGGTGATGAAGACCGAGACCCCGTCTGCGACGTTATTGCCTGCGCTGTCGACGGCGAGCCAGTACCAGCTGCCCTGGTACTTGGTTGTGACATTGAACGCGGCGGTAACGGTGGCGTTGCCCTTGGTGTCGTATGCCTTGGCGGTGTACCCGGTTCGGGTGTCATTTACTAGATCGACCGGATACGTGTAAGGGGCGGTGGAGTCGGTGCCGAGCAGGGTACCGTTCCGGTAGAACTCGACTTTGCTGATTCCGCTGTCGTCGGTGGCGGTGGCGGTCAGGGTGACGGTGGCGTCTTCCAGAGGCGCGCTCTGGGTCAGGCTGATCTGGGGGCCGGTAGTGTCAGGCGTGGCCGTGCCTCCGCTACCGGGCGTGCAGGCAGTGATCAGGAGTGCAGGAAGAGCGAGCAGAAGAGCGGAACGTTTCACGTCAAGCACTTTAGAGTGGCGCATTCCTCTCATGTGGCGCATGATTGGCATCCCCCTCCAGGGGTTCATCGGGCGTTAAAGGTTCAGGCGCATGGCCTCTTCAACCTTTAAAATGAGATTCAAGTTCGTCGCTTCGGTGCGGCGGGGTGCGGTTCCCATAGGCCGCCGGGGTGGAGTCAGGTCAAGTTGGCCTGACTCCATGCCTTTTGCTTTTCGCTCATTCAGGTGTGGAGGTGATGGTGGTGTTCAAGGGATTGGGTTGGCGTGCGGCGCTGCCGCTGGGCGTGTTGCTGTCGGGCGGCGCGCTGGCGGCGAGTTCGGCGGGAACGGCGGACCTGCTGTTCGGGCTGTTCTGGGTGGTACTCGCTGCGGCGGTGTTCGGGACGGTGGCCTCGAAGCTGGGGGTTCCGGCGGTGGTGGGGCAGGTGCTGGCCGGGATTCTGATCGGGCCGAGCGTGCTGAGTCTGGTGCGTCCGGACGAGTTCCTGCTCAGCCTCGCGGAGCTGGGCGCGGTGTTCCTGCTGTTCATGGTGGGCCTGGAGACCCGCTTCCGGGACCTGCTGTCGGTGGGGAAGGAGGCGCTGCTCGTGGCGGTGCTGGGCATCGCGTTCCCGCTGGCGCTGGGCTTCGGGTTCGGGCTGTGGCAGGGGCAGGAGAACGTCAGTGCGCTGTTCGTGGGGACGGCCCTGGTGGCGACGTCGGTGGGCATCACCGCGAAGGTGTTGCAGGAGATGGGCGTACTGGACGCCCGGTTCGCGCAGGTGATCCTGGGCGCGGCCGTCATCGACGACATCCTGGGCCTGACGCTGCTGGCGGTCGTGAGTGGCCTGGGTGCCGGGGAGAGTATGAGTGCCGGGCAGGTGGGCTTGATCCTGGGCCTCAGCGTGGGGTTCGTGGCGCTGGTGCTCGCGCTGGGCATCCCGCTCATCCGCCGCTTCCAGCCGAGGCTGCGGAACCTGAGCCTGTCACGCATGTTCAACGTGGCGATCGTGGTGGGCCTGGGCGTGGCCGCGCTGAGCACCGTGGCGGGCCTCGCGCCGATCATCGGGGCGTTCCTGGCGGGCATGGTCCTGGCCGAGGTGAAGGACGAGGTGGAATTCGAGTCGAAGGTGCACGCGCTGGAGTCCTTCCTCGCCCCCGTGTTCTTCGTGGTCGTGGGTTTGCAGCTGGACCTGGGCGTGCTGGGTGACCCGGTCGTGATCGTCGCGGGCCTGATCCTGACCGTACTGGCCGTGATCGGCAAGGTCGCGGGCGGCCTGATCGGCGCGCGCAGCATGGGCGGGCGGCAGTCGCTGCTGGTCGGCGTGGGCATGGTCCCGCGCGGCGAGGTCGGATTGATCGTCGCCAGCCTGGGTCTCGCGGCGGGCGTGATCGGCAAGCAGGTGTACGCCGAGGTGCTCCTCATGGTCCTCCTGACGACCGTGCTGGCGCCGCTGGTGCTGCGCGCCCTGGCCCCCCGCCCGGAACGGGACGCACCCGCCGCCTGATACGGACTCCGATTGAATGGTTTGCTAAAACCGTTCAATCCGAGCGGATGCGAGGAGGAGTGGAGCGGGTTCCGGGCGGGGAGTTAGCAGATCGGTGGTGTTCCGATCTGTCAACGAAGCAGACGGAATCCGTATGAGTCGCGCGGAGTGGAGGAGGGGGCCGTCCAGTGGGGCGTGCCCCCTCCCGCCTTTTCCCGCCCGTGCGGTACCCTGGAGGGATGCCGGACGTTCCCGCCGCCCCCACCCGTTCCCGCCTGAGGTTGCGGGTGTCCCCCGCTGCCGAGGCGCACGTGCGCGCCGGGCACCCCTGGGTGTACGAGTCCAGCCTGCGCGCCCAGAACCGCGACGGCGACGCGGGCGAACTGGCCGTGATCTACGACCGCCGCGACCGCTTCCTGGCGATCGGTCTGTTCGACCCGGACAGTCCGCTGCGGGTGCGGGTGCTGCATCAGGGCACCCCGGCCACGCTGGACGACGCGTGGTGGGCGGCGCGGCTGGACGAGGCGCTGCTGCGCCGCGCGCCGCTGTTCGGCCCGGATACCGACGGGTACCGCGTGGTGAACGGCGAGTCCGACGGCTTCCCCGGGCTGGTCGTGGACCGCTACGCGAGCACGCTGGTCGTGAAGCTGTACACCGCCGCGTGGTTCCCGCACCTGGAGCGCATCCTGGGCCTCCTCGCCGAGCGTTTCCCGGACTTCGCGTTGGTGCTGCGCCTGAGCCGCAACATCCAGACCCGCGCGCGCGAGGACGGCCTGTTCGACGGTCAGCTCCTCGCGGGCAGCGTCGGCAGCGGCACCGTCGTCTTCCACGAGACCGGACTGGCGTTCGAGGCGGAGGTCCTGCGCGGCCAGAAGACCGGGTTCTTCCTCGACCAGCGTGACAACCGCCGCCGCGTCGAGAAGTACGCCCGGGGCCGCCGGGTCCTGAACGCCTTCTCGTTCAGCGGGGGCTTCAGCCTGTACGCCGCGCGGGGCGGGGCGGTGCACGTCGTGAGCCTCGACATCAGCGCCCACGCGCTGGACAGCGCCGAACGCAACTACGCCCTGAACCCGAAACTGAGTGCCCCGCACGAGACCGTCCAGGCCGACGTGTTCGAGTGGCTCGCCGCCACCGACCGTGACTTCGACCTCGTGATCCTCGACCCGCCCTCCCTGGCCCGCCGCGAGACGGAACGGGCCGGCGCGATCCGCGCGTACGGGAAACTCGCCGCCGACGGCATCCGCCGCCTTGCGCCCGGCGGCATCCTCCTGAGCGCTTCATGCTCCGCGCACGTCAGCGCCGAGGAATTCTGGGACGCCGTCCACGACGCCGCCACACGCTCGGGCCGCACGTGGCGCGAACTGCACACCAGTCAGCACGCCCCCGACCACCACGCGACCTTCCCCGAAGCGCAGTACCTCAAAGCCATCTTCATCCAGTTCGACTGACCCGGACCGGTATGGTGGAATGCCGCATGCGGCCAGGGCGTCGGTGGGCTGGAGGTTGGACGGGCGCGGCGCTGTGCCTCCTGCTTGGCATGGGTGGCGCGCAGGGCTGCCCGCCAGGCCAGGACGCGCGCCTGACCCGGACCGGGCACGCGCTGGAGGCTGCGCAACTGCGCTGGCAGAGGGCGGCCCCGGCGGGCTACACCTTGACCCTGTACCGGGTTCAGGACACGGACAGCGAGACGACGGTGCTGACCGGGCCGCCGGTGCGGGGCAGCCCAGGGCCCATTGAAGGGCTCTTCGGCGAGGTAGAGGAAATGCTCGACATGGCCCGCACTGTTCCCGGCTTCTGCTTCGAGGTGGCGGCCGTGTTCGACTGGCGTTACGGGTACCCGATCCGGGTGTGGTTCTGGTCGCCGGTGGACGGCACGCGGCACCTGACCTCCTGGGAGATCTCGGACTTCCAGCCCCGACCCTGACCCTGCCCTCGACAGGACGCTCTGGCAGGGGCGCGTGCCTGCGCCAGCCCATCGGTCGCCTGGAGAAGGGCACACTGAAGGTATGGACGACTCTCTGAACCGGGATCAGCTCATTGCTCTGGTGCGGCAGCTGCTTCAGGCTGATGTTCACGATGAAGACGAGCGGGGGCAGATTCTGGATACCCTTCAGGAGCAGCTTCTGGATCCTCAGCTCAGCGACTACATCTTCTGGCCGGATCGGGAGATGACTGCTGAGAACATCGTTGATCGCGCGCGGGCGTATATGCCCATCAGCCTGAACTGGTTGCCCGAGCAGTAGCCCATTTCTCTGATCGACAGACCCTAGCATGGGCGGGTGCCTGCGCCCCGCAAGATCATTCACGTGGACATGGACGCGTTCTACGCGTCGGTGGAGCAGCGGGATGACGCGCGGCTGCGGGGGCGGCCCGTGGCGGTCGCGTGGGGCGGGCGGCGGTCGGTGGTCCTGACCGCGAGTTACGAGGCGCGGCCCTTCGGGGTGCGGTCGGCGATGCCGCTATACCGCGCGCTGGAACGCTGCCCGGACTTGGTGGTGGTGGAGCCGAGGTTCGAAGCGTACCGGGAGGTGAGTGCGCAGATCCGCGCGGTGTTCCACACGTTCACGCCGCTGGTGGAGCCGCTGTCGCTGGACGAGGCGTACCTGGACGTCACGGCGCCCCTGACGGGCGGGCCGAGTGCGACGCGCATCGCGCAGGCCATCAAACGCCAGATTCGGGAGACCACGGGCCTGACGGCGACGGCGGGCGTGAGCGTGAACAAGTTCCTGGCGAAACTCGCGAGCGGTCTGCATAAGCCCGACGGGCTGACCGTGATCCTGCCCGTGCAGGTGGACGAGCTGCTGGCCGCGCTGCCGGTCGGGGATTTTCACGGGATCGGCCCGGCGACCGCCGCGAAACTGGCCGGGATGGGCATCCACACGGGCGCGGACCTGCGCGCCGCCGACCCGGCCGCCCTGACGGCGCGGTTCGGGGTGCACGGCGCGCACTTCTCGCGGATCGCGCGGGGCCTGGACGACCGCCCGGTCGAGCCGGACCGCCCGCACCGCAGCGTGGGCACCGAGGAGACGTACGGGCACGACCTGCGCGGCGTGGACGCGGTGGCGGCCCGGCTGCCCGTGCTGGCGCAGGGGGTGGAACGGCGCCTGGAGCGGGCCGGGCTGGCCGCGCGGACGGTGGTGCTGAAACTGAAGTTCGACGACCGCAGCGTCATCACGCGCCGGGTCACCCTTCCGCTGCCAGTACACACGGCGCCGGAACTGGCCCGCGCCGCCGCGCGCCTCCTGACGCCGGAGCTGCTCGCGGGCCGGGGCGTGCGGCTGGCGGGCATCACGGCAGCCGCACTGGTCCCGGCCGGGCAGGTGCCCACGCAACCGCTGCTGCTGGGCGGGTAGGGCAGAGGGGGTAGAGTCGGGCGGTGACCCTGCCCCTGCGCGCCCTGGCGGCGCAGTCTGGCCTGAGTGTCCCGCCCGCCGAGCTGTTCGCGCGGCACGCGGCGCACATCCGTGCCATCGACCCGCTGCTGTTCCGGGGTGAGCTGACCGCGCACGGCGCGCGGGTGCTGCGCTTCACTCGCCTCCTGACCGAGCTGGGCGTGCCCGATCCAGACGGCGAGGCGGCCACCGTCACGTACCGCGAGGCGTACCGCGCCGCCTGGGCGCCCCTACCCGGCGCGGCCGAGGTGCTGCACGAACTGCGCGCTGCCGGGTTGCGGCTGGCGGTCCTGACGAACTACGTGCGCGAGGTCCAGGCCCTGAAACTCGCGCACTTCGGCCTGGACGCCCTGGTGGACGCCGTCCTGTGCGTCGAGGAGGTCCCGGCCGCGAAGCCCGACCCGCGCGCCTACCACGCCGCCTGCGCCGCGCTGGCCGTCACCCCGGCCGAGGCGGTGATGGTAGGGGACTCCAGGGAGAAGGACGTGCAGGGTGCCCGTCGGGCCGGACTGCGGGCGGTGTGGGTGAACCGCGGCAGTCAGGCTGCACCGGAACCGGGGGTGCCGGTCATCGCACACCTGAAGGAGCTGCCGGGCGTGCTGAGCCTCGTGCCGACAGGCTGAAGCGGCGCCCCTGCGTAGATCGGGGGCGCCGCTTCAACTTATGGGGGTCAGACGGTCGCGGGCTGGCGCAGCAGGCTGCTCAGGGCGTCGCTGAACTTGTCGTATCCGGCAAAGTCCAGCTGCTGCTCGTTGTCGCTCAGGGCGGTGGCGGGGCTGGGGTGCACCTCCACGTGAATGCCGTCCGCGCCGACCGCCAGCGCGGCCTTGGCCAGGGGGATCAGCAGGTCGCGGCGGCCAGCGGCGTGCGTGACGTCCACGATGACCGGCAGGTGCGTCTCCTGCTTGGCGAGGGCCACGGCCGACAGGTCCAGGGTGTTGCGGGTCCACTTCTCGTACGTGCGGATGCCGCGCTCGCACAGGATGACCTCGTTGTTGCCCTCGGAGAGGATGTACTCGGCGGCGTACAGCCACTCCTCAATGGTGGCGCTCAGGCCGCGCTTGAGCAGCACCGGGCGGCGCGAGCGGCCCACCTCGCGCAGCAGCGCGAAGTTGTGCATGTTGCGCGCCCCGACCTGAAGGATGTCGGCGTGCTCCGCGACGATCTCCACGTCGCGGGTGTCCATGACTTCGGTCACGAACAGCATGCCATGCTCCTTGGCGACGCGGCTGCCCAGGATCAGGCCATCCACGCCCATGCCCTGGAAGCCGTAGGGGCTGGTGCGGGGCTTGTACGCGCCGCCACGCAGGATCTTCACGCCGCGCGCCGCGAGGAACGCAGCCGTCTGCTCCATCTGCTCCTCGCTCTCGATGGAGCAGGGTCCGGCGACGATGGTGGGGGGCGCGTCCCCACCGATGCGCACGCCGTCGATGTCCAGCACGGTGTCCTCGCTCTTGACCTTGCGGGAGACCAGCAGCTGCTTCTTGTCGTTGCTTTCCTCGAGGTCCAGGCTGGCCTTGAAGATCTCCTTGAAGATGGCCTTCACGGCGGCGCTGGTGAAGGGACCCTGATTCAGGGACTCGATCTCCTTGAGCTGCTTGTCCTCGCGGGCCGGGTCGTAGTGGTTCGGGCGGCCTTCCTGGGTCTTGGCATGCCCGATCTGCGCGACGACCTCGCCGCGCTTGGAGAGCAGGGTGAGCAGGTCACGGTTGATCTGGTCGACCTCGGCGCGGAGGTCCTCAATGCTGCGCTGGTGGGTCATGCTGCGCAGTGTAGGAAAGCCCCGCCCCCCCCGCCCCCACCCTGCTAGTCAATTGCCAGGAGTTGTCCAACCCGAAGTCAGCTCTCAGATTCCCTCCGGGTCAGGAGGCAGGGTGGTCCTCCGCGTTCACCATGTGCACCGCCACGCGCGACAGGGCCGCGTACAGTTCCCGCGCGTCGTCCGACCCGATCTGCGGCGTGTCCCGCAGGGCCGCGTTCATGCACGCCAGCCACGCCCGCGCGCGCGCCGGGGTGATCTCGAACGGCAGGTGGCGCGCGCGCAGGCGCGGATGCCCGTAGCGTTCGTGGTACAGGGGCGGACCGCCCAGAAAGCCGGTCAGGAACGCCAGCTGTTTCTCGGCGGTGACCGTCAGGTCGTCGGGGAAGATCGGGATGAGCTGCGGCTCCTGCGCCACGTACGAGTAGAACCGCGTGACGAGGGCCGACAGGGCGTCCGGACCGATCCGGTCGTACAGGCTGCCGCCCGCGTTCAGGGAGATGGGCGCCGTCATGTCCGCAGGCTAGCCCATACAGCGGTGTTCAGGTGTGCCGAGGGATTCCCTCAGCACACCTGAAACGAGCAGCGCGAGGACCCGCCGCCATCAGCGGTTGGATGCCCTTGGCCCCAGGGCGGAACTGGAAACCGCTGTGCGCGCCCGAACGAATGTCTGCCGCCCGGCAGGGAACGGCCGGGCGGCGGACAGGGCAGCAGGTGACTGCTCCGGCGTTACTTTTTCAGTGCCGTGCCCGCGGGCAGGACGTAGATGGTCTCCAGACCCCACGGCTGCGGCTTGGCGGGGAACTGCGCGGCGCGCCACACGACGTAGTTGCCGATCTCCGGCGCGGTCAGGACGGACGTCTTGTACGGCGCGTTCGGCCACTGCACGCCGTCCGGCGCGTCGGCGTCCGCCACGGCGATCAGCCCGCCGCGGCCCAGCAGGTCCGAGAGTTTCGCCATGGGCGCGTACCCGTCACGGCACCAGAACATCACCTGCGCGCCCTGCGCGGCCAGGTTCTCGATGTCCGGGATGCGGGCCTTCAGGAATGCGTCCAGGTCGTAGGCGCGCACGCGCAGGTCGCGTTTGTACAGGTAGTCGGCGGGAATGGTGACCGTCTCGGCGCGGGCGCCTGAGGCGAGCAGCGTGGCGGGCGTGATGGTCGCGCTGGCCAGGGCCGCGACCTTGAACACCGCGAGCTGCTGCGCTTTGGGCTGCGCGGGCGCGGCGTGCGCGGCGGACATGAACGACAGGGCCAGGGTCAGGAGCAGAGCAGGATGACGCATACAGGAAACCTCCGTGGCCCGCTCGGGCGGGCGCGGGGCACTGTAGCGCAGCCCGCCCGCACGGGCGTACAGAAATGACACAAGGGGAAAGGGGGCCCCGGCGTGACCCGTGCCCCCCTCCCTATCCCGGGCGCGCGCCTGTTACACGTCGCGGCGGTCGAACGCGAAGATGCTCAGCAGGCCGAACCCCACCGTGTAGATCAGCAGCAGGATAACGTCCTTGCCCAGCGTGTCCTGATTGCTGGGCAGGAACAGCTGGAAGTAGTTCGTGAGCAGCACCGGCTGGATCGCCTGGGGCAGCACCACGAACAGCCGCATGACGATCAGCGTCGCGAAGGTCGCCAGCGCGGCGGCGGCGGTGTTCAGGTACAGGATGCCGAACAGCAGCGCCAGCGCCGCGATGGGCATCAGGGACACCCCGGCCAGCAGCGTGCCGCGCAGCACCTCCCCGAGGGCCGCCTCGCTGGTGAGCGTGCCGACGCCCACGAGGCCGCCGGCGCCCAGCCCGGTGCCGCCCTGGAAGTTGCCGTACCCCAGGGGCAGGCCCGCGATGAGCGACCCGAGCAGCGTCACGAGCAGCAGGACGAACGGGTACGTGATCGCCACGATCAGCTTGCTGAGGATCACGCGGGTGCGGTCCACGGGGCGCAGCAGCAGCGGCGCCAGCGTGCCGTGCGCGACCTCCGCGCCGATCATCTCGGCGGCCATCACGGCGATGAACAGCGGCAGCAGGAACTGGATGCTGGTGAAGATGCTGATGAACGGCAGCTGCCACCCGCTGACCAGTGCGACGGCCTGACCGGGCGCGAACAGCTGGTCCAGGCGCGGCGCGAATGCCCACAGCAGCGGCAGCAGCAGCGTGACCAGCAGTGCCAGCCGGACGCTGCGCGCGCCGAACAGTTTGCGGAATTCCAGGCTGAGCAGGGTCAGCATGCGCGTCCCCCGGTGCGGTGAATGGTGGTCATGCTTGCTCCACGCGTTCGCGGTAGTACTCGTACAGGTCGAAGTGGTCAGGGCTGGCCTCGAACACGCGGATGCCCTCGTTGTGCAGGTGCGACAGGGCGTCCGGCACGCGGGACTCGCCGCCCAGGTGCGCGATGGCGTACGGCGTGCGGGTGCTCACGCGCCGCACGAACGGCAGGCGTTCGAGCACGGCGGCCGCGCCGACCGGGTCGTCCACCCGGAAGCGGTACGCGGCCTGCCGGGCGCGCAGGTCCACGGTGTCCACCAGTCGCCCGCCGGTCAGGATGCCGACCGTGTGCGCGTACGTGGCGATCTCGCGCAGGTGGTGCGTGCTCAGGACGACCGCGCAGCCGCTCGTGGCGAGACTCGTGACGATCCGGTGGATCAGCCCGATGCCCAGCGGGTCGAGGCCGCTGGTGGGTTCGTCCAGGATCAGGACCTTCGGTTCGGCCAGCATGGCGCTCGCCACGCCCAGCCGCTGCCGCTGTCCCAGCGAGTACTCGCCGACGCGGCGGTCGGCCATGCGCGTCAGTTCCAGCAGGGCCAGCACCTCGCGGATGCGGTCGCGGTTGATCCGGCGGCCGCCCGGGGCCATCGCGGACAGGTTCGCGTGAATCTGGAGGTTCTGGGTGCCCGTGAACTGCGGGTAGAACTTGGCGGGGGCTTCCACGACGGCGCCCAGGTACGCGCGGGCCCGCTGGCCGTCGGTGTGCACGTCACGCCCCAGCAGCCGGACCTCGCCGTCCGAGGGGAAAGCGAGGCCCGTCATGGTGCGGATCAGGGTGGTCTTCCCGGCGCCGTTGGGGCCGGTCAGGGCGTATACCTCTCCGGGTTTGACGGTCAGGTGCACGTCCTCCAGGACGGCGCTCGAACCGTATGTCTTGTACAGCCCCCGGACCTCGATGGCCGGGACGGCTGGCGCACCTTGCTTCGTCACCTGCACAGCGTACCCCACGCACCGTCAGGAAGTCCTTACATTCCTCACCTGCGCGCGGGATGAACGCCGTTCAGGCCCTCTCAGTGAAGGTACGGGTCCGTGAGGAGATTCAGAATCCCTTCACTGACCTGCCCTGTTCGCCAGTCAGCGCAGCCCGAGGGCGAAGTCGTTCATGGCACGCGCCGCCGCGCTGGCCTTCTCGAAGGTCGCGGCGTGCCCTGCGCCGGGAATCAGCACCAGTCGGCTGCCCGGGGTGTTCATCTGCATCTTCATGGCGACCTCGGGCGGCGTCAGGTTGTCCTCCGCGCCGAACAGGTACAGGGTGGGCACCCGGATGGTCGGCAGGATGGGGTTCGCGTCCGGGCGGTTGGCCAGGGCGGTCGCGCCGCCCACCGCGCCGTTCAGGCTGGCCTGCTTCACGAGGCCGCCCAGGTGCATGACCTGATTGGGCATCGTCATGCGGCTCTGGCCGGTCAGCATGCGCGGCATCAGGATGTCCACGAGGCTCGCCACGCCCCTCTCCTGCGCCTGCTGCCCGGTGCCCAGCCAGTTGGCCTTCTCGGCCACGCCACTGGGATCGGCGGTCGTGTCGATGAAGATCAGGCCCCTGAAGCGCTCGGGGGCCATCTTGTACATCTGGAACAGCGTCATGCCGCCCATGCTCATGCCGCCCGCCACGACCTGATTCAGGTTCAGGGCGTCCATGACCCCCAGCACCGTGCTGGCGTAGTTCTCGATGCTGGCGTCCGCATTCGGCGCGCGGCTCAGGCCGAAGCCGGGCAGATCCACGGTGATCACGCGGAAGTTCCGGGCGAGCAGCGCGCGGTTGTTCTTGAACAGCTCGCCGCTCAGCGGGTACCCGTGGATCAGCAGCAGCGGCTGGCCACTGCCGGTCGCCTTGTAGAACACGGTCGAGCCGTTCACGGTCACGGTGCCCCGGTCGGGCACAGTCGGCCCCTGGGCACCCCCGGCAAGAGCAGCGGTGGCAAGAAGGGCCGTCAGGGTGGTCAGGGTACGTTTCATGGGGGAACCTCGTGGGAATGCGCGGCAGGAGAAAGTGCCCCGGCGGCGCCAGTGTCGCGCCTGTCAGGAACCGGCCGGCTTCGGTTGAACGAGCCCACCATCCCAGACCCTGACCGCCCCCAAACGGGGGAAGTCCCACCTTGTGAAGCTCCCTTCAGGTTCGTCCCAAAGTCAGATCAGGAAGCCCCTCATGAGCCCGCGCCCCCCGTCACTCCACGAACAGCGGCCACCCGCTGGGGCGGGTCGCCCCGACCTCCACCGCGCGGCGGTGCAGTTCCCGCACGGCCCGCTCGCCCTCCTCGCCCACGTCCAGGCTGAAGGGGTTCACGTACAGGTCGATGTGCGCCTGCATCACCTCGTCCGACATCTCCAGCGCGTGCTCGCGGATGTACGCGCGGGCCGCGTCCGGGTGCGCGTACGCGTACTCCAGGCTGGCCCGCACCGCCGCGTTCAGGCCGCGCTGCACGTCGTGCGGCAGGTCGCGGCGCACCAGGATCGCGCCCAGTGGGAGGGGCAGCCCCGTCTCCTGTTCCCACCACGCGCCCAGGTCCAGCAGGCGGGTCAGGCCGTACTCGTGGAAGGTGAAGCGCGACTCGTGAATGATCAGGCCCGCGTCGATGGGCTGCCCCCCGAACTCGCCGCGTTGCACGGCGGGCATCACCTCGTCGTACCGCATCCGGACCACGTTCACCCCCGGGAATACCAACCGCAGCAGCAACTCCGCCGTGGTCAGCGCGCCCGGCGACGCCACCGTCCGCCCGTTCAGGTTCTGCACGTCCCCGCGCGTCACGATCAGCGGCCCCACCCCGCGCCCCAGCGCCCCGCCCGCGCGCAGCGCCACGTACCGGTCCATCACCTCGAAGTACGCGCGGTAACTGATCTTCGTCATCGGCAACCGCCCGGACAGCGCCCACTCGTTCAGGGTCTGCACGTCCTCCAGCACCTCGCGCACCGGCAGCGGCCCCCGCACCAGCCCCGCGTGCAGCGCGTGAAAGATGAACGTGTCGTTCGGGCAGAACGAGTACCCCAGGTCCAGCACCGCAGGCAGCTCGGCGGAGGACTCGGGGGACGAAACAGGGGAGAGGGCGTCCAGGCTCATGCCGCCCAGGGTACGCCCCGCCCGCCGCCTGCACCGCAACCCCCACCACCCCGCCTCTCTGGCAGGTTCCGTCTGCTTCATGTACAGCACGGAAGGACACCGGACTGTCTATTCCGCGTCCGGAACCTGCCCTGCTCCAACTCGCCTCCGCTCGGATTGAACGGTTGACCGAACCGTTCAACCGGAGCCCTTCTCAGCCGGCCGTCAGGTTCGGCCCGTACGCTGCCCACATGACCCCCACCCGCGTCCGTCTTCCCCTGCGTCCTCTCGTCACGGGCCTGCTGGCCGCCGCCCTGGGCAGCGCCGCGCTGGCCGGGGGCGGCACCGCGCCGCTGAACACGGCCCCCCAGACCACCGCCCCCTTCGGCTGCCGACCTGGGTACGTCCGCCCGGACTTCCGGGCCCTGACCGCCCAGCTGACCCAGGCCCGCGCTCTGTGGGCCCGCCAGCGGCCCGCCAGCTACACCTACGACGTGAACCAGATCGCCGCGCCCGTCCTGTTCCCTGGCACCCGCGTCACGGTAAGCGGCGGCCGCGTGACCCGCACCACCCTGGCCCCCGGACAGGAAGGCACCGTGAACCCCGCCCTGTCCGCGCGCACCATGGACGCCCGCTTCAACGAGATGGCCGCCACCCTGAAAGCCCAGGCGAAAGCCCCCTGCCCCATCGTCCGGCAGAGCTTCGACCCCGCCTACGGCTACCCCACCCGCTTCGCGTCCGGCCTCGGCGACGAGGGCATCATGGACGGCTTCGGCGAGTGGACCATCAGCAACTTCACGGTGAACTGACCGCGGTGTTCAGAGGCGTTGAGCAAACCACTCAACGCCTCTGAACCGAGCAGCGCGAGAAGCCGTCAACACCAGCGGTTGGAAGTGGAGTTGAAGGGCGTGCCGTTGGCCCTTCAATGGAACTGGAAACCGCTGTGAGAGCCCCCTCAGTCGGCTGAACCCCTCAGTCGGCTGCGCCGACAGCTCCCCTTGAGGGGAGCCTGGGCCGCCCCACGTTTACCGGACGTCTTTCAGGGCGTCGCGGGCCGCCTGCGCGTCACGGGAAATCTGAGCCTTCAGTTCGTCCAGGCCGCTGAATTTCTGCTCGCCGCGCAGGTGCGTGAAGAACTTGACCTGCAACTCCTGCCCGTACAGGTCGCCGCTGAAGTCGAACAGGTGCACCTCGAAGCGGCGGTCCGTGCCGTTCACGGTCGGGCGGAAGCCCACGTTCGCCATGCCGTGCCAGCGCCCGTGATCCCCGACCGCCACGACCGCGAACACGCCCAGCGGCAGGGCCTTACCGTCCGGCACGCGGATGTTCGCGGTGGGCCAGCCGATCGTGCGGCCCAAGCGGTCGCCCTGCACGACCACGCCCTGCGCGTCGTAGTGGCGGCCCAGCAGGCGGCGCGCGCCGTCCACGTCGCCGCTCTTGAGGTACTCGCGCACGCGGGTGCTCTTGATGTCCTCGCCGCTCAGGCCGTGGATGGGCACCACGACCACCTCCGACGCGACCTCGCGCAGGTCCGCGGCACTTCCGGCGCGCCCCTGCCCGAAGTGGAAGTCCTCGCCGACGACAATCGCGCGCGGGCGCAGCAGGCGCAGGTCATCCAGGAACGCCTCCTTCGGTCGGGACGCGAACTCCGGCGTGAACGACGCCGCGATGGTCTCGTCCACGCCGTAGCGGGCCAGCAGGTCCAGCTTCTCCGGCAGCGTGGACAGGAACTCCACGCCCTGCGTCAGCACCCGCGTGGGCGGATCGAAGGTGTACACCACGCTGGGCACCCGGTGCTCGCGCGCCTTGGCCTTCAACTGCGCGATCAGCGCCTGATGCCCCAGGTGCACCCCGTCGAACGACCCCACTGCGACCACCGTGGCGGTGTCCGGGCGCTGGCCGGGCGACACGTACGTCTTCACGCTCCCGCCCCGCGCAGCACCAGCAGCTGCGCCGCGTGCAGGGCCGCCGCGACCGTGGACGCACTCCCTATCAGCGTCCCGTCCCGCAGCCCCGCCAGGACCCGAGCGGGCGGCAGCCACAGCACCTCAATCCCCTCCTCGTCCTCGTCGTGCGGCAGTTTGCTCTCCCGGAGGTTCGTCGCCTCGAACACGTACAGGAACTCGTCGCAGAACCCAGGGCTGGCGTAGAAGCGCGTGAACAGCGTCACGTCGCCGTCCAGGCCCGCCTCCTCCTGCAACTCGCGCCGCGCCGCCTGCTCGGGCGTCTCGCCCGGATCGATCAGCCCGGCCGGCGCCTCCACCGTGAACGCCCCCACCGCGCGGCGCTCCTGGCGGACCAGCAGCATCTCCCCAGCGTCGTTCAGGGCCAGGATCGCCACCGCGTCCGCGTGCCGCACCACCTCCCACTTGCCGTCCAGGAGTTCCAGGCGCACGATCCGCCCGTCATACACCACCCTCGTCTCACCCGTCGTCTCGCCGGTCATCTTCCGGCAACTGTAATGCACCCGCCCCCACATCCCCACGCGGTCATAGACTGCGCCCATGTTCACCCGCCCGGACCTGGAAGCGCGCGAGGCCGCCACGCTGGCCCCCTACGCCACCCTCAGCCGCGACCACGGCGGACGCGAACACGCAGAAGACGAAAGCGAGACCCGCACCGCCTTCCAGAAGGACCGCGACCGGGTGCTGCACACCACCGCCTTCCGCCGCCTGGAAGCCAAGACGCAGGTGTTCCTCTCGGCCGCCGGGGACCACTACCGCACCCGCCTGACCCACACCCTGGAGGTCCAGCAGGTCGCCCGCAGCGTCGCCCTGAGCCTCGGCCTGAACGAGACGCTCTCCGAGACCATCGCCCTGGCCCATGACCTCGGACACCCCCCGTTCGGGCACGCCGGGGAACGCGTCCTGAACCAGCTTCTTTCAGACGAGGGCGGCTTCAACCACAACCTCCAGGCGCGGCGCATCGTCACGCTGCTCGAACACCCCAAGAGCGAGTACCCGGGCCTGAACCTCACCCACGACACCCTGGACGGCCTGAACAAACACCACCGCGCGGGCCTGGGCCAACCCAGCCTGGAAGCACAGCTCGTGGACGCCGCCGACGCCCTGGCGTACACCGCGCACGACCTCGACGACGGCCTGCGCAGCGGCCTGATTACCCCCGCGCAGCTGGCCGACCTACCCCTGTGGGCCGAACTTACCCGCCGCGCCGGCGTGCACGGCCACGACCTGAGCGAACAGGGCCGCCGCACCCTGCACCGCCAGCTCCTCGGCTGGCTGATCAAGGACCTCACGCACGCCAGCCACGCCGCCGTCTTGGCGAGCGGCGTCACCACCCCCGCCGAGGTCCGCGCGCAGCCCACCCGCCTCATCACGTACAGCCCCGACATGCGCGCCCTGCTGCGCGACACCGGCACGTTCCTGCGCGAGCACCTCTACCGTCACTGGCGGGTCGAGATGCAGGTCGAACAGGCCACCCAGGTCCTCCAGAGCCTGTACCACGCCCTGATGAACCGCCCCAGCATGCTCCCGCCCACCTACCGCGCCCTGGCCGCCAGCGAAGGCCAGCCGCGCGCCGCCTGCGACTACCTCAGCGGCATGACCGACCGCTACGCACTGGACACGCACGCCACCATCACCCCCGGCGGCCCCGCCACCCTCTGGCCCCGCTGAGGCACCCGGCGGCAACAGGTGTTGACAGGGTGAAGACCCCCTGATACATTTATGCCCGCCTGCCCGAGAGGACAGCGCAGACAACAACAGGTGCGCGGGTGTAGCTCAGCTGGTTAGAGCGCACGCCTGATAAGCGTGAGGTCCCCAGTTCAAGTCTGGGCATCCGCACCAAAGAAGAGAAACCCCGTCAGTGACGGGGTTCTTTCGTTGTGGGGGTCGGGCAGGTCAGGCGTGCGCGTCCGCGTGTTCGCCCAGCACGGTGCGGATCACGTCACTGATCGTCACGACGCCCAGCAGGTCCCCGTCCTGGGTGATGACCGGCAGGCCGTGCACGTCCAGGTCCAGCATGCGGGTCAGTGCGTCGCGCATGGGAACGCTCTCGGTGACGTACCCGGTGGGGGGGCGCATCAGGTCGGCGGCCGTGAGACCACTCAGGAAGAACTGATCGGCCAGGACGGTGGGCCCGTGCGTGGCCCCGGCGCGGTCCACGGCAGCCGTGAGGTCCTTCTCGTGCAGCACGCCGCGCAGCTGGGTGCCCTGCACGACGGGCAGGACGTGCAGGCGCGTGACCTTCAGCGTAGCGGCGGCCTCGCTGGCGGGCGTGCCGGGCGTGACGGTCACGACGCCCTTGGTCATGTGCTGGTCCACTGCGCCCCAGTGGAGCCGCGCGGCGCGGCCCTCGGCCCGCAGGACGTCCGTCAGGGTCAGCATGCCGCGCAGTTCCCCGTCGTCATCCACGACGGGCAGGCCGCCCACGCGCCGGTCCAGCATCAGCCGCAGCGCCGCCGTCAGGGCCGCGTCGGGCGTGACCGTCAGGACCGGGTGGCGCATGATGTCCCGCGCCCGCACGCGCCCCACGCGGTCCGTGAAGGCCCACGGCGTCAGGCCCTCGCTCAGGGTGGGCAGCGCGCGGCGCACCTCGCCGTCCGTGACGATCCCCACCACGCGGCTGTCCTGCACCACCGGCAGGCGCTTGACGCGCAGTTCCTGCATGGTGACCACGGCGTCCGTCAGGGAGCTGTGGGGCGAAAGCGTGACCGCGCGGGCGTGCATGGCGTCCTTCACGAGCAGGGCAGTGGTCATGGTGAAACCTCCTGCCCACAGGGTCGGCGCCGCCTGTTACGGAGGCATTACAGGGCGGGAGGGTCGGGGAAGATGCGGTCCAGCCACGCAAAACGCTGTTCAAGAAGGGGCAGTTCGAGGTGCAGCACGTCTTCTTCCAGGTCCATCAGATACCGGGTCAGCGAGAAGACGTGAACCTGCGGGAAGGGAAACTCAGGGGTGGGTGTTAGCGGCACGGTGGTCCAGCTGGTGTCCGTGTCGTCGGGGTGAACGAGCCACCACAGGCACAGAAGAGGTTCGACGGTATAGGAAGCTTTGTCGAGTTCAGATGGTGGAAGCATGGGTGTCAGGACCTTCTGCACGAGTGCTTCCTGAAACCTCGTGTTCTCCTGATCCCAGATCCACCGGTGCCACTGTCGCTGGCCGATCTCGCGGAGCTGCTCGTGAGACGTGTCCGGCGCGAGATAGACGCCGCCGATGGCGTTACCACCCCACATCTTGATCTCGGTCTGGTATAGCTTTCCCTGACCGTCGTCAATCCAGGCGTCGAGTCTGGGGCCTTTCTTCGCCCCGGTCGTGACTTTCGTGCTGATCAGGGCCGCGCCCGGGTTGGTCTGGCGCAGGTGGTGAAGGATCAGCCCGACCGCCAGCGGCTCGCCGATCAACCCCGTCATGCCGGTGTGGTGCCCGTTGGCGTCCAGATCGCCGGAGTTCATGAACTTCAGCAGTTCCAGGCGGCTCACGCTCATGCTTGTGGAGGGCATGCATACAGCATAGGGACCGGGATTGAACGCCCGGTCCCTATGTGTGTTCTGAGGGTCAGATCAGGCTGAGTTCGCTGCCCTCGCCGAGGTGCGCGAGGTGCTCGGGGAGGTTGCCGGGGCGGTCCATGACGATCTGCTCGGCCTTGTAGCTGCTGCGGACGAGGGGACCGCTGACGACTTCCAGGAAGCCGAGGCTCATGGCTTCCTCGCGGATCTCGTCGAATTCGGCGGGGGAGACGTAGCGTTCGACGGGCAGGTGGTGCATGGTGGGGCGCAGGTACTGCCCGAAGGTGAGGACGTCCACGCCGGCTTCGCGGCAGTCGCGCATGGTTTCGCGGAGTTCCTCGCGGGTTTCGCCCAGGCCGAGCATGATGCTGGTCTTGGTGATGACGTCGGGGCGGGCCTGCTTGGCGTGCGCGAGGACCTTGAGGGTCTGGTCGTAGTCGGCGCGGATGTCGCGGACGGGGTGGGTGAGGCGGCGGACCGTTTCGAGGTTCTGGGCGTAGGTGTCCACGCCGCTGTCCAGCACGAGGTCCACGCAGTGGGTGTTGCCGCCGAAGTCGGGCGTGAGGGCCTCGACGCGCGTTTCGGGGTTGAGGCGTTTGATGGCCTGGACGGTCTTGGCGAAGTGGTACGCGCCGCCGTCCGGCAGGTCGTCGCGGTCCACGCTGGTCAGCACGACGTACTTGAGGCCCATGAGCTGGACGCTCTCGGCGACGCCCCGGGGTTCGTCGAGGTCGAGTTTGCCCATGGGGTTGCCGGTGTCCACGGCGCAGAAGCGGCAGGCGCGGGTGCAGATGTGGCCCATGAGCATGAAGGTGGCGGTGCCGCGGCTCCAGCATTCGCCGATGTTGGGGCACATGGCTTCCTCGCACACGGTGTGCAGGCGGTGTTCCTTGACGATCTTGCGGACTTCCGTGAAGACCTGACCCGTCGGGATGGTGACTTTCAGCCACTCGGGTTTCTTGTCGCGGACCGGGACGCTGTCCTTGCGGTAGATGCCGTTCTTGATGAACTTGGGTTCCTTGGCGTTCTCTTGGGTCATGGGTTCAGCTCCCGGCTGCCGCGGGGGTGGGCAGCGTCCAGTCGTACTGGGCAAAGGTGGTGTGGAAGGCGCGCGTCAGGGCGTCTTTGGCTGTCTGCATGCTGGCCGCTCTGTTCAGGCCGCGCAGGTCGTACTCACGCTGCACGCTGGTCATGTGCGTCTGCGTCAGGCCGCACGGGACGATCAGGTCGAAGTGCTGCAGGTTCGCGGTCACGTTCAGGGCGAGGCCGTGCAGGGCCACGTGCCGCTGCACCGCGACGCCGAACGACGCGATCTTCTGATCGTACGTCAGGCCGTTCACGTCCCGCTCGGTGACGTACACGCCGGCGTAGCCGGGGTTGGGCCGGGCGTCCTCCAGGCCCAGGTCGTGCAGGGCCGTGATGGTCGCCTGTTCGAGCAGGCGCAGGAAGTCCGCGACCCGGCGGCCGACGGGGAAGATGGCGTACGCAACGAGCTGGCCGGGGCCGTGGTACGTGACGTCCCCGCCGCGTTCGACCTCCAGCACCTCGATGCCCTGCGCCTTCAGGTAGTCGCGGGTGACGATGATGTTGGTGCCCTCGCGCGCCTTGCGGCCCAGCGTGAGGACGGGCGGGTGTTCCACGAGCAGGAGGGTGGGCGGGGCGTCCCCGGCGGCCACCTGCGCGTGCAGGGTTTTCTGGAGGTCCCAGGCGTCCCGGTACGGCGTCACGCCGAGATCCCGGACGGCGAAGGGGGAGGCGGTCATGCGGCGATTGTACGTCCGCGCCGGGGCCTTTTAACGTGCCCTGGGCGGGAGTCTGCCCGGTATTGACCACGCTGCGTGGTGAATCCTGCGCCCCGCGCTGGTCGAGCCCGTCCGTACGGCCCGGACGCCATGGGTGGGCGCTGCGCCATCTGGCTCAGGGCAGACCCCGGGCCGCGCCCTAGGGTGAGGTATGGACCTGGTGCCCCCCGATGAACAGTTCAAGGCGAGCTTCCTGGACGCCGTGCGCGAGGCGCAGGCCACCGGCAGCGGCCTGGGCGACACCCTCAGCTTCGACGTGACCGACATGGAACGCGACTTCCCGGCCTTCCTGGCCCACCTGCGCCGCTTCGAACCCGGCCACGCCCTCCCCGAGGGCTTCGTGCACTCCGAGCCCCTGTGGCTCGTGGACGGGAGCACGTACCTGGGCCGCGCCAGCATCCGCCACACCCTGAACGCCCGCCTGCGCGAATTCGGCGGTCACATCGGCTACGAGGTCCGCCCCGGCGCCCGCCGCCAGGGGCACGCCACCCGCATCCTCGCCGGATCGCTGCGCCGCGCCCGGGAACTGGGCATCGAGTCGGCCCTCGTGACCTGCGACGCGGACAACACCGGCTCGCGCCGCACCATCGAGAAGAACGGCGGCGTGCTGGAAGGCCAGTTCGTGGTGCCGGACCACCCCAAACCCATCCTGCGCTTCTGGGTGCCCACGCCCACCTGACAGCGGTGTCCAGTTCCGCCCGCAGTCCCTCTCAGGTGCTCGCTCTGCTCGATGCAGCGGTATTGAAGGGCTTCCTCAATACCGCTGCATTCTGTTGAGAACACCGACAGCAGACCGGGGAGGGCGGCTCGGCCCTCCCCGGATCACGCGCCCCGTCAGCCGTTGCGGAGCTCCCCGGCCTTCTCCTCCATGAGGTGCGCGAGGTCCTCCAGCGCCTGCGCCTGCTGCGAGGGGGCTGCGCCCGTCTCGGTGAGTTTCTCCGCGACCGCCTCACCGATGCGGGTCAGGGCGTCCACCTGCTGCGGCGCGGCCTCGTCCAGTTCCGCCAGTCGACCCACGAGCTGCTCGCCCGCGTCGCCCAGCACCTGCGCCTCCTGCTCGGCACTCAGGCGCCCCAGGGTGGCGACCCGGTCATGGTACTCGGCGCTCACGCGCTCAAGCTGCGCCACCTGTTCCAGCGTGTCGGCCTGCACCTGCGCGGCCTGCATCAGGGTGCCCAGCGCCTGCACCTGCTCGCGCACGCGCGCGTGAATGCCTTCCAGACGGCGGACATTCACCTCGCTGACCGGCGTGCGGGCCACCTCGTCCAGCGCCGTGCAGACCAGTTCGTCCAGCGCGCGGGCCGCCGTGATCTGCGCCTCGCCGCTTTCCAGGATGTGCCGCAGCGCCTCCTCCTGCGCCGAGCGGGCCTCGCCACCCGCGCCGAAGGGCAGGGCGCGCAGCTGCTGGGTTGTGACCTGCACCACCTCACGCAGCGCGTCCGTGGCGGCCAGACCTTCCCGGCCCGCACGGATGATCGCGTCCAGCGCGCTGGTCTGCGCCCACCCGGCCGCCCCGACGTGCTCACGGGCGCGGACCTCCGCCACGCGGCGGCGCTGCTTCAGGGACGCTTCGCGCACCTGCGCGACCTGCTGGGAGGCATCTTCGATTGCCGTCATGCCGACCAGACTGCCGCGTGCCGCGGGGTACCGAACGTGACCGGCGCCGCACTTGCCCCCGGCGGGGGCGGCCCGTATACTTCTAAAGTTTGGTCGTCTGCCCAGTCGACCAGTTCATCAGGAGCACGAACGTCTCTGCCCGCAGACAGTGGGACGGTGGGACGGTCCGCTGCCCGAAGGAGCAAACCATGCAGCACGCAATCAAAGTGAACCGTGGCGCCATCCTGCGCGCCGTCGAGCAGCCCCACCTCAAGGCCGACCTGCCCGAGTTCCGCCCCGGCGACACCGTCCGCGTGGAAACGAAGGTCGTCGAAGGCAACCGCACCCGCAACCAGGCCTTCGAGGGCGTCGTGATCGCCATCAACGGCACCGGCAGCCGCAAGAGCTTCACCGTCCGCAAGATTTCTTTCGGTGAAGGCGTGGAGCGCGTGTTTCCCTTCAACAGCCCCCTGGTCGCCAAGATCGCCGTGCTGGAGCGCGGCAAGGTCCGCCGCGCCAAGCTGTACTACCTGCGCGAACTGCGCGGCAAGGCTGCCCGCATCAAGAGCGACCGCAGCCGCGTGATGAAGGACGCCGCCGCCAAGGCCGCTGCCAGCAGCAAGAGCGAGGAGTAACCCCCGCCCGAGCGCGCCGCCCCCAGTCCCGGGGCGGCGCGCTTCCTGTTGCGCCGGGATGAGCCCTCGCCCTGGCTGGCCAGCCGCTACTGTGCAGGCATGACCCCGACCGACGTCGCGCCCGGCGCGCTGCTTGCCCTGGACCTGGACGGCACCCTCCTCGGTCCGCAGGGCGAGGTGCCACCCGACCTGAGCGGCGAACTGCACGCCTGGGCCGGTGCGGGCGCGCATCTGGCCCTGCTGACCGCGCGGGGCCGCGTGCCCCCCGAGCTGCGGGACTGGCCGCTGCACACCGTCACCCGCTGCTACGGCGCCTGGGCTGAACAGGCCGGGCAGCCCCTGTGGTCGTGGCCCCTGCCGGACGCGACGGTCGGCGCCGCCATCAAGGCCATTCGCCTGTCCGACCGGCGGGTGGGCAAGACCCTGCTCGTCACGGCCGACCCGGGCGGGATCGTGCGCGGCCCACACCCGGCATTCGAGACGTCCTGGCCGCAGGCGCGCGAGGTGCTGAAGGTCGTGCGGGGCGACACGCCCGCCCGGCTGGACGCCCTGGCGCAGGACTGGTCGGTGCTGGGCGGCACCGAGCTGATCCGCGAGCGGGACACCCGGCTGGTGCTGATCCACCGGGGGGCGGCCAAGGGCGCGGCGCTGCGTGAGCTGACCGCGCGGCTCGGCGTGCCCCGGGCGCGCGTGGTGGCCGCTGGGGACGGCCCGGCGGACGCCGCGATGCTCCCCCACGCGGGCACGTTCATCCGCGTGGGCACGCACCCGGCCCTGAGCGGCGCCAGCGTCGGCGTGGCGGGCCCGCACGACCTGCCCGGCGCCCTGGCCTGCCTGCGCGCGGCCCTGTGGGCCCACGACCGGCACGGGGACTCGCGCCCCACCGGGCACGACCTGCGCCTCCCCTGACCCGGTCTGGCCCGGCGCCCGCTCTGGGGAGAACGGGGGTGGATCTTCACGCTCCGGGGGGCGCTGCCCCACCTACGCCTCGCCGCGCGCGCGAACTTCCTACAGTGACCACACGGGCGACCCTCGGTCCCTGACTGCCCCCGCCTGCCCACCGTCCGGGGCCGGACCTCCCGCTCATCTCGCCCGCTCTACTGGAGGACCCTCCCTTGCCTCACGTCACGCCCGCGTCTCCACGCCCCGGCCCCGCGCGCCTGCTCGCGGCCGCCGCGCCGCTGCGCCGCACGGGCTTCCTGCCGTCCCGCGCGCCAGTCCTGACCCTTCCCGGGCCGTTCGCGGCGCTGACCAGCCTAATTTCCGCCCTGGCCGCCGCCTACGGGGCGGGCGGGGTGCGCCCCCTGATCCGCGAGGCCGCGTCCGGCTGGCCCGCCGACCTGACCCGGCAGGCCGACGCCCTGACCCCGGACGAACAGGACGCGCTGCTGTCGGCCGCCGCGATCCTGATGCACCTGTACCGCTGGGACGCCGTGCCCGTCCACCCGGACCGGTTCCACGAGGTGCCGGACTTTCCCCACGCGCTGGAGGGCCTGTTCCGGCACCTGAGTGCCGCGCGGGGCCTGCCGCCCTGCGGGGGGCTGTACACCCTGAAATACCTCAACTGGCGCAGCTCGGACGTGGCTCCCGGCGCGGTGTACGACGCGGCGACCCTGCATGCCGGGAACGTCCGGATCGCCCACTCCTGGCAGTCGGGCGAGGCGGGCGAGCAGCTGGACCTGTGGATCCAGACGTTCGTGCTGGCCGAGGCGCGCGGGCAGGCGGTCATGGTGGCCGGGCTGGACGCCGTGCAGGCCGCGCACGAGCACGACCGGGACGCGCTGGCGGGCGCGCTGGAGGCCCTGCACCACGCGATCCGCGCCGTGGCGCGCGAGATCAACGTCTTCACGCGCTTCCACGTGATCCGCACGGACCTGTGGCGCGTGCTGACCCAGCCCACCTTCGGCTGGGGCCTGACCGAACGCGGCACGCTGCTCGAGGGCGCCAGCGGCCTGCAACTGGGCGCCACGCAGTTCGCAGACCTGACCCTGGGCGTGCCGTTCAGCGGCCCGCTGGGCGCGGCGCTCCTCGCGTCCCGCGCGTACCTGCCGCCCGAGCAGCGCGCCCTGCTGAGTGCCTGGGACGCCCACCACGGCGACGTGCGCGCCGCCGTGCAGGCCTGGGGCGACAGCCGCGCGCGCGACCTGTATGGCGCCTGCGTGCAGAACATGGAACGCTGGCGCGTCAGTCACCGCGAGCGCGGCGCGGCGTACCTGCGCGGCGACGGGCGCTCACACGTGATGGCCTCCACCGGCACGCAGTTCGAGGCGGGCGTGCCGCACGATCAGGCCTTCCGTGACCTGATGACCACCCGCGTGGACGACACCCGCTCCCGGCGCCTCGGTCCGGACGGGGACTGATCCGGGCTGCGTACATGATGACGGAGAGGTCGGCTCAGCAGGTTCTCCACGGGCCGACCTCTCGCGGCGTCCTCAGTTGCTGTTGCCGCTGCCATCCGGGGAGGGGGCGATCAGGGGGGACGTGGCGTCGGTGGTGGGCGCCCCTCCCTGGCCCAGGAGGGTGCGCAGTTCCTCGATCACGGCGCGTTCCTTGTCGTTCACCTGCTCGCCGCCGATGCCCAGGAAGCCGCCTTCCTTCGCGGCGCCCGCGGTGCGTTCGGCCACGTTGATCAGCATGGCGCGGTACGCGGCGGCGTCCTCGGGGCTGGCCTTCGCGGAGACCAGCCACGCCGCCTGACGCACGCCCTGGAGGCTCTGCTCGCGGGCTTCTTCCATGTTCCGGGCGCGCTCCTGGTGCGGCATGGCCTGCGGGTCGGGCGCGGTGCCCAGCAGGTCGGCGGCGATGGCCTCCAGCAGGGGCGTGCGGGTGTGCGCGCTGACGCTCTCGCGCACGGCCTGCCCGATGGCCTGCGCCTCGGCGACCAGACCGGTCAGGCCGCTGGGGCTGGCGGCGACAACCGCCGCGCCGGCCCGGCCGGGGCCGGTCATGACCTTGAACCACTCGTCTGCCGTGAAGTTGTCCTTGATACCCATGCCTTCAGGGTACGGGCCGGGCGGCGGGGCTGTGTTCGGCGTTCATTCACGCTTGGGCAGGCCACTCAGGTCGAAGCGCACCTGCTCGGTGTCCTCCCGGACGCTCACCGGGTCGGCCTCCAGTCCGTGCGAGCCGAACATGCCCCCGGCGGCGCCGCTGGCCCCCAGCGGATCATGGGTGCGCTCGTCCCGGGGCACGAGGGGTTTCATGCGCAGGGCCAGCACGATCAGGGCGGTGGGCAGCACGATAAAGAGCAGGAACGCGATCATGGGTGGGCCTCCGGCGCGCGTCGGGGTGGGGAGGGGCGCCCGAGCATCCTGGCACGTTCAGGCGTCGCTGGGGGGCAGCGTCCAGCCGGTCCGGGCAGCCCACTCCTGCGCCCCGGCGATGATCAGGTCCATCACGGGGTCCTTCACGGCGTAGTAGGCGTCCACGTCGCGTGGGTGCAGCCGGGCGAGCTGCACCTTGATCTCGCCGTACGCAGCGGCGGCCGCCGGGGTGGCGCGCAGGAAGTCGCGCATCAGCAGCGGGTAGCGGTGGTTGAAGCGGCCCACCTCGCGCACATGCACGTGCACCTGCCCGGCGCGGCTGGCGTACGCCTTGCGCAGCTCGGCGGGGTCCAGGGTCAGCCCGGGCGGCAGGTGATCCGTGGTGACGGCGGGGCGCGGTTCGTAGCCCAGGGCCGCCAGGGTGTCCAGCACGGCGGGCGCCGCGTTCAGGTCATGCAGGCCGATCTGAAGGTCGGTCACGTCCTTGGCCCGCAGGCCGGGGACGGCGGTCGAGCCGATGTGGTGCAGCGCCGCGCCGGGCGGCAGGTGGGGGCGGATGGCGGCCGCCAGTGCATGGAAACGTGCCGCCCAGTCGGGATCGGGCGGCACGATGGTGATGACCGTGGACATGCTTCAGAGGGTACCGGCCCTGGGCCGGGCCGGGGTCAGCAGGGCGAGGCTTCGGGGGTGGCGGGGAGGTCCGGTGTGGTGGGGGCGGGGGCGTTCAGGTGAGTCTTGGCCCAGCCGTCGATGGCGTCGATGACGCTCTGGAGTTCCAGGCCAGCCGGGGTGAGGCTGTAGACGCTGCGGGCGAGTTTGCCGTGGCTGTCCTCGGTGCGTTTGGTGATCAGCGTCAGGGTCTCGAGGTGCTCCAGCCGCTGCGTGAGGGTGGCGCTGTTGCAGCCGCCGACGGCGCGGGCAAGTTCGTTAAACCCTTTCTCACCGTTCAGCAGGGCGCGGACAATGTGCAGCACCCATTTCTCCTGCAACACCCCGATGGCCCGGTAGACCGGGCAGAAACCAGTGTGTTCAGTGCTCATACCCAGAGTCTACACGGCATGACTGACCAGATCATGACGAAAGACACACCGCTTGACTTTTCAAAGCACTGGGGATAACCTCTTGCCATGACCGCGACGACCCCCAAAGTGCTCGACATCAAGGAAGCCATCGAAACCCGCCGCAGCATCCGCAAGTACGTCCAGGAACCCATGAACCAGGACGACCTGCACGAGATCCTGCGCCTTGCCAGCCTGGCCCCCAGCGCCTGGAACGCCCAGACCTGGCGCTTCGCCGTCGTGCAGGACGCCGCCATCAAGCAGCAGCTCCAGGACGCCGCCTACGGCCAGGGTCAGGTCACGAACGCCCCCGCCGTCATCGTCGTCTACAGCGACATGGAAGACACCCTGGCCACCGTTGAGGAAACCGCGCACCCCGGCATGGGCGAAGCGGGCCGCACCGGCCAGCGCAGCACCTTCGACGGCGTGTTCGGCGCCCAGCCGGTCGCCCAGCGCGGCCAGTGGGGCCTGAGCCAGGCGAACATCGCCTTCGGCTTCCTGATGCTCGCGGCCCGTGGCCTCGGCTACGACACGGTGCCCATGCTCGGCTTCGACCCCGCCAAGGTCAGGGAGATCCTCGGCCTGCCCGAGCACGTCCAGTTCGCCGGTCTGCTCCCCGTCGGCAAGCGCGCCGAGGACGGCTTCCCCCACCACCGTCACAGCGTCGAACGCCTCACCAAGTTCTACTGACCCGGCGTCCCTGAGCTGCGCCGGTGCCGGGCCCGCGCCCGCGGGCACACCACGCGTCAGTTGGCCGGACCCCAGACCGCTCCCCCACCCGGGAGCGGTTTTTCACATTCTCCATGTCCCCCCAGCGGTACTGCACCCGGCGCGGCAGCCGCACTGATACTCCGCAGACAACTCAGGCCCTACAATGTGGAGCGCATGAAAAACAATCTTCTCCTGATCGGCGCGGCACTGACCCTCAGCAGCTGCTCCATGATCCTGGGCCCCTCCACCGTCGACGTCACCGTCATCGGCGTCAACGACTTCCACGGCAACCTGCTCCCCACCAGCTTCCGCGTGCCCGACCCCGCCGACCGCACCAAGACCCTGACCGTCCAGGCCGGCGGCGTCGAGGCCATCGGCGGCATCCTGGCCGAGGCCCGCAAGGCCAACCCCAACACCGTCTTCGTCGGTGTGGGCGACATGACCGGCGCCAGCCCCCTGATCAGCGGCCTGCTGCGCGACGAACCCACCATCGACGCCCTGAACGGCCTGGGTATGGCCGTCAACGTCGTCGGCAACCACGAATTCGACTACGGCTTCGCCGAACTACAGCGCTACCAGAAGGGCGGCTGCAACAGCAACGACGCCACCAAAGCCTGCAAGTTCAACAACACCTTCACGGGCGCCAATTTCCCCTACATCGCCGCGAACGTCCTCGACGAGAAAACCGGCCAGCCCGTGCTGCCCGCCTACAAGATCGTGCAGGTCGGCAAGGCCAAGGTCGCCTTCGTCGGCGCCGTCCTGAAGGACACCCCCACCGTCGTCACGCCCGCCGGCGTCGCTGGACTGAAGTTCGAGGATGAAGTCAAGAGCATCAATGCCGCCATCCCCGCCATCAAACGCATGGGCGCCGACGCCATCGTCGCGCTCGTCCACCAGGGCGGCACCAGCGGCGACGCCTTCGACATCGTCAACTGCAAGACCCTCACTGGCCCCATCGTGGACATCGCCAAGAACCTCGACCCGGCCATCAGCGCCATCATGACCGGCCACACCCACCGCGGCTACAACTGCCTGGTGCCCGGCCCGGACGGCAAGGACCGCACCGTGATCCAGGGTGACGCCCTGGGCCACCTGCTGCAGCGCCTGGACATGACCATCGACACCCGCGCCAACCGCGTGACCGCCATCCGCGCCAGCAACGTCGTCGTGGACGCCGCCAAGGCCCCCAAAGACGCCGCCATGACCGCCCTGGTCCAGAAGGCCAAGGGCCTGACCGACCCGATCTCCCGCACCGTGATCGCCACGCTGGGCGTCGAGCAGATCACCCGCGCCGCCGCCCCCAACGGCGAGAGCCTGCTGGGCCGCGTCATCGCCGACAGCCAGCTCGCCGCCGCCGCGCCCGCCAACAAGGGCGGCGCCGTGATCGCCTTCATGAACCCCGGCGGCATCCGCGCCGACCTGCCCGTGAACGTCCCCAACGCCAGCAAGCAGGTCACGTACGGCGACGCCTTCACCGTGCAGCCCTTCGGGAACATCCTGACCGTCATCACCCTGACCGGCGCGCAGATCAAGGAAGCCCTTGAGCAGCAGTTCGACAACCCCTCCGCCGGCAGCAACCGCATCCTGCAGGTCAGCAAGGGCTTCACGTACACCTGGGACAACGCCAAACCCAAGGGTGAGAAGGTCAGCGACATCAAACTCAACGGCCAGGCCATCGACCCCGCCGCCAGTTACCGCGTCGTCGTGAACAACTTCCTCGCCGACGGCGGCGACGGCTTCACTGCCTTCGCCAAGGGCACCAGCCGCCTGGGCGGCGATCTGGACATCGACGCCTTCCGCGCGTTCCTGACGAGCACCACCGTCACCCCCGACACCACCGAACGCGTCAAGCGCCTGAACTGAACCCAGCCGCAGCGCGAACAGAAGAGGCCGCACTGGGCGGCCTCTTCTTCATGTCTGCGACTTCAGGCCTCCTGCACCCCGCCGCCCCCGACGCGCCACTCGCGTGTGGCGACCCGCTGAACCAGCCGCCGGTCGTGACTGGCCAGCAGCACGGTCCCCGTGAAGTCCAGGAGCAGCGCCTCAAGCGCCTCAATGGCCCGCACGTCCAGGTGGTTGGTGGGTTCGTCCAGCAGCAGCACCTGAGCGCGCGTGACCCGCAACCGCGCAAGACTCAGGCGGGTGCGCTGCCCGCCCGACAGGCCCGCGAGGGGGAAGGCCGGGCCGCCCGGCACCTCCAGCGCCGCCGCGACCTCGTGCAGCTGGTGCGGCGTCAGCAGCGGGTTGGCGTCCAGCAGCGCGTCCCCCACCGTGCCCAGCCCGAGCAGTTCCTCGCCGTGCTGCCCGATCCGGCTGACGGTCAGGCCCGCGCCCCACGTCACTGCACCCGCGTGTGGCACCTCGGCCAGCAGGGCGCGCAGCAGCGTGCTCTTGCCCCCACCGTTCGGGCCGGTCAGGGCCACCCGGTCCCCCCGGCGCACATGCAGGGTCACGCCGGACAGCACCACCCCTGAGCCGCGCGTCACACCCAGGTCCCGGACGGTCAGTACCTCCAGCGGTCCCGGCGGCACGGGCGGCAGCGTCAGCCGCAGCGTCCGCGCGTCCCGGAACGGCCTGTCCGGCGCCCCGGTGTCCATCCGCTCGATCTGCCGCTCCATCGCCCGCGCGCGGTTCGAGAACAGCACCTGCGCCCGCCCCGCCTTGTGCGACGACAGGAACTTGTCGTTGTCCCGCGCCCGCGAGCGGTTCTCCTCGACGCTGCCCTTGCTGCTGAGGCGGCGGCGTTCCTCGTCCAGCGCCGCGCGCCTGCGGCGGTACGCCTCGAAATCACGGGCCTGCGCCTCGCGCAGCGTCGCCTTCAGGGCCATCGCCGCAGAGTAATTCCCGGGATACACGCTCAGCGTGCCGCGTTCCAGTTCCGCCACGCCGGTCGCCACCTCGTCCAGAAACGCCCGGTCGTGGCTGGCCAGCACGAATGCGGCGACCGACGCCCGGATCCAGTCGCGCAGCCACGCCGCGCCCTCTGCGTCAAGGTGGTTCGTGGGTTCGTCCAGCAGGTACACGTCCGCCGGGGCCAGCAGCAGCGCCGCCAGCAGCACCCGCCGCGCCTGCCCGCCCGACAGCCGGTCCGCCCGCGCCCCGGCATCCAGACCCAGCCCGGCCAGCACCGCCGCCGCGCGCCCCGCGAAGTCGTACCCACCCGAGAGCCGGTAGGCTTCCTCGGCGTCCGCGAAGGCCAGCAGCGCCGCCTCCGACCCTTCCGAGAGCGCCGCCGAGGCCGCCTCGAACGCCACCTGTGCCCCGGCGAGTGCCGGGGGCGTCACGGCCTCCAGCACCGACCCGCCCGGAGATCCCGCCTGCGCCAGCAGTGCCACGCGGCCCGAGCGGGTCACCACGCCCGCATCCGGCGCGTCCAGGCCCGCCAGCACGCGCAGCAGCGTGCTCTTGCCACTGCCGTTCTCGCCGACCAGCGCCAGCCGCTCCCCGGCCCCCACGGTCAGCTCCACATCCGAAAACACCACACGGTCCGCGAACGACCGCGCGACCCCACTCAACATCAGCATCAATTCATCCCCCTGACGGGACAGGCCAGCCCACACGCGGCAGGCGGCAACTCGGAACGCGGCAGTCAGGGGTTACAGACGCAAGACAGGGAGGTCCTTTGAATGAGCGGAGGGGCAAACGACCGGGCAACCCCGGCGGTCAGGGCCGACCGTACCACGCGAGGCGCGGCGGGCACATGCGCCGGATGGCGGAGGGCCCCCTCACCCTTGCGGCGCGGTGCGCCTCCCGCTGCTTCGCAGGTCGGCGCCTCCCTCGCGCCAGGGGAGAGGGCTGGGGTGAGGGGTCTCACTCGTCGGCGGGCACCTCGGGGAAGCGCGACAGCGGGAAGGTGTCCACGTTCGCGCTGCGCTGCTGGACCAGCACCCCACCGTCCACCACCACGAACTGCCCCGTCACGTACGCCGCGTCGTCCGACGCGAGGAACGCCGCCGCGCCCGTCAGGTCCTCGGCGGTGCCGTAGCGGCCCAGCGGCACGGTCCTCTCCCGCTGCGCCAGATCCTCGCCTTCCAGTCCGTACGTGTTGATGAAGCCCGGCGTGATCCCGTTCACGCGCACCCCGTACGGTGCCATGTCCAGCGCCAGTGCCCGCGTGAACGCCTCCACGCCACCCTTGGCCGCGTCGTACGACGTGAAGCCCCGGTGCGAACGGGTCGCGCCGCCACTCGACACGTTCAGGATCACGCCGCGCCGCCGCGCCGCCATGCCCCGCGCCGCCCGGTGACTGCACAGGAACACGCTCTTGAGGTTCACGCGCAGGAACAGGTCCCACCACGCCTCGTCCGCATCCAGAAAGTGCCGCTGGTCACTCGTCAGGGCCGCGTTGTTCACGAGCACGTCCACCGGCCCGAGATGCGCCTCGGTCGCCGCGAAGATCGCCTCCACGCCGTCCTGAACACTCACGTCGCCCGGCACACTCAGTGCCTGCGCGCCCGCTGCGGTCAGGGCGTCCACGACCGCCTGCGCCGCCGCCGCGTTCACGTCGTTCACCGCGACGCGCGCCCCCTCTGCCGCGTACCGGTGCGCCAGCGCCGCGCCGATCCCACCCCCCGCCCCCGTGATGAGCACCGTCCTGCCTGTGAACCGCTGCAAAGTCGTCATGACGCACAGGGTACGGCAGGGGAAGGGCCATGAGTTCTGAGCTCTGGGCTATGAGCACAAGACAAGGCCGGAGCGTCTACCCCGGCGATCTTCCTCACAGCTCACAGCGCAGAGCCTATAGCCCTGTCACTCCCGCCTCCGGAACGCCAGTGCCGCCAGGAAGATGGCGGTGTTCACGAGGACGATGGTCGCGCCGGGGGCGGTGTCCTGGTAGTAGCTGAGGTACAGGCCGGTGACGCCGCCGACGGTGCCGAGCAGGGCGGCGAGGAGCATCATCTTCTTCAGACTGCGGGCCTGGAGGCGGGCGGCGGCACTGGACGTGATCAGCAGGCTGACGCTGAGGGTCGTGCCGACGAGCTGCACGGTGAGGACGACGACGAGACCGATCAGGATGAGCAGCAGACTTTCCAGGCGGCGCACGGGGAGGCCGACGGCGCGGGCCTCGGTGGGGTCGAAGGACGCGAGCAGGAGTTCCTTCTGGACGGCGGTGAGGATGCCGCCGACGACGACCGTGACGGCTAGCGCGCCCCACAGGTCGGTGGGCGTGACGCCCAGGGGGTTGCCGATCAGGAAGTTGCTGAGGTCGGTGGTGAAGGTCGGGGCGCGCGACAGCATGACGATGCCCAGCGCGAACATCCCGACGAACACGATGCCGATGGCGCTGTCCTGCTTCAGGCCGCTGCGCCGCCCGATGGCGCCGATGCCCAGCGCGGTGAGGACGGCGGCGATGAGCGCGCCGACAAGGAGGTTGCCTTTCATCAGGAACGCGCCGACGATGCCGGGGAACACGGCGTGGCTCATGGCGTCCCCGATGTAGCTGAGGCCGCGCAGCACGACCCACGCGCCGACGAGGGCGCACAGGACGCTGACGAGGATCACGGCGAGCAGCGCGCGAGTGAAGAAGTCGAACTGGAGCGGATCGGTCAGCAGGTGCACGGGAAGCCTCGGAGGTGCGGGAAGGTGGTCAGGCCGGGGGTGTCATCCATCATCTTTCAACCATCACCCATCCACCTCACGCCTCGGCGTGCGTGTGGCCCAGGAAACTGGTGCTGAACGTCGCCTCGATGTTCTGGGTGGTGTACACCTGCTCGGGCGTGCCGTCCGCGACCACGCGGCGGTTGACGAGCACGAGATGGTCGCACCAGCGCCGCGCCTGTTCGAGGTCGTGCGTGACCATCACGACCGCGCGGCCTTTGTCGGCCTGCCTTCGCAGGAGGGCCATCAGGGTTTCCTGGGTGGCGGCGTCCACGCCGGTCAGGGGTTCGTCCAGCAGCAGCAGGTGCCCCTGGCGGGCCAGCATGCGGGCCAGCAGGACCCGCTGCCGCTGCCCACCGGACAGCGCCCCGATGTGCCGCCCGCGCAGGTCGAACACCCCGGTTTCCTTCAGGGCGTCCTCCACGATCTGCCTATCTTTGCGGCTGGGCCAGCGCAGCCAGCCCAGGCGACCCGTGCGGCCCATCATGGCGACGTCCCAGACGGTCACGGGGAACCCCCAGTCGAGCGTCTGCTGCTGCGGCACGTAACTGATGCAGCCGCGTGCGGTGTGCCCCGGATCGAAGCGCACCGCGCCGTCCGGGTCGGGCAGCAGGCCCACCAGGGTTTTCAGGAGGGTGCTCTTGCCCGCGCCGTTCGGGCCGATGATCGCGCTGAACGACCCAGCCTCGAAGCGCACGCTGGCGTGCTCCAGCGCCGTCTGCGGGCCGTATTTGACTGTCAGGTTCTCGACGCCCAGCATCAGACCAGCATACCTCCCCACGCGGTGATGTTGCGAGCGCAGAATCAAAAGTGAGGCGGGTGGGGACCTGGGCTACGCCTCCACCCGCCTCCTCCGGTGACGGTCAGCCCTTCAGCGCCTTCACCATGATGTCCACGTTCGTCCGGAACGCCTTGAGGTACGTCTCGCCGCCGCCCCCCTTAGGCCCCAGGGCGTCGGTGTACAGCGCGGGGGCGATGCGCGCGCCGGTCTCGCGGGCGAGGGTCTGGGCGAGGCGGGCGTTGACGGTGTTCTCGGTGAAGATGACCTTCGCACCGGCTTTTTTCATGGTCTGGGTCAGCACGGCGAGTTCGCGGGCGCTGGGTTCCCGTTCGGTGCTCAGGCCCGGAATGACGGCCCCGATCAGGCGCAGGCCATAGCGTTCGGCGAGGTAGTGCAGGCTGTCGTGGTTGGTCACGAGGACGCGCCGCGCGGGGGGCACCGTGGCGAACTGCTTCTTCGCGTACGCGTCGGCGGCACTGATCGCTTTCAGGTGGGCGGCGGCGTTCTTCGCGTACGTGGCCTTCCCGGCCGGATCGAGGCGGGTCAGGGCGGCCTGGGCGTTCTTCACGTAGCCGGCGGCCAGGCTGGCGTCCCACCACGCGTGCGGGTCGAGTGCGCCGTGCTCGTCGTGCTCGTCGTGACCGGCTTCCGCGTGGTCATCTCCTTCATCGGCGGCATGGAGTTTCAGCCCCGCCGTGAGTTCCTGCACGGGGACCTTCGGTGCGCTGGCCTTCAGCTTGGGCAGCCAGGGTTCCAGGCCTGCGCCGTTGGCGAACAGCGTGCGGCTGCGGGCGAGGTCGCGGATCGCGCCGGTGCTGGGCTGGAAGGTGTGGGTGTCCCCGCCGGGCGGCACGATGACGTTCACGCTGACGCGGGTGCCGCCGACGGCCTTCACGAAGTCCGCGATGATGGTGGTGGTGGCACTGACCTGCAGGGGCGCGGCCTGCGCGCCAGGCGCGGTGCATGCGGCGAGCAGCAGCGCGGGCAGGAGGAGGGAGGGGCGCTTCACAGGAGTTCGATGCCCCGGTACGGGCCGCGGCTGAGGGTGCGCAGGGCGTTCGCGCTGAGCCAGACGGTCTTCGTGACGCCGCCCTCGCGGATCGTGCGCTTGTGGAGGTTGGCGTGCTGCACGCGCTTGGTCACGCCGGTGACCTTGCGGCCCACGCCGCCCTGTGCACGGGCCTTGCCGCGCCGGGTGACGCTGTTCACCACGAGGTTCTTCTTGCCGGTCAGGTAGCATTCACGACTCATATTGATTTCTCCTTATCACATGTGGGGGTGGGGGGAAGGTTCATCGGCGCACGTTCCGGCGCCTGGATCAGGCGCGCAGCGCGCGGTTCAGCAGTTGATCCAGCGCGTCCGGGTCGAGGTCGTGCCCGATGAACACCAGTTCGCTGAAGGCCTCGTCGGGGCTCAGCCACTCGCCCGCCGTTTCCAGGGCCAGTTGTCGTCCGGTGTGGTTCCAGAGGGTCGCCACGCCGTTGCCCAGGTTCACCCAGCCCTTGGAGCGGATCACGTTGCGCGGCAGGCCCAGCGTCAGCGCCTCGTTCAGACGGTCGGGGTCGAAGGGTGTCTGGGCACGGAAAATATGCGTCCCCAGGCCGTACGTCTCGGATTCCGGGGTGTGTTCCTTGTCCAGTTCGGCCATCCACGCGTCAAGCTGGCTGGAGTGGTCGAAGTCGAACAGGCCGGTGTTCAGCAGCGCCTCGGCGGGCAGGACACCGCGCGTGGATTCCAGCACGCGGGCGCGGGGGTTCGTGATGCGGATCAGGTCGCGCAGCTGCCGCACGTCGTCGGGTTCTGCAAGGTCGAGTTTGTTCAGCACGACGATGTCCGCGAATTCCAGCTGCTCGGCCAGCAGTTCCCCGAAGCCACGTTCGAAATCGTCGCCGGGGATGGTGTCCTGACGGTTCCACAGTGGGAAGAACTGCGCGCTGTCCACGACGGTGATCATGGCGTCCACGTGCACGCGGCCCAGCAGGTTGGGAATGGGGGCCTGACCATCTTCCGGTTCGATCTCCAGTTCCTCGGGGGTCAGGCAGAAGCTCTGCGCGATGGGCAGGGGCTCGCCGATGCCGGTGGATTCGATCAGGATCGCGTCCAGATCGCGTGTGGACAGCAGGTCGTCCACGGCGTGCAGCAGGTCGCCGCGCAGGGTGCAGCAGATGCAGCCGTTGCTCAGTTCGATGGTCTGCTCGTCGGTCTTCACGACGAGGCTGGCGTCGATGTTCACGGCGCCGAATTCGTTGACGATCACGGCGACGCGCTGCCCACCTGTCTGCGTCAGGAGGTGGTTCAGGAGGGTGGTCTTCCCGGCGCCGAGAAAGCCACACAGGACGGTGATGGGGACGGAACGGGAGTCAGGAGTGGACATAGCCTGATAACGATATTCTATTATCAATAATATGGCAAGGTTCCACACCCTCCGACGCTGCCCGCTGACCGCCCAGTTCTGGTTCCTGGGCCTCGACGCCCGCCAGGGCGACCTGACCCTGCGCGGCTTCCACAAGAGCCCCACCCCGCACGGCAGCAGCCGCTACACCCTGGACGGCCTCAGCCTGCACTCCGCCGGACTGACCCTGCTGCTGCCCGGCGAGCCGCTGCACTTCAACCGCCGCACCCAGACCTTCACGCGCGGCGGCCGCACCGTGCCCGCCACCGAGGGCCGCCTGCACCTGCGCGCCGCCCTGCACGCCCACGAGGCCTGGATCGCCGCCCGCCACGGCCCCGCGTACCGCGAGAGTCTCGTGACCCTGCACCGCCCGCCCCGGCCGGTGATGGGCGCGCTGGAGCCCTGGCGGGCTTACCTCTCCTGCGTGCCTCGACTCATCCGGGACTGACGGGAGACTTCAGAGGTATTGAGGGAATCGCTTGGTACCTCTGAATCAAGCGGACTCCCCGAGCTGCGGAGCAGAGCGGGCACCGTCGGACAGTGGTTGGCAGTGGAGTCAAGGGGCGTGCTGTTGGCCCCGGGTGGAAACGAAACCGCGGTGACATTCGCGTGGAGCAGTCCGGGCGGGCCGCACACCCCTGGCCGACCCGCAGTGTTGCCGAGCCTCCGGTACGGGGGAGGCGGGGTGGAGACCCTTCGGCTGACCGGGGCGAATCCGGCTGCGCGGCACAGCAAAAAGCCCACCGTTTCCGGTGGACTTCTTCATGGTGGAGTCGAGGGGGATCGAACCCCTGACCTCGTCATTGCGAACGACGCGCTCTCCCAGCTGAGCTACGACCCCATGAGGCGAGAGGGAATGTAGCACGCGCCAGATGGGCGTGCAAGGGGGCCGGGGCGGGCGCGGGTGGTCAGGTGGCATGGACACGGTCACCTTGCGGCCCGGCGGGAAGGTTTACACTCGCCAACATGAGTGCGCCCGCCACGCCCGCCCCCGCTGACACGCAGCAGGACCGCTTCAGTTACAAGTTCGGCCAGGAAGGCATCACCTTCGACGACGTGCTGCTCCAGCCCCGCCACTCGCAGGTGCTGCCGCACGAGGTGGACCTGGGCGCGCAGCTCACCCGCCGCGTCCGCCTGAACATTCCCTTCGTGTCCGCCGCGATGGACACCGTCACCGAGACGAACATGGCCGTCGCCATGGCCCGCGAGGGCGGCATCGGCGTGATTCACAAGAACATGCCCATCGACGCGCAGGCCGAGATGGTCCGCAAGGTCAAGCGCAGCGAGAGCGGCATGATCGTCGACCCGATCACCCTCCCGCCGCACGCCACCGTCGGCGAGGCCGACCGCATGATGGGCGAGTACCGCATCAGCGGCGTGCCCATCACCGACCCGCAGGGCAAACTGCTGGGCATCATCACCAACCGCGACATGCGCTTCGTGGACGACCTGAGCACCCCCGTGCGCGACGTCATGACCAGCCGCGATCTCGTGACCGTCCCGGTGGGCACCACGCTGGAGGAAGCGCAGGAGATCTTCAAACGCCACCGCATCGAGAAACTGCTGGTCGTCGAGGGTGAGCTGCTGCGCGGCCTGATCACCATCAAGGACCTCACCAAGCGCGTCAAGTACCCCCGCGCCGCGAAGGACAGCATGGGTCGCCTGCGGGTCGCCGCCGCGATCGGCGTGGGCGCCGACCTGATGGACCGCGCGGGCGCGCTGGTGCAGGCGGGCGCGGACGTGCTCGTGCTGGACAGCGCGCACGGCCACAGCCAGGGCATCCTGACCGCCCTGAGCCGCGTCAAGGAGACCTTCGACGTGGACGTCATCGCCGGGAACGTCGCCACCCGCGCCGGCGCGCGCGACCTGATCCTCGCGGGGGCGGACGCCGTGAAGGTCGGCATCGGCCCGGGCAGCATCTGCACCACCCGCGTCGTGACCGGCGTGGGCGTCCCCCAGATCACCGCGATCTTCGAGGCGAGCAGCGCCGCGCTGGAAGCCGGGATTCCCATCATCGCGGACGGCGGCATCAAGCAGACGGGCGACGTGCCCAAGGCCATCGCGGCGGGCGCGAGCGTCGTCATGATGGGCAGCATGCTCGCCGGGACCGACGAGGCCCCGGGCGAGAGCATCCTGCGCGACGGCCGCCGCTACAAGAGCTACCGCGGTATGGGGTCCCTGGGCGCCATGGACCAGGGCAGTGCCGACCGCTACTTCCAGAGCGGCAGCCGCAAGTTCGTGCCCGAAGGCATCGAGGGCATCGTGGCGTACAAGGGCACCGCCGGGGAGGTCATCTACCAGTTCGTGGGCGGCCTGCGCTCCTCCATGGGGTACTGCGGCGCGCCCGACCTGGGCACCCTGCGCGACACGGCGCAGTTCGTGCGCATCACCGGCGCCAGCCTGGTGGAAAGCCACCCGCACGGCGTGACGATCACCAAGGAAGCGCCCAACTACGGCGGACGGTAAAGCAGGGGGTGGCCGGGCTGGGACGGGGCGCACTTGCACTCCGTCCCAGCTGACAGACTGTCATCACGTCCGGGGCGTAAGGTGGACGGTATGAAGCGCCTGCTCACCGCCCCCCGCGAACCCGTGAACGCCCTGACCCACTGGGGCGGCGCGCTCGCCGCGCTGATCGTGCTGGGGCCCCTCCTGAGCTGGGCGCACGCCCGCGGGCTGGTGCTGTGGCCGTTCGTGGTGTTCAGCGTCAGTATGGTCGCCCTGTACGCCGCCAGCGCCAGCTACCACTCCTTCCGTCCCACCGAGCGGGGGCTGCTGTGGCTGCGCAAACTCGACCACGCGGGCATCTTCCTGCTCATCGCGGGCAGTTACACGCCCATCGCGTACTACGGCCTGGACGGTGTGTGGCGCGACGCCGTGCTGTGGCTGGTGTGGGGCATCGCCCTGAGCGGGATCGTCCTGAAACTTGTCACCATGCGCCTCCCACGCTGGATCAGCACCGCGCTGTATCTGGGGATGGGCTGGCTGGCCCTGCTGTTCATGCCGAAATTCATTCACACCCTCAGCCCGGGCGCGCTGTTCTGGCTCGCGGCGGGCGGCGTGCTGTACTCCATCGGGGCGGTCATCTACGGCACGAAACGCTGGAATCCGCGCCCCGGCGTGTTCGGCTTCCACGAGATCTGGCACCTGTTCGTCCTCGCCGGGACCGGCGCGCACGTCGCCATGATGTTCCACCTGGGCTGAAACGGGACAGCAAGAAGCGGGCCGGAGGTGACAGTGCACCCTCCGGCCCGCCCCCTATCCGGCAGGGTTACAGCACGACGCTCAGCAGTCCGTTGCGGATCGTGGCGATCAGCTGGCCCAGCTGGTCACTGAACAGGAAGATGAACACCATGACGATCACGAAGCTGAACGGCTGCGCCTCGAACTGAGAGAGGCTGCGCCCCAGCGACGGCACCAGCCCGCCCACGATGCGGCTGCCGTCCAGCAGCGGAATGGGCAGCAGGTTGAAGATCGCCAGGCCCAGGTTCACGCTGAGCACCGTGAACAGGAAGGTGGCCAGCGTGCCGCCCGCCAGCAGCGTCTCGCGCGGCACGACCGCGATGATGCCCACGCACACCAGCGCGATCAGCAGGTTGCTCAGCGGGCCCGCCGCCGCCGTCCAGAGGGTCCCCCAGCGGCCCAGGTTGTTCGGGTTGATCGGCACGGGCCGCGCGAACCCGAACGGCGCGAACAGCAGCAGCAGCGACCCGATCGGGTCGAGGTGATTGATGGGATTGAGCGTCACCCGCCCGAAGCGGCGCGGGGTGGGGTCCCCCAGCCGGTCGGCAGTCCAGGCGTGCGCGAACTCGTGAAAGGCCAGCGACAGCAGCAGCGCGGCCGCCACGATCAGGAACGCCAGCGGATCGCTGGACAGCAGAGAGATGAGACCCATACCCCGGCATTCTAGAGGCTGGCGTGCGGGCCTTTCGTCGCCAGGAATGCCTTCAGCGCCGCGCGCTCGTCGTCGGAGCTGCGGACCTGCCCGGCGCGGCGCAGCGCGGCGAGGTGACCCAGCGCCTCGCCCACGCCCCGGCCCGGCGGGACGCCCAGCGCCAGCACGTCCCGCCCGGTCAGCGGCGGGTACGCGTCCGGGCGCAGCAGGGCGCGCAACTCGCGTTCCGGGGTGCCGTCGGGGAAGTGGGTGTCGGACAGGGCGCGGTCCAGCAGCGCGGCCGGGCGGTCCCCCAGGCTCAGGCGCCCCGCGAGCGTGCCGGGGTCGGGGGCGGCGTGCAGCAGCGCCGCCGCGTACGCCGTGAAGGGCACCTCCGCGCCCGCGTCGCGCCGGGTGTCCAGGGCGTCCAGCAGCGCCGTGTCGGGTAGAAGGGTGCCCGCGCCCCAGCCGCGCAGCACGCCCGCCGCGCGGCCCGGCCGGCGCTCGTGCAGCAGCAGGCGCAGTTCCGCCCACAGGCGCGGCGTCCGGTCCGCCACAGCTAGCGCGTCCGGCACCTGGGCCAGCAGGTCCGGGTGGGCCCGCAGGTCCAGCCGCGCCGCCAGCCGCGCGCCCCGCACCAGTCGACTGGCGTCCTCGTGGAACGACCCGGCGTGCAGGGGCCGCAGCACCCGCGCGCGCAGGTCGTCCAGGCCCCCCACCTCGTCCAGCAGCATCCGTGCGCCGGTGGGGGAGAGGTGCAGCGCCAGCGCGTTCAACGCGAAATCCCGCCGCCGCAGATCGTCCGCCAGCGTGCCCGGCCGCGGCACGGGATTCCCGCCCGGCACCGGGTACGACTCCCGCCGCGCCCGCACCAGATCCACGGCACGCCCATCCGGAAGGGTGACCGTGGCGTTCCCGAACGCCGGGTGGAACACGAACGGCAGACCCGTCGCGGCAGCCAGAGCCTCCACGTCGGCCTCCGGGATGACCACGTCCAGGTCCAGGGGCGTCTCGCCCAGCAGCGCGTCCCGCACCGCGCCGCCCACCAGCGCCGCCCCACCCGCGCCCGCCCGCTCGGCCAGGGCCAGCAGCCACGCGCGGTCGTCGGCACGCAGGTTCGCCCACGCGGCCTGCGCCACCCAGGCGGGCTGGATCACTGCCCTGTGCGGACCGTGAACGACGACGCGTCCAGCGTCAGCCGCACCTCACGCGTCGCCTCGCCACGCACCACGGTCAGGGTCACGGTCTCCCCCTCCTTCTTGTCGATCAGGGCCGCCTGCAGGTCCTCCAGCGCGTCCACCGGCTCGCCGTCCGCGCGGGTCACGACGTCCCCGCCCAGCAGGATCACCCCGCCCCGGAACTGCTGCCGCTCGGTGCCCGCCCGCAGGCCCGCCCGCGCCGCCGGGGTGCCCGGCACGACCTGCCCCACCACCAGCCCCTGATCCGGCAGGCCCAGCTGCCGCTTTCCAGCGCTGGACAGCACGCTCAGGCCCACCGGGAGCGGGCCCTGCCGGGTCTGCACCGCCAGCCCACCCCGGATCCCGATATCCGGCGCGTTCACCGTGCCCCCCTGCGCCGCCTGAAGGCGCGGCAGGAGGTTCCTCGCCGTGTCGATCGGAATGGCGAAGCCCACCCCGGCACTCTGGCCCACGCCGCCCCCCTGACCCGCCGGGGAGTAGATCTGCGTGTTGATGCCGATCACGCGCCCACCACTGTCCAGCAGCGGCCCGCCACTGTTGCCCGGGTTGATCGCCGCGTCCGTCTGGATCGCCTTCTGCGTGATGCCCTGCCCGCCGTTCCCGCCGAACCCGATCGGGATCTGCCGGGCGGTGCTGCTCACGATGCCCTCGGTGACGCTGAAATCCAGTCCGAACGGCGCACCCATCGCGATCGCCTTCTGCCCCACCTTCAGCGAGGCGCTGTCCCCCAGCGGAATCGGGCGGATCAGGTCCTTCTTCAGGCCCGGCGCGCGGATCAGCGCCAGATCGTACTGCGGCGCGAGCCCCACCACCTGGGCGGGCACGCTGGCCTCCTGGCCCATCACGCGCACCGTGATCTTCGGCTGCTGCCCCCCCGAACCCTCGCCCGCCACCACGTGGTAGTTCGTCAGGATGTCCCCCGCGTCGTTCACGAAAAAGCCGCTGCCCACGCCGCGCTGCACCTCCTCCTGCCCGCCGCCGAACATCATCGCGAACGGGTCCTGCGGCACGACCTCCTCGGTGCTGATGAACACCAGCCCCGGCTCGAAACGGCTGACCACGTCAATGGTGTTCTGCTCGTTCTGCAGGCGCGCACCCGGCTCGTCCAGCGGCGCGCTCGCCGCCGGGGCCGCCTGCTGCGCCGCGCCCAGCGGCACCCCGTCCCGCAGCACCGTCGCGCCCAGCCCCAGACCCACCAGCACCAGCAGCACCCCCACACCCTTACCCTTCATGAGAGGCATTATCCGCCAGAGGGCGCATGCCGGATGGGCCGCGCCTGTGGTGTGCTTCATGCATGGACCTCACCGGCGCCGCCCACGACCTCCGCACGCACCTGGGCGACTTCCTGGATCGCAAGCGCCCCGACGGCGTCTTTCACGTGCAGCCCGGCGGGCCCGGCAGCGTCCCCGCCCTCGCCGACCTCGAACCGCCCGAACTGCACCTGGACCTGCTCCCCGAGACACCCACCGACGACCAGCAGGCTACGCTGCGCCGCCTCGGGTACAGCGGAAGCGGACCCCACTGGACGCACCCCGGCGGGTGGCGCCTGATCCTCCCCGACCACGGCAGCGGCTGGCGCGCCGAACAGGCCGCCCTGCGCGACCTGCTCCTGCACGACCCCGGCGCCGCCCACGCCTACCGTACCGCCCACGGACACGGAGGCCGCGCGCACGCCGACGCCGCCCTCCGCCCCGCCGCGCTGGCCCACCACGCCCGCACCGTCAGCCTGACCCCCGCCCGGCAGGTCGCCCACCTGCTGGCCCCGCTGGACGCCCCGTGGATGATCGCCGCCGGGTACGCCCTCGACCTGCACCTGGGCCACACCACGCGGCCCCACGACGACCTCGACGTGATCGTGCCCAGAGGCGCCCAGCCCCAGCTGACCGAACTCCTGCGCGGCTGGCGGCTCGACATCCCCATGGACGGCACCTACCACCCCTACGCGGCGCCCCTTGACCCACCCCACTTCCAGATTCACGCCCGCCACCCCGACCTGAGCGGCGCGCTGATGCTCGACCTCATGCTCAGCGACCTGAGCGGCGGCACCTGGCACTACCGCCGCGACCCCCGAATCACCCTCCCCCTGGCCCACGCCCGCAAGGTCAGCCCCGAGGGACTGCCGTACCTCACGCCCGAAGCGGTCCTCCTCTTCAAAGCCGGTGCCGCCGGACGTGACCCACGCGGCAAGGACCAACAGGACTACCAGCGCGTCCAGCCCACCCTGACTGCCGAAGCACGCGCTTGGCTGCACGGTGCCCTGACCCACACCAGCCCAGGGCACCCCTGGCTACGCAGCCTGGAATGAAAAAACCGCCCCCGGAGGGGCGGCGTGAAGGATAATTCAGCGTCTCAGCGGGCGCCGAGTCCGTCGAACGTGTCGACGGGGTAAACATCCCACTGCACCGATGGATCGAAGGCGTCGGTGCCGTTGGTGTCACCGGCGGTCACGCTGGCCTTGCGGCGCAGGGTCTTGTCCACGGTCGTGGCTGTCCCGCCGGTCCAGGCGGTGCCAGGGTCGGTGCCCACCTGACCGAAGGTGTCGACGACCGTTCCGTCGATCAGCAGTTCCAGGGCGTCGTCACCGTTGAAGTTCGTCACGGTGCTGGTTGCGTTGGACTTCGCCGCCAGGGCGGCGATTGACTGCGAGTTGGTAATTACGAAGGTCTGACCGGGTGCTAGTGCCACCGCGATCGTATAAGTGTTGGTGGTGGTGGACGCCCCGTTCGCGTACAGCTTCACGCTGACGCGATTGGCAGCCAGGGTCTGTCCCGTTCCGTTGTAGATCTCGATGGCCTTGTTGTTGCTGGTCCCTTCCACATACTCGCTGAAGATCAGGCCGGTGGGGGGGACATCCAGCACGGTCACGGTGAGGGTGGTGGTGGCGTCGCTGATGCCGCTGCCGGTGCCGCGCACGGTGACGGTGTACGTGCCGGTGGTGGCGCCGGTCGCGTCGATGTTCAGCGTGCCACCCGTGCCGGTGCCGGGCTGCGCAGCGACGGTCACAGTGGGTGCGGTGCCGGTGCCGGTCACGCTGTCCACGCTCAGGGTGACAGTGTCCGTGAAGTTTGTGCGCGTCACGGTGACGGGGGTAGTGGTGCCAGCGCCCACCGCGACGTTCCGGTTCGTGCTGCTCAGGCTGATGCTGGGGGCGGGATTCACGGTGACGGTCAGGGTGCTGTTGCTGCTCTGGCCGCTGTTCGCGGCGGTCACTGTGTACGTGTAGGTGCCGCTGGTGGTGCCGGTGGGGGCCTGCACGGTGACGGTGAAGGGCGTGCCGTCGGCGGCGGTGGCGGGCGCGCTGACGATGGCGGGCGCGCCGTTCACCGGGATGACGGTGATGGTCAGGTCGCCGGTCAGGTTGGTGCCGGACGCCGTGTAGCTCTGGGTGACCGCCGCGCCGTTCACGGTGACGGTCTGGCTGGCCGCGCTGGGCGTCAGGGTGACGGTGGTCGTCGGGGCGGGGTTCACGGTGACGGTCAGTGTGCTGCTGTCACTGACGCCGCCGTTCTCGGTGGTGACGGTGTACTCGTACGTGCCGGTCGGGGTGCCCGCGGGGGCCTGGACGGTCACGGTGAAGGGCGCGCCGCTGGTGGCCGTGGCGGGCGCCGTGACGATAGCGGGCGCGCTGCCGACGGGCGTGACCGTGACGTTCAGAGGGCCGGTGGCGTTGGCGAGGGTGGACGTGAAGCTCTGCGTGACGCTCGCGCCGCTCACGGTGACGGTCTGGCTGGCGGTATCCGGCGTCTGGGTGACGGTGACCGGCAGGGTCGCCTGGGCGGTCAGGTTCAGGCCGATCAGCAGGGGGTCGTGGTCGCTGCTGCGGAACGCGTCCGGGGCGTAGAGGCTGGTCAGCTGGCCGGCACTCTTGAATTCACGGTTGTAGTCCAGCACGGTGGGTTCATCGGCGTTGATGTGCCACTTGGTCTTCCCGGTGACCTGCGCGGCGAGGCTGGCGCTGCCGACCGCCTGGTCGAGGCTGCCCCACTGACCGTCGAACTGGTAGGAGTACACGTTCCGGTCGAACAGGTTGGCGTACCCGGCATTCGCGAGGATGCTCAGGGGTTCTTCCATGGCGTAAGCGTTGAAGTCGCCCATCAGGAGGCGATCGCTTTCGTCAACGCCGGTGGGGTTGGTGGCCAGCCAGTTGGCGATGGCAGTCGCGGCGTTGCGGCGGGCCTTATACCCGTTGCCCTGGCCGTCGCCGATGTCGGCGTCGCCGGTGGCGGTGCAGTCGCTGCCCTTGCTCTTGAGGTGCATGGCGACAGCGGTGAAGCGGCCGCCGTTGCTGTTGCTCTGGAAGGTCTGCGCCCAGGTGGGGCGGTTGCAGGTGTCGGCGTAGTTCGGATCGAAGGCGTTGGTCAGGATCGCGAGGTTCCCGACGGGCGTGACGGCGGCGGGTTTGTAGATCATGGCGAGGCTGATGGCGTCCGTGCCGACCTTCGCGCCGGGGTTGATGTAGGCGTACGTGCCCGCCCCCAGGTTTTCGTTCAGCTTCTTGACCAGCAGCGCCACGGAGCTGTTGCTGCCCTTGTCGAAGTCGTTCTGGATTTCCATCAGGTTCAGAACATCGGGATTCAGGCCGCTGATGGCCGCCACGATCTTGTCCTGCTGCCGCAGGAATTCCTCGCAGGTGTTCGCGCCACGCATGACGTACTGGGTGCCACTCTTGGTCGAATCGAATCCATTGGGGGTGCAGCCACTGTTGCTGACAGACAGCGTCGTGAAGTAGTTCAGGACGTTCATCGCACCGACGCGCAGGGTGCCGCCCACGGCTTCCGGGGCGCTCAGGCGGGGATTGCCGTCCGTGACCTGCACGCTGGTCTGCGTGGCATGGATGCGGTACGTGTCGATGCTGCCGCTGCCCGTCCAGCCGTCGTTGCCGTACCCGAGGACCCCGGTGACGCTGACGGTGTCGCCACCGCGCAGGGTGTTCGCGGCGCTCAGGGGCTGGCCTCCCCGCGCGAAGATCTCCGGATCGGGGTTCGACACGCGGCTGCCGTCGTCGATGCGGATGTAGCGGTTTTTGAAGGTCGTCTGGTACGCGGCGTTCGCCGCGATGTCCGGAGCGTTCAGCTGCGTGAAGTTCGGGACGCGCGCGTCGGCAATGTCGAAGCTTGCACCTCGACCCAGGGTGAAGTTGTTCGTGACGACGCCACTGGTGGTGACCCGCATGCCTTCCAGACGTTCACGCGCGCTGAAGTCCAGCGGGAGCGTCAGCGGCTGCGCGTCCGGGAGGGGCACGCCGGTCGTCAGCGTGGCGACACCGGCCGCGGTGGTCGTGATCTGGGTGTTGTTGAACGCCTCTCCGGCCGTGCCGGTCACGCGCACGCGGTCACCGGCGCTCACGCTGGGGCAGCTGGTGTCGCAGTACACGAATATGCCGTCACTGGTGGTGACGTCGCCGTCAATGTCGATCTCTTCTTCCTGCAGGAAGAATCCGCGCAGGGACGTGGTGGCATTGGTGGTGTGAACGGACGTGACCACGCCCTCGACCGCGACGCTCTGGCCGCTGACGGGCGTGGCGGCGTTCCCACTGGGCGTGGCGCCCTGAACTGTGTTGATGCCGGTCAGGTTGGTGACCGTGCCGGGGTTGTCGGCGACGGCGAAGACCAGACTGAACGTGAACGGGTCCACGTCGGAGATCTCGGTGCCCTGAAGTGGGACGCGGGCGGCGAATGTGACGGTCTGGCTGCTGCCGGCGGGCAGTTGTGCGGTCTGCCAGCCGCGGTGTCCGATGTTGGGTGCGGTCGTGCCGGCCGGGAGGGTCAGGCCCAGCGTGCCGCTGTCGATGTTCGTCAGGAACGGCGTGGCGGCCGGGTCGGGGGCGATGGCACCGCCGCTGTTCGTGTGAGCGATCTCGACGGCCATGCCCCTGCTGGAGACGGGCGCGCCGGTGCGGGTGCGGACGTTCCGGAACGGGCCGGTGCCGTCGGTGGCGTAGGTGCCGTCGGTATCGACCGGGATGAATGTGGGGAGGGTGATGGCGGCGCCGGTGTTGTTGGTGACGGTGAAGGTGGCCGTCATGTGGACGACCCGGCTCACCTCATCCACCATGTTGGTCATGCTGGTGCGGGTGAAACTGAGCTGATCGAAGGGGATTTCCGTTGCCTGTCCCGTGACGCTCTGGACGGTCGCTGCGCTGCCCTGGTTGACGCGCAGTTCGTACAGGCCGAAGGTCCGGGCCTTATTGACGGTGGGTGCGGGCGTGATGGTGACCGGTGTGGTGGTGCCGCACGCGGTCAGGGCGAGCAGACCGGCGAGCAGAAGGCTTTTAGCGTTCACTGGTGCCTCCGGGCATGCCGGGCAGGCCGTTGAAGCCGACCGAGCCGATCAGGGTGACGGCTTGCCACTGGCCGACGGGCGTGACCGTGGGGGGCGTGTAGGGGAGGGGGGCCGCGGTGTGGGGCGCGGGCGCAGGCAGGGTGGTGCTGGCGTTCACGTTTGGACTCCTGTATGACCCGGCCTTTGCAGCGCGGGTATTGTGAATGATTCGTAAATCAATATCGGGTGGAAACGTCATGTGCCGGATGTGTCAAGCGTAACTGCGTGAGTACTGCTTGCGGTCATCTATAGAACCAGTACCCTGCACGCATGTGGAACCGGCCTGCCGACCTGCTCATCACCGATCTTGACGACGAGCTGATCCTGATGGACCCCGACAGTGCCGAGATGTACAGCCTCAACGGCAGTGCCCGCCTGCTCTGGCAGGCCCTGCCTGCCAGCGAGGCCACCCTGACGGACCTCTTGCAGCGCACCTACGGTCTGGGCGCCCAGCAGGCCCACGCCGACCTGCACGCGTGGCTGAGCGACATGGGCCGCCGCGGCCTCGTGCAGCCCGCCTGAGCGGCCCCGCACCGCGCGCCCCTGTCATGCTCACCAGCCTCGACCTGCACCTGACCGGCGACCTGAACGCCACCCAGACGCGCCTTCTGGCGTACGACTGGGCCTTCCCCGGACCGCGTTCCGCCACGCGGCCGGTGCGCGTCCGGACCGGGCCGCTGCCCGGCGCACCTGACGGCTCCGCGCTGGCGGTCGCGCTGCCCGACCGCGCCATCCCGGTGCAGCGGCGGGGCGACGAGCTGTGGCTGAATGCCGAACTGCACCTGCGCCTCCTGCCGGGCGGGGCGGAACTGATCGTCACGCACGCCGGGGCAGCGCGGGACGTGTGGGCGCTCGCCCTGACCGAACTGCACCGCGCCGCCGGGTGGCTCCCGCTGCACGCCGCGCTGATCGGCACCCCCACCCACGCCGTGCTGATCGGCGGGCCCAGCGGCGCGGGCAAGAGCACCTCCTGCCTGCGCCTGAGCGGCGCGGGCCTGACTGTGCACGCCGAGGACCGCGCGTGGGTCCACCCGGACGGCGACGCGCTGGGCATGGACCGCACCCTGCGCGCCTACCACGACAGCCTGGACCGATTCGCGCCGCACCTGCTGCCCGCAGCGGCCACCGCCCCCCGCGATCCGCGCGGGAAGATCGTCCTGCCCCTGACCCCGCAGCCGCCCGTCAAGCTGCGCGGCGTGCTGCTCCTGGGTGAGCCCGGCCCGCTGGGCGCGCAGGAGCGCGTGCGGCACGCCTGGGAACTGACCGGCGTGCCCCTGACCACCTCGGGACGCGCCGCTGCCGCGCACAGCGTGCAGGCGCTGCTGCGTGCCCCGTGGCAGCGCACCACCCGCAAGCAGCTGGAGGCCGACCTGCGCGCCCTGCTGCGCGGCTGACCGCGACCCGGTCCAGGGGAGACCCGGACCGGGGGACGGCTGGCGGGCGCGTCCCGGCGGGAATGCTTTACGCTGCGCGCATGGAGTTCCTGCGCCTCATTCACGGGTACCAGATCAACAGTCCGGTCGCGCTTCTGTTTCCCACGCCCTACGCGCTCGCGACGCTGGTGCTGTTCGTGTGGAGCGTCGCGCCCGCCATCAAGGGCCGGGTGGGGCCGGGCTTCATGGTGTGGCTGCGCCTGACCTGGGTGCTGACCCTGCTGCCCGGCGTGACCGGGCTGCTGCTCGCCCTGGGCGGCGCGAAGGTGCCCAGCGCCACGGACGTCGGGAAGGGCGTCACGAAGTACGGGTTCCCGGCGGACCCCAGCCGCGACTGGGAACACTGGATGTACGCCGGGTTCTGCCTGCTGAGCCTGTACGTGATCGAACTGATGATCCGCGAGAAACTCACGCCGCAGCGGCTGGGCCTACGCCTGCTGCCGGTGGCGACCCTCTTCCTGTACGGCTGCGCGTACATGGTGGGGCGCGTCGCGGTGTTCCCCGGCAGCACCCCCGGCACCTGAACGCCGCCGGTTGCCGTCTGCGTCCGGGCGCTGCCGGGGCGGGCATGAATGTCACGTCAGCTTCGGTTCACGCCCCGGGAGGGCAACTGTGATCAGGTGTGACCCCATGCGGCGACTGTTTGTTTCTCTCCTGCTGGCCGGCCTGGGCTGCGCCGCGCTGGCGGTTCCGGCCAGCGTGACGGTCCGGAGCGGCGACACGCTGTTCCGCATCTCGACCCGCACCGGGGTCAGCGTGGCGGACATCCAGCGCCTGAACGGCCTGCGGGGCACCACCATCCGCGCCGGGCAGGTGCTGCGCCTCGTGGGTCCGGCGGGCGCGGCCGCCCCGGCCCCCCCGGCCAGTGGCGCGGGCCCGTACACCGTGAAGAAGGGCGACACCCTGAGCGCCATCGCGGCCCGGTTCGGCGTGACGGTCGCGGCCCTCCAGGCGGGCAACAGCCTCCGGGGCACGGCGCTGGCGGTCGGGCAGCGCCTCAAGATCCCGCCCCGCACCCGCGCGGCCGCGCCGGTCCGGCCGCCCACCACCGAGGTCCGCGTGGTGTACCGCTACGTCCGCGTGGGCGTGAAGGACACCCCGCAGGCCCTGGCCGCCCGCTACCGCCTGAGCGTGGACGACCTGCGCCGCCTGAACGGACTGGGCAGCTTCAAGCACATCGTGCCCGGCAAGAAACTGCTCGTGCCGTCCCGGGTGCCCGTCCCGATCCCCCCGAAGCCGCAGCGTGACCCCGTGACCTTCAAGCGCCTGAGGCCCCTGAACGTGCCCATGCAGATCGCGAACGTGGATCTGCGCTGGCGCAGCACGCTGGTCGCCCCGGTGCTGCCCGGGCGGGCACTGGTGTTCAATTCCGGCGCGCGGGTCGGGGAACTCGCCCGGCGCAGCGGCGCGCGCGTCCTCGTGAACGGCAGCTACTTCCACCCGCAGTCCTTCGCGCCCGCCGGGGACATCGTCATGCAGGGGCGGCTGCTCACCTGGGGGCGCATCCCGCAGGCACTGGCGATCACACCGGACAACCGCGCCACGATCCGCCCCAGCGCCACCGCGCTGCTGGGCCGCCCGCTGGACACCACCTGGACCGGCATGGAGACCGTGATCGCCACCGGGCCGCGCATCCTCAGTGGCGGGCAGGTCGTCACGCGCTACAGCACTGCGTTCCGCGATCCGGCGCTGTTCGGGCGGGCCGCGCGCAGCGCCGTGGGGCTGGTCAGCAACCGCGACCTCGTGCTCGTCAGCACCCACGCGAAACTCACCACCACCGAGATGGGCAAGCTGCTGCTGCGCCTGGGCGTGCGCGACGCCCTGCTGCTCGACGGGGGCAGCAGCGCCGGAATCGCCTGGAACGGCCGCGCCGTGCTGGACAGCGTCCGGCGCGTCAGTTACGGCATCGGGGTGTTCACGAACTACACCGGGCGCCGCTACGCCCGCTGACGGCCGCCCAGCCGCGCCCCCATCGCCCGGGCGCGCGCCGTCAGCAGGTCGGCGGCCGGTGCGGGCAGGAGGTCACGCGCGGTCGTCTCCCACAGCGTCAGCCACGCCCGCAGGTGCTCGCCCCGCACGCCCAGCCCCGCGTGCGCCGCGTTCAGGTTCCCCCGCCACGGCACACGGTCCGCGTCACCGCCCAGCAGCGTCACCCAGAACGCCGTGACGCGCCCCAGGTGCGCAGGCCAGTCCTGAACGTGCGCCGCGAACACCGGCCCCAGCAGCGGGTCACGGCGCGCGCGGGCGTAGAACTCGGTCACGACCGCCGCCAGCGCGGGCACGCCCCCCACCTCCTCCAGCGGGGAGCCGGGCGTGCGGTCCGCCCAGCCGGGCAGCGCCGCCAGAAACTCAATCCGCACCCACTCGGGAAGTTCCGGGGCGGCCCAGGCCACCGCCCGCCCATGCGTCCAGTGCAGCGGCACCTCACCGGCCCAGCAGTGGACCTGCGCACCACGCGGCAGGGCCGCCCATTCCGGTCCTCCCTCTGATCCGCGAACGGTTGCGCCCAGCGCGCGGCCCAGCAGCGCCGCGCCCGTGCCCCAGCCCAGGACCGGCACGCTCCGGCGCAGCGCCGCCGTCACGTCGGTCAGCAGCGCCCAGCGGTCCGGCTGATCCCGCAGGTCGGCCACCGGGCCCCCGTCATGCGGCAGGAGCAGCCCCGTCGCCTTCCCGGTGGGCACGGTTCCCAGTGGGTGCGCGGCCGGCCAGCCGGGCAGGGGAGAGGACGTCAGGAGCATCGCGGGCAGGATACCCGCCTCACGATTCGGTGCGGGGGGCGCGGCGTACACTGACGGGCTGATGAGTGCCCCCGCCCGCCCCGCCAAGCACATGCCACCGCACACGCTGTCGGTCGCGCCGATGATGGACTGGACCGACCGGCACTGCCGCGTCTTCCACCGCACCCTGACCCGCCGCACCCTGCTGTACACCGAGATGGTCACGACCGGCGCGATCCTGCACGGCGACCGCGACCGGCACCTCGCCTTCGACGCGGGGGAACACCCGGTCGCGCTGCAACTGGGCGGCAGCGACGCCCGGGCCCTCGCGGACTGCACCCGCATTGCCGAAGGGTACGGGTACGACGAGGTGAACCTGAACTGCGGCTGCCCCAGTGACCGCGTCAGCAGCGGCTCGTTCGGCGCGTGCCTGATGGGCACCCCGGACGTCGTGGCCCGCGCCGTGGACGCCATGCGCGCCGCCACCACCCTCCCCGTGACCGTCAAGCACCGCATCGGCATCGACGACCTCGACAGCTACGAGCACCTGACCGGCTTCATCCGCACCGTGGAGGCCGCCGGGTGCGACACGTTCATCGTGCACGCCCGCAAGGCCTGGCTCTCGGGCCTGTCCCCCAAGGAGAACCGCGAGATTCCCCCCCTGCGGCACGAGGTCGTGCGGCAGCTGAAGGCCGACTTCCCGCACCTCACGGTCGTCCTGAACGGCGGCGTGCTCACGCTGGACGCCGCGCAGGACGCCCTGGCCTGGGCAGACGGCGTCATGATCGGCCGGGCCGCGTACCAGGACCCGTTCATCCTTGCCCGCGCCGACGGGGACATCTTCGGAGAGGACACCCCGCCCGTCACGCGCCGCGAGGCCATTCAGGCGTACCTGCCCTACGTCGCCGCGCAACTCCAGGCCGGGCAGCCCCTGAACCGCATGATGAAACACACCCTGGGCCTCTTCGCCGGGCAGCCCGGCGCGCGCCACTGGAAACGCACCATCAGCGAACAGGGCCACAAACCCGGTGCGGGCCTGGACGTCGTCCACGCCGCGCTGGCAGGCGTGCCTGACCACGTGCTCGACGAACGCCCGGGCCAGACCGTCTCGGCCTGAGTCCGCTTATACGGATTCCGTCTGTTCCGCCCTCCACCCGGAACACCACCGGACTGCCAACTCCACGCCCGGAACCCGCTTTGCTCCTGCTCTGCGAGGCGCATCCGCTCGGATTGAACGGTTTTGACAAACCATTCAACCGGAGTTGGTCTCAGTTCAGGGTGCGGCCCGGTTCCGCCAGGATGAACGGCGCGATCGGCACCCGCGCACGCGCGCCCCAGGCGTCCTGCATGACGTAATGGCCGCCCATGTGACCGGGCGCGGCCTCCAGCGTCACGAACGAGTCGTACGTGAACGACCCGCCGGGCGGCAGGACCGGCTGCTCCCCGACAACACCCTCGCCGTCCACGCTGGTCTCGCGGCCCAGGCCGTCCACGATGTCCCAGTGGCGCGCCAGGAGCTTCCAGGTCTGGTCGCTGCGGTTCTCGATGTGGATGATGTACGCGAACACCAGCCGACCCGGCTGGCTGTGCGAGGGCATGAACAGCACCTCCACGCGGACCTGGATGTCGGGGCTGTCGGTGAAAGAGGGGGCGTCCGGCATGAGTGCCTGCATTGTGGCGGATGCGTGGCTGCACGGGCGTGCAGGCGGCACGGCCCAGCCGGACGGTGCGCCCGCACGCCGCTGCGAACGAACGTCCGTTCCGGCGTAGACTCGCGGACGTGACCATCAACCGTGAATTCCTGTTCAACCTTCTGGCCGCCGCCGCCCCCAGCGGCCTGGAACGCCGCGCCGCCGACGTGTGGCTCGCCGAGGCCGCCACCTTCGCCCGCACGCACGAGGACCACTACGGCAACGTGTACGCCGAGATCGGCCCCGAGGATGCCCCCGCCGTCGCCCTGATGGGCCACCTGGACGAGATCGGCCTGATCGTCTCGCACGTGGGGGACGAGGGCTTCCTGAGCGTCCTGCCGGTCGGCGGCTGGGATCCACAGGTGCTCGTCGGGCAGCGCATCCGTGTGCTCGCGCCCGGCGGGGACCTGATCGGCGTGATTGGCAAGAAGGCCATTCACGTCATGGACGCTGACGAGCGCACCAAGGCCAGCCGGATCGAGGATCTCTGGATCGACCTGGGCCTGAGCAAGGAGGAGGTCACGGAGCACGTGCCGGTCGGCACGTACGCCGTGGTCGAGCAGGGACCCATCATGGTCGGCACGCGCGTCGTGGGCCGCGCGCTGGACAACCGCGTGGGCGCGTTCATCGTGCTGGAGGCGCTGCGCGCCGTCGCCGGGAAGGACCTCCCGTACCGCGTGGTCGCCGTGGGCACCAGCCAGGAGGAGATCGGCTGCTTCGGCGCGCAGCTCGGCGGCTACCACCTGAACCCTGTCGCGGGCGTCGCGGTGGACGTCACGCATGAGACCAAGCAGCCCGGCGTGAGCGAGAAGAAGTACGGCGTGGTGCCCTTCGGGTCCGGCGCGAACCTGACCGTCAGCCCGATGGTCAGTCCTGTCCTGACCCGCCAGATGACCGAGGCGGGCCGCGAGGCGGGCGTGCCGTTCACCCTGAGCGCCTCGGGCCGCTACTCCGGCACGGACGCCGACGCCCTGACCCTGGTGCGTGCGGGCGTGCCGACCGCCGTGGTCAGCATCCCCAACCGCTACATGCACTCGCCCAGCGAGATGGTTGACGAGCGGGACGTGAAGGCCTGCACGGACATCATCGCCGCGTGGCTGGAACGCCTGCCGCAGGGCGCGGACTTCACCCGCCGCTGACCGCACCCCGCGGCACGGCAGCGCCCCGCCAACCAGTGGCGGGGCGCTGCTTCTACCGTGAATGGATCAGGAGTTCTTGGCGTCGCGCGCGGCGCTCTTGACGTCGTTGGCGGCCTTCTGCGCGTCGGCCTTGACGTCCGCCACCTTGGCCTGGGCGTCGGCCTTGACCTCAGCGGCCTTGTCCTGCGCGGCGGCCTTTAGGTCGCCCGCCTTGTCCTGGGCCGCGGCCTTCACGTCGGCGGCCTTGTCGCTGGCGGTGCCCGCCACGTCCTTCGCGGCGTCCCCGGCCTTGTCGGCAGCGCCCTGCACGGCGCCCTTCACGTCACCGGCGACTTCCTTGACCTTGTCGGCGGCGGCCTGCGCGCCACCGGCGGCGGCGTCCTTGACCTCACCCGCCTTGTCGGCGATGACGGCCCCGGCGTCCTTGGCGGCCTCCTTGGTCTTCTCCCAGCCCTTCGTGACGCTCTCGCCCACGTCGTGCGCGGCGTCCTTCAGGCCCAGTTCGGCCAGTTTGGCGTCCAGGGCGCGGCGGTTCTGCTCTCGGCTGAAGTAGTACGCGCCGGCACCGACCAGGGCACCGAGCGCGAGCAGGCGTTTCACGGGAAAATGACGGTCGCTTTTCATGAGAGTCAGCCTACGCCCCCCTCATCTGTGCAGGATGAGGCGCGATTTACACGGCGTTCAGGGCTTCCTGAGACACAGGCCGGTCCTCAGGCCGGGGTCAGGCCCAGGCGGCGGGCCAGCGCCTCGGTCAGGATCCAGTCTTCCGGCTCGTCGTAGCCCTGCACCTGCACGAGTACGCAGCCGCGTTCCAGGTAGAACGCGCGGATCTTCGCCCAGGCCTCCTCCTCGTCGCCTGCGGTCTCCTCGATGTCCTCCAGGGTGCCCCACACGTCCCCGTCCAGATCGGCGCTGCGCAGCGCCTCGGCGTGCCCGCTCATGACCCAGGCGTCCACGGCCTCGTCCCGCGCGTACGTCTCGCCGTCCCGGCGCAGGTCGAGGCGGTCGTCGCGCTCATACAGGCTGGCCAGGAAGGCCTCCCAGGCGTCGGCAGTCAGGGTGATCACGTTCATCCCCGCAGTGTACCCCCCGCCCCCGCAGCGCCCCGGCGTGAAGGAAGCGTGCAGGGACGCCTCCGGCACGCGCCCCGTACACTGACGCATGACCCGAGCCCACCCCGGCGCTACCCCGCGCCGCCTGATGCTGCTGGCGGCCCTCCTGCTGATCCTGACCACGCTGCTCGCCTCCGCCCACGCGCAGTCCGGCGGGGGCTTCGGGGGCCGCAGTTCCGGCAGTTCGAGCTCTGGCAGCTCCAGTTCCGGCGGTGGATACAGTGGCGGGAGCTCCTCGCGGGGCGGCAGTTACGGCGGGGGCTACGGGGGCGGGTACAGCGGCCCGATCATCATCAACAACGGTGGGTACGGCGGCGGGTACGGGTACAGCACCGGCGGCGGCGGCTTCGGGCTGGTCGGGCTGATCCTCTTCGGCGTGGTGATCTTCGCGGTGGTGATGACCATGCGCCGCAGCCTGGGCGGCGGCGTGCGCGGCCTGAGCAGCGTCAGCGGCACCGCCCAGGCCGTCAGCGTGCAGCTCCTCCTGGCCGAGGGCGACGAGGTCAAGCGCGCCCTGCAACGCGTCGCGCAGACCGGCGACCCCGACACGAACGACGGCCTGGCCCGCATGCTCCAGGAGGCCGCGCTGGTCGCGCTGCGCCACCCGGACCGCTGGGTGTACGGCACCGTGCAGCGTGCCCAGGGGTCGGCCAGCACCGCCGACAGTCAGGTGGGCGCCTGGGCCACCGAGGCCCGCGCTGCATTCACGGAGCAGACCACCAGCAACTACCAGAACAGGGATCCGGGCAGCGGCTACCAGCACCGGGACGACTACACCTTCAAGGCGGACCCCAGCGACCAGTACCTCGCCGTGACGATCATGGTGGCCGCGCACGCCCTGGCCGCCCTGCCGCCCGCCGGGGTGACCACCGCGCAGGAGGCCCGCGCGGCCCTGAACGCCATCAGCAGCGTCGCCCCGGGCGACCTGATCCGCGCGGACGTCGTCTGGAGCCCCGACGCGCCCGGCGAGTTCCTCTCCGAGGACGAGGCCATCCAGAAGTACCCCAGCCTGACCCGCCTGTAGGCCTGGATGGATTGCGACCCCCGGCGCAGTGACCCGCCGGGGGGCCGACCTATCCTGGGCGCCTGATGGCCCGCCGCCAGCCCGAGTCCACCTGGCCCCCGCCGCCCCGCGAGGCGCCCACCTGCGCGCTGTGCGACCGCGCGGTGCCGCAGCTGACCGAGCACCACCTGCTGCCCCGCTCGCAGGGGAGGCGCCAGGGCCTGCGCGTCACGGACCTCCCCACCGCGATGCTGTGCGGCCCGTGCCACAAGTTCCTGCACCGCACCTTCTCGAACGTGGAACTCGCGCGCGAGTACAGCGACCTCACCGCGCTGCGCAGTCACGAGGACGTGCAGCGCTTCGTGCGCTGGCTCCGCACGCAGCCCGCCACGAAAGCCGTCCGGGTGCGCTGAGCCGGGCACCCGGACGGTGGCGGGGAACTTGGTTGCTGAGGCCTACTTCAATGTGGCGACGAACTGGGCGACGGCGTTCATATCCGCGTCGGTCAGGGGCTTGACCGCGATCCGCATGGCGTCCGGGTAGGCGATCCCCACGGGCGGCATGGCGTGGTACGCCCTGAGGGTTTCGAGGACGCTGGCGGCACTCAGGCCCGCGATGGCCGGGATGCCCACGGCGTCCGCACCCTGACCGTCCTCGCCGTGGCAGACCGCGCAGGCCAGCACGTCACGGCCCGGGGCGCCCTCCAGGTAGAGGGTGCGGCCCAGGGTGCCGGACGCGGTCGTCGGGGCAGCGGTGGAGGTGCTGGGCGGTGCCGGGGTGGGCGCAGCGGGCGGCGTGGCAGGTGCGGGAGTGGGGGGCGGCCCGGCGTAGAACGCGGCGACGTCCACGATGTCCTGATCGCTCATGCGCGACGCAATGCCCTGCATGGTGCCGTTGCGGCGCGTGCCGCTGCGGAAGGCCAGCAGCGCGTTCTGGATCTGCGCGGCCGGTTCGCCCTTCAGGACGGGTGCGCGGCCGGTCGGACCGTGGCAGCCGCTGCAACTGGCGGCGATGGCCTCGCCACGCGCAGGGTCGGCCGGGCCCGCCTTCAGGGTGGTCGCGGCGGTCTGTGCTGGCGTGGTCTGAGCCGGTGTGGTCTGGGCCAGCGCAGCGACACCGGCGAGCAGGGGCGTGACGAGCAGCAGGGCGGCAGGCAGGGAACGTCGGTTCATGGGATGGCCTCCACGGGGCGCGGGAGCGCAGGACAGGAGCAGTGCAGGGAACGAGGAAGGCGGCGAAAGGGCGTGGCAACGACTATCCGGGAAGAAGAAGGGGACAGGTTTGACCTGCCCCGCACTGGTCTGATGACCGTCAGTGTACGACCTGAGGCGCCCCCTGCGCGGCACCCGCCTGGGCAGGCAGCCAGCGGCGCAGCGCCAGGGGTACCCCCTCGGCAGCGACCAGCACCAGAGCCGCGTACCGCAGCGCCCGCACCACCCCCATATCCTTGAGTTCCTGCGGCAGCGCCCCCAGCGCGAAATACACCGCGAACACCATCACCAGACCCAGCACCGCCACGATGATCCGCCCGGCCCAGTCACGCGGCGGGGCGAACGTGGGCCGCGCCGCCCAGAAGCCCGCCAGCAGCCCCAGGCCCGTCCCGAACTCACGCGGGGCACCTGCCGGAATCAGCGCCGCGACGACCAGCAGCGCCGCCGGAATGCCCCAGCGCAGCGCCCCCGCCTGCGGGAAGTGCACCCGCGCGGCCAGCAGCGCGAATCCAATGCCCAGCAGCAGCCCCACCACCACGTCACTGGGGTAGTGCACGTTCAGCAGCAGGCGCGACGCGCAGATCAGCGCCACGAGCAGCACGGCGAACACCGTGAACCCCGTCGAGCGCAGCTGCGCCGCGATCCCCAGCCACAGCGTCGCGCTCATCTGCGCGTGCCCGCTCGGCAGGCCCGGCCCGCCCGCCGTGGCCCGCGCGGCTTCTGAGGCCAGCGACGGATCATTCGTGAAGGGCCTGGGGAGGTTCAGGCCGTACTTCAGCGCGGAGTTCAGCAGGTAACTCAGCGCGAACCCCACGCCCAGCTCCCGCCCGCCCTGCGGCCGCACCAGCCACGTGAACAGCGCCAGCACGACGATAAAGACCTCGTCACGACCCAGGTTCGTGATCATCAACCACAGCGTTTCCATGATGCCCTCATCATGCCTCATCCGCGCGGTGCCCTCACGTCCACCGGCACACCCCGGGGTCTGTCCAGACGAGCCCATGACGGCTAGACTGAACGTTATGACTGTTCCACAGGCCGACGTTCTGCGCGCGGTTCAGCACAACTCCCCGAACGCGCTGGAGTTGCGCGGCATCACCAAACGCTTCCCCCTCGTGCTCGCCAACGACAACATCTCCATGCAGGTCAAGTGGGGCAGCGTCCACGCCCTGTGCGGCGAGAACGGCGCAGGCAAGAGCACCCTGATGAAAATCGTGTACGGCATCCAGCCCCCCACCAGCGGCGAGATCGTCGTGGACGGCGAGGTCGTGAACCTCACCGACCCCAGCGAGGCCATCAAGCGCGGCATCGGCATGGTCTTCCAGCACTTCATGCTCGTCGAGACCCTAACCGTCACCGAGAACGTCATCCTGGGCATGGAACCCACCAGCGGCGGCAGCATCAACTACGGCGCGGCCCGGGGGCGCGTCGCGGAACTCATCAAGCAGTTCAACTTCGACCTGAACCCCGACGCCATCGTCGGTGAACTGCCCGTCGGCCTCCAGCAGAAGGTCGAGATCCTCAAGACCCTGTACCGCGGCGCGCGCATCCTGATTCTCGACGAACCCACCGCCGTGCTGACCCCCAGCGAAACCGACGAACTGTTCGACTTCCTGGTCAACCAGTACGCCAGGAGCGGCAACGCCGTCGTGTTCATCAGCCACAAGCTGCACGAGGTGCTGCAGATCAGCGACACCATCAGCGTCATCCGCGACGGCAAGATGATCGGCTCGATCCCCACCCAGGGCGCCACCACCGAGATCCTGGCCCGCATGATGGTGGGCCGCGACGTCACCCTGAAGGTCAACAAGGCCGCCGCCCAGCCGGGACAGGTCGCGCTGGACGTGCAGAACGTCGTCGTCAGGGGCGAACACCGCAACGCCGTGGACGGCGTGAGCTTCCAGGTGCGTGCCGGTGAGATCGTCGGCATTGCGGGCGTCGAGGGCAACGGCCAGAGCGAACTGGTCGAGGCGATCACCGGCCTCCAGACGTACCAGGGCCAGATCACGTACCTCGGCAAGAACGCGCGCGGCGTGCGCGAGGTCGAGGCCAGCGGCCTGTCCCACGTCCCCGAGGACCGCAACGAACGCGGCCTCGTGCTGGAGATGACCACCGCCGAGAACTTCATCCTGGGTGAGCACGACCGCGCGCCCTTCGCCGGGCCGCTGGGCATCCTCAAGCAGGACGTCATCGACGAGAATGCCCGCTCCCTCAGCGAGCAGTACGACGTCCGCCCCCGCAGCGCCACCCTGCCCGCCGGGAGCTACTCCGGCGGGAACGCGCAGAAGATCATCGTCGCGCGCGAGATGCGCAAGGGCCCCAAGATCCTCGTCGCCAGCCAGCCCACCCGCGGCGTGGACATCGGTGCGATCGAGTTCATCCACTCCCGCATCGTCGAGGCGCGCGACCAGGGCCTCGCCGTGCTGCTCGTCAGCGCCGACCTCGGGGAGGTCATGAACCTCGCCGACCGCATTCTGGTGATGTACGAGGGCAGGATTGTCGGTGAGGTGAACGCCGCGAACGCCACCGAGACCCAGCTGGGCCTCCTGATGACCGGCAGCGGCGGGGACACCACCACCACCCAGGCGAACTGGTAACCCGGGGCAGCGGGGTGACGGCCCGCCTGCAACAGAAGGCCCGCGCAGCGTTCCAGCTGGCGGGCCTGTTCGTGTGACTCCCTAATTCACCGGTTCCGGTTCGCTGTGCGCGCCCGCCTTACCGGTCAGGTTGATGCCCGCGCTGGCGGCGATCACGCAGGCCATCGCCGCCCACTGCACGGCCGTGAGGCGCTCACCGAGGAACAGCAGGCCGCTCAGGGCCGCCAGGGCCGGTTCGACGCTCATCATCACGCCGAAGATGCGGGCGGGAATGGCGCGCAGGGCCCGCATCTCCAGCGTGTACGGCAGGGCGCTGGAGAGCACCGCGACGCCCAGGCCCAGCAGCAGCGCGTGCGGGGTGAGCAGCGCCGGGCCGGCCTGCGCGACACCGAACGGCAGAATGATCAGCGCGGCGACGATCATGCCCGCGACCACGCCGGTCGTGCCCGGCACCCGGCGGCCCACCGCCCCCCCCGCGAGGATGTACAGCGCCCACATGCCGCCCGCCGCGAGGGCCAGCACGATGCCCAGCAGCGGGACGTTCGCGGCCCCCCCACCGCCGATGGGGGAGATCAGCACGATGCCCAGCCCGGCCAGCGCCACCCACGCCACGTCCAGCGGGCGGCGCGACAGCGCCAGCGCCAGCAGCAGCGGCCCCACGAACTCCAGCGTGACCGCCAGCCCCAGCGGCAGCAGCCGCAGCGACTCGTAGAACGCGAGATTCATCAGACCCAGCGCCGCGCCGTACGGCAGGATCGCGCGCCACTGAGCCCACGTCAGGCGGTGCAGCGCCGGGCGGAACACGAGCATCAGGACAGCGGCAGCCAGCGTCACGCGCACCGCGCTGGTGCCCGCCGTGCCCAGCGTCGGGAACAGCGTCTTCGCGAAGGCCGCGCCACCCTGAATGCTCAGCATCGCCAGCAGCAGGGACGGCACGGGCGGCAGGCTGGGCCGCGCCGGGATGGCCGGGCTGGTCAAGACCGGCGTCCCATGGGAACGACTCGCTGACTGGCGGGGACGGGGCAGGGGAGGGCACGGGACATGGCGGGCATTAGATCACCCCACGCACGTCCGCCGGGGGCGGGTGTCTGCCCTGCCGGAATGCCTACTCCTGCTCCTCCAGCACCCGCCTGGCCATCGTGAACCCGCTCAGGCCCGCCGGGACGCCCGCGTAGATCGCCACCTGATGCAGCACGTCACTCAGGTCACGTTCGCTGACACCCGTGTTGCGGGTCGCGCGGACGTGCCCCTCGAACTCCCGCTCGCGACCCAGCGCCGCCAGGATGCCCAGGGTGACCATGTGCCGCTCGCGGTCGGTCAGGTTCCCGCGGCCCCACGCGGCGCCCCAGGCGTACTCGGTCAGGAAGCGCTGGTAGTCCGCGCCGAACGCCTCGGGATCCCCAGTGAACGCCCGGTCCACGTACTCCTGCCCCATGACCTGCGCGCGTTTGCGTTTCCCGCGTTCCAGTTGCTCGCTCATGCCTGAGCGTACCGGGCGCCGCTGCGGCGAGCCTGTCACCGCGTCAGGGAGCGTGCAGACAGCGAAAAACCCCCTCCCGGTCGGGGAGGGGGCAGGGCTCAGCAGGGACTCAGGCGGCGGTCTTCCGTTCCGGTGATGGGGGAACGCACCCCACCACCTCCACTGCAGACCGCCGCTCGGATCGGCTTCTCGTTCCACTCGGGTCAGGTCGTGGCGACCTGACCGCCGGTCAGGCCCACTTGATCAGGCCCGCTTCCAGGTCGTTGCTCAGCCCGTCGATGACGGGCAGCATCCGCACGCCCACCGAGTACAGGCCGCTGTCCTTCAGGGGAATCTCGGCGCTGTACGTGCCGCCGCCGCGGCTGACCAGGGGCACGTGGGTCAGGTGACCGCCGCGGTTCAGGACGGCCTCGACGCGCAGTTCGTCCAGGTTGATCCCGGCGGGGTTCACCTGCGCGGTCACGGGGACGCTCTGGCCGGGGCGGGCGGTGGCGGGCAGCTGCGCCTGGGCGGTCAGGGTGGTGTAGGGCCACTGCTGGCGCACCCAGCCCTTCCACGCGGCGATCTCGCGGGCGCGGGTGCTGTTGCCGCTGGCGAGTGTCGCGCCGCGCTCGGCGATGGGCCGGTAGTACTTCTGCACGTAGTCGATCACCTGACGCTGCATGGAGAAGCGCGGGCTGACCGTCTGGATGGCGCGGCGCACCGTGGACGCCCAGGTGGGCTGGCCGCTCAGGCCGCCGTAGTAGCGGGGGGTGATGTCGGTTTCCAGCGTGTGGTACATGCTGAAGGCGTCCGCGTCGTCCTGGACGTTCAGGTCGGCGTACTCGCGTTCCTCACCGATCGGCCAGCCGTTCGTGCCATCAAAGCCTTCGCGCCACCAGCCGTCGAGGATGGACAGGTTGGGGCTGCCGTTGAAGCTGGCCTTCATGCCGCTGGTGCCGGAGGCCTCCAGGGGGCGGCGGGGGTTGTTCAGCCAGATGTCCACGCCCTGCACGAGGTGACGCGCGACGTGCATGTCGTAGTTCTCCAGGATGACGATCTTGCCGCGGAACTCGGGTTCCTGGCTGATCTTGTAGATCTCCTGGATGAAGGATTTGCCGGGGTTGTCGGCGGGGTGGGCCTTCCCGGCGAACACGAACTGCACGGGGCGCTCGGGGTGGTTCACGATGCGGCTCAGGCGGGCCTTGTCGCGGAACAGCAGCGTGGCGCGCTTGTACGTCGCGAAGCGGCGCGCGAAGCCGATGGTCAGGGTGTTCTCGTCGAGGAGGGTGTCGGTGGCGGCCACGTCGGCGGCCGACGCCCCGTTGCGCAGCATCTGCTCGCGCATGCGGCCGCGCACGAAGGTGATCATGTCGCGCTTCATGTCGCGCTGCACGTCCTGCAGCTGCTGATCCGTCAGCTTCTCGACGGCTTCCCACATCTGCTCGTCTTCCAGTCGCTCGGTCCAGTCGGCGGGCAGCACGGTGCCCAGAAGGTCCCGCATCGCCTGGGACGTGAAGGTGAGGTTGTGCGCGCCGTTCGTGACGTGCCCGATCGGCACCTCCTCGGTCTGTGCGCCGGGGTACAGGAACTTCCACATGTCGCGGCTGACCTCGCCGTGCAGTTCGGACACGCCGTTCGCCGCGCGGCTCATGTTCAGCGCGAACACCGTCATGGAGAAGGTCGGGACCGGGTGGCCGTCCCACATCTGCTCGTGCTCGGCCAGCCGGTACAGTTCGTCGCGGCTGGTGGCCAGCTGCGCGGGCCACGCGCCGATGTAGCGGTCCATCAGGTCGTACGCGAAGGCGTCGTTCCCGGCGGCGACGGGCGTGTGCGTGGTGAACAGCGTCGAGCTGGCGACCGTTTCCAGGGCGGTCTTGAAGTCCAGGCCGCGCGCCACGTACTCGCGGGTGCGTTCCAGGCCCAGCAGCGCGGCGTGGCCCTCGTTCATGTGGTACACGTCGCCGGGGACGTTCAGGACGCGCAGCGCGCGGATGCCCGCGACGCCCAGCAGGACGTACTGCTGCACGCGCAGTTCCTGGTTGCCGCCGTACAGGCGCGCCGTGAGCTTGCGGTCGTCCTCGCTGTTCTCGGGGACGTTGGTGTCGAGCAGCAGCACCTTGATGCGGCCCACGTTCAGGTTCCAGATGCGGACGTGCACGTCGCGCTCGCCGATGCGGACCTTCACGCGCGCCTCTTCACCCTTCTCGGTCAGGGCGGGCGTGATGGGCAGGGTGGTCAGGTCGAGTTCGTCGTAGGCCTCGTTCTGCCAGCCGTCCTTGTCGAACAGCTGCCGGAAATAGCCCTGGTGGAACAGCATGCCGACCGCCGTGAAGGGAATCCCGAGGTCCGAGGCGCTCTTGCAGTGGTCGCCCGCGAGGACGCCCAGACCGCCGGAGTAGATGGGCAGGGACTCGTGGAAGGCGTACTCCATGCTGAAGTACGCGACCGGCTTCATGCCGGCGGCGTTCTTCGCGGCCCAGGTGTCCTGCTTGCCCATGTAGGCGTCGAAGTCGGCCATGACCTTCGCGTAGCGCGCGAGGTACGCGGGGTCGGCGGCGGCCTGTTCCAGGCGGGCCTGGGGCACCTCGAGCAGCTGGCGGACCGGGTTGTGTTGGAAGCGCTCCCAATTTGGAGCGTCGAGTTCCTCGTACAGCGCCTGAGCGTGAGGCGTCCACGACCAGTAGAGGTTGTAAGCCAGTTCAGACAGCCGCGCGATGCTGGGCGGCAGCTGAGGCAGCACAGTGACCTTGCCAATGACGTTCATACCCGATGAGCTTACACTAAGCCTCTCTTTATCTGCTGAGCGCCGCCCCCGACTCACCTGAGAACCCCACCGGTCCCTGGTCGCCCCCTGGACAGAGCGAAAACACCGTCTCAGCCCTGCCTGGTCGCCTACAGGTCCCCACCGTTATCCCACTGCTTCCAGTGCGCCGCCGCGCCGCCCGCCCCCCGATGCCCCCGCCCCGGACGCCCAGCTGTCCAGACAGCGTCCGGCCTCTTCCCCCACCCAGAGACCCCATGACCCCAGACCCCCACGCCGCCCTGATGACCGAAGGTGACCGCCTCGCCCGGCAGCTCACGCAGACCCTGCACGTCACCACCCACGACCCCGCCCGCCTGACCCTGCTGGGCCGCAGCCTCGCCCTGAACCTCGTGAACGCCTTTCAGCAGACGCTGGAACACGTCACCCGCCACGCCGGGCACCCCGTCCACGCCCAGCTGACCTGCGACACCCACGGGCACGCCACCCTGCACCTGACCCGCGCCGGACAGTCCCTGGGGCACCTGCCGGCCGCCGACCTGCTGCGCGACCTGCTGTGGCCACGCGGGTACCTGCACCCCGCCGTCCACGCGCACCTCCAGGACGGCCTGAGCGGCAGCGAACATCACGCCACCCGAGCCCTGGTCGCCGCGTTGCGCCACCCCAGCGTGATGACCGGCATGGAAGCGAAGATCCGCGCCGTCCTGCCCCGGCCATGAGCGGCCATGTCCTCGGGCCCGTCCACACGGCCATCGCCGTCAGCGACCTGACCCACGAACTCGGCTACTGGCAGCAGGTCCTGGGCTTCACCCTGCTCGGCATCACCGAGGTGGGCGGTCCCCTCCCCGAACAGGAAACCGGCGTGCCCGGCCTGCGCAGCCGCCTCGCGATGCTCGCCCTGCACGGCCAGACCGTCGAACTGTACCAGCCGCTCGCGCCAGGGGGCCGCGCCACGTACCGGCCCAGCCCGGCCGACATCGGCTCCTGGCACCTCGCGTTCCGCGTCGCGGACCTCGGCGCGCTGATCCGCGACAGCGCCCCCTGGGGCTGGCAGGTCCGGGGTCAGGTGGCGGTCGTCACCGAGGGACCCGGCCCGGTCGGCGCGCGACTGGCGTACCTGCACAACGCGGACGGCACCATCCTGGAATTCATCCAGCTGCCCGGCTGATACGGACTCCGTCTGTTGCGTTCACCACCCGGAAGGACACCGGGTTGCCAACTCCACACCCGGAACCCGGTTTTCTCCTGCTTGCTCTGCTGCGCAGCTCTCCGAGTCCACTCGGGTTGAACGTTTTTGCCAACCTTTCAACCGGAGTCCCTAGGACAGGCCCTGATCACAGGGGTTCGTTCACGTCGCGGTCCTGCGGGTGCATGGCCGCGCGGACGGCCTGTGGGGACAGATGATCCAGGTCCAGCGGCATCGCGCGGCCCGAGAACCGCAGGCCGCGCGCCTCGACGGCACTCATCAGCTCGTCCCAGACGTCCTCGTACTCGGCGAGGGTCATGACGCTCCCGTCCGCGCGGGACAGCAGGCCCATCAGCGCCCAGGTGCGCGCCTCGAAGGATGTATCTGCGAAGGTCATGCCGCAGGGTAGACGGGAGGGCGTCACAGCCGCCTGCCACGCCGGACCTTAAGTGTGCGGAACTTCACCCCCGCGCTCACCCCTGCGGGAGTTCCGCCTCGACCAGGGTGCCGTGCCCGGGGCTGGACAGCACGCGGTACAGGCCGCCGCGCGCCTCGATCCGCTCGCGCATCTGTAACAGGCCCAGGCCGCCCGCGCTGCTCACGCGGCCCGTGATGGCGTCCGGGTCGAAGCCCGCCCCGTCGTCCTGCACGCGCAGCGTCACCCCCTCCGCGCCGTGCAGCGTCACCTTGACTTCCTGCGCGCGGGCGTGCTTGGCGACGTTGTTCAGGCTCTCCTGCAGGATCCGGAACACGACCGCCTCGTCCCCCGGCGCGAGGTGCACGTCCCCACTGACGTTCAGATGCACCCGCAGATTGTTCTGCTCGCCGAAATCCAGCACGTAGCGGCGCACCGTCTCCAGCAGTCCGTAGCGTTCCAGGTCGATGGGCCGCAGCGCGAAGATCGAGCGGCGCACCTCGCGGATCTGCTCGCGCAGCAGCGTCGTCGCGGCGCGCACCTCCGCCTCCGCCTTCGGGGGGTCAGTGTGGATCTGCCGGGCCACCACGTCCAGCTTCAGCGCCGCGAACGCCAGCGACTGCGCCACCCCGTCGTGAATCTCCCGCGCGATCCGGGCGCGCTCGTCACTGATCGCCAGTTCCTCCGAGTACAGGTACGCCCGCGCGTTGCGGACCGCCAGCGTCGCCTGCCCCGCCATCAGCGCCAGCAGCGACACCCGCGCGTCATCGAAGGCGTTCGGGTCCGGGTCGCCCAGCAGCAGCACACCCACCAGTCCCTCCTCATCCCGCATGGGCAGGCCCAGCACGCTGCGGGCCTCCGGGAACACCTCGCTGGCCTCCTCGTCCGTGGCCTTCAGGGCGGCCTCCGCGTGCGCGACCCGCTGCGCGAACGCCGGGGCCACCCCGCCGCGGCGCTCGCCGTGCGCGTCCTGCGCGTACTCCAGCCGCAGTACACCGTCCTGATCGCTCAGGACCACTGCGCGCGCCCCGGCCCCCACGCGGCCCGCCATGGCGTGCGTCACGCGGCCCAGCAGGCGGCGCATGTTGCGCTCGGCGCGGATGCTCTGATCCACCGAGTACAGCGTCATCAGGTCCAGCGTCCGCTGCCGCACCGCCTCCACACCCCGCGCGACCTCCGAGGCCAGCGCCTGCGCCAGCGCCTCGGCGTCCGCCGGGGGCGGCTCCTGGAAGTGCAGGGCCAGCGCCCCGCCGCCCGGCACCGGCACCTTCAGCGGATGCAGCGGCCCCGCCGCCCCGCCGCTCTCCCCCTCGGCGCTGGCCGTGCCGCTCAGGCCGCCCGGCACCGTCAGCGTCGCCCGCTGCGCCCCCGTCACGCGCACCGCGCCGCGCGCCGCGACGTCCAGCACCGCGCCCATGTCCGCCGCGTCCGACAGGTCCCGCATGAGTTCCTGCACCGCGCCCAGCCGCGCGTGCGACACCCGCAGCTCGCCGTACAGGTCCAGCAGCTGCCGCTCGGCCCGCTCGCGCGCGCGGGTACCCTCCGCGATCCACTCCACGCTGAAGTACGTCACCGCCGGCCCCACCAGTCCGTAGAACAGCAGGTGCGCCCACAGCTCCAGCGCCGCGCCGGGCAGCAGAGAGATCAGGAACTCCACCACGCCCACCACCAGCACGATCAGCGGCGGCAGGACGTTGCGCACCACCCGCACCCGGTCCGACAGCCGGAACCCCCGCGGCCCCCGCACCGGCGCGCCGTCCAGCGTCTCCGGCAGGGCGTCCGGCAGCCCGTCCGGCAGGGGCGAGAGATCAGGGGTCAGGGCGTCAGGAGCAGGCTGGCGCGGCGCAGGAGCGTCCGTCATACCCCCAGTCTAGGCCCCACCCGCCGGGCGAGCCGTCCCGGGCGGACTCAGCTGCCCGGCAGGTCGTCCGTGGCCTGGAGGTCCAGCTCTGGGGCGTCCGGTGCGGGCGCCTGCCGGGGGGCGGTCGTGCCGCGCGCGGCGGCGTCCTCCACCTTCCACTGCACCTGGCGCAGCAGCCCGCGGAACAGGCGGCTCTCGGCGCTGCTCATCAGTGCCCGGTCCAGCGTCGCCCGCCACAGCCGCAGCGTGTGCCGCGCCCGCACCGCGTCCGTGTACCCGATCAGGGTCATCGTCTCGCGCAGGTGCCCGTACAGGGCCTCCATCTCCTCGCGCGTGGCGGTCTTGCGCTGCCGCTCGGGCAGTTCCTCCTGCCCCTGCAGGAACTCGTAGCAGACCAGCAGCACCGCCTGCGCGAGGTTCAGGCTCGCGTAATCCCCGGTCGGGATGCGCACCGCCAGCTGACACTGCTCCAGGTCACTGTTGATCAGCCCGGTCTCCTCCGGGCCGAACACCAGCGCGGGCGCCGCCGCCGCGCGCACCAGCGGGCGCACGTACGCCGGGTGCTGCGGCGGAGCCAGATCCGCGCGCAGGCGGGCCGTGGTGCCCACGCTCAGGTCCCGGTCGGCCAGCGCCTCGCGCAGCGTCGGATACACCTTCGCCTCGCGCAGCAGGTCCGCTGCGTGGACCGCCATCGCCACCGCGCCGGAATCGAGGTGATCGCAGCGCGGCGCGACGAGCCGCAGGTCCCGCGCCCCCATGTTCAGCATGGCGCGCGCCGCCGAACCGATATTGCCAGGAGTTTTAGGAGAAACGAGCACCACCGCGAGATTCACACCCCCGATGGTACCGCAGCGGCGCAATTCGACCGCGCCGCCGCCCACGTTCAGCGCGCAGGTCAGGGCGAGCTGAGCAGTGGCGTCTCGTCCACGACGTGCAGGCCCCACTTCAGGTCGTGCGCGAGGTCCTCGGGCGTGTCCCCCCAGGAATCCATGCTGAGCTGCGTGACGCCGCGCGCGCGCAGGTGGGTGTTCACCTCGTTCAGCAGCGCCGAGCGCAGCGCCGTGTGCCGCCACAGCGGATGCACGCCCGGAGCGTCCACGCGGCCCTGCCCATCCTCGATGGCGGCGCGGCACACGCCGATCCCGCGCCCCTGGTCGTCCAGCGCGATCACGCTGACGTGCGCGTCGAAATCGCCCGCGCCGTCCCGCGCGGCGTCCTCGTGCACCGCGTGGTGCCCGATGCGGTCCTCGTAGGTGCGCAGCGCCTCCAGCCGCGCCGCGTGGGGCGTGTCGGCCAGGGCCAGCAGGGACGCCCCGTCCGGCGGGGTGACGTGCCGGTAGGGCACGCGGCCCTCCAGGCGGCGGTACGCGCCCGTCTCGCGCCAGCCCAGCGTCAGGAACGGCTCGGGCGGGAACAGGTGCCCGTCGGCGAACACGTACGCGCGGCCCACCTCGGCGCGCGCGGCGTCCGCCAGGGCCAGCGCCGCGCCTTCGCGCAGCGGCCCGCTGAACACGCCGCCGAGCAGTTCCGCGCCGTGCGCCGGGCTGGGCCGCGTCCCGGCGGCACCCAGGACCACCTCGCGCGGCTCGCCGTCCTCGCCGGACTGCACCTCGAACGCCACCCACGCCGCCGTGCACACGTCCGCCATCCACGCGACCGCTTCGGGCGGCGCGTCGTACAACGCGGCCAGCGCGGTCGTCAGACCCTCGCCGGACAGGCGCTCGACGTGGACCTTCCCGTCCGGCACGGTCACAGGCCCTCCAGGCCCGCCACGGGGCGCGGCGGGACGCTCAGGACGCGGGCGTACAGGCCCAGGTACTCGCGGGTCGGGCCGTCCCAGCTGAAATCCAGACTCATCGCCTCGGCGGCGCGGGCTGTCCACTCCGCACGGTCGTCGAAGGTCAGTCGCGCCTCGGCACAGGCCCGGGTCAGCGCCTGCGGGGTCGCCCCGGCGAAACGGAAGCCCACCTCGTGCGGGACGGTGTCCACCAGCCCGCCCGTCTCGCGCACCACGGGCAGTGTGCCGTAGCGCATGGCGATCATCTGCGACAGGCCGCACGGCTCGAAACGGCTGGGCATCGCGAAGGCGTCCGCGCCCGCGTAGATGCGGTGCGCCAGCGGCTCGTTCATGCCCTGCGCGAACGCCACCCGCGGGTGAGCGTCCCACTCGCGCAGCCCCGCCTCCAGGCGCGGGTCCCCGCCGCCCAGCACCACCACGTTCCAGTCGCGCGTCAGTTCGGGCAGCGCCCCGATGAGCAGGTCCATGCCCTTCTGCTCGGCCAGACGACTGACCACCCCCAGGATCGGCGCGTCGTCCAGCCCGAACTCCGCGCGCAGCGCCACCCCGCACGCCGCCTTGCCCGCCACGTCCGCGAACGGCGTGATGTCCGCGTCCGTCCGCGGGTCCCAGCGGTCCTGATCCAGGCCGTTCAGGATGCCGCTCAGGCGCCCCTCGTGCGTCAGGCGCACCAGCAGGCCCTCCAGGCCCTCGCCGTACTCGGGCGTGGTGATCTCCTGCGCGTACGTCGGGCTGACCGTCGTCACCTGCGACGCGAACACCAGCCCCGCCTTCATCAGATTCACGTCTCCGTGGAACTCCAGGCCCTCATGCGTGAACGCCCAGTCCGGCAGGCCCGTCCAGCCCGCCCCGTCGATCAGGTTCCAGCGCCCCTGGTACTGGAGGTTGTGCACGCTGAACACCGCCCGCAGCCCCGCCAGGCGCCCCAGGGCCACCACCAGTCCCGCCTGCCAGTCGTGCGCGTGCAGAACGTCCGGCGTGACGCCCACGCGCTCCAGCGCGGGCAGTACCGCGCGCGCGAACTGCGTGAAGCGCCACACGTCATCCGGGAAGTACAGCCCAGGCCGGTCGAACGCGCCCAGCCCCACGAACACGAACTGCACGCCGCCCTGCACCAGTTCTCCCACCCGCACGTCCGCCAGCGGCACCGACCCCGGCGCGTCCAGCGCCCCGCGCCAGACCTCCCGCACGGGCTGCGCGATATCCGCGTACCACGGCGATACCACCGTCACCGCCGCGCCCAGCCGCGCCTGCTGCGCCGGCAGCGCACCCAGCACGTCGCCCAGCCCACCGGACCGCGAGAACGGGAACACCTCGGACGCCACATGCACGACACGCATGCCCCGCACTCTACCCGCCCGCCGCGCCCCCACACGCGCGTCACTCAGGCAAGGCGGGGCGGGGGGTTTGACAAGCCCCTGGCCCATTGGTACACTTCCCCTCGCCCTGAACGAGGGCAGCCAAGAAAAGCTCTGCGGGCTCTTAGCTCAACGGTCAGAGCAGTCGGCTCATAACCGATTGGTTGCCGGTTCAAATCCGGCAGGGCCCACCACAATACCGGGCGGTTAGCTCAGCGGTAGAGCATTCGCTTCACACGCGAAGGGTCGTAGGTTCAAATCCTATACCGCCCACCACACAGAAAAAACCTCGCTTCGGCGGGGTTTTCTCCGTATGGGCCTGTCGGGTGAGCCTGCTGACCGTGCGCCACGGCGTGCGGTAGACTCCGGCCGTTCCCCACATGTCTCCCCTCATACCTGACCCGTCCGATCATGCCTGAGCAGCGCGCGCAGCTGCTGGCCGCCGTATTCCGCCGCGCACCCATCGGAATGGCGCTGCTGGGCACGGACGGCTCCTTCCTGGATGTCAACGACGCGCTGTGCGACCTGCTGGACGTCCCGCGCGCCGACCTGCTCGGCTGCGCCGCGCGGGACGTGACGCACCCCGCCGACCGGCCCGACGACGACATGCAGGTGCAGCGGACCCTGAGCGGCAAGCAGGACGGGTTCGAGCGGCGCCGCCGCTACCTGCGGCGCGACGGCAGTGTCGTGCAGGCGCAGGCCAAGGTCTCTCTGCTGGCGGGTACGTCGGGCGAACCGGGCGCGCTGCTGTTGCAGGTGCAGGACGTCACGGCCATGCAGGACCTGACCGAGCGGCTGCACCTGGCGGTGGACGCCACGCAGGACGGCATCTGGGACTGGCGGCCGCCGCTGGGCACCCTGGACTGCACCGACCGCTGCCTGCTGCTGGGCGGCGTGCCGCTGGGTGGTCGGACCCTGCGCGCCTGGTGGCGGGCCCTGCCGCCCGGCGAGCGGCCCCGGCTGCTGCGCGCCTACCGCCGGCACGCGCAGGGCAAGGCCGACGTCATCAATCTGGAGTTCCGCCAGCGTGGCGCGGACGGTGTCGAGCGCTGGCTGGCCCTGCGGGGCCGCGTCACGGGCCGTGACGGAAGCGTCATCACGCGCGTGACCGGCACGCTGTCGGACGTGACCGAGCGGGTGCAGGCGCAGCGGGACATGCAGGTGCTGCTGGACAACCTGCCCGCCATGATCGGCTACTGGGACGCCGGGCTGCGCAACCGCTTCGGGAACCGCGCGTATCTGGACTGGTTCGGGAAGACCCCGCAGCAGATGCGCGGGCGGCACATCCGGGACGTGATCGGCGCGGACTCGTACCGACTGAACCGCCCGTTCATGGACGCAGTCCTGCGCGGCGAGCCGCAGGTCTTCGACCGGACCATCACGGACGCGGCGGGTCGGGAGCGGCACACCGAACTGCGCTACGTCCCCGATGTGCAGGGCACAGAGGTCCGGGGCTTCTTCGCCCTGGGCACCGACGTCACCGCCCGGCGTGTGGCCGAGCAGGCGCTGCGCGAGCAGCGGGAACTGGCGCGCGTGACGCTGGCCAGCATCGGCGACAGCGTGATCACCACCGACCCGCACGGGCACGTCACGTTCCTGAACCCGGTCGCGCAGCGCATGACCGGCTGGACCGAGGCGCAGGCCGCCGGGCAGCCCATCGAGACGGTCATGCCGCTGCTGGACGAGACGACCCTGAGGGGCGCCCCGAACCCCCTGCGGGCCGCGCTGCACCGGCGCGAGATCATGGCCATGGCGGGCGGGACGGCGCTGCGTGCACGCAGCGGGGCGCTGCACAGCGTCGAGGATTCCGCCGCGCCGATCCTCAGTGACAGTGGGGAACTGCTGGGCGCCGTGATCGTCTTCCATGACGTGACGCAGACCCGCGCCATGGCGCTGCGCATGAGTCACCTCGCGCAGCACGACACGCTGACCGACCTGCCCAACCGCGTGCTGCTGCGCGACCGGATCGCGCAGGCGACCACCCTGGCCCACCGCCGGGGCGCGGCGTTCGCGGTGCTCTTTCTGGACCTCGACCACTTCAAGGAGGTGAACGACACGCTCGGGCACCACGCCGGGGACCAGCTGCTGCGCGAGGTGGCCCGCCGCCTGACCGGCACCCTGCGCGCCTCGGACACCGTCAGCCGCCAGGGCGGGGACGAGTTCATCATCCTGCTGCCCGAGGTGAGCAGCGCCGCGCACGTGCAGACCGTGATCGGCAAACTCATGGCGGCCGTCACCGCGCCGTACGACCTGGACGGGCAGGCGGCGCACGTCACGCTCAGCCTGGGCGCGGCCCTGTACCCGCAGGACGGCGCGGACCCCGACGAGCTGCTCAAGCACGCCGACGCCGCCATGTACCGCGCCAAGGCCGAGGGGCGCAACCGCCACCACTTTTACTCCCGCGCGCTGCACGGCGAGATCCAGCGGCAGCAGCAGCTGCGGCACGACCTGCGCGCCGCGCTGGACGCCGGGCAGTTCTGGCTGGCGTACCAGCCGAAGGTGAATCCCGCCAGCGGCGAACTGCTCGGCGCCGAGGCCCTGCTGCGCTGGAACAGTCCGGACGGCCCGGTGTCCCCCGCCACGTTCATCCCGGTCGCCGAGGAGACCGGACTGATCGTCCCGCTGGGCCGCTGGGTGCTGCGCGAGGCCTGCGCGCAGGCGCGCCGCTGGGCGGACGCCGGGCAGCCGCTGGCGGTGTCCGTGAACATCAGCGCGGCGCAGTTCGCCGACCCCACCTTCGTGGACACCGTGCAGGCCGAACTGCGCGCCAGCGCCCTGAGTGCGCACCTGCTGGAACTGGAGGTCACCGAGACGCTCCTGATGCGCCACGTCGAGCACGTGCAGCGCAACCTGGGCGTCCTGCGCGCCCAGGGCGTGCAGGTCAGCATCGACGATTTCGGCACCGGGTACTCCAGCCTCAGCTACCTGCACGAGTTCCCTGTGACCACCCTGAAGATCGACCGGTCGTTCCTCGCGCCCGGCCGCAGCGGCCCGCAGGCGACCGCGCTGATCACCGCCATCATCGGGCTGGGCCGCGCCCTGAACCTGCAGGTGATCGCCGAGGGTGTCGAGCAGCCTGCCCAGGTCCGGGCCCTGCTGGACCTGGGCTGCGCCGCCATGCAGGGCTACCTGTTCGCGCCGCCCCTGCCCCCGGCGGCCTTCGAGGCGTGGCGGCGCGACTGGCCCGCCCAGCACGCGGCCCTGACCGCCCAGGCCTAGGCCAGTGGGGGGCGCGGGCGTGCCCGTGCGCCTTTCGGGGGACGCCACGCGCCGCTGCGGACCGCTACGCTGCGCGGCATGATAAGGGTGATGGATCAGGGAGGCCCGACCCGACCCGCCCGCCCCGCCCCCCGGCACGCGCTGGCGGAACTGCTGGACCCCGCCACGTACCGCGCCGCCGCGTACGTGCTGCTCAGCGTGCCCGCCGGGACGCTCGTGGCGGCGCTGCTGACGGCCGCCGTGCTCGTGGGCGTGCTGAGCCTGCCGGTCCTGATCGGGGCGCTGTTCCTGATCGGGGCGCTGTGGCTGGTCGTGGGCCTCGGGGACGCGCAGCGCACCCTGATGGGCGTGCTGGGCGTGCGCTTCGCGCGGCCCGCCCCCGCGCTGCGGCCCGGCGGGCTGCTCGGGTGGCTGGGCGCCACGCTGGGCGACCCCGCCACGTACCGCACGCTGCTGTTCCACGTGATCCAGCTGCCGCTGGGCGTGATCTGCTGGGTGGTGCTCGCGACGCTGCTCGCGGCGGTCGTGCTGGGCCTGGGCGCCCCGGTGTGGCTGATGGACAAGAGCGTCCCGCTCGTGTGGAACGAGTGGACGCTGGAGCCCGGCCCGGTCGCCGTGGCGGGCCTGATGCTGACCGGCGCGGGCGCACTGCTCGTCACGGCGGGCGTCGTGAACCTGATGGGCCGCATGTGGACCCGCCTGGGCGCCGCCCTGCTCGCCCGCGACCCCGCCGAGGCGGCGCGGCGCGAGGTGATCGCCCTGCGCCGCGCCGCCGGGAGGGTCGCGCTGGGCGACGACCTGCCCGCCACGCTGCGTGACCTGACCACGCAGGCGCGGGCGGCCAGCACCGCAGACGCGGTCGCGCTGGTCGCCCCGGACGGCACGCTGCGCGCCCTGGACGCGGGTTTCGGCCCACCGGACCTCGCGGCGCTGAGCGGCCCGCTGACCCGCCCGCCGGCGCCCGGCGAGGCCAGCCTGACGGCCCTGAGCGGCGGGGCGGCCCTGGCGGCGTTGCCCGTCACGCTGCCCGCCAGTGCCGGGGCAGACGGCGGGACCCTGCGCGCCCTGTACGCCCCGGGCACCCGGCCCGGCGCGGACGAACTGGCGTTCCTGCTGTCCATTGCCGACCACGCCGGGACCGCGCTGCACGCCACGCAGCTGATCGAACGGGCGGGCGCGCGCGCCGGGGAGCAGGAACGCGCCCGGCTGGCCCGTGAACTGCACGACAGCGTCGCGCAGGCGCTGTACGGCATCACGCTGGGCGCCAAGACCGCCCGCGCCACCCTGGAACGCGACCCGGACCGCACCCGCCAGAGCCTGGAGTACACCATCCGCCTCGCCGAGGGCGGCGTGTCGGAGATGAAGGCGCTGCTGTTCAGCCTGCGCCCCGACGCGCTGGAGGAAGGCGGCCTGATCGCCGCGCTGACCCAGCACGCCCACGCGCTCGAAGCCCGCCACGGCCTGACCGTCCACGCCGACCTGCGCGAGGAACCCGCCCTGAGCCCCGACGCGCAGGCCGCCGCGTACCGCGTGGCGCAGGAGGCGCTGCACAACACCGTCAAGCACGCCCGCGCGGGTCAGGTGTGGCTGAGCGTCACCCAGGACGCCACGCACGTCACCCTGAGCGTCCGCGACGACGGGCGCGGCTTCGACGTGACCGCCCAGGGCCGCGGCACGCTCGGGCAGCGCAGCATGCGCGAACGCGCCGCCGGGGCCGGCGGCACCCTGGAAGTCCTCAGCGGCCCCGGCCAGGGGACCCGCGTCACCCTGACCCTCCCCGCCACCCGGCCGGAGGAGAGCGCGTGACCAGCCTGCCCGCCTCGCGCCCCCTGGCGCCCACCCTGCGGCGCATGGCGGCCGGGCTGCTCCTGGCGGGCGTGGGCGGCCTGCTCGTGTGGCAGGGCAGCGGCCGCACCCTGACGCCCGGCATGAGCGTGCAGGACACGCCCATCAGCGTGCAGCTGGACGGCCCGCTCCCGCTGGACCTCGCCAGCAGCGCCGCCCTGACCGTCGGCGGGGACCGCACCGACCTGACCATCACCGCCCTGAACGCCGGGAGTCCCTACGCCCTGCGCGGCCGCGCGCACCACCGCGCCCGTAACCCCGTGCAGGCCGACGTGACCCGCCAGGGCCGCGCCATCACCGCCGCCCTGAGGCTGAACGTGCAGCCCCTGCGCGAACGCGGCGTGGTCATCAGCGGCCCCGAGGGTGTGCAGCACCGCCTGGAGGTCGGGGTCAGCCGCGACCTGCCCGTCACGCTCAGCACGAGCACCGCCAGTGGTGACCAGAACCTGAGCCTCACGCCGCTGCGCCTGCGCGCCCTGACCGTCCGCAGCGACAGCGGCGACCAGACCCTGACCCTCCCCGCCCGCGAGGCCGGGGCCGTCAGCGCCGTCAGCCGCAGCGGCGCCGTCACCCTGACCGCCCCGCGCGGCAGCCTCACCGACGCGCTGCGCGTGAACACCGGCAGCGGCGACCAGCGCCTCGACCTGGGCAGCCTGACCACCCAGACCCTGGGTGTCGGCACCGACAGCGGCCGCGTGCGCCTGACCCTCCCGGTCCTCACCGGGCGCGGCACCGTCACCACCGGCAGCGGTGACATCCGCATCTCCGCCACCGCCCGCACGCGCGGCAATCTCGACGTGCGCAGCCAGAGCGGACACGTCACCCTGATCCTCCCGCCCACCCTGACCGCCCGCGTCCGCTACCCCGACCGCGACACCCAGACCTTCCCGGAGGGCCGTCCCCCCAGCCCCACGCCCGCGCTGGACGTGTTCGTGGACGCCGGGAGCAGTACCGTCACCACCACCGACCCCGACCGCGCCCCTGACCCGCCCTCCAGCTCCAGCCGCGCCCTGACCCGCCGATAGACCCCTACCCGGAGACCCCACATGACCCACGACCCCACCCCCGAACCCGCCACTGCGCCCGCTCCCGTCCGCGTGCTGCTCGTCGACGACCACGCCGTCGTCCGCCAGGGCCTGCGTCTCTTCCTCGGCCTCGACCCCCTGATCGACGTGATCGGCGAGGCCGCCAACGGCGAGGAAGCCCTCCAGGCCGCCGCCACCCTGCACCCCGACGTGGTCATCATGGACCTGATGATGCCCGTCATGGACGGCATCACCGCCACCCGCACCCTCAAACGCCAGCACCCCGACACCGAGGTCATCGCCCTGACCAGCACCCTGGAGGAACACAAGGTGAACGGCGCCATCGAGGCGGGCGCGATCAGCTACATGCTCAAGGACGCCAGTTCCGACACGCTGGCCGACGCCATCCACGCCGCCGCGCGCGGCGAGGTCCGCCTGCACCCCGAGGCTGCCAAACGCCTCGTCCGGGACTTCCGCGGCGGCGAGATGCGCGAGAGCCTCACGCCCAAGGAAACCATCGTGCTGCAACTTCTCGCGCACGGGTACAGCAACCGCGACATCGCCACCGACCAGGGCGTCAGCGAGGCCACCGTCAAGACCCACGTGTCGCGTCTGCTCAGCAAACTCGGCCTGGACAGCCGCACCCAGGCCGCCCTGTACGCCCTGAAACACGGCATCGCCACCCTGGACGGCGTGAACGTGTAATACGGACTCTGGTTGAAAGATTCTGCAAACCTTTCAACCAGAGCGGAGCGAGCACGAGCGAAACGGAATCCGTGTAACTACGGGGCGTCGTCCGGCGGCCAGCCGAGCACCGCCCGCAGGCCCGTCATGCAGTCCGCGCGGTACACCGCCAGATCCGGGTCCGGGTCGGCCAGGAAGCGCACGCTGAGGCCCTCGACGATGGCCCGCAGCAGCCGCGCCCGGCCCTCCGCACCGGCTGAGCCCACCAGCCGGGCCAGTTCCAGATCCACCGCCAGCGACTCGGCCAGGAACGCCCGCTGCATGGTCATCAGGTCCGCGTCGCGCGTGGCGGCGGCCAGGAAATCCAGGGACACCGTGTAGAACCGCCGGGTGTTCACCAGCCCGTAGAACTGGTTGTCCACGTACGCCCTCAGCTTCCCCTCGGGCGTGTCCGAGAGCCGCACCGCGCGCCGGGTCGCCACCGCGATCGTCCGCGAGAACCGCCGCATAACGGCCGCGAGCAGGCCCGCGCGGCTCCCGAAGTGGTACACCAGCGTGCCCCGGCTGACCCCGGCGTGCGCGGCGATGTCCGCCAGCGTGACGCCCGCGTACCCCCGCTCGTAGATCGCGAGGTACGCCGCCTTCTCCAGCGCCGCCCGCCGCGCCCGGTCCTGAATGGGATTCACCTTGCGCGCCATCCCCCCCAGCATCCCGGCTGCGCGGGCGAAGGTCAAGGCGCAGAGGCAGGCCGGGGTGAATGAGAAGTGGAGAGGGGGCGGTGCAGTTCGGTCACGGACCTTCGGCGCAGCGGCCCTTCGGCTGGTGGGACGCGAGCGACCCACTTCCCACTCCCTACTGCCCACTTCCCCCAATCACCGCGACGATCAGCGTGACGGTCAGCGCGGCGAGCCCCATGCCGATGGAGGCGGCCGCCCCCGCCCACTCGCCTTCCTCGCGCGCGCGCGCGGTCCCGATGCCGTGCGCGACGGACCCGATGGCGATGCCGCGCGCCAGGGGGTGCCGGACGCGCAGGGTGCTCAGGATGGTGGGGAGGATCAGTGCGCCGATCAGGCCGGACAGCACCGCCAGCGTGGCGGCCAGCGCGGGGGGCGCGTGCGTGAATGGCGCGAGTTGCAGCGCGACGGGGCTGGTGGCGGGCGCGGTGTGCAGGGCCCGCTGCGCGTCGGGGGAGAGGTGCAGTGCGCGGGCGAGCAGCGTGTCCACCGTGACGCCCAGCGCCGTGCCGCTCAGGCCGCCGAGCAGCAGCGCCCGCCACTGCCGGGCCAGCAGCGCCCGCAGGCGGTACAGCGGTACGGCCAGCGCGACCACGGCGGGCGTGAGCAGCGCCGAGAGCGGCTGCACGTCGTGCAGGTACGTGTCGTACGGCACCCGCGTGAGCAGCAGTGCCGCCGCGACGAGCAGCGTGCCGATCAGGGTCGGGTTCGCCAGTGGCGACCGCAGCCGCAGCTGCGCCAGCACGCCCGCCGCGAAGGCCAGCAGCGTGAGCATGATCCAGATCAAGCGTCCTCCGGTCGCAGCAGGCGCGACGCGATCAGGCCCGCCGCGCCCGCTCCCACGAGCAGCCCCGCCGTCATGACCAGCAGCCACAGGCCCCACGCCGCGCCCGCCCCCAGGAATTGCAGGAAGCCTGCGGTGGCGGGAATGAACAGCAGGCCCAGCACGCCCAGCAGGCCGTCGGCGGCGTCCGTGATCCAGTGCAGCCGCACCAGTTTCAGGCCCAGCGCCGCCCACAGCAGCACCAGCCCCACCACCGACCCCGGCAGCGGCAGCCCCAGCGCGCCCGTCAGGGCCTGACCGGCCGCCGCGAACGCCAGCAGCAGGCCCAGCCCCAGCACGAAGCGGGCCGGGGCCGGCAGGCGCGCCGGGACCGACCCGGACGTCACGGGCTCAGCCCGCCTGGGCGCTCAGGCGCGCGAGCATCCCGCGCACGACCTGCTTGGCGTGGCGGGCCACCAGCGGCATGAACTCACGGTAATCCACCTTCGCGTCGTGGTCGGCCGTGTCGCTGACCGAACGGATCACCACGAACGGCACGCCCGCCTTCGCGCACACCTGCGCGACCGCCGCGCCCTCCATCTCGGCGCAGGCCGCACCGAAGGCCGTCCACAGGCGCGTCACGCCCTCCCTAGAGGCGATGAACTGATCGCCGCTCGCCACGCGGCCGTCCAGCACGCGGATGCCCTCCACGTCCCGCGCGGCCTCCAGCGCCACCAGCCGCAGCGTGTCATCCGCCGGCCACGCCGGCAGTTCGCCCGGCACGGTGCCCGCCGCGTAGCCCAGGGCCGTCACGTCCACGTCGTGCTGCACGCAGTCGGTGCTCACCACGATGTCCCCGACGCGCAGTTCGGGGTGCACGCCGCCCGCCACGCCCGTGAAGATCACGCGGGTCGCGCCCTGCATCAACAGGTACGTCGTGGTCATCGCGGCGTTCACCTTCCCGATCCCGCCGCGCGTGAGCAGCACCGGCACGCCGTCCAGCGCGCCCCGGTGCAGCGTCACGCCGGGGAACGACAGATCCTCCCGGGCCATGAGATCCGCCAGAAGCAACTCGATTTCTTCGTCCATCGCGCCAATGATCGCCAGCATGGGGTGCAGTCTAGCCCTGACCGGGGCGCAGTGGGGGAAGTCGGGCATGGGGAGTGGGCCGGTCCTCCGCGTTCCGGGCGCCGGGGACTGCATGAGCGGGGCAGCGGTCCTGCCCCACTCCCTGCGCCTCGCCGCCCGCTTCCGGCCTCCTCATGGGCGGGGGGTATGCTCGACCTCATGACGGACCCTGCCCGGAACCCTCGCGACACCCTGGACGTCAGCGCCCTGCGTCACCCCGACTCGCTGAAATGGACGCTGTACCCGGAAGACGTCATTCCCATGTGGGTGGCGGACATGGACTTCCCGGTCGCGCCGCCCATCATGCGGGCCCTGCACGAGCGGCTGGACGCGGGCCTGGGGTACGCGCAGCTGCGCGGCGACACCCGCCTGAAAGACGCCCTGCTGCCGAAGCTGGCCGCGCAGGGCCTGGAGGGCCTGACCGCCGAGAACCTGACGTTCCTGCCGGGCGTCGTGCCGGGCATCTACGCCGCCGTGCACGCCCTGACCACGCCGGGCGAACCGGTCGTGACCATGACGCCCATCTACCACCCGTTCCACATGGCGATCACCGAACTGGGCCGCCGCGTGGCGGGCGTGCCGCTGCGCGACGGCGAGCACGGCTTCGAGATCAACTGGGCGGCGATGGACGCCGCGTCGCGCGGGTCGCGCCTGCTGCTGCTGTGTCACCCGCACAACCCCACCGGCCGCGTCTGGACCGCCGAGGAACTGCAGAAACTGCGCGACCTCGTGCTGGCGCGCGACCTGTTCGTCATGAGTGACGAGCTGCACGCCGACCTGCGCTTCACGGCCGGGCCGTTCGAATCGTTCGCCGCCGACCCGCGCGTGCAGAGCCGCACCATCACCCTGACCGGACCGTGCAAGGCCTTCAACACGGCCGGGCTGGGCATCGGCGCGATGATCAGCCACAGCGCCCAGCTGCTGACCCGCGTGCGCGGCGCGGCGGGCGGACTGATGGGTCACGAGAGCGCCCTGAGCATCACCATGTGGCGCGCCGCTCTGGCCGAGGGGGGCCCCTGGCTGGCCGAGACCGCCCAGTACCTGCGGGAGAACCGCGACTTCATGGCGGCGTTCCTGCGCGAGCGACTCCCCTGGGTGCGCTTCCACGTCCCCGAGGCGACGTACCTCGCGTGGCTGGACCTGCGCGCCCACCCGCGCGCCGGGGACATCCAGACCTTCCTGCTGGAGGACGCGCGGGTCGCCATTCACGACGGCCCGGTCTTCGCGCACGAGGGCCACAAGCCGCAGTACCAGGGCTTCATCCGCCTGAACTTCGCCACCAGCCGCGAGCTGCTGACCGAGGCGCTGACCCGCATGGAACGCGCCCTGAACGCCACGAAGTAGGCATTTGGGGAGTGGATGCGGTGCTGCTCCACTTCCCACTCCCTACTCCCCACTTACTGCGAGGTGAGTTCGCGCAGCCGCTCGATCAGGGGCCGCAGGCGCTCGCGGCGGGTCTTGAGGGCCGCGCGGTTCACGACCAGCCGCGCGGTCGAGTGGAACAGCACGTCCACCTCCTCCAAGTTGTTCGCGCGCAGGGTGCTGCCCGTCTGCACGAGGTCCACCACGGCGTCCGCGAGGCCCGTCAGGCACGCCAGTTCGATGTTCCCGCTGAGCTTGACGATCTCGGCGGGAATGCCGCGCGCGTTCAGGTACGCGCGGGCCGCGCGGGGGTACTTCGTGCCGACCCGCGCGATGTCCCCGTCCGCGCCGACCTCGCGGATCAGGGAGAGGCGGCACCCGGCAAATTTCAGGTCCACCGGTTCGTACACGGTGCGGCCCGACTCGATCAGCACGTCCTTCCCGACGATCCCGGCGTCCGCGACGCCCAGGTCCACGTACACCGGCACGTCCTGGTTACGCAGCTCCAGTACGGTCACGCCGGGGAACTCGTGGCGCAGCGCGCGGGATTTCTCGGGCATGGTCAGCGGCAGGCCCGCCTGCGACAGCAGCGCGATGGCGTCTTCGAGGATGCGGCCCTTGGGCAGCGCCAGGGTCAGGTGACCGGGGTCACGGGTGGGGGCGGGGGTCACTGCGTCACCTCCGTGGCGGGCTGGAAGGTCAGTGTGCCGCCCTGACTGCTGGCCCAGCGGTGGATGCCGCGCGCCGTGCTAAACGCCCGCAGCTCGGTCCGGTCGTCCGTCCAGGCGAGTTCCGCGTGCAGGCCCTGCGCGCGCGCCGCGTCGGCCGCCGCGAGATCCAGGGCCAGCACCAGCTCCGGTTCGGGAGGCAGGTCGCCGGCCAGGGCGCGCATCAGGCGTTCCAGGCCCAGCGCGAAGCCCGCGCCCGGCAGGCCCCCCTCCAGCGCGTAGCGACCCCCGCCCAGCACCGGCTGGTTCAGGCCCGGCGCGTACGCGCGGAACGTCAGCCCGGTGTAGTAGTCGTAGCGGCGGCTGACGCCCAGGTCGAACAGCAGCGGCCCCGCGTACAGCGCGGCCACGCGGCGCAGGTGCGCGACCGCCTCCTGCGCGCGCGTGCCGCGCGCCAGCCCCTGCGCGGCGTCCAGCACCTCGGGACCGCCGTACAGGTCCGTCAGGGCGTGCAGGGTGCGGCGCGTGTCGCCGCCCAGCCCGAACTGGCCGCACAGCAGGTCCACGTCCGCGCCACTCTTGCGGTCGATCGCGTCGTGCAGCGCCGCCCGCGCCGCGCCGTGCAGCCCGGCGTCCTCCAGCACGGCGTCCACGAAGCCCGGATACCCGACCTCCAGCGCCGCGCCCACCCCCACTTCCCGCATCGCCGCCGCCGCCAGGTGCAGCAGTTCCGCGTCCGCCTGCGCGGTCTCCACGCCGATCAGTTCCACGCCCAGCTGATTGAACTCCCGCAGGCGCCCCAGTTCGCTGTTCTGCGCGCGCAGCCACAACCGCCCCGAGTACTGCAACCGCAGCGGGAATGGCCCCTGCGGGTACCGGGTACGGACCAGGCGGCCCACGGCGGTCGTGAACTCGCTGCGCAGCGACAGCACCTGCCCGCCCGAGTCGATCAGTTTGAACGCCACGGCGTCCTGCGGATGGTGCGCGCTGGCGTACTCCAGGGCGGGAACCTCCACGCCACGGTACCCCCAGCGGGAGAACAGGCCGGACAGCTGCGCGCGGATCGCTTCACGCTGCGCCCACTCGGGCGGCAGCACGTCGCGCGTGCCCTCCGGAATGAACGCCGACACGCGCGGCCCGGGGCCGGCAGCGGCAGCGGATGATGAGGCGGACGAATTCACGCCCGGCATTCTAAGCGCCACCCGCGCCGCCCACCGTCATCCCCGTCTGACCTCCCCGTTCCTGCCGGGCCGCGACCCGGTCCAGGCCCGCGCACGCGGCGGGTATACTCTGCCCTGTATGCGCCGCTCCCCGATCCTCGCCCTGCTGGGAGCCAGCCTGATCCTCACGCTGGGCAGCTGCGCCCGCACCACCGACAACTTCACGCCGCGCATCAGCGTCACCGACACCGGCGCCACCCGCAACGCCAACGGGTTCCTGGTGCAGGGCTACGTCCTGGACGACACGGGCGTCACGGACATCCAGGTGGACGGCAAGAGCATTCCCATCCAGCCCGGCAGCCGCAAGATCGCTCGCTTCCAGTTCCAGGCGGTGCTGTCCACGCCCACCGGGCAGTACGCCATCACCGCCCGCGACGCCGCCGGGAACGAGGCGAAACTGGTGCTGCCGGTCAGCGTGGACCCCACGCGGCCCACCGTGAAGGTCACCCGCTTCGAACGCAGCGGGAACGTCATCCGCGTGTCCGGCGTCGCCAGCGACAACGTCCGTGTCGCGCAGGTCAGCGTGGACGGCAACCGCCTGAACATCACTCCCGGCGCCAGCGTCGAGTTCTACGCCGAGACGACCGGCATCTGGGCGGACATCGTGGTCACCGACACCGCCGGGAACACCACCAACCTCCGCGCCCGCTGACCCTTCGCGAACGGGCCTCCACCCTGCGGGTGACGCGCCCGTGTCCGGCGGCACGGTAGCCTGCGCGGGTATGCACGACCTGACCAGCCTGATCCTCTCCGCGTCCTACGCGGGCCTGTTCGCCATCGTCTTCGCCGAGACCGGACTGCTGCTGGGGTTCTTCCTGCCGGGTGACACCCTGCTGCTCGCCGCCGGGGTGCTCGCCGCCGGGGGCGCCCTGAGCCTCGGGGGGATCATGGCGGCCGTTGTGGCGGGCGCGGTCCTGGGCTGCGTCGCCGGGTACTTCATCGGCGGGAAGGTCGGGCCGCGCGTGTTCGCCAGTCAGGACGCCCGGTACTTCAGACCCGAGTATGTGACCCGCGCCGAACTGTTCTTCGCGCGGTACGGCTGGCTGGCTGTCGTCCTGGCCCGCTTCGTGCCGGTCGTGCGGACCCTGGTGCCCACCATGGCCGGCGTGAGCCGCATGCCCCTGGCGCCGTTCACGCTGTACAACATCGTCGGCGCGATCCTGTGGGGCGTCAGCGTCCCCGCCCTGGGGTACTTCTTGGGCGACCGCATCCCCCACCTTGACCGCTACATCCTGCTCATCGTGGGGGGCTTCGTCGTGATCAGCATCGTGCCCGTGCTGCTGAAGGTTATGCAGGCCCGCCGCGCGACCTAACGCTGGACGTGGGAACTGGAGGGGGCTGGAATGACGACGATGCAGAGGACCGGACTGGTGCTGGCGTGCGTCCTGCTGGCCGTGACGATCGGGGTAGGCCTGCGAATGGCGCGCGACGGGAGAATGGCGCTGCCCCCTGCGGTGACCCTTCCCCCGGACGCCCCGCTGCCAGAGCCGAAGGCAGTCACGCGGGCGTGCGTGGCTCATGCGCGCTGGAATCTCGCCAAGCTGTACGGGGCAGAGGGACCGTCCAACCGCTTCGTCAGCGTGACGCCGGTCACCGCGCAGATCTGGAAGGTGCGGGGCGAACTGCTGGGCCTGAAGAATGGGCGCGTGACCCTCTACCTGTACGAGTGCCTGAACGGGCCCGGTGGGCCGGGCGTGAACATTCACCCCCGCCCGTCCGGCACCCCATAGAGGGGAGGGGCCGGGCGCGCGGGGACAGGCAGGGGTCAGCCGCGCAGGATGCGGGCTTCGTTCGGGCGCAGGGCCGCGCCGCTCGCGGGCTGGTCGCCCAGGCTGCTCAGGAGTGTCTGGCCGCGGGCGAGGTCGCCCAGGTCGTGGGTCTGCGCGCCGAAGTTCAGCAGGACGGTCAGGGTGCCGCTGTCGTCCTGGCGGATGAAGGCGAACACGTCGTCTGGGGCGTCCACGCTGCGGTATGTGCCGCCGATCAGCGCGGGGTGCTCTTGGCGCAGGCGGGTCAGGGCGCGGAAGTAGTTCAGGTCGCTGGCCGGATCGCCCTCCTGCGCGGCGACGTTCAGGGTGGCGAAGTCGTCGGCGATGGGCAGCCAGGGGGTCGTGCCGTCCGCGCTGAAGCCCGCGTTTACGGAAGCGTCCCACTGCATGGGGGTGCGCTCCGGGTCGCGGCCCGCCTCGGGGCTGTCGGGCTGTTGCAGCGCGGCGGGGTCCACGATGCGGTCGGCGGGAATCTCGACGTCGCGCATGCCGATCTCGTCGCCGTAGTACACGGTGGGGGTGCCGCGCAGGGTCAGCAGCAGGGTCTGCGCCACGCGGTACTGCGCGTCGCCCAGGCGGCTGCGGAAGCGGTGTTGGTCGTGGTTGCCGAGCACCCAGTTCGGCCACGCGCCCGCCGCGAGGCTCGCCGCGTCGTAGCTGTCCGTGAAGCGCCGCACGTCCTGTGCCTGCCAGGGCATCAGGATCAGGTGGAAGTTGAACGGGAGGTGCACCATCCGCGCGTCCTCCGTGCCGGAGTACGGCAGGAGCTGCTCGACCGGCAGGTAGATCTCGCCGACCATCATGCGGTCGTCGAACTCGTCCAGCACGGCGCGCATCTCGCGGATGTACTCGTGCGTCTCGGGCTGGTCCTGCGTGTAGGGGTGCAGGAGGCTCCAGTGTTCGGGCTGCCCGGGCTGCCAGTCGGGGTTCTCGGGTTCGTCCAGGTAGCGGTCGTCCTCGGCCAGCAGCCAGATGACGTCCACGCGGAAGCCGTCCACGCCGCGGCGCATCCAGAAGCGCAGCGCGTCGAACATCGCCTCCCTGACCGCCGGGTTGCGCCAGTTCAGGTCCGGCTGGCTGGGCAGGAACTGGTGCAGGTAGTACTGCCCGCTGGCCTCGTCCAGCGTCCAGGCGGGCCCGCCGAAGAAGGACTTCCAGTTGTTCGGCACGCCGCCGCTGGGGGCCGGGTCGCGCCACACGTACCAGTCGCGTTTCGCGCTGCCCTTGCCCGTCAGTGCCTCCTGGAACCACGCGTGGTCACTGGACGAGTGGTTGGGCACGTAGTCCAGCATGACCTTCAGGTCCAGGCGGTGCGCCTCGGCCACGAAGGCGTCGAAGTCCTCCAGGGTGCCGAACAGCGGGTCGATGTCGCAGTAGTCGGCGACGTCGTAGCCGAAGTCGCGCATGGGGCTCCGGAAGATGGGGGAGAGCCACACGGCCTTCACGCCCAGGCTGGCCACGTAGGGCAGGCGGCGGGTGATGCCGCGCAGGTCGCCCACGCCGTCGCCGCTGTCGTCTTGGAAGGAACGCGGGTAGATCTGGTAGATGATGCCGCTCTGCCACCACTTCAGCTCGCCGGTCAGGGAGGGGGTCATGCCCAGCACAGTACGGTCTGAATCGTTTCAGATCAAGTGGGGCAATGGGAAGTGGAGAGTAGGGGGGTGGGAAAGGCTGTCCCCTCCACTCCCTACTTCAGGGTGCAGGCGTGTCCGAGCCCAGGCGCACGGTCACGTCCGCACCGGACGCCAGCGGCTGATCGCTGACCGTCCCGAACCCCACGTCGCGCAGCACCCGCGCCGCCGCCTCGCCGGACGCGGTGGTCTTCGCGGGGCCGCGCGTTTCGTTCACGATCCAGACGTTCGCGTACCCCAGGCCCTCCAGCCGCTCCTTCAGGCGGCGGGCGCTGCCGTCCGGGGCGTCGGTGTTCACGACCGCCACGCCCAGCGACCGCGGATCGTTCGGGTCACGGAAGTTCTTCGCGATCAGCGTGCCCAGTGCGGCGCGGTCCACCTCCCAGATGCTCAGGCCGCCCCGACGTCCGAAGTCCCCCGGCACCTGATGCGTTTTCACCTGCATGCCGCTGAGCCCCGCGCCCATCAGCGCTCCCACCTGTTCGCGGGTCAGGTTCGACTTCATGTTGCGATCCACCGCCGCGACCATCAGCGGGAGCCGCCACACGTTCAGCGGGTTGCGCACCTGCGCGCCCAGCGCGGACACGAACTGCTGCTGCCGCCCGATCCGCCCGATATCGCCCAGGTTGTCGTGCCGGAAGCGCAGGAAGCCCACCATCTGCTCGCCGTTCAGGCGCTGCCGCCCGGGCTTCAGGTCGATGTGCAGGTTCCCGGCATTGTCGTCGTATTTCATGGCCTGCCCCACATCCACCGTGACGCCGCCCGCCGCGTCCGTCAGGGCGGGCACGGCGTTCAGGCTGAGCAGCGCGTAGCCGTCCACCGGCAGGCCCGTCAGGTCCTGCACGGCGTGCATCAGGCCCTCGGGACCGCCGCTGCGGTTCGCGCCGTTGATCTTGCCCCACCCGGACTCCGGGACGTTCACCCATGAGTCCCGTGGAATGCTGAGCAGGTTCACCCGTCCGTCCGGCCACGCCTGCGCCAGCATGATCGTGTCCGTCCGGCCCACGTACGGATCCGCCACGGGCGGATAGGGCCAGACCTTGACCCGGTCGTTGTATTCCACGTCCACGCCCGCCAGCACCAGATTCACCGGCCCGTCGGCCTTGCGCGGCAGCGTGCCGTACCGCGCGAGAAACGGCGCGGCAGGCGACAGGACCGCCCCCACGCCCGCCAGGACGACCAGACCAACGACAACCGGAGTACGCACGCGCGGAGCATACCGCCCGCCACGCCCCAAACGGATCAACCCTAAGGGGGACATTCAGGTCAGGTCGCGCACCAGATACCTGTACACGCCGCCCGCCAGGTGGCGCCGCCCCGCCGGGCGGAAATTCTGCCGGACGTACAGCCGCGCCGCTGGGTTGCCGTCCTCAACCAGGAGGCCCACCCGGTCCAGGCCCAGCGCCGCAGCCCGCGTGGCGGCCGCGTCCAGCAGACGCCCCCCGATGCCACGTCCCCGCGCGGTCTCCGTGACGGCCAGGGTGTCCACGTACAGCTCGCCGGATGTGCCCTCGGACTCCACGTGGCCCGGCAGGCCCAGGGCGCGCAGCCGCTCGCGGAAGGGGTCGTCCAGCGCCTCGGCGTGATCGCCGGGGTACGCGAGGATCACGCCCAGCGGCTCCCCGGACGGTGCCTGTGCGATGAGCTGATGCTCGAAACTCAGGCGGTTGCCGCGCAGCGGGTAGAAGCCCAGCATGGTCCGCGCGGCCGCCACATCATCGGTCGTGCCAGCCAGCGCGTGTCCGATCCGGCCGATGGTGGCCTGGATGAGCGGCACACAGAACGCCGCGTCGAAGGCGTGTGCCGGGCGGATGAGGACGTCGGTCATTGATCCAGGGGAACGGCACAGCACAACCGGGCTCCCGAAGGAACCCGGCGCGTGACTGCAAGACCGTTTAGTTGAGGGTGATCTTGTTGGCGGTCAGCGTGCTGGCGGCCTCGTCAATTTCACCTTCGACCGCGACGCTGGCGTCGGCACGGTCAGTACCGAAGAACTCCTCGGCGGTGGTGGCCGCACCTTCGAAGACGGTTTCGGGGGTGATGGTCACGGCGTAGTTGGCGTCGTTCTCGTTCAGGGTGAAGGTCTGCGCGGTGCCGTCGAAGTCGGTCACGGTGCCTTCCAGGCCGTCGCCCACGGCCATGTCGATCTCTTCGCCCGTGCTGGCATCGTCGTTGTTGGTCAGGGTGCTGTCGACACCGGGATCAGAGGCGTTGTCGGTGGCGCCTTCACCCTCGGCAACGGGGTTGTCCACGCCGGTCGTGTCGGTGGTGGTCTCGACGGCGGTGCCATCGGCCGTGGTCGTGGTTTCAGTCTTCGGCGCGCAGGAGGCGAGGAGGGCAGCGGTCAGGAGGGCCAGCAGGGTGGGTTTCATGACTGCCATCTTCCCGATTTCCGGCGGTTCTCATGTGAGGACAATCCCAGGGAATCTTTACGTCCAGCACGTGAAATTAAGTGAAGGTGAATTCGTCTTGCTTGACGCCGATCCTCACGCGCCCCCCACCCTTCAGGCGGCCGAACAGCATCAGGTCCGCCAGTGGCCGCTTGAGCTGCGCCTCGATCACGCGTGACAGGGGCCGCGCGCCCATCAGCGGGTCATAGCCCAGTGCCGCCAGTCGCGCGCGCGCCGCCGGGGTCACAGTCAGGGTCACGCCGCGTTCCTCCAGCTGCACCTGCAACTCCCGCACGAACTTGTCCACCACGCCGCCCATCACCTCCGGCGACAGCGGCGCGAAGTGCAGCACGCCGTCCAGGCGGTTGCGGAACTCCGGCGTAAACGTGCGCTTCACGGCCTGCGCCTCCTCGCCCGCGCGGTCCGTGCGGCCGAAGCCCAGCGCGGGCCGCGACGCGTCGGCCGCCCCGGCGTTCGTGGTGAACACCAGGATCAGGCCGCGCCCGTCCACCTTTTTCCCGGTGTGGTCGGTCAGCGTCCCGTGATCCATGAGCTGCAGGAACACGTTGTACACGTCCGGGTGGGCCTTCTCGATCTCGTCCAGCAGCAGCACCGCGTGCGGATGCTTCGCCACCGCGTCGGTGAGCAGGCCGCCCTGATCGAAGCCCACGTACCCGGGGGGCGCCCCGATCAGGCGCGCGACCGTGTGCGCCTCCTGGTATTCGCTCATGTCGAACCGCGCCAGGTGGATGCCCAGCCGCTCGGCCAGCGCGCGGGCCAGTTCGGTCTTGCCCACCCCGGTCGGCCCGGCGAACAGGAACGCCCCCTGCGGCCGGTTCGGGTCGCGCAGTCCCGCGCGGGCCAGTTTCACGGCGCTCGCCACGGCACCCACCGCCGCGTCCTGCCCGAACACTCGCGCCCTGAGGTCCGCCTCCAGCGTCGCCAGGGACGTGACCTCCTCGGCCTTCACGGCGCCCAGAGGCACGCGCGCCATACGGGCCACCGTGCCCTCGACATCCGGCACGTCGATGGTGCCGCCCCGCCCGGCGCTGCTGCGGGCCGCCCCCGCCTCGTCCAGCACGTCGATGGCCTTGTCCGGCAGGAACCGGTCGCGCAGGTGCCGCACCGACAGCCGCACCGCCGCGTCCAGCGCACCCGGCGTGAACGTCACCCCGTGGTGCGCCTCGTAGCGGGGCACGAGGCCCTGCACGATCAGCAGGGCGTCCTCCTCGGACGGCTCGGGCACCTCGACCGTCTGGAAGCGGCGCCACAGCGCCCGGTCCTTCTCCAGGTGCCGCAGTTCCGCCGGGGTGGTCGCCCCCAGCACCCGCAGCTTGCCCCGCGCGAGTGCCGGCTTGAGGAGGTTCGCGGCGTCCACGCTGCCGCCCTCGGTCGCCCCGGCACCCACCAGGGTGTGCAGTTCGTCAATGAACAGCACCGCGTTCTGCCCGTCCAGCGCGGCGAGGACCGCTTTCAGCCGCGCCTCGAAATCACCCCGGTAGCGGGTGCCGGCCAGCAGCGCCCCCAGGTCCAGCGCATAGACCGACGCGCCCCGCAGGAAGCCCGGCGCCTGCCCGTCCACGATCCGCTGCGCAAGGCCCTCGGCCAGCGCGGTCTTGCCCACGCCCGGCTCGCCCACCAGCACCGGGTTGTTCTTCCCGCGCCGCGCCAGCACATGCACCACCCGCTCCAGTTCCGCCACGCGCCCGATCACCGGATCGAACGCCCCGGCGCGCGCCTGCGCCGTCAGGTCGGCGGCGTAGGCCTCCAGCGGATCGGCCTCCGCTTCCGGCGCCTCGGGGGCCGGGCCGTCCACGCCCGCCACGCGCCGCTCCCGCTCGCGGCCCGGCACCTTCGCCGCGCCGTGCGACACGAAACTCAGCACATCCAGCCGCGACGCCCCCCGCGCCTCCAGTGCCGCCCGCGCCGGACTGTCCGGTGCCTCCAGCAGCTCCACGAGCACCCGCGCGCCGTCCGCGACCTCGTGCCCCTTGCCGCTGGCGTGCAGCTGCAACACTGCGCCCTCCACGACCCGGTGCACGCCCAGCGTGAAGTCCGGCTCGGCGTCCGGCACCACCTCGAACTCCGCCAGCAGCGCCTGAAGATCCTCACGCAGCCGCTCCACGTCCACGCCTACGGCCAGCAGCGCCTCGCGCGCCTCCGGGTCGTGCGTCAGGGCCAGCAGCAGGTGCTCCAGCGTGACCAGTTCATGCCCCGCCTCGCGCGCGTAGTCTGCCGCGCGGCCGATCGTGACCTGCAGGTGATCGCCGATCATGCGTCCGGCTCCGGTTCCGCCACGACCCGCAGGGGGTGCCCGTCGCGGCGCGCGTGATTCATGACCTGCGCGACCTTCGTCTCCGCCACGTCGCGGGTGTACACGCCCGCCACGCCCTGCCCCTTGTGATGCACGGCCAGCATGATCAGTTCCGCCTCCTGCTCCGCCTTGCGGAAGTAGCGCTGCAGCACCATCACCACGAATTCCATGGGCGTGTAGTCGTCGTTGAGCAGCAGCACCCGGAACAGGCGGGGCCGCTGCGTGTGCGTGCGTTCCAGCGTCTGGGTGCGCGAGTCAAGGTCGCGGCGCGTCATGCGCCCGAGTGTACCCGCCTGCGCCGCCCCCGGCTGCGGCGGTCCTCACGGTGCGGCCGGGGGCGGCGTCTGAACGGTGCAGGGCGGCCCCGCTTGCGTGTGGGCCGCCCTGCACCGTTCACATGTGGTGGATCAGTCGCCGCTGGGCTGGGTGGACGCCTTCGGCGCCTGCAGGTGCCGGGTCATCAGCACCAGCACGACCAGTGCGTGCACGCACAGCAGTGCGTACAGTTCGGGGCTGGACTGCATGACGTTCCCGGCGGCGCCGACGAGCTGGAAGAGGATCATGACCAGCAGGCCGCGGGCGCGCTGGTCCGGGCGGCGCAGGAACACGAAGGTGCCGCCCGCCATGCTGAAGAGCAGCGGGAGCAGCAGAGCGTTAAGCATCTCTTGAGGCATACCTCATTATTGAAGGGCAACCATGACAGGCATATGACCCGGCGGTCCCTTCAGGTGAGACCCCGGGGATTTCGCGGCTGGAACTGCCTGGACAGGTTCTTCATGCAAGTCGGTACCGGCTCAGTTTCGCTTCATCGACGCACCGTTCTCTCATGGAAGGAACATCCAGCCAGCCGTCCCTGAACACGACCGGACCGTCCAGCAGGTCGTCTTGCAGCTTCAGCACGAAACTCAGTTCGCACGGCTCGGTCACCTCGGCCTGGGTGGACAGCAGCGCCGCGTGAACGGTACCCAGCCCCGTGCTGGCCTGCGAACCCACCATGCCGCGCTTCCCGGCCGCTGCCGCCCGGCGCAGCATCTGCAGGCCGTCCGTGAAGCCGTTGCGGGCAGTCTTCACGTTCAGCACGTCAAAGGTGTCGAAGTCCAGTTCGCGTTCCAGGTCCGCGGGCGTGAAGCACGAGTCGTCAGCCACGACCGGCAGTCGCCCCTGCGCGTGCAACTCGGCCCGCGCCCGCAGGTTCCGGGCAGGCAGCGGCTCCTCGACGTACATCAGCCCCGCCTCGCGCATGGCGTCCAGCGCCGCCGGGGCCGACTGCGGCGTCAGCGTCTCGTTGCTGTCGGCGTACAGCAGCACGTCCGGGCCGAACTCGGCGCGCAAATCGCGGATCACCCGCAGGTCCCGCTCGTGCTCGCGGCCCACCTTCACCTTCAGGCAGCGCACGCCCGAGGCCACCACGCGCCGCGCCTCGGCCAGCATCTCCTCCGGGGGGGCGATGCCCAGGATGAAACTGGGGCGCACCCGCGTGTTCGGGCCCAGCAGCGTGTCGAACAGCGTCAGGCCCTGCGCGCGGGCGCGGGCGTCGTGCAGCGCCATGTCCAGCGCGCCACGCGCCGTGTGGTTGTTCACCACACTGTTCCGCACCCGGTTCAGGCTCACCTCGTCCGTGATCGCCAGTCCCCGCAGGCCCGCTTCCAGATGCGCGAGGATGCCCAGCACGCTCGCGGTCGTCTCGCCGTAGATGGTGGGGCGCGGCGTGGCCTCCGCCTGCCCCACCGTCCCGTCCGAGAGGGTCACGCGCACCAGCAGGTGCTCGGCGGCACTCAGGGCCGAGTGCGCCCCCCACGCCAGCGCGGACGTGAGCGGCAGCCGGAAGGGAATGCCCTCCAGCCGCGCGACGGTCGGGGCGCTCACACCGCACCCCCCGCCCAGGCCTGGACCGCCGCCGCCACGCCCGCCGGGTCCAGCGTCACGGTGGCCAGCACCAGCGCCCGCGCGGGCGGCAGGGTCCGCAAGAACGCCTCGGCCGCCGCCGGGTCGTAGTTGCGGCGTTCGGACACCACGATCTTCACCTTCGCCAGCACGTCCGCCGGGGCGAACCCCGCCTGCGGCAGCGCGGCCAGGTCATCCAGTTCGGCCGGGGTGAACACTGCCTCCACGCCGGTCAGTCCCGCCAGGTCCTCGCGCAGCGCGCCGCCCCCACCCGTCCCCACCTGATCGAAGGCGTCCGCGCGGCCCAGCAGCCGCCTCACCCGCACCGCGTCCGGCGCGCCCAGCGCCACGAAGCGCCACGCGGGGAACGTGGCCGCCGCGTACTGCACCTCCTCCAGGCCGCGCAGCCCGTCGAACACCGGCGCCTCGCCCCAGTGGCTCACGTCCGCCAGCAGGGAGCCCAGCGCCTGCGCCATTCCACCCGGATGGCTCTGCCGGTACGCCGCCGTCAGCCGGAAGCGGGCCTCGCGGTCCCGTACGGGCACACCACCCGTCGCGGGCAGGATCATCACGGCGTCCGTCACCTCACGCCGGTTCGGCAGGACCCGCATGCCGGCGTCCGAGCCCGTCAGGGCCGCCAGCGCCGTACTCTTGCCCACCCCGGTCACGCCCACCAGCACGGTCAGCGGCAACTCCGCCAGGGAACGCTCGGAGGCGGTGGGCGGCGCGCCGGGTGCGCGCAGGAACGGCAGGGCAGCAGGGGAAGCACTCATGGCGCACAGGCTAGCCCCCCTGCCGCCTAAAGAGGGCCGCAAGGTTCAGTCAAGCCAGCGTCAGTGCTTCCCCACGGAACGTCACGCCCCACTTCCTAGACTCGCCCTTGGAGGCACCATGACCCGACTGAAAGGCAAACCCGGAGGCAGCGGCGGACGCATCCTGCTCATCCTCGTCCTGCTCATCGTCCTGTTCCTGCTGGCGTACTTCCTGTACCTCAAGCCGCAGGGCCTGCTCAACCTGGGCTTCTGACGCCCACCTCTGGAGACCTCATGATCAAAGGCAAAGACATCCTGAACCGCAGCATCGTCGCGGTCAGCACCGGCGAGAAGATTGACCGCGTGCACGACGTGATCTTCGACCACCAGGCCAACCAGGTGCTGGGCCTGCTCGTCGACGAGGGCGGCTGGTTCAGCGCCGCGAAGGTCGTGCCCTTCGAGCGCATCCGCAGTGTCGGCGAGGACGCCATCATGATCGGCAGCGCCGACGACGTCACCACCACCCGCGAGGACGGCCGCCTGAAAGAGGCGCTGGACAGCAAGGCCAGCCTGATCGGCCTGACCCTCCTGACCACCGACGGGCAGAACCTGGGCCGCATCGCCGACGTGTTCTTCGACGAGCACACCGGCCGGGTCGAGGGCTACGAGGCCACCGGCGGCCTGTTCGCCGACCTGAGCAGCGGCCGGACCTTCGTGCCCGCGCCCGAGAGCGTGCAGATCGGCACCGACACGGCCATCGTGCCCATCAGCGTCGCGCAGGCCATGCAGGAACAGGAGGACGGCGGCCTGAAGGGCGCGCTCAGCAGCGCCGGTGAGAGCCTCAGCGGCGCCTACCAGAACGCCGCCGAGGGCATCAAGGACGCTTACGGCAACGCTGCGGACGGCGTGAAGGGCGCCTACGAGAACATCGCCGAGGCGACCCGCGAACGCCAGAAGGAGTACGTGGTCGGCAAGACCGCCGGGGGCGACATCACCGCCGTGGACGGCCACCTGATCGTCGCCAAGGGCGAGACCATCACCGCCGCGCACGCCGATGACGCCGAGGCTGCCGGGAAGCTCGCCGCGCTCGCCACCGCCGCGACCGGCGGCGTGATCGCAGGCGCCTACGGCAGTGCCCGTGACCGCGTGCAGGAGTCCTACGAGGACGTCAAGGACGCCACCGCCGAACGCCAGAAGACCTACGTGATCGGCAAGACCGCCCGCAGCGAGATCACCACCGACGCGGGTGAGGTCATCGTGCCCGCCGGGGCGACCATCACCAGCTTCCAGGCTGACCGCGCCGAGCAGACCGGCCGTCTCGCCGCCCTGACCGCCGCCGCGACCGGTGGCGCCATCCAGGACGGCGTGGAGGGCCTGCGTCAGCGCCAGCAGCTTGATCCGAACAGCCCCGAGGCGACCATCGGCCGCCGCGTGAAGACCGACGTGCGCGCCCCCGGCGGCAGCCTCGTGGCCGCGCAGGGCCAGATCGTCACGCCTGCGATCCTGGACCGCGCCCGTCACGTCGGCGCGCACCAGGCCCTGATCGACGCCACCACCGGCGGCGCCCGCCCTGGCGTGACCACCACCAGCGCCGTCAGCCAGGGGCTGGGCAGCGTCAGCGAGAGCGCCGGGAACCTCCTCGACCGCGCCAAGAACTGGCTGGGCGACAAACGCGAGCAGGCCGAACAGGCCATCGACCAGCGCCAGCAGGACGCGCAGGAGCAGAAGATCCGCGACGCGCTGGGCCGCCCCGTCACCCGCGTGATTCTCGCGCCGGACGACAGCATCATCCTGAACGTTGGCGAGATCGTCACGCACAAGGCCGTGCAGGCCGCGCGCGACGGCGACGTGCTGGACATCCTGGTGGATAGCGTCAACAAGGACACCCCGGATCTCGACCCGCTGGCCAGCCGCCCCGACGCGACCGGTGAGGCCGCGCTGGACACCCAGCCCGACCCGGTGCACCCCGCCCAGGCCAGCGCTCAGCCCACGCCCGGCGCCGCCGACGAGCGCCGCCCAGCGACCCTCCCGGTCGCCCCCGACGACCGCCTGAGCTGAAGGCCCCCACCCCACGCGCATCCGTCCCGCCCACCCCGGCGCGGGCGGATGCGTTCTGTCCGTGACCTGTCTGCGCCGCCACCACCGCCCGGCCCGGCAGCGCCTATCCTGAACGCCATGATCGAGTCCCTCATCGGGCACACCCCCCTCCTGCAACTGACGCGCGTCGTCGAGCCCGACATGGCCGACGTGTTCGTGAAACTCGAAGGTCAGAACCCCGGCGGCAGCATCAAGGACCGCACCGCGCTGGGCCTCATCGAGGACGCCGAGCGGCGCGGCGTCCTGAAACCCGGCGGCACCATCGTGGAACCCACCAGCGGCAACACCGGCATCGGGTTGGCGCAGGTCGCCGCGGCCAAGGGATACAAACTGATCCTGTGCATGCCCGCCAGCATGAGCGAGGAACGCAAACGCACCCTGGTCGCGTACGGCGCCGAACTGATCCTCACCGACCCCACCCGCCGCATGCTGGCCGCCATCGAGGAAGCCGAGAGGGTCGTGCAGGAGCGCGGCGCGGTCATGATGAACCAGTTCGGGAATCCCGCCAACCCCGCCGTGCACGAACGCACGACCGGCCCCGAACTGTGGGAGCAGATGCAGGGCCGCATCGACGCGTTCGTGTACGGCAGTGGCACCGGCGGCACCATCAGCGGCGTCGGCCGGTACCTCAGGCGCATGAACCCGGCCGTGCAGATCATCGCGTGCGAACCCGCCCGCAGCAACGTCCTCACCGGCGGCGAGATGGGCACCCACGGCTTCCAGGGCATGGGCCCCGGCTTCATCCCGGACAACCTCGACCGCAGCGTCATCGACGACGTCATCGACGTGTGGGAGGAGGACGCCTACCCCCTGGCCCGCAGGCTGGCACAGGAGGAAGGCGTGTTCGTCGGCATGAGCAGCGGCGCCATGGCCTGGGCCACCCTGGAGGTCGCCCGGCGCCTGGGCCCCGGCAGGCGCGTCGCCACCATCGCCTGCGACACCGGCGCGCGCTACCTGACCACCAGCCTCTTCGCGGGCGAGGGCGACACGCCCCCCGGTTACCTCCCCCGCTCGCGCCAGCGCACCGCGTAACCCGAGGTCAGCCGGGCGAGGTTCAGCGCCCTGCCCGCTGTGCCCGCACGAACGCCAGGAACGCGTCGCGGTCCAGGGTGTTCACCACGTGCGCCGGGGTCAGGCCCGCCTTGCGGGCGACCATCACGCCGTAGCGGGCGTCGGCGAGTCCGGCGGGGACGTGCGCGTCGGTGTTGATGGCGAACCGCACGTGGTCTCGCCACGCCAGCGCCACGCGCCAGTCGAGGTCCAGGCGGTACGCGTTCGCGTTGATTTCCACCACGGTGCCGCGCTCGGCGCAGGCGGCCATCACGGCGCCCAGGTCCAGGGCGTAGCCCGGGCGGCGCAGCAGCAGACGGCCCGTCGGGTGCCCCAGGATCGTCACGAGGGGGTGCCGGGCGGCCTGCACCAGCCGCTTGGTCTGCCGTTCGGCGGGCAGCGTGAAGAGGCTGTGGACGCTGGCGACCACGTAATCCAGTTCGGCCAGCACATCGTCCGGGTAGTCGAGGCTCCCGTCTTCGAGGATGTCCACCTCGGCGCCCGCCACGAGCGGCACGCCTGCTGACTGCAACTCCCTGATCTCCTTCAGTTGCGCCTGGAGGCGTTCGATGCTCAGGCCGTTCGCGTAATGCGCGGCGCGCGAGTGGTCCCCGGTGCCCAGGAATTCGTGCCCCAGCCGCACGGTCGCGGCCGCCATGTCCGCGATGCTCGCTGCGCCGTCCGACCACGTCGAGTGCGTGTGCAGCATCCCGCGCAGGTCCGCGACCGTCACCAGTTCATCCGGGTGGGGGAGGGTTTCCCACACGCCGTCATGCTCGGGCTCGCGGTACTCGGCGGGACGCAGCGGCAGGTCCAGCGCCTGCATCACGTCCGCCTCGGTGGGCGTGTCCAGCACCTCGCCCGCCCGGATCAGGCCGTGTCCGCTCAGGTCGAAGCCCCGACCGGCCGCCTCGGCACGCAGCGCCTCGCGGTACGCCGCGGCGCCGCCCATCATCAGGTCCAGCGCGCCCCGCACGCCCGCACGCGGCGCGAAGGCCACCTCGACCGGTACACCGTCCACCCGCCCGGCGAACAGCGGTTTCTGCCCGACGCGCTCCAGCCCCTCGACCACGCCCGCCAGCCGCGCCACGACCTCCCCGGGGTCGGCGGTGACGGTCACGCGCGCCACCCGCACCGTGTCCAGTCCCCGGCGAACATCCCCCGCCAGACGCGCCTCCAGACCCTCCAGCACGCGGCATAACCCCTCCGCGACCTCGGTGGCCGTACTCAGGTGCTGCCGCTCCTGCGCGCTCAGGGCGAACTCCACCGCCGCCAGGAACGACGCCGCACTCTTCGCCCCGAAGCCCTTCAGGGCCGCCACCCGCCCATCCCGGCACGCCTCACGCAGCCCCTCCAGCGAATCGATTCCCGCATCCCACAGCGCGCGGATCTTCTTGGGCCCCAGCCCCCGCACCCGGAACAGACTCAGCACGCCCGCCGGAATCAGGCTCGCGGCGTCCTCCAGCGGCCCGAACACCCCCGACTCCACGAACCCCATCAGGTCCAGCGCAATCGCCTTCCCTACCTTCGGCACGCCCGCAAAACCGCGCGCCACCAGGGCGTCCACCTCGTCCAGCGAGGCCTCCAGGCTGCGCGCCGCACTCCGGAACGCCTGCGCCCGGAACGGATCATCCCCCACACCCAGCAGATCGAGCAGATCCGCCGTCGTCTTCAGCACCCCCGCCAGGGACTTCTTCGTGACTTCCATCCCCCCAGAGTAGCGGGCGAGGGGTGCTGGCTCTGAGCCATGAGGAACACCCTCAGTGCGGGTCTGCTCAGAGCTCACAGCCTCCGTGTGAACCCCTCAGTCCGCTGCGCGGCCAGGTCCCCTCTCCTGCGGAGCTTTGCAAGTCAAGGGGAGCCAGGAGTTCATGCGTTATCCGTGGCGGACGCGCCCGGCGTACGTGACGATTCGCCCGCCGACGTCGTGAATCTGCTTGATGGCGTCGGTGAAGCGGTGCCCGACTTCCTCGGGTTTGTGCGCGTCGCTGCCGAGGACGAAGGGGATGCCGCGTTCGGCGGCGGCGCGCGTCAGGTCCGGGGCGGGATACGCTTCGGCGATGGGTTTGCGCCACCCGGCGGTGTTGAAATCCAGCGCGAGGCCGCGTTCGGCGATGACGTCCAGCGCGTGCAGCGCGGCGTACCCGTCGGGGTCGCGGTGCCCGAACTTCTTGGGCAGGTCCAGGTGCCCGATACTGTCGAACAGACCCGATTTCGCGGCGCCCTCGGCCAGCGCGTAGTAGTCACGGTACAGACCCGCGAGGTCGCGGCTGTCGTACTCCGCGACGAATTCCGGGTTGTCGAAGCCCCACGCGCCGATGTAATGGACGCTGCCGATCACGTAATCCCACGGGTGCGCGCCCAGCACCTCCTCCACGTAGCGTTCCGTGCCGGGATGGAAGTCGGCTTCCAGGCCCAGACGGATCTCCAGCCGCCCCGCGAACTCCGTCTGGGCGTCCTGCACGTCCGCCACGTACTGCGTCAGCTGGTCGCGGCGCATCCGCCACGGCGCGTCGTACCACGCGGGCATCGGCATGTGATCCGTGAAGCAGATGCCCGCCAGTCCGGCGTCCAGCGCCGCCTGCGCGTACTCGCGCGGCGCCCCCGTGGCGTGCCCGCACAGGGGCGTGTGCATGTGCGAATCGAACAGCGCAGCAGTCATGCCCACAGGGTACGGCAGGGCGCGGTCAGCGGGCGCGGCCCTGCACGGAACGGTGCAGGAGTTCCGCTGCGAGCATCAGCGCGACCGGCTGAAGCAGCTGTGGATTCAGCGGCGCCCGCAGTGCAGTCCAGATCAGATTCACGAGCAGGGCCACCTGCCAGCTCCGCAGGGACCAGTTCCAGCGCGTCAGCGTCGCGTCCGTGGGCGTGCCGGCTGGCCGGCGAATCACGGAACGGAAGGCCCAGGACGTCCACGCCAGCGCGGCGCCCAGACGTTCAGCGCCCGGGCGTGCGGCGTCGCCTCGTGACCGGAATGCCATGCGGTCATCCAGCGGGTCAACCGGAGCGTGAAGGGCAGCAGGGCGGCCAGCAGGACTGGGGTCAGCGGGCGGTCCGGTGTGAACAGGGGCAGCAGGCAGAAAGCGGTCACCGAGCCCCACAGCGCCGTGACATGTGGGGAGCGTGGCGCGGTGAGAGAGGGGGTCACCCGGGCAGGATAGGGGAGAAGGTGCGTTCCGGCGCACGAACCGGCCGTCTCACGCGTCCAGCCAGCCGTCCGGGAAACGCGTGGCGGGGTGGATGGCCTGCGCGGCACTCAGCATGGCGGACCACTGTTCGGGTCGGTAGCGGCGGCTCAGGTGTAGCAGCGTCAGCGCGGGCACGCCCGCCGCGTGGGCCAGGGCGGCGACCTGCGTGACGGTGGTGTGCTCGTGCCGGGCGGCGAGGTCGTGGTCCTCGGGGGCGTACTGCGCCTCGGCGTACAGCGTCTGCACGCCGCGCAGGAGGGGAGCGAGGCGGGCCTGCTGCGCGGCGCCCAGCAGGAAGTCCGTGAGGTACGCGAGGCTCTCCCCGGTCTCGCGGGCCATCAGTGCGGCGCGGAGGCCAGCGGCGTCGTGCGGCTGGCCGTTCACCTCCAGTTCGCCGGTCGCGCCGCCTTTCAATGCAGCCAGCCAGGGGCCGGGGCGCAGGCCCAGTCCCGCCAGGGCGGCGGTGTTCACGCGTTCCCGGTCGGGTTCCCGCAGGACGAAACCCAGGCTACGGCCGTGGTGTTCCAGTGGAATGGCCTGCACGCTGACTTCCGGGGTGGTGAGGATGGTGCCGTCGTGCGGGCGACTGCCCGCGTCGTGCGCCACGGCGAAGGCCTCCTGTGCCTCGAAGCGGAAGGCCTGCACGTGCGTGTCGTGCACGTCATGCACCACCCACTGCCCGCGCAGCTCGGGCGCGTGGTTCCACCAGAACCCCTGGAAGCGGTGCCCGAGGATGCGGGCCGTGCCGGGCGGCCCCCAGGCGTGCGTGGGCGCGGGCCGGTCGAAGGTGGCGCGGAAGAAGTCGTCGAAGCCGCCCACGTGATCCATGTGCAGGTGCGACAGCAGCAGGTGATCGGTGGCCTGCACCTCCGCGAACGGCAGCGTGTCCAGCACGCGCGCGCCGCAGTCCAGCAGCAGGCGCGTCTGCCCCTGCCCGCTGTCCGCCACGACCCACAGCGCGTTGTCCTCTGCCGGCCCGCCCAGCACCCGTGCCCTCAACATGCCGCGCAGCCTAACGGGTGCCGGGCGCGGCGTGCCATGCGCCGGGTGGCCTACGCCGCTGCCCGTTCAGGCTGGGGTGCGCTGCCCGGACCGGGGCCACCAGCGGCCCCCGAACACGTGCAGGGTCAGACCCGCGAAAACCAGCAGCGCGCCGATGGCCTTGCCGGGCGGGAAGGCCTCGTGGTAGGCCAGGGCGCTGGCGATCAGGCCGAACACCGGGACCAGCAGCGACAGGGGCGCCACCCGCGCCGCGCCGTGCCGCTGGATCAGCACGGACCACAGCCCGAAGCCCAGCACGGTGTTGCCCAGGCCCATGAACACGATGGCCGCCCAGAACCCCCACCCGCTGTGCGTCAGGGTGTGGCCCACGGCGTCCCAGCCGCCGGTCAGGCCCGCCAGCAGCGTCAGGGGAATGGGGGGAATCAGGGCGCTCCAGACGACCAGGGACAGCATGTTCGCGCCGCCCGACGCCCGCACCACGAGGTTGCTGCCTGCCCAGCCCAGCGCCGCCAGCAGCGTCAGGCCGAGACTGACCAGGGGTAGGTCCCCGCCGGACAGTGCGCCGATCAGCGCCATGCCGCCGAAGGCGGCCGTCATCCCGGCGGCCTGCCAGGGCTGGATGCGTTCGCCGAGCAGCCGCGCGGCCAGGATCGCGGTGAAGAACGCCTGCATCTGCATGAGCAGCGAGCCCAGGCCCGCACTCATGCCCAGCTGAATGGCGAGGTACAGCAGGCCGAACTGCACGACGCCCACCAGCAGCCCGTACCCCCACAGCAGCCGGGCGGGCAGCTGCGGGCGCGGCACGAAGAACACGGCGGGCAACGCGGCCACGGCGAAGCGCAGCGCGGCGACCAGCAGCGGGGGGGCCCCCGCGACACTCCACTTGATCACGATGAAGTTCACGCCCCAGATGCCCGTGATCAGCAGCGCCAGCAGCAGCGCGCGGGCGTTCAGGGGCGGCAGGGTCGCGGGGGCGTTCATTGCGCGGGAGTGTACGCCCGGCCGGGCCGTGACGTTCCTCAATGGTGGACAGTGGAACTTTCGCTTGCGCGCCAGGGGGGTGTTAGAGTAGCGCAGCACCACACAACCCAGGCGAACACCTGCCGGCAGACACTCCGGACGGGACGCCCGCCGATGGAGGCTCCATGCATAAAGGTCTGTCCGTCTCCCTGCTCAGCGCCGCCCTGCTGCTCGCGTCCTGCTCGCAGACCCCCACCGCCCCCCAGGCCAGCCCCGCCCCCGGCACCGGCACCCTGGTCGCCACCGCCGACGAGTGCAGCACCTTCCAGCAGTACCCGGTCGTCGTGTCCCGCATCGACTTCAAAACGCAGCGCGACTGGCTGGACATCGTCAAGACCTTCGAGCCGGTCGGCGGCAGCCCCGAAGACGGCTACGTGCTGCTCGACGTGGGGCAGGCCGACTTCGAGCGGCTGCGCGTGACCGGCATGACCCGCGGCTGGACCGTGAAGATCGACCGCGCGCAGACCGAACGCCACAGCGCCTCCCTGAAAGCCCCCCTGGGCGCCCTGAGCATCAGCGGCTACTCCTGCTACCGCACCGTCGAGGAAACCTACGCCAGCGCGCAGAATCTGGTCACGCAGTACCCGAACCTCGCCAGCTGGAGCAGCTTCGGGTCCTCGTGGCTGAAGAGCAAGGGGCGCGGCGGGTACGACATGAACGTCCTGAAACTCACGAACAGGAGCACCACCGGCACCAAGCCCCGACTGCTGATCACCGCGTCCATCCACGCGCGCGAGTACACCCCCGCCGAACTCGCCACGCGCTTCGCGGAGTACCTGCTCGCCAACTACGGCAAGGACGCCGACGTCACCTGGATGCTCGACACCCAGGAAGTCTGGCTGGTCCTCCAGAGCAACCCCGACGGCCGCAAGAAAGCCGAGGCCGGCGCGTCGTGGCGCAAGAACGTGAACGACACCCAGCCGTGCAGCAACGGCCTGTACGGCGTGGACCTGAACCGCAACTTCAACTACGCCTGGGGCACCGGCGGGTCCAGCGCCGACCCCTGCAACGAGACGTACAAGGGCACCGCCGCCGCCAGTGAAATCGAGACGCAGAACCTCCAGACCCTGATCAAGGCGGCCTTCGCGGACAACCGCGGCCCCGCCCGCACCGACGCGGCACCCGCCAGCACGCCCGGCGTGTACGTCGACGTGCACAGCTACTCCAAGCTGGTCCTGTGGCCCTGGGGAGACACCACCACCGTCACTCCGAACGGCGCGGCGCTACAGTCACTGGGCCGCAAGCTCGCGTATTTCAACGGGTACACGCCCGAGCAGGCGGTTGGCCTGTACCCCACCAGCGGCACCACTGACGACTTCGCGTACGGCGAACTGGGGGTCGCGTCGTACACCATCGAACTCGGCACGGCGTTCTTCGAGCCGTGCAGCACCTTCACCGGCACCACCCTCCCACAGAACCAGGCGGCGCTGCTGTACGCCCTGCGCGTGGCCCGCGCGCCATACCAGCTCGGCAGCGGTCCCGACAGTGTCAGCGTCAGCGCGCCCGCCAGCGTCGCCACGGGCGCCAGCTTCACCCTGAGCGCCAGCGCCACGAACACCCGTTTCAACACGAGCAACGGCGCGGAACCCACCCGCACCATCACCGGCGCGGAGTACTTCATCGACACGCCCCCCTGGGCCGGCGGCACGGCCCGCGCCATGACCGCTGCGGACGGCACCTTCAACGCCGCCACCGAGAGCGTGCAGGCCAGCGTGTCCACCACGGGCCTCAGCGCCGGGAAGCACACCGTGTACGTCCGCGCGAGGAACAACAGCGGGACGTACGGCCCCGTCTCCGCGCTGTTCGTCACGGTCGGCACGACCACGGGCACCACCACGTACACCGGCACGGTCGCGGCCAGCGGGAACTCGTACCAGCCGTCCACGACCGGCTTCACGTACGCGGGCGGCACGCTGAAGGGCAACCTGAGCGGACCCACGGGCACCGACTTCGACCTGTACCTGCAGAAACTCTCCGGCAGCACCTGGAGTCAGGTGGCCGCCAGCGAGGGCAGTACCAGCACCGAGGCCATCACCTACGCCGCCGCCAGTGGCACGTACCGCTGGCGCGTGTACGCCTACAGCGGCAGCGGCAGCTACAGCCTGACCGAAACGAAGTAAGAGGGATGGGGAGCCGCGCGAGGGTGGCCGTCACGCCCTCGCGCAGCTCCCCGCTGTGCATGTCCAGTCATCCAGAATGCATATTCATGCGCGATTCGCGGGGAGTGATCCTGCGCTGACGGGAAGCAGGTATACTCCTCGCCTATGACGAAGGTCGCCCGCTCGAAGAAAACCCAGGCCCAGGCCAGCGCTGCCCCGAAGAAGACCGGAGCGGTGCGCAAGGCTGTCACGAAAAAAGATGCAACCCCGGTGGCGTCCGCCGCGCCCGTGCTGCTCACCCCGGACACCCTCCCGAAACCCGTCATGGCCGGGCGGGACTTCCTGAGCAACCTCGACATGACCGCCACTGAACTGCGCGCCGTCCTGGACACCGCGCACTCCATGAAACGCGGCGAGTGGCGCGCGGTGAAACCCCTGGCGGGCCTCAGCATCGCGCTGGTGTTCGAGAAGGCGTCCCTGCGCACCCGCACCACCTTCGACGTCGGCATGTACCAGCTCGGCGGGCACGCCATCACCCTCTCGAACACCGAGATCGGCCTCGGCACCCGCGAACGCGTCAGCGACGTCGCCCGCAACCTGGAACGCTGGGTGGACGCCGTCATGGGCCGGGTGTACCTTCAGCAGACCCTCCAGGAACTCGCGCAGCACGCCAGCATCCCCGTCATCAACGGCCTGAGCGACATGCTGCACCCCGCGCAGCTCCTCGCGGACTACCAGACCATCGAGGAAGAATTCGGCACCGACCTGCGCGGCCGCCGCGTCGTGTACATCGGCGACGGGAACAACCTCGCCAACAGCCACATCCACATGGGCATCCTGACCGGCACCGACGTCACCGTCGTCACCCCCGTCGGCTACGAACCGAACGCCGGAGTCCTCATGGACGCCGTCCGCGCCGGCGTGAACATCACCCTCACGAACGACCTCGCCGCCGTGCAGGGCGCCGACGTCCTGTACACCGACGTGTGGATCAGCATGGGCCAGGAGGCCGAAGCCGACATCCGCCGCCGCGCCTTCCAGGGCTACCAGGTCACCCCCGAGATGCTCGACACCCTCGCCCCCGACGGCATCTTCCTGCACTGCCTGCCCGCCCACTACGGCGAGGAAACCGTCCCCGAAGCCACCGAACACCCCAAGAGCCGCGTGTTCGATCAGGCCGAAAACCGCCTGCACGCGCAGAAAGCCCTGATGTACCACCTCATGGGTGACCTCAAACCCCGCTGGTAAACCACTGGGGCGGCGCGCATCTGCCGTCACGCGGATGCGCGCCCGCCCGTTTCTCTGGCACGCTGAGCCCATGACCATCCTGCACACGTCCCGTCTGACCCTCCGGCCCCTGACGCCGGACGACCTGCCGCGTGTCCTGGCGTACCGGAACGATCCGGAGGTCGCCCGGTATCAGGGCTGGCCGCTGCCCGCCACGCCGGACTCCGTGGCGGGGCTCGTGTCGGACGCGCCGCTGGGCTCGCCCGGCTGGGTGCAGCGCGCCGTCACGCTGACCGGCGGTGAACTCGTGGGGGACGTGGGCCTGAACACGCAGGGGCCGCAGGCGGAACTCGGCATGACCCTCGCCCGCCACGCCCAGGGGCACGGGTACGCTCGCGAGGCCCTGCACGTCCTGGTCACCCACGCGTTCGCGGACCTGGGCCTGCACCGCGTCCACGCCAGCATCGACCCGCGCAACACGGCGGTCGCGGCGCTGCTGACCCGCCTGGGCTTCCGGCACGAGGGCACCAGCCTCCAGAGCTACCGGCACCGGGGGGAATGGACCGACGATGCCCTGTACGCGGTCCTGGCCGCCGAGTGGACCGCGTGACTCTGACAGACGCCCCCTTCCTGCTCGCCCGCGTTCACCTGCCGGAGGACCGGACGACGTCATTCATCTACCGGCGCTTCGGGGACAACGTGGGCGCGATGGACGGCAGCGTCTTCAGCTTCCATCGCGCCGGAGAGCCGGTGGAATGCGTACGCGTGGTGGGAAACCCTCGAGCCAGAGGTGATCGGGCGAGGCGGGCACGGCGTGATCCGTATCGTGCCCATGACCCCGGACCTCTGGACGCACCTGAAGCCCGGCACGTCCCTGGCTATGACATTCGAACGCCTGCACGCGCAGGTCACTCAGTCCCTGATGGAGAATCAAGCATGACAGTCCCCAAGGTATTTATCGACGGTGAGGCCGGAACGACCGGTCTGCAGATCCGGCAGCGGCTTCAGGGCCGGGCGGATATCGAGTTGCTGAGCATCGACCCGGCGCGGCGCAAGGATGCGGACGCGCGGGCGGAGTTACTGAACGCGGCGGACGTGTCGATCCTGTGCCTGCATGACGACGCGGCGCGCGAGGCAGTCACGCTGACGACGAACCCGGCGGCGCGCCTGCTGGATGCGAGCACGGCGCACCGGGTGAACCCCGCGTGGGTGTTCGGCTTCCCGGAGTTGAATGCGGGGCAGGCGGACGCGATCCGTGCGGCGCGCTTCGTGGCGAACCCCGGCTGTTACAGCACCGGGGCGATCTCGCTGCTGGCGCCGCTGACGGGCGCGGGCCTGATCCCGGCGGACTTCCCGGTCAGTATTCAGGGGTACAGCGGCTACACCGGTGGGGGCCGGGCGCTGGTGGACGCGCACGAGAAGGGCGAGGATCACCCAATGAAGGGCGAGTTCCTGAGTTACGCGCTGGGGCTGGGGCACAAGCACATTCCCGAGACGATGCGCTACGGCGGCCTGAGCCGCACGCCGGTCTTCACGCCGAACGTGGGTGCGTGGGCGCAGGGTATGACCGTGACCATCCCGCTGCACCTGCGCGAGCTGGGCACCACCCCGGACGCGCTGCACGCGGCGCTGGCGGCGCACTACGCCGGGCAGCGGTTCGTGCGGGTGTTCGACATGCAGGGCAACCCGGAGATTCTGGACCCGCAGACCCTGAACGGCACGAACGACCTGGAACTGTTCGTGTACCCGTCCGCCGACGGCGAGCGGGCACTGCTGGTCGCGCGGCTGGACAACCTCGGGAAGGGCGCGGGCGGCGCGGCGGTGCAGAACCTGAACCTGATGCTGGGACTGTGATTCCGCTCCGGATGACCCGGAGCCGACTGGAAGGAGCAGGAATGAGACGACGGAGACGGAGTGGAGTGACCGGAGCGGAGCGCAGGGCACGCAGCGCAGTCGCCGGAGCGGGGCAGTCGTGACAGGCGCGAGCAAGCTGGACATCAACCGGGGCACGACGCTGTGCATGAGCGTCTCGGCGCGGCCGAGCAACTTCGGGACGCGCTTCCACAATCACCTGTACGCGGCGCTGGGTCTGGATTTCGTGTACAAGGCGTTTGGCGTGCAGGACATCGCGGGCGTCGTGGCGGGCATCCGGGCGCTGGGCGTGCGCGGCTGCGCGGTCAGCATGCCGTTCAAGGAGGCCGTGATTCCGCTGCTGGACGAACTGGACGCCTCGGCGGCGGCCATCGGGTCGGTGAACACCATCGTGAACGACGGCGGGCACCTGAAGGCCTTCAACACCGATTACACCGCCGTTCAGCTCCTGATCGAACGGCACGCGCTGAACCCGGACGCGCGGGTGGTGCTGCGCGGCAGCGGCGGCATGGGCAAGGCCGTGGCGAGCGCCCTGCGCGACGCGGGCTTCATGCGTGGCGTGATCGTCGCCCGCAACGAGGCCGCCGGGCGGGACCTCGCGGCGCGCTGCGGCTGGGACTGGCAGCCCACGGTACCTGACGTGCAGGACGGTGACCTGCTCGTGAACGTCACGCCGCTGGGCATGGCGGGCGGCGCGGACGAACACACGCTGGCCTTCACGCCGGAGCAGATCGCGCGGGCGGGCACGGTGTTCGACGTGGTCGCCCTGCCCAGCGAGACGCCCCTGATCGTGGAGGCCCGGCGGCAGGGGAGGCCCGTCGTGACCGGACTGGAGGTCGTGGCGTTGCAGGCGCTGGAGCAGTTCGTGCTGTACACCGGCGTCCGCCCCACGGACGAACAGGTGCAGGCGGCCGTCGAGTTCGCGCGCACCTAAAAGCGTGGGGGAGAGGTCGCACCGGCCTCTCCCCCTGTTTCAGCGGCGGTCAGTCCTGCGCGAGGTGGGACTGCACCTGTATGTCGCCGTACGTGTCGGTCTGCTCGACGCTGAAGTTCCCTTCCTTCACGCCTTCGAGCAGGGCGGCGAAGTAGGTGGTCTGCTCGCCCCAGTCCTGCGTGGGAATGCCCCGAAAGGTGAAGGTCCGCAGGCGCCTTCCGAAGGCGCGCAGCGCGCCCAGCGCGTCGGCCAGCGAGAGGCGGTCGCGGGCCAAGAGGGGCACCTCGACCTGCCGCACGGCGTTCTGCGCGGCCTTCACGAGCTTGGCGAGGCTGCCCTGCGGGTTGCGGGGCCGTTCGCGGCGCGGGAGGGTCACGGGCACGGCGCGGGCGGGAATCAGGCCCTCGCGTTCGCGGCGGCGCGCGGCCAGGAAGTCCACCAGGGCGCCCAGTTCCGCCAGGGCCTCCACGCCGTCCAGCACGTCGTCCAGCGGCTCGTACCAGTCGCCGCCCGCCTCTGCCTCCTCGGGTTCGGGTTGCGGCAGCAGCAGACGGGCCTTCAGCGCGATGACCGCCGCCAGGGTGGGCAGCAGGTCCGGATGCGCGTCATTCAGCGGGCCGCCCGTGACCGCCTGCGCCCAGGCCAGCACGTCGCGCGTGAGGGTCAGGAGGGGCACCTCGCCGGGCTGGACGCGGCCAGTGCGCAGCGCGGAGGCCAGTTCGGCCAGGGTGCCGCTGAACGCGGGCAGCGCCACGCTGAAGCCCACCCCGGCCGGGGGCGGCGGGGTGGGAGTGGGCAGCGCAGGCGCGGCAGTCACGGCAGGGGTCGACAGTCGGTGGGGTTTACAGGGTCAGGAAGCCGACTTTCTCGCGGACTTCCGCCATGATCGGCTGCGCGATCGCGCGGGCCTCGCGCGCCCCCTGAGCCAGGGCGTCACGCACGAAGTCCGGGTCGGCCTTCAGCGTCTCGGCCCGCTCCTGGATGGGCGTGAGGTGCGCGGTAATGCCGGTCATGAGCATCTTCTTGCAGTCGATGCAGCCGATTCCGGCGCTGCGGCACCCGGCGTCCACGGTCTGAATGGTGTCCAGGTCGCTGAACAGCTTGTGGTAGTCGAAGATCAGGCACTTCTCGGGGTCGCCGGGGTCGGTGCGGCGCACACGGGCCGGGTCGGTGGGCGCCACGCGCAGTTTCTGCCAGATGGACTCCAGCGGTTCCAGGATGCCGATGGTGCTCGTCTCGCCCTTGCTCTTGCCCATCTTGCCGTTGCCGTCCACGCCGGGGATGCGCAGCGCGTCCTTGTTGTACACGGCCCTGGGTTCAGGGAACGTCTCGCCGAAGGCGTGGTTGAACTTCCGGGCGATCTCGCGCGTCAGTTCGATGTGCTGCGTCTGGTCCTCACCGACGGGCACGGTATCGGCCTTGTACAGCAGGATATCGGCGGCCATCAGGGCGGGGTACATCAGCAGGCCTGCCGGGACACTCTCGAGTTGCGCGGACTTGTCCTTGTACTGCGTCATGCGTTCCAGCTCGCCGACCGGGGTCAGGGTCGTGAAGATCCACGACAGTTCCTGATGCTCGGGCACGTGCGACTGCACGAAGAACGTCACCTTGCTGGGGTCCAGTCCCACCGCGAAGTTCGCGACCGCCATCTCGAAGGTCCGCTGCGCGAGCAGCCTGGGATCGGAGGCGGCGGGGTTGGTGATGGCGTGCAGGTCCACCACGCAGTAGATGCTGTTCTTCCCGAACTCCTCGCCCAGCCGCACGTAGTTGCGCATGGCCCCGAAGTAGTTCCCGATGTGCGGTTCACCTGTGGGCTGAATCCCTGAAAAGACGCGCGGCATAACCCCGAGATTCTAGAGGATGGAGGCTTCAAAGAAAGCGGGCCGCAGGCGACCGCCCACGACCCACACCACGCTGCCCCCTTACGCGCTGCCGCGGATGATCAGGCGGGGTTCGAAGCGGCGGGCGCGGGCGGGGCCTTTGTAGCCGTTCAGGCGTGACAGCAGGAGTTGCGCGGCCTCGTAGCCCATGCTCTCGACCGGCTGGTGCAGGGTGGTCAGGCCGCGTTCGGCGGCCCAGGGCTGGTCGTCGAAGCCGATCACGCGCACGTCCTGCCCGATCTTCAGGCCGCGCAGGCGCACCTCGTCCAGCAGCGCGCCGGCGAGCATGTCCGCCGACGCGAACACGGTGCAGGGCAGCCCGGCCTCCTGCGCCTGATCGAGGACGGTGGCGGCGGTGTTGCGCGCCGCGAGGGAATCGAAGGAACTGGTGTATTCGGCGCGGATGGTGCGCCCGGCGGTGTCCAGCGCGTTCATGAAGCCGCTGCGGCGGTCCTCGAACACGCGGGTGGTGAACAGCTGATCCAGTTCGGTCTCGACCCACACGGCGTACAGGTCACCCGTGAACTGCGCGGCGTACTCGCCCGCCATGCGCCCGCCCGCGACGTTGTCCATGAACGAGGAATCCACGTTGTCCGCAAAGGCGTCCACGAGGACGGTGGGCTGCTGGGTACGCAGGCGCCGCTCGTGGAACATCTGCGTGAGGTTGTACGTCGCCATGACCAGCCCGTCCGCCTGATAGGCCAGCGTGTGCGAGCCCAGGTAGCGTTCTAATCGGGAGCGGTCCAGCAGCGGGAAGATCGCCACGTCGTACCGGGCTTCCTGGAACGCCGTTTCCAGGCCGTCGAGGAGGCGCACGTAGAATTCGGTGGTCAGGACGGGCAGCAGGACGCTGATGGTGTAACTGCGCCCCCCCGCGATGCGCCGGGCGTGCGGGTTGGGGGTGTATTCCAGATCCGCGATGGCCTTGAGGACGCTCTCGCGCGTGGCGCCCTTGACGGCCACGTGATTGTTCAGCACCCGCGAGACGGTGCCGACCCCGACCCCGGCGTGCCGGGCTACATCCTGAATGGTGGGTTTACGCATGATTTGGCACTCAGGATACGCCTTTTTTGGAACGGGTTCCACGCGCGTCGTGAGCGCCGCCGGGCCCGCAGCGGTGCGGTGGGGACAATGCCCCCCCGGGCACGCGCCTACACTGCACCCTGACGGCTGCCCGCGCCGGGCACGCCCCGCCATGAAGGAGCGACCATGACCTCAACCCGCCGCGCCGGACCCGCCCGGCCCCTCCTGATCGCCGCGCTGCTGATCCTCGCCGCCGCGCTGTCCGCCGCCCTGCTGCGCCCCCGGACCGACACTGCGACCCAGAATCCAGCCCAGGCCACTCCGGTCAGCGGTACCTTGCCCGCCACCGTCACGGACGCCCGCGTGGTCGCCGTGCCCCCCGGTATCCGCGAGACGAGCGTGTTCGCCACCCTCCGCAGCACCTGGGACGCGGAGGTCCGCATCACGGGCGTGAGCAGCCCCGCCGCCGGGCACGCCATGCTGATGGTCACCCGCACCCAGGACAACATGACCGGCATGAGCATGACCGACACCCTCACCCTCCCGGCGGGCGGCACGCTGACCCTCAGCGACACCGGCGACCACCTGATGCTCATGCACCTGAAAGAGCCCCTCCAGCCCGGGCAGACCATACCCGTCACCCTGACCGACGACGAGGGCCGCACCCTGACCATCCAGGCGCCCGTGGTGAAACCATGACGGTGAACCCCCGATGACCAGTGAACCCGCCCACACCCCCGAGTCGATCAGCCCCGAGACTACCAGCGCGCCCCCCGCGCGGCCCTGGTACGTGTCCGCGATCCTCGCCGTTGCCGCCGTGACCCTGCTCCTGCTGGGCGCCTGGGGTGCTGCGCGCCTGCGCAGCCCCTACCCGTTCTTCGGCACCGCGTACCCGCAGGGCACCGCCGCGACGGGCTTCACCGGCACCGTCAGTGACACCCCCACCGCCCCACCCCACGCGTTCACGTTCACGCCCGGGCAGGGACAGGTCACCGCCGTGTTCTTCGGGTTCACGCACTGCGCCAGCATCTGCCCCCTGACCCTCTCGTACCTGAACAAGGTCCGCGATGCCCTCCCCGACGACCAGAAGGCCCGCTTCCGCATCCTGCTCGTCAGCGTCGACCCCGCCCGCGACACCCCGGGGCGCCTGAACGAGTACGCCTCCTACTTCGGCAAGGCAGGCGTCGGCGTGCACATCCCCGAACCGCAACTGGCGACAGTCGCCCAGGCGTACGGCGTCGGCTACCAGAAGGCCGACGTCAGGGGCGCCGACTACCAGATCAACCACACCACCGCCACCTACCTCATCGACGCCCAGGGCAACCTGCGCGTCCTGTGGGACTACACCCAGCTTCCCCAGGTCGCCCGCGTCCAGGCGGACCTGCAACACGTCATGGAGACCCAATGAGCGCCACGCCCTCCACGCTCAACCCCACCCTGGCCGACCTGCTCAGCCCCAGCCCCGACCCCCTCTTCCTGATCCCCACCCTGCTCCTCGCCGCCGCGTACGCCTGGGGCTACACCCGCGCGCACCGCGAAGGCCGCGGCCAGGACTGGCCCGCCTGGAAGGCCGCCCTCTTCACCCTCGGCGTCCTCCTGCTGCTCATCACCACCCAGAGCCGCGCCGCGACCCTCACCCAGAGCAGCATGGCCCTCTACATGACCCGCCTCATGGTCCTCGCCGAGGTCGTCCCACCCCTCCTCATCCTCGGCTTGCCGCGCCTGCGCCCCGACCCCCGGCGCGGCCCCGGCAGGATCCTCAACCTCCTCCTCGACCCCTGGGTGGCCCTGGCCCTCTGGACCGCCGTCATCATCTACTGGAACGTCCCCGCTGGCTTCAACGCCAGCGTCGTCAGCAACACCGCCGCTACCCTCCTCCCGGGCCTGTACCTCCTGAGCAGCCTACTCGTCTGGAGCGTCATCCTCCGCCCCCTCCCCACCGTGCAACCCGCCGACATCGGCTCACGCGGCTGGTTCGGCCTCCTCGCCGCCCTCCCCATGATGGGCGTCGCCAGCGTCTGGCTCTACAGCCCCCGCGTCCTCTACACCCCCTACGTGAACGCCCTGTGCCTCTGGAACTACACCCCCCTCCAGAACCAGCAGCTCAGCGGCTGGATCATGATGCTCGCCGGACTCCCCGCCCTCGCCCTCGCCTTCATCCAGCTGTTCGCGTGGCTGATCAAACTGTCCGAAACGCAGGGCATGCCACCCGCGCGCGTCGTGCCTGACTCCGACACTGAGAGCTGAACGGCGTAACCCACCCCCCAACCCCCTACCCAGACTCGCAGAGCTGCGCAGCAGAGGGCAGGGGGGACCTACGTTGCACTGGGCAAGAGGTTCTACTCGTGCGTTATGCGGTTATCGAGCGGTGACGGGTCCGGCCTCGACGCCATCCTGCCGTGAAGTTGGAAGGCCCGGACGCTGCGCGTCCGACGGCTCGGGGTGATCTGCGGCGGCTGGCCGGGCAGGCAGGTGCGGGCGGCTGATCGACTCTGTCCTTTCTCCTCCCCCCTTGAGGGGGAGGCCAGGTGGGGGGTGGCGGGCCGCGCCCGCCCTCGCAGTTCCTCACAGCCCGCAGACCCGCGTGCCCGCCCCCCGGTACCCAACCCACTCCCCACTTCCGACAACCCACTCCCCACAACCCCCTCCCCCTTCACTTTCCGTCCATGGATTCAGTTGCGGTGGGTGGGGGCTTGTTAGCCTGCGCGCATGTATGACGTGGTGGTGGTGGGTGCGGGGTTGGCGGGTCTGACGGCAGCGCGGGTGCTGTCCCGGGCGGGGGAGCGGGTGCGGGTGCTGGAGGCCGCGCCGGAGGTGGGGGGGCGCGTGCGGTCGCGGTCTGTGGGTGGGTTCGTGCTGGATGCGGGGTATCAGGTGTTGTTCCCGGCGTATCCGGCGGTGCGGCGGCACGTGAACCTGGGGGCGCTGGATCTGGTGGCGATCCCGCCGGGCGCGGTCGTGGTGCGGGGAGAGAAACGGGAGACCCTGGGGAGTCCGTTCGGGGACCTGGCGGCGCTGCCGGGGACGCTGGCGGCGCGGTCACTGGGCGTGGCGGACAAGGCTCGGGTGGCGGCGCTGGCGGTGCGGTTGCGGGCGCCTGCGCCGCCGGAGTTGCTACGCGGGCCGGACGAGTCCACGGAAGGGTACCTGCGGCGGCAGGGGTTCAGCGAGGGCGCGCTGGATGCGTTCTTCCGGCCGTTCTTCGGGGGGATCTTCCTGGACCGCAGCCTGGGCACGAGTGCGCGGCTGTTCCGGTACTACTTCCGGATGCTGATGGATGGCGGCGCGGCGCTGCCCCGCGCGGGCATGGGGGCGCTGACGGAGCAACTCGCACAGGGGCTGGAGGTGAGTCTGAACGTCCCCGTGCAGCGGCTGAGGACGCACGCTGGGCATGTGACGGTGCATTCGGTGGCGGGGGAGCTGGAGGCGCGGCAGGTGATCGTGTCGACCGATCCGGGCACCGCGGCCCGCCTGACGGGTGCGGACGTGGCGCGCGGCAGCGTGAGCAGCACGTACCTGTACTACGCCAGCGCCGAGCAGATCGACCGGGAGGCGCGCCTGCTGCTGAACGCCGAGGAGGGCTTCATCAACAATGCCCACTGGCTGAGCAACGCCGTGCCGGGCCGCGCCCCGGCAGGCGGGCACCTGCTGACTGTGACGGTCCTGGGCGAACCGGACCTGGACGACGACGCGCTGGACGCCCGCGTGCGCGGCGAACTGGGCCGCTGGTACCCGCCCGCGCAGGTGCAGGCGCTGCGCACCCTGCTCGTGGAACGCATCCGTCACGCGCAGTACCCGCAGCCACCCGAGTACGCCGCCGTGCTGCCCGGTCACGCGACGTCCCTGCCGGGCGTGATCATCGCCAGCGAGGCCACCGCCATGAGCGGCATTCAGGGTGCCATGGAAAGCGGCGAGAAGGCGGCTGCGATCGTCCTGAACGACCCGGTCGGCATGAGCCGCCCACGCGGTGGGTAATGTCCGGTCACATCTGCACGCCGGGGTAGCCATGGCCCGTTACGCTGAGGGCTCATGAAACGCGTGACGACGGTGGTGGCGGGTCTGGGGTTCCTTCTGGCGGCGTGTGGGGAGACGCCGCCGGCGATCAGTGTCGGCCAGGACCCCCGGATGCTCTCGGGGCACTGGGTGGGCAGCGTCCGGGCATCAGCGGAGACGGCAGAGGTGCCGCTGGACCTGAATTTCACCGCAACGTACGTGGACGCGCAGCAGGTCACCGTGACCGGCAGCGGGACGCTGGACGGTCAGGCGGTCACACTGAGCGGGACGTTGAAGGGGAACGCGAACATGTTCGTGCAGTACACGCCTCCACTGCCCAAGTACAACGTGCAGGGCGGCCTGAATGTCGCAGGGGCGGCGGGTGACCTGGGCACGCTGAACGTATTTCAGTACGTGTCGGGGGCCGCGCCAGCATCGGGGGCCTATTTCAGGGTGGAGTGGAAGCCGAAGGGCAGTGCAACGGTGTCCAGTGGTTCCATCAGCCGCCGCTGAGGTCGGGTAGGCTGGCGGGTATGTCGGCGCGTCTGGATCATCTGGTGGTGGCGGCCCGTTCGCTGCAGGAGGGGCGGGACTGGCTGGAGGGTCGCCTGCGCGTGCCGCTCCAGCCGGGCGGCGAGCACGAGCTGTTCGGCACGCACAACCTGCTGCTGTCGCTGGGGCCGGACGCGTACCTGGAGGTGATCGCCGTGAACCCGGACGCGCCGCCGCCCGCGCGGGCGCGCTGGTTCGCGCTGGACACGCCGGGCATGCAGGAGCGGCTGTCGCACGGTCCGGCACTGGTGCACTGGGTGGCGCAGGTGCCGCAGGTGCCGGCCGGGCCGGACGCGCTGCCGCTGTCGCGCGGGGAGAACCGCTGGGTGCTGACCGTCCCGCCGGACGGTTCACTGCCGGGGGGCGGGGCCGCGCCGTCCCTGATTCACTGGTTGACGCCGCCGCCGCCCACGCGCCTGCCGGACGTGGGGGTGCGCCTGTCGGGCCTGCGGCTGGGTTCGCCCGAACCGGACGGGCTGCGCGCGGCGCTGGACGCCCTGCGTTTCCAGGGTGAGGTGGAGGTCGTGGAGGCCCCGCAGGTCGAGCTGCGCGCCACGCTGGACACGCCGCACGGGCCGGTGGAGCTGTAGAGCATTTGCTCTCAAGATGCAGTCTTAATGGCTGAGCGGAGCGAGTGAATTTTGCTGAGCAGGACGGACCGGAACAGCTGCGAAGCAGAGAATGGAGGCGTCAGAAGTCTTTTTCTCTGATGCCGTCATTCTGAGAACTGCCTAGCGGTGCCGTGGGGGCGCGTCCGGCAGTCTTGACTCCCCATGCGCGAGGTGCGCCACAATGGGCGTCATGAGCACCCAGACTGCCCGCCCGCCCGTGGATCTCGACTGGAACACACTGGGATTCAGTTACGTCCGCACTGACGAGCGTTACCTGTCGCACTGGCGGGACGGCGCGTGGGACGCCGGGACGTTGACGCTGGACAACGTGCTGCACATCAGCGAGGGCAGTACGGCGCTGCACTACGGTCAGCAGTGCTTCGAGGGCCTGAAGGCGTACCGTGCGGCGGACGGCAGCATCAACCTCTTCCGCCCGGATCAGAACGCGGCGCGCATGCAGGCCAGCTGCCGCCGCCTCCTGATGCCGGAGGTCAGCACCGAGCAGTTCATCGAGGCGTGCCGTCAGGTCGTGCAGGCCAACGAGCGCTGGCTGCCCCCCTACGGCAGTGGCGGCGCGCTGTACCTGCGCCCCTACGTGATCGGCGTCGGGGACAACATCGGCGTGCGCAGCGCCCCGGAATTCATCTTCGGCGTGTTCTGCATTCCCGTCGGCGCGTACTTCAAAGGTGGCCTGACCCCGCACAACTTCATGACCAGCGAGTACGACCGCGCCGCGCCGCACGGCACGGGCGCCGCGAAGGTCGGCGGGAACTACGCCGCGAGCCTCATGCCCGGCGCGCAGGCCAAGGACCGCCATTTCGCGGACGCGATCTACCTCGACCCGGCGACCCACACGAAGATCGAGGAGGTCGGCGCGGCGAACTTCTTCGCCATCACCAAAGACGGCGCGACGTTCATCACGCCCAAGTCGCCCAGCATCCTGCCCAGCATCACGAAGTACAGCCTGCTGTGGCTGGCCGAGCACCGTCTGGGCCTGAACGTCGTCGAGGGGGACGTGTACATCGACCGCCTGGACGAGTACGCCGAGGCGGGCGCGTGCGGCACGGCGGCCGTCATCACGCCCATCGGCGGCATCCAGCACGGCGACACCTTCCACGTGTTCCACAGCGAAACCGAGGTCGGGCCGGTCACGCGCCGCCTGTACGACGAACTGGTCGGCATCCAGTCCGGCGACCGCGAGGCGCCCGAGGGCTGGATCGTCAAGGTGTAAACACTCCGATTGAACGGCTTGGCAAGCCATTCAATCCGAGCGGACGCGAGTAGGAGGAAAACGGGTTCCGGGCGTGGAGTTGGCAGATCGGTGGTGTTCCGATCTGTTAACGAAACAGACGGAATCCGTATGACCGGAGTGGACTTCGGGCGGGGCGGTTCGCGATGAGTGGGCCGCCTCCCTGCTTACCGGGAGAGGTGGATGGGGGTCACCTCTACGGCGGTCAGACCCAGCCCCGCGTCGGCCTGGGTTTCGGCGGGGGTGTCGCCCCAGGCCTGCATGATCAGCCCCCGGGCGCCGCGTTCGCGGGCGGCGTCGCCGGTGGCGCGCAGCAGGGCGTGACGCAGGGTGGTGTGGCGCAGCGCCGGGTGGACGCCGGGACTGCCCACCGTCAGCGTGTCGCCGTCCAGCCACGCGCGGCAGATGCCGACGCCCTGACCCGAGGCGTCCACCGCAACGTGGCCCACGGTGTCGTCCGACCCGTGCGCGTCCGGGATGAGGTCGGCGGCGCTGACGAGCGTGTGCCCCAGCCGGTCGGCGTACGTGGCCTGCGCCTGCCGCCGGACGGTCAGGTCGGGCACGTCCGCCAGCGAAAGGAGACGCACCCCCGCCGGCACCGTGGCGTCCTGGGTGGGAAGCGCGCCGCGCCACTCGGCGTACTGCCCGGCACGCCGCCAGCCGAGAGTGCGCAGAACGTCCTCGGGCAGCAGGGCGTCGTCCGCGTAGGCGCTCAGGGTCGCGCCGGACGTCATGGCGGCGCGCAGGAGGGTCAGGGCGACCTGGGCCTGTCGGGGGCCGGGGTGCGCGCCGCCCAGCACCTCCAGGTCTGCGCGGGGGGTGCGGCGCAGGGCAATCGCGCCCGACCCGTCCTCTGCCAGCCACGCGGCGATCAGTTGCGGCAGCAGGGGGCACAGGTCGTCGGGGCCGCAACCCAGCAGGGCAGCCAGGGCCGGGAGAATTTGGTCTGGCGGGGTGGATGCGGCGACAGTCACGGGGGCAGCATAGGCGGCGCGGACCCCTGGCCACGGCGAACGTGACGGCCACGGGCGGCCCTGAGCGTTTCCTTCATGTTCTGTTCCGGGTTCGGCGGGCGGCGGGGGGCGCGGCTAGACTGACCTTCATGAATGAACCGCTTCCGCTGGATCACGGGCACCTGCAGAAACTGGTCACGGCGGATCTGGTCCGCCCCGATCACCTGCTGGGCGCGCATGTCGTGACGCAGGAAGGCGTGGACGGCGTGCGCTTCGGCGTGTGGGCCCCCAACGCGCATCACGTCAGTGTCGTGGGGGACTTCAACGGCTACAACGGCTTCGACAACGCCATGCAGCGCCTCGACTTCGGGTTCTGGGGCGTGTTCGTCCCGGCGGCCCGCAACGGTCAGCGCTACAAGTTCCGCGTGACCGGCCCCGACGGCCGCACCGAGGACAAGATGGACCCGTACGGGTCGTTCTTCGAGGTGCGCCCCGCGACCGCCAGCATCGTGTGGGACCAGCCGTTCACGTGGTCCGACGACGGCTGGATGGCGCACCGCAGCGCGGGCTTCGAGCAGCCCGTCAGCATCTACGAGGTGCACCTGCCCTCCTGGGCCCGCCGGGACGACGGGTGGTTCATGAACTACCGCGACCTCGCGCACCGGCTGGGCGAGTACGTGCAGTTCCTGGGGTACACGCACGTCGAACTGCTGGGCGTCATGGAGCACCCCTTCGACGGCTCGTGGGGGTATCAGGTGACCGGGTACTACGCCCCGACGAGCCGCATGGGCAGCCCGGAGGACTTCAAGTACCTCGTGAATCACCTGCACGGCCTGGGCATCGGCGTGATCCTCGACTGGGTGCCGGGGCACTTCCCGACCGACAGCGCGGGCCTCGCGAAGTTCGACGGCACCCCGCTGTTCGAGTACGCCGACCCCCGCAAGGGCTTCCATCAGGACTGGAACACGTACATCTTCGACTACGGCCGCAACGAGGTCGTGATGTTCCTGATCGGCTCGGCCCTCAAGTGGCTGCAGGACTTCCACGTGGACGGCCTGCGGGTGGACGCGGTCGCCAGCATGCTCTACCTCGACTTCTCCCGCACCGAGTGGATTCCGAACGTGCACGGGGGCCGCGAGAACCTCGAGGCGATCGCGTTCCTCAAGCGCCTGAACGAGGTCGTGCACCACATGGCGCCGGGCTGCATGATCGTCGCGGAGGAGAGCACCTCGTTCCCCGGCGTGACCACCCCGAGTCCGTTCGGCCTGGGCTTCGACTACAAGTGGGCGATGGGCTGGATGAACGACAACCTGGGGTACTTCGAGCAGGACCCGCTGTGGCGCAAGCACCACCACCACGCGCTGACGTTCTTCAACGTGTACCGCACGAGCGAGAACTACGTCCTGGCGATCAGCCACGACGAGGTCGTGCACCTGAAGAAGAGCATGGTCATGAAGATGCCCGGCGACTGGTACGCGCAGCGCGCCGGCTACCGCGCGTTCCTGGCGCTGATGTGGGCCACGCCCGGCAAGAAACTGCTGTTCATGGGGCAGGAGTTCGCGCAGCCCACCGAGTGGAACCACGACGTCAGCCTGCCCTGGCACCTGGCGGACCACCCGGACCACCGGGGTGTGCTGAACCTCGTGCGGCGCCTGAACGGCCTGTACCGCACCCGCCCCGACTGGCACGTGGCCGACACGAAGGAAGAGGGCATGCTGTGGGTGAACGCCGACGACGTCGAGAACAGCGTGTACGCCTTCATCCGCCGCGACCCGGTGGGCGGCGCGTGGAGTGTCGTGGTGGCGAACCTGACCCCGGTGTACCGCGACGTGTACCCGGTCGGGGTGCCGCAGGGCGGCGCGTACCGCCTGCTGCTCTCCACCGACGACGGCGAGTTCGGCGGCTTCGGCACGCAGCAGCCCGACCTGACCGCCAGGGAGGAAGGCTGGCACGGGCAGACCCATCACCTGCGCCTGAATCTGCCCCCGAACAGCGTGCTGGTGCTCGCCCCCACCGGAGAGACGACCGTCAGCGACGAGCGCTGAGCACGGGAGTTCAGGGCGGTCGACGGGACGGCTGGGCCTCCGTGGATCGCCCTGATTTCTGTCGAAACGGCGAGCACCTGTGCTGGTGGATAGACCCCCTGACCCTTCGGCCCGTGCGTGGGGGACAGTCGGGTGGGGTGGCCTGTGCTTGAATGCAGCGCGTGATGACCCCGCCCGACCCCACGCCTGACCAGCCGGGCCCCCGCCCCGCCCCGGACGCCCTGACCGCCGTGAGTTTCCTGCTGCTGGCGGCGCTGGCCGCGCTGCTGCTCTGGCCGCTGCTCGCGGGCGGCGCGGCGCCCAGTCCGTACCTGATCGGGGGGCTGCTGCTCGCGCGGCTGGGGGTGCAACTCCTGCGTGCCCGCCGCGACCCGCGGCTGCGCCGCCCGGTCAGCTGGGCGCTGGACCTGCTGATCATCGCGCTGATCTTCAACGTGGCCAGCCGCCAGCCCGCCTGACCAGCAGGTCAGGGGTGGTGGGTGCTGCTCACTCGACGCGGCCGGACAGGTTTTAACGCAGCCGTCACAAAATCGGTGCATCATACGGGGCGTGATCCCCACAATCCTGCGCCACGTCCTGCGGCCCCCCCACCGGCTGCACTCCACCTACGAGCGCCTGCTGGGCACCGAGGTCGAGGTGCAGGTGGTGGCCCGCACGGCCGCGCAGGCCGAGGCTGCCGAACAGGCCGCCCTGGCCGAGATCGACCGCCTGACGCGGATCTTCAACCGCTTCGATCCGGGCAGTGAACTGTGCCGCTGGCAGGCCCGGCCCGGCGACGCTCACGTCCCGCTGAGCCTGGAACTGCTGCATGTGCTGCGTCTCGCAGACCACTGGCGCGCCCTGAGCGGCGGGGCGTTCCATCCGGGTGCGGACGCGCTGGGGCAACTGTGGCAGCAGGCCGCCGCGACCGGGCAGCGGCCCAGCCCGGCGGCGCTGGAACGGCAGGTGAGTGCCCTGCGCGCCGCGCCGTGGACGCTGCACGCGGACGGCAGCGCCACCCTGCACGCGGCAGGCCCACTGGGCCTGAACGCGCTGGCCAAGGGGTACGTCGTGGACCGCGCCGCGCTCGTCGCGTCCCGCTGCGTGGGCGTGCGCAGTGTCCTGATCAACGTCGGGGGGGACCTGCGCGTGACCGGCCCGGCCCGCGTGAACGTGCAGGTCGCCGATCCCTTCACCGCGCGGGATGACGCGCCGCCCACCGCGCGGGTGCAGGTACGCGGCGGGGCGCTCGCCACGAGTGGGCAGGCGCACCGGGGCTTCACACTGAACGGCACGCACTACTCGCACGTCATGGACCCCCGCTCGGGGCAGCCGGTGCAGGACGTGCCGGGCGTGACCGTCACCGCGCCGGAGTGCGTGACGGCCGACGCGCTGGCCACCATCCTCAGTGTGCTGGATGTCCGCGCGGGCCTGCACCTGCTCGCGGGCTTGCCCGAGTGCGATGCGCTGATCGTCACCGCCGACGGGCAGCGGCACGCGTCGCCCGGGTGGCGCGGCGTGAACCTCACGCGTGGGCCGTCGCGGGGCGCGCGGCTCCTGTTAACCGCCCGCTAACGGGGTGGCGGCACCCTGCCCGCAGGAGGATCCATCCCATGACCCACACGCGCCGCCGCTTCCTGCACCGTCTCGGCCTGACCGCTGCCGCCCTGACCGTCTCCCGCCTCACGCCTGCCCAGGCCGCCGCTGCCACCACGAAGAAGTGGCCCACGGGCATGAGCCTGGACGTGACCTTCACGGTCGCCACGAAGGCCAGCGGACGCGTGAAACGCCCCTACGTCGCCGTGTGGATCGAGGACGAGGCCGGGAATACTGTCCGGAACCTGACCGTGTGGGTGCAGCAGTCCCGCATGAACCCCCGCTGGCTGAGCGAACTGCGCCGCTGGTCCCGGGGCAACGCCGACCTCCTGACCACGGTCAGCAGCGCCACCCGTAACCCCGGCACGTACGCGGTCGCGTGGGACGGCAAGACCGACAGGGGCGCCCTGGCCACGCAGGGCACGTACCACGTGTGCGTGGAAGCCGCCCGCGAACACGGCCCGTACTCGCTGGTGCGCGAGAAGATCACGGTGGGTACGGCGGCCTTCAAGAAGACCCTGAGCGCCGACAACGACATCGAGGCGGCCAGTGTCGCTCTCAGCAAAGCCTGAGGTGCAGGGCGCAGGGGAGAGAGCCGCCCGCCCCGCCCCGCGCCGCCGCACGTTGAAGGCCCGCACGAACGTCTGGCTGCGCTGGGCGCACACGTACACCAGCATGATCAGCCTGCTCGTCGTGCTGTTCTTCAGCCTGACCGGCATCACCCTGAATCATCCGGACTGGGTGTTCGGCACCCAGGACGTCAACCGGACCGTGACCGGCACCCTCCCGAGCGGCTGGATCACGAATGGGCAACCCGACTGGCTGACCGTCGCGGAGGAACTGCGCGCCCAGCAGGGCCTCAGGGGCCGCGCCAGCGATCCCCGCGCGGACGACCAGCAGGCCGACATTTCCTTCCTGGCGCCCGGCTACAGCGCCGACACCGTCATCGACGTCAGGACCGGCGCGTACGAGACCACCATCCTGGAACAGGGTGCGGTGGCCGTCCTGAACGACCTGCACAAGGGACGCGACGCCAGTCCCGCCTGGAAGTGGGTCATCGACCTGAGCGGCGTGTTCCTGACCGTGATCTCCCTGACCGGCCTGGGCATCCTGCTGTACCTGAACAAGACCCGCGTGCAGGCCCTGACCGTCATGGGCGTCGGCGCCGTGCTGACCGTACTGCTCGCGTGGCAGGCCAGCCGCTAGCCACGGCCGCTCACCACGGCCGCACCCCCGGCGACCACCCTCCGCCTCCCCGCGCGGGGAGGGCGGCGTTCTGTCGCACCTCCCGCACTTGCCCCGGCGTGGCGGCGGGTATGCTGCCCCGCATGACCGATGACCGCCACCGCCGCCCCGAGGACGTCCGCGCGTTCTACGACGCGCACCGCACCGTCCGCCAGTACGAGACCCACGAGGACGGCACGCCCCTGCCGATGCCCTCAGAGCACCTGGACGTCATCCTGCACGCCGCGCAGCGCGCCCCGACCGACGCGACCGCGCAACTGTACTCCCTGATCCGCCTCACCCGACCCGAACTGCGCGCCCGCGTGGCGGACCTCACCACGAACGCGCACATCGCCACCGCCAGCGAGGCCTTTGTCGTGTGTGCCGACGTGCGCCGCGTTCAGCGGGTGCTGGAGGTGGCCGGGCAGCAGGGTGGCACGTGGCCCGCCATCGCCGTGCACTTCGGCATCGGGGACGCCGTCATGGCCGGGACCAACCTCCTGACCGCCGCCGAGATGCTCGGGTACCAGGGCTGCTGGATCGGCGGCGTGCTGAATGGCCTGGAGGGCATCATCGACGAACTGAAGCTCCCGCAGGGTGTCCTGCCCTTCGCCGCGCTCACCATCGGCCGCCCCGCCGAGCACGCCCCGTACCGCCCCCGCGTGCCGCGCCCGCTGGTCATTCACACCGACACGTACCACGACGGCACCGACGAGGAGATCCGCCACGCCACCGAGGTCATGAACCCCATCGCCGCCCGGGGTGGCCAGCCCGGCGACTGGGCGCGCCTCCTGACCATGTACTTCGGGCAGGGAGGCGGCATGGAAAAACGCGAACCCGGCCTCGTCGCCGCCCTGAAACGCCAGGGCCTCTGGGCCGGCGGGGAGTAAGCAGTAAGCAGCAGAAGGGGAGGGGCGGCTCACCTCCCTAGAATGAGCGGGTGAGCGACCCCAAGCCCGCCCCCACCTACGACCTGACCACCCTGGCCGCCCGCGCGGGCGAGGAAGCGCGCCCCAACCGCGCGCCCGCGCTGGTCGAGCCGATCTACCAGAGCACCGTGTACGCCTTCGCGGACCTGGACGACCTCGACCGGGCCATGAGCGGCGCGGAACCCGCCGCGTTCTACTACCGCAACGGCACCCCGAACGCCGCGACGCTGGAACGCGCCCTGGCGACCCTGGAGGGCACCGAGGCGGCGCTGGTCGCCGGGAGCGGCATGGCGGCGATCAGCGCGGCGCTGCTGGGCGTCCTGAAGGCCGGGGATCACGTGATCACGGACGCCCGCGTGTACGGCGTGACGTACGCGCTGCTGGCCGAGGAATTCCCCCGCCTGGGCATCGAGGTGTCCTTCGTGGACGCCTGCGACCTGACCGAGGTCGAGGCCGCCTTCCGTGAGAACACCCGCGTCGTGCACGTCGAGAGCCTCACGAATCCGCTGCTGACCGTGCCGGACGTGCCCGCCCTGGCCCGCCTGGCCCACGAGCGCGGCGCGCTGCTGAGCGTGGACAACACCTTCGCCAGTCCCGCCATGTTCCGCCCCGCCGAGCACGGCGCCGATCTGGTCACGCACTCGGTCAGCAAGTACCTCAGCGGGCACTCCACGGCGTTCGGGGGCGTGCTGTGCGCCTCGGCGGAACTCGTGGCGCTGGCCCGCACGCGCCTGCTGCGCCTGGGCGGCACCATCAGCGCCTTCGACGCGTGGATGACCATGCAGGGCCTCAAGACGCTCGGCCTGCGCATGCGCGCCCACAGCGGCAACGCGCAGGCCATCGCGGACGTCCTCGTGAACCACCCGCGCGTGAAGGCCGTGTACCACCCGGGCCTCAGCGACCACCCGCAGTTCCACCTCGCCATGGACCTCTTCCCGCAGGGCTTCGGCGGGATGCTCAGCGCCGACATCGAGGACGCCCCGCGCTTCGTGAAGGCCCTCGCCGGGCGGATCCCGCTCGCCCCGTCCCTGGCGGACGTCGTCACCACGCTGTCGTGGCCGTGGGGCACCTCGCACCGCCCCCTGCCCGAAGCGGAACGCCGCCGCCTGGGCATCACCCCGAACCTGCTGCGCCTGAGCATCGGCATCGAGGACATCGGCGACCTGCTGGGCGACTTCGAACGCGCACTGGACGAGTAAGTCAGGGGCTCGGGGCCGGGTGTCCGGGGTGCCGTGACCATTTCAACGTCACCGTGCTTACCATCCGGCCCTCTCATGAGGGCGCACAGTGGCCCGCATGACGACCTCACGCGAAGTGCAACTCGCCGCCCGTCCCGTCGGCGCCCCCAGGGACAGCGACTTCAACCTCGTGGACCTGACGCTGGCCGCGCCCGCCGCCGGGCAGATCCAGGTCCGCAACCTCTACCTGACGGTCGATCCGTACATGCGGGGCCGCATGAACGACACCAAGAGCTACGCCGCGCCCTTCGCCATCGGCGAGACCATGACCGGCGGCGCGGTGGGCGTCGTCACGCACAGCGAGGACGCCAGCGTACCGGTCGGCGCGCACGTCCTCCACGACCAGGGCTGGCGCACCCACGCCAACATCGACGCCAGGCGCGTGAAGGTGCTGCCGGAACTGCCCGGCGTGCCCTTCAGCGCGTACCTGGGCGTGCTGGGCATGCCCGGCCTGACCGCATACGCGGGCCTGCTGCGCGTGGCGGAATTCAGGGCTGGCGACGTGGTGTTCGTGTCGGGCGCCGCCGGAGCCGTGGGCAGCGCCGTCGGGCAGATCGCCCGCCTGAAGGGCGCCTCGCGCGTGATTGGCAGCGCGGGCAGCGCCGATAAGGTCCGTCACCTCGTGGATGACCTGCGCTTCGACGCGGCCTTCAACTACAAAGGCGGTCCGGTCGCCGAGGGGTTGAAAGCCGCCGCGCCCGACGGGATCGACGTCTACTTCGACAACGTCGGCGGCGAGCACCTGGAGGCCGCCATCGGCAGCATGCGTGTGCAGGGCCGCGCCGCCCTCTGCGGCATGATCAGCATGTACAACGCCACCGAACCCACCCCCGCGCCCCGCAACCTCGTGCAGATCATCGGCAAGCAGCTCACGCTGCGCGGTTTCCTCGTCACGCCCCACTACGACCTGTTCGACACCTTCGCGCAGGAAGTCGGCGGCTGGATCGCCAGCGGCGAACTGAAATTCGACGAGACCGTCGTCGAGGGCATCGATGGGACGCCCGCCGCGTTCATGGGCCTGCTGCGGGGCCAGAACACCGGCAAGATGATCGTCAAACTGTAAGGGCACAAAGAGAGGGCCGGACACACAGCGTGTCCGGCCCTCTCCCGTGTACGCGTTTACGCCAGGGCGGCGATGACGGCGTTCGTGAACTCCTCGGTCCCGGCGGTGCCGCCGAGGTCGCGGGTGCGGGGGCCCTCGACGAGAACCTTGTTCACGGCGTTGTCGAGGCGGCGGGCCGTCTCGTGGTCGCCGATGTGGTCGAGCATCAGGACGGCCGCGAGGATGGTCGCGGTGGGGTTGCTGATGCCCTGACCGGCGATGTCGGGTGCCGAGCCGTGCACCGACTCGAAGATGCCGAACTTGTCGCCGACGTTCCCGCTCGCGGCGATGCCCAGGCCGCCGACCAGACCGGCGGCGAGGTCGGAGAGGATGTCACCGAACATGTTCGTCATGACCATCACGTCGAACTGCTGGGGGTTGCGCACGAGCTGCATGGCGGCGTTGTCCACGATCATGGTGCTGGTGCTGAGGCCGTCCACCGTCTTGGCGTGGTCGAGAATGGTGTTCAGGAACAGGCCCTGCGTGACGGGCAGCACGTTGGCCTTGTGCACGACCGTCAGACGCTTGCCACGCTTCATGGCGAGGTCCGCGGCGAACTTGCCGATGCGGTCGCTGGCGTCTTTCGTGATGACCGTGTCGGCAATGGCGGTGTCGCCGTAGCGGCGCTCCTGCTCGACGTACAGGCCCTGGGTGTTCTCGCGGACGATCACGAGGTCGACGTTCTCGTACGCGCCGGGCACGGGGCGGGTCTTGGTGGGGCGCACGTTGGCGTACAGGCCGTACTTCTGGCGCAGGTGACGGATCGCGCCGAAGAACCCGGCGGGTTTCTCGCCGCTGGGGCTGGTGGCCGCGCCGAACAGGGTCGCGTGGGTGTTCTCGACGGCGTCGTACGTCGCCTGGGGGACGCTGGTGCCGTGGTCGAGGTAGTACTCGTACCCGGCCTCGGCGTGGACGTACTCAGCGTCGAAGCCGGCGGCGTCGAGGACGCGGCGGGTCGCGGGGATCACTTCGTGGCCGATCCCGTCGCCTTCAATCAAGCAGATGCGATATTTCGCCATAACCTGTTCAGTGTAAGGCCAGTCACGTCGGCGCGGGGCCGCGCGGGGTTCCCGCAGGCGTCACCCGCAGCGTGACGGACTGCACGCCCGACCACCGAACTGGAAGCGATTCCGTGCTGGACGGGCTGCACGGAATCACCCCCGAACGCAGGGATGGCTGGGCTCAGCGGACCCGGAAGGTACTGCTGCCCGTCACAGGATGCCCGTCCTCTGAGAGGATCTTCCAGGCGATCACGTAGTGACCGGGTTTCAGCCGCGGCTTCAGGGTCAGGGCCAGCCGGGCCGCCGCGCCGCTCAACCTGACAGGCTGATTCGCCAGCATCACCGAGTCGGGCTTCTCGGCCAGGGCGCGCCGCGCGGCCTCGGCCACCGTCACGCCCGCCGGGACCGCCATCACGCGGAACGTCGAGAAACGCAGTTCGACAGGTTCGCTGAACGCCAGGGTCACGGTCTTCGGAGCGGTCACGGCCGCGTTCAGGGCCGGGGTCACGCCCGACACGGCGGTGTGGGCCGCAGCCACGGACAGGGTCAGGGCAGTCAGCAGGGGCAGGATCTTCTTCACGGGACAACCTCCAGGGTGGGGCAGGGGCAGAGGGGGGAAGTGGACCTCCCCCCAGAGAACGGTTACTTGACGGTGGTCCTGCTGGCCGGTCCTTCGGCGGGGTTCGTGTCGTCCCACGCGACGACGCTGCCGTCGCTGTACGTCTGGTAGACCTTCCAGACGACCTCACCCGCCGCGGCCGGGTTCTTCGCCTGGAAGAAGAAGCGGGCGTACTCCATGGGCGCCACGCGGCCCTTCCAGACGACCTCGGTCACGAGGCCAGCCGCGTCCTTCTTCACGGTGCGCGTGAACCCGGGCGTGACCTGGAAGCGGCTGATCACGACCCCGGCGGGCACCACGAGGCGGATCTGGGTGGTGGCGATCTCCTTCTCGGTGGGGACGTTCAGGCGGTACGTCTCGCTTTTCCCGGCGGCGGATTCGGTCAGGCCGGTCTCGGTGCGGACGGTGGCGTGCGCCCCCGCGACAGACAGGAACAGGGCGGCGGCCAGGGGCAGGACAGCTTTCAGGTTGAACATGTGTGAACTCCAGGGTTGATCAGGGGACGCCGCAGGCCACGCGGGCGCGGTCGTCGCAAGGTGAAAGGCGCAGGGGGCACGGGGCACAGGCCACAGGGCTCGGGCCGCGAGGAGCGCCGGGCCGGGACCCCAGCGCCCGGTCGGGCAGGGGACTCCAGTGGCGGCTGAGGTCAGGCCAGCGGTGGCGCGCGGGCGTCCGCATGCCGCAGCGCAAACGTGACCGGCCCGGCAGTGCGGGTGGTCACGTGGGAGGCCCGCTGGGCCCGTGGGCCGACGCGGGGCCCGTAGGCGGCGGCCAGCGCGAAGCCGGCCGTCAGGCAGAACGGGCAGTGGGTGTCGCCGTGCGCGTGGTGCGGCGGGGCGTTCGGTGCGGCGTCCGTCAGGGCGTGCCTGTCGGCGTGCGAGGCACCCGGCTCCGCCGTCCGGGGAGCAGGTGGGTCGCAGGGGACGCCCGCCACATGCACGTGGACCCTGGCCTCCGCCGCAGCCTCGTGCACGTGTCCGGCTCTGGTGGTCACCTGGGTCAGCGTGCCCAGGGGCAGGCCCAGCCCGCCTGCCCCTGGGCTGCGGGTCAGGTGCGCCAGCGACGCCAGCACCGCGAGCAGCGCCAGCACCCAGCGGTCCACCCGGATCGGGGCAGGGCGCTGGGTGTGGGGGTGGGCTCGCATCGCGCCGAGCATAGCCCGGCCCCCAGGTGAGAATGTCCTGCGGGTCAGCGCGGGAAGCTGGACGTGGGGCGCGCCGGGGGCCGTTTCTGGTGGAGGATCGCCGCGGCGATCAGGCCGCCCACGAAGCCGAACAGGTGCGCCTCCCACGACACCGCCGGGTTCGCCGGGAGCACGCCCCAGAGGATACCGCCGTACAGCAGGAAGGCCGCCACGGCCACGCCGATGGCCAGAGGGGTGCGTTCCCACCAGCCCACCCCCAGCAGGTACGCGAGCAGCCCGAACACCAGTTCACTGGCGCCCAGATGCACGCTGCCGCCCCGGCCGAGCAGCCACACCAGTCCGCCGCCGATCAGGACGATCAGCAGCAGCGCCGCCAGGAACCGCGCCACGCCGCGCAGGGCGCTCATGAACGTCAGGACGGCCAGCGGCACGGTGTTCGCGATCAGGTGCCCGAAGTCCACGTGCAGGAACGGCGCGGTCAGGACGTGCCAGAACGTACCCGGCGAGCGCGGCTCGATGCCGAACTGGTCCAGCTGCCCCTGGAACACCAGCTGATCGGCGCTCTCCTGCACCCACAGGCCCGCGATCAGGGCGGCGGTGATCCCGGCGGCGCGGCCCAGACTGGTGGCGCGCGGGGCGGAGGGAGGCCGGGTTGGTGGGGCGCGCATACCCCCAGCATGCCTCACGCGGTCCTGGTTGGTCGTCCACCCTTGGGTGCAGCTCATGTCGGCAGGCGTAGGCTGCACGCATGCAAATGCGAACGCTGGGACACAGCGGCCTGACCGTGTCGGTCGTCGGGCTGGGCTGCAACAACTTCGGGGGACGGCTGGATCAGGCGGGCACGACGGCCGTGGTGCGCCGCGCGCTGGACGCCGGGATCACGCTGTTCGATACCGCCGACATCTACGGCAACCGCGGCGGCAGCGAGGAGCTGCTGGGCCGCGCGCTGGGCGCCGAGCGGGCGAACATCGTCCTGGCCAGCAAGTTCGGCATGGACATGGGTGACGGGAAGGGGGGCGCGCGGCCCGCGTACATCCGCGAGGCGCTGCACGCCAGCCTGCGCCGCCTCGGGACCGATCATCTGGACCTGTACCAGCTGCACACCCCGGACCCGCAGACGCCCATCGAGGACACGCTGGGCACCCTGAACGACCTGGTGCAGGAGGGCCTCGTGCGCGCCATAGGCGTAAGCAACATGCCCGCCGCCGACGTGCGCGCCGCCGACGCCCTGGCCCGGCAGCACGGCTGGGCGCACTTCACGTCCTGCCAGGACGAGCACAGCCTGCTCGTGCGGGACGTCGAAACTGACCTGATTCCCGCCATGCGCGACCTGAACCTGGGCCTGCTGCCGTACTTCCCGCTGGCCAGCGGCCTCCTGACCGGCAAGTACCGCGCCGGGGCCGACCTGCCCGCCGGGGCGCGCATCACCGGCAGCCAGGGCGCCCAGGACCGCTACCTGACCGAACGGAACTGGGCGGTCGTGGAGGACCTGCGCGCCTTCGCGGAAGGGCGGGGGCACACGCTGCTGGACCTCGCGTTCAGCTGGCTGCTGTCGTTCGACGTGACGAGCAGCGTGATCGCCGGGGCCACGAAACCCGAGCAGATCGACGCGAACGTGGGCGCGGCCAGCTGGATCCTCACGCCCGAGGAGCTGGCCGAGGTGGACCGCATCACGACCCGCTGAGGCGCACTGCGCCTGTCCTTGCGCCCCGCGCGTACCATGCGGGGCGTGAAGTTGCCGATCGAGGAGGTCACGGGGGAGGTGCGCGCGGCGCTCGCGGCGCATCCCCTGGTGGTCGTGCAGGCCCCGCCGGGCGCGGGCAAGAGTACGGGGTTGCCGCTGGCGCTGCTGGACGAGCCGTGGCTGGCCGGGCAGGGCGTCGTGATGCTCCAGCCCCGGCGGGTCGCGGCCCGCGCGGTGGCGTCCAGGCTGGCCGAGGGCCTGGGCGAGGAGGTCGGCGGCACGGTCGGGTACCGCGTGCGTTTCGATTCGCGCGTGTCGGCCGCGACGCGGCTGGAGGTCGTCACCGAGGGCATCCTGACCCGCCGCCTGCAACGCGACCCGGAACTGTCCGGCGTGGGGCTGGTGATCCTGGACGAGTTCCATGAGCGCAGCCTGAACGCCGATCTGGCGCTGGCGCTGCTGCGCGAGGTGCAGGGCGCGCTGCGGGACGACCTGCGGGTGCTGGTCATGAGTGCCACGCTGGACCCGGCGCTGCCCGGACGGCTGGGCGCGCCCCTGGTCGAGAGCGCGGGCCGGGCCTACCCGGTGGAGGTCCGGTACCTGCCCACCGACCCGGTGGGGCGCGTGGAGGAGCTGGTGGCGCGGCAGGTGCGCGCCGCGCTGGACGCCGAACCGGGGGACGTGCTGGCGTTCCTGCCCGGCGTGCGCGAGATCCGCGCGGCGGCCGCGCTGCTGCCTGACGTGGACGCCGTGGTGCTGCCCCTGTACGGCGACCTGCCGGTGCGCGAGCAGGCGCGCGCGCTGCGTCCCGACCCGGATGGGCGGCGCAAGGTGGTCCTGGCGACCAGCATCGCCGAGACGTCCCTGACCATCGACGGCGTGCGCGTCGTGGTGGACGGCGGCCTGAGCCGCACGCAAGCGTTCGACCCGGCGACCGGCCTGACCCGCATGGTCACGGGCCGCGTCACGCGCGACGCCGCCACGCAGCGCGCGGGCCGCGCGGGCCGCACCGCGCCCGGCGTCGCGTACCGCCTCTGGAGTGAACGGACGCAGCCGCTGCTGCCCGCCGCGCGTCCGCCGGAGGTGCTGGACTCGGACCTCGCGCCACTGACGCTGGAACTCGCGCAGTGGGGCGTGACCGACCCCGCGACCCTCCACTGGCTGGACGTGCCCCCGGAACGCCGCGTGCAGACCGCGCGGGGCGTGCTGCGGGACCTGGGCGCGCTGGATGACGTGGGCCGCGTGACGCCGGAGGGCGCGCGCCTGCTGGACTTCCCCACGCACCCGCGCGTGGCGCACCTCCTGACCGCGCCGGGTGACCCCGCGCTGGCGGCGGACGTGGCGGCGCTGCTGGAGGAACGCGACCCCCTGCCCAACGGGTCCGGCGCGGACCTGACCGACCGGGTGCGTGCCCTGCGCTCCTGGCGCCGCAAGGACGGGGGCGGAGGAGATGTTGCCGTGCTGGAGCGGACCGAGCGGCTGTCCCGCCAGTGGCGCACCCTCCTGAAGGTCCGCGCCGACGACCGGGACCCCGACCCGTTCGCGGTGGGCGCGCTGGTCGCCCGCGCGTACCCGGAACGCGCCGCGCTGGCCCGCGAGGAGACCAGCGGCCAGCGCCGGGGCCGCTTCCTGCTCGCGGGCGGGCAGGGCGCCGCGCTGCCCGAGGGGGACGCCCTGGCCGGAGCGCGCGCCCTGGCCGTCGCGCACCTCGACGCCGCGCAGGCGGAGGGCCGGATCTTCCTGGCCGCCCCCCTTGATGCGGCTGCGCTGGACGCCGGGGCCGCGTGGGTGGACGCCGTGCGCTGGGACACCCGCACCGGCACCCTCGTCGCGCAGCGGGAACGGCGTTTCGGCGCGCTTGTCCTTGAAACGCGGCCCCTGCGGGACCTGCCGGCCGCCGCCCGCGTGGACGCTCTGGCCGCTGCGATCCGGGACGAGGGCCTGCACCTCCTGACCTTCAGCCCCGACGCGCAGGCACTGCGCGACCGCGTGGAATCCGTGCGGTTCTGGAGGCCTGAGGAAGACTGGCCGGACCTGAGCGACGCCGCGCTGCTCGGCACCCTGGAGGACTGGCTGGGCCCGCACCTGGACAGCGTGCGCAGCCGCGACGACCTGGGGCGCATGAACCTCCTCCCGGCCCTGCAGGCGCAGCTGCCCTGGCCCCTCCCAGCCCGGCTGGACGAACTGGCGCCCACCCACCTGACCGTCCCCACCGGCAGCCGCATCCGCCTCACGTACCGCCCCGGCGAGGCCCCCATCCTGGCCGTGAAGTTGCAGGAACTGTTCGGCCTGGCCGACACGCCCGCCGTGAACGAGGGCCGCACGCCCGTGCTGCTGCACCTGCTCTCGCCCGCCGGGCGGCCCGTGCAGGTCACGCAGGACCTGAGGTCGTTCTGGAACTCCTCGTACTTCGAGGTCCGCAAGGACCTGCGCGGCCGCTACCCCAAACACCCCTGGCCGGACGATCCCTGGACGCACGCCCCCATGAAAGGCACCAAGAAACGCGGCGTGTGACGGGGGTGTCCTCCCCCCGACGCGCCCGCACCTGAGGCAACGTCCGGCGCGGCGCGCTGCCATGCTGCCCCTCATGCGCCGCGCCGTTCTCACCTGTGCCCTGAGCCTGCTCACCCTGACCGGAGCGTCCCAGGCCGCCGACTACTCGAAGGCGGTCTGGAGCATCGCCTCGGGGCAGTCGGGGCAGACCCCCCTGATGGACACGAACGTGATGGGCGAGATGGTTATGCGCGCCTGGGTTGCGCCACGGGGCGTGCCCGTGCAGGGGCTGATGTTCATCTACATGCCGAAGCTCAGCACCAACCACTGGGCGGTCATGCTGGTCGAACCGCAGGGGCAGCCCGGTGAGTTCTTCGGAGCGCGCAGCCTGAAGTTCGTGCGGGCCGCGAAGAGGGACGGTCAGACGGCCAACCTGTACACGCTCGGGGACGGCATGTTCAGAGGCCTGTACCTGATGGACGGCAAGGTGAAGGACAAGCGCGGCAAGATCATGCACGTCCTGATGCTGCTCACGCCGCAGATGGCGCAGCAGGAACCCGATCCCGCCGATTTCCTGAACTGACGCTCAGGCGGGCCGGCGCGCGGTGAACAGCGTGCGGGTGAAGGCGTAGTACACGCGCCCGCCGGGATAGGCGGCGTGGAGGCGTTCGCGGTAGGCAGCCAGGAAGCGCTGCTGCCCGTCGTCGGTCAGGCGGCTGAGGTACGGGACGAGGGCAGTGCCTCTCGTCCAGTCGATCAGACCGTCCGCGCCGCTCAGCAGGACGGGGTAGACCTTGCTGAGGGCGGTGATATCCACGCCGCCCAGTTCGTCGAGCAGTTCCGCGTAGTGGGCAGGGGGAAGGACCGGGGACGCGCCGTGCGCGGTGCCGAAGCGGGCGTACCCGCCCAGTTCGTCCTGAAAGTCCAGCGCGGTGTCGGTCAGGAGGCGGTGACTGGGGTGGTCGTGATTGGCGGGCACCTGCGCGGCCAGTACGCCGCCGGGGCGCAGGTGGGTCCACAGGTGCGCGAGCAGCGCGGGGTGGTCCGGCACCCACTGCAGCGAGGCGTTCGCGTGGATCAGGTCGTACGTGTCGTCCAGGCTGCCCAGGTCGCCCTGCTGAAATCGGAGGTTGGGGGCCTGCTGCGCCTGGGCCCGCTCCAGCATCTCGGCGCTCTGGTCGAGGCCGGTGACCTGCGCCTGTGGGAAGCGCCGCGCGAGCGTGAGGGTGTGTTCGCCCGTGCCGCAGCCCAGGTCGATGACGCTGTCGTAGGCCTGATCGGGGATCAGGGCGTGCAGGTCGCGGACGGGGGCGCTGCGGGCCTCGCGGAAGAGGTGGTACTGGTCGGGGTTCCACGTCATGGGCTCAGCGTAGGCGGGGCGCTGTGCGGAATGTGCGTACCGCAGTGGTGACAGTGCGCGGGGCGTGGATGGAAAGCCCGCCCGGCAGCAGGTGCGCGGGCGGTCGGGCGATGTTCAGGTCGGGGGTTACAGCAGGCGGGCGAGGGTGCCGCCCAGCAGCATCAGCAGCAGCACGCTGAGGATCGCGGTCAGCAGACGACCGGGTTGCGCGTGGGCGTTCTCGTCCCGGTCGCGGCGGATCACGCGGCCCGTCCAGGGTGCTGGGGCGTGGGCTGCGGCGGGGCGGGGTGCAGGCTGCCCAGCGCGGCCTTCAGGTGCTTGTACACCTCGCGTTGAAGGTCCAGATCCTCGGGCAGTTCGTAGCGCAGCTGCTCCATGGCCTGCATCAGGTGCGCGCCGCCGGGCGTGCGCTCGTGGTCCGGGCGGGCCCAGTCGGGCAGTTCAGGCGTCTGCGTGGGCGCGCGCTTGGCGTCGTCCCAGTCGGCCCAGGTCTTGGGCAGGTCGTAAAGGTACCGGCCGATGCCGAAGTGCACGGCGCAGCGTTTCAGGGCGTCGCTGCTGGCTGCTTTGAGGGTGCCCAGGTCGCCCTCGGGGGCCTCGCCGATGTCCTCGCGGGTGACGCCCAGGACGGTCAGGCGGCCCTTCACGGTGGGCTGGCGGGTGCCGGGGACAACCTCGATCTCGAAACTCCAGGCGTCGGGGCAGATGGCGTCCAGGCGGTCCTGCACCGCGCGGGCGTCGATGTGCGCCAGCATCAGCGCGCGGCTGCGGTCCCGGTTGAAGGCCGCTGGTTTCCACGCCACCATGTGAGCGGGAAACGGGGCCTGAAGTCGTTTCTGAACATCGCTCAGTTTCATGCGTTTAGTTTATAACAGAATGGAATTACGGTCAAGACAGAATAACCGGCTGGTTGGACAGAGGAGCAAGTCGGCGTGACAGCCCATCCAGCACGGATCTCAGCTCTGAGCCATGAGCGGACAGCACAGGGCTCACCGCGTCTCATCTCCCCCGACCGATCCGTCCCACCACGCCCCTTCCATCGACAAGGCCACACACGCACCCCTCCGCGTCCCCTAGCATGCTGGGCATGAGCCGCACGGCCACCGTCACCCGAACCACCAGCGAAACGGACATCACCGTCACGCTCGACCTCGACACGACCAGCTACGAGCACCCCCAGACCGGGCACGGCTTCCTGGACCACATGCTTGACGCCCTGGCCCGCCACGCCCGCATCGGCCTGACGGTGCGCGCTGCGGGCGACCTGCACATCGAACCGCACCACCTGATCGAGGACACCGGCATCACCCTCGGGCAGGCCCTCAGGCAGGCCCTCGGGGACCGCAAGGGCATCGAACGGTACGGCAGCGCCTTCGTCCCCATGGACGAAACGCTCGCACACGTCGTCCTCGACCTGTCGGGCCGCGCGCACCTCGCCTTCGAACCCGAGACGCTGAACGTCTGGGGCGACGCGGGCGGCATGACCCACTACCACCTGCGCGAATTCCTGCGCGGCCTGTGCAACCACGCGGGCATCACCCTGCACGTCCGCCTCCTCGCGGGCCGCGAGGCGCACCACGTCATCGAGGCCATCGTGAAAGCCGTCGCGCGCGCCCTGCGGGACGCCGTGCAGGTCACCTCCCAGACCATGCCCAGCACCAAGGGCAGCCTGTGAGCGCACCTATCACCGAGGGCCGCCCCGAGGTCCTGCTGCTCGACTACGGCGCCGGGAACGTCCGCAGCGCCGCCAAGGCCCTCGAACGCGCAGGCATGACCGTGCGCGTCAGCAGCGACCCCGCCGACGTGCCCGGCGCCCGCGCGCTGGTCGTGCCCGGACAGGGGCATTTCCGGCAGGTCATGGACGCCTTCGACACCAGCGGCTTCCGCCAGCCCGTCCTCGACGCTGCGCGGGGCGGCACGCCCATCCTGGGCATCTGCGTCGGCATGCAGATGCTCCTCGAGGGCAGCGAGGAAGCGCCCGGCGTGCAGGGCCTCGGCCTCATCCCCGGCACCGTCCTGCGCTTCCAGGGTGACGCGCAGCGCAAGGTGCCGCAGATGGGCTGGAACAGCCTCGACAAGGTCGGCGACAGCCCCCTGCTGAATGACCTCGCGTGCCCGGCGTATGCGTACTTCGTGCACTCCTACTACGTGCCCCTGACCGTGGACGTGGACGCCGGGGCGATCACCGAGTACGGCGTGCCCTTCTGGGCCGCGTTCAGCCACGGCAACCTCCACGCCACGCAGTTCCACCCGGAAAAAAGTGGCGCTGTCGGCCTCGCCATCCTCGAACGCTTCCGCCGCAACGTCTTGGCGAACTGACGGCAGCATTCAGAGGTCTTGACGGGGTTCCCGAGACCTCTGAATCGAGCGGAGCGAGCAGCTGAGAAGGACAGCGGTTGAACGTGGAGCCCTGGGGCGTGCTCCTGCCCCCAGGGTGGAACTGGAAACCGCTGTGAGCGGGAGCTGCAAACCCACTGAGGGGAACGGCTCAACCCATCCACCGGCTCCCCTCGGGCCCTGAGCGTCAGCCGGGCCGGGCCGCGCTCATCAATTCGCTGGCCAGTTCAGCCGCGAGCAGGGGCCCGAGCAGGAAGCCCTTGCTGCTCAGACCAGTCAGCCACCACGTGCCGCCCCCCTGCGGTCCGGCGTTCAGGCCGGAGAGGCGCGTACCGGTCCAGTGCCCGGTGACGCGCGCGCCGCGCAGGTCGGTCAGGGCGGCGCCCTTGCCGAGCAGCCACCCCAGCGACGCCAGGGGCAACCCATCCGGCGTCCAGGTGGGGGAGGGGGTCTCGAAGGTCGCGCCGAGCACCCCGCCGCGCGCGTCCGGGGCAAGGTACGCGCCGAAGCTGAGGGGCACGCGCGTGACGGCCCGGTCGAGGGTCAGGAGGGTGCCGCGCCGGTGCGTGGCGGCCTCGCCGCGCCACGTGACGCCGACCGAACCCCCGCAGAACACCACGGCGTCCCCGCTCAGGGTGTCCCCGCCTGCCAGGGTGACGGTGCGGGCCGTCCAGTCCTGCGCGCGTCCGGTGACGACCTGCGCGCCAGACGCCTGCACGAGGGCGCGGGTGAAGGCGGGGCCGTCCACCCACCCGCCGTCTGGGAGGTGCAGGACGTGCCCCCAGCCGGGCGCCAGGGGTTCCGGCGCGTCTGCCGAGCTCAGCCACGCGTGATTCAGCGCGGCGGGGAGGTTCCGTTCGAAGCGGGCGCGGGCGCGGTCGTCCGGGATGGGCCGCAGCACGCCCAACTGCGCGTGCGGGACCGCGTGCCCCGCTGCCTTGAGGTCGCGCAGGAGCGTCCACGTGAAGCGCATGCCGTCCAGCGCGCGGGCGTCCACGCCGCCCGACTGGCCGCGCACCGGGTTGATCAGGGCGCTGGGCACGTCGCTCGCGCGGTGCGCGCCCGCATCCACGACCGTGACCTGCGCGCCCGCCCGGCCCAGGAAATAGGCGACCGACGCCCCGGCGATGCCCGCCCCGATCACGATGACGTTCAAGGCGTGCCTTCCTCCACTGCCCACTGCCCACTGCCCATTTCCCGGATCGCGCGCAGGCACTCGCGTTTGCCGGGCGCGCCGGGGCGGCGGTCCACGCGCAGCCCGGCGGCCTCCAGCGAGCGGCGCACGTGCCCGGCGGCGCTGTACGTGCCCAGCACGCCCCCCGGCGCGAGGGTGTGGGCCAGCCGCGCGGTGAATTCCGGCGTCCACACGTCTGGATTGCGGCTCGGCGAGAAGCCGTCCAGGTACAGCGCGGTCGCCCAGCCGCCGGGCAGGTCGGCGGTCAGGACGTCAGCGAACGTGACGCGCAGGGTCGCGCCGCCCGCCGTGACCTCGATCTCACCGCTGCCGCCGCCCGATTCGGGCCACGCGTCCAGCAGCGCCCGCCACGCGGGGTGAGCCTCGGCCTCCCCGCCCCGTGCCACGTCCCGCAGCAGGGCGCGGGGGGCCGGGTCGAACTCGAACGCGTGGTACACCAGCGGCACGCCGCGCGCCGCGCAGCGGGCCAGGGTCGCGCGGGCGTTCACGCCCACTCCGAAGCCCACCTCCAGCACGCGCGGGGCGGGGTGCTCGTGCGTGCCGGTGCCCTCCACGAACACATGCCGCGCCTGCGACGCCGCGCCGTGCCGCGACCCGTACGCCTCGCCGAACCGGGCGTTCAGGGCGGTGCGCGACCCGTCCGGCGTGACCAGCACGTCACCCTGCGCCTCAGCGGAACCCTCACTCATGGGGCGCAGGATACCCGGCGGCGCGGCAGGGGAGGCCGGGGGTGGCCCGCTGACCGGGTGTACACTGGCCGCACCACAATCCCTGTTGCCCGCGTGCGTTCGCCGGTCGCTGCTGCCCGTCCCGGGGGTCTCCGGGAAAGGAATGGTGATCTTTCGTGCCTCACCGCATCGTGAGTCTGGCCGCGCACAGCGGCACCGGAAAGACGACGCTGGCCGAGGCCCTGCTGCACCGCAGCGGGGTCATTTCGCGCATGGGCCGCGTGGAGGACGGCACGACCCGCAGCGACCACACGGACGCGGAGAAGGCGCACGGCTTCTCGATCCAGACCGGGGTGCTGCGCCTGACCCACGAGGGCACGGACGTGACGGTGCTGGACACGCCGGGCTTCGCGGATTTCGTGCGGGAGATCCGCGGCGGCATCCGCGCGGCAGACAGCGTGCTCGTGCTCGTCAGCGCGGTGGGCGGCGTGGAGGTCGGCACCGAGCGGGCCTGGGCGACCGCCGACCGTTTCGGCATGCCGCGCGTGGTGGTCGTCAACCGCATGGACCGGGACCGGGCGGATTTCTTCACGGTGCTCGCCGACGTGCGGGCCAGCCTGAAGGGGCCGGTCGCGGCGACGTTCCTGCCGGTGGGGGAGGGGCCAGACTTCCGGGGCGTGGTGAACGTCCTGACCGGCGAGGTGAGCCCCCCGCAGGAGCTGCCCCCCACCCTGACCGGCGCGCTGCGCGAGGCGCGGGACGCACTGCTCGACGCCATCGTGGAGACGGACGACGACCTGATGGGCCGCTACCTGGAGGGCGAACCCATCGGGGACGACGAGCTGGAGGCGGCGTACCTGCGGGCCGTTCACGCGGGCACCCTCTACCCGGTGCTGCCCGTCAGTGCCGTGACCGGCGTGGGCCTGGACGCGCTGCTGCACCTGATGGTGCGGGGCCTGCGCAGCGCCCGTGAACGCGGCCCGCTGACCGGCGTGGACGGCCAGACCCGCGAGCCCACCCCGGACGCCCCCCTGAGCGCGCGGGTGTGGCGGGTGTCCATCGACCCGTTCGTGGGGAAGGTCGCGTACGTCCGCGTGTGGAGCGGCACTCTGCGCCCCGGCGACACGCTGCGCAACACCTCGCAGGACCTGGACGTGCGCCCCATGCACCTGTACGTCCCGAACGGCAAGGACCTCACCGAGGTGCCCGAACTGCCCGCCGGAAGCATCGGCGTGCTGACGAAACTCCCGGACCTGCACGCCGGGGACACCCTCGCCGACCCCGCCCGGCCCATCACGTACGACCCGCTGTGGCTGCCCGACCCCGTCCACACCGTCGCCATTCACCCCGCCACCCGCCAGGACGAGGACAAACTCGGCGCGGCCCTCGCCAAGCTGCGCGAGGAGGACCCCACCCTCCACTACGCCCGCGAACCGCAGACGGGCGAGCAGTTGCTGTCCGGCATGGGCGACATGCACCTGGGCATCGCCGTGGAGAAACTGGCCGCGCAGGGCGTCACCGTGACCACCACCCCACCCCGCATCCCGTACCGCGAGACCATCCACGCCCCCGCCGAAGCGCAGGGCAAACACAAGAAACAGAGCGGCGGGCACGGCCAGTACGGCGACTGCCGCATCCGCATCGAGCCCGGCCCAGGCTTCGCGTTCCGGTCCGCCGTCGTGGGCGGCGCCATTCCCAGCAAGTACATCCCCAGCATCGAGAAGGGCGTGCAGGACGCCATGCAGCGCGGCGCACTCGCCGGGTACCCCATGCAGGACGTGCACGTCACCGTCCTCGACGGCAGCTACCACGACGTGGACAGCAGCGACATCGCCTTCCGCACCGCCGGAAGCCTCGCCCTGAAAAACGCCGTCACGGGCGCCCGCCCGGGCCTGCTGGAACCCATCATGCAACTGCGCGTCCGCGCGCCCGCCTCGTTCACCGGGGACCTCATCAGCGACCTCCAGACCCGCCGCGCCCGCGTGCAGGGCATGGACCCCGAAGGGACCGTCATCGTCGTCACCGCCCTCGTCCCCCAGGCGGAACTCCAGACCTACAGCGCCGACCTGCGCTCCCTGACCGGCGACCGCGGCGCGTTCAGCCTCAAACCCCACGGGTACCAGCCCGTCCCGGAACCCCTCGCGAAGAAGATCATCGAGGCGCGGCAGGGCGAACTCGCCGGGGCGTAGCGGAGCCGTTCAGGGTCCCATGCCCGGGAAGGTCTCCCGGACGACGCGGCCGTTGTGGAAGGTGGTGACCTGATCTCCGTAGGGCACTCCGCCGATGACCGTCCAGGTGGGGGCGCGCCGCAGGGTCTCCACGTCGGTCAGGGGTTCGTCGGGCGGGCCGCGCAGCCACAGGAGTTGCGTGGCGCTCAGCCCGACGCTGGAGGCGCGGGGCTGGCTGCTGAGGCGCTGCACGTCACCTGGTGGAGGCGTGAAGCTCAGCGTGCGGTTCAGGTGCGTCTCGTCCACGAAGGCGACACGGAACGTCGTGCAGGACTTCACCTCCAGTCCCTGCCACCAGCGGGGGAGAGGCCCGTTCCCGCTGCTGCCTGAGATGGGTTCCACCGGGTCCTGCGGTTCGAGGGTGAGGATGATGGCCTGCGGCGTTCTTTGCTCGCGGACGTGTCCTTTCACGCCGATTTCAACCTCGCGCGGGCCGGTCTGCTCGACCTGCGTGACCCGGACCGGGGTGCTCAGCGGCACGGTGTACTCGGTGGTGCCGTTCCCCCGGACGCAGCGCAGCGGGCCGCCGCCGTACACCCAGGCGTCCCGACCGGCCAGCCGCGCCAGTTCCGGCGGGAGGGTGCCAGCCGGGGCGTGACAGGCGACCAGCAGCGGCAGGAGGAGCAGCCAGGGGCGCATCGTCCAGGCATACCACCTCCTGTCCTGGTGCGCGTCCCACTTTGGGTGCGGCGGGGCGTAGCATCCGGGGCATGACTGACCCCGCCCGCCTGATTGCCGATCTGCGTTCCGATACCGTCACGACGCCCACGCCTGCCATGCGCGAGGCGATGGCGCAGGCGCCGGTGGGCGACGACGTGTATGGCGAGGACCCGACCGTGAACGAGTTGCAGGCGGAGGTGGCGCGCCTGACCGGGCACGAGGCGGGGCTGTTCATGCCGTCGGGCACCATGACGAATCAGGTGGCGATCGCGCTGCACACCCGGCGGGGCGAGGAGGTCATCTGCGCGGAGGGCTCGCACATCTACGAGTGGGAACTGGGCATGATGGCGACGTTCAGTGGCGTGGTGCCGCGCTTCGTGCCTGCGCCGCTGGGCGTGCCCGCCCCGGAGGACGTGCGCGCCGCGATCCGCCGCAGCATCCACCAGTCGCCCAGCGGGCTGATCAGCCTGGAGAACACGCACAACAAGGCGGGCGGCACCGTGATCCCGCTGGATGTCCTGGCGGGAATTCGCGCGGTGGCGACCGAGGAGGGGCTGCCGCTGCATCTGGACGGCGCGCGGGTGGTGAACGCGGCGGTGGCGTTGGATGTGCCGCTGCGGGACGTGACGGGCCTGTTCGACACGGTCAGCGTGTGCCTGTCCAAGGGCCTGGGCGCCCCGGTGGGCAGTGTGCTCGTCGGCAGCGCGGCCCAGATGCGGCAGGCGCACCGCTACCGCAAGATGATGGGCGGCGGCATGCGGCAGGCGGGCGTGCTGGCGGCGGCGGCGCTGGTGGCCCTGCGCGAGGGCCCCGCGCGGCTGGCGGAGGATCACCGCCGCACCCGTGAACTGGCCCACGCCCTCGTGAACGCGGGCTTCGACGTGAACCTGAGCGCCGTGCAGACGAACATCATCTACGCCGCCGTGCCGGACGCCGCCGCGCACGCCGCCCGCTGGACCGAGCAGGGCGTCCTGTGCAACGCGCTGGGCCCGGACAGCGTCCGGTTCGTGCTGCACCATCAGGTGGATGACGAGGCGCTGGCCGGTGCGATCCGCGTGCTGACGGCGTAGGGGAGACGGGGCGCGGTGAGGGCTTGACACTTGACATGGGGGCGCAGTTCGCGGACACGCTCTTCCCACTTCCCACCTCTCAACTTTCCGTTGACGCCCTGTGCGGGGTGGGCGCGGTAGGCTCGGGGGCATGACCGTTCCAGAGCCTGTCGCGCCCAGTGTGCCGCCCGTTCCACCTGCTGTGCCCGCCGGGGTGCGGGCGGTCAGCGGGAACCGGGCGGCGCTGACGCTGCTGCTGGTGCAGAACGTGGTATCGGCGCTGCTGATGGGCGTGGGGGCGCCGCTGGGGCTGGCGCTGCTGGGGGCGTTCGCGGTGGTGGTGCTCGTGGCGTTCACGGCGTTCCGGGACACGATGAATGCGCTGCTGCGGGATTCGCGCTGGCGGACGCCGCCCGCATGGGGCGTGGCGCTGGCGGCGTTCGCGCTGGCGTTCCTGGCGTCGCGGGCGTTCGTGCTGGCGTTCGTGACGCTGGTGCCGTCGTCCGCGAACGCGGTGCCGCAGTTCCTGAGTCAGGGGGCGGACGTGTGGGTGCTGCTGCTCGCGGCGGGCCTCCTGATCCCCTTCGCGGAGGAGGTCGCATTCCGGGGCCTGCTGATGCGCGGGCACGAGCGGGCGGCGGGGTTCACGGTGGCGGCGGTCACGAGCACGCTGGTGTTCTCGCTGGCGCACGGGGTGCCCGCCAGCATCGTGGGGATCATTCCGCTCGCGTACGTGCTGGCGAGGGTGGTGCAGCACACGGGCAGCCTGTGGAACGGCGTGATCGTGCACGCGCTGAACAACACCCTCGCGGTGGGACTGGGCACGCTGCTCGCCGGGCGCCTCCCGTCCGACCCGGAGCGGGCGACCGAACTGCTGAAGAACGAGGCGCTGCGCCTGCCGCTGGCCGGGGGTGCGGCGCTGTTCGGGACGGTGGTGCTCGTCGTGCTGCACCTGTGGCTGACCCCGAAGGCGGACCCGCAGGAGCGCAGCGCGCCCGGCCCCTGGCTGAGCGGCGCGTTCGTGATCATGCTGCTGTTCGGCCTGAGTGCGGGGGCGCTGACCCTGCCAGGCGTGGCGCAGTGGCTCACGGACCTGCGCGGCGCGCTGCGATGACCGACCCGGCCCGTGCTGGCCTGTGGGCGCGGCTGCGGGCGTTCGCGCGGCACCTGAAGGCGGAACTGCTCGCCCTGAGCCTCGCGGCGCGCGACCCGCGCACGCCCTGGTACGCGCGGGCGTGGGCGCTGCTGGTCCTCGCGTACGCGCTGAGCCCCATCGACCTGATCCCGGACTTCATCCCGGTGCTGGGGCAGCTGGACGACCTGCTGCTCGTCCCGGCGGGGTTGTGGGTGGCGCTGCGATTGATTCCGCCAGAGGTGCTCGCGGACGCGCGGCGCGAGGCGGCGGCACACCCGCAGAAACTGGCCCGCAGCGCGGTGGGCGCGGCGCTGATCGTGCTGGTGTACGTCGCGCTGGTCGTGCTGGCGTGGGCGTGGTGGCGCGCCCGCAACGGCTGATAAGGGCTCCGGTTGAAAGGTTTGCAAAAACTTTCAACCCGAGCGGATGCGAGAAGGAGCAAAGCGGGTTCCGGGCGTGGAGTTGGCAACCCGGTGTGGTTCCGGGTTGTGAACGAAACAGACGGAATCCGTATGACAGGCGGAGGTTGACGGGCGGACCGGCAGGGCATCCGACTCCGGCACCCGCCCCGGTCAGCGGGTAGCATGCTGCGGATGGCCCGTTCCCGCCCGACTGCCCCTCCCGCCCCTGTTCCCGAGGCGCCGCTGCCCGCCTCGATCCTGGCCGGGCCGCGCCTGTTCGCCCGTGCGCTCGCGCCGACCGAGCCGCTCGCGTGGCGGTACCTGGGTGTGGTGGCGGTCGCGGCGGTGCTGTCCGGCGGGGCGTACGCGGCGCTGGTGCGCCCGGCGGTGAACCTCGCGGCCGAGGTGGCGGGCGGCGCGTCCCCGCTCGCATCGCACGCGCTGAACGTGATCGGCGGGGCATTCCTGTCCATGTTCACGTTCGGGTTGATGTGGGGCCTGGGTCTGCTGGGTGCGGGCCGCGCGGGTCGCCCGGCGGAGGTGTTCGGCGCGACCTTCGCGCTGCTGCCGCCGCTGTACGTGCTCGTGATCGTCCTGAGCTTCCTGATTCCGGAGGGCGCTTGGCGCCCGGCCGCCGACGCGCTGGCAGCGGTGGGGAAGGACCCGAACGCGGCGCAGCGGCTGGGGCTGGCGGGCCTGAAGACGACCTCGGCGGCGTTCCTGCTGCTGGTGGTCACGCTGGTGGCGCCGCTGGTGCAGTCCGGGCTGGCGTTCGTCGCGTTCCGCGAACTGACGGGCCACTCGGGCCGCGCGGCGCTGGGCGCGCTGTTGCCGCTGCTGCCCGCGCTGGCGGTGGGCTTCATCGCGCTCACCCCCGTGCTCCTGGCCCGCTGAAAGAAAACCGCCCCGCGGGTGGGCGGGGCGGGGAAGAGGGGGGATGCTCTCAGAACACGCTCTTGGCAGGGTCCCACAGGCGCCACAGTTCGTACAGGCCGATCAGGAGGTGCAGGACGACCTTCGCGGCGATCCCGGCGAGCAGGCCGATCAGGGTGCCCCAGGCGCTGCGCAGCGCGTCCATGGGCGCCTTGCGCACGATCAGCAGTTCGGCGGTCAGGGCGCCCAGCAGCGGCCCGACGATCAGGCCGAAGGGAATGATCGGCAGGATGCCCACGATCCCGCCGATGATGGCGCCCCACACAGCCTGTTTGCTGCCGCCGTACTTGCGGGCGCCCCAGGCGGAGGCGACGTTGTCGATCATGCCGATCAGGACCGTGATGACCCCGAAGGTGATCAGGAACGGTAGGTCCGGCCAGGGCTGAAAGCCGTCCACCAGGGTGGCGGCGACACTGCCGATGAAGATGATGGCGGTGGCGGGCAGGGCGGGCACGAAGGTGCCGATCATGCCGATCACCCACGCGACGAGGAAGATCAGGAACGCGAGACTCACGCGCCTCAGTACGCCACACGCGGCGCGTTCGTTCCCGGGGCGGCCGTCCCGTGTGGTAGGCACAACAGAAGAAACCCCCACCGAAGTGGGGGCGTTTGGTTGCAGGGACAGGATTTGAACCTGCGACCTCCGGGTTATGAGCCCGACGAGCTACCAGACTGCTCTACCCTGCGTTACTCTGGTTCTTCTTTTCGCTCTTTCTTCGCGTTGCCGCGTTCAGTGCTCAGGAATAGTATCTCCCGTTTCCGGATCTGTCAACACCTGTGCGCTCGGCGTGCCGCGCGACAGTCCCGGGCGCCGGGCGCCGGGTACGCTGGGCGGCGTGAGTACGCCCGAACCGACTGCCATTCAGACCCGCAAACTGCGGCACATCGAGGCGTGCCTGCGGCCCGACAGTCAGTACGCGCGGCAGACGACCGGACTGGAGGACGTGGTGTGGCCGTACCGGGCGCTGCCCGAGCGCAACCTGGAGGACGTGGACCTGCGCACGTCGTTTCTGGGCCGTCCGCTGGCCGCGCCGGTCCTGATCGGTGCGATGACCGGTGGGGCCGAGGCGGCGGGCCGCATCAACCGCAACCTCGCCGTGGCGGCGCAGCGGCTGGGGATCGGCATGATGCTCGGCTCGCAGCGCGTGATGCTGGAACGCCCGGAGTCGGCCGCGTCCTTTCAGGTGCGGAACGTCGCGCCGGACATTCCCCTGATCGGGAACCTGGGCGGCGCGCAGTTCCTGCTGGGCTACGGCCCGGAGCAGGCGCGGCGCGCGGTGCGGGAGGTCGGGGCGGACGCGCTGGCCATTCACGTCAATCCACTGCAGGAGGCGCTGCAACCGGGCGGGGATACCCGCTGGGCGGGCCTGCGCGACCGACTGGCGGAGGTGATCCCGGCGCTGGACTTCCCGGTGATCCTCAAGGAGGTCGGGCACGGGCTGGACGCCGCGTCAGCGGCGCTGGCAGCCCCGCTGGGGTTCGCGGCGCTGGACGTGGCGGGCGCGGGCGGCACGAGCTGGGCGCGGGTGGAGCAGCTCGTGCATCACGGGGAGGTCCGCACGCCGGACCTGTGCGACCTGGGTGTGCCGACCGCGCAGGCGCTGCGGGACGCGCGACTGGCCGCGCCGGGTGTGCCGCTGATCGCGTCGGGCGGCATCCGTACCGGCCTGGACGCCGCGCGCGCCCTGTGCCTGGGTGCCGAGGTGGTCGCGGTGGCCCGCCCGCTGCTGGAGCCCGCGCTGCACAGCGCCGACGCCGCCGAGGCGTGGCTGGCGAACTTCATCCACGAGCTGCGGGTGGCGCTGTTCGTGGGCGGGTACGCGACCCTGGACGACCTGCGCGGCTGAGCGGGGCCGGGCGGGTGAGGTGGTGTATGATTTTTCACACCCCGCCCGGCCCGCCTCTCCCAGTTCGGAGGTTGTGCATGACCGAATCCCCCACCCCCCGCACCGCCCTCCTGATCGGGGCGAGCGGCTTCCTGGGCCGTCACGTCGCGGCGCAGCTGCGCGCCGAGGGCTGGACCGTCCGTGCGGCGTCCGGCGCGGCGCTGACGGACGCCCCGGAGGCCACCTGGGATAGCCTGACGCGCGGCGCGCAGGCCATCGTGAACGCGGCAGGCCTCACCGCCGGCACACTCCCGGACCTGACCCGCGCGAACGTGCTGCTCGTCGCGCGCGCGCTGGACGCCGCCACGCGCGCCGACCTGCCCCTGGTGCACCTGTCCTCCGCCGCCGAGTATGGCCGCACACCGCACGGGCACGCCAGCCGCGAGGACGACCCCGCCCGGCCCCTCAGCCCCTACGGGGCGAGCAAACTGGCGGGCACCGCCCTGATCGAGGAGGCCGTGCGGGCCGGGCGGGTGCAGGCGGCCGCGCTGCGCCTCACGAACCCACTGGGCGCCGGGCTGGGCGAGGGAACCCTGCCGGGCCGCGCCGCCGCCACCCTGCGCGCCGCGCGGGCCGCCGGGCAGCGCAGCGTGCGCTTCGGGCCGCTGGGCGCGTACCGGGACTTCGTGGATGCCCGCGACGTCGCCCGCGCCGTCACCCACGCCCTGACGGCTCTCCCGCAGGGGGCGCTGGGCGGCGCCGTGAACGTCGGCAGCGGCGAGGCCCGGCCCGTACGCGACATCGTGACCGGCCTCGCCACGCAACTCGGCTACGACGGCGAGGTGCTGGAGGACGCCCCCGGCAGCCCCCGCAGTGGCGACGTGCCGTGGCAGCAGGCCAGCCTGGAACGCCTGCACGCCAGCGGCTTCAGGCTGCGGCACACCTTCACGGACGCCCTGAACGCCCTGCTGAACCCGGACGCCCACCCGGACCCGGGCGCGGTCCCGGCATGACGCTCCCGGCTTGCATGTGGCCCGCGCTTCTCCTGCTGTCCGCCTGCGCCTCCCCGCCCGCGCAGGCCGGACAGAACCCACCCGGAGCCGGGGCGCCCGTCACGCCCGCGCCCATGCCGCTGACCGCTGCCCGCACCTGGGGCTACCAGCTGACCGGGTACGGCGCCGACCGCCTGACGCGCGTGGCCGCCTCCTCGTTCGACGTGATCGTCGTGGACACCCTGGACGACGACACCCGCCCCTGGCCCGCCCCGGAGGTCGCGCAGGCCGCCCGCGCGCACGTCCTTCTGGGCTACCTGAGCGTCGGGGCCGCCGAGGCGTACCGCCCGTACTGGCAGCCCGGCTGGCGCCCCGGCACCCCCGCCTGGCTGCTGAGCGAACAGCCCGACTGGCCCGGCAACTACGACGTGGCCTACTGGGACGCCGACTGGCAGGCGCTGACGCTGCGGGAACTGGACCGCGTCATCGACCAGGGCTTCCACGGCGCGTACCTGGACCTGATCGACGCCTACGAACAGCACCCGGAATGGCCCGCCGCCCGCGCCGAGATGGTCGCGTGGGTGTGCCGCCTCGCCGCGCATGCCCGCGCTCGCCGCGACGGGTTCCTGATCGTGCCGCAGAACGCCGCCGAACTCATCCGCGACCCCCGCTACGCCGCCTGCGTGGACGCCCTGGGCAGCGAGGAAACCTTCGTCTACGCCACCAACCAGCCCACCGAGGCCGTCCGCCGCGACACGCTGCTTGCCGACTACGCCCTGTGGAAGGCCGCCGGGAAACCCGTGTTCACCGTGGACTACGCCGACCAGCCCGCCCTGACCACCCGCACGTACGCCCAGGCCCGCGCCCAGGGCCTCATCCCCTACGTCACCGTGCGCGAAGCCGACCGCCTCACCCCAGGACAATAAAGCAGGAGGGGGCCGGAGGTTCGGTCTCCGGCGCCCCTCCACACAGCCTGCAAGCGGATTCCGTCTGTTGCGTGGGCAGATCGGAACACCACCGATCTGCCCACTCCACGCCCGGAACCCCCCCGACTCCTGCTCGCATCCGCTCGGGTGAAACGGTCCTCGCAGACCGTTCCACCGGAGGGATCACATGTTGTGCAGGACGTTCATGATGTCGCCGTCCTTCATGACATACTCCTTGCCTTCGGTCCGCACCCAGCCCTTGCTCTTGGCGTTCGCCCAGCCGCCGGCCTCGACCATCTTGTCCCACTCAATGACCTCGGCGCGGATGAAGCCGCGTTCCAGGTCGCTGTGGATCTCCCCGGCGGCCTCCGGGGCCTTCTCGCCGCGGCGGATCGTCCAGGCGCGCACTTCCTTCTCGCCGCTCGTGATGAACGTGATCAGGCCCAGCGTGTCGTACCCGACCGTGACCAGCTGGTCCAGGCCGCTCTCCTGCACGCCCAGTTCCTCCAGGAACGCGCGGGCCTCGTCCTCGGGCATCTCGGCCAGTTCACCCTCGATCTGCGCGCTGATCTTCACGACCTGCGCGCCCTCGGCGGCGGCGTACTCGCGGACCTTCTGCACGTACTCGTTGTCCTCGGTCAGGTTGTCCTCGCCGACGTTCGCGACGTAGATCACGGGTTTGGTGGTGATCAGCCCGAACTCCTTGGGGATGGGCGCGTCGTACGTCCCGGCGCGGGCGGGTTTGCCCTCGGCCAGCACGGCGATGATCTGCTCGGCCAGATCCGCCTGCTCTTTTGCGTCCTTGTCGTTCCCCTTGGCCTTCTTCTGGAGGTTCTGGAGGCGTTTTTCCAGGCCGCCCAGGTCCGCGAGGATCAGTTCGGTGTTGATCGTCTCGATGTCGTCGATGGGGTCCACGCGGCCCGCGACGTGAATGACGTTCCCGTCCTCGAAGCAGCGCACGACGTGCGCGATGGCGTCCACCTCGCGGATGTTCGCCAGGAACTGGTTCCCCAGGCCCTCGCCCTTGCTGGCACCCTTCACGAGGCCCGCAATGTCCACGAACTCCACGAACGTCGGGATGATCGGCGGGACGCGCTCACCCTTCGTGAACACCCGGCTCAGCGCGGCGAGACGCTCGTCCGGGACGGTCACGCGACCCACGTTCGGCTCGATCGTCGCGAACGGGTAGTTCGCGGCGAGCGCCCCGGCGCGCGTGATGGCGTTGAACAGCGTGCTTTTGCCCACGTTGGGCAGACCGACGATACCAATAGCAAGACCCATACAGACTCCTTCCACGCGCCACTTGGCACGGCGCGGCAACCCTGACAGTGTACAGGGCCGCGCCCGCCCCGGCACCTGCGGCCCGGAACATGACCGGGGCGCCCGCTGCGTACCCGCTTACCCCTGTGGCCTCATTCGGCGCCGACCAACACGGAAACACCCCTGCCGGGGCAGGGGCGGGGATGGAGGATCAGGTTGCACGGTCCGCCAGAGGCCCGGGGTTTGACCGCGCCGGGCGTCATTGGAGCAGGTGCAACGCGCACAGTGTCGCGGCGCGACCCCGCGCTGTTTGTAGTGCTTTTGGCAGTGTGGGACGTACCTCAACGCCCCCTCAAGGTCCGGTGTGGGCGGCGTGTGATACGGATTTCGTCTGTTTCGGTGACAACCTGGAACTTCACCGGGTTGCCCACTCCACGACCGGAACCCGCGTTGCGTCTCCTGTGCTACGCAGCTCTACGAGGCACATCCGCTCGGGTTGACAGGATTTCCCAACCTGTTCACCGGAGTCCATACGAGGGGGTCAGCGTCCCAGCAGGGGGCGGTCCAGCGCGTCGCACGCGACGCCGTCGCGGTTCGGGTCGCGGTTGGTGTGGTACGCGGCCTCGGTGCGCCGCAGGTCCTTCAGGCCCAGCGGCACGAGGCGGCGGCAGTCGCCGGCGGTGTTCACGGCGGCCCGCAGCACCCACCCGCGCGTCGCGCCGAACTGCACGTCGCACCACAGGGCGTAACAGCGGTTCAGGTTCAGCGCCGTGCGGGCATTGAGGGTGCGGACCGGCGCGCTGGTCTGGTTGGGGACCGGGTACAGTTTCGTGACGGGCACCACCCACGCAGGCGAGGCGTGGGCCGCGCCGCACACGAGCAGCGGCAGCAGGGGGCGGATCAGGCGGTGCATGCGGTGCGGTCAGTGTACCCACAAACGCGGACGCCTCCCTTCACCCGGTAGGGGGGGAGGCGTGGCCCGGCGCGCCGCTTACTGGTAGTCGACGCTGAGGATCTCGAACTCGGCGCTGCCCTTCGGGAGCTGCACGGTGACCTTCTCTCCGGCGCGGCGTCCGGCGAGGGCCTTGCCGATGGGGCTGGCGTCGCTGATCTTGCCTTTCAGGACGTCCACCTCGTACGTGCCGACCAGTTCGAAGTGGTGCTCCTTGCCCTTGGCGTCGCGCACGCGGACCTTCGCGCCCAGCCCGGCGCCGCCCGTGGCGTCCTCCTCGATGATCAGGGCGCGTTCCAGCTGCCGCTCCAGTTCGGAGATGCGGGCCTCGTTCTCGCTCTGCTGCATGCGGGCCTCGTCGTACGCGGCGCTCTCGCGCAGGTCGCCGTCCTCGATGGCGCGGCCCATGTTCTCGGAGATCTCCTCGCGTTTGGTGGTTTTCAGGAAGTGCAGGGTTTCGACCAGTTTGTCGTACCCGCGCTGGGTCATGGTGATGCGATCCTTCGTCATAGACAGTCAAGTATAGGCGGTTTCGGATGGTCACGGCGCGCGCAGCTGACCGGCCGTCGCGCAGGGCGGGATCATGAAGGTCGTCCCCCCGCTTTCCCCACCCGCGCAGGGGCCCGCAGCCCGTACCCTCCGGAACATGACACGAGACGACACGCGCGAGTACGCCCCAGAAGGCGAGATCCGGGACGACGGCACCACCGGCGAACTGCTGAACGACAAGATGGCTACCGAGGACCTGCTGCGCGGGGCCGCCAGTGCCGACAGCAGTAACCCGAACGACCAGCCGGGCTTCCAGGACGGCATGCTGGGCGGCAGTGACTTCGAGGACCGCCAGGGCACCCCGAACAACGACGGGGACAGCGACCTGGAGGGCCGCGCAGCAGGCGGCGAGGGCACCCACCGCAGCGGCGGCATCGACGGCGGCCCGGCCCGCACGACACCGCTGCCCGGCGCGAAGAAGTAACCCGCCGCAGAAGAGGGGGCCCTGGCCACACGGTCGGGGTCCCCTCTTCTCGGGTTGGTTCAGCGGGTCTCGCTGCTGATGCCCAGGTTATTCGCGACGGCCTGCTGCACCTGCTTCTGCGTGTCCATCACCTCGACCTCGACCTGCGCGCCGCTCTCGAGGTCCATCACGAAGTGGTCGCCGTCCAGCCGCACGCGCGAGAGGATCTGCTCCTCGCCCTCGGGGCGGGTGGTGGCGCGCAGGTCCACGAAGCGGCGCATGGGCGTGCGGATCACCTTGGGCGCCAGGATCTCCTCCACTTGGAAGATCCCGCCGGAGTTGTTCATGGTCACGCTGATCAGGACCGGCTTGTCCCGCCCGCGTTCGATGACCACCTGATCCACCGCCAGCGCACTGATCGAGTGGATGTCCACGCTGCCCAGGCTGAACGCCTTGCGGCCCCGGCCCTTGGTGATGTCCGTCCCGTCCGCGACGGCCACGATGCCGCCTTCCATGGTCAGCGGCGCGGGGTTCAGGTCGTGGCAGTTGATGGCACCCAGGATGAACGAGCGCACCTTCACGCGCTTGAACGGGTCGGGGTACAGCGGCGTCATGATCCGGTCAAGGATCGGCAGGGCCAGCGCCACGCCGTGCGCCTCGTGCCCCACCCGGTGAATCTGGTTGCCGATGTCGTGCAGCATCGTGCCCAGGATGACGGTCAGGAACACGTCGTCCGCGTCCCCGACGCCACTCTCCATGATGTCGGTGCGCACGCCACCTTCAAGCAGGAGTTCCGTGATCGCCATGCCCGCCGCGCCCGTGATGAACGCGTGCACGCGCCCGTGGTCGTTGTAGCCCAGCTTGCGCATGGTGATGTAGTTCGCCATGTCCCAGTGCGCCAGGGCCTCCGGGTCGCCCCGCAGCGCGTCGTACGCGGCGAGCGCACGCGGGTAGTCGCGCAGGTCGGTGCGGATCGCCTGATTGGCCTCCTCGATCAGTTTCGAACGGGGGGTGGTGAACTCGACCACGCGGGTCTTCGCAGCGGGCGCGTCGCTGTCCTCACGGCCCGCAACGTCGCTGACCTTGCCGCCCTCGACCTGCAGGCGGAACTTCTGCTCGCCTCCCCCCATGCCGTCCTCATTCACCCTGGAACTCCGCGCGGCGCTTGTTCATGAAGGCGTCCACCCCCTCACGGAAGTCCTTCGTGGCGACCGTCATGCCGAACAGGTCCGCCTCGACCTCCAGGCCCGCCTCCAGGGTGGTGTCCATCCCGCGGCGCACCGCCTCCTTGACGAGGGACAGCGCGATCGGGGCGTTCTTCAGCATCAGTTCGGCCACCTCGCGCGCCTTGGTCAGGGCGTCGTCCGCGACGTAGTTCACGAGGCCCATGCTCAGCGCCTCGTCGGCCTTCACCTGACGGGCCGTGAGCATCAGGTCCAGCGCGCGGCCCGCGCCGACCAGCCGCGCGAGGCGCTGCGTGCCACCGAATCCCGGGATCAGGCCCAGAGACACCTCGGGCAGGCCCAGCCGGGCGGTCGTGGCGGCCACGCGCACGTCGCACGCCAGCGCCAGTTCCAGCCCGCCGCCCAGCGCGAAGCCGTTCACAGCCGCAATCACCGGAATGGGCAGCGAGGAGATCTGATGCATGACGTCCTGCCCGGCCAGGGACAGCTCGCGGCCGTCGTACACACCCTCGAGGTTCTCGAACTCGCTGATGTCCGCGCCCGCCACGAACGCCTTGTCCCCGGCGCCCGTGATGATCAGCGCGCCCACCTCGGCGTCCTCCACGATCAGGTTCACGGCCTGCGCGATCTCCGAGAGGGTGTCGGCACTCAGGGCGTTCAGCGCGCGGGGGCGGTTGATGGTCAGGACCGCGATGGGGCCATGCTGGTCAATCTGCACGTTGTTGAACTCGAATTCATCCAGTTGGGTCATGCAAGTATCCTGCCACAGCGCGCTCCCCGCACAAAGGCGATCGAAACAGAAAGGGAGCCGCCCAGGTGGACGGCCCCCCACGCAGCAGGAATGCTCAGTCGCGCGCGGCGAGCGTCACGATGGCGTCCAGAGCCACGCGCACCATGCGGTCCACCCCGGCGGCCAGCACGTCATCCGGCACCAGTTGCGGATCGCCGATGTCGTTGCTGCACGCCGTCAGGCACGCCGCGCGCAGACCCCGCTGCGCCGCCACCAGGAAGATGGCGCTGGCCTCCATCTCGAAGCCGAGCACGCCCCGCCCCGCCCACAGCCGCGCATGCTCGGGCGTGCTGGCGTAGAAGGCATCCTCGGTCATGACCAGCCCCACGTGGTGCGGCGCGCCGCTGGCGCGGGCCGCCTGCACGCTGGCCTCAACGACCTCGAAACTCGCGGCAGGTGCGTACGGCGCGCCGCCCAGCATCTGCCGGGTGGTGCCGTCGTTCGGCACGGCCGCCGTGGCGATCACCAGATCACCCGGCGCCACGCTGGGGGTCGCGCCGCCCAGCGTGCCCACGCGGATCAGCGTCCGCGCGCCCAGCCGCGCGAGTTCCTCCGCGACGATCGCCGCGCTCGGGCAGCCCATCCCGGTCGTCTGCACGCTGACCCGCACGCCCTGATACGTGCCCGTGAAGCCCAGCAGCTGCCGGTGACTGGTGTACTCGCGGGCGCCCTCCAGGTACGTCTCGGCAATGTGCCGCGCGCGGTTGGGATCACCGGGAAGCAGGACATAAGGAGCAACGTCGCCGGGCTGGGCACGAACGTGAATCTGACTCATGCGCCGGAGTATAGGGGGACCGCCCCGCCACGCCTACCGGCCAGGAGCGCCTACAGACCGTGAGCGAAAGCTCATGAACGCCGGGCATGACCACTCCGACAGGTTTCTCACGACGCAGCCGGTCTAGGTCGCTGGGCACGCATGCGGCGCCCCTCATCCCGGAGTGCCGTTCTGTCACGGGACGCTCACGTTGAAGAGAAATGTCAGATTCGACTCATATAACCCCTCCATGTCGAGCCAAGCACGGCGAGCTGTTCACAAAGACCTCACCCCCCCTGCCTACCGTGAAGCGCAGAGGAACGCGTCACATTGTGCTGTCGTTTCCGATTCAGACCGAAGGAGAACTCAACATGCGCAAATCACTGATCATCGCGTCCACCCTGGCCCTCAGCCTCGGCGCAGCCAGCGCCCAGACCACCACCACGACCGCCGCCCCCGCCCAGGTCACCCTGAGCGACGTGCCCGCCGGTCACTGGGCCAAGGACGCCGTGGACAAGATCGTCCAGTGCGGTCTGATCCAGGGCTTCCCCGACGGCACCTTCCGCGGCAACGAGAACCTCACCCGCTACCAGGCTGCCCTCATCTTCTACCGCGCCCTGCAGACCGGCGCGCTGAGCGGCTGCGGCTTCGGCGCGACCGACATGACCACCATCGCCAACGGCATGCAGGAAGTCAGCACTGAGCTGGCCGCCATCGCCAGCCGCGTCACCGACCTCGAGAAGCTCACCGCCGACCAGCAGGCCCGCATCGACGCCCTCGAGGCAAAGATCAACGGCATGGGAAGCGGCACCGCCAGCACCGACGTCGCCGCGCTGAACGCCCGCATCGACGCGCTGGAAGCCGCCATCCGCAACATCCCCGCCGGCCCCCAGGGCCCCGCAGGCCCCACCGGCCCCCAGGGTCCTGCCGGCCCCGCTGGCCCCCAGGGCCCTGCCGGTGCCAGCACCAGCACCACGGGCACCGTCACCACCCCCGCTCCCAGCACCGGCACCACCGTCGTGATCGGTGAACCCACCCCCACCACCGCGCCCGCCCGCGACATTTACGCTGGTGTGAATGTCGGTGCGAAGATGGCCGGCAGTGGCTCCGAGTGCAAGGACCTGAGCAACAGGGCTAGCAACGTGAATTACTGCCTGAACGGCGGCGTTGTGGTCGGCAAGAATAACGTCGTTGGCCCGGTGGGTGCCCGCATCAGTGCGGACTACCAGGCTGGCTGGAACGCTGTGAGCGTGGACGCCAACGCTACCTACGCACTGAACACCGGCAGCCGCATCACGCCATACGTCGGTGCGGGTCTGGGTCTGACCAGCGGCCAGCAGCGCGGTAACACTGCCCAGAACACCAGCGACGTGTACGTGAATGCCATTGCGGGCGTTGACTTCAATGTGACTGACAGCATCGCCGTCTTCGCCGAGTACAACGGACGCTACTACACCAGCAACAAGGGTTACGCGACCGGACTTGACAGCAGCGCCAGCAATGGCCTGAGCAACGGCATCAAGACCGGCGTGAAGTTCTACTTCTAAGCCCACGCCCCTCCAGGGTTGCGACCCCCGGCCACGCGGCCGGGGGTTTTCACATGGCGGGCGCGGCACGGTGCCCCTCACGCATGCGGGCTACACTGCACGGTGATGCGGCTCGTTTCGTTCATTCAGGTGCTGCTGCTGCTGGGCATTGCCGCCTACCTCGCGCTGGTCACGCTGGAGAACCCCGGCGTGGTTCGCCTGCCCCTGCCCACCGGCAGCGGCGAACTGACCGTGCCGGTCGGGGCGGGCGTGGCGATCTTCCTGGCGCTGGGGGTGTTGTTCGCGACGCTGCTGCTGCTGCCCGGCCTGTGGCGGGAACGGGTGCGCCGCGGCCGCGAGGCCCGCCTGAGGCGGCAGGCTGAGGACCGCCTGACCGCGACCCTCCAGGCGCGCCTCGGTTCGGTGATGCCCACCGAGGTCGCGGGTGACGTCGAGGTCACCCCGTGACCGCACCCCGCTGGGTGCTCGCGCCGCCCGCCAGCCGCGAGGAGCTGCTGCGCGTCATGCAGGAGTGGCGAGTGTCGCCTCCACTGGCCCAGGTCCTCACCGGGCGGCACCTCACGCCCGCGCTGCTGGACCCGCCACTGACGCTGACGCCGAACCCGGCGCTGCGCGAGGCCGCCCGGCGGATCGTGACTGCCGTCAAGGCGAAGCAGCGCATCCGCATCCACGGGGACTACGACGCGGACGGCGTGAGCGCCACCGCCACCCTGGTCCTGGGCCTGCGGGACCTGGGTGCGAACGTGCACGGCTTCATCCCGCACCGACTGAACGAGGGGTACGGCGTTCACCCGGACAAGGTCGAGGAGCACGCGGCCGCCTGCGACCTGCTGGTCACCGTGGACTGCGGCGTGACGAACGTCGAGGAGGTCGCGGCCCTGGTCGCGCGGGGCGTGCAGGTCATCGTCACGGACCACCACGCGCCGGGCGACGACTTCCCGGACGCGCTGGTCGTCCACCCGCGCCTGACCGACGGCTACGACCACGACCTGCACAACCTGACCGGGGCGGGCGTCGCGTACCACCTCCTCTGGGCCGTTCATGAGGAACTTGGGCTGCCGGAACCGCGCGCCCTGAGCGCCCTGGCGACCCTGGGCACCGTCGCGGACGTCGCGCCTCTCATCGGGGAGAACCGCGCCCTGGTCCGCGCCGGACTGGACGCGCTGAAGGACACGACCCTGCCGGGCCTGCGCGCGCTGCTCGACTCGGGCCGCGTGAAGCGCCCCACCGCGCGGGACGTGGCGTTCATCCTCGCGCCGCGCATCAACGCCGCCGGACGCCTCGGCGAGGCCGACGTGGCGCTGGACCTGCTGACCACCCCCAGCGCGCACGACGCCAGCCGCCTCGCGGAATACCTGGAAATCCGCAACCAGGAACGCCGCAAACTCCAGGACGACATGTTCCAGCACGCTCTAACCCTCGCCGATCCAGGCGAACCCGCGCTGGTCGTCACGCACCCCGACTGGCACGCGGGCGTCATGGGCATTGTCGCCAGCAAACTCGTGGACGCGTACCACAAACCTGTGTTCATTGTCGCGCAGGGCAAGGGCTCGGTGCGGTCCACACCCGGCATCAGCGCCGTCGAGGGCCTGCGCTACAGCCACGACCTCCTGAAACGCTACGGCGGGCACTCCGGCGCCGCCGGATTCGCCATTGACGACGCGAACCTCGGCGCCTTCCGCGACCGCATCCACGCGTACGCCCGGCAGTTCCCCACCCCCGCCCCGCGGGTCCGCCTGGACGCGCCGCTGCCCGCGCTGGCCGCCAGCCTCGACCTGCTTCAGGAGACGCACACTTTCGAGCCCTTCGGCGAGGGGCACGCCCTGCCGCTGTGGCACCTGCGCGAACCCCTCACCGAGACCCGGCTGGTCGGCAAGAAAGGCAACAGCCTCCAGTTCAAGGTCGCGGGCCTGCGCGGCATCAAATTCGACGAGACCGATGACGCCGCCGGAGAACGCGACCTGGGCGCGCACCTCGTCAGCAGCGAATGGCGCGGCCAGACCCGACTGGAATTCCACGGGCAGGCCCTGCGCGCCCCCGGCACCATCGACCTCGACGCCCCCACCCCGGAACGGCCCACCCCGCGCCTGAACCCCAAAGCCGCCATGGAACACCTGCGCGCCGGAGCCAGCGCCTACGCCGAGGGTCCCGTCGCCGCGTACCTGCGCGACAACGTCCCAGGCCTCACCCTCGTCACCACTGCTGATGCACACCCCGGCGGGGAACTCATCCTGTACGCCCTGCCGCCCGAGGACACCCTGCGCGGCTGGCTGTACGCCACCGGGACGCGCCCCGCGGCCAGCCTCGCCTTCGCGTTCGGCCCCAAGACCCTCGCGGAACTCGAAGGCAGCCTCAGCCGCCACCACCTCAGCGCCCCACCCGCCAACCCCCTGCTGAACCCCGGCACCCTGGAGGCCGCCGCCGACGCCTACCGCCGCTGGCAGTGGGCGCACCACTGGCGCACCCTCAGCGACGACGGCTGGACCGCCAGCGTCCACGCCATGCTCGGCGAACCCGTGCAGGAACGAGAAGCGGTCAGCGCCGACTGAACAGCGTCCAAGGGTCAAAAGGTCTGAGGGTCCAATCGTCGAAGCCTTGGACCCTCAGACCTTTTGACTCTCGGCCCTTCACGTTCCCGTGACGCGGCGGGCGAGGGTCCAGCCGCTGAGGAGTGCGTTTTCCACGCGGGGGCCGTGCTCGTCGGGGGTGAACCAGTCGCCGCACCAGCCGAGGCGTAATTCCGGATCCCAGTGGCAGGGACCGGGCGCGGGGCGGGTGGGGATGGCGTAGCGCCAGCGGTGCGCGAAGGTGTGCAGGGCGGGGGAGAGTTCGCCCGTGATCTCGGCGGCGGCGCGTAGCAGGTCGGGCAGCACCTCGTCCGGGGTGCGGTCGATGTTCGCGCGGCTCCAGTCGGGTGTGGCGTGCAGCGTCAGCGCGGGCGGGTGCCCGGCGGGGCGTTTGGTGTGCTCGCGGGCCAGCCACTCCAGCACGGGATGATCGGCGCGCAGGGCGGGCCAGCTGGCCTCCAGCTCGCGCTCCAGCACGACGCCCGCGGCCCAGCACGGCGCGTATTCGACGGTGGCGACCCGTTCGGCGGTGCCCTCGGAGTCGCTGCCGCGCAGGTCGAGGTCCGCCAGGAGTGGGGCCAGCTGCGGCGCGGGCAGGTTCAGGAGGAGCGTCCCCGCCTCCCAGGTGGCACCGTCACGGGTGTGGACACGCCAGCCGTCCGGGCGGCGTTCCAGGCTGGTGACCGTCACGCCCGTGGTGACCTCCAGACCGCGTGCGAGGGTGCGGCCCAGGGTGCTGAGGCCCTGCGGGGGTGCGTAGCGGGGGTGCCCGTCGCCACCGCCATGGACGTTTCCTTCTTCCCAGCGGGGAATGCCGCGCGTCCACTCGGCGTTCCAGCCTTCCCGCACCCCCGCCTCGGCCAGCGCGCGGGTGCGGTCGTGCCGGGCGGTGAAGAACCGCGCCCCGTGATCCAGCCGCGCCTCCCGCCCGTCGGGGAGGGTCACGCGGCGGGTGGCGGCGCGGCCCGACACGCCCCGCGCCTTGTCCAGCAGCGTGACGCTCTGTCCCGCCGCGCCCAGGTCACGCGCCGCCGCCAGCCCACCCAGGCCCGCACCGACCATCAGCACGTCCGGCATGCGTTAGAGCAGCGCCCGGTGATCGGCGAGCAGGCAACGGTCCTGCACGACGTCGATCCCGCGCGCCGCGAGGTCACGGGCGGTCACGTCGTCGCGGATGCCGAGCTGCAACCACACGACCTTCGGCGGGGTCGGCATGGCCAGGATGTCCGGCAGGTGCTCGCGTACCTTGTCGCTGCGGCGGAACACGTCCACGATGTCCACCGGGGTCGTGATCTCCGCGAGAGTCGCCACGGCTTTCTGCCCGAAGTAGCTCTCGCCGCGCGCCGCCAGCGCCGGATTCACCGGGATGATCGTGTAGCCCTGGCGGTGCATGTACTCCGGCACGTAGTACGCGGGTTTCATCGCGTCATGGTGGAAGCCCACCACGGCGATCACCTTGTGCTCGGTGAGGATCTGCCGCACCTGCGCCGTCTGGGTGACCAGGGTCACGCGCCCAACTCCCGGCCGAGATCCACGTAAGCGGCGCGCGCGGCATCCAGTGTCGCGTTCAGTTCCGCGTCGCCGTGCACGCCGCTCACGAAGATGCTCTCGAACTGGCTGGGTGCCCAGTACACGCCCCGGCCCAGCATGCCCTGGAACCAGCGGGCGAAGGCCTTCGTGTCACTGGCGGCGGCGTCCGTGTACGTCCGCACGCTGCCGTCCGGTGCGTCCAGGTGGAAGGCGGTCAGCATGCTGCCGATGTGGTTGATGCTGATCGGCACGCCCGCCGCTGACGCCGCGTCGCGCAGGCCGTCGGCCAGAGCGGTGGTGTACGCCCCGAGCCGCGCGTACAGGTCCGGGTCGGCCTCCAGCGCACTCAGGGTCGCGAGGCCCGCCGCCATCGCCAGCGGGTTCCCGCTGAGCGTCCCCGCCTGATACACCGGGCCCTGCGGCGACACGAAATCCATCACCTCGGCGCGGCCCCCGTAAGCGCCCACCGGCAGGCCACCACCGATGATCTTGCCCCAGCAGATCAGGTCCGGACGCAGACCCAGCAGGCCCGTCGCGCCGCCCAGCGACAGGCGGAAGCCGGTCATGACCTCGTCCGCGATCAGCAGCGCCCCGTGGGTCTTCACGCGGTGCAGCGCCGCCAGGAACTCCGGCGTGGGAATCAGCACCCCGGCGTTCCCCACCACCGGCTCGAAGATCACCGCCGCCACCTCCGACCCGCGCGCGGCCATCAGGGCGTCCAGCGCCGCCGGATCGTTGTACTCGCTCACCAGCGTCAGGCCCGCGTACTCCTCGGGCACGCCCGCGCTGCTCGGGGCGGCCGCGCCCAGCGCCCCGTCCGCGTTCGTCAGCAGGCCACTCCCGGCCTCCACGAGCAGGCCGTCTGCGTGCCCGTGGTAGTTCCCGCGGAACTTCACGATGAACTTCCGGCCCGTCACGCCCCGCGCCAGCCGCAGCGCGCTCATGGTCGCCTCGGTGCCGCTGCTCACGAAACGCACGCGGTCCACGCCCGTCAGGCGCGTCACCAGCTCCGCCAGCAGCACCTCGCGCTCGCCGGGCGCGCCGAAACTCGTGCCGTACTGGAGCGCGTCCGCGATCGCCCCCCGCACCGCCGGGTGGTTGTGCCCCAGGATCATCGGCCCCCACGACCCGATGTAATCCAGCAGGCGCGTGCCGTCCGCGTCGGTCAGGTACGCGCCGTCCGCGCGGGCGATGAAGCGCGGCGTGCCGCCCACGCTGCGGAAGGCCCGCACCGGACTGTTCACCCCGCCCGGCGTGACGGCCCGCGCGCGCGCGAACAGCGCCTCCGAATGCGCCGTGGGCGCGGGCGTAGGGGCAGCTTGCAACTCGGTGGTCATGCCCCCCACCTTACCGGAGGCCCGTGAGGCCCGTGGGCAACCCAGCGCACACTGAACGCAGAAGCTGTCGGAAGTCTGCACCGCGCGCCGGGCCGGACGGGAGGGGCGCGCTACGCTGGCGGGATGAGTGAGTCGTCCCCCCACAACCTGAGCGTCCGGGAGATGGGCGTGCGGGCCCGTGCCGCCGCCCGCGTGCTGCGGTCGCTGCCCACCGCGCGCAAGGTGGCCGCGCTGCACACCATTGCCGCCGGACTGCGTGCCAACGCTGCTGGCATCCTGGCCGCGAACGCGCAGGACGTGCAGGCCGCGCTGGAGGCCGGGCTACCCGAGCCGATGGTGGCCCGCCTGCGCCTGGACGCCCGCCTGCTGGACGGCATCGCCGCGGACGTGGAGGCCGTGTCGCGCCTGCCCGACCCGGTGGGGGAGACCACCCCCGCGCAGGTGCAGCCGAGCGGCATCCGCGTGAGCACCCGCCGCGTGCCGCTGGGTGTGCTGGGCGTCATCTACGAGAGCCGACCCAACGTGACCGTGGACGTCGCCGCGCTGGCCCTGATGAGTGGGAACGCCGTGATCCTGCGCGGCGGCAAGGAGACGGTGCGCAGCAACGCCGCGCTGGAGGACGTCATTCACGCCGCGCTGCGAGAGCAGGGTCTGCCGGCAGACGCCGCGCAGGTCATCCGCGACCCGGCCCGCGAGCGCATGCTGGAACTCCTGAAACTGGATGATCTGGTGGACGCGATCATCCCGCGTGGCGGGGCCGGACTGCACCGCTACTGCGTGGAGAATGCCACCGTGCCCGTCATCGTGGGCGGCATCGGCGTGGTGCACGTGTACCTGGACCCCAGTTTCACCCGCAACCCCGAGGACCGCGCGCGTGCCCTGGAGATCGTGCGGAACGCGAAGGTGCAGAAACCCAGCGCCTGCAACGCCCTGGACACCCTCCTGATTCACGAGGAGGCCCTGGACGCCCTGCCGGACATCGCCCGCGATCTCCAGACGCACGGCGTGACCCTGCGGGCCGACCCGCCCGCCCACGCGGCCCTGAGTGCTGCGGGGATCACCACCGAACCTGCCACGGACGCCGACTACGGCACGGAATTCCTGGCCCTGACCGCCAGCGTGAAAACTGTGGCCTCCTTCGAGGAGGCGCTGGACTTCATCGCCGCGCGAGGCAACCACACCGATGTGATCCTCACCCGCGACGCCGCGCAGGCGCAGCGGTTCATCGAGGACGTGGACAGTGCCGCCGTGATCGTGAACGCCAGCCCCCGCTTCAACGACGGCGGGCAACTCGGCCTGGGCGCGGAGGTCGCCATCAGCACCCAGAAACTCCACGCCCGCGGCCCCATGGGCCTGCGCGAACTGACCACCACGAAGTGGGTCGTGCAAGGCAGCGGCGAGGTCAGGGGGTAGATGGTCAAAGGTTGATGGTTGAGAGAAGGGAGCAGCCCTCTATCAACCATCAACTTTTGACCTGTTACACGCCCAGCGGGACGTCGACGCCGAGTTCGGCCAGCACGGTGCGGATGGCCTGCGCGTCGATGCCGCTGCGGGCGTGGACGCTCTCGACGGTCGCGTGTTCCTGGAATTCGTCGGGGATGCCCAGGACGCGCACAGGGGTCTTGAGCCGCTCGGCATTCAGGAATTCCAGCACGGCGCTGCCGAAGCCGCCGACCACGGTGTTGTCCTCGACGGTGATGATCGCGCGGGCGCTGCGGGCCACGTCGCGCAGCATCGCCTCATCCAAGGGTTTGACGAAGCGGGCGTTCACGACGCCTACGCCGTCCAGTCCGGTGGCGGCCTTCTGCGCGTACTCCAGGCCCTTGCCGCCCGCCAGGATGACCACGTCCGTGCCGTCCTTGACGCGCTCCCAGGTGCCCCACTCCAGTTCCGGCCAGGTGCCCTCTGGAACGGGCGTGGTGTTGCCGCGCGGGTAGCGGACCGCGAAGGGGCCGTCGTGCGTCTGCGCGTACTTCAGCATGCCGCGCAGTTCTACCGCGTCCTTGGGCAGGCCAATGCGGACGCCGGGAATCGAGCGCAGGAAGCTCAGGTCGAACACGCCGTTGTGCGTCGCGCCGTCCGCGCCCACGATCCCGGCGCGGTCAATGGCGAACGTGACGTTCAGGTGCTCGATGGCCACGTCGTGCAGCACCTGATCGTACGCGCGCTGCAGGAACGACGAGTAGATCGCCACGACGGGGCGCAGGCCCTGAAGGGCCATCCCGGCGGCGGCGGTCACGGCGACCTCCTCGGCGATCCCCACGTCCAGGTAGCGGTTCGGGTGCGCCTTCGAGTACCCGACGAGTCCGCTGCCCTCGCGCATGGCAGGCGTGATCACGAACGAGCGCGGGTCCTGCGCGGCCAGTTCGGTCATGGCGTCCCCGAAGGCGTTGCTCCACGAGTACGCTTTGCTGGCGCTGAACTCGCCGGTGCTGGGGTCGAACTTGCCCGGACCGTGCCAGTAGATGGGGTCGGCCTCGGCGTAGCTGAGGCCCTTGCCCTTCTTCGTGACGACGTGCAGGATGGTCGGTCCGTCCAGATCCACGAGGCGTTCCATGAGCCACACGAGTTCCTGCACGTTGTGGCCGTCCACCGGCCCCACGTAGCGCACGCCCATCGCCGCGAAGGGGTTCACGCTGGCCGGGTCGAAGAAGTGCCGCGTGCTGCTCTTGGCGCGGCTCATGAAGCTCGCCAGGGGTTTGCTGACGGCCTCCATGGCCTTCTTGCCGGCGCCCTCGCCCTCCTGGAACCATTTCTGCACCTGCAGGCCACGCATGAACTTGTTCATCGCGCCGACGTTCTCGCTGATGCTCATCTCGTTGTCGTTCAGGACGATCAGCATCTTGCGGTTCATGTCTCCGATGGTGTTCAGCGCCGCCAAGGCCATGCCGCCCGTCAGGCTGCCGTCCCCGATCACGGCGGCGACCTTGTAGTCCTGGCCCAGCGCGTCGCGGGCCATCGCCATGCCCAGCGCGTTGGCCAGGCTGGTGCTGGCGTGCCCGACCGTGATCGCGTCGTGGGGAGACTCGCTGATCTTCGTGAAGCCCGACAGGCCCCCCTCCTTCTTCACGGTCGCCATCTGGTCGCGGCGGCCGGTGAGCATCTTGTGCGCGTACGCCTGATGCCCCACGTCGAAGAGGATCCGGTCACGCGGAGAGTTCAGGACGTAGTGCAGCGCCACGATCAGGTCGGTCGCGCCCAGCGACGACGCGAGGTGCAGCCCGCCCACCGAGCACACCCGCGTGATCTCGTCCCGCAGTTCCTGCGCCAGCGCGGGCAGCTGCTCACGGGAGAGGGTCTTGAGGTCATCGGGGCTGCTCACGCGGTCTAGCAGCGGCGTGCCGGACGGTTTCACGGAATCGGTCATGGTTGTCCTCCTGAACGCGGGGCGAAGTTCCGCTCTGTCAGGAGCAGCCCCTCGGGCGTGCGCACCTCGCCCACGAAAGGCGTGAACCACAGCTGCTGCGTGGCCGGGAACAGCCCGCCCACCGTGTCGCTGATCTGGCGCGTCACCACCCACACGTCGAAACGCCCGCCCGGCGTACTCACCGTGCGGCGTTCCTGCACCAGGTAAGAGTACGACAGCGTGCCGCTGCCCTTCACGGTCCCGTCGTCCGCGACGAGCGAAACCTGACTCTGCCCCTGCCACGTCAGGCCCGCCCGCCACGCGTCCGGCGCGGGGTACTCCAGCCACGCCGGTTGCAGCCGCACGGTCACGCCCGGCTTGCGGATACCCAGCAGCTTCACGCCCTGCGCGTCGGTCACGCGGTACCACGTCTGGTCCGCCCCGCGCCCGGTCATGCGCGTGGCACTCACCGCCTCCCCGCCGAACAGCGTCGGGCCGAGGTTCTGCACCACGTACGGCGCGCCGCCTGCCACCTCGCCCTCCGGGAGGTACGCCCACGCCAGCCCGGTCTCCTGCGGGTAGAACGACGCGCGGGTCAGCGGCGTGCTGCTCTGCACCGTACCGGGGGTGGTCGCCTGCGGGGCGCACGACCCCAGCGCGGCGCACAGCGCACCGGCCAGGACGGCTGCACGTGGGAAACGGGGGGCGGGCATGGCACCAAGCTTAGAACGCCTCATTGCCCTCATTCTGTCAGCAAACACGAAGTTCCCCTGACGAACGTCCCCCCAAAGAGGGAGGGAGCCGCGACGCATACGCGCGGCCACCTCCCCCGTGACGGCGTCACGGCAGCTTCAGGCCATTCCAGAAGTCACACCTGTGATCCTGCGCGAACGTCGTGCTCGGCGCGTTGCCCGACGGCGTGAAGACCTGCACGTTGCCCCGCGCCGCGTCGTATGCCGTCCAGCCCGGCTGCCGGGTGCGCGCGAAGGCGCCGAAGCTCCCCGCGAAGGCGTCCGCCAGTCTGGCCTGCGCTGGCGTGAATGCCGCCGGGTTGCCCAGCCCCGGCAGCCGCGTGCGGAACAGGTACACCAGCTCAGCCGAGTGCGCCGAACCCATCCCCGGCAGGTCCGGCGGGCTGGGAATCTCGGTCGCGGCCTGCGGATCGGCGAACTCATAGGCGTACACCGGCACGAAGCGCGCCAGGGCGCCTGCCACGTTCACGGCCGGGCAGGCGAAGACCGCGTCCGTGAACAGGTTCGAGAACGCCAGCGCGGGCGTGCCCTCGCCCCGGCCCGGGTACTCGCGCAGCGCGCGGGTCACGTTCGGCGCGCCGGTCAGCAGCCCCGCCGCGCCCCAGTACAGCGGCAGCGACATGGTGCGGCCCTCGGGCACCCCGACCTTCACGAACAGGCGCCCCTCATCCCGGGTGGTGCCCGCCACGACCGGCACCTTGTTGAACACCCCGTTCTGGAAGGTCTCCAGCAGCGGACGGGGCAGCACCTCACCCCCGTACACCGGGGCCCACACCAGATTCGACAGCGGGCGCACGCCCGGCACCTTGATGCTGGCCAGCCGCGCCGGGTCCAGGGTGCGCAGGCACGCCAGCGTGTCCTTCCGGCAGCCCAGGCGCGCGGCGTACGCCACGTTCCGCTGCGCCGCCTCGGACGCGGAGACCGTGTTGCCCGGACTGCCGCACAATCCGCTCATGATCACGGCCTTCTGGAACAGGCCCGCCGAGCCGGGCGACGCGAGGTGCGTGCAGATGCTGTACCCACCGGCCGACTCGCCGAACAGGGTGACGTTCTGCCGGTCGCCCCCGAACGCCGCGATGTTCGCCTGCACCCAGCGCAGCGCCGCCTGCTGATCCATGAAGCCGTAATTGCCGCTCGTGCCGTCCGTGGACTCGGCGTCCAGTTCCGGCAGTGCCAGGAAGCCCAGCGGCCCCAGGCGGTAGTTCAGGGTGACCACGATCACGCCCTCGCGCCGCGCGAGTTCCGACGCGTCGTACGCGCCGCCCGAGCCGTTCACGAACGCCCCACCGTGAATCCAGACCATCACGGGCAGCGGCCCCGCGCGGCCCTGCGGCACGTACACGTTCAGGAACAGGCAGTCCTCCTGACCCTTCACGTCCCCCACCTGTTCGCCCGGACCGGCGAACAGCGCCGAGATCACCTGCGCGCAGGCGGAACCCAGCTGATCGGCCGCTCGGGGCGCCGTCCAGGTGGGTCCCGCCTGGGGTGGCCGCCAGCGGTTCGGCCCGGTGGGCGGCGCGGCGTACGGCAGGCCCAGGTACTGCGTGACGGCGCCCTTCGTGACGCCCTGCACCGGGCCCTGCGACGTGGCCACCGTGCCCGCAGTCTGCCCGGCAGCCCAGCCGCCTGTGCCCAGCAGCGCGGCCAGCAGCGCCGCGCGTCCCTTGCCGATCCGTGTCCGCATCATCGTCCTCCGACCCCTGGACTGCCCTGCGTCATAGGAGAGGGGCGCACCAGCTCTCGCCCGCGCGCCCCACCGTGACCTGTTCAGCTGCCGCTGCTGCCGCCTCCGCCCTGTACCTTGGCCTTCAGGGCCGCCATGGCGTCGTCAAGCGCCTGGGTGCGCCCCAGGTCCTTGAGCTGCGCGTCGAAGTCGTTCTCCTTGCGCAGATCCTGCATGGCGCGGTTGCGGTCCTCCATGCCGGAGACCTTCTGTTCCATCTCCTCGAAGGCGTCCATGGCGCCGCCCGCCTTGTCGAAACCCGACACGCGGTCCAGGGTCGCCCCGGCCTGCGCGGTCTTCTGCCGGGCCGCCAGCAGGGACTTCTTGCTTTCCATCTCGTCGATCTTGGCTTCCAGCGCGCGCAGCTGGGTTTTCAGCTGCTCGACGGTGCCCGACTGCACCTGCAACTGCTCCTCGAAGCCCGCCGCGAGGTCCTTGGCGTTCTGCGAGCGGCGCAGCGCCTCGCGCGCCAGATCCTCGCTGCCGCCGCGCAGGGCCTCCTCGGCCTTCTTCTCGTACTCGCTGGCCATGCGCCGGTTGGTGTTCGCCTCGCGTTCCAGTTTGGCGTTCTGGCTCATGGCGTCGGCCACCTCGCTGCGCGCCTCGGCGTACGCGGCGCGCATGTCACGCAGGGCCTGCTCGATGATCTTGCCGGGGTCCTCGGCCTTGCTGATCAGGTCGTTCACGTTCGCGCGCAGCAGGCGCGACAGGCGGTCAAGGATGCTCATGGTGGTTCCTCCTGGGGAAAGTGGGGCTTGTGCCGAAGCTTACCGCCCACCAGAACGCGGTGGCAGCCCGGAAGGTTCCACCCCTAAGAACACGTGAAGGTCCCGTCCGCGGCGCGAAAGGGGGGAGACCCGCTGGCCTCCCCCCCCTTCGCGCTGCGGTCGCTCAGAACACGATGGGTTTCAGGCCCACGCTGTCCGACCCGCACGCCACGGTCAGCACGCCGCCGTTCGGGGTGGTCGTGCAGCCCAGCGCGCGCAGGCCCGCCAGCGGGAAGATCAGATTCCTGCCGTCCGTGGCAGGCGCCAGAGGCAGTTCCACCGCGCCCGCGTCGGTCTGCGCGGCGCGCACGCCCACCGTGACGGTCAGGGTGCCCTGGTCGGCGTTCGACAGGCGGTACTTCCCGCCGCCCAGCGCGGTGACCTTCACCACGCCGACCAGATCGCTGCCCAGCACGTACGGCTGCCCCTTGACCACCCCGGCTGGCACGGCCACCTTGGCGGGCGCGGCGGCGGCCTTCGCGGTGGGCGCGGCATCCACGACGACCAGCGTTTCCTTGTCGTTCAGGGCGCTGAGCATCACGAAGTTCGCCGGGGCGTCCTTCATCAGCAGCACGCTGGCCTTCCCGGTGGTCTTCCAGTCCCCCGCGCGCGCGGCCAGTTTGCCCTTCACCAGGGGGCGCAGCGTCGCGGCGGGCGTCTGTACGTACAGGCACACGGCGTTCACACTGAGTTTCAGGCTGTCCGGGCAGTCCAGGAGGCGACCCTTCACGACCGCGCCCACCTCGACCGCCAGGGCACTGACCGCCCGGTTCGTGGTGGCCGACGCAGCCGGGGCCTTGGCGGGCGCCGCAGGTGCCGACTGTGCTGGGGCCGACTGTGCAGGTGCCGTCTGGGCCAGGGACGCCGGGCCGAGCAGGGCGAGGCTCAGGGTGACGGGCAGGGAAAGACGCATACCGGGCATGCTAGAGCGCCCGCATGAGAAACCCGGCCGCCCCATGAAGGCGGCGCCTCATGAGGTCCGCAGCAGCGCCACGAGCGCGCGGACCTCCGCGGACAGCAGCGCGGCGGGCGCCGTGACCAGCGTGTGCGCGACCGTCACGGCCGGGGCTTCCAGGCCCACGCTGGCGACCGCGCCCAGCTGCACGTCCCGCGCGACGAACCCCGCGGGCATGATCGCCACGCCGTCCCCGCCCCGCACGCCCGCGAGCACCCCCCACAGGCTCCCCAGTTCCAGACCCTGCGCCGCACTGACGCCCACGCCGTCCAGCAGCCGCTCGGCCTGACGGCGCACGCCGCTGCCCCGCGCGGACCACAGCAGCGTCTCGCCACGCAGCGCGTGCGGCGCCACGTACCCCAGCCCCGACAGCGGATGGCCGGGCGGCGTGACCAGCCGCAGCTGGTCCTCCCCGACGCGGTGCAGGTCCAGGTCGTCCACCGCCCGCTGCGGCGACGTGACGATCAGCGCCGCGCCCAGCCGCCCGGCGCGGACCTCCTCGATCAGCGTTCCGGCGGGCCGCGCCACGACCCGCAGGTGCAGCCTGGCCGTGCGGGCCCGGCGGACTAGGGCGCTTGAGTGCTCGCTCAGGGCGAAGGAGAGACCCACCCGCAGCGCCGCCGCCGGGCGTTGCCGCGCGCCGCTGATCTGCCCGGCGACCTCCGCGAGGTTGCGGGCGATCGCCTGCGCGTGCGGAAGCAGCCGCTCGCCGGCCTCGGTGAGGGCCACGCCGCGCCCGTGGCGGACGTACAGCGGCTGCCCGAACTGGTCCTGCAGGGCGCGCAGCTGACCGCTCACGGCAGGCTGGCTGAGGTTCAGGGCCTGCCCGGCGCGGCTGACACTCCCCAGTTCCGCGACGACACTGAACGTGACGAGATGCTCCGGGTTGATCCTCACGCCCGCATGGTATCCGCCCTGCCGATGCGACCGGGCCGGGGACGCCGGGGCATCACGTCGCCCGATGACGCTGGGCACGGTGTCTGGGGGGCACGGTGACCGGAGGCTGCGGTGCGCTACCCTGCCCGCGTGACCCGCTCCGGCCTGCAAGACACCATCGCCGCCATCGCCACCGCCCCCGGCAGCGCGGGCGTGGGCATCGTGCGCGTCAGCGGCCCCCACGCGCTGAGCGTCGCCGACCGGGTGTTCCGGGGCAGACGCGCCCCCTCGCGCACGCCCGGCGGCCGCTTCCTGTTCGGCCACCTGCTGGACGCCTCGGGCGAGGTGCTTGACGAGGGCCTGTGCCTGATCTTCAAGGGCCCGCGCAGCTACACCGGGGAGGACGTCGCGGAACTTCAGACGCACGGCAGTCCCGCCGTCCTGGCTCGCGTCCTCCAGGCCACCCTGGACTGCGGCGCGCGCCCCGCGCGGCCCGGCGAGTTCACGCTGCGCGCGTACCTGAGTGGCCGCCTGGACCTCGCGCAGGCCGAGGCGGTCCTGAACCTCATCGAGGCGCAGACCGACACTGCCCGGCGGCAGGCCACCCTGGGCCTCAGTGGCGCGCTGGGCGAGCGCGTGGACGGCGTCGCGCGCGGCGTCACGCGCACCCTGGCGGCCATCCAGGCCCTGCTGGACTACCCCGAGGAGGGCGTCCCGGACGAGGACCGCACCCTCCCCCTGGCGCAGGCCGAGTCGGACCTGCGGGACCTGCTGGCGTCCGCGCGGGCCGGGCAGGTCGCCACGCGCGGCGCGCGGTTGGCGCTGATCGGGCGGCCCAACGCCGGCAAGAGCAGCCTCCTGAACGCCCTGCTGGGCTACGAGCGCAGCATCGTCACGTCCATCGCCGGGACCACCCGCGACTACCTGGAGGCCGCCGTGGAACTCGCCGGGGTGCCCGTCACGCTGGTGGACACGGCGGGCATCCGCGAGACCGGGGACGCCATTGAGGCCGCCGGGGTGCGGCAGGCGCTGAGCCTCGCGGGCGCCGCCGATCTGGTGCTGGCGCTGGAGGACGGCAGCGCCCCCCGCGAGGCCCTGCCCGCCGACCTGAGCGGCGCCCGCGTCATCCGCGTGCGGACGAAAGCCGACCTGCCGGGCGCGTGGAGCGACCCGGCCGCGCTGGACGTCAGCGCCGTGACCGGGTCCGGCCTTCCCGCGCTGCGGGGCGCCATCCAGGTGGCGCTGCTGGGCGACACGGCGCGCGGCGAGGCGTGGCTGACCACCGAGCGGCAGGCCGACGCCGCCCGCCGCGCCCTGGCCCACATCCAGGCGGCCCGAACCCTCCCGGACGATCTGGCCGGGTACGAACTGGAAGAAGCCCTGCGCGCCCTGGCTGAACTGACCGGCCGGGACGTGCAGGAGGACGTGGTGGACGCCGTGTTCCGCAACTTCTGCGTCGGGAAGTAGCCGGACTGGACTGCAGACACTCAGCTGACCGCGTGCCCGTCCTGCTCGGGGTGGGACAGGGGCCCAGTGATGCACAGGCTCTGAAGGGCCGGGGGCCGGGTGCGGTCAGGTGGGGGTGGCAGACTGTTGTGCCAGCCATGCCGGATCCGGCGGCACGAATTCCAGCAGTTCGACGGTCACGCCGTCGGGCGCGTGAAGCTGCACGCGTTTCTGCCCCCACGGTTCGGTGGTGACGGGCAGAACGAAGCTCAGTCCGGCCTGTTCGAGTCGGCGGGCGTCCGCTTCGACATCCGGGACGATCAGGGCCAGCATGACCCCGGACGTCCGTTGTCGACTCAGGACCGGTCCGGCCGCCGGGTGGCCCTGGCGCAGCAGGTCGAGATGCAGGCCGGGCAGGTCCGGGTGCCGCAGGCTGACGAACCAGTCAAGTTCGGCGGTGGGGGTGAACCCGAAGTGACGGCGGTAGAAGCGGGCGCTGCCGACCAGGTCGGCGCTGAGGACAGTGATGCTCAGGGCGGTCAGTGACATACACACCTCCTGTGAATGACAGTTATACCGGTACAAGTGTAGCATATGGGTGATGCGACAGAATCCTGCCCGCCGCGCGGCCCTGTTGGACGCCGCCATCACCCTCCTGGCCGAGCGGGGCTCAGGCGCGCTGAGCTACCGCAACCTGGACGAGGCGGCTGCCCTGCCCGTCGGCACCGCCGCGAACTACTTCCGTACGCGGGCGGACCTGCTGCTTGAGGTCACCCGCTACGTCCTGAACCGTCTGGGCCCGGAGCCGCAGACCCTGGCGGCTGCGCTGGAGCACCCGCAGCCGACGCGGCACGCCGCCGTCCTCCAGCACCTGCTGGACCGCATGCAGCGGGAACGTGACGCGACCCTGGCGCTGCTGGAACTGCGGCTGCTGGCCCGGCGATACCCGGACCTCCAGGCCACCTTCCGCACCACCGTGCAGGAGAACCTGATCCTCAGCCGCCAGTTCAGTGAAGCGCACGGCTTCACGCAGGGCGACGAGGAGTTCCTGACCGGGTACCTCCTCCTCAGCGGCTTCGTGTTCGAGGAGCTGACCCTGCCGGGCCTGCTCCCCCCGGAACTCGGGACGCGGCTGATCCAGACGCTGACGGCACCGTCCACGCCGCAGCCAGGCTGACCCGGCCGGGGCTGCATCAGGTCGCAGGTGAGCGGCCCATGCGCCGACCCCTGAGAGGAGGCTGTCTGCCAGCGTGCTACCGCAGCTTGCCCAGGCTCTTGCGGATCAGGCTGTCGGCACTCAGATCAGGATCACTGGCGAGAAGTTCGGCGACCACGCCGCGCACCTGCGCCTCGCGGAAGCCCAGGGCGAGCAGGGCGTCCACGGCGTCGCGTCCGGCGGTGCTCGTGACCCGCGCGGCCTTCGCGCCGCCCCCCGTAGCAGGCGCGGCGAGGTGCTCGGGGACCTTGCCCTGGAGTTCCAGCACGAGCCGCTCGGCGGTTTTCTTCCCGACCCCGCTGACGCTGGACAGCAGCTTCACGTCCCCGCCGAGCAACCCGGCAGCCAGGGCGCTGACGGGCATGGCGGACAGCAGCGCCAGCGCCAGCTTGGGCCCCACGCCGCTGACGCTGGTCAGCAGGTCGAACACGCGGACGCTGTCGGCGTCATGGAAGCCGAACAGCAGCTGGGCGTCCTCGCGCACGATGAAGCGGGTGTTCAGTTCGGCGGTCTCGCCGACGGTCAGCTTCCCCAGGGTGCTGACGGGGCACTGGACCTCGTAACCGACGCCGCCCGCAACGACGACGGCGCTGTTCTCTCGGACTTCCCGGACAGTGCCGGACAGGTAGGCGATCATTGCCCCCATTCTACATTCCGCTGTGAACAGAATGCGGGTGTGGGGCAGGTTCGCACCACCCGGCAGGCCCAGGCCGGGCCCGGTGTGCTGCACTGTGGGACATGTTCACCCTGCGCCCCGCCCGCGAGACCGACCGCGCCGCGCTGTACCGCATCTGCCTGGAAACCGGCGCGAGCGGCCAGGACGCCACCCACCTGTACACCGACCCCCTGATCCTGGGGCATGTGTACGCCGGGCCGTACCTGACGCACGCGCCGGGTTTCGCGTTCGTGCTGGAGGACCAGGGGAGCGGCGAGGTGACGGGCTACGTCCTGGGCGTCCCCGACACGGCCGCCTTCGAGGCGACCCTGGACCGCGAGTGGTGGCCGCCCCTGCGCGAGCTGTACCCCGACCCGGCCGGGGTCCCCCGCGCCGATCGCACACCTGACGAGCGGATCGCGCACCTGATTCACTGGCCGCCCCGCGCGCCGCAGGCCGTGCTGACCGGGTACCCGGCGCACCTCCACATCGACCTGCTGCCCGCCGCTCAGGGAGGCGGCCAGGGCCGGGCGCTGATGACCACCCTGCTGGACGCCCTGCGCGGGGCCGGGGCGCGCGGCGTGCACCTGGGCGTGGGGGAGAGCAATACCCGCGCCCAGGGGTTCTACCAGCACCTGGGCTTCCGGGAACTGAGCCGCGCGCCGGGCGCCGTCACCTACGGACTGACGCTCACCGCGCCGAGCTGAACCCCCCGCCAGAAGAAGGGACGCCCACACGGGACGTCCCTCCACTGAACAGCTGGATTACTTGCGGTAGACCTTCGTCACGCCGTTCACAGTGCGAATGGTGCCGCCCTCGAAGTCCGCCGCCCACGCGCCGCTGACCGTGTACTGGTCGCGGGTGGGGAAGCCCAGGAAGGACCCGCTGCCGCCCAGACCCTGATAGGTCTTCAGAACGTTCCCGCTCAGCCAGAACGTGCCGTACTTCTCGGTACCGTACAGCGCGCCGTTCTGGAAGAAGCCGTACAGGCCGCTGGTGCCCAGACTGTTCTGCGGGATGACCTTCTCATCCCCGGCGGCCCAGCCCAGGCGGCTGGGGGGGCGCGTGCCGCCGTTCTCGGCCTTGGCGAGCGCCAGGTACCGTTCCAGCAGCATGCCGTGTACGGCGTAGGCGCGGCTGCTGCCGTTCGCGTGCAGCAGGATGGCGTCTCCGTACGCCCCGACACCCTTGAACTTCTGCCACAGGCCGTCGCCCCAGCCGCTGGCGTAGGTGGTGGCCTGACCGAGGCTCTCGTCGCCCTTCAGGCGGGCGTAGGCGTCCACCATGGCCTGGTCGCGCGTGCCGTTCTGCCGCTCGCCGGGCTGGATGGTCCCCGTGGGCTGGGCGGGCTGCGCCGGGGTCGGCTGAGCAGGTGTGGGCTGGGCCGGGGCAGGCTGCTGGCCCTGGCCGGGCGTGATCGTCACGGTACCGGTCGTGCTGCCGGGCATGGCCGGCGTGGGGTTGGCGACCGGCGTGCCGCCCACCTTGAAGGTGACCACGTCGGTCGTCCAGCCGTCGGCGGGCAGCGGATTCACGACGATGCTCAGCGCCCGCGCGAGGTTCTCCTGCCCCTTCACGCTGACCTGCGCGAACCCCTGGTCCTTTGCGAATTTCGCGATGTCTGTCAGGTCCAGTTCCCTGGTGCTGGCCAGCGCCAGCAGGCGGTCCTGACCGTTCGGTCCGCCGACGTTCAGGCCGTACTTCGCGTTCTGCTGCGGGAACACGCGGGTCACGCCACCCTGCACGAAGTTGCTCTCCTCGAAGTTGTTCGGGAAGAACAGGTCCACCACGCCGTTCGCGTTGATGTTGAACAGGTAGACGTAGGCGTCCTGGTTGGTCTTCACGGCGATCTTGATCGGCTCGCCCTTGCGGTAGGTGGGGTTCGCCTTGCCGCTGGCGTCCTTGTTCACCCAGACTTCCACGTTCAGTTTCGTCTCGACGGGGTTCACGATGATGCTCTGCGCGGTGATCTTGGCGGGGCTGGCGCTGGCCGCGCCGAGCAGCAGCGTACTCAGGATCAGGGTTCGTTTCAGCATGGTGGTGCCTCCTTGTGGTGAGGCGCACCGTACCCCGCCTCTCTGACCGGTTGCTGATAAAAACGCGTCCTGCAAGGCACGCTGAAGACCTGCTCAAGCCCACCTGACCCTCGGCGCCCCAACATGAGAATCGGTTGCGGACAGCGTGAGCCCCCGGGGGGTGAACGGGCGGACCTCATCGCCTAGCCTGCAGGCATGCGCGGCCCCCTTCTGCTCTTTCTGGCGCTGCTGCCCGTGCACGCGCAGGCCGCGTCGGACCCCTGGCCCGGCTCGCCCGTCCTGACGCGGCTGTTCGTACTGCCGTCCGGCCGGGCCGACCGGGACCGGCTAATCCGCACGCTGGACCTGACGGTCGCGCAGGTGCGGGAACTGGAACGCCTCGCGGGCAGCGAACGCGCCTACGCGCAGGCCGCCCGGACGCTCGACCGGCCGGGCGCGCGGGCCCTGAACGTGAAACTGGCTGCCATGAACGCCGAGAAGGACCGTAAGGTGCGCCGCCTGCTGGGCACCGACTACACGCTGTTCCGCGGGTGGGTCCGCGGGTGGTGGCAGGCCCAGGTCCGCCGCGCCGCAGGCTGACCCCCGGCCCTGCCCGACCGGCATCCGGCGTTCTCCTGGTCGCTCTGTTGCGCAGCTCTCCGGGGCCGTCTCAGCCCAGGCGGGTGGCGAGCCACAGCGCCAGCGGGGCGATGAGCAGCGCGGGCAGCAGGCTCCCGACCCTAACGCGGCGGTCATCGAAGCCCAGCCCGGCCAGCATGAGGTTCCAGCTGATCCCGACGATGGTCAGGCCGCCCGCCCCCGTAATCAGCAGGACGTACGGGTTGGTCTTGAGGAGCTGCGGGTCCGCGCCGCCCAGCAGCCCGGCGGCGAAGGTGCCCGCCAGCAGGCTGATCCCGCCCTGCACGACCAGCACCGTCAGCGCGCCGAACCCCACCCCGATCCCGTACGCGCCCGCCAGGGCCAGCGCCGCGATGCCGTCCAGCGTCGCCTTCAGGACGTACGTGGCGCTGTCCCCGGTCAGGCCGTTCTGCAGGCCACCGATCACGGTCATCGGGCCGATGCAGAACAGCAGGCTGGCCGCCACGAACCCCTCCGTGAAGCGGCCCCCGCCCCGGAAGCGGCGTTTCAGGGTCTCGCCCAGGCGTTCCAGGCTCTCCTCGATCCCCAGCGCCTCGCCGATCACGGCGCCCAGCGCCAGACTGACCAGCGCCAGGATCACGCCCGGTACCGCGCCGCCCGACACGCGGTTCAGGCTGCCCGCCATGTCCAGCCCGATGAACAGCGTCACCAGACTCAGCGTCTGTAGCAGCGTGCGCTGCGTGCGCTCGGGCAGCCGGCCGCCCACCGCGAGCCCCACGGCGGTGCCCAGCAGGACGGTGACGACGTTGACCAGGGTGCCGGACAGCTGCGACAGGACGCTCATCGCCGCTGACTGTAGAGCACGCCGCGCGGCCCACATGCCGGGACTGTCCAGCCGGGCGCACCTTCCACGTGCGGTCCCGGGTGGTCAGGTGGTTCCTCCCACGCCGGCCGCGGCGCGGTGAGGACTGCCTCAACGCCCCCTTCAGGGGGCCTCAAGAAGCCCCCAAGATCTGTGACGTCCCGCTGACAGGCGGTGTGGTACGTTCTACGCAAGTTGAACCGTCCGCTGCACATCCTCCTGCCTCAGCCGCTCCTGCGCGGCGGGCCGGGCGGCGCTCCCGAACACCTTGCGGCGCGCTGCGTGCGTCCTGACATAGACACCGAATCTGTTACGGGGCTGCCTGCGGGCGGCCCCGCTGCGTTGAAGGAGGTCCGACCATGACCCTGAACGACCAGTACCAGAACATGCCCAAACTCCTGAAGGTCAGCGAGGTCGCCGACTTCACCGGCACGCACGAACGCACGGTGCGCCGCTGGATCCGCGACGGCCGCCTGAGCGCCGTCGAGCACCCCAGTGGGCTGCGCGTGCCCAGACGCTCCCTGTGGCGCTTCCTGGGGCTGGACCTTGCCCTGAGCGCGTAATCCAGCGGCGACTGGCACAATGGCGGGCGTGACCGCCCCGCTGCCAGACCACCGGCTTGATGACCTGCGCGCTGCCCTGAGCCTGCCCACCCCCACCTTCAGCGCGGCGGACCTGCCCCTCCCGGCGGGCCTGACCGCCGCGCAGACCGAGGAGGCCGCCGCGCTGGCCCTGCACTGGGGGGCGCCCCGCGCGGCGCTCGCCTGGAGCCGTGACCCGCTGCGTCGCGCCGCCGCGCACCTGCGCCTGGGTGACGGCGCCGCCGCACGCGCCGAACTGGCAGGTGAGGCAGATGGCGCCCGCGTGCTTCTCCTGCTTGCCCGCGCCGCCGCGCTGGACGGTTACCCAGGCGCAGGGCAGCAGGCCGAGGCCGCGAGGACCCTGGCCCGCCAGAAGGGCGACAGCGCCGCCCTGATCGCCGCCGTGACCCTCCGTGCGGAGGGGCAGGGGGCGGACCCATACGCGGCCCTGCGGACCCTCGCCGAGGGCCTGAAGGTCGCCGAGATCGCCGGACAGAGTGCCGACGCGCACCTGCTGGCGGTGCTGGCCCACACCCAGGCGCGCCTGAACGCCCGCAAGGGTCAGGCGACCGCCGCGAAGGCCCTGGAGCGCAGCGTGCCGCGCAGCCCCGCGCGGGTGCTGGCGCTGCTGGTCCTGGCCCGCCCCGGGGAGGCGTTCGCCGAGGCCCGCGCGGGCAACCTCCATCCCGGCTGGTGGGCCTTCACCGCAGCCCCGACGCCGTCCACGCCTGCGGGAATGGCACGTACGGCGGTGGACGGATGAACGCCCGGGGGCCGGGGTTGCCGCGCAGGTACACGCTCTCGTAGACCCATACGTTCCGCTCCTGCTGGGTGCCGTACAGGGCGGCGCCCAGCTGCAGCTCCTCCGGCGGGAGGGGCCGGTCCCCCCGGTAGGCGCGCAGGAACGCCCCGCCCAGCGCCGGGTCGAGCCGCAGGCTGAGGTGGAGCGCCCGCACGACCTCCCACGCGCAGGGGGCGAGGCGCGGCTGTTCCCAGTCGATCACTGAGACGGGCACACCCCCCTGGAAGAAGACGTTCCCGTCGTGGAAGTCGCCGTGCACGAAGCGCAGGGGCAGCGTGGGCAGGTCCTCCGGCAGCGGCGATGTCCGCAGGTGCGCGAGCCGCTGCCGGGTGCGGTCCAGCGCCCAGCCGTCCGTGGCGTCCGGATGGGGGAGAGCCAGGATCGCCGTCTCGATGACCCGTAGGCGCTCCAGCGTCACCGCCACGCCCGCAGGGGGAGCGAGGGGCGGCACGTCGAATGGGACGGCTTCTGGCAGGCGCGCGTGCAGCCCCGCCAGCAGCACCCCCAGGCCCGCCGCGTGCTCCGGGCTCAGCGCGTGACGCGCAACCGGCGCGCCGGGCGCCACCTCGAACAGCGCCGCCCAGCGGTCCTCCAGCCGGGCCAGCGTGCCGCCCCCACGCGTGACGAGCAGGTCCGGCGTGGGCACCCCGCAGGTACGGGCCAGCCGCACGGCGCGGTGTTCGACCTCCGCCCGCTCGCGGCGGGGATCACGGTACACCCTCAGGTGGAACGCGCCCGCCGCTGCCTGCACGCGCCAGGCGGCGTTGATGCTTCCGCCGCCCAGCGGGGTGACCGTCAGGATATCCCCGACTGGCCAGTGCGCCGCGACCTCTGCCGGTCCGATCCGGCCAGCGAGGGTCACCCGGCCTGCACGTCCAGCCGCGCCAGCCCCCGGATCACGAAGCCCCCGGTGTACTGCCCCGGCTCCCGCGGGTCCACGAGGCGCAGGTCCGGCAGGGCGCGGCACAGCGCCCGCAGGCTCAGGGCGAGTTCCAGCCGGGCCAGCGGCGCGCCCAGGCAGTAGTGGATGCCCAGCCCGAAGGTCAGGTGCGGGTTCGGATCGCGGTCCAGGCGCAGCTCGTCCGGCGCGTCGAAGCGCCCCGGGTCGCGGTTCCCGCTGGCGTACAGCAGGCTCACGCGGTCCCCGGGCTTCAGCTCCGCGCCGTGCAGCGTCAGGGGCTCCAGCACGATCCGCTCGAACATCGGCAGGGGCGTGTCGAAGCGCAGCAGTTCCTCCACGGCCCGGCGGAACACGGTCAGGCTGTCCGGCGCGTACGCCTGCGCCACGAGGGCCTCCCAGTGCCGACGGTCGCGTTGCAGGGCCAGCACGCCCGCCGTCAGGCCGTTCACGCTCGCCTCGTGCCCGGCGTTCAGCAGCAGGATGCAGGTGTCGATGAGTTCCTGCTCGGTCAGGCGGTCGCCGTCCTCCTCGGCCTGCACGAGCGCCGTGATCAGGTCGTCCTGCGGGCGGGCGCGGCGCTGCGCGACCAGTTCCCGCAGCAGCGCGCTGAAATCCAGCACGGCCTGCTCGGCCTCGTCCTGATCGGCCACCGTGGGAGCCGGCTCGTACAACTTCACGATGGACGCCGACCAGGGCCGCAGCCGGGCGCGGTGCTCGTGCGGCACGCCCAGCAGTTCCGCGATGACCGTCACGGGCAGCGGCTCGGCGTAGCCCTCGACCAGATCGAACGGCCCCTCTCGCCCCAGGTCGCGCAACTGCGCCTCCAGGATCACCTCGATCCGCTCCGACAGGGCCTCCACGCGCCTGGGCGTGAACGCCAGCCCCACCAGCGAGCGCAGGCGCGTGTGCTTGGGTGGTTCGCTGTCCAGCAGGTGGTTGCTGTTGAAGGCATCGAAGTTCGCCTGCCGGGGGTCCGGCAGCGGCCAGCCCAGCTCGTCGCGCGAGAAGCGGTGCAGGGCGCTGCGCCCGAAGCGCCGGTCGCGCAGCACCGCGCTGATGTCCGCGTGCCGCGTGAGCACCACCCGGTTCATGCCCGGATCGAAGAACACCGGCGTCTCCTCCCGCAGCCGCGCCAGCAGCGGGTACGGGTCCCGGACGAACGCCGGGTCCGCCACGGGCAGCGCGAAGGTGGGCAGCGCAGAGGTCAGGGCGCTCACAGGAACTGCTGCGCCTCCAGCCGCAGGGGCCGCTCCTCGGGTTCGGCCGGGACCGGGCTGGAGATCACCAGGGCGTGACCGGCCAGCCGTTCCGGTGGAGACGCCTCCGATGAACCAGGCTCCGGCTGCGCGGCGCGCACAGCCGGGTCGTTCGCGCTGGGGCCCGGCACGGGCTGTTCGTGCGCCGGGGTGACGGTCAGGCGCGCCGAGGGGAGCCCCACTTCCTCAGGCACGGCGTGGCGCGCCGAGAGTTCCGCGAAGGACGCCACCAGCGCCCGGTACCCGCTCAGGAACTGCGCGTACTCCTGCCGCGCCGCCGTCAGGCGCGCGTTCAGGTCCGCGTGCCGCTCGCTGAACGACCGCTCCAGTTCCGCCAGCCGCTCGGCCTGCGCCCGCTCGCGCTCCAGCGTCAGGGTGTGGTGATCGCGTTCCAGATCCGCGAAACGACCCCGGAACGCCGCCTCCAGCGCCGACAGGCGCGCCTGATGCCCGGACTCCAGTTCCGCGCGGCGCGACTCGGATTCGCGCAGCAGCCCGTCGCGCTCGGTGGTGGCCTGCGCGACCATCAGTTCCGCTTCACGCGCCGCGTTCTCCCGCAACTCGTGCGAGATGCGTTCGGCGGCGATCACTGCGCGGCGGATCTCGTCCTCGTTCTGCCGCTGCGCCTCCAGTTCCTTCTCCAGCATCGCCACGCGTTCCAGCGTCAGCTGATGCTGCTGGAGCTGCGTTTCCAGATCATCAGCCAGGTCGTTCAGGAAGGCGCGCACGCTGCTGCGCTCGTAGCCGCCCATGCGGTTCGGGAATTCCTGGTGGCGCACATCAAGAGGGGTGAATTTCACGTGAACAGACTCCTTCCCACCCGAACCAGGGTGGCTCCAGCCGCGACGGCGTGCGGGTAATCCCCGCTCATGCCCATGCTCAACTCTGACAGACCCAGATCATGCGCCCGCCGCGCCACGTCCGTAAACAGCGCCGCGAGCCGCGCCTCCCGCTCGGGAGGCGGCAGGTCGTCGAGGTCGGGCGCCATGACCATCAGCCCCCGCACGTCCAGGCCGGTCGCCCGGACCTCGCGCAGCACACCCGGCAACGCCTGCGCCTCTATGCCGTGCTTCTGCGCCTCGCCGTTGTGGAGTTGCAGCAGCACGTCCGGCGCGTGCCCCCAGCCCTGCGCCGCCTGCGCGAGCGCCTCGGCCTGCCACGCCGCCTCGACGGAATGCACCAGCGTCACGTGCCGCAGGTACTTCACCTTGTTCCGCTGCAGCGCCCCGATGAAATGCCACTCCAGGTCCGGACGCAGCGCCGACTTGTCCCGCAGTTCCTGCGCGCGGCCCTCACCCAGCGGGAACGCCCCGTGCGCCAGGACGCACCGGTCGATGGCGTCCAGATCCTGGCCCTTCGTCACGGCCACCAGTCGCGCGCTGCCCGCCGGGCGCCCGGCGGCCGCCTCCGCTGCCCGGATGCCCGCCAGAACCTCGGGCAGACTCATGGGTGAACCCCGGCGCGGCCGCGCCTCACCCGCTTGCATGATGCTTTCACCCGCGCATTCTCACCCGCCGCCCCCCCACGGCTCAAGCGGAAAGCGCACCCCGCGCCAGACGCCGCCACGGAACACTCATGATGGGCGTGGCCTGCTCACGCGCGGCGCACAGCACGCGTCGCCCAGCCCGCAAGTCATCCGCACCCAATCTTCACCCTTCTCAGGCTGAGCGCCGCAACTGTGAGCGGATGCGCGCACCCACCGTCTGCCGGCCAGCACCAGCCGCCCGGGGACGAGGTCCACGGGTGTGCCACACTAGGAGAAGCATGCGACACCCCCTGACGCTCGCCGTGACCGTCCTTCTTGCCGCGCCCGCCGTCGCCCAGACCGCAGGCACCGTGCAGGACGTGACCGTGGTCGGCACCAGCGACCTGCTGGCCAACTTTATCCGCGCCACCCTCACCACCCAGACCGGCACGCCCCTGAGCGGCGTGAACCTCCGCCAGGTCGAGCAGGAAGTCGTGGCCAGCGGCTACTTCAAGAGCGCCGTCGCCGAACTGCGCAGCGTGGGCGGCAAGGACACCTTGGTCATCACCGTCGTCCCCAACCCCACCATCAAGGACGTCACGATCACCGGCCTGAGCTTCCTGCCCGCCGAGGGCTTCAAGAAGAGCGTCGCCGACCTCCTGAACATCGCCCCCGGCGCCACCCTGAACAACCAGCGCATTGAGGAAGCCAAGACCGCCCTGGCGCAGAACTTCCAGCAGGAAGGCTACCCCTTCGCGCCCAGCATCAGCACTGACGTGAAGACCGAGACCGACGGCACCGTCACCGTGAACTTCGTCGTGGACGAGACCGCTCCCGTCACCCGCGTGGAAGTCGACGGCGTCACCCTGCTGCCCGCCACGCAGGTCACCGCCATCTTCAAACCCCTCTACGACGCCAAGCGCTTCACGCCCGACGCGTACTACGGCGCCGTGCAGCAGCTCCAGCAGGCCTACGACGACGCCGGGTACCTCCAGGCCGGCGTGGATGTCGGCAGCAGCACCCTCGAGAGCGGCGTGCTGAAAGTCAAGGTCATCGAGGGGCGCGTGAGCACCGTGAATCTCGACGACCTCGGCAACCCCCAGGTGACCCTGCAGACCCAGCCCGGACAGCCGGTCAACCTGACCAGGCTCCAGGCGGACGTCCGCACCCTCTCCAACCAGACCGGCAAACCCGTGGGCTTCGCCATCCAGCCCAACCCGCAGAACCCCGCGCAGGTCACCGTGCTGTTCGGCTCCGCCGGCGTCGAGACCGGCCCGGTCAAGGCGGTCGCCATCCAGGGCAACACCCTGATCCCCACCGCCACCCTGCAGGCCGCCCTGAAGACCAGGGTCGGCGACGTGTACTCCCCGCAGCTGGCCCAGCAGGACTTCCTGGCCCTGCGTGACGCCTACCGCAAGCAGGGTTATGAGATCAGCACCCGCGACGCGATCACCTTCAAGGACGGTACCCTGACCTTCGCCGTGCGCGAGGTGAAGGTCGCCGCGTACGAACTGCAGTGGCAGGGCGCGCACACCACCAAGGACCGCGTGATCACCCGCGAACTGCCCGCCCCCGGCAGCGCCTTCAACCGCAACGACCTGAACGCCGCGATCGGCCGCATCGCCCGCCTGGGCTTCGTGCGCGTCACCACCGAGAGCGTCCGCGCCGACCCGCAGAACCCCGAGAACATCACCTACGTCCTCGGCGTCGCCGAGACCAAGACCGGCATTCCGGTCGAACTGGGGCTGAGCTACGACCAGTTCAACGGCGGTTTCGGCGGCAACGCCGGGTACAGCAACAACAACGTCTTCGGTCTGGGGCACTCCCTGGTCGCCAGCCTGGGCGGCCAGCAGAACGAGGCCGGACAGAACCTCGTCGGGAGTGTCAACTACACCATTCCCTGGCTGGACATCGACTTCCTGGACTTCCGCAAGACGCCCACCAGCCTCAGCTTCGGTCTGGGCACCACCGTGTTCGGGAACAACGCCCTGTTCACCAAGGACACCGACACGCCCGCCAGAACCGACACCGGCTGGGACTACACGACCCGCGACACCAGCTTCAGCGTCAGCGCCGGACGGAGCCTCGCGAAGAACCTCACCGCGAACGTCGGCGTGGGCGTCAGCTACAAGACGTACTACCTCGAAGCCCTCCAGAGCGGCGACAAGAACACCGTCACGTACAAGGACGCCGCCGGAACCGACCAGACCCGCACCTTCACCGAGGCCGAAGCCAAGGCCCTGGTGCCCGAGACGAACCTCACGACCCGCCTGTCCACCGGCCTGAACTACGACAGCACCACCAACGGTGAGTTCCCCGACAGCGGCGTGCGCGCCAGCGTCGGCGCCGCGTACTCCTTCGGCCGTCAGGGCGACGCGCCCCTGAACTGGACCACCCTGAACGGCGGGGCCAGCACCTACTACGGCTTCGGGCGCACCATCGAGAAGGACCTGGGCGTCAGCAACAAGCAGCAGGTGTTCGCCGTGCGCGCCAACGCCGGGACCGTCCTGGGCCTGGACACCGCCCCGGCGGGCACCGGATACGCCATCGGCGGCGGCAGCGTCAACACCCCATTCCAGCTGCGCGGCCTGAAGGACGGCGAACTGTTCGGCACGAACTACGTCACCACCAGCGCCGAGTACCGCTACGACTTCGGCCTGAAAGCCGGGATCGCGCAGGGCCTGTACGGCGTGCTGTTCGCCGACGCCGGGACCGCCTGGGGCGGCAGCGCCACGAACACCGACCCAAGCCTGAAATACGGCTTCGGCGCCGGCGCGCAGCTGAACCTCGGGATCGGCGGGGCGCTGCTGCCCAGCCTGCGCTTCGACTACGGGTTCAGCCCGCAGACCGGCAGCGGGAAGTTCTACTTCCGCATCGGCAACTTCTGGTAATCCCCTGACCTGCCCCGCGCGGGCCGTCCCCAGCATCATGGCCGGGGGCGGCCCGCGCGCTAGCATGCCCGGATGACGTTCCCCCCACCCCCCGGAGGCCGCCCGTGGAAGGCCTGATGCTGGCGCGCGTGCTGCGCGACCTGAGCGGCCAGCTGCCCCTGCGTACCCTGGGCTGGGCCTTCCCGGACGAGACGACCGCCGCGCTGCTCCTCGACGGGCCGCGCCTGGGCGGGCAGACGAACCTGGTGCTCGCGTACCGCCCCCCGCAGCCCGTCGTGTACCTGTCGCGCGAACGGCTGCGCGGCGACCCCCGCAGTCCCTTCCAGCGGTTCCTGGCGGCGCGGGTGCGGGGTGACCTGCTGCGTGCCGAGCAGCTGAAACTCGACCGGGTGATCACCCTGCACTTCGCGGGAGAGACCGGGTTCGTGGACCAGCCGCCCACCCGCCTGCTGTTCGAGGTGACAGGCCGCAACGCCAACCTCCTCGTGCTGGACGAGGGCGAGGGCTTCGAGGGCCGCATCGTCATGGCCGCCCGTGAGATCACCGGGAGCCGCAACCGCTTCCGCACCATCCGCACCGGGGGGCGCTACACGCCGCCGCCGCCCTACGAGAAACTCGACCCGCGCACCCTGACGTCCGAACAGTCGCAGACCCTCCGGCACATGCCCGTCGGGCGCTGGCGCGAGCAGCTCGACGGCATGGGGCCGCTGCTGGGGGCGGAACTCGCGCGCCGGGCAGACCTGGGCCCCGCCGAGGTGCCCGGCGAGGCGTGGCCGCGCGTCCTGGCAGCCGTGCAGTCCCTGGTGGCCGACCCGACCGTCAGCGAGGGCGCCCTGCAGGACGGCGCGCGCGAGGCCGCGCGGGGCGAGAAGGCCGCCACGCTGCGCAAGGCCCTGCGTGAACCGCTCGACAAGCGCGTGACCCTCCTGCGCAACCAGCTCGCGGACGTCACCCGCGCCGAGGCGGGCCTCACCGATGCTGCCCGCGACCGGCAGGAGGCCGACCTGCTCATGGCCTACGCGCACACCGTGCCCACCGGCGCCAGCAGCGTCACCCTGCCCGCCTTCGACGGGAGCGGCGAGCAGCCGGTCAGCCTCGAACCGCAGCTGAGCGCCGTGCAGAACGCCGAGAAACGCTACGCCCGCGCCCGCCGCCGCGAGGAGGTGTACCTGCGCCTCGCCGAGCGGGAGGACACCCTGCGGGCCGAACTGGCCGAGGCCGAGGCCCGCGTGCAGGCCCTCGACACCGCCGACCTGCCCGACCTCGAAGCCCTGAACACCCGCGTGCAGCAGGAGCGGCCCGAGAAGAGTCCCTACGGCACGCGCTTCACCACGCCAAGCGGCCTGGAGGCGCTGGTGGGCCGCAACAACAAGGAGAACGCCACCCTGACCCACCGCGTCGGCCGCAGCATGGACTGGTGGTTCCACGCGCAGGGCTACCCCGGCAGTCACGTGCTGGTCCGCGGCGGCGGGCGCGACCTGGACCTGCCGGACATCCTGTACGCCGCCCGGCTGGCCGCCGCGAACAGCAAGGCGCGCGGCAGCAGCAACGTGCCCGTGGACTACACCCGCATCAAGCACGTCTGGAAACCACGCGGGGCGCCCGCCGGACAGGTGCACTACACCGACCAGAAGACCGTGTTCGTGGACGGCACCCTGCCCGAATAGGCCCCGCGGCCACGCGACCGTGTCCCGCCGCCCGGTGCGCGACGCGGCACCGCGTACAATGGCCGGTCGTGGAACGCATCATGTTCAGGGCCAAGATTCACCGCGCCACCGTCACCCAGGCCGACCTCGACTACGTCGGGAGCATCACCATCGACCAGGACCTGCTCGACGCGGCGGACATCCTCGTGAACGAACGGGTGGACATCTACAACATCACCAACGGCAACCGCCTGAGCACCTACGCCCTGAGCGGCCCGCGCGGCAGCGGCGTGATCGGCATCAACGGCGCCGCCGCGCACCTCGTGAACCCCGGCGACCTCGTGATCATCGCCGCGTACGGCAACTACAGCGACGAGGAAGCCCGCACGCTGGAACCGCACGTCGTGCATGTGGACGCCCGCAACCGTCAGATCCAGCTGCAGCCTGCCTGATCCAGACGCCCAACCGCAACCGTTCAGTCCAGTTGGACGCAACTTGCAGAGCTGCCCCGCAGAGGAGCAGCGAAAGGGGTTCCGGGCGTGGCATGGGCAGATCGGTGAAGTTCCGGGTGGTGAACGAAACAGTGAGCATCCGTACGAGAGACACCGGTTGGACGAAGAGCCGTGGGGCGTGCAGCTAGTCCCAGGGTGGTACTGAACACTGCTGGTTCATCAGATCCTCGCTCTGTTCCGCAGCTCTGCGAGTCCGCTCTATTTACAAGAGGAGGGGGTGTCACTCACTCCCTCTGAATTAGGCTGTCAGAAGTCCTCACGCTGCGGGACCGCCCTGCCATGCCCCGCATCAGGGGGGAGCGTTTCATGGTTAACGGGTCTTCATCCCGGTGATATGCTGACTTGGTGCCCCGCTCGCCCATCTGGTCCACCCTGGTGCTGATCGGTGCTGCTGCCCTGCTGGGCTACGCCGCCTGGCAGCACCACACCGCCCTGATGGCTGGCGCCGCCCTGCTGATGGCCGCCGCCACTGTCGGCGCGTCTGGCCTGACCCGGCTGCTGCCCCTGGGTGCGTTTGCGGGAACTTTCCTGATCTCCCTCCTCCTGCGCGGCCCGCGCCTGGAACCCCTGGACCTGCTCGCCGCGCTGCTCGTGCTGGGTGGGCTGGGCTTCCGGATCGTGCGGGAGCAGGTCACCGCCCGTCAGCTCGCGTGGCAGCGCAACACCATCGCCGCGCTGCACGCGGGCAGCGAGCGCCTCGCGGACGCCCGCGACGCCGACGCGATCATCCGCGCCGGGATCGGCATTCTGGACCGCCTGCAGGTCGCCCCGAACCTCGCGTTCGTCGCGTACCGGCAGGGCACCCCGCACATCCTGGCCGCTAAGGGGGCCTTCGAGCCGTTCCTGGAGCGGCCCATCCATCCCAGCGACAACAACAGCCGCAGCGTCCAGGCGGACCACTGGGTCGCTGAGGAGGCGCTGACGCTGCTGAAAAAACCCCAGCGGCGCCACTACCACGTCGCGCCGGTGTACGGCCGCGCGTCGAATCACCTGGGCGTGCTGATCATCACCCGCAACACCACAGAACCGTTCGATGATGCCGAGAAGAGCGTCGTGGCGTCCTTCGCGCGGCTGCTGGGCGCGCAGCTGGGCCAGTGGAACGCCATCCGCGACCTGCGCGACGCGAACGACCTGACCCTGCGCTCGCTGGGCGCCGCGCTCGAACACCGCGACGACGACACCGGCGGGCACACCAGCCGCGTCGTGAACCTCAGCGTGCGCCTCGCGCGGCGCCTGGGGTGGGACGAGGATCAGGTCAAGGCGCTGCGCTGGGGCGCGTACCTGCACGACCTGGGTAAACTGGCCATCCCCGACGCCGTGCTGCACAAACGCGGCGCGCTGGACCCCGACGAGCGGCGCGTGATCCAGACGCACACCACCATCGGGTACGACATGCTTCAGGACCTGCACTTCCTGCCCGCCGAGACCCTAGATCTCGTGCGGTACCATCACGAACGCTGGGACGGCACCGGGTACCCCAGTGGCCTGCGCGGGCAGAACATTCCCGACACCGCGCGGCTGTTCACGATCGTGGACGTGTTCGACGCCCTGACGAACGCCCGCCCGTACAAGCCCGCCTGGACCCGCGACCGGGCCGTCAGCGAGATCCGCCTGCAGGCCGGGCGGCAGTTCGACCCGCAGTACGTCGAGGCGTTCCTGCGCATGATGGCCGAGCATGACGAGGCGCACCTCGTGGTGTGACCGGGGAACGACAGGAGGGCGGGGCCGCGTGCTGGACAGCGGCCCCGCCCTCCTGTCCGGGCTCAGCCGAGGCCGAGGTCCGCGCGGGTGGGCGCGTACGCCCCGGCGTGCGCGCAGGCGGCGGCGGCGGCCCGCAGACCCACGCGCAGGTGCTCGCTCCACAGGGCGCCTGCGTGCTCGGTGGCGCTGACGAGCAGCCCGGCACACAGGGCGTCCCCGGCGCCGACGGTGTCTACGACCTGTACGGGCGCGGCCGGGAGGTCGGCGCGGCCCGCACTGTGGTACAGGCTCGCGCCCTGCGCGCCGCGCGTGATCACGATCGGGGCCTTCGCGTTCAGGCCGCGCAGGCGCCGCATGACGTCATCCTCGGACTGACCGGGGAAGAAGAACGCGAGGTCCTCGTCACTGAACTTCATCAGGTCGGCGCGGCGGGCCACCTGCTCGAACACCGCCGGGTAGTCCGGGTGGCGGTGCGTGATGCGGGCGTTCGGGTCGAAGCTGATGCGCACGCCCGCCGCGCGGGCCGATTCGATCAGGCCCAGCAGGGTGTCTGCCAGCGGCCAGCGGCTCAGGCTGATGCCGCCCACGTGCAGCCAGCGGGCCGCGCGCAGCCAGCCGTCTGGCAGCAGGGTGGGGTCGAAGTGCAGGTCGGCGCTGTTCTCACCCAGGAACCGGTACGCGGGTGGGTTCGCGGAGTACACGACCGCCAGCAGGGTGGGGGCAGGCACGCGTTGCAGGAAACGCAGGTCCAGCCCGGCGTCCTGCGAGGCGCGCCGCAGGTCATCCCCGAAATTGTCCTGCCCGACCGCGCCTGCGAACGCGCTGGGCACCCCCAGGGACGCGCAGGCCCGCGCGACGTTCCATCCGGCCCCGCCCGGGTGGGCGTGCCAGGCGTTCCCGCCAGCAGTCACGAGGTCGGTCAGGGCCTCACCGGCGCTGACAATCAGGGGCAGGTCGTTCTGGGGCAGGGACATGACCCTGTCATCCTACCGTGGTGGTCACGAGGCCACTCCCGGGCTGCGGCCTGCCTGTCTGACCTGCCCGGCAGGGGGAGGAGGGGCGTGGGCTGGGCAGCGCGCGGGTCTGATCATGCCGTGATCATGCCCCGGGTGGCACCCTGTGATCAGGCGGGGTTCGGACCACTTCCGGGGGGGAGTCGCAGGTCCGGACCCGCCAGACTGTTGGGCCCGTCAGGCCCGGTTCACCGGCAGGCGGTAGCGCACCACCCGAAAGCCGGAGACCTCCCGTTCGTCCACCGGCTCGAAGCCGAAGGTCTCGTACAGGCGGCGCAGGGCGGGGCGGCTGGCGGCAGTATCCAGCTTCAGCCAGGGCCGCCCCGACTCGCGCGTGACCTGAACAGCGTGCTCCAGGAGTGTGTGCGCCAGCCCCTGCCCCTGGCAGGTGGGGTGAACGGCGAGTTTGTGCAGGTACAGCGCCTCGCCGGGCGGGTCGTCCGGCCAGAAGGGCGGGTCCGCGTCGAGCAGACTGAACGCGCCGACCGCTCGGCCCTCCCGCCACGCGACGTGCCAGCTCGGGGCCGGGTAGTGCCGCGCCAGCCGCTCGGGCGTGACGCTCTCGGGCGGCCAGAGGGTCCGGCCCAGCGCCTCCTGATGCCGCGCCGTGGCTGCTACGACCCCGGCGGCGGCCGGGAGGTCACCCTGCGTGAACGTCAGCGGTCCGGTCATGCCGCGCATTATCCGGTGTACTCGGGTGCGGGTTCGATCCCGGTGGCCCAGACGTCCGCGCCGCGCCGTTCCAGCCGCACGCGGGGCAGCGGCGCGAGGGCCTTGCCGAACACCGCCTCACCGGCCTTCAGGGGATCGAACACCGAGTAGTGACAGCGGCAGCCCAGCTGCGGGTGCTCCTGCCCGCCCGGCGCGCGGTAGTTGAACGCGAAGGCCAGCACCTCGGCGTCCCGCACGAGGTTCACGTTGCAGCCCAGGTGCGTGCACACCCGCGAGAAGCCCGCCAGGTGCCCCCCCGGCACCGCCAGCGACCCCCGAGTGGCGGCGGGGAGGCGCAGCAGCGTGCAGGGCCGCCCGGCGTACGTGAAGGTCACCTCGGCCCAGTCGGTGCCCAGGTCGGCCAGGGTCGCCACGCGCTGCGGCGGCGCGGCCCCGAAGGCGGGCTCGCCGGGCGTGCGTTTGCCCAGCGTCACGCGGGTCGCGTACCAGCCCATGTAGCCGAAAGTGCCGACGGTTCCGGCGACCGGGAGCAGCCACCAGCGTTCCAGCAGCGCCCGGCGCGTCACGCGGCGCGCCCGTGGGGGAGGGGTTGCGGGGTCGCTCACCGGCCCTCCTGCTGCCAGCCTTCCAGCAGCGTCAGCAGCGCGTCCAGGTCGGCGGGTTTCAGGTCCGGGTAGGCGGGCATGGCGCCCTTGCCCTGCGTGATCACCTGCGCCAGCGCCGCGCGGGTCAGGGTGGACGCCCGCAGGCTGGGTCCGGTGCCGCCGCCCCCGCCCGGCCCGTGGCAGGACGCGCAGCTCGCGGCGTACACGCGCAGGCCCGGGTCACTGGTGTTCAGGCGGGCGCGCAGCGCCGTGATCAGGTCGTCCGCGTCGCGGCCCTTCGGGTCCAGCGTGCGGTAGCGTTCCAGCGCCGCCAGCGCCGCCTGATCCTCGCCGAACCGGGCCAGGGCGAAGCCCAGCAGCAGCTGCGATTCGGGCTCCTGCGGGGCCAGCTGCGCCCCGGTGCGGATCAGCAGCGCGGCCCGCTGGGCGTCCTCGGCGCTGATGGCCTGCCCGGTCTGCTCGCCGCGCGTCAGGAGCAGGATGCCCAGGCGGCGCAGCGCCTCCGGCTGACGCGGGTCGAGTTTCAGGGCGTTGCCGTAGGCCGTGACCGCCTGATCGAAGGTGTTCGAATCGAAGGCCGCCTTGCCCCAGGCCAGGTACGCTTCCTTCGTGCCGCTGCGTTCCGCCTGCGCCTTCAGGCCCGGGAGTTTCAGGACGGCCTGCACGTTTTCAGCCTCGTTCGCACTCAGGCTGGCCAGCTGCCAGCGGGGCACGAACGTCACGGCGCCCACTGCGGTCAGCAGCGCCGCGCCGCCCAGCAGCCCCAGCGCCAGCGTGCGGGTGCCGGAGCGGCCCTGCGGGGCGGGCGGCAGGGCGTCCAGCCCACGCAGGGCGAGCGCCGCGCGCCGCTCCAGGTCCGGGCGGCGGGACTCGTCGCTCAGGGCCGCGAGTTCCGCGTACAGCCGGTCCCGTTCGGCCCCCAGGCGCGCGCGTTCCGCCTCGTCCGGATCGTCCGGCGTGCGCGCCCGCAGCGGCTCGGTCACCAGCCACACGCACGCCAGCGCCACGAGCGCCAGCAGCAGCACGTTCAGCAGCGCCGCGCCCGTCATGAGTCCCCGCCCCGGCGGGTGTCGCGCTGCACCTGCGCGAGGTACGGGTCGAACCCGCCCGCGTCGTTCAGCGGCTCGTCCGGCAGGGTCGCCGCGGGGCGGCTGCGGCGCAGGAACGCCCACAGCACCCCCCCGCCGACTGCCAGCGCCGCCAGGGGCGCGCCCCACAGCAGCAGGTTCCGGCCCGACTTGGGCGGGTCGAGCAGCACGAAATTCCCGTACCGCTGCGAGAAGTACACGTAGATGTCCGTGTCGCCCTTTCCGGCCGCGACCTGTTCACGCACCGAGTCGCGCATCTTGCCCGAGATGGTGCTGCGCGAATCCGCGATGGACTCCCCGGTGTCGCACAGCGGGCAGCGCAGGTTCTTCTCGATCGCAAGGGCCCGCGCCTCCTGCGCCGGGGTCAGGGACGCCGTGGGCGCCGTCTGGGCAAGCGTGACGGTTGCGCCCAGCAGCGCGCCCGTGAGCAGCAGCGCGCGCGTCATAGGCCGGGCACGCCGATCTTCTCCAGGCCCACGTTCAGGCGCTCGCGGGTCAGGCCGCCGCGGTCCATGTGCTGCACCACGCCGTCACGGTCGATGAAGACCGTCTCGGGAATGCCGCTCACGCCGTACTCCAGGCCCGTGTTGATGCCGGGGTCGCGCAGGTTCGGGTACGCCAGCGCGTACTCCTGAATGAACTGCCGGGCGCTGCCCTCGTTCGTCTCGTTGAACAGGATGCCCACGACCGCCAGTCCGTCCCCGCCGCTCTGGCGGGCACTCAACTCGCGGAACATCGGCGCTTCCTCGCGGCACGGACCGCACCAGGACGCCCAGAAGTTCACGACGACGGGTCGGCCCCTGAGGCTCGCCAGGGACAGCGGCGTGTCGTCCAGGCTGGTCAGCGTGAACGCCGGGGCGGGTTTGCCGACCAGCGGCCCGCCGGTCTGGTCGTTGCTGGCCGGGGTGCGCAGAGCGACCGCCAGCACGGCGACCAGCGCGAACGCGATGGCCGGGGGCAGCAGGCGGCGCCACAGCGGCGCGCGGGGCACGGGCGTCTGGGGGGCAGGGGACTTCGGGGCAGAGGGGGTGGATTCGGTCATCACAGCTCCGGGAAGGTCAGGCAGGAAATGGAGGAGGGGCTCAGTCGGTGGCGGGCGCCATTCGCGCGGGGGCGGCCTGAGGCGCGCGTCGCGGCGTGACGAGCGTGAACGCGGCCCCCACGCACACGAGCAGCGTGCCCCACCAGATCCACGACACCAGCGGCGACTCGATCAGGCGCACGCTGGCCCACTGACCCTCCGGGTCCACGCCGGTCATCACGAGGTACGTGTCACCGGTCAGGCCGTAGCGCACCGCCGGGGAGGGGAAGGGCGTGTCGCCTCCCTGCGTGTACGTGTTCAGGCGGGCGCTGAAGGGCCGACCGTCGATCAGCACGCGCGCCACGATGGACCGCCCGTCGGGCCGGGTGACGTTCTCCAGGCCGGTCAGGGTCAGGTCCTCGTTCAGCAGGTGAACACGCTGGTTCATGTTCAGCGTGACCTGCGCGTCTCGGCGGTACGTGCCGCTGAACGCCAGCCCCAGCGCCAGCACGATCAGGCCCGCGTGAGACAGGTACGCCCCGTAGCGGCGCGGCTGCGCACGCAGGGTGCGGCCCAGCCCACCCGCCTGCCGGGCCGCGCGGGCGGTCAGCAGGCCCAGGCCCAGCAGGTTGTACGCGCTCAGGGCGACCGTCGCCAGCACGCCGGGGTGCCGCACGCCCAGCGCCAGCGCCAGCAGCGCCGCGCCCACCCCCGCGATCAGCAGGGGCCGCAGCGCCCGCCACAGGCCCTGCCCGTCCGCGCGGCGCCAGGGCAGCAGCGGCCCCACACCCATCAGCAGCAGCAGGCCCAGACCCAGCGGAATGGCGAACGCGTTGTAGAACGCCGGGCCCACGCTGGCGTCCCGGCGGCCCTGCACGGCCTCCACGATGGTGGGGAACAGCGTCCCCACCAGCACCATCACCGCGAACACCACGAACAGCCAGTTCCCGGCCAGGAACGCGCCCTCGCGGCTCAGCGCGGCGGGCGGGTCGTTGTCGTCGCGCAGGTGCGGCGCGCGCCACGCGGCCAGCAGCGTCCCGGCCAGCAGCAGGAACGCCAGGAACCCCAGGAACACTGGGCCCACCGGGCCGCCCGCGAAAGCGTGCACGCTCTGCACGATGCCGCTGCGGTTCAGGAAGGTGCCCAGCACGGTGCTCGCGTACGCCAGCACGATCAGCCACACGTTCCACGAGCGCATCAGCCCCCGCCGTTCCTGAATCTGGATGGAATGCAGGAACGCCGTGGTCAGCAGCCACGGAATGAAGCTGGCGTTCTCCACGGGGTCCCACGCCCAGTAACCGCCCCAGCCGAGCGTCTCGTAACTCCACCAGCCGCCCGCCACGATCGCCGCCGTCAGCAGTGCCCACGCGACCAGTGTCCAGCGGCGCGTGACCACCACCCAGTGGTCCGACAGGCGACCGGTCACGAGCGCCGCGACAGCGTACGCGAACGGCACGCTCAGGCCCACGAACCCCAGGTACAGCAGCACCGGGTGCACCGCCATCATCCAGTGGTTCTGCAGCGCCGGGTTCGGGCCGCGCCCATCGGCGACCAGCGTCGCCACCGGCGTGAACGGCGAGGCGACCGTGGCGCACACGCCCACGAAGAACACCAGACTGGCGAACATCGCCGCCAGCGCCCAGGGCCGCAGCGCGTCGCGGCGCAGCGTGACGCTCAGGATGAACGCGTACCCGGCCAGCAGCCACGCCCACAGCAGGATGCTGCCCTCCAGCGCGCCCCACAGGCCCGTGACCTTCACCCAGGTCGGCGAGGCGCGCATGGAGTGCTCCGCGACGAAGCGCACCGTGAAATCGTCCCGCAGCAGCGCCGCGAGCAGCACCAGCGTACCTACGCTGACGAGTGCGAAGACCGCCCAGGTGGCCCGGCGCGCGGCCTCCGTGACGCGCGGGTCACGCCGCGCGCCGCCCAGCAGCGCCAGCAGCAGCCCGGCGACGCTGAACAGCAGCGCGCCCAGCAGGCTCAGCTGCCCCAGCGCGCCGGACGCACTGGACGTCCATGAGATCAGGTTCAGCACATTCACTCCCACCGCGCCGCGCGGGCGCGGTCCACCCCCGGCCTCAGTCGGCCGACTTGATCATGTCCTTCAGCTCGGCCTGCGTCTTCGGGACGTTGTATTCCTCGCTGTGCTTCACCACGAGATCGGTTGCGTGGAACGTGTTCCCCTGGAACTCGCCGCGCACCACGACCCCCTGGTCCTCCTTGAACAGGTCCGTCACCGCGCCCCGGTACTGCACCGGGTAGCTGACGCTGCCGTCCGTGACCGTGAAGCGCAGGTCCAGCGTCTGGGGTTCATACTGCACGGCCTTCACCAGCCCCCCGATCCGCACCGGGCGGCCCTGCAGCTGCGCCTGCTGCTGCTGGTACTCGCTGGGCGTCACGAAGTACTCCAGCGATCTGTTCAGGTTCCCGAAGGCGATGGTGGCTGTCAGGCCCACCAGGGCCGCCACGCCCAGCACCACCGGCAGCGGGCTGCGCCTGCGCCGCCGCGCCCGCGGCAGCGGAGTCAGGGGCGTGGGGGCATCAGGGCCAGGCGCACTCAACGGGGGGCCTCGCTGGCGTCCTCGCCACGCACGGCCCGCAGCCGCACCCACATCCACACCAGATACCCGATCAGCACGCTGAACGTCGCCAGGTACGAGAACAGGACGTACCAGAAGTACTTATCCACGGGCCACCTCCACCCGGCCGGTCACGCCGGTCAGTTCGCGTTCCTCACGCGCCTCCTCACGGGCCGCCAGGATGCCGCGCAGGCGCAGCAGGAAGAAGTACAGCACCGTGAACGACGCCACGCTGAGCAGCAGCGTCGGCAGGTAGACCGGCGCGGCGTCCCAGCGCACGCCCCCCAGCAGCTTCAGCGTCTGCGTCTGGTGCACGCCGCGCCACCACTCCACCGCCATGTAGTTCACGGGCACGTACAGCGTCCCCACGATCCCCACCACCGCCGACACGCGCGCCCGGCGCTCCGGATCGTCGATCAGCGACCGGATCAGCAGGTACCCGCCGTACACCACCAGACTCAGCGCCGTGGTCGTCAGCCGGGCGTCCCACACCCAGTACGTCCCCCAGGTCGGCTTGGCCCACAGCATCCCGCCCACGATGGTCGCCAGCGTGAACAGCAGCCCGATCTCGCCGCTGGCCATCGCCAGCCGGTCCCAGTGACGGCGGCGCTGGATCAGGTACAGCAGCCCGAACAGACCCGTGCCGCCGTACGCGAGGTAACTCAGCCACGCCTCGGGCACATGCACGAACATCAGCCGCACCAGCGATCCCTGATTCACGTCCAGCGGAGAGGTCAGGCTCAGGCCCAGCACCACCGCCAGGCCCAGGAGGCTGGCCGCGCCCAGCACGGTCGTCGTGACGTCTCTTTTCATATCGCTCCTATTGTGCCGTCAACGCCGGGCGGGGAACCGTGAGGCCAGCCGCGCAGCGATCAATTCCGGCCCGCAGCATCGTGCCCCGCGCCCTGAACCGGCAAGTGCGAGTGTCCCCGCCACGCTATCCTGCACGCACCCATGCCAAGAATCCTGCCTGCCGCGCTGCTCGCGCTGAGCGCCCTGCTGCCCGCCTGCGCCCCCGCCCAGACCGCCCCCCTGCCCGACCCCGCCACGTACCGCCCCGGCCCAGGGGACACCGTGACCCTGCCGGACCTGGGCCCCGTGGGCCGCTGGATGATCACCAAGACCCTGGAGCCCGCCACCTGGCTGGGCGAGCGGGTCGGTGGACGCACCCTGCGCGAACCCATCAACGTCCTGATCCTCGACCGGACCTCCACCACGCCCGAGGCCGCCACCGCCCGCCTGAACGCCGCCATGACCGCCGCCGGGTACGGCCCGAAGAACATGCACAGCGACGGCTACAGCGGCCAGCTCGCGGGGCGCCTGTACCCGCAACTGCCCCCCACCGGGAAGGGCCTGGCGTTCAGTGACGGCCCCTGGTACGTCAGCAACCACCACGGCCGCGTGTTTGGCCCCGCCCCCGTGCAGGGCAGCTACCTGTTCAGCGCCGCCTTCAGCCTGGAGGACATGCGCTGGCTCCCCAGACCCGGCCACACCTACAACAGCTTCACCGCCACCCGCGAGGACCTCGCCGCGCGCCTGAGCGCCACCGGCCTGTACCGCCGCGCCGCGAACGTGGACCTCGGCAACCGCCTCGACACCCCCCAGGAGACCACCGGCGACCACGACGGCCAGGCCGCGCTGCTCACCACCCCCTGAAGGCCCTCCCGGAGCGGTCCATGAACGACACCACTGTCCAGCGCCTGTACCTCATGCAGGTCGGCTCCATGCCCGACTACGACATTCCCATCGTGTGCTACCTCGTGCAGACCACCGACGGGCGCAACATCCTGATCGACACGGGCCTGCCCGAACACCTTCCAGAGGACGCTGCCGACTTCCGGAACGGGCAGGACGTCGTGCAGCAGCTCGCGCGCATCGGGCTGACCCCGCCAGACATCGACACGGTGATCTCCACGCACTACGACATCGACCACGCCGGACGGCACGCCGCCTTCCCGAACGCCCGGTACGTCGTGCAGCGCGCCCACCACGAGGACGCCGCGACCAACCCGCGCTTCGCCCCGCTGCGCGACCAGTGGGACCAGCCCACCGGACGACTGGACCCCGTGGACGGCGACACCACCCTGCTCCCTGGCCTGGACCTGATCGAAACGAGCGGCCACGTAACCGGCCACCAATCGGTCCTCCTTCACCTGCCGCAGACCGGTCCGGTGCTGCTGACCGTGGACGCCGTCCCGTTCGCCGCCGGATTCACCCCCGACCCACCCCAGGGCAGCCTGCCCGACGGTGACCGCGCCCTCCCGGGCCTCCATAAACTGCTGGCGATCACCGGCCGGGAACAGGTCCAGCTGGTGATCTTCGGGCACGATCAGGCGCAGTGGGCCACCCTGAAACAGCTGCCGGGCCATTACAGCTAGGGGCGTCGGCTCAGCCCTCGACGGCCGCCGGGAACAGCAGGGTCGCCAGGATGACCGTGCCCAGGTCGAAGGCGGTCAGGAAGGTCAGCCAGGTGCCGACCTCGGGACTCCAGCCGCCCTCCAGCAGCAGGCGGGTGGCCTGCACGGTCGCCAGGACCGCCGGGACCAGGATGGGGAAGGCCAGGGCGGGCAGCAGCGCCTCGCGCGCGCGGAGGTTCACGGTGATGCTGCCGTAGAAGGTCGTGGCGGCCGCGAAGCCCAGCACGCCCAGTGCGGTCGTCAGCGCCAGCGCCGCCCACGGCAGGGCGCGGCCCGCCGCCGTGACCGCCTCGGACGCGCCGAACAGCACCAGTCCGGTCGGGACGGTCACCGCCGCGACCAGCAGCAGGGGCGGCAGCACACCCAGCAGCTTGCCCAGGTACAGCGCCCCGTGCGGCCCGGGGTACGCCAGGAGCTGGTCCAGCGCGCCCGCCTCCTGCTCCTGCGCGAAAGCCCGCTGCGCGCCCACCGCCGCCGCGAGGGCCAGCGCCGTCCAGATCGCCCCGGCGGCCAGTGGCGCGCTCAGACGGGCGTCGCGGGACACCACGCCGCCGCTCAGGGCGAAGCCCAGCACCAGCAGCACGATCCCCGCGAAGAACGCCGTGGCGAGCAGCGTGTCGCGCGTGCGGCCCGCCACGCGCAGGTCCTTCGCGGCGACCGTCAGGGCCTGCCTCAGCGCGCCCTTCACGCGGGCACCTCCTCGTGCAGCAGGCCGCCCGCCAGGCGCAGCGTGCGCGGCGCGACCACCTGCGCCAGCGCAGGCTCGTGCGCGGCGATCAGCAGCGAGCAGCCCTGCCCGCGCAACTCCAGCAGCAGCTCCTGCACCAGCGCCCGCCCCGCGTCGTCGAGGTTCGCGAAGGGTTCGTCCACCAGCGTCACCGGGCGGGCCAGCAGGTGCGCGCGGGCCAGCGCCAGCCGCTTACGCATTCCCGCCGACAGGAACCGCGCCCGCCGGGTGGCCGCGCCCTCCAGCCCTACGCGGCGCAGCGCGCCCGGCACGTCCCCGGTCCGCGCGTGCATGCGCAGCGCGAACGCCAGGTTCTCCGCTGCCGTCAGGTCCGGGTACAGCCCGCCGTCCACCGGCATGAGGTGAATGGCGTCGCGCACGCCGCGGCTGTCGCGCAGGTCGAAGCCCAGCACCCGCCCCTCGCCGCGCGTGGGCCGCAGTCCGGCACTCAGCAGGCGCAGGAGCGTGGTCTTCCCGGCGCCGTTCTCACCCAGCAGCGTCACGCCCTGCCCGGCGGGGACGTCCAGCGTCACGCCCCGCAGGATCACCTCGCGGCCCAGGCGCAGCCACACATCCCGCAGTTGCACCGCGAATGCCGCCGGTTCCGTCACAGGCGCAGCCACTCGGGCATGATGCCAAAGAAGAACGTCGCCAGCCGCGTGAACTGCCCGGTCAGCATCATCACTCCCACCACGACCAGCAGCGTGCCCCCGACCTTCTCGAACACCCCCGCGAAGCGGTTCAGGCGGCGCAGGTTCACGCGGTGCCACAGCGCCGCCGCCAGCAGGAACGGCACGCTCAGTCCCAGCGTGTACGCCGCGAGCAGTGTCACGCCGCTGCCCAGGCTGGCGCTGCTCGCGGCAAGACTCAGCACGCTGCCCAGCGTCGGGCCCAGGCACGGACTCCAGCCGAACGCGAACGCCGCGCCCAGCGCCACCGGCCCGTACCCTCCGGCGTTGGCCAGGGCGCGCGTGTCCCGCATCAGGAACGGCAGGCGGATCAGGCCCAGCATCACCAGCCCGAAGAAGATGATCAGCGCCGCCGACACCTGTCCCAGCAGCGCCTTGTGCGGCGCGATCAGCGCGCCCAGGCTGCTGGCCGTCGCGCCCAACGCGATGAACACCAGCCCGAACCCCAGGATGAACCCCAGCGCCCGCGACCACGGCTGCCGCTCACCGCCCAGCACACCCAGGTAACTGGGCACCAGCGGCAGCACGCACGGACTCAGGAACGACACCAGCCCCGCCAGGAACGCCACGGTCAGGGAGGGGGAAGCACTCGTCATGCCCGGCAGTCTAGCGGCACACGCTCAGGCCGCCTGTCCCGCCGCGCCGCCTCATACGGATTCCGTCTGTTTCGCCCTCCACCCGGAACACCACCGGATCGCCAGCTCCATGCCCGGAATCCTCTTTGCGCCATGTCTGCGGGGCAGCTCTCCGAGTCGCATCCGCTCGGATCAAACGGTTTTGGCACACCATTCAATCGGAGTCCGCATCACTCCAGCTTGCCGCTGAAGGTGCCCTCCCAGGCGTTCATGATCCGGCCGTCCTGGACCAGCAGCACCGTCGGGTACGTCCCCACGCGCAGCTGCCGCGCGAAGGTCGTCGCGGCCTCACCCGTCCAGGCCTGCACGCCCGCCGGGGCGGGGGAGGGGAACCCCTCGGCGTTCACGGCCCGCACCGGCAGACCCGCCGCCAGCACCGCCGACCACAGGTCGCCCAGGTCCCCGCAGTCGTGGCTGTACACGACCACGACCTCCTGCGCGGCTGCCGTCCACGGATGCTGCGGCAGTGGTTCCCCCAGGCGCACGCGCGCCTCGGCGGTCGAGATGCCCAGGGTCAGCAATAGGGTCAACAGGGGAGCGCGGCGCAACCTCATGCCCGACATCATGCCCCGCCCGCCGCCCGACTGCATGACGGCGTGGTGAGCGAGGCCTCAACAGGTCGCCCCCCGGCAGGTGCGGGGGGCAAAGGGAGAAGCGCGGAGGTCAGGGCCGGATTACGGCGCGGCCGGCGGCACCGACTGCGTCGTGCCCGTCACGCCCTTGGCGGCCTTCACGGCCTCCGGGTCGGGCTGCTCGTCCTGCAGGGGCGCCGGGCTCTCGTCCGGAGCGTACCCGGGCAGGTCCTCCAGTTGCACGCGGCGCTGCACGATGTTCTGCGGCGGCGTGAACTCGGTCGCCAGACGGTTCGTGGTGCGGTCCAGGCTGACCAGCACCGAATCCGGATCGCTCCCCGGGCGGTAGGTCGTCTCGCGGTACAGCGTGGGCGGCGGCGCGTCCGCCTGCACCTCGGTGTTCGCCGCGTCCCGGTAGTTCGGGTCCAGGACGGCCAGTTTCACGTTCGGCAGGAACTGCTGGTCCGGCGCGTCCACGTACTGGATGCCGGGCGGTTCACTGAACTGCCGCAGCGCCTGCCCCTGATGCGCGAGTTCCATCATGCGCCGCCAGATCGGGGCGTTCACGTACCCGGAGTAGTAGTTGATCGGCATGTCGCCGCCCTGCTGCCGCCCCACCCACACCGACCCGGTGTATAGCGGCGTGGTGCCCACGAACCAGAAGTCCTTCGGGCCGTTACTCGTGCCGGTCTTTCCGGCCACCGGCCACTCCCCGAACTTCGCGCGGCCCGCCAGGCCGCCCTGCGCCTCGTTCAGGTCATTCACGACCCCACGGATCATGTCCAGCCCCAGCCACGCCACCTGCGGCGTCCACACCCGCTTGCCCTGCATGGGCTGACTGTTCACGTCGAACAGCACCGCGCCGCGCGCGTCCGTCACGCGCGTGATGTACCGGGGCGTGCGGTACAGGCCGCCGTTCACGAACGGCGCGTACGCCGCCGCCATCTTCACGGGCGTCGTCTCGACCGCGCCCAGCGCCGCCGCCAGTCCGGTCCCGTCGTTCGTCTGCAGGCCGATCTCACGGATCTTCCCGAAGAACGTCTGCAGGCCGATCCGGTCCGCGAGCCGCACCGTCACGAGGTTCAGCGAGCGGTCCAGCGCCTCGCGGATCGTCATGTCGCGGTAGGTGGTCGCGCCCTCGAAGTTCTTCGGTTCGTACACGCCGTTCTTGCAGCCCGTGCAGGGGAACGACACGGGGCGGTCCTCCTCGCGGTGCGACTGGCTCAGGCCGGTGGACAGCGCCGTCGTGTACAGCAGCGGCTTGATGGTCGACCCGATCTGCCGCTGCCCCTGCGCGGCGTTGTTCCACGCGGCGGGCGGCTCGGTGCCGCGCAGCTTCTGGCCGATCATGCCCAGCACCTCCCCGTTGTACGGGTTGATGACCGTCGCGGCGAGCGTCGCGCCCGGCGGCAGGCCCGTCGCCTCCCGACTCGCGGTTTCCGCCGCCGACTGCACCTTCGGGTCCAGCGTCGTGTACACCCGCAGGCCACCCGAGCCGTACACCACGTCCCGCCCGAAGCGCCGCACGAGTTCCTGCTCGACCTGCTGCGTGAAGTGCGGCGCGCGCGTCGTGACGACCGCCTTGAGTTCCTTCGCGGTGCGGTCCACCAGTTTCGCGGACTTCACGTTCCCGGCGTCGTCATACGTGACCTGCCACCCGCGCGGCTGCACCTTCTCCCGCCACGCGGCGTCCATCTGCGCCTGCGTGATCCAGCCGTCCTCGACCATGCGTGACAGCAGCACCCGCATCAGGGGCCGGACCTCCTCGTACCGGAAATACCGCCCGGCATTCGGCACGAGCACCGTCAGGTACGCCGCCTGCCCCAGCGTCAGGTCCTTCGGCGTCGTGCGGAAGTACGCCTGCGCCGCCGAGTAGATTCCGTACAGTTCCACCGGTCCGCCGTCTCCCCAGTAGATGGTGTTCAGGTACGTCTGCAGGATCTCCGACTTCGTGAAGGACCGCTCGACCTGCACGCTCAGGATCCATTCCTTGAACTTGCGGTCCGGTGTGCGGGCTTGCTGGTACTCGTCGAGCAGCAGCGTGTTTTTCACCAGCTGGTTCGTCAGGGTACTGCCGCCCTGCACGCTGTCCCCGCGCGCCACGCGCTGCACCTGCCGTCCCAGCCCGTACGGGTCCAGGCCGTAATGCTCGAAGAACCGCCGGTCCTCGTTGCTGATCAGCGCGCCCAACATGAACGGACTGATCTCGTTCAGCGTGACGATCGTGCGGCTGATCGCCTGATCTCCCACCTTCGGAATCAGGCTGCCCAGCGGCGCGCCGTCCCGCGCGAAGATCCGCGTCTCGGATCCCAGCGACCGCGTCAGGTTATCCAGCTCGCGGTAATCCGGCAGTTCACGCCCCCACTTCAGGCCGTACGTGGTCGCCACGCCCAGTGCCGCCACGAGCGCCGCCAGCACGAACGACGTCAGGAATTTCAGGAACCGCAGGACGATCACGCCCGCCCCCGGTCGCCTGAGCCCAGCAGATTGACTGCGCCCGTCAACGCCGTCGCGCCTCGATGAGCTGATTCACGCGGCCCCGCAGGTTCTTCCCCGACAGTGGCTTGTACACGATGTCATCCGCACCCACCAACTTCGCGTGATCACGCGTCTGATCGTCGTCGAAACCGGTCAGCAGCAGCACCGGCGTGTCCCGCAGCCGCTTGATCCGTTTCACCCGCGAGCAGATCTCGAACCCGTCCATGAACGGCATCTTCACGTCCAGCAGCATCGCGTCCGGCGTGTGCTCCTTGAGAAACTCCAGGGCCATCTTGCCGTCCGGCACCGCCACAATGTCGTGCCCGTCTGCGGACAGAATGACCTCCAACATGGTCCGGATGGCCGGTTCGTCGTCCGCGACGAGAATGGTATACGCCATGCCGCCCATCATAGAGCAGGGCAGCGGGACACGCGCCGTGACCTGCTGCGCCATCTGGGCCGCGCGCCCAGCGGCACCCACACAGGGTCGAGCAGAGGCCAGACTGGCACCGTGCGCCGGACGCCACGCGGATCAGGGGCAACCCTGGCGGCCCAGCGCGCCGTCCAGCGTCGCCTGCGCCCGGTCCCAGGCTGAGCCGTCGTTCCCGAAGGCAGCCTCGGGTCGGCCCGCCCGGACGGCCTGAATGAAGCCCCAGGGATCCCCCTGGGCACGCAGCTGCTCCTGCGCCGCCGGGTGAGCGGGCAGGCGGCCTCCCGCCCTGTACAGGGCCAGCTGCGCGTCCGGGCGGGTCAGGTGCAGGGCCAGTGCCTCGGCCTCGCGGCCGGCGCTGGTCCGTGCATCCACCGCGACACTCTGGTACCCGACGATGGGCTGCCACGATTGCGGCACGCCAGGGAGGGCTGGCAGCGGCTGCACGCTGTACGTCACGCCTGAAGTCACCAGCGGCAGATGATTCCACGGCCCGGTCAGGACGGCACCCAGACGGCCCTGCCCGAACGCCTCAAGGGCCTGCGCCTCGTTCAGGCTCGCGCCTGGCCACCGACGCGGCGCAGCGCGCACCCCGCGCGGCTGACTGCTGCCGGGTCCGGTGCAGGAGCAAGCAGGTTCACGCCGAACGCCTGGAATAGCCCCGCCTGAAGGTAGGGATCGTGGGGCCCGAGTGCCACGCCCGGCCCATCCGCCGCGGCGGCGCGTTCCAGATCCGCCCAGCTGCCGATCCCGCCCGGCACCAGCGCCCGGTTCACGACCAGCGCCACGGCGTCTGCCATCAGCGGCCGGGCGCGCACCACCCCGCCCACTGTCAGGGCCGCCACGCCCGCCGGATCTCCCAGGTCGTCCCCGGCCAGCGGCGCCGTCTGCGCGGCCAGCCCGGGCAGTCAGTGGTCCGGCACGCCCACCACCACGTCCGGACGGGCACGCGCGCCCTCCCAGCGTTCGATCAGGTCCCCGAACGCAACCGAGGTGACCCGCACCTGCACGCCCGTCGCCCGCGCGTACCCGGCGCTCTGCGCCCGCACCCACGCGAGGTCTTGACCAGTGAAGTGCGTCCGGACCGTCAACGTGACTGCCTGCGCCTGACCCAGCACCAGTCCGACCCCCAATCCCACCAGCCACCGACCTCGCCTCATGTCCAGAGCAGAGCACACGCCCGTCCATAACGCACGCCGGGATGAAAGCAGAGGTGGGGCGCCGTGGTTTCCCACCGCGCCCCGCCCCCTGTGTCCTGATTTATTCGAACTGCGCGAGTACCTGCGTGAGGCGTTCCCGCTGCGTGCCGAAGTCGGCCACGCGGCGTTTTTCCTCCTCGATGACCTCGGCGGGGGCGCGGGCGACGAAGCCCTCGTTGCTCAGCTTGCCCTGCGCCTGCTTGATCTGCTTGTCGAACTCCGCGAGGCGTTTTTTCTGCTTGCCGATCCAGTCATTGAGGTCCACGGTGCCTTCCAGCGGCGCGCGGACGGTGACGCCCTGCTCGACGAGGCTCAGCGTGCGGCCCTCCAGGTCGCCCGACAGGTTCACGCGGGCGATGCTCTCGACCACGCGGGCGTTCTCGTGGACGGTCGCGGCGAGGTCACCCTCCACGGCGACGCTCAAGCGGTCCTGGGGGCTGAGGCCCAGTTCGCTCTTGAGGCTGCGGGCGGCGGCGACCGCGGCGCGCAGGGCGTCGAAGGCGCGGGTGGCGTCCGCGTCGTGCAGGGCCTCGTCCGGCTGCGGCCAGGAGTGCACGGCCAGCTGCCGGCGGTGGCCGAGCGCGCCGTACAGTTCGCTCGTCACGAACGGCATGAAGGGGTGCAGCAGTTTCAGGATGTGTTCCAGCGTGGCCTTCAGCGTCACCAGCGTGGACAGCTTGCCCTCACTCAGGGCGGGTTTGGCGGCCTCGATGTACCAGTCGCAGAACTCGTCCCAGGTGAAGGTGTACAGCGTGCGGATGGCCGCGCCGATGTCGAACGCGTCGAGCTGCGCGGTGGCCTCGGCGGTCACGGCGTTCAGGCGCGACAGGATCCAGCGGTCCGCCAGGCTCAGGTCGGCGCGGGCGCGCACGGCGCTCAGGGCGTCGCGGCTGCGCAGCGTCTCGCCCACGCTGTCGTCCAGCGCGCCCTGCACGTACTGGATCAGGGCCTCGTCGGCCTCATGGCCGCTGGTCTGGAGATTCGGGAGGGCCTCCCCGAGGCGCAGCATCGCGAAGCGCGCGGCGTTCCACAGCTTGTTCGCAAAGTTGCGGCCCTGCTCGAAGCGCCGGGGGTCGTGCTTGATGTCCTGCCCGCCGGTGGACAGGAAGCTGAACGCGAAGCGGCTGGCGTCCACGCCGTACTGGTCGAACAGTTCCAGGGGATCGATGCCGTTGCCCTTGCTCTTGGACATCTTCTGGCCCTTCGCGTCGAGGTACAGGCCGTGCAGCATCACGGTGCTGAAGGGGGCCTGACCGGTCAGGCCGTACCCGGCCATCTGCATGCGCGCCACCCAGAAGAACAGGATGTCGTACCCGGTCACGAGGACCTGGGTGGGGTAGAACTTCCGGAAGTCCTCACTGTCCGTGTCGGGCCAGCCCAGAGTGCTAAACGGCCACAGGTTGGAGCTGAACCACGTGTCGAACACGTCCGGGTCGCGGCGCAGGGTCAGGTGCGCGTAGCGGGGGTCCTGATCGCAGTCCAGGTCGGGCTGCTCGGGGTCCGGCACGTAGAGGTTGCCCTGCTCGTCGTACCACGCGGGAATCTGGTGCCCCCACCACAGCTGGCGGCTGATGTTCCAGTCGCGGATGTTCTCCAGCCAGTCGCGGTTCACCTTCGCGTACCGCTCGGGCACGAGCTGCATCTCGCCCCGCTCCAGCCCCGCGAGGACCTGCTCCGCAAAGGGTTTCATCTTCACGTACCACTGCTCGCTGATGATCGGCTCGACCGGCACCTTCGTCCGCTCCGACAGGCCGATGGCGGTGTCGTGGTCCTTCTCCTCCAGCAGGTCGCCGCCCTCGGTCAGGGCCTTCACGACCGCCTTGCGGGCCGCGAAGCGTTCCAGGCCCTGGAACTCGGCGGGCACCAGCTCGTCACGGGTCAGGTTGCCGTGCAGGTCGATCACGCTGGGCCGCGCGAGACCATGCCGCTCGCCCACCTCGAAGTCGGTCGGGTCGTGCGCGGGCGTGATCTTCAGCGCGCCCACCCCGAACTCCATCTCGACCGCCTCGTCCGCGATGATCGGTACATACCGGTCCGTCAGGGGAATGCGGGCCTCCTGCCCAACCAGATGCGCGAAACGCGGGTCCTGGGGGTGAACGGCGATCGCCTGATCCGCGAAGATCGTCTCGGGCCGCACGGTCGCGATGCGGATCTCGCCCGCTTCACCGTTGCTGGCCGCCGCCTGCGGGTCACGCAGCCTGTACGACAGGGTGTACATCTTGCCCTTGCGCACCTCGCGGTCAATTTCCAGTTCCGACAGGGTCGTCTGACTGGCCGGGTCCCAGTTCACGATCCGCTCGCCGCGGTACGCGAACCCCTCGTGGTACAGCTTCACGAACTGGTGGCGCACGGCGCGCGACAGGCCCTCGTCCATCGTGAAGCGCTCACGCGTCCAGTCGGCGCTGACGCCCAGGCGCGACAGCTGCTCCAGGATCATCCCGCCGGACTCGGCTTTCCACTCCCACACCTGATCCAGGAATTTCTCGCGGCCCAGGTCGTGGCGGCTGACGCCCTGCTCGCGCAGCTGCCGCTCCACGACCACCTGAGTGCTGATGCCCGCGTGATCCATGCCCGGCAGGTACAGCGCCTCGAAGCCCGCCATGCGCTTGTAGCGGATCAGCGTGTCGATCAGCGTGTTGTCCAGCGCGTGCCCCAGGTGCAGGTTCCCCGTCACGTTCGGCGGCGGGATCACGATCGTAAAGGGTTCCTTGCCGCTCGTCGCGTCCGCGCGGAAGGGCTCGTTCCGCCACTTCGCGGCCCAGCCGGGCTCGACGGCCTTCGGGTCGAACTGCTTGGCGAGGACGGACGCGTCGTTCTCCGGCGTCTGATCAGGGGTGCTGGTCTGGTCGGGGGTATGGGGGTCAGTCATGCTTGAAGCTCCTTGTGCAGCAGTTGGTTGAGGTGGGGGAGAGCGGCGTCCAGCTCCCAGTCCAGGCCGGGCGCGTGCAGCGGCGCCCAGCGGAACCGGAACACGTACCGGCCCTCGGCGAGGTGATCCCAGGTGTCCGGCGTACCAGCGGGCGCGGTCAGGGTGTAGGCGTGGCAGACCTGCCGCGTGAACCGCTCCGGCAGCTGCGCCTCCCACAGATAGGAGGTCAGGAAGGTGGGACGGTTCAGGCTCAGGCCGGACTCCTCGTGCAGTTCGCGCGTGGCGGCCTGCGCCGGGGTTTCCCCGGCTTCGACCCCGCCCGCGACGACCTGCACGCCCGCCCCGCCGTCCGGAACGTGATCGAACACCAGCAGCGCCGGGCCGCCGGGACCGGCGCGCGTGACGAGGCACACGACCTTCTCCCGCAGGCCGCGCGCCGCTGCGTCCCGCCGGGCCTCCTGTTGCGTGTCGTAGAACGTGACCATCCTTCCCACCTCCTGACCGGGGAGGGAAACGAAAAACGTCCCGTCCGCCGGATGAACTTCCGGATGCGGACGAGACGAGGATGTCCCGTGGTACCACCGCGTTTCCCCGCCTGCATGGGGGGCACTCGCTGCGCGCTGTATCGGGCGCACCCGGAGGCTCTACGCCCCCCGCGTGAGGGGGTTTCTGCCGTCGTGCTCGCGGGTGACGTTCGCCGGGGGCCGGTCCACCTGCCCTCTCAGTCGCGGGGCGGGTTTCCTGTGGGGGCCTGACCCGGGTACTCCTCCCGGTCACTGCATCCGGGAGTGTACGCGCCGGGGGCGGCGCATTTCAATCCGCACGCTGGCGCATTGGCGGGGTGCGGGCGGGCCGGGCATCCTGCGGGGCGTGCCCCTGACTGGACTGATGCGGATTCCGTCTGTTTCGTGGACAACCCGGAAGGACGCCGGGTTGTCCACTCCACGCCCGGAACCCGTTCCGCTCCAACTCGCGTCCGCTCGAACTGAACGGTTTTGGCAAACCATTCAGTCGGAGTCCATATGACCCTGTATCACCGCGCCGTGCGGGACGTGCGCGGCGATCACCTGCTGCCCCTGAGCACCCTGCGTGAGCTGCACCCGGACGTGTACGCCCGTGAAGCCGCCAAGTACGTGGGCCGCGAGGCGCTGATGCGGGAGCGGGTCGGTCGGCTCGACTGCCTGTGGACCGACGTGCTGTTCTTCTCCCCGGTGAATCCGGGGCCGCTGCTGGACGCCGCGCGGCAGAGCGGGCGGGCGATTCCCCCGGTGCGGTTCTGGACGCTGGACGCCACGCACCTCGATCCCTTGCGGGCGTGCGTCCGGCTGGTGCGCCCCTGGCCGGGCGGTGTGAAGCCCGCGCCGGACCCGGCGGACGAGCTGCCGTTCACGCCGCAGACGCTGCGGGAGACCTCAGTGGCGCCCCCGGCGACCCTGGCCCGCCTGCGCGTCCTGCCCGGCGGCGCGCCCCCGATCCTCTGGATGGACGTCCCGCACGTCCTCTACCGGGGCGAGGTGCCCCTGAGCGCGCTGGGCGAGGCGAGGTTCTAACCCTCGCCGCCCTCGGGGAGGCGTTCGAAGCGGTACAGCAGGGGTTTTTTCAGCAGGCCGCGCGGGACGGTCACCGTGGCGCTCTGGTAGGGGAGCCCGCTGACCTGCGCCGACGCGCTGAACAGCTGCGTGTCCTCGCCGATGCGGGCGGCGCGGTCGCTGACGTCCAGCGGGCCCTGCGCGCGGCTCAGAACGTCGTAGGGGTGCTCGATGAGGACGGTCAGCTTGACGGGCTGCCCGATCAGGCTGCGCAGGGGGTTGGCGGCGCTGGCGAACGCGGCGCGTACGGGCTGCGCCTGCCGCTCGCGGGTCACGCGGACCATGAGGCCGTACTCGCCGACCGGGAAGGTCAGGTCGCGGATCAGGGTGACGCCGTCGCCCTCCGCCTCGCGGAACGCCGAGAGGAGCGCCTCGCGGCGGTTGCGGACCAGCGTGACGGGCATGGCGCGCTCCATGGGGAATTCGCCCCGCTGGATCACGCGCTCGGCGTGTTTCAGGGTGTCCTCGCGCGTGCGGAACGTGCGGTGCGTCACGGGCTGCGCGGCGTGCCACACGCCGCTGGAATCGCGTTCCATCCACTCGATCCACAGGTCGAACTGATCGTGGAACTGCCAGGACGGGTGCGCCTGTTGCGCGGGCCGCGCGGGCTCGCGCGCCGGTTCGTCACGGGGAGACAGGGCGTCACTGGTTCGGCTGGTGGGGCGAGAGATGGCGCTCATGGGTCCTCCGGTGAGCCCATCATGCCGCAAATGACCGGCCGTGTGTGAAAACACCGCGCCAGGGGAACGCCCCTTCCCGTGAACGTGTTCACCGACCCCGGCCCGCGGGGTGGCGGTCAGCTGATCTCGATCAGTTCGGCCAGCAGGAACGGCTTGAGGGTCTCCAGGACCAGTCGGGGGGGCGTGGCGGTGCGTTCCAGCAGCGTGCGGATGTTGCCGCTGTCGGCGATCAGGTTCAGGATGCGGTACTGGGTGCGGGTGACCGGCTGCGCCTCGGTCCATTTCGCCGTGAAACGCAGACGCCGGTTCCAGTCGGGGAAGGTCCGCAGGAGCGGTTCCCACGCGGCGTTCTCCTCCAGCAGCCGGTGCAGGGCCGGGTCGCGGCGCAGGTTCATGCTGCGGGTGGGGGGCGGCTGGTCCACCTCGAAGGTGAACACCCCGGCGTCCAGGCTGGCCATGAACTGCAGGGCGTGCTCGCCGCGCAGGCGTCCGGCCTCGGCGTGGGTGATCTCGCCACGTTCCAGCCACAGCTGCCCGCCACGGATGTGGTCCACGCTGAGCCGCCCGGCGCGTCCGCTCGTGAGGAACATCTGCATGACGGACAGGAAGGGGAAGACTGCCAGATCGCCGCGTACCATAGGTGACCTTCAGTGTAGGGGCGCGCCGCGCCTCGCGCGAGGGGTCACCCCCGCCGGGGGCGAACGCGTGCGAAAATTGGCACATGCCTGAACCTCTGGACGTGCTGCTGTCCCTGTGCGCGGCGGACGCGCTGGGCGCCGCCACGGAATTCAAATCCCCCGACGTGATCCAGGCGCGCTACGGCGCTGCCTTCCGCGCGTACCAGCCGGGCAGCGTGTTCGGTTTCGCGCCCGGCGAGGCCACCGACGACAGCCAGATGGTCGTCGCGACCCTGCTCGGCGCGGCGCGCGGCGAGGGGCATGCGGGTGTCCTCGCGGCGTTCCGGGAGTGGCTGGCCGCCGCGCCACCCGACGTGGGCGGCCTGACCCGGCAGGCCCTGAGACTGACCTTCACGGAACCGCAGCGGCTCGACGGGGGCGCCCTGGCCTGGGAACGCGGGGGCTTCGACGGCGCCGGGAACGGCGGCCTGATGCGCGTGGCCGCCGCGTGGCTGCTCGGGCACCGGGGCGCCGCGCTGGCGCGTGAGGCGGCCGTCCTGACGGCCCTGACGCACGCCGACCCGCGCTGCGTGTACGCTTCGGTGTTCCTGACGGCGTTCATGGAGGCCCTGGCGGACGGTCAGGCTTACGCGGCGGCGGCGCAGGCGGCTCTGGGCGTCATGGACAGCCTGGACGCGCGGGACGTGCTCGTGGAGGCCGGGGTGCTGGGGCTGCACACGCAGGACGCCCACCGCGCCTTCCGGGGCCGCGAGCGTGAGGCCCGCGCGCAGGTCCGCGCCCGCGTGCGCTCAGGGCTGGACGGCACGGTCACCTCCCAGAGCGGGTACGTGCTGGATACCCTGGAGGCCGCCGTCGCCCACGCCCGCCGCGCGGACTGGTGGGCGTGCGTGGAGCCCGCCGTGCTGGGCGGTGACGACAGCGACACGGTCGCCTGCGTGGTCGGCGCGGTCGTGGGCGCGCGCGGCCTGAGCACCCCGCCCGAACTGCTGCCGGAGTTGCGGCTGGGGCACAGCTGGCCCGGCTGGGACAGGGGCTGGATCGCCACCCAACATCTGCCGAACGTGCTGGCCCGCGCGGCCAGGAGCGTAGCCGGCACTACCTCCTCACCCTGAACGGTGCGTGCGTGGTACACTGACAGGGTTGCCCGCTACGCACATGCACCGGAGACCGGGGCGCAGACGTGGCGGAGGAGGCACCCATGAAGAAAGACATCCACCCCAAAGTCGTTCCCACCAAGATCATCTACCAGGGCAAAGTCGTGATGGAAACCCTGAGCACCAAGCCCGAAATCCACGTGGACGTCTGGAGCGGCGTGCACCCCTTCTGGACCGGCGAAGAGCGCTTCGTGGACACCGAAGGCCGCGTCGACAAGTTCAACAAGCGTTTCGGCGACAGCTACCGCAACAAGAAGAAGTAAGCGCCCCACGCCTGCGCCGCCCCCGCCCCAGTGGCCGGGGCGGTTTCTCATGTGGCCCCGGCAGGCGGGCCGCCACGTCTTCAGCTGATCTGCGATACTCGCGGGCGTGCTGAAGTCCCCCTACCACGGCGGTCACCTAGAAGTCATCGTCGGCCCGATGTTCAGCGGCAAGAGCGAGGAACTCATCCGCCGCGTGACCCGCGCCGTGATCGCCCGGCAGCGCGTCTCCGTGTTCAAACCCGCCCTGGACGACCGCTACCACGATACGGCCGTCGCCAGTCACGCCGGGCGGACTGTGAATGCCGTGGCCGTGCGGGACGCGGCCGACATCCGCGCGCACCTGAGTGGCGAGGGCACCCTGCTGCATGCGCAGGGCGACACGCTGCCCGATGTGGTCGGCATTGACGAGGTGCAGTTCCTGGACGCCGCGATCATCCCGCTGGCGCTGGAACTGGCCGACGCGGGCGTGCGCGTGATTCTCGCCGGGCTGGATCAGGATTTCCGGGCCGAGCCGTTCGGGTTCATGCCTGAACTGCTGGCCCGCGCCGAGAGCGTCGAGAAACTCACGGCGATCTGCACGGTGTGCGGCGCGCCCGCCACCCGCTCGCAGCGTCTGATCGGCGGCCAGCCTGCCCGTTTCGACGATCCCGTGGTGCTCGTCGGCGCCGAGGAGAGCTACGAGGCCCGCTGCCGCGTGCATCACGAACTGCGCGGCTGACCCCACCTCCCCGGAGTGTGTGCGTCCCGTGAGCCGGGCAGGGTACACTGCGGGGAAGCGCCCGCAACGCAACGCACCACAAGCGTCCCGTCCTGACTGCCTGTCCTGATTCCGGGGTTGACCCTTGCAGAAACCCGCATCCTCCACCGAAACGTTCCCGTGGCTGCTCAGCCAGCGGCGCATGTTCACCTGGCTGGTCGGGCTGGGGGCCCTGGCCTGCGCCGCCGCGCTCGGCTCGCAGTACCCGCACTTCGACCCGCTGGACCTCTGGGCGCTGCCCACCCTGGTTGTCGTGCTGCTGGCCCTGCAACTCATGCTCACGAACAGCATGATCTCCGTCGGCACCGCCGTGCAGGTCACGTTCCTCGGGACCGCCTCATACGTGCTGCTGGCCCTGAACCATCAGTTCTCGGTCCTGACCGGGCAGTCACAGGCGCTCATGGAGAACACCTACTGGTTTGCGGTGATCTACGTCTCCGCGTTCCTGGTGTACGAGCCCAGACAGGCCACCCGCGCCGCCGGGGTGATCCTGCTGCTCGCCACGGTGGTGTGCGCCGCGAACCTGGCGCTGATGACCGCCCCCATGCGCGCCCACCTGATCGGCCCGTGCGTGCAGTTCCTCCTGATGGGCGCCGTGCTGACCCTCATGCAGGCCACGCTGGGCGTGCAGCGCAGCCAGTTCCAGGCCGCGCGGGCCGCCGCGCTCACCGATCCGCTGACTGGACTCGCCAACCGCCGCGCCGCGGAGGAACGCCTGTCTGTCCTGACCCGCACGGACGAGACGTACACCCTGATCCTGTTCGACCTGGATCACTTCAAACGCGTGAACGACATGCACGGCCACGCCATGGGTGACCTCGTGCTGCGCGGCGTGGCCGAGATCACCCGCCGCCACCTGCCCGAGGGGAGTCTCGCGGCCCGCTGGGGCGGCGAGGAATTCCTGCTGATCCTCCCCGAACAGCGCGACAAGCACCTGCGGCCCATGCTCGACCGGCTGCGCGCCGACCTGCGCCACCACCGCTACGGCACCGTGAACGGCGTCACCGCGTGCTTCGGGGTGGCCACTGCCACGTCCGGCGAGGACCCCACGGCCGTGGTGCAGCGCGCCGACCTGGCCATGTACCGCGTCAAGGAGCAGGGCCGCAACGACGTGCACCTCGCGGACCTGCGCCGCACCCAGGTCAGCTGACCCGGCGCGCCCGTTACCGGCTGCCCGGGCGGGCGCGCCGGGAGCGCCGGTCGGTGGGGTCGGCGGCGGGCGCGTCGCTCACGGCTAACCCCAGCTTGCGCGTCAGCGCACTGAGCTGCGCCAGCTCGTCCGGACTCATGGCGCTGAACACCTCGCGGATGCCCTGCACGTGCCGGGGTAGCACCCGCCCGATCAGGTCACGGCCCGCGTCGGTCAGGGACACCCGCATGATCCGGCGGTCGAGTTCATCCCGGTCGCGGCGCACCAGCCCGTCGCGTTCGAGGTTGTCGATGACCATGGTGAGGTTTCCGCTGGAGCGCAGGATCTTGTCGGCCAGCTGCCGCTGGCTGAGGGGCCCGAGGTGGTAGAGGGCTTCGAGGACACCGAACTGGCTGATGGTGAGGTTGTGGTCGGAGAGATGACGGTTGGCGTTCACCTCGACCGCGTGCGCGGCGCGCCACAACTTCACGTAGGCGTCCAGCGCGGCGCGGTCGTCGGGGGAACCAGCGTAACGGTTCGGCATTACCCTCATGGTCGGGGGGGAGCTTCATGAAGTCAAGCTGATCGATCGGTCAGTCGCGTCCGTAGCTGACGGCACCCCCTCCCTGCCGGGCCTGGTCTCAGCGCTGGGCGGCGCGGTACTCCTCGGTGGCCAGCCGGACGCAGGTCGCCACGGCACGCATCGCCTCGTAGACCTCCTCGACCGGCGGGCGGGTCGGCGCGAGGCGGATGTTGCGGTCATGCGGGTCCTGCCCGCCGGGGTACGTGGCGCCCGCCGGGGTGAGGCTCACGCCCGCCTCGTCAGCCAGCTGCACCACGCGAGAGGCGACAGGTGCCGCCGTGTCCAGGCTGATGAAGTACCCGCCGCGCGGGCTGGTCCAGGTGGCGAATTCGCCGCTGTCCCCCAGCTCCTGGCGCAGCACCTCGTCCACCGCGCGGAACTTCGGGGCAATCAGGGCCGCGTGGTCATTCATCAGGCCCTCCAGCCCGCCGGGGTATGCCTGGAGGAACTTCACGTGCCGGGCCTGCTCGACCTTGTTCGGGCCGATGCTCTGCGCGTTCAGGAACTTCGACAGCCAGCGGATGTTGTCCTCGCTGCTGCCCACGAAGCCCAGCCCCGCGCCCGCGAAGGTGATCTTGCTGGTGCTGGCGAACACGAACGCCCGGTCCGGGTACCCGGCGTCCCGCGCGAGCGTCACGAAGTTCACCGGCGTGTCCTGCCCCGCCGCGTCGGGGAAGAGGTGGTGGGCGCGGTACGCGTCGTCCGCGAAGATCGTGAAGTCCGGCGCGGCCGCCTTCACCCCGGCCAGCCGGCGGGCCTTGTCGGCGCTGATCGTCTCCCCGCCGGGGTTCGAGTACGTGGGCACGAACAGCACGCCCTTCACGCCCGCGTCTGCTGCGGCCAGCCGCTCGATGGCGTCCACGTCCGGGCCGTCGGGCTGCATGTCCACGGTCAGCAGCTCGAAGCCCAGCGTCTGCAGCAGCAGGAAGTGCCGGTCGTAGCCGGGCGTCGTGACGATCATCTTCGGTGTCTGACCCGCCCAGGGCTGCCCGCCGCGCGGACCGTGCAGCAGCGCGAACGTCAGCACGTAGCACTGGAGTTCCAGGCTGGCGTTGTTCCACACGATCACGTTTTCGGGCTTCAGGTCCAGGTACGCGCCGAACATCGCCCGCGCGGACGGCAGGCCCGCCACGCCACCGGGGTAGTTGCGCAGGTCCAGGCCGTCCAGGTGCGTGTCCGTTTCACCCAGCGCGGTCAGCAGGCCGTTACTCAGGTCGAAGTCCGCGTCGGCGGGCTGGCCGCGCTGCATGTTCAGCTTCAGACCCTTCGCTTTCACCGCGTCGTACGCCGCGCGCGCCTGCGCCAGGGCCTCACTCTGCACGTCACTCGTCATGCGCCCAGCGTACCCGCCCCCAGCCGGGCAGGGCAGGGGCGTGTCTACCCCTGACGGGACACCCGGAAGCGGAGGACGGGGCAGCGGGTGTTACACTGCCAGCGCTGCGCCCGCCGGGTCAGCTTTTGCCTCCCTTTCGTGCCTTTCCGTGTCCGCCTTTTCCCACCCAGCTTCCACCACAACAGGAGAATCCACATGCAATACGTAGTGCACCGCCCCCGCGTCGGGGTGTTCATCGACACGCAGAATCTCTACCACTCGGCCCGCGACCTGATGGAACGCACCGTGAACTTCGAGACGATCCTGAAGAGCGCCACCGAGGACCGCGAACTCGTGCACGCCATCAGCTACACCGTGGAACGCGAGAACGAGGCCACCGCCCGCCCGTTCATCTACAAGCTGTCCACCCTGGGCTTCAAGGTGCGGCGCATGAACCTCACGCTGCACCACGTCACGGACGGCGGCAAGGCCATCTACGAAGGCAACTGGGACATGGGCATCGTGGCCGACATGGTGCGCCTGATGGACCACCTCGACATCGTGGTGCTCGGCAGCGGCGACGGGGACTTCACCGACATCGTGGAGGTGCTGCAGGAGCGCGGCAAGCGCGTGGAGGTCATCGCGTTCCGTGAGCACACCGCGCAGAAACTCGTGGACGCCGCCGACCGCTTCACGCACCTGCCCGACATCGACGGGGGCCTGATGCCCGCCCGCCAGACCCGCGCCGCCACTCCGAAAACCGAGGACTAACCCCGATGACCGACGCCACGCCGCACGCCGGGGCGGACGCCGTCCTGCACCGCCTGAACTTCCACCTGCCCGAGGACCGCGTCGCGCAGACCGGTGCGGAACCCCGCGACGCCTCGCGCCTGATGATCGTGGGCGAAGCAATCGAGCACCGCGTGTTCCGCGACCTGCCGGCGTTCCTGCGCGCGGGTGACCTGCTGGTGTTCAACCAGAGCAAGGTCATCCCCGCGCGCGTCATGGCCCGCAAACCCGTGGACGCCCACGGGCACGGCGGCGGCAGCGTGGAGGTCATGCTGCTGCGCGCCGAGGAAAGGCCGGAACTGGGCCGTCACGTCTGGAGCGCGTACCTGAAACCCGCCCGCCGCGCCGGGAACGAGCTGTGGCTGGGCGGCCTGGCGCACGAGGGCGGGCACCGCGCCCAGGTCGTCGGGGAACTGGAGGACGGCGCGCGGCTGCTGCGCTTCGACCACGACATCCTGCCGCACCTGGACGACATCGGACGCCTGCCCCTCCCGCCGTACATCGACGCGGGCGACAGTGACGAGACGTGGCGCGAACGCTACCAGACCGTGTACGCCCGCGAGCCCGGCAGCGTCGCCGCGCCCACCGCCGGACTGCACTTCACACCCGAACTGCTGGTCCGGCTGGCCGAACTGGGCGTGCAGACCGCACACGTCACCCTGCATGTCGGCGCGGGTACCTTCCGGCCCATCAGCGGCAGCGTCGCCGACCACGTCATGCACGCCGAACGCTGGCACGTCACCCCCGACACGGCGCAGGCCATCAATGCCGCCCGCGCCGAGGGCCGCCGCGTCATCGCCGTCGGCACCACCACCGTCCGCACGCTGGAAAGCGCCTGGGACGGCACGCAGGTGCAGCCCGGCGAGGACGACACGCAGATCTTCATCACCCCCGGCCGTCCCGTCAACGTGCCGGACCTGCTCATCACGAACCTGCACCTGCCGGGCAGCACCCTCCTGCTGCTCGTCGCCGCGTTCGCCGGGGAGGACCGCATCCGCGCCGCGTACGACGCCGCCCTGAACGGCGAGTACCGCTTCTACTCGCTGGGCGACGCGATGCTGCTGACCAACGTGCGCGGGGAGCCGGAGGCGGGCAGCAGTCCGGAGTGAGTGGGAAGGAGTCAGAAGAACGAGGGTGGGCGCGTGACCGTGATGCGCCCACCCTCTCTTTCCACGTCCTACTCCCGACTTCCGACTTCCCGCGTCAGCGTGACCGTCGCCGCCTCGCGCACGAAGCCCAGGCGCTCGTTGATGGCGAGCATGGGGCGGTTGATGACGTGATTCCCGGTGCGGGAGTGCGTGAAGCCCCGCGCCAGGGCAGCGCGGGCGGCGGCGAGTTTCAGGGCGAGGCCCAGGCCATGCCCGCGCCACTCGGACCGGACGCCGGTCAGGCCGTTGTGGACGAAGCCTGGGCGGTTCGCGATGGGCTGTGACAGCTGACTGGTGCCCACCCACGTCCCGTCCGGGGCCACGGCGATCATGATGCCGCTCGTGTCGGGCAGCAGGGTCGGCATGCGCTCCAGCCACACCTCGAACGGCCAGACCTGCACGGGGCGGGCGCTGGGCACGTCGGTCAGCAGCGCGTGAATCAGGTCGTAATGCTCACGCTGATGCGCGTCCCAGCCGCCCAGGTCACTGAGCGGGACGATCCGCACGCCGCTCGCGCGGGCGCGGGCCTCGTCGGCGGCGAACGCGCCGAAGTCCAGGGTACGCAGGTCGAGGGTGCTGAGCCACATGCGGTCCGCCTCCTGCCAGCCGCGCGCCCGCAGGAAGTCGTGCTCCCACCAGTCCTCACGCACGCGGGTCACGGCGGTGGTCGCGCCCGCCGCGCGCAGCACGCCCAGCCCGGTGGCCAGCAGCGCGTCCGCCAGTGGCCCCCCGGCCTCCTGCGGGTGGAGGGTCAGGTCCAGCCAGCCGTCGTGCGCGTCCATGCGCGGCACGCCCGTCGTGACGGCCCCCTTCGCCTCGCCGCGTTCGAAGGCGGCCTGCTGGGTGTGGTGCTCGCCCGGGCGGCGGATGGCCGCCTGCCGGGTCAGGTCGTCCACGCTGACGGGGCTGTCCGGGTGGGCCAGGGTCCGCAGCGCGGCCAGATCGGCGTCCGCGATGGCGTGCAGGTGGGGGAGGATCGCGTCCATGCGTGATTACAGCACGCGCCCATCCGGGCCGGGCACGTCAAATGGCTTACGGTGCCCTCAGTGCCCCTCTCTATACTCCGGGGTGATGACTGCAACCCAACCTGAGGCGACCGGCGTCAGCAACCCGCTGCTGAACGTCGGCTTCCGCATCCCCTTCGACCAGATCCGCCCCGAGCACGCCGAGGCCGCCGTGGACACCCTCCTGGCGCAGACGCAGGCGAAACTCGAGGACCTTGCCCGCAGCGGCGAGCGCGGCTTTGCCAACTTCATGGCGGACCTGGACACCCTGACCGAGCAGCTGGACACGGTGAACACCATCGTGCACCATCTCGACAGCGTGAACAGCAGCCCCGAATGGCACGCCGCGAAGATGGCGATCCTGCCCAAGACCAGCGAGTTCTACACCAAACTCAGCCTGCACCCTGGCCTGTGGGCGGCGCTGAAGGCCTTCGCCGCCACGCCCGAGGCCGCCGCGCTCGACCCCGTGCGCGCCCGGCACCTGAAACTCACCATCGACGAGTTCCGCCGCGAGGGCGCCGACCTGCAGGGCGAGGAGCAGGCGCGCCTGCTGGCCCTGAACACCCGCCTCGCCGAGGTGACCAGCCAGTTCAGCAAGAACGTCCTGGATGAGACGGCCGCCTTCGAAATGTACGTCCCCACCGAACGGCTGGTGGGCGTGCCGCAGCGCGTGCAGGACGCCACCCGCCGCGACGCGGAGAGCAAGGGCCAAGGCGGGCACCGCCTGACCCTGCACGCCCCGGTCCTCGTGCCCGTCCTGACGTACGCCGACGACCGCGAGCTGCGCCGCGACCTGTGGCTCGCGAACAGCCGCGTGGGCCAGCAGGAGGGCCGCGACAACCGCCCCCTGATCCGCGAGATTCTCAAGCTCCGCCGCGAGAAGGCCCAGCTCCTGGGCTTCAGGGACTTCGCCGACTACGTGCTGCAAGACCGCATGGCGGGCAGCGGCACGCGCGCCCTGGCCTTCGAACGCGATCTGGACGCCCGCACCCGCCCCGCCTTCGAACGCGAGAACGACGAACTGCGTGCCTTCCACCGCGAGCAGGTCGGCGCCGAAGCCCCCGAACTGGACGCCTGGGACGTCTCGTACTGGGCCGAGAAGCAGCGGCAGGCCAAGTACGACTTCGACGAGGAAGCCCTGCGCCCCTACTTCCCCATGGACGGCGTCCTGGCGGGCCTGTTCGAGATCACCCGCCACGTGTTCGGCATCACCGTCGCCCAGAGCGAGGCCCCCGGCTGGCACCCCGAGGTGCGCTACTACACCATCCACGACGAGGCTGGCACGCACGTCGCGAGCTTCTACACCGACTGGTTCCCCCGCGACAGCAAACGCGCCGGGGCCTGGATGAACGCCTTCATCACCGGCGGCCCCCGCGAGCACGGCGTTGAGCCGCACCTGGGCCTGATGTGCGGCAACATGACCCCCCCCGACGGCGACACCCCCGCCCTGCTGTCCATCCGTGAAGTCGAGACCGTCTTCCACGAGTTCGGGCACCTGCTGCACCACGCCCTGAGCCGCGTGGAGGTCCGCAGCCTGAGCGGCACCAGCGTTCCGTGGGACTTCGTGGAACTGCCCAGCCAGATCATGGAGAACTGGGTCATGGAACGCGGCGCGCTCGACCTGTTCGCCCGCCACTACCAGACCGGCGAGACCATCCCCCAGGAGCTGTTCGACCGCATGATCGCCGCGCGCAACTACCGCGCCGCGAACGCCGCCATGCGCCAGTACTCCTTCGGCCTGACCGACCTGAGCCTGCACGTCGAATTCGACCCTGAAGGCGACGCCGACCACGTCACGTACGCCCGTGACCTGATGGCCACCTTCAACCCCACCCCGCTGCCCGAGCACTACGCGATGATCGCCGCGTTCAACCACCTGTTCAGCAGCCCCGTCGGCTACGGCGCCGGGTACTACAGCTACAAGTGGGCCGAGGTGCTCGACGCCGACGCGTTTAGCCGCTTCGCGCAGGAAGGCATCTTCAACCGCGAGACGGGCCGCGCCTTCGTGGACAGCGTCCTGAGCCGCGGCAACAGCGCCGACCCCGCCGAGCTGTACCGCGAGTTCATGGGCCGCGACCCCGACGCGGACGCCCTGCTGCGCCGCAGCGGCCTGCTGTAAGAACCACAGGAAACCGGAGGGTGAGGGGGCCAGGGCGGCAGCTCGTGGCCCCCTCACCCTTTCGAAGGACGACAGCCCAGGCCGTGCATGAGAGCCGATGCCGATTTTCCCATCTCCTTCATCTGCTGTTCAGGTTAAGATCGGTTCACGATGCTCATGCAGACCGCCCAGCGCACGCTGGGAGCCCTGGCGGCCCTGGTGGCCCTGGGACTTCCCGCCACGGCCCAGTCCTCCGCCGAGGGTCAACTCGTCGCGCGCCTCAATCAGGTGCGTGCCCAGGGCGTCACCTGCCCCGGCAGCGGCCAGCGGCCCGTCGCGGGCAGCCTGACCTTCACGCCCGCCCTGGCCGCCGCCGCCCGCCAGCAGGCCGGATACATGAGCGCCACCGGCCGCATCACCCACACCGGCGCCAACGGCAGCACCCCCCGCGTGCGCGCCGCCAGCACCGGCGTGAACGCCGTCAGCGTCACCGAGATCGTCTTCATGGGCGGCAGCCAGAACCCGGAAAGCGCGATCCGCTGGTGGCTTCAATCCCCCGTGCACTGCTTCTGGATGAACGAGGGCCGCTACACCCACGTCGGCGCCGCCGTCGTCCAGGGTTCGCGCGGCACCGCGTACGTGATGGTCCTCAGCAGCCAACCCCGGTAAAGGTCGATGGGTGATGGAGGATGGTTGATGAAACCGTCCCCCATTCGCTTTGGCTGGACGGTTCGGAGAGCCTGAACGGGCGCCCCGCCCCCCACGCTTACCGGGCGGTCCAGCCCAGGTCCAGGTCCAGCACCGCGCCCGTCATGCCCCACGCCGCCGGGCTGACCACGTAGCTGGCCAGCGCGGCGATGTCCTCCGGGTTCAGCAGGCGCTTGATCGCGGCGGGTTCCAGCATGACCTTCTGCTCGACCTCCTGCTCGGTCAGGCCGCGCGTGCGGGCCTGATCGGCAATCTGACCCTCGACCAGCGGCGTGCGCACGTACCCGGGGCAGATGGCGTTCACGGTCAGGCCCTGCTCCCCGGCCTCCAGCGCCGCCGTGCGGGTCAGGCCGATCAGGCCGTGCTTCGCGCTGATGTACGCACTCTTGAAGGGGCTGGCCACGTGCCCGTGAATGCTCGCCACGTTCACGATCCGGCCCTGCCCCGAGCGCGTCAGGTGCGGCCACGCGTACTTGCTCAGCAGGAACGGCGCAGTCAACATCACGTGCAGCATCGCGTCCCAGGTGTCCTCCGGGAAGGCGGCAATGGGGTCGATGTGCTGAAAGCCCGCGTTGTTCACGAGTACGTCCAGCCCACCCAGCGCCGCCACCGTTTCATCCACCGCGCGGCGGCAGTCCGCCCGGCGTGACAGATCCGCCCCGATGAACGTGAGGCCGTGCGCCTGCGCCACCTCGCGCGCCTGCGGGCGGTCCAGGTCCAGCACCGCCACCCGCAGCCCGTCCTGCGCGAGCCGCTGCGCGATCGCCAGCCCGATGCCGCTCGTGCCGCCCGTGACGAGCGCGGCCCTGCCTTCCATGCCCTGCTTCTGGGTGTCCTGCGTCATGCGCGGAGTGTAGGCCGCAGGCGTCACTCGGCGGTTACGGCCGTCGGGGAGCCAGTCAGCGTGGGAAGCGGTCAGGACCGCGCGCCGGACAGCGCCTGCCAGAGCACCTGCGTCTCCGGCAGGGGTTTCAGGCCCAGGTCCGCCAGCGCCGCCGTGAGGGCCACGTACACCCGCCCGGCCGCCGCGCCGCGCCCCAGCGCGTGCTGCGCGCGCATCAGCGCCCGCGCCGCCGGTTCGTGCGCCGGGTCGAGGCTCAGGGCGCGCCCGGCGGCCAGCGCGGCCCGGTCCGGGCGAGCCAGCGCCAGGGCCACGTCGGCCTCGGCCGCCAGCGCCTCGGGCAGGGCCGCCGCGTAGCGTTCGGCCTCGCGGGCCACGTCTTCCAGATCCACGTCCGCCAGCGCGGGGGGCAGCCCCAGCAGGGCGTCCAGGCGGCCCGGGGTGCCCGCCGCCTGCTCCAGCCGCGCCCAGGCGGCCGCCAGATCGACGTGCAGGTCCGCGCCCGGCCGCAGGCGCAGCCAGTCCCCGCGTTCCAGGAACACGCCGCTGCGCGCACCCTCCTCCAGCACCTGCCCCAGGGCGTGCAGGGTCACGCGGAAATTCCGCTCACCCACGCCCGGGTCCGCGTCGGGGAACAGCGCCTCCTGCGCCGCCTCGCGCGGCAGGCCGGCCGGGTGGACGGCCAGCAGGGCCAGCAGGTCCCGGGCCTTCGCGCGGCCCCACTCGCGTACCCGGCCGTCCTCACGCGTGACGGCCACGCGGCCCAGCACCTGCACGCGAACCTCGAACCCCGGGGTGTCGGCCGGGTCCGGCACGACCGCGTACCCCAGGAGGCGGGCGGCTCCCGTCAGCGCCGGGCGCGCGCCGGGGTGCGCCTCGCCCAGCCGGGCCAGCAGTGCCGCGCGGCCCGCGCGGGTCGCCACCGGCGCGAGCAGGGAGGGAAGCCCCAGCAGGAACGGATACGCCGCCACCGCCCCCGCAGCCTGATCGGCGGGCCCGGCGTCCAGCGCGAACAGCGCCAGGGCCGCGGCCGCCTGCCCGAAGGCGTCCCCGCACGCCTGAAACAGCGCGGCGGCCTCCTGCAACCCCGGGACGGCCTGCGCCGCCTGCGGGCCCTGCGCCAGTCCCAGCGCGGACGTCAGGATCAGCAACCCCGCCATGTAACTGTCCCCGCCGGTCTGCCCGCGCGCCTCGGCGGTCAGGGCCTGCGCGCGGTCCACGTCCCCCGCCCGGCCTGCCAGCGCCGCGAGGCCCATCAGCGGCTCGACCCGCAGGCGCCCCGTGACCGGCTGCGCCTGCCGCAGCGCCGCGTCGTAACTCTCGCGGGCCGCCGCGAAGTCCCCCGCCGCCTGCTGCGCGTGCCCCAGCCGCGCCAGGGCGAGTGACTGCACGAACGGACTCTCCAGCCGCTCGCCCTCACTCAGGCCCCGGCGGGCGCACGCCCCGGCGTCCTGAACCTCGCCGCGCGCCGCGTGCAGGAAACTGGCCAGCAGCAGGCCCTCACGGTGGTTCTGCGCGGCCCGCGCGCCGCCCGTCTCGCCGTCCGCCAGGGCCAGCGCCCGGGCCAGCGCCGCGTCCAGATCCCCGGAGCGCAGCGCGTAGCGCGCCCCACCCCGCAGTTCGGGTTCCAGTGCCACCGCCTCGGCCAGCTGGCCGGCATTCAGCAGGTTCTCGGCCCGCAGGCGGCGCAGTTCGGCCTGCCGGTCCTCGCCGATCAGCGCCGCCGCAGCGTCCAGGGGGCTCCAGGCCTGCTCGGGCTGCACGGTGTCCAGGGCAAGTCGCACCTCGCCCAGCGCGCGCTCCAGCGGTTCCGCCAGGGCGTACTCGGCGCGGGCCTCGTCGTAACGGCTCGCCAGCCTCAGCGCGTCCCCGGCCAGGGCGTGCAGGGTGGGCATCCAGTCCGAGCGCGGCAGCCGGGCGAGGCTGCGGTCCACCAGCGTCACCCGCCCCTGCGCCAGCCATGCGCCGCCCCGCCCGGCCAGCAGGGTCGCCGCGCGCGCGACGTTCCCCGCCAGCAGGTGCGCGGCCAGCGCGCGGCGCAGCCGCCCGGTCCGCTCGAAGAACGCCGCGCCGCGCCCCGCGATCTCCCGCGCCTCCGCCGGGGGCAGCAGGCCGCGCAGGTGCGCGCGCAGCAGCGGATGCGCCCGGTACGTGTCCTCGCCGGCGCGGGTCAGGAACGTGCCGCTGCCTGCCAGCGTCTCCAGCAGCGTCCGCGAGCGCGGCTCGTTCAGCGCGTCCTCCAGCAGCGCCGGGATCAGCTCCTCGAACACACTGCTGCGCGTCAGGAGGCCCCGCAGCGCCGGATCGAGCGGTCCCAGCACCTCCTGCGCGAGGTACGTGAACAGCGTCCCCAGCGGCGCGTCCCCGCCTTCCAGGTCGGCGAGGTCCGCCAGGGTCACGCGGCCCTGCGCCGCCGCCTGCGTCAGGAACCGCACTGCGATCGGCCAGCCCTCGGTCGCGGCGTGCGCTGCGCGGATCTCCGCGCCCGACAGGGTCAGGCCCTGCGCCGCGAACAGCGCGGCGATCTCGGCCGGTGTGAACGCCAGCTCCGCCGCCGACAGGCGCGCCGCGTCCCCGGAGACCTCCAGCCGCGTCAGGTCCGGCAGGTCCAGCGCCGTGCGCGACAGCAGCGCCACGCGGCCCTCGCCGGGCGCGAGCAGTTCGGCGAGCAGGTCCGCCCCTGGCGTCCCGGACAGGCTCTGCGCCTCGTCCAGCACCAGCAGCGCCCCGCAGTCGTCCAGCACGTCCGCCACCAGTCCCGCCACCCGCCGCGGGGACGCCCCCGTGCCCAGCGCGTCCCCGGGCCGCGCTCCACCCGGCAGGGCCTGCACCGCCAGCGACAGGCTGGCGGCCAGGACCAGCGGGTCTGCGTCGTCACTGTCCAGCGTCAGCCACGCCACCGGCCCCGGGCGCGCGGCGGCAGCTTCGGCCAGCGCCGTCGTCTTGCCGTACCCGGCCGGTGCGGTCACCAGCAGCACGCGGGCGTCCAGCGCGGAGAGCAGGCGCGGACGGGCCACCGCGCCACGCACCGCAGGCAGCCGCGTCCGCCGCGCGGACGTCAGGTCCCGCCAGTGAAGGGTCACGTCCCGCAATCTAGCGTACAGTGCCGTCCTGGTGCGGGGCAATCCCGGAAGAGCAGGATGGAGGCCCGGGGGTGTGGATCCCCCTGGCCTCCACCCTGACGCGACCTCTACAGCGCCAGGTAGGCCTCGCGCACGGCCGGGTCGGCCAGCAGCGCCGCGCCCGTGCCCTCCTTGACGACCTGCCCGTTCTCCAGCACGTACGCCCGGTGCGCCAGCTTCAGGCTGAGATTCACGTTCTGCTCGACCAGCACGACCGTCACGCCCTGTGCGTTCACGGCCTTCAGCGCCTCGAACACCGTCTGCGTCATCAGCGGCGACAGGCCCAGGCTGGGTTCATCCACCACGAGCACGCTGGGGCAGGCCATCAGCGCGCGGCCCACCGCGACCATCTGCTGCTCCCCACCCGACAGCGTGCCCGCCAGCTGTCCCGCGCGTTCCTGCAACCGGGGGAACAGCGCGTACACCTCGCCCAGCGTCTCGGCGGCGCGCGCGCGGGCGGCGGCGCTCATGGCCGCGCCCAGGTCCAGATTCTCGCGCACCGTCATGTGCGGGAACAGCTCGCGGCCCTCCGGGACGTGCCCCAGGCCCAGCGCCACCACGCGGCTCGGTTCGGCCCGCGTGATGTCCACGCCGCCCAGCGTGATGCGGCCCGCGCTGGGCTTCACGACGCCACTCACGGCGCGCAGCGTGGTCGTCTTGCCCGCCCCGTTCGCGCCGATCACCGCCACGAACTCGCCCGGCGCGGCGTGCAGCGAGACGTCCCACAGCACCTGCACCTTCCCGTACCCGGCGGCCAGACCCTCGATCCTGAGTTCCTGCCCCACGTCATTCGCTGCGGGGGCCGTCCGATTCAGTGTGTCGGTCATACCGGATTCATCCGATTCCCGACCTTCCGGAACACCACCGGAAGTCCGTCCATCTCCTGAAGTCCGTTCGTCATTGCTTCTCCCTCCGGTCGGGTTCGTCTCCGACTCACCGCAATTCTTTTCATGCGTGCAGTCCCTCTTCCGTGCCCAGGTACGCGCTGACCACGCGCGGGTCGGCCGTCACCTCGCGGTAGGTGCCCTGCGCGAGCACCTGCCCCTGATCCATCACGACCACCCGGTCCGCCAGATCCCGCACGACCGGCATGATGTGCTCGATGAACAGGACGCTCACGCCGCTCTCGCGCACGCCGCGCACCAGAGCCACCGCCTCCTGAGCCTCGCCGGGACGCAGGCCCGCCATCACCTCGTCCAGCAGCAGCACGCTGGGATTCGTCGCCAGGGCGCGCGCCACCTCCAGCCGCTTGTCCTGCAGCAGCGTCAGCTCGTGCGCGGCCTTGTCGGCGTGCGCGGCCAGCCCGGTGCGGTCCAGCAGCGCCCACGCCCGCTCGCGCGCCTCGGGCAGGCGCTGACCGGGCTTCCCGAACAGCGCGCCCACCGTGACGTTCTCGTGCACGGTCATCTCCGGGAAGGGCCGCACGATCTGGAACGCGCGGCCCAGCCCGGCGTGACAGCGGGCCTCCATGGGCAGTGCCGTCACGTCGCGGCCCATCAGGTGCAGCCGTCCCGCCGACGGGCGGTACACGCCGGACAGCAGGTTCAGCAGCGTCGTCTTGCCCGCCCCGTTCGGCCCGATCACCGCCAGGATCTCACCCTGATGGTGCGTGAACGACACGTCCTGCACAGCCTTCAGACCCCCGAAGCGCTTCGAGAGGCCCTCGGCGCGCAGCACCTCCACGCCCTGCGGGGCGGGGGAGAGGGTGCCCCCGGTTGCAGTGGCCGTCACAGGTCACCTCCGTGTTTCTTGTTGCGGCGCAGGCCCATCAGGCCGCGTGGGAGCCACAGGATGCTCAGCATCAGCACCAGCCCGTACACGACGAGGTACCCGTTCTTCACGCTGTTGTGCAGCAGTTCCTCGGCCACGCGGAGCACAGTCGCGCCCAGCACCGGTCCCAGCGTCGTGTACAGCCCCCCGAAGATCGAGGTGGTCAGCGGCGCAATCGAGTTCGCCAGGCTGAACGTCTCCAGCGGATTGATGAAGAACGTCTTCCCGGCGTACAGCACGCCCGCCAGCGCCGCCAAGCAGGAACTGATGAAGAACGCCAGCAGCTTGAAGCGCACGATGCTCACGCCCAGCACCCGCGCCGTCTCCTCGCCCTGCCGGATCGCGGCGAACGCGAAGTGCAGCCGCGTCAGGCGCACGGCCAGACTGACGAGCACCGTGAAGGCCAGCAGGCCCCACGCGAGGAAGTACTGCGCGCGGCTGTTCCCGCCCAGCAGCGCGGGCACGAGCAGGCCGGTCGCGCCGCCCGCCACGCTCTCGGGGAGGTTCTGGATGATCGTACGGACGACCTCTGTGAACGCCAGCGTGGCGATCGCGAAATACATGCCGCTCAGGCGCATCGTGACCGCGCCCAGGATCAGGCTCACGCCGCCCGCCAGAAGGGCCGCGACCGGCATGGCCAGCAGCCACGGCAGGCCCGCTTTCAGCAGCAGCGCGTACCCGTACGCGCCCAGCCCGTAGAACGCCGCGTGCGCGAGGCTCACCTGCCCGCTGCGCGCCAGGATGTCCCACGACAGCGCCATGATGCCCGCCACCAGCGTGAAGAACGCGATCTGCAACAGGAACTCCGCGCGGCTCCCCAGCGGCAGGAACGGGAACAGCGCCGCCAGCAGCAGGAACCCCAGCAGGGGCAGCGCGGCGCCCGGCGTGATCTCGCGGCGCGGCTTCGCACGCACGGGTGCGCCTGCCTCGGCCTGACGGGCGCTCATTTGGCCCCCCGGAAGGAGCGCAGCACCAGCGTCCCGAAGATCATCAGGAAGAACACCGCGTCACTCCAGCCGCCGCCGCCCGGCACGTACGTCTGCACCAGCGCCTCGCTGACGCCCAGCAGCACCGACGCCCACAGCACGCCCGTCAGGTTCCCCAGGCCCGCCATCACGATGATCGCGAAGGCCTTCAGCGCGAACACCAGCCCCACCGTCGGGGACGCGAACAGCAGCACGCTCACCAGCACGCCCGCCACCGCCGCCAGGCCGCAGCTCACGCCGAACGCGATCAGGTACACGCGGTCCACGTTGATACCGATCAGCTGCGCGCCCCGGCGGTTCTGCGCCACGGCGCGCATCTGGCGGCCCAGGGTCGTGCGGTACAGCACCACGTACAGCGCGCCCAGCAGCAGCGCCGCCAGTCCGAACGCCAGTGCCTTCGGGCCGCCCACGCTCAGGTCACCCAGTTGCAGGCTGCTCGCCTGGTACGGCGTGGTGACCGTGCGGGTGTTGCCGCCCAGCAGCATCAGCGCGAGGTTCTGGAGCAGGATGCCCAGCCCGAAGGTCAGCAGCATCTGGTTCAGTTCCGGCGCGAGCAGCACGTGCCGGATGCTCACGCGGTACGTCAGCGCCCCGATGGCGAACACGGCGACGGCGATCACCGGTAGGCTCAGGAGCGGGTCCACGCCCAGGAAGGCGCTGCCCGCCCACGCCAGGAACGCCCCGATCATCAGGTATTCCCCGTGCGCGAAATTCACGATGCCGACCACGCCCACCGCCAGCGCCAGCCCCGACGCGACGAGCGCGTACAGGCCACTCTGGAGCAGGCCGTTGACCAGCGTCTGCACAAATAAGTCCATCTCGTTCCTCCAACAGGTCGGGAGTCGTCCAAGGCGACACAGGACGACCCCCGCTCAGAACCCGGACGTCCGGGCGAGTGACCTCGTTACTTGCCGTACACCATGGGTTTCTGCGCGAACTTGATCGGGAAGACCGGCACGCGCGCGTCCCCGAGGTACTGGAAGTGCAGCCAGTTCCCGGCCTTAAAGCCCTGGTACTTGGTTTTCAGACTGGGGCTGAAGGTCAGCTGCCCGAACGGCGTGGACACGTTCGTCCTGGCCATCTCGGCGGCGACTTTGGCCTTGTCGGTCGTGCCCGCGCGGTTGATCGCGGCGGCCAGCGTCTTGAGGTTCACGTACGCCAGCGGCGCGAAGTACTCGTCGGTGACCGTGCCGTACTTCTTCCTGTACGCGGCGACGAACGCGCGGCTGTCCTTGGTGGGGCTGGTGGACAGCCACAGGCTCAGACCCGCCACGTTGTCCGAAAGGCTGTTCTTCTCGAAGCCCACGGGCCAGCTGGGGGGCGTGCCGTACAGCAGGCCCAGCTGCAGGTTCTGCTGCTTGATCTCGGTCGCCAGCGGCAGGGCGTCGGTGTCGTAGCCGACCCAGTACAGGATGTCGGGCTTGGCGGCCTTGGCCTTGCTGACCAGCGGACCGAAGTTGCCGCTGCCGGTCTTGAACTTCTCGGTCATGACGACGGTGAACCCGGCCTTCTTGAAGGCGTCCACGGTCGCGTCGATGCCCGCGCTGCCGAAGGGGCCGTCCTCGTACGCGATGGCGATGTTCTTGGCCTTCTTGTACGTCTTGAGGTACTTGAAGTACCCGAGGATCGCCTCGAAGTTGTAGTACGACCAGGGGTGGTAGTGGAAGAAGTACGGGTGGTCCGCGAAGGCGTCCTCGACGGGCACGGCGGCCGCGCCGATCCAGGCCATGAAGGTGTTGTACTGCTTGGCGGGCCCGCTGATGGCGATGCTGGTGGCGCTGCTCACGCCGCCCGCCATGAAGTCCACCTTCTCGACCGTCACGAGCTTCACGAATTCCGGCACGGCCTTGGCGGGGGCGCTGCCGTCATCGGCGAATTCCAGTTCCAGGGGCTTGCCGAGCACGCCGCCCGCCCGGTTGATCTCGTCCAGGGCGAGCTGGTACCCGTTTTTTGCGGCCTGGCCGGACACGCTGCCCGCCCCGCTCAGGGGAAGCAGTACGCCGACCTTCACTGCGCCCGCGCCAGACAGCGCGAGCAGAACGCCCGTCATCAGGAGTGTTTTCATGTTCGCTGCGCAGTGTAGGGCCGGGTCGTCACACGCGCGTTACACCCGCCGCTGACCGGGCGTGTAACCGGCCCGTGACGCCCCGCGCCTAGCCTGAACCGCGATGCGAGACAGTCCGTGGACGTGGATGCCAGGAGAATCCCCTGGCGCCTTTGAACTGAGAGGTGACCTGACCGTGGCGGGCCAGACGGTGCCGCTGCGCCTGGGCGGGCGGGCCTGGGGTGAACTGAACGCCGCGCGGGACAACGCCGTGCTGGTCTGTCATCACTACACCGGCACCATGCGCGCCGCTGGCGAGCAGCCCGACGGCACGCCCGGCTGGTGGGACGCGCTGATCGGCCCGGGCCGCGCGCTGGACACGGGCCGGTTCTACGTGGTGTGCCTGAACAGCCTGGGGAACGTGCAGGTGCGCGACCCGGAGGTCGTCACGACCGGCCCCGCCACGCTCCACCCGGACGGGCGGCCCTGGGGCGCGCGCTTCCCGGCGTGGACGATGGCGGACCTGCACGGGGCGCAGTGCGGGCTGCTGCGCGCGCTGGGCGCGCCGCACTGGCACGCGGTGGTGGGCCCCAGCTTCGGCGGGATGCAGGCCCTGCAGTGGGCGGCGCGCACCCCGGCGCTGGCGCCGCGCGTGGCGGCCGTCGTGAGCAGCCCGGTCGCGGGGCCGGTGCTGCGCGGCGTGTTCGGCCCGCTGCTGCACGCGGCGGCGCAGGGCGACCCGGACGCGGCGGTGCACGAGACGCTGCGCCTGATCACGTTCTTCGGGCTGGGCGCGGACGGCATGGACCTGCTGTTCCGGGACACGGACGTGGACGCCTACCTGCGCACCCGCACCGCGACTGCCGACCTGCGGCACGTGCTGGACATCGGCCGGGCCGTGCAGACGCACGACCTGCTGGAGGTGGCCCCGCTGGACGACCTGTGCCGCCGCTGGCGTGAGCAGGGCACGCGGCTGCTGAGCGTGAACGTGCGCGGCGACCAGTTCTTCCCCGCCGCCGAGATGCGCGATTTCGCCGCGCAGACGCAGGCGGCGGGCGTGGCGCACACCCATCTGGAATTCGACTCGCCGCGCGGGCACCTGGGCGGCCTGGCCGACACGGCCGCCTTCGAGGACGCCCTGCGGGACCTGCTGGGCACGTCGACACTGCCGCCCGCCCTGGACGCGGCGGAGGTGCGCCATGTCTGATGGAGGCGTGACCCGAACGCTGGTGGCCCTGCACGGTAATTTCGCCTCGTCCCGCTGGTGGGTGGACCTGCTCGCCGCGCCGCCAGCCGGGTGGCGGGTGCTCGCCCCGGACCTGCCGGGCTTCGCGGGCACGCCGCATTCGGGCCCCGTCTCCATCCGGGCGTATGCGGACTGGGTGCAGGATTGGCTGGGGGGGCAGGGCGTCACGCGGCCGGTGCTGCTGGGGCACTCGCTGGGCGGCGCGGTGGCGCTGGAGGTCGCGGCGCGAGGGCCGCAGGCCCTGTCGGGGCTGGTGCTGGCGGCCAGCGCGCCCCTGAGCGGACTGGTCACGCCCGAGGAGCACTACCCGGTGCTGGAACTGCTGCGCACCACGCCCGCTCTGATGGAAGCCAGCCTGGGCGCGCTCTTCCCCTCCGGGCGACCCGCGAACTTCGCGGACCTGCTGACCGACGGGGCGAGCATGGCCGCCGCGCACTACAGCGGGAACGCCCGTGCGCTCGCCGACTGGCAGGTGGAGGCCGGGCGGCTGGCCGGGCTGCCGACCCTGGTCCTGGGCGGCGAGCTGGACGCCCTGATCACCCCGGACCTCGTGCGGGCGCAGGCGGCGGCGCTGGGGACGGCCGCCACCGTCCTGCCCGGGCGCGGGCACGGCTTCCCGCAGGAGGACCCGGCGGCCTTCCGCGCGCTGCTGGAGGGATTCCTGGACACCCTCCCCGCGTCCTAACGACCGTTCGTTCTACACTGGAGCCAACATGAATAAGGTGTACCCCGACGCCCACGCGGCGCTTGCAGACATCGTGGCCGACGGCCAGACCATCGCCGTGGGGGGCTTCGGCCTGTGCGGCATTCCCGAACAGCTCATCCTGGCCCTGCGCGACAGCGGCGCCACCAACCTGACCGCCGTCAGCAACAACGCGGGCGTGGACGGCTGGGGCCTGGGGCTGCTGCTCCAGACCCGCCAGATCCGCAAGATGATCAGCTCCTACGTCGGCGAGAACAAGGAATTCGAACGCCAGTACCTCGCCGGGGAACTCGAACTGGAATTCACGCCGCAGGGCACGCTGGCCGAACGCATGCGCGCCGGTGGGGCGGGCATTCCCGGCTTCTACACGAAGACCGGCGTGGGCACCACGGTCGCCGAGGGCAAGGAACACAAGGACTTTGACGGCCAGACGTTCATCCTCGAACGCGGCATCGTGGCCGACGTGGCGCTGGTGAAGGCCTGGAAGGCCGACCGCGCCGGGAACCTCGTGTACCGCAAGACCGCCCGCAACTTCAACCCGATGGCCGCCACCTGCGGCCGGGTGACGGTCGCGGAGGTCGAGGAGATCGTCGAGATCGGTCAGATCGATCCGGACGACGTGGACACCCCCGGCATCTTCGTGCAGCGCGTCGTGCTCAACGCGGCGCCCGAGAAGCGCATCGAGCAGCGCACCGTCCGCGCCGGGTAGGTCCGGCTGCCTGGGAGGTCACGCGGGAGCCTCTACCCCGCGTGACCTCCGGTCCGTCTACGCCTCCTGCCACCACCCGTCGAAGGGCGTGACCGGCACAGCGCGCTTGTGGCGGGTGACGCGGTACAGGCGCTCCAGTTTCCCGGCCACCTCCGGCGCGACCGGCTTGCCTTCCAGGTAATCGTCGATCTGCGCGTACGTCAGGCCCAGCGCGACCTCGTCGGGCAGGCCGGGGCGGTCGTCTTCCAGGTCGGCGGTGGGCACCTTCTGCCACGTCTCGCGGGGTGCGCCCAGGAATTCCAGCAGCTGCGCGCCCTGGCGTTTGCTCAGGCCGGTCAGGGGGGTCAGGTCCACGCCGCCGTCCCCGTACTTCGTGAAAAAGCCCGTGATGGCTTCCGCGGCGTGGTCGGTGCCCACCACGAGCAGGTTCAGCTGCCCGGCCAGCGCGTACTGGGCGACCATCCGCTCGCGGGCCTTGATGTTCCCCCGCACGAAGTCGCGCAGTTCGCCGCCCGCCCCAGCCTCGGTCAGCGCGGCCCCGGTCAGCGCGGCAGCGGCGGCACCCGAGGCGGCGTCCACGGCGCCCTTCACGTTCACCGTCACGCTCCGGTCGGGTCGGATGAATGCCAGGGCGCGCTGCGCGTCTGCCTCGTCGGCCTGCACGCCGTATGGCAGGCGCACCGCCACGAAGGTCGCCTCGGTCCCGTCGGCGCGCAGGCGCTCGGCGGCCAGCTGGCACAGGCGCCCCGCCAGGGTGCTGTCCTGCCCGCCGCTGATGCCCAGCACGAACCCGCGCGTGCCCGAGGCCCGCAGGTACGCGCACAGGAACGCCACGCGCCGCTCGACCTCCTGCGCCGGGTCGATGACCGGGCGGACCTCCAGTTCCCTGATGATGGCCTGCTGCATGCTCATGCCGCGCAGTATCCCAGATGCGCTCACGCAGAATTCAGAGATCCTGAGGGGGACCCTGGAGGTCTCTGAATCGAGCGGACTTGAAGAGCTGCGCCGCAGAGCGAGCACCTGAAAAAGACAGCGGTTGGAAGTGAAGTTGCGGGGCGGGGTGCTGGCCCTTCACTGGAACTGGAAACCGCTGTCAGGTGGCGCCCGGGCGCGGGCAGGAACGCTCTACACTGAACGGGTGACCGAGCGGCCCACCCGACTGTACCTCCCGGACGACGTGCCCGCCGCGCCGCTGCCCGGCACCACCACCGTGGACGCCGTCATCGAGAGCCTGGGGGTCGGGGCGTTCCAGATCCGGCTGCTGCTCATCTGCGGCCTGACCTTCGCGGCGGACGCCATGGAGGTCCTCCTGATGGGCTTCGCGCTGCCCGGCGTGAACGCCACCTTCGGCCTGCCGCCCGGCGCGCTGGGCGCCACCATGCTGCTCTCGGCGACGTTCGCGGGCATGCTGATCGGCGCGCCCTTCTGGGGCCGTCAGGCGGACGTGTACGGCCGCCGCCCGGTGTTCCTGATCACGGTCCTGGCAGGCGTGATCTTCGGGCTGGTGGGGGCCATGGCGCCGAACATCTGGGTGCTGGTGGCCGCGCGGGTCCTGGCGGGCTTCGCGATCGGCGGGACCATGGCCGTCGATTACGCCCTGATGGCCGAGTTCGTCCCCCGGCGCGTCCGGGGCCGCTTCCTGGTGCTCACCGAGGGGTTCTGGGCGATCGGGACGCTGCTGATCGCCGCGCTGGCATACCTGCTCGGGCAGCTGCTGCCCCCGCAGGAGGGCTGGCGGCTGCTCGTGCTGATCGCCGCGCTGCCCGGCGTGGTGGGGCTGCTCGTGCGCACTGGCGTGCCGGACTCGCCGCGCTGGCTCCTCTCCCGCGGCCGGGTGGAGGACGCGCACGCCGCGCTGATCCGCGTGGCGGAGCTGAACGGTCAGGCCCCGCCTGTGCTTCCGCTGGCCCCGCCCCGACGCGTCCCGGCCCGCCCGCCCCGCTGGGGGGCGCTGCTGGCTCCGCAGCTGCGCGACCGGACGCTGCTGCTGGCGCTGGCGTGGTTCGGCATGAGCCTGGGCTACTACGGGATCTTCTCGTGGCTGCCCACGTACCTCCGCACGCAGGGCGTGGATCTGCCCGAGGCATACCGCCTGGCCATGATCCTGGCCCTGGCGCAGATTCCCGGGTACCTGCTGTCCAGCCTGCTGATCGAGTGGGTGGGCCGCCGCGTGACCCTGGTGGGGTTCATGCTGGCCAGCGCGGCGGGCGCGTACCTGTTCATGCTCTCCAGCGAGCCCGCCTGGACGCTGCTGGCCTCGGGGCTGCTGTCGTTCTCGCTGCTGGGCACCTGGGGCGCGCTGTACGCCTTCGCCGCCGAGGTGTTCCCCACGACCCTGCGCGCCACCGGCATGGGCACCGTCAGTGCCGCCGCGCGGCTGGGCAGCCTGATCTCCCCGGTCGCGGGCGGCCTGCTGCTCAGCGGGAATCTCGGGCAGGCGCTGACGGTGTTCGCCGCGTCGTTCATCATCTCGGCTGGGTGCGTGTGGGCCACCGGGCTGGAACCGCGCGGGCAGGCGGTCCCGGAAGGAGAACACGGATGATGGGTGCGTCCCCGCTCGGCTCGGCGCTGTTCACGGATCTGTACCAGCTGACCATGCTGCAGGGGTACCACGAGGCCGGTCTGCACACCCAGACCGCCATCTTCGACCTGTACTTCCGACGCGCGCCGTTCCAGGGCGGGTACGCGGTGTGGGCCGGACTGGACCCCGCCCTGAGTGCGCTGGAGGGCCTGCGCTTCACGGACCGGGACCTCGCGTACCTGGAGGGCACCGGGCTGTTCCGCCCGGCCTTCCTGAGCGCCCTGCGCGAGTGGCGCTTCACCGGGCAGGTCACGGCCTTCCCGGAGGGCCGCGTGGTCTTCCCGCACGAACCGCTGCTGACCGTGCGCGGGCCGCTGTGGGAGGCGCAGCTGATCGAGACGGCACTGCTGAACGTCCTGAACTTCCAGACCCTGATCGCCACGAAGGCCGCGCGGCTGGTGTCCGCCGCGCAGGCCAGCCCGCACGGGGGCGAGGTCGTGGAGTTCGGCGCGCGCCGCGCGCAGGGTCCGGACGGCGCGCTGGGCGCCACGCGCGCCGCCGTGATCGGTGGGGCGACCGGCACGAGCAACGTCGAGGCCGCCGCCCGCTACGGCCTGCGCGCCACCGGCACGCACGCGCACGCCTGGGTCGAGGCGTTCCCGACCGAACTGGACGCCTTCCGCGCGTACGCCCGGCTGTACCCGGACGCCACCACGCTGCTGCTGGACACCTTCGACACGCTGCGCAGCGGCCTCCCGAACGCCCTGACCGTCGCGCGGGAACTGCGCGGAGCCGGGCACGAGCTGCGCGGCGTGCGGCTGGACAGCGGGGACCTCGCGTACCTGTCCGCGCAGGTGCGCGCCGCGCTGGACGGGGCGGGCTTCCCCGACGTGCAGATCGTCGCCAGCAACGACCTGTCCGAATTCGTGATCGAGAGCGTCATCAAGGGCGGCGGCCGGGTGGACGTGTACGGCGTCGGCACGCAGCTCGCCACGGGCGGCGGCGAGGGGGGCGGCGCGCTGGGCGGCGTGTTCAAGCTCGTCGCGCTGAACGGCGAGGGCCGCATGAAACTCACCGGAGACCCCACCAAGGCCAGCGTGCCCGGCGACAAACGCGTCTGGCGCGCCTACACCGGGCAGGGCGGACTGGTCATGGACGTCATCACGGGCCTGCACGACGCCGCGCCGCAGCCCGGCGAGCGCGTCAGCGACCCCACCAACCCCCTCGGGTCACGCCGCGTGCCCGCCGGACTGACCTGGGTTGACCCGCGCGTGGTCGTCATGGACGGCGGCGTGCGCCGACAGCCACCCGAACCGCTGACCGACCTCCAGTCCCGTGCCCGCGCGGACATCGCCGCGCTGCCCGAAGGTACCCGCCGCCTCCTGAACCCGCACCGCTACCACGTGAGCCTGGGCGCCCCCCTGCAGGCGCGGCGCGACACGCTGATCGCCCGCCTGCGCGACCGCCACGGGCTGTGACCGGCCCGCTGGTCGTGTACGTGGGCCGCTTCCAGCCGTCGCACGCCGGGCACCTGCACACCATGCACGCGGCCCTGGACCGGCACGGCCGGCTGCTGGTGCTGCTGGGCAGCGCGAACCTCGCCCGCAGCGCCCGCAATCCGTTCACGCCGCGCGAACGGGCCGGGATGATCCGCGCCGCCCTGCGCGAGTCGGGAGTCCCGCCGGGCCGCGTGACCCTGCTGCCCCTCCCGGACGAGTTCGACGCGACCCGCTGGGCGGCGCACGTGCGGCACCTCGCGCGGGCAGAGGCCGGGAACGACCCCATCCACCTGACCGGCTTCGAGAAGGACGCCAGCAGCAGCTACCTGCACTGGTTCCCCGACTGGACCCTCGACCCCAGCCCACCGGTGATGGTGCAGGAGAGCGTGCTGAACGCCACGGCGGTGCGCCGCGCCCTCCTGGAACGGGGCGAGGTGCCCGCCCACCTGCCCCCGGCGGTCGCCGCGTTCCTGGCCCGCTTCCTGGGCACCCGCACTTTGACCCGCCTGCGCACCGAGTGGACCGCTCTGGAGGCCGAACGGGCCGGCTGGGACGGCACGCCCCGCCACGAACGCCTCGACCTGCACGTCACACCGGAACACGTGTGGCTCGCCCGCCGTTCCGGCCCGGTCGGCGCGGGATTGTGGACACTCCCCGCCACGCCCCTGTCCCCGGAGGCGCTGCCCGCAGGGGCCGCCGCGTTCGCCCACCCGGCCCGCTCGCTGGGCGTGCCCACCACCGCGCACGCCGTCCTCGCGGACGCGCCGCCTGCGGGGACCCGCCCGGTGCCCCTCGCGCACGCTCTGGTTCGCCCGAGGCAGTTCTTCGAGGACCACCACGTCATCCTCCGGCGGATGCTGGAGGCAGCGAGCGGCGCTCCGGGCGCGGGAAGCGGAAGCCCCACCTGAAACGGGCCTGTGATGGGCGCCGGGCATGATACAGGTGTCCATTCCAGCGGGCCCGGCGGCTTGACACCCCGGCAACCCGCGCCGCAAGCTGCCCCTGACTTTCACAATCCCACCCCCACTGACTTCAAGGAGGTCACCCATGCCCTGGACCCGAGACGAAATGGCCGCCCGCGCGGCCCGTGAACTGCAGGACGGCTACTACGTGAACCTGGGCATCGGCCTGCCCACCCTGGTCGCCAACCACATCCCAGACGGCGTGAGCGTCATGCTGCAAAGTGAAAACGGCCTGCTGGGCATCGGGCCGTTCCCCACCGAGGAGCAGGTGGACCCCGACCTGATCAACGCCGGGAAGCAGACCGTCACGGCGCTGCCCGGCGCGAGCTTCTTCTCCAGCGCGGACAGTTTCGCCATGATCCGCGGCGGGCACGTGAACCTGGCGATCCTGGGCGCCATGCAGGTCAGCGAGAAGGGTGACCTGGCGAACTGGATGATTCCCGGCAAGATGGTCAAGGGCATGGGCGGCGCCATGGACCTCGTGGCGGGCGTGCAGCGCGTCGTGGTCTTGATGGAGCACGTCGCAAAGGGGGACGCGCACAAGATCCTCCCCGACTGCACCCTGCCGCTGACCGGGCAGGCGGTCGTGAACCGCATCATCACGGACCTGGGCGTGCTGGACGTCACGCCGGACGGACTGAAGCTGGTGGAACTCGCCCCGGGCGTGACGCTGGACGAGTTGCAGGCGAAGACCGGCGCGCCCATCCACGCGTAAGCCCGTCTGGTACGGGATAGAAATGACTTGCTTCCCGCGTGATCGCGTTCCGCTGTCCCCTCCCCCCCTGAGGGAGAGGGAGGGAGGAACGGAGCGACGGAAGGGTGAGGGGGCCACCGGGCGGCCCTGATGGACCTGGAATCAATGGAGTCCCGTCTGAGCTCCGGCCCCGGTCTGTCGCCGGGGCCGAGCGTCGTTCAGCGGTGGAATACGGCGGTCACCGGGCCGTCCGGGCGCAGGGTCACGCCCGCGTGCAGGCCGGTCGGGCCGCCGTCCGGGACGGTCACGTGCACGTCCCGCAGCAGCAGCGCCGCGATCAGCCCGGCCTCCATCAGGGCGAGGTTGTTCCCGATGCACATGCGCGGCCCCAGTCCGAACGGCATGAACGCGTCCGGGGTGCGTTCGCCGCGCAGCCAGCGGTCCGGCACGAAGGTGTGCGGGTCGGGCCAGTACGCCGCGTGCCGCTGCAGCAGGTAGATGCACACCGACACCGCCGCGCCCTCCGGCAGGTCGAAGCCCGCCACGCGGACCGGGGCGGTCGCCTGCCGGGGCACCAGCCACGCGGGCGGGTACAGCCGCAGCGTCTCCTGGATGCAGGCGTTCAGCAGCGGCAGGCGCGGGAGGTCGGCGGCGGTGGGGTCGCGGTCACCCAGCACCCCGCGCAGTTCGGCCTGCACGCGGGCCTGCACGTCGGGGTGGCGGGCCAGCAGCAGCAGCAGGAACGTCAGGGTGTTCGCGGTCGTCTCGTGTCCGGCCAGGAACAGCGTCATGACCTCGTCGCGCAGTTCGCGGTCACTCAGGCCGCCGCCTTCCTCGTCGCGGGCGGCCAGCAGCAGGCCCAGCAGGTCGTTCCCCGGGGTGCCGGCCTCCTGCTCGGCCCGCCGCGCGGCGATGATGCGCGCCACGATGGCGTCCAGTGCCCGGCTGGCGGCCGCCGAGCGTTGCCCGGCCGGGGTGGGGAGCCAGCGCGGCAGGTCCACCACCGAGCGCACGCGACTGGCCGTGTGGTCCAGCAGGGGCGGCAGTTCGGCCTCCACCACGGCCAGTTCCCCGTCGCTCAGGCCGGTGCCGAACAGCACCGACGCCACGGCGCGCAGCGTGACGCGCAGCATCTCGCCGCCCACCTCCAGCCCCACGCCGGAGTCGGCGGCCTTCAGCAGGGCCGTGTGGGTGGGCCGGGCCGCCTGCACGATGTCGTCTGCCATGCCGCTCAGCGCCGCGCGGTGAAAGGAGGGCTGCATCAGGCGGCGGTGGGTGCGCCACGTCTGCCCCTCGGCGGTCAGGAGGCCCGTGCCCAGGAAGTCCTGCATCTTCTGGATGCCGCGTCCCTTGCGGAACCGCGCGGCCTGCGTGACGAGCACCTCGCGCGCCGCGTCCGGGTGCGTGACCATCAGCACCTCGCGCGGGCCGATCCGCACGCGGAAGGCGTCCCCGTACGCGGCGCGCAGGTGGCGCAGGTAGCCCAGCGGGTCGCGGCGCAGGTCCAGCGCGGAGCGCAGCGGCGAGGTGCGGGGGCCGGGCGGCAGGGGAGAGGGAGCAGTCACGGTGACCCCCAGTCTGACACCCGGTCGGCGGTGCGGGTGGCGGGGGAGGGCCGACCGGGTCCGGGCATCCCACACATCCCTAACGAGCGTTTGTTAGACTTGGGGCAACAATGACCCAGCCCGACACCAGCGCCCCCCCGGCGCCCCCGACCCGTAGCGCGTGGCAGGACGCCCTGGAACGCCTCGCCACCGACCGCCTGACCGTCCACGCCGGTGGCGGCGCCAAGGCCCAGCAGCGCCAGCACGACAAGAACCGCCTGACCGCCCGCGAACGCATCCGCCAGCTCATCGACGACGGCACGCCCTTCGACGAACTGATGACCTTCGCCGGCTGGGAGATGTACCAGGACGTCGGCGGCTGCCCGTCCGGCGGGACCGTCACCGGCATCGGCCAGATCCAGGGCCGCCCCTGGATGATCATCGCCAACGACGCCACCGTGAAGGCCGGGGCGTTCTTCCCCATCACCGCGAAGAAGGTCATCCGCGCGCAGACCATCGCCCTGGAAAACCACCTGCCGGTCGTGTACCTCGTGGACAGCGCCGGCGTATACCTGCCCATGCAGGACGAGATCTTTCCCGACCAGGACGACTTCGGCCGCGTGTTCTACCTCAACGCCCGCATGAGCGCGCGCGGCATCCCGCAGATCGCCGCCATCATGGGCAACTGCGTGGCCGGCGGCGCGTACCTGCCCGTCATGTGCGACACCCTGATCATGACCGAGGGCTCCGGGCTGTACCTCGCCGGGCCCGCACTGGTCAAGGCCGCCATCGGACAGGTCGTGGACAGCGAGGACCTCGGCGGGGCGGGCATGCACGCCTCTATCGCGGGCACCGTGGACTACAAGGAACCCGACGACGCCGCCGCACTGAAACGCATCCGCGCGCTGGCCGACCTGTACGCCCAGGGTGACCCCGCCCCGTTCGCCAGACGCCGCAAGGAGACGCTGCCCGCCCCGGAACGCGACCTCACCGACCTCGTCGGTTTCGACGGCAGCAGGACCTACGACGTGCGCGACCTCATCACCGCCCTGGTCGACAGTGGCGAGTTCCACGAGTTCAAACCCGAGTACGGCGAGACGCTCGTGTGCGGCTTCGCCCGCGCCGGTGGGTACCCTGTCGCGTTCGTCGCCAACCAGCGCACGGTCATCAAGAAGAAACTCAAGAGCGGCGGCGAACCCGGCCTGCGCACCCGCATCGAGGTCGGCGGGGTCATCTACGGCGACAGCGCCGACAAGGCCGCCCGCTTCATCATGGACGCCAACCAGGCGGGCGTGCCCCTCGTGTTCCTGAGCGACGTGACCGGCTTCATGGTCGGCCGCGACAGCGAACAGGAAGGCATCATCCGGCGCGGCGCGAAACTCGTGAACGCCGTGAGCAACACTGTCGTGCCCAAGATCACCATCATCACCGGCGGCAGCTTCGGGGCCGGGAACTACGCCATGAACGGCAAGGCCTACGCCCCCCGCTTCCTGTTCGCGTGGCCCAGCGCCAAATACGCCGTCATGAGCGGCAACGCCGCCGCCAAGACCCTGCTCGACATCCAGCTCGCCGCCCTGAAACGCAGCGGCCACCAGCCCGACGACGAGGAACTCCAGCGCCTCTACGACGAGGTCAAGAGCAAATACGACACTGAACTCGACCCCCGCTACGCCGCCGCCCGCCTCTGGGTCGACGAGATCATCCCCCCCCACGACACCCGCGACCGCCTCATCCGCGCCCTCGAAGCCTGCGCGCAGAACCCCCACCAGGACGAATTCCGCGTCGGCGTCTTCCAGGTGTGAAGCCGCCTACGGTTGAAGGTTGATGGTCGAAAGATCACCCCCTTCCTCCATCACCTATCAACCATCACCCATTACCCCCTCCGAAGGAGACTCCCATGACCAGTACCCTGAACCGTCCCGACGTCAGCAACCCGAACACGCAGCCCATGAATGACGACCAGCGCACGATCATCAGCGCGCTGCGCAGCTTCCTGAAGAACAAGGTCGAGCCCGGCGCGGCCGAGCGGGACCAGACCAGCGAGTTCCCCATGCAGATCGTCCGGGAACTGGGCGAGATGGGCATCATGGGCGCGCAGACGCCCGAGGAGTACGGCGGGGCCGGGCTGGACACGGCGACGTTCGCGATGATCATCGAGGAGGTCGCGGCGGTGGACGGCAGCCTGTGCCTCACGGTCGCCAGTCACAACAGCCTGTGCCAGGGCCACATCCTGATCGGCGGGACCGAAGCGCAGAAGCAGAAGTTCCTGCCCGCCCTGGCCAGCGCCGAGAAACTGGGCGCGTGGGGCCTTACCGAACCCGGCAGCGGCAGCGACAGCGGCGGCATGCAGAGCAACGCCAAGGAGCAGCCCGACGGCAGCTGGCTCCTGAACGGCAGCAAGAACTTCATCACGCAGGGCAGCGTGGGCGGCACGTACGTCATCCTGGCCCGCACCGACGCCCCCCGCCCCGGCAAGGGCAAGAACGACGGCATCAGCGCCTTCGTGTTCAACCGCGACGAGGTGCAGGGCTTCAGCATCGGCCGCAAGGAAGACAAACTCGGGCTGCGCAGCAGCGACACCGCGCAGCTGATCTTCGAGGACATCCACCTGCCCGCCGACGCCCTGCTGGGCGAGCGCGGAAACGCCTTCAAGGACGTCATGAGAGTCCTCGACGGGGGCCGCGTCGGCATCGCCGCCATGGGCCTCGGCCTGGGCCGCGCCGCGTTCGAGTACGCCGCCCGCTACGTCAACCAGCGCGAACAGTTCGGCAAACCCATCGGGCACAACCAGAACCTCGCGTTCCGCCTCGCCGACATGGACACCAAACTCGACGCCGCGCGCCTCCTGATCCGCAAGGCCGCCGACCTCAAGGACGCGGGTATGAACTTCACGGTGCCCGTTGCCCGCGCCAAACTGTTCGCCACTACCGTCGGCGTCGAGGCCTGTGACGAGGCCATCCAGATGCTCGGCGGGTACGGCTACATCAAGGAGTACCCCGTGGAACGCATGTGGCGCGACAACCGCCTCACCCGCATCGGCGAGGGCACCGACGAGGTGCAGCGCCTGGTGATCAGCCGCGACGTGCTGAAGAGATTCGCGGACTGAACCCCACGTCCGCCAGAGCGCGGATGACAATCCGAGGCGCGGCGCCCAGCATGGAGGGGTGCCGCGCCTCAACACCATTTCTCTCCGAACACTGCTCACGGCCAGAGAGAGACTCCCCCTCCGTCCCGAGGATCAGATGGAACATGTGCTGGAGCGTTTCCGGGTGCCTTTCAGTGCGATGCGCACCGGGAAAGGCGCGTCGCACCTTCAGCGCAACAATCTGGTGTTCTGGTTCATTGATGGCCGTCTCGACAGCATCGAGGTGCTGACCAGTGCGCATCACGGTCTGTCTGACCTCGTGAACTGGTGTGACTTCGACCCCTTCTCCGGCGATCTCCTGGGGTGGTGCGCGGCACAGGGAATTCCTTTGACCCTGATGAAAGAGGAAGATGGCGGGCAGCTCTGGGAAGCCCCCTCCGGAGCTCTGGCCGCTCTTCAAGACGGGCAGCTCTGGAACGTCACCCTCACCGTGCATAGTTCACCCGCAGATTGGTCAGCCGACGCGTGATGTTCTGGTGCGACAATCAGCCATGAAAGCTGGAAGACTGTGGGGGGTGGGGGCGGCGCTGGCGCTAGGCGCGTGGGTCCTCTCGACCAGACGCGCCGCCTCGTACGCCCGGCTGCACCCGGCGTTGCGCTCTCCGTTCGTGCGCTTCCGTTCGCCGCCCTTCACGCGGGGCGTCGTGGCGCTGATGCAGGCGGTGCAGGCCCGCGCGGAGGCGCCCGCGCTGCCGGACGGGGTGGACGTGGAGGAGCGGCGCATTCCCGGCCCGCCCGGTGCGCCGGACGTGACGGTGTTCATGTACCGGCCACCGAACCTCCCGGCGGGTGCGGCGGCCATCCTGAATATTCACGGGGGCGGGTACGTGACCGGGTCGGCCGCGGCGTACCACCCGCAGAGCGCGGCGTACGCGCGGGAACTCGGCGTGCTGGTCGTAGGCGTGGAGTACCGCCTCGCGCCGGGCACGCCGTTTCCTGGCCCGCTGGAGGACTGCTACTCGGCGCTGACCTGGATGGTCCGCGACGCGGAGGTGCTGGGCATCGACCCGGCCCGCATCGCGCTGGTGGGAGACAGCGCCGGGGGAGGTTTGGCTGCCGCGCTGGCGCAACTGGCACATGACCGGGGCGACGTCACGCCCGCGTTCCAGTTGCTGTACTACCCCATGCTGGACGACCGCACCACCCTGAATGCCGATCACGCCGGGCGGGGCGAGTTCATCTGGCGGCCCGCGTCGAACGTACTGGGCTGGACGTCGTACCTGGGCCGCTCACCGCGCCTGGACGGTGCCCCCGAGTACGCCGCCCCCGCCCGACGCGCCGATCTGTCGGGTCTGCCACCCGCGTGGATCGGCGTGGGCACCCTCGACCTCTTCCACGAAGAAGACCGGGACTACGCCCGGCGACTTCAGGCCGCCGGGGTGCCCTGCGAGTACGTGGAGGTGCCCGGCGCGTACCACGCCTTCGAACGCTTCGCGCCGGACTCCGCGGTCTCGCGTGACTTCACGAACTCCGCCCTGAACGCGCTCCGGCACGGACTGGGGCTGACGTGACCGTGCCGGAATACGTCCTGACCTTCGAGGATGAGTTCAGCGCGCCGGACCTCAACCGTGAGCGCTGGCTGCCGTACTACCTGCCGCAGTGGGCCAGCCGCGAGGCGTCCGCTGCACGCTACGCCCTGCCGGGCACGGGCCTGCACCTCCAGATCACCGGGGATCAGCCGCCGTGGAATCCTGCCTTCGACGGAGCGCTGCGCGTGTCCAGCCTCCAGACCGGGTGCCACGCCGGGCCGTTGGGCAGTCCGGTGGGCCAGCACCGCTTCCACCCGGGCCTGCGGGTCACGGAGGCGCAACCCGAGACGTGGCTGTACACCCCGCAGTACGGCCGGTTCGAGGTCGCCCTGCGCGCCGACCTGCCCCCCGGCTACCTGGGCGCCTTCTGGATGATCGGCGTGGAACGCGACCCCGCGCAGTCCGGCGAGATCTGCATCTGCGAGGTGTTCGGCCATGAGCGCACCCCCGATGCCTTCCAAGTGCACTTTGGCGTGAAACCCATCCACGACCCCACCCTCACCCTGGACATGCGGGACGCCCTGATTCCCGGCAGTCCCGCCGACCTGCACGTCTACAGCGTGGAGTGGACACCGCACGACGTCACCTTCCGCGTGGACGGGCAGGTCATGGGCGTCGCGGCGCAGTCGCCCGCGTACCCCATGCAGCTCATGCTGAACATCTATGAACTCCCGCACCTGCTGCCTGGCGGCGAGCGGCGCGGCCCCTGGCCGAAGACGCTGGAGGTCGCGTGGGTGCGCGGCTGGCAGCGCGTCACAGCGCGGTAGAGGCCCGGGTTACGCCGGGTACGTCGCGATGCGGTCGCGCAGGAACTGGAAGAAGCCGTCGGCGTTCACGTGGGTCATGACCTGTGCGTTGGGGGCGTTCCCGGTGACGTGCCAGAGGTCGGCGACGGTGCGGCCGTGGCTGGGGCCGCCGCTCAGGTCGATCTGGACGTGCATGGGCTGCACGGTGAACAGGTCTGGGCGCAGCAGGTACGCGGCGGTCAGCGGGTCGTGCAGCGCGCCGCCGTCCCAGCCGTAGCGTTCTAGGTGGTGTTCGGCGAAGAATGCGAGCAGGTCCGCGACGAACGCGCCGGTGGGGGTGCCCAGGTCGCGGAACATGGCCACGCGGGCGGGGTGCGCGATGGCCTGGTGGGAGGCGTTCAGGCCGATCATGGTCAGCGGCACGCCGCTTCCGAAGACGACGTGCGCGGCGTGCGGGTCGGCCAGGGCGTTGAATTCGGCGGCGGGCGTCCAGTTGCCGGTGTCGGTACTGCCGCCCATCCACACGACCTCCCGCACCAGTGGAATGATGTCCGGTGCGAGGCGGAAGGCCAGCGCGACGTTCGTCAGGGGTCCGGTGGGGATCAGCGTGATCTGGCCGGGGTGGGCGCGGACGGCGCGGATGATGAACGCGGTGGCGTGCTCGTCTTCCGTGCCGCGCGTGGGGATGGGCAGGTGGGGGCCGTCCAGGCCGCTCTCGCCGTGCACGGCCTCCGCGCTGATCCGCTCCTGCACCAGCGGGCGGTCCGCTCCGGCGTACACCGGCACGTCGGAGCGGGCAATCTGGCGGGTGATCAGGGTGTTGCGGGTGGTGCGGTCCAGGCCCACGTTCCCGAACACGGTGGTCAGGCCCAGGACGTGCAGTTCCGGGCTGGCCAGCGCCAGGAGGATGTTCACGGCGTCGTCGTGGCCGGGGTCGAGGTCCAGGATGACGGGGCGGGGTGCGCTCATGCGGGTCAGTATGCGCCGCCGGGCGGCGCGGCTGAGGATCGGCCCTGGGTGAGTGGCCTCAACGGAGTTCCGTGTGGACGAGCGGGTCAGACACCTGCGCCTGACGGTGGCTGGGTGCGCAGTCGAGGGGTGTGCGGTCGGCCGCGCCCCTCTGCTGCGCACCGCTGTCAGCGTTCACGGCGACCATCCTGGTCAGGTCGCGCGCGTGACAAGGTGGGGGCGCGTTGCGCGCTGTCCGGTGGCCCGAGGCCGTGCCTGTGGGCGTCGAGCGCGCATGAGGGCTGATGAGCGCAACTGTCCCCCACGGGGGGACCCGCTGCGCGACCCGCGCGTGAAGTCATGGTAAGGCCCGTGCCATAACTGTCAGGGTCAGGTCAGTACACTGGGGGCATGAAAGGCCTGCGTGAATTCGTCGACTGGCTGCGCGAGGTGCTGACTGGCGGCCCTCAACCTCAGCCGGTTCCGGTTCCCGTGCGCGTGCGTGAGCGCCGCTGACGGGCAGTGAAGCGTCCTCTCTCTTCTTCCTGACGTGACTTTCCGCCCACCGGCTCCCCGGTGGGTGTTCTGCTGCCCGTGTGGTCGCAGCGTGTCTGCGCCGCGTCAGATTCGGGGGGGCGGGGGACGCTATGCTGCGGGGCGTGCAGGCAGGCGCAGCGGACAGCGACTATGGAATGGGAGAACTCAGGGCGCTGATCGCGTCCCGCCCCGCAGAGGACCGGGAGCGGGTGGAGGCGGCCTTCGTGTTCGCCCGTGACGCGCACGCGGGCGTGAACCGCAAGAGTGGCGAGCCGTACATCACCCACCCGGTGGCGGTGGCGGTCATCCTGGCGCGGCTGGGCATGGACACCGACAGCCTGATGGCCGGGCTGCTGCACGACACCGTCGAGGACGTGGACGGCGTGACCTTCGAACTTGTCGAGCGGGACTTCGGGCCGGACGTGCGCCGCATCGTGGAGGGCGAGACGAAGGTCAGCAAGCTCAGCAAGCAGGGCTCCCAGACGGCCGAGGTGCGCGAGTCCGGCCGGGACGTGCAGGCCGAGAACCTCCGGCAGATGCTGATCGCCATGACGGGCGACATCCGCATCATCGTGGTGAAACTCGCCGACCGGCTGCACAACATGCGCACGCTGGGGTCCATGAAACCCGAGAAGCAGCAGCGGATCGCGCGCGAGACCATGGACATCTTCGCGCCCCTCGCGCACCGCCTGGGGATCGGGCAGATCAAGTGGGAACTCGAGGACCTGAGCTTCCAGTACCTGTATCCCGATGAATACGCGTACCTCCAGTCGCGGCTGCGTACCCGCCAGGAGGAGCGGCAGACACTCATCGAGAATGCCGTGCAGCAGCTCCAGGATTCCCTGACGGACGATCTGGAGCTGCCGGAGTGGGTGTCGGACATCGACATCGCGGGGCGCAGCAAGCACCTGTGGAGCATCCACAACAAGATGCAGCGCGAGGGCAAGGGTCTGGAGCAGATCTTCGACCTGCTCGCCATCCGCGTGATCCTCACGCCGCGTGACCTGGTGGTGCCGCCCGGCACGGACGACCGTCGCCGTGAACGCGCCGAGGAGACCCGCGAGAAACGCATCTGCTACCACACGGTGAGCATCGTGCACAGCGTCTGGACGCCCCTGCCGGGCCGCTTCAAGGACTACATCGCGGTGCCCAAACCCAACGGGTACCAGTCGCTGCACACCACCGTGATCAGCCCCAGCGGGCAGCCCATCGAGGTGCAGATCCGCTCCCGGCGCATGCACGAGGTCGCGGAATTCGGCATCGCCGCGCACTGGATGTACAAGCAGGGCAGTCAGCTCGCGCAGCGTGACCGCGAGAACTGGATCTCGCAGCTGCGCGAACTCCAGAACGAGATCAACGACGCCTCGGACTACATGGACGCCGTGAAGGTGGACATCCTGTCGCAGCGGGTGCGCGTGTTCACGCCCAAGGGCCTGGCGATCAGCCTCCCGGCGGGCAGCACCCCGATCGACTTCGCGTACCACATCCACACCCGCATCGGCGAGACGACCGTGGGCGCGCGCGTGAACGGCTCCATCGTGCCGCTGTCGCACCGGCTGGGCAACGGCGACATGGTCGAGATCGTCACGAGCAAGAACGGCCACCCCAGCAAGGACTGGCTGAACTTCGCCGTGACCCGCTCGGCCCGCACGAAGATCCGCCATCACTTCCGCGCGCAGGAACGCAGCGAGGCGCTCCAGCATGGGCACGACCTGCTCGAACGCTACCTGCGTAAGCGGCAGCTGGCCGTGCGGCAGCTCATGCGGACCAAGCTGCTGGAGGACGCCGCGCAGAAACTCATGGGCTCCCGCAACCCGGACGACCTGTACCTGGCGCTGCACGCCGGGAAGCTCACGCCCAGCGCCGTGGGTAAGGTCCTGTCGCCGCAGCTGGCGCAGGAACAGGCGTCTGGTCCGGCCCGCCGCGCGCCCGTCCCGAAGGCCCCCGAACCGGGCGGCGTGTACGTCGAGGGCTTCAGCACGAACACCAAGCTCAGCCAGTGCTGCACCCCGATCCGGGGCGATCAGGTCATGGGGTACCTGACGCGCGGCCGCGGCGTGAGCGTGCACCGCATCGACTGCCCGAACATGATCCGCCTGCTGAAGGACGAACCGGAGCGCTGCGTGGCTGCCTCCTGGGAGGCCGGCACGCCGGGCAGCGTCCTGGTGGACGTGGACGTCATCGCGCCCGACCGCGCCGGGCTGCTCGCGGACGTGCTGGGCGTCCTGGCGCGCGAGAAACGCAGCCCCACCAAGGTGGAGGCCGTGGTCGGGCAGGAGGAGATCGCCGTGATCCACCTGCGCCTGAACGTCGCCGGACACGGCGACCTGGAGGGCATCCGCCGCGCGATCCTCACGGTGAAGGGCGTGCAGGACGTCATCCGCGTGGGCGGACGCAAGCGCAACGGCGCCAGCGCGTAACCCGCCGCTGTCCCCGCCGGGCCTCCCGACGAGACCGGGGGGCAGGCGTTCCGTGCCCTGACCCGCTGCTCTACAGCAGTTGCCATCAGGATGCTGTCTTCATGGCCGAGCGGATCGAGTGAATTTTGCCGAGCAAGACGGGGAATCGAGGCATCAGAAGTCTGTTTTTCTGATGCCGTAATTCGGAGAACTGCTCTAGACTGCGCGCATGCCTCAATCCACGCCCGGCCCACGCCCGGCCCCGCTGCTGCTCCTGCCGGACCTGGGCGACCTGCTGCGGCTGCATCCGCAGTTCAACGCGGGCACCGTCACAGAACTCCTCGCGCACCTGGGGGCCCGCGAGGTGCGCTGGGCGTCCAGCCCGGACGCGGATCACCCGCTGCGGGACGCGCTGCCTGCCGCCGGGATCGACATTCACGACCTCCCGCTGCCCGACTGGGCCTGGGCGGACGCGGAACATGAGCAACTGCTGGGTTTCCTGAACCAGTACCCGCAGGGCCGCGAGCGGCGGCGCCGGGCGCAGGCGGCGGAACAGGCGCTGGCTGCGCTCGTCACCGCGCCGCTGGACCCGGCCCGCCTGCTGTCCCGCGGGTTCCTGGCCGAGGTGGAGGCTACCCGCGCGGAGGTCCGCGCCGCGCTGGACGAGGGGCCCGGCACCCGCTGGCGTCAGCGCCGCCTGGATGACCTCGCCGCGCGCCTGGACGGGCAGACCGGCGTGATCCTGATTCCCCTGGATGACCTGCCCACGCTGCTGGCCCGCCTGCCCGGCGCGGCCCTGCCCGACCTGACCGGCTTCCAGCCGGGCGAGGTGAGCCGCGTGCGCGCCCTGGCCGACCGGGCGTGGCAGCTGCGAGAGGAGGACGACCTGAACGCCCTGCTGGCCGCCCTGGACCGCGAGGCGGGCGACCGGGTCACGCCCCGCGCGGAACTGGACGCCGCCGCCGCCAGCATTCACCTCGCGGTGGGTGACCTGCCCGGCGCGCGCACGCGACTGGAACGCGCCGCGCACGCTCTGGACGACGGGCAGCCACGCAGCCTCGCCGGGCTGGTCCTGGCGCGGCTGGGGCAGGTGCGCGACGCGCTGGGTGACCGGGAACTCGCGCAGCGCACCTACCGCGCCGTGCTGGCCCTGAACCACGCCCCGCAGGTAGCCCGCGCCGCCGCCGAGGAGGGGCTGCGCGAGGCCTTCGCGCTGCACCTGAATTGATCCGGAGCCCGGCAGGTGGGATCAGGGATGGCCCGGATGCGGGCCTGCTCAACCTCTTCCCCCGGTCCGCCTCAGCGGGGGTCTTCCCCACGTGGAAGGCGGCGGGCCGGACCTGACCGCGGCGGCATGGGGGACGCTCCCGCCCGGCCTCGGTCGCTGGGCGGCGCCGTCTGGGCGCGTCACCGGACGCGGTCCAGCCACCTCGCGGTCACGTCCAGCCGCCCGGCGTGCAACAGGTGCGGCCCTCTGCTCAGGTCAAAGCCGTACCGCTCGCCCAGGGTGTTGACCCGCACCTCGGCCTGCGCGCGCCGCAGCGGCCACGCGGCGTGGTGGATGCGGCCCTGGAAGATCCGCCCGTCCGGCGACGCGCTGAACAGCCGCAGCCGGTCGGTCAGCCAGGCCTCCAGACTGTCCGGTGCGGGGGACAGGAGCGGCCCGCTCGGGCGGTAGGCACCCGCGAACGCGCCGGGCCCGGCACGCAGGTCGGTGCGGACACTGGCGTACCGCGTGACGTCCCCCTGCCGGTCCACCCACATGTGTGCCTGCCGGTAGGGCAGGTGGAAGAACGTGCGGGCCAGCGCCGCCGCCAGAGGCTGCGTCACGTCCAGCGAGTAGAACCACACCCCGCGTTCGCCGTTCACGGTCACGTAGGTGCGCAGGTTCAGCTCCGGGAAGGCACTCAGGCCCGGCACGGCAGGCACGAAGCGCGGGGCCACGTCCGCCATGCGGAACGGCACAACCCCGACATACGCCTGACCGTCCCGGGTGTCGACCTCCACTCCCCTGGGCAGCGTCGCCTGCACGGCGGCGGGCGGCACCGGCCAGTGCATGAAACAGAGGTCCAGCCATTGCATCCGCAGCACCCGGGGCGTCATCCCGTCCAGTGCAGCACACCCGCGCCCGCACTCGCCAGGGGCGCGAGGCCCGCATGTGAACTCGGCCAAGGGCCGCCCAACCCTGCGTGAACGCCCCCTTGGTGCAGTTATCAGGTTCAGGCCCCGCTGAGCTTCTAACCTGACGGCGTCTGACTTTCAGCCCGCCCAGCAGGCCCCGTCCGGGGTGGCGGCGCGGGCAGACCCCATCCACAGGAGGCACCACCATGACCATGACCAACGAGAACGTTCTCGACAAGCTCCAGTACCTCCTCGGGACCCTGCGCGACGGCCAGAAGGGCTTCGCCGACGCTGCCGAGCACGCCACCGACCCCAGCCTCAAGAGCCTGTTCTCCGAGCGGAGCGCCCAGCGCGCCCAGATGGCCAGCGAGGTCGAGGCCCACATCGGCCGCCTGGGCGACAAGCCCCGCGAGGGCGGCAGTGTCGGCGCGGCCCTGCACCGCACCTGGCTGAACGTCCGTGACGCCCTGACCGGCCGTGACGACACCGCTGTGGTCGCCGAGGCCGAGCGTGGCGAGGACGTCGCCGTCGAGAACTATCAGGACGTGCTGAAGGAAACCGAACTGCCCGCCGACGTGCGCAGCTTCGTCGAAGGCCAGTACGCAAAGGTCAAGGCCAGCCACGACCAGATCCGTGACCTGAAGCACAGCATGGAAGCCCGCTGATCCAGCGGACCTGAACCCCCACGAGCACGCCCCCCGCAGCCAGTCTACGGGGGGCGTGCTCGTGCCCTGAAGGGGTCAATGGCCTGGAACGGTCAGCTGCGGCGGCGGCGGCGCAGACGGTCCATCGCGGAATCCAGGCTCAGGCGCATGCGTTCCAGGGCCTGCGCGAGGTCACCGATCTCGTCGTTGCGCTCGGCGCGCACCGGGCGGCTCAGGTCACCCATGCTGATCGCGTCGGCCACCCGCACGAGGTCCTCGATGGGCTGCACGACGGCGCGCGCGGCCCGCAGCGCCAGGTACGCGGCAATGGCCAGGGCCAGCAGCGACACGAACATCACCAGGAACAGTGTGCGGCGCAGCGCCGCCTGCGGCTGCCCGTTCTCCACGCCCACCGCGACGGTGTATAGCACGTTCTCGGCGTCGGCTTCACTGGCGCGCTCGCTGCTCACGGCGCGCTGGCCGTTCTCCTGCTTCACCGTGATCTGCTGCACGATGTAGTTCACGTTCGTGACCGACTGGTTGGCCGGGTCCGCCGCCTGTTTTTCCAGCTTCTCGACGTCGTTGGCGGTGCCGCCCATGGCACGCATCTCGTTCGCCTGATCGCGGTACAGCGTTGCGGGAGAGATCCGGTCGCGGAACACGGCGCTGTTGGGATTTTCGATCAGCCAGTTGCTGACCTGCGCGTTCAGCAGATCGCTGACCTTGGGCACCTGACTGGAGAAGTAACGCGACCCGTCGCGCAGTTCGACCTGCACGAAGCCCACGCTGGAGTTCTTCACGAGCGCCTCGAGCTGCGGGGTGATGTTCTGCGCGCCTCGCGTCGGGTCGATGTTGCTCGCCACCGCGACCGCCACCGCCTGCGCGTTGCGCTGCACGAGGTTCTGCTGCAGCCCCGGCAGGGTCACGGCCAGCACGCCCAGCGTCAGCAGGCTGGACACGCCCAGCGGCACCAGCGCGCCGATGGTCATGCGGTTCCGCAGGCTGCTGCGGCGCAGTTTCGGGGCGTCGCTGTCCGGCAGGCCCGGCACGATGGGGTCCATCCCGGCGGCGCTGGGCACGGCCGCCACCTCGGGCGCGCTGGGGGCGGGCGCCGCGTCGGTCAGGGTCAGGGCGCCCGTGAAGTCCGACCAGACGTCCGCCGCCGGATCGGCCGCCCGGGCGGGCGCACTCGGCACGAGGGGTGCGCCGAACGCCGTTGCGAACGGGTCCGGGTCCGGTTCGGGCAGCCCGGCGGGCGTGGGGGGCGGCATCAGGGCAGTGGCCGCGTCGCCTGCGAAGGGGTTGGTGCTGCCCACACCCGGCGCGGATGGCGTCAGGCCGGGTGCAGGAGCGTTCCAGGCGACGGCTGGCATGAACTCGTTCGGCAGAGCACTTCCTGCAGCTGTCTCTGCCCTGAAGGCTCCGGCAGACAGCCCCGGCGCAGCGAACGGATCGGGGAGGGCGCCGCCGGGGGGCGTCAGATCCACGTCCGGCCAGATGCCCGACACGGACAGGGGCGCCTCGGCGCGGTCCGGGGCGAGCGGCGCGTCATCCGGACGGGCAGGCGCGGCGGGCCGGACGGGCGCCGAGAGCGTCTGGAAAGGTTCGCTGATGACGCTGGTCTCCTCGCGGACCTCCTCGAGGGTCACGTCGGCACCGACCGACTGGAACATGGCGAGCAGCAGTTCGGCGCGGGCGCGCCCGGTGGGTTTCATCAGGCGGCCGGTGCGGCGGTCACTGAGGCGCTGCGCCTGCTCGCCATTCAGGCCGAACCGTTCACGGAGCTGCTGCTCCAGTTCCGGTTTGCGTTCGCTTTGGACAGGCTGTCGGATGAGGACCGTGTACTTCATGGGTGTGCTCCAGGGGCCGGTGCGCCGGCAAGCCGGGCGGTGAGGGGCGGGCGGGAGGCCGGGTGAGCGGCGCGCGTCACGTCACGCCCCGGTCCCGCAGGAGACGGGCGAACAGCTGCACGCGTTCCGGCGTGAGCTGCCGCGCCAGTGTGGAGAGGGTGGCGTTCAGGGTGGCCTGCTCGCCCAGGTCGTCGAGCACCTCGTCGACCATCACGGCGGCCACCGGGCCGACCACGCCGGTCAGGCACTGGATGATCCGTTCGGCCAGTTCGTCACTGACCGGCAGGTCACGCTGCGCGGCGCGCGCCACCCACGCCGCGGCGGCGTTCAGGCGTTCCTGCACGTCCGGGACGGTCATGCCGGCCAGTCGGGCGACCTCGGTGACGTCGCGGGTGCCGTCCACGTGATGCATGACGCGCCACACGCTGAACGGCAGCGGCGTGCCGTCCTGCAGCCCGTCGGGCCAGACCGGGGCGCTCACCGCTGCTCCAGGCCCGACGCGGCCCACTCGGGCCGGTCACGCAGGTTCGTGATGGGCAGGTCCACGAGCCGCAGGCCCAGCCGCGCCAGCACGCCGCGCAGCGCGGCACTCAGGGCCGGCAGGAACTCGTCGACGGGGACCTCGTCCTCGATGCTCAGCTGGCCCTGGTGCAGCCGGACGTCCTGCGCGAAGGGGTCCAGGCATGGGTGGTCGTCCGCGAGGCGCATCGTGACCTCCTGCCACGCCGTGTCGAGCGGCTGCGCGCGGTTCGTGACGGCCAGCAGGTCCTGCCAGAAGCTGATCAGGCCCGCGCGGTTCGCCTCGGAGTTCGGCGTGAACAGCCACGCGCCGGCGCCGGTGTCGGGCAGGCTGCCGGTCAGGACACGGCCGGACAGCCAGTAGCTGCACGCCGCGCCGCTGACGACCAGGCCGTGGTACTGGCTGCGTTCCAGTTCGGCCTGCGCGTGCGGCCACGCGGCGGGCGCGGCGCGGCCCTCGACGTCGCGGGTGGTCCACAGCAGGTCCACCAGCCGCGCTGAGAGTTCCGTGAGGCTCACGCGGGCGCGCGGGAGGCCCTGCATGACGGTCGTCCAGCTGACGGGCTGCCCGGCGTGCGTGTAGCCGCCCAGCAGCGCGCCCTGGCTGAGCAGGAACCGCGCCCAGCGGTTGCCCTGCCACGCGTCAAAGACGCCGGTGAAGCCCTGGCTCTGGCGCGCGGCGAGATCGGCGGTGACGTCGGTCCAGGGGTAGTGGTCGGTGCTGATGGCGCTGTACACCGCCGCGTCAAGTGGCACGGCGACAGGGTGCATCAGTTTCGGGAGCGAGGCAGGCAGGGTTGGGTCAGACATTCGACTTCCGGGTGAGGTCAGGATGAGGTGGCGATCTGGGCTCCGGCAGGACTCCTTAAGGGATACCGCATCATGACACCCCGGCGGCTCTTACGTGCCGCTTACACCTGTAAAAAACCTCACGCCGCACCCTCCAACCATGAAGGATGCGGCGCCACGGACCCGGCCGGGCCGGTAGGAGATCAGCCCAGTTCGGTCAGGAGTTCCTGCACGCGGGCCTTCAGGTCCCCGCGGCCCTGCGGGGCGCCCAGCTGATGCAGCCCGCCGTGGTACGCGTCCGGGTCCCCGAACAGGCGCGAGAGCAGCTCGAACTCGCGCTGGCTGCGCAGGCTCGCGTCGTCGCGGAACATGTTCACGTACTGATCCTGGAAGGCCCAGTCGCTCAGCTGCCCGTCCAGGTAGGCGCGCATCAGGCGGCGATAGGGCTCGACGTTGTCGTCGGTCGCCACGCTCGCCACGCCCTCGCGGACCGGCACCTGCGCCTCGAACACCGGGCCCAGCGCCTGCGGGGTGATGTCCCAGTTGTTCACCTCGAACTGCGGCTGACCGTCACGGAACAGGATCAGCTGCGGGCTGTGGTGCACGATGCCGGTGCGCTGCGCGACGTGGTTGCTCGCGGGGCGCCAGTCCACCACGCGGATGAACCCCACGGGCAGGTCGTGGCGCTGCAGGAAGGTCTCCAGCACCCCGAAGCCCTGCATGGTCTTGTGGCAGGTGCCGGCCTTGAACACCGCGGCCAGCGGGTACTCGGTGAGGAACTGATCGACTTCCTCGGGGGTGGTCAGGGGCACGAGCACCTGCGCTTCGTTCTGAGCAGCTTGCGTCATACCCCCAGCATAGCGCCCGCTTTAGAAAACGAAGTGAGGCGGAGCACAAGCCGCCGCGTGATGCCCCCTGCCCGCACAGTCCACCCCCTCAGTCCAGGGTCCAGGCGTGCACCTTCAGGTGCCGCGCGCCCGGGTAATCCTCGCCCGCGCCCAACCGCTCCTGGACCGCGCCGCGCCGCCCGGCCGCCTCCAGGCCCGCCGCCGCCATCCGCTCAAACGCCGCGCCGTTCACGCCCGCGTGATTCAGCAGCGCCAGCACCTGCCCGCCCGGCGCCGTGACGCGCGCCGCCTGGGTCATCAGGCGCGCGTAGTCCCGTTCCGAACGCCACACGCCTCCCTTCCCGCGCGCGAAGCTGGGCGGGTCCAGCACCACCAGATCAAAGGTGTCCCCCCGGCGCTCCAGACGCGACAGCCACTCGAACACGTCCCCGAACAGGAAGTCGGTGTCCGGCGCGTCCAGGCCGCTCTGGGCGTAGTTCTCCTGCCCCCAGGCCAGCACCTTGCGGGACAGGTCCACGTTCTTCACGACCGCCGCCCCGCCCAGCGCGGCGCTCAGGCCGAAGCCGCAGGTGTACGCGAAGGTGTTCAGCACCCGCCGCCCCGCCGCGTGCCCGCGCACCCAGGCCCGCGCGGGGCGGGCGTCGGTGAAGACCCCGACGCTCAGGTCCGCGCCCGGGCGGATCAGCAGCGGCACCCCGGCCTCCAGCGCCGTCAGTTCTGGCCGCGCCTCGCCCCACACCGGGTCCGGGGGGGACAGGTCCTCGCGGGCCACGTTCGCCGCGTGCCGGGCCTCCACGGGCCGCCGCTTCAGGTACACCCCGGCCAGCCCGCCCGCCGCGCCGCAGGCCGCCGCCAGCGCCGCCTCGTCCGGCGGGGTCAGCGGCACGTACAGGCTGAGCACCCCGGCGTCCCCGGCGACGTCCAGCGTGAACTGTCCGCCCGTCTCGGTCAGGTGCGCGGCGCGGTACACGGTCGTGCCCAATGCGGGCAGCGCGGCGCGCGCCGCAAACAGGCGAGGCAGGTCAGGCAGGTGCAGGGGGTGAAACTCGGTCACACCCGAGTCTAGCGGCCCCGCCCCACCAGACAGGCGGACGGGGGAGAGGTCGCCCCCTCACCCCGCCCGCCCGGACCGCCTTAAGGTCTGCCGCCGAGCAGCCACCACACCAGGGCCGTCGCCACCGCCGACACCATCCAGAACCGCATGGTGACGTGCGTCTCGGGCCAGCCGATGTCCTTGTGCTCGAAGTGATGCTGGATCGGGGACATCTTGAACACCCGCTTGCCCCGCAGCTTGAACGACGCGACCTGAATGACCACGCTGAGCACCGCCACGACCGGGATGATCGCCGCGATGGGCAGCAGCCACACATCCGCGTACAGCACGTACGCGCCGGCCGCGACCGCCCCGATCGCGTGACTGCCCATGTCGCCCATGAACACCCGCGCCGGGTGCGCGTTGAACCACAGGAAACCCAGCAGCGCCGCGACCAGCAGCGCACTGACCGGGGACAGCGCCAGCAGCGGCAGCAGCACGATGATCGCCACGCCCCCCAGCAGCCCGTCCAGCCCGTCCGTGAAGTTGAAGGCGTTCACGCTGCCCACCATGACCAGCGTCAGCAGGATCACGTCCCCCACCGGCCCGAACCCCGGCACGAGCTCATGCGACGCCAGCGGCGCCGCGAAGTACGCGAAGACCAGCCCCACCAGGAACTGCAGCGGGAACTTCTCGCGGGCCAGCAGCTCCGAGCGGCCCCTGCCGGTCATGCGCGACCGGATCTTCAGCAGGTCGTCCACGCCGCCGATCACGCCCATCGCCAGCGCCGTCAGCCAGATGACCAGCTCGCGCGGCCCCCCGGCGTTCCCGGTCAGGTACAGCGGCAGGAACACCACGCTCAGGGCCAGCACGAAAGGCACGCCGCCCGCCGTGGGCGTGCCCTCCTTGACCAGATGCGTCTGCGGGCCATCCTGCCGCACCCGCTGCCCCCAGCCACGCGCCCTGCTCATACGGACGAACAGGCCCACCAGGAACCATGACAGCAGCGCCGTGACGACCATCATGGCCGCACCGCCCGGAACGCACTCAGTCTCGACATCTCAACCGCGGAGCCTACCACGCACGGCTCAGGCCGTCCGGTCCGCCAGCGCCTCCCGGGCCTCCTGCCGCACCTGCGCGGCCAGCCCCGCGGCCTCCTGCCAGCCCATGAGGTCCAGCGACTCCAGCAGGTCCAGGATCGCCAGGGCCGCGCCGGGCGTGCCGACCAGACCCGGCAGGCAGGCGTCCAGCCGCGCCGCCACGGCCGGGAACCGCACCTCGAAGCGGCGTTCCAGTCCGAACGCGTCGGCCCAGCCCGGCTGCGGGGTCGTCGCGTCGGCGGCCAGCGCCAGCGCGTGCCCTAGCGCGTACACCTGCGTGAACTGCCATGCCGAGAGCCGCTCGCCCCGCCGGAAGCGCCGCACGCCGATCAGCAGGTTCGTCAGTGCTTCACCCAGGTGGTGCGCCCGCTGCGCCGCGCTCAGGGGTTCCGTGCGCGCTGCCTGTGGGCGGGGATGCAGTGGCAGGTCCGCCGGGGCGTCCGGTGCGCGCCACACCACCCGCGCGTTCACGAACGCCGCGCCGCGCAGGGCCGCCTCGTCGAACACCGCGAACTCGCCGAACACCCCGCCTGCGAACAGCACCTTGAAGCCGTCCGGCGTGTTCCGGAACGCCTGAATCAGCCCGCCCCCCAGCCACGACAGGTCGTCCAGCAGCGCCTCCACCTGACCGGGGCGGGCCACGACGAAGAAATCCAGGTCCGAGAAGCGGTCCGCGCGGTCCAGTTCCGCCCCCACTGACCCCAGACCCAGCAGCGCCAGCGCCCGCCCCGAGGCCTCCAGGCCAGCGGCAATGAGGTCCAGGCGGGCCAGCAGGTGCGGGGCAGATCCGGGTGTGATCATGCCCTGTTGTACCGCAGGCACGGCGGGCGCCCGCGAGGAAGGTCAGTTCGCCAGGAAGCGGATGAAGTCGCGCATCTCGTTCACGCAGGTGCCCGCGTGCTTCGCGGCGGCGCTGCCCGTCACGGTCCGCAGCACACCCCGGTCACTGAGGTACAGCTGGCTGATGCGGTACGTTGTTCCGGCCTCGTGGTAGTCGTACGCCGCCAGGACACCCCACGCGCCGGCGCGGTCCACGGGCTGCGTCACGACCGACCGGACGCTGCGGCCCAGGCTGCCCTGGAGTTTCAGCGCGAACGCGCGGGCGTCCTCGGCACTCGTGAAGGTCGGGAAGGCCTGCCCGGAGCGTTCCTCGCGCATCAGGCAGGCGCCGCTGGCGTCCGTCCAGAAGTTCGCGTCGCCGTTCACGGGCGTCCAGCCGGTCAGGGGGACGATCAGGGCCTGCGCCGGGCTCAGCAGCGCGGCCAGCGCGGCAACGAGATTGGCAGCTGGTCGGCGGGTCACGCCCGGCAGTCTACCCGGGGCTTTATGACAAACTTGCTGAATTTCTCATGAAGCGCGTCCCTCCCCCGAACGGGGGGAATCCCCCGGGAGCCGCGCCAGCAGCCCCGCGCGCACCTCCGGCCACTCGCCGCGCAGGACGCTGAACATCACCGAGTCCCGCGCCGACCCGTCCGGGCGCACCTGATACGCGCGCAGCACGCCCTCCTCGGTGGCGCCCAGGCGGCGCATGGCCCGCAGGCTGCGCTCGTTCAGGGCGTCCACCTTGAAGTGCACGCGGTTCGCGCGCAGCACCCCGAACGCCCGGTCCATGACGAGCACCTTCGCGTCCGCGTTCACGCCGGTGCCCTGCGCCCCGGGCAGCAGCATCGTCCCGACCTCCACCCAGCGGTCGGCGGCGTTCACCTCGCTGTAACTGATGCGGCCCACGACCCGCCCCGACGCCCGAGACCGCACCGCGAAGTTCACGCGGCGCGGCAGGGCGTTCAGTCGCTCCACGTACGCCGCCCAGGCCTGCGGGGTGTTCTCCTTGGGGCCGCCACGCGCCAGGAACCGGATGGTCTCCGGGGTCGCCCCGGCACTCAGGTCCGCGCCGTGTTCCGGGCGCAGGCCTTCCAGCGTCACCAGCCGCCCACACAACTCGGGCGTGTCGAACCACTGTTCGGCGGGGGCAGGGGTCATCTCGCTCATGCCGTCCACCCTACGCCCATCCCCCTGCGCTCAGCATCCCTCTGCGCCCGTCGGGTCAGCCCCGGTGATACGGTTCGCCCGCACTGATCGTGCTGGCCCGGTACAGCGCCTCCGCGAGCACCACCATCGCCAGGTCGTGCGGCAGGGTCAGCTGCCCCAGCCCCCACAACAGGTGCGCCCCGGCCCGCAACTCGTCGGTGTGTCCGTCCGGCCCGCCGATCGCGAAGGCCAGTTCGCCCACGCCCGCCACGCCCTGCGCGTCCAGGTACGCGCTCAGACCCTCGGACGTGAACTGCCGCCCGCGCGGATCGAGCAGCACCAGTGGCGCCCGCCCGGCGGCGCGGCGCACCGCCTCACTCTCCAGCGCCTGGGTCTTGCCGGTCACGCGCGTCACCTGCACCTTGTGGTACCGGCGCAGCCGCTTCTCGTACTCGTCCCACCCGGCGCGCGCGTACGCCAGCTTCGGTTCCCCCACGGTGATCAGGTGCAGTCGCACATCCCGCACCCTACCACCGCGTGCGCCAGGACGGCCCGCAGCGGACTTCATGACCGGATGAACGGTGCGGCGGGCGCCCGTGCCGCTAGACTGTGGCGCATGAGTGGCGTGAAGGTCCGGCGGGCCGGGGTGGCAGCGTGAACTACGCGGCGACCCTGGCGGTGCTGGTCGTGCTGGCGTTCTGCTTCCCGCTGACGGTGCAGCTGGCCGCGCAGGTCGGTGTGCCGGAGGCGGTCGCGCTGTCGCTGCTGGGCGCGCTGGGGACCTTCGGGCTGGCGACGTTCACGGTCCGGTGGCAGGTGAACCGGCACCGGGCGCGGCTGTCGCTGCTGGAAGCGGCGCGGGCGCAGGTGGCGGCCGATCCGCAGAACCCCCGGGCGTACTTCGTGGGCGGCGAGCACCTGGGTACGCTGCTGCTGCGCCTGGACCGGCGGCGCGAGGCGGCGGAGGTCATCGACCGTTACGCGCGCCTGGGCGGGGCGCGGGAGTCCGAGATCGTGGCGCTGCGCGAGGCGCTGTCAGCGGCGGAGCGGCGGCGTCACCGCGCGCAGGGGAGGGAAGCATGAAGGCCTACAAGGGCGTGGTCGAAAATGGCGTCGTGGTGATCGTGGGTGGCCGCCTGCCGGAGGGCACGGTGGTGACCGTGACGGTCGGTGAGGGTGAACTGCTGCGCGCGCGCATCACGAACGTCCTCAAGCGTCCCCGCAAGGTCCGGGTGCGGCTCAAGCCCACGCCGGGCCTGGCGATGGAGGGACTGGTGCAGTCCGGTCCGGGCGGCATACTCGGCAGCGATGACTGAGCCGGAGTTTCCTGATACCCCCGACTTCGACCTGCCCGGCGGGCCGCCCGATGATCTGAACGGCGACCTGCCGGAGGATCTGCCTGCCGACCTGCCGGACGCGGCCCCGGTGACGATCCCGGACGGCGCGCGGGTGTGGCTGGTGCCCACCCCGGTCGGGAACCTGGGGGACATCACGCTGCGGGCGCTGGAGGTCCTGCGGGCTGCCGACGCCGTGGCCTGCGAGGACACCCGCCGCACCGGGGCGCTCCTGACGCATCTGGGCATCAAGAAGCCGCTCGTGCGGCTGGACGCGCACACGATGGGCCGCGCGCCGCAGGTGCTCGAACGGTACGCGCGGCTGGCGTACGTGAGCGACGCGGGTACGCCCGGCATCAGTGACCCGGGCGCGGAACTGGTCGCGGCGGCGCTGGCGGCGGACGTGCCGGTCGAGGCCCTGCCGGGCGCGACGGCGTTCGTTCCGGCGCTGGTGCTGTCGGCCCTGCCGACCGGGCGGTTCACCTTCGAGGGCTTCCTGCCCCGTTCGGGCCGCGACCGCAAGGAGCGGCTCTCGGCGGTGGCGGCCCGCGCCGAGACGACCGTGCTGTACGAGAGTCCGCACCGGTTGCACGCCACCCTGGCCGACCTGCAGGGCGCCTGCGGACCGGACCGGGCCACGAGCGTGACCCGCGAGCTGACCAAGCGTTTCGAGGAGACGGTGCGCGGCACCCTGGCCGAACTGGCCGCGCGCTTCGAGTCGGGCGTGCGGGGCGAGATCGTGGTGGTTGTCGCGGGCCGCCCGGAAGGCGAGCCGGTGGGCGCCGAGGTGGATCACGCGGCGCGCGCGCGGGAGCTGGCGGCGCAGGGCCTGAGCACTCGGGATATACGTGATCTTCTCATCCGGGAGGGTTTGCGTAAGAATGACGCTTATGCACTGGCGCTCCAGGCGACCTCGGACGCCTGACCCCGGCGCGCGGCCCTCGCCTCACCGGGCAGGGCGGCGCGGCAGCCTGGAAGTGCTTCCACGGTGCCACCCCTACCCCCACTGACAGCGAGGCCCAGCATGACCGAACCCCACTGCGACCCCCACCCCAACCCCGCCGGCATCAAGCGCGTGGCCGTCCTCACCAGCGGCGGGGACGCCCCCGGCATGAACGCCGCCATCCGCGCCGTCGTGCGCACCGCCACCTCCCAGGGCATCGAGGTCATCGGCGTCCGGCGCGGCTTCTCCGGCCTGCACCGCGGCGACTTCATCACCCTCGGCCCGCGCGACGTCGCCAACACCCTCCAGCGCGGCGGCACCATCCTGCTCTCGGCGCGCAGCCACACCTGGCGCACCCCCGAAGGCCGCGCCCGCGGCGCCCGGCACCTGCGCGCCCACGACGTGGACGCCCTGATCGTCATCGGCGGCGACGGCAGCTTCCACGGCGCGCACTTCCTGCAGGAGGAACACGGCATTCCCGTCATCGGCCTGCCCGGCACCATCGACAACGACCTGTACGGCACTGACCACACCATCGGCTACTTCACGGCGGTGGAGACCGCGCTGGACGCCGTGGACAAACTGCGCGACACCGGCGCCAGCCACGAACGCATCTTCGTGATCGAGGTCATGGGCCGCCACGCCGGGCACATTGCCCTGGACGTCGCGGTCGCGGGCGGCGCCGAGGAGGTCTTCATCCCCGAGGACGCCAAGGAGGTCGCGGGCGTGCTGGACATCGTCAGGGCCTCGGTGAAGAAGGGCAAGATGGGCAGCATCATCATCGTCGCCGAGGGCTACCCCGGCGGCGCCACCGGCGTCGCGCAGGCCATCCAGGACGGCACCGGCATGGAAACCCGCGTGAGCATCCTGGGCCACATCCAGCGCGGCGGCAGCCCGGTCTCATCGGACCGCATCCTGGCCAGCCGCCTGGGCGAGGCCGCCGTGTACGCCCTGATGGAAGGAAAAAGCGACGTCATGGTGGGCCGCCAGAACCACGAGACCAGCTTCACGCCCCTGGCCGACACCTGGGAGAAACGCAAGGACGTCAGCCGCGACCTGTACCGCTGCGCCAAAACCCTGAGCATCTAGGACCCTGAGCAGCTGAGCGGCGCCCGGGTGAATCTCCAGCCGACATGAAGGGCGCGTTCAGGCGCGCCCCACGCCCGGGCGGTAGCGTGACCCCATGACCGACGACAAGCGCGAGATCAGGACCGAGGACGAGATCAGCAACGTGGACCTGCAGTTCATGGGCCGCAGCAACCCCGAAGCGGAGATCGACGCCGCCGTGGACGCCGAGAACAAGGCCCCCAACGACTACCGCAAGGAAGGCCTGGACAAGCAGGACGTCGCCATGACCCAGACCATGGACGCCAGCGACCCGCCCAGCACCAACATGGGTGATACCGAGCAGTAAGGTTGCCCGCCGTTCTCTGCGCCGTCTGCCCTGACGCTGTCAGGCAGGCGGCTTCGTGTAGGGGTCTCAAGGTCGTCAGGGCTCCCGCCCGCCACGGTTATTGATCCGGCTGTATCAAAAAATGGTAGACTGGCAGGTATGACCGTCTCACGCAGCACCCGACAGCGCGACGTGATCACCCGCGTCCTGCACGACGCCGAGGGACCCCTGGGCGTCGGTGACGTGCTCGAACGCGCCCGTACGGACCTGCCCGCTCTGGGCGTCGCCACGGTCTACCGCACCCTGAAACTCCTGACCGACCAGGGCCGCATCCACCCCGTCACCCTGGACGGCGAGACCCGCTACGAGGCCAGTGGCAAAGGTCACCACCACCACTTCGCCTGCACCCGCTGCCAGCGCGTGTTCACGCTGCACACCTGCCCGGTCGCGCTGCCCAGCGGCACCGTCTACCCCGGCGGGTTCATCGTCGAGGCGCACGAGGTCACGCTGTACGGCCAGTGCCCGCAGTGCGCGCAGGCCAGCTGACACGCCGGATCACCACTGAAAACAGGCCGCCCTGTTCTGGGGCGGCCTGCTGTGCGTACAGCGGTTACTCGTAGCCGAGTTCGCGCAGGGCCTCGACGTCCTCGCGCCAGCCGGGAATCACGATGACCTCCAGCCCCAGGTACACCTTGCGGTCCAGGAAGACCTCCAGCTGCTTGCGGGCGGCCTGACCGATCTCTCGCAGCTGCTTGCCGCCCGAGCCGATCACCATGCCCTTGTGCGCGTTCTTCTCCACGACGATCTCGCCCTCGATGCGCTGCAGGCCGTCCTCGCGTTCCGTCCAGCGGTTCACGCGCGTGGCGACCGCGTACGGCAGTTCGTCGCGCAGCTTCTTCATGGCTTCCTCGCGGATGATCTCGGCGGCCCACTGCTCGCGGCTCTGGTCGCTGGCCGGGCCCACCGGGAAGAAGAAGGGGCTCTCGGGCAGGATCTCCAGCAGCTGCTCGCGCAGGGTCGCCACGGCGTTCGGGTTGTTCTGCGCGCTGAGCATCGTGTCGCTCAGGTCGGCGTCGCGGCCTTCCAGCAGCGCGCGGTACAGCTTCATGGCCTCGTCGGGGTACTTGGCGGCGTCGGTCTTGTTGCCCACCAGGAACAGCGGTTTGGGCAGCTCGCGCACCTGCCGGGCGACAAGCTGGTCCTCGTCTGTGGGCGGGTGGCGCAGGTCCACGACCCACACGACGGCGTCCACGTCGGCCAGGGCGCTGTGCACCTCGTGGTTCATGTACTTGCCCAGCGCGTCCTTGGGCTTGTGCAGGCCCGGGGTGTCCACGAACACGATCTGGCGGTCGCCGCTGGTGTGAATCCCGCGCACGCCGCGGCGCGTGGTCTGGGGCCGGGGGCTGGTCGGGGCGACCTTGGTGCCCAGGAAGGCGTTCAGGAGGGTGCTTTTGCCGACGTTGGGCTTGCCCACGATGGCCACGAAGCCGGAGTGGGTCTGCTCGCCGGAGGTAATGGAAGGTTCCGTCATCGCGCAGCATTGTGACATGCCGGGCCGTGGGCAAAGGTGCCCCCGCCCGACCTGATGATGAAGAGAGGGTGAAGGCGTGATGGGGCAACTTCGCTGGCGCGGCAGGCGTACTCCGTGCCATGAGAAGCCCAGTGACCAGCGGTCCCGAAAGCAGCGTGCAGGACATGTTCGCCCAGAGCGTCGCCGTCCTGAGCCGCCCCGGCCCCGCCACCTTCGAACGCTTCGAGCGTCGCGGCGGCCTCACCGGCGCCCTGATCTACGTCATGATCGCCGCCGGGGTGTCGGCCGTGATCGCCGCGCTGTTCGCGGGCCTGCACAGTGACGTGACCTTCTTCGGGCAGCTCCTGAGCCGCCTGATTGGCGTCCCGATGGGCTTCCTGGCCTTCACCGGCGGCGTGTACCTGATCGGCCGGAACCTCTTCCGGGGCACTGGCACCTACCCCGAGGTCGCGTACTCCTTCGCGCTGTTCTATGTGCCCCTGAGCATCGTCAGCACCCTGATCGGCATCATTCCCATCCTGGGCTGGCTGGCCATGTTCGTGATCGGGCTGGCCATGATCTACTTCGGGTTCCTGGCCGTACAGAGCAGCATGAACCTGCGCGATCAGACCCAGGCGATCGTCACGCTGGTCCTGGCCTGGATCGCCCAGATGGTCGTGGTCGGCATGATCGGCACCGTGATCACCGGGATCTTCCTCGCGGGACGCGCCGTCACCGGCAACTGACCTTCACCGCACAGGGGCGGGCCGACCGGCGACCGGTGGCCCGCCTCCCTTCCTGTCCTGCTAGGACTCGCCGTACACGTACACCGCCACGGACATGCTGCCCCTGCCGCCGCCGTAGTACGTGCCGCGCACCGGGGAGACGTCACTGTACTCGCGGCCATGCCCGATCTTGATGTGCTTCTCGCGCGCCACGCAGTTGTTCGTGGGGTCCAGGCCCAGCCACCCGTAGTCCGGCACGAAGCATTCGACCCAGGCGTGCGTGGCCTCGGCGCCGCGCATCTCGCCGCCGCTGTACAGGTAGCCGCTCACGTACCGCGACGGGATGCCCAGCTGACGCGTCACGCCCAGCATCGCGTGCGTGAAGTCCTGGCACACGCCCCGCCCGTGCTGCGCGAACTCCGCCAGCGGGGTGTCCACCTCCGTGGCGCCGGTATCGTACGTGAACTGCGAGTACAGGAATGAATTCAGATTCTGCAGGTACTCGCCCAGATCGTCGCGGTCCTCCGGGCGTGTCACGCCGAACACCTCGGGCCACGCCCCGGCAGGGACGCGTGGACACGGCACCAGGAACTCCGTCAGCGGCCCGCGCGCGCCCCGCAGCGCGGCGACCGGCGTGGGGACCGGGTCAGGCAGGGCGTGCGTGTCCACCATCGCCTGCGCCTCGATCCGCAGCTGCGTGTGCTGCTCATGCACGTGCACGTGATGCACGATCGCGCCGAAGTAATCCTTGTGGGAGGTCACCTCTGCCTGGGGCACCACGTGCAGGTGAAAGGACCGCACCGACTGCCGCGCCTCCTGCGTGGGATGTAGACGCACCTGATTGAACGAATCCCACGCGGCTTTCGGGTAGCGGTACTCGGTCACGTGCCGGATCTCACACCGCACCGCGACCCCCCCATGCAGGCGCGCCGCTCATTCCTGCTCGAAGTACGCCGCGGTGATCGCCGCGCCCACACCGTTCACGTCCGTGAGCAGGTCCGGCAGGCCCGGCTGACGCCGCAGCAGGATGTCGTCCACGTCTGCGAATTCCAGCCGCGCCACCAGCCAGCGTGACAGTCGCAGCACCTCCGGATGCTCGCCCGGGTGGCAGCGGTCGATCTGCTCCAGCGCGTCGTGCAGGTTCTGCGCGCTGTAGCGCACGCTGCGCGGGAAGTACTCGTCGAGCAGCAGGAAGCCCGCGATCAGGCGCGGGTCGATCCCGGCGTGCACCCGCTTGCGGTACGCCTCGTAGGCACTCGCCCCCTTGAGGACCTGTGCCCAGCGCTGCTCGAGCTGCATGGCCGCTGCCGGTTCCAGCGCGCCGCGCAGCGCCTCGGGCGTGAGGCGGCCCTGCAACACCCGCAGCGTGTTGTCGGCCCGTTCGAGCATCTGCCCGGCGCGCATGAACGACCAGCCCTCGTCGCGCGGCAGGGTGGCGAACGCGATCCCGAAGAAGAACTGAGACGCGTCGCGCGCCGCCACGCAGAACTCAAACAGCCCGTCGCGGTCAAGGACGTCCCCGGTCTCGAAACACAGGTTCAGGTACGCGCGGTTCACGGCCTCCCACATCTCGCTGGGAATCCGGTCACGCAGCCCCCGCGCGTTCGACCGGGCGTACGCGAGGCTGCTGGCGATACTCGACGGGTTCTCCCGGTCGAAGGCCAGCCAGGACCCCACGCTGCGGGTGTCCACCCGCCCGTAGCGGGCACGCAGGGCCTCCTCGCCGCCCGTGAGGTCCAGCAGCGGCCGCCAGTGTTCCCGGGCGCTGCCCGCGGATTCCAGCGTCGCGTAGTAGTTCACGCTCAGGAGCCGCGCGGTGTTCTCCGCGCGTTCCATGTAGCGGCCCATCCAGAACAGGTTCTCGGCCAGTCGCGAGAGCAGCAGCATCAGCGGTCCTCCCCGTCAGCGCCCAGCTGATCCTTCTCCAGCTGCTGCTGGAAGGAATGCGGGCCCGGACTGTCTGCCGGAGCCAGGGCCGGAGGGGGCGGCGCGTCCGCTGCGCGCTGGCTCTCGCTGTACGCGGCCACCTGGGCCTCGTCCGCCGCCTGCGCGCGGTGTAGCGCCGCGTGGTCCGCCAGCTGCGCCAGCGACTGCGCCGAGACCTCGCCGCCCAGCGGGACCGCGCCGAAGCCCCCCTGCCACTGCGACTGAGACTGGGATTGCGTCTGGGATTGACCGCCACCCGACTGCGACTGGCTCTGGGACTGCGAGGGCGCCTGCCCGGGCGACGTATCGCCGTGCAGCAGCTGCGTCATGCCCAGCGGCGCCGCCGGACCGTCGTGATCGAGCACCCAGGTGTCCTTGCTGCCCCCACCCTGCGAGCTGTTCACGACCAGACTGCCCCGGCGCAGCGCCACCCGCGTCAGGCCGCCCGGCACGATCGTCACGTCCTGCCCGAACAGGATGTATGGCCGCAGGTCCACGTGCGCCGCCTCGAAGCCGCCACTGTCCGGGTAGAAGGTCGGGTGCCGTGACAGGCCCACCACGGGCTGCGCGATGAAGTCGCGCGGATCACGCCGCACCTTCTCCAGGTACGCCTGGATCTCCTCGCGTGTGGCGGCCGGGCCGATCAGCATGCCGTACCCACCGGCCTCGCCCACCGACTTGAACACCAGATCCTGCGCGTTTGCCAGCATGAACTCCAGGTGCTCGGCGTTCCAGCCCAGGTACGTGGGCACGTTGTTCAGGATCGGCGTCTCGTTCAGGTAGTAGCGGATCATGTCCGGCACGTACGCGTACACCGCCTTGTCGTCCGCGACGCCCGTCCCGATGGCGTTGGCGATCGCCACGCGCCCCTGCCGGTACACGTCCACCAGCCCCGCCACGCCCAGCGCGCTGTCCCGGCGGAACGCCAGCGGATCGAGGAAATCGTCGTCGATGCGGCGGTAGATCACGTCCACCTGCCGCCGCCCGCCGGTCGTGCGCATCCACACCCGCCCGCCGTCCACGAACAGGTCGCGCCCCTCGACGAGTTCCACGCCCATCTGCTGCGCGAGGTACGCATGCTCGAAGTACGCGCTGTTGTACATGCCGGGCGTCAGCACGACCACCGTACCGTTCTCGCGCGGGCTGCTGGCCAGCAGCAGCTTCAGCAGCGCCGACGCGTAGTGCTGCACGGGCCGCACGCCCTGGCCCTCGAACATGCCCGGGTACACGCGGGTCATCGCCTGCCGGTTGGCCAGCAGGTACGACACGCCGCTCGGCGAGCGCAGGTTGTCCTCCAGCACGAGGTACTCGCCCTGCTCGTTGCGGATCAGGTCCGTGCCCACCACGTGCGTGAACACCCCGCCGGGCGGCAGCACGCCATGCACCTCACGCCGGAAGTGCGCCGAGGTGTACACCAGCTCTGCCGGGATCACCCCGTCCCCCAGAATCTGCGCGCCGCTGTAGATGTCCGCCAGGAACGCATTCAGCGCCCGTACCCGCTGCGTCAGGCCAGACTCGATGTGCGACCACTCGCTCGCCGGGATGATGCGCGGCACCGGATCGAACGGGAACGTCCGCTCGGTGCCCTGCGCGTCCCCGTACACCGTGAACGTGATGCCCTGATTGCGGAAGGCCAGATCCAGCAGCTGATGCCGCCGCCGGAATTCCTCCACGCCCAGCGCGTTCAGGTACGTCTCGACGCCCTGATAGTGGGCGCGCGCCGCGCCGAGTGCCGTGAACATCTCATCGTAGAACCTGCTGCCCGGCTCGTACCTCATTGCTTATCCAGCCCCCCGCGTCCATAGAGATGCACCAAGATACGCAGCCGCGCGCCGCACCCGCGAGTCATGAGAGGCGACATGAAGAAAGCCGCACCCGGGCTACACTGCCCCCCATGACCGGAACCCCCGTTTCCCCCAACGACCGCGCCCGCCTGGATCAGGTGTTCATGCAGGTCGTCCTGGATGTCCAGGCCCAGGCGCAGCAGACCGCGCCCGCCCAGGGCGGCAGCCTGGCCGCCATGTTCCACAAGGAGACCGTCAGCGACGCCCTGCAGGGCTGCGCCATGCTGATCGCCGGGTGGAACCAGGGGCGCGTGGACGACGCCGGACTGACCCGCACCACCAAGGCCCTGCGCGCCCTGGACCTGCCCGACCTGGCCGCCCGCGTGGAGAAACTGCGTCAGATCGCCGACGCCTGAGCCCAGAGGTGAACGCAGGCGGCCGCGAGCATGAGGGCCGGAACGCGGCCTTCAGGGTGCGGCGGCCCATGGTCGCTTGCTACCCCGGGTGCACTGCCCCTGACGGGCGGATGCCGCGAATCCCGGCAGGCAGCGCGTACCATGACACATGCCGCTGCGATTCCTGAAACGAGGAGAGCCCGACGTCCAAGACGTGAAAACATCCCGCACCGAGCGCTCCCGGCGAGAGGACCGCTTCGAGCAGGACCTGCGCGAGGCGCTGCGCGGCCAGAAGGTCGAGGTGCTGGGCCCGGTCGTGCTGCGGGACGTGCTGGCCTTCACGATCACCCCCGAGCGGCCCAGAGGCGCGCTGGAGCATCTGGCGCAGGTGAAGGTGGATTTCGCGCTCATCAACCCGCGCACGCGGGTGCCGTTCGCCGGTCTGATCCTGTCTTCCCGCGCGTACGGCCGGGACCGCCGCCGCCCACCCACCCCCACGACCGAGGACGCCGGCGCGCAGCGCGCCATCGTGACGGTGCTGCACCTCAACCCCAACCTGCTGCCCGACGCGGCCGCCATCCACGAGGCGCTGCGCCCCTACCTGTCGTGAGGCGCGCCCCGCAATGCATACGACCTGTCTGCATGTGCCCTAGACCGCCTGCCGGCGCCCGCACGCTGCTGGGGCCTACACTGCGGCCCATGACGACGCGCGGCTTCTTTTATTGGTTCGGTTCCCACCGGGCCTAGTCGCGTTTGCATTCCACCCCCCGACGCCCGGTGAGCCCACAAGCCACCGGGCGCTGCCTTACACCCCAGGAGCCCCGCCATGACGCACCCCGAACCCACCATCCACGCTGGCCGCACCGAGAACCTGAACGTGAGCGGCTTCACGCCCCTGATCACCCCCCGCGCCCTGAAGGCCCGGCACCCCCTGACCCCCCAGGCCGAGGCGACCGTGCTCGCGGGCCGCCGCGCCGCGCAGGACATCCTGCATGGCCGCGACGACCGGCTGCTCGTGGTGGTGGGCCCCTGCTCCATCCACGACCACGAGCAGGCGCTCGACTACGCCCGCCGCCTCGCGGGGCTGCGGGAACGCGTGAACGACCGCCTGGAAGTACACATGAGGGTGTACGTGGACAAACCCCGCACCACCGTCGGCTGGCGCGGCTACCTGCTCGACCCGGACATGAACGGCGCCAACGACATCAACAAGGGCCTGGAACTCACCCGCAAGCTCATGGTGCAGGTCAGTGAACTGGGCCTGCCGGTCGCCACGGAACTGCTTGACCCGTTCGCGCCGCAGTACGTGTTCGACGCGGTCGCCTGGGCCTGCCTGGGCGCGCGCACCACCGAAAGCCAGACGCACCGCGTCATGAGCAGCGCCGTGTCCGCCCCAATGGGCTTCAAGAACGGCACGGGCGGCGGCATCAAGCTCGCCGTAGACGCCATCGTCGCCGCGCGCGCCTCGCACGCGTTCTTCACCATCGACGACGACGGCCAGGCCTGCATCGTGCATACGCTCGGCAACCCCGACGGGCACGTCATCCTGCGCGGCGGCCGCGGCGGCCCCAATTACGCCCCGCAGTTCGTGAAGGAAGCCGCCGGACTCATGACCGCCGCAGGCCTGCCCCCGGCGGTCATGGTGGACTGCTCGCACGCCAACAGCGGCTCGGACCACACCCGCCAGAGCCTCGTGTGGCGCGACGTGCTGCACCAGCGCGCCGCCGGGCAGGACGCCGTGCGCGGCCTGATGATCGAGAGCAACCTCCGCCCCGGCAAGCAGGGCATCCCCAGTGACCTGAGCACCCTGGTCCCCGGCCTGAGCGTCACGGACGCCTGCGTCGGCTGGGACGAGACCGAGGCCCTGCTGCTCGAGGCGCACGCCGCGCTGGGCCGCGAGCGCGTCACGGGCTGATCCCGCGACGAACGTCCCCCACCCCGGCGCGCAGTCGGGGTGGGGGAGAGCCCCTCAGGTCAGGGGTTCTGCACGAGGCGGAAGTCACGGAAGCTCAGGCCGTAACTGCTGCCCGCCGCGCCGACCGCGCCGAGGATCTGGAACTGCGCGCCGATGTTGGTGACGGGCGCCGTGAAGGTGTACGTGAAGGTCTGCTCGGTGGCGCCCAGGGCGGCCTTGCCGTCCAGGTAGCGGGCGTAGCTGCCGCCGTTCTCGCCGATGACCACGGCGACCTCGCGGGCGTCGCTGGCCCTGCCCTTGAAGGTCAGGGTGTAGGACTTCCCGGCGGTCAGGGGCACCTCGGCCTGGTTCAGCTGCACGTGCCAGTTGTTCGCGGGGTCCACGTCCTTGACGTTCAGGGTGATCACGCTGCCACTGATACCCGTGGTGAGGCGTTCGGGCACGTTGCTCCAGGTGGTCCAGTACGCGCTGCCGGGCACGCCCGGGATGCCGGGAACGGTGGCGGTGGCGTCCTGCGTGAACGCGGCGTTGTACAGCAGGTTGCCGTCCGCGGCGGGTGGGCGCGCCCCGGCGGCCGTTCCGACGCGCCGCACGACCACGTTGTCGAACCACACCGGGCCGGTCCCGGCGTTCCCGAGGTTGAATTCCAGGCGGGCGGCGGCGTCGGTGGTGGCCTTCATGTCGAAGGTGACGGTCTTGCGTTCCTTCGTGGTGCCGATCTGCACGGGCTGCTCGCCGGAGTACGCGGCGTACCCGCGGTCCTGCCCGCCGCCCACCTTGAGCATCATGGGGCGGGCACTCTGCGCCCAGGCGTCGAAGCTGACCTCGTACTTGCCGCCGGACTCGATGTTCAGGCCGTCCTGGCGGACCTGCACGGCGTAGTTCACGCTGCCCGCGTTGGTGACGTCGGCCTTCAGGGCCCCCGCGTCGTTGCTCAGGGTGACCTGCCCGTCACTGGTGTACAGCGTCCAGAACTTGCTGTTCGCCGCGCCGCTGAGGCTGGTCGTGTCGGGCGTCACGCGCGGGTCGGTGTCGGACCAGTCGAAGGACCCGTTGTACACGAGGTTCCCGTCGCTCAGGGCCGGGCGGGCAGGTTTCGGCGTCCAGGGGTAGGTCATGTCGGGGTGCGGTCCGGCGCTGCCGGTCTCGTTCTGCATGCCGTACACACGGACGTAATCCACGAGCATCTGGCCCTGGTCGGGGGTGGTCGCGTCGGGGTTCCCGTCGAAGTTGCCACCCACGGCGAGGTTCAGCAGCAGGTAGAAGGGGCGGTCGAAGGGGGCGGGCCACGCGTTCAGGTCGGCGTCGCTGGTGGGGGGATTGTTCTTGGCGCTCCACCACTGGGTCTTCTCGCTGGTGAGTGTCCCGTCGATGAACCACTGGATCTTGCCGGGCGTCCACTCGACCGCGTACGTGTGCCACTGGTCCATCGTGCCGCCGTTCGGGAAGTTCACGGTGGTGCCGGAGTACACGTTGTTGGGCCACACGCCGCCGTAGTGGATGGTCTGCGCGAGTTCGGTGGGTTTGCTGCCCCAGCCCTCGGCGATGTCGATCTCACCGTTCGCGGCCCAGCTGGCGTAGGGGCTGGGTTCCTCGGGCAGCATCCAGATGGCGGGCCAGAAGCCCTTGCCTCTGGGGAACTTCGCGCGGATCTCGAACTTGCCGTAGGTGCGGCTGAACTTCCCGGCGGTACGGACGCGGCCGGACGTCCAGTCGAAGGTGCCGGTGGTGCTGCCGGCAGGGCCGGTGATCTTCTCCTTGCGGGCGGTGATCACGAGGTTGCCGTCCTGCACGCTGACGTTGCTGGCGCGGTCGGTGTAGTACTCCAGTTCGTTGTTGCCCCACCCGGCCACGTAGTCGCTGCCGGCCATGAAGCCGTTGCCGATCTGGTAGCCCCAGCGGCTGGTGTCGAGGCTGTTGCCGCTGAATTCGTCCTGCCAGACGGGCGTGGCGGTGCTGGCGTTCGTGAGGTTACACGCGCCGAGGAGCAGGGTCAGGGGCAGCAGGAAGGGCAGGGTGGAGCGGGGCATGGGATCTCCTTGGCGCGTCGGGCGCAGGACAGGGGAGACGTCACCGACCGGTGCAGGCCGGACGGCATGGTGGACCCCGGCAGGTGGGGGTCGGCGGACGGTGGATTGACCGGAGCGTAAGCCAATCTGAAAGCGCTGTCAAGAATTCCTTTGATCCCTGGATTATCGCGCCAGACCGTCAAATCTGGTCGTCGCGTGAACGAATGGGCACACCCTGAAAGTGAGGCGTGAGGGCGGCCCTGACGAGCGGACAGGGCGCGACGTCATGCAGGACAGCGCGAAGGGGCTCCGGGGCACCGCAGACGCCGTTCTGCGGTCACGGGACTCCAACGAGTCATGGAACCCCTTCCCGCTGAGTCCGTTCTCCGTCCGAACGAATAGCGCCCCGCTGTAAAGAGAACTTCACCCCCGGCTACGGAAGCCCGGCCCCCACCGCGCCATGCTGGGAGATATGCCTCGCCCGGAACGCACCTTTGGCGGCGGACGCCCGCCCAGCCAGCGCCCCAGCAAAACCTGCGCCCACTGTGGCCTGCCCTTCACGTGGCGCAAGAAGTGGGAACGCGACTGGGACACCGTCAAGTACTGCTCCGACCGCTGCCGCGCGGCCGCGAAACGCAGGACCGAATGACCACCCCCGCCTACGGCCTCGTGTGCCTGACGACCGGGCCCGAGATCCGCTTCCGGACCATCACCCTCACCCGCTACCGCGCCCTGCCCCCCGCGCAGCGGTACGGCACGCTGCTCGACCTGTACGCCGACAACGTCGCCCGCGTGCGCCGCGCCGCCGACTACTGCGCCGCGCGCGGCATCCGCCTGTACCGCCTGAGTTCCAGTCTCTTTCCCATGCTGGACCTGGATGGGGACGACACCGGCGCGCAGGTGCTCGCACACCTCGCCCCGCAGCTGCGGGACGCCGGGCACGCCTTCCAGAACCACGGCATCCGCGTCCTGATGCACCCCGAGCAGTTCATCGTGCTGAACAGCGACCGCCCCGAGGTCAGAGAGAGCAGCCTGCGCGCCATCACCACCCACGCGCAGGTCATGGACGCCCTGAACCTGGAGCGCAGCACCTGGAACCTCCTCCTCCTGCACGGCGGCAAGGGCGGCCGCGCCCGGGAACTCCAGGCGATCATTCCCGACCTGCCCGACGCGGTCCGCCTGCGGCTGGGCCTGGAAAACGACGAGCGTGCCTACAGCCCCCGCGACTTGCTGCCCGTCTGCGAGGCCACCGGCACCCCGCTGATCTTCGACGCACATCATCACGTCGTCCACGACCGCCTGCCCGATCAGGAAGACCCCAGCGTGCGCGAGTGGGTCCTGGCCGCCCGCCGCACCTGGACCCCGCCGGAGTGGCAGGTCGTGCACCTCAGCAACGGCCTGGACGGCCCGCAGGACCGCCGCCACAGCTGGCTGATCGATCAGGTGCCCAGCGCGTACCATGACGTCCCCTGGATCGAGGTGGAAGCCAAGGGCAAGGAAGAAGCCCTGGTCGCCCTGGGGGCCTGCGCCCCTACACTGAGCACGTGACCCCCTCCGACAGTCCCCTGCGCGTGGTCGTCATGGGGGTGTCCGGCAGCGGGAAGAGCACCCTGGGCCGCGCCCTGGGCGCCGCGCTGCGCGCCCCCTTCCTGGACGGCGACGACTACCACATCCCCCAGGCCCGCGAACGCATGCGCGCCGGGCATGGTCTGACCGACGCTGACCGCGCCCCCTGGCTGGCCCGGCTCCGCGCCGAACTGGACGCACAGGGGCGCGTGGTGCTGGCCTGCTCGGCCCTGAAATGCACCTACCGCGACGCGCTGCGCGCCCCCGGCACCCGGTTCCTGTACCTGGACGTCCCCGAACCCCTGCTGGCCACCCGCCTGCGCCAGCGGCCCGGGCACTACGCCGGGGCGGACCTGCTTCCCTCGCAGCTCGCCACGCTGGAGACCCCTCAGCAGGGCGAGCACGACATCCTCACCCTGCCCGTCACGGCGACCACCACCCCAGCTGGACTGCTAGCACAGGCCCTCACTGCACTCAAGGTCACCTGAGGCAGCGCCGCCCGACCCCACCACCTACGCTGCGGACATGCGCCGACTCCTCCGGTACCTCCCCGCCCTGCTGCTCGCCCCCGCCAGCGCCGCCGGATGGCTGGCGACCTCCGCGAGCCCCACGCAGATCCAGCAGTCGGCCTTCTGCCAGCAGCAGCGCTGCGCCGCCCCCGACGCGTACGGCCGCACCTGGGACTACGACCTGCGCGCCACGGGCAGCCACGTCCTGCGCGTGCAGCGCGAATCCAGCGACCCCGCCAGCCGCGTGACCAGCGTCAGCCTGCTGTCCGCGAACGGGGCCGTCAACGGCGAGATCGACCGCCGCCTGTTCGGGGACATGCAGCGCGCCGCGCTGGGCTTCGTGTCCAACGCCGGACGCCCCGAACCCTGCTACGCCCTGGACGGCAGCACCTACCGGGTCCTGTCCACCGCGCCCGACGACCGCACCGCGCAGCTCTACTGCGACTGGGACGAGGCCTACACCCGCTTCGTCATCGAGGCCGACCGCGCCTACCTGGCCCGCACCGCGCCCGCCCCGGTCACGATCAGCAGCGGCCCCACCAAGCTGAACACCTGGGCCTTCACCACCTGCGTGGGCGCGGGCGGCACGAACAGTTACCTGACCATGGGCGAGGCTGCGCGCTGTACCCTGCGCGTCACCACCAAGGGCGAGCAGAGCGCCGTCGTGAAGGCCGAACTCCAGTACGAGATCGAGTACGTCCAGAACGGTCAGTACGTCAAGAAACTCCTGCCCGAGAAGGAACTGTGGCTCCCGGGCCGCACGCCCGGCCCGCTTGACCCGCGCCTGACCCAGCAGGGCCGCGCGATCGACCTGAACGTCAGCCTCGCCGTGAAGAAGGTGCCGGGTCGCCGCGTGACCAGCGTGAACACCATCGCCCGGCTGACCTTCGCGAACGGCGCGGTCAAGACCGCGTACGAACCCCTGCTGGTCCGCTGACCCGCCCCCGCCCGCGCCCCGCACGCGCTACCCTGCGGGGCGTGAATGTTGTCGTGTTCGACCTGGAAACCACGGGCCTCTCGCCGGAACGGGACGGCATCGTCGAGATCGGCGCGGTGCGCATCGTGGACGGACAGGTGGACGAGACGCAACGCTACGAGACGCTGGTGCGCCCCACCACCGCCGACGGCGGCACCATGCTGATCCCCTGGCGGGCCGAACAGGTCCACGGCATCAGCAACGACATGGTCCGCGCCTCCCCGACCATCACCGAGGTCCTGCCCGAATTCCTGGAGTTCGTGAACGGTTGGCCGGTCGTGGCGCACAACATCGGCTTCGACGCCGGGTTCATGCGCGCCAACGCCGCCCGTGCCGGCCTGAACTGGAACCCGCAGGCGGAACTCTGCACCGTGCAGCTCTCCCGACGCGCCTTCCCGAAGGAACGCGCGCACAACCTGACGGTCCTGGCCGAGCGGCTGGGCCTGAACTTCGCGCCCGGCGGCCGCCACCGCTCGTTCGGGGACGTGCAGGTCACCGCGCAGGCGTACCTGCGCCTGATGGAACGGCTGCGCGGCGCCTGACCCGGCGGGCCGCGCGTGGGCGCCGCAGCCAGCGCATCCCGTATGCTGAGGCGTAATGAGCGCCGTGATCCACCTGCAAGCGCTCGGGCTGACCGAGTACGAGGCCCGTGCCTACACCGCCCTGCTGGCCCTGGGCCGCGCCGTCCCGGCCCGCGTGGCCCGGCAGGCCGGCATTCCCCGGCCCAAGATCTACGAGACCCTCGAACGGCTCGAGGGCCGCGGCCTGGCCGCCAAGGTCGGACAGAACCCCCTGGAGTACGCGCCGCTCAGCGCCCGCGAGTACCTCGCCCGCGCCCGGCGCGCCTTCGACGACCGCCTCGGCGCGCTGGACCGCGACCTGTCCCGCCTCGCCCCGGACCCCGCACCGGAAGCGGTGTACCACCTGTACGGCGAGGCCGCCATCCGCAGCCTGTGCGAGGACCTCACCCTGAACGCCCGCCGCAGCCTGTTCATGGCTGGTGAAGCCAGCTTCGCCGACCGCCTGGAACGCCTCAGTCCGCGCGGCGTGGACCTGTACCGCACGCCCCTGACGAACCTGCCGGCCATCGCCGCGCCCGGCCAGCGCGCGTTCCTGCTCGCCCGCGACGGCGAGGCCGCCCTGGTCGCCCACTTCATCGACGAGGGCGGCGTCGGCGAGGCGCACGGCGTGCACACCCACAACCCCGTGATCATCCACCTGATCGAGGGGTACGTACAGCTGGCCGCGCAGCAGCTCCAGCCGCGCTGACCACGCCCCGCACGGCGTATTGACAGCCCGGGAGGTCGCTGCTAGCATAGCTGAGCCTCAAACGGGGCAGCAAGGCAAGCGAGGGGCTGTGGCGCAGTTGGGAGCGCGTCTGAATGGCATTCAGAAGGTCAGGGGTTCGAATCCCCTCAGCTCCACCAGAAGGTGCCCCGCACGCACGCGGGGCTTTTTCAAGGCGATGTAGCTCAGCTGGTTAGAGCGAACGACTCATAATCGTTAGGTCCCCGGTTCAAGTCCGGGCATCGCCACCAAGAGAACTCCGACCCCCACCGGGTCGGGGTTTTTGCCTGTCCTGGGGCGTTCCTGCGTGTGTGACCGCACCCTGCGCGCCTGCGGCAGCGGGCCTAGAATACCTGCCATGTCGTATGTCTCCCTGACTCCCACGCGCGGCGAGGTGCCGCGTGACACCCTGGTCCGCTGGCTGAACGAGTACCTGAACGTGGGGGCCTTCAAGGACCCCAGCCTGAATGGCCTGCAGATCGAGGGCACCGGCACGGTGCGGCGCGTGGCGGTCGCGGTGGACAGCAGCCTGAAGACCATCCAGCACGCGGCGGACAGCGGCGCGGACCTGCTGATCACGCACCACGGGCTGTTCTGGGGTGACCCGCTGGCCCTGAGTGGCCCGCACCGCGAGCGGGTCCGCACGGCGCTCATGGCGGACCTGAACCTGTACGTGTCGCACATCCCGCTGGACGCGCACCCGGTCGTAGGGAACAACGCGATGATCGCCCAGGCGCTGACCCTCCAGAACACCGAGCCGTTCGGTGAGTGGGCCGATGGGAAGATCGGCATTGCCGGGGAGCTGCCCTTCGAGCAGTCCCTGCAGGACTTCGCGGACCGCGTGCAGAAACTGACCGGCGAGATCTGCCTTGTGCACGGCGGCGGGCGCTCCCCGACCGTGCGGCGCCTGGGGGTCCTGAGCGGCAGCGGCGCGGGCAGCATCGCCGAGGCCGCCGCGATGGGCCTGGATACCCTGCTGACCGGCGAGCCCGAGCACAAGCACTTCCACGACGCGTTCGAGTACGGCGTGAACGTGATCTACGCCGGGCACTACGAGACCGAGGTGTTCGGCGTGCGCGCCCTGGCCGCCCGCCTGGAAGACGAGTTCGGGCTGGCGTGGCAGTTCCTGCACCACCCCACCGGCCTGTGAATCGGCCTGTGACGCCGCTGCACCCGGGTCTGTTCGTCAGCTTCGAGGGACCCGAGGGCGCCGGGAAGAGCACTCAGCTCGCCCAGTTGGCCGCGCGCCTGGACACCCACGGCACGCCGCACCGGCTGACCCGCGAGCCCGGCGGGACGCCCCTGGGCACGCGGGTGCGCGAGGTGCTGCTCGACCCGACGCTGACCATCGACCCGCTGCCGGAATTCCTGCTGTACTCCGCCAGCCGCGCGCAGCTCGTGGCGAACGAGATCCGCCCGGCACTGAACCGGGGCGAGGTGGTCGTGTGCGACCGCTATGCCGATTCCAGCCTCGCGTACCAGGGGGCGGGGCGCGGCCTGCCCGTGAACCTCCTGCGGGAGATCACGCTGGCCGCCACGGACGGCCTCACGCCGGACCTGACGGTGCTGCTCGACCTCGACCCGGTGCTCGGCCTGGAGCGGGCTGCGCGGCGCGGGCAGCCCGACCGTCTGGAGCAGGCCGACCTGGACTTCCACCGCCGGGTACGCACCGGGTTCCTGCACCTTGCGGAGCAGACGCCCGCCCGCTTCCTGGTGCTGGACGCCACCCGCCCGGCCGACGACCTGTCGGACGTGATCTGGCAGGTGGTACAGGCCCGACTGCCCTGAACACGGGGCATGGAAGGGGGGACGGCCACATGGCTCGCCCCCCCTTCCATGTCGAATCTCAGCGGCCGGTGCGGGCGCGGCCGGTCGTGGTGGGCTCCTCGGGTTTCACGCCGGGCAGTTTCACCTCGAACAGGGTCGGCCAGCGTTTGCCGGTCAACAGCAGCGTGCCGCGCTCGGGAACGAACGCGATACCGTTGGGCACGTCGTCGAAGGTCAGGGTATGCCCGGCCTTCGCGGCGGCCGCACTGACCTCGCGGGTCAGGGCCGAGACGTCGATCCAGGCGGTGACCTTCCCGGTCTGCGGATCGATCCGCGCGACGCGGTCGGTCAGCCACACGTTCGCGTACACGCTGCCCTGCACGTACTCCAGTTCGTTCAGGTTCTTCACGGGCTGCCCGGCGTCCGTGACCTGCACGCTCCGCTTGACCCGGAAGGTTTTCGGGTCGCGCCACACCAGCGTCGGCGAGCCGTTGCTCATGATCAGCGCCTTGCCGTCGGTGGTCAGGCCCCAGCCCTCGCCGCTGTAGCGGTAGCGGCCGGTCTCCTTGAGAGTCGCGGCGTCGAAGGTGACCGCCACGCCGTCTTCCCAGGTGAGGTGGTACGCCACGCCGTTCAGGGCCGCGACGCCCTCACCGAACGCGCCCGCGATGGGCGTGGCGACCTTCGAGAGCACCTTCCCGGTCTTCAGGTCCACGCGCCGTACCCCGGACTGCCCGACGACGCCGGTGCTTTCCAGCAGCGTGCCGCTCCCCAGGTACTGCAACCCCTGCGTGAACGACGTGCGCTCATGGGGGTAACGTGCGGTCACGGTGGGGGTCAGGACAGGCGTGCTGACCGACTGGGCGGCAGAGGGAAGTGCTGACAGGGTCAGCAGCAGGCAGGGAAGCAGAAGGGCACCGGGACGCACGCCCACATGGTAGCGGCCCGCGCCCGGGACGCGCGGGGGCGTCTGCCTGCAAGCGGGTTGATGAAGACCGCCCGAAGGTCAGGGACGTGTGGAGGTGGTGCCCAGGGCATGTTCGGCAGTCGCCCGCACCGCCTCGTGCGGGTCGTCCAGCAGTGGGCGCACCTTCCCGGTCTCACCCCACTGCCCCAGCGCCCAGGCGGCGGCCTCGCGCACCTCCCAGGCCGGATCCTGCGCGCCCATGAGCAGCAGCGGCCAGCCCTGCGGCGCGCGCATGTTGCCCAGGACCGTCAGGGCGTTGCGGGCCATGCCCTTGCGCCGGGGGCGCAGGAACGCCGTGCCCGCCCACTGCCGCTCGAACTCCCGCTCGCTGACGCCGAAAAAGCGGGTCAGGTCCGGGTGGGCCAGCTCCGGGTCCGGCTTCAGCAGCTGCGCCAGTGGTCCGGCCTTCAGCGTCCAGGGACAGACCTCGCTGCACACGTCGCAGCCGAACAGCCACTCACCCATCCCGGCGCGCAGCTCGGGCGGGACCGGCCCGCGGTGCTCGATGGTCAGGTACGACACGCAGCGCCGCGCGTCGATCGCGCGGTCCGGCCCGATCGCGGCCGTGGGGCAGGCGGTCACGCACCTCAGGCAGCGCCCGCAGCGGTCCGGGTGGGCCGCCTGATCGCCCGGGTGCGGCAGGTCGGTCAGCAGCACCGCCAGGGTCACGAACGCGCCCAGCTGCGTGCTGACGAGCATCCCGGACTTGCCACGCCAGCCCAGGAACGCCCCGGACGCGAACAGCCGCTCCATGACCGGCCCGTGATCCACGTACCCGCGTGCGCGCACGCCCAGCCGCGCGGCCTCCGCCTCCAGCTGCGACAGGACCGGCTGGAGCTGGTCATGGTAGTCCGGCGTCCACGCGTAGCGCGCCACGCGGCCCACCCGCACGCCCCCCTCCGGCACGGGCGGCAGCGCGAACGCGTGCGACACGCCCAGCACGAGCACGCTCTGCACGCCTGAGAGGCGCTGGGTGGGATCGGCCCGCACGGGCAGCTGCCGCTCCAGGTAACTCATGCCCGCGTGCCGCCCCGCCTCCAGCCACCGCGCATACTCGTCCACCGCCGCGCGCGGCACCTGCGCCGGAGCCCACCCGACCGCGTCCGCCCCCAGGCTCAGGGCGAGGTCGTGCAGCCGGTCATGGGGCGAGATGCTCATCGCCGCGCAGTATGCCGCGCCGTCCAGATGGAAAAGGGGAGGGGCCGCACCCTGACAGCGGCGCGGCCCCTCGTCCCGGCGGTTACAGCGTTTCTTTCGCCAACGCCCAGGCGCGCTCGAAGACCTCGCCGCGTTCAGGGCGGGCCATGACGCGCGCCAGGCCCTGCGCGAGGGTCATGCTGGGCACCGTGACCTCCGTGACGCGCTGCACGTCGTCCCACTGGCAGGCGGCCAGGGCCATGTCGCCCTGTTCGGCCTTCAGGCTGAAATGCACGCCGTCGCCGCGCAGCTCCACGCCGCACAGGTCGCCGTTCTCGCGCCCGCAGCGGCCCAGACGGAAGTCCACGGTGCTCAGGTCCGTCCAGCCCAGCGTACTGGCGATGAACCCCGCGAATAGTCGCGCGGGCAGGTCCTTGCGCCCGGCGTGCCGGACGGTCAGGTGCGTCACGCGCCCCAGCTGCCGCGCCGCGTCCGGCGAGTCGAACAGCTGCGCCAGCGCCTCACGCCACCCCGCCGAGCGGCTCCAGCCCAGGTCGGCCAGCGCGTAGTGCCGGGAGGGCGGGACGTCCAGCGTCAGGCTGTCCACGATCACCTGATCGGCGATCTCGGTCAGTTCGGCCAGCAGCGTACCCTCGGGGCGGCTGTCCGCGCCCCACCAGACGTGGTTCACGGTGGCCGGGCGGATCAGCGGCAGGATCGCGCCCTGAAGCTGTTCGGGGCTGGCTTCCAGCGTCAGGCGCTCCACGTACAGCCCGCCCGCCTGCGGGACCAGCGCGGCGTGCACGGTCAGGTCGTCGGTGCCGTCCATCACGCCGATGATCTGCCGTCCCGCGTACCGGCCTTCCAGGCCTGCCAGGGCCTCCTGCACGCGGCCTAGGTGTTTTCTCACGGTCAGCGCGATCATGTTGCCGGTGTAGGCGCGGGTCTCCACGTCCGTCTGCGCCCACAGTTCATCCAGGGTCGCCTGGGCCTTGCGGACGGTGGTGTCCACCGGCCCCAGCGGTTTCAGGTCGGTTGCGTAGGTCACGCCCTCACCTCCCGGGTCACAGGCGCCGCCAGCGGCGGTCGTCGCCCATCAGATCGTCGGCCGCGTCGGGGCCCCAGGTGCCGGACGTGTAGTTCGGGAAGTCCGGGCCCTCGCCCTTCTTCGGTTTGCGGGCCGGGTCGGTGTCCCACACGCTCAGGATGCCGCTGACAATCTGCCACGCCAGGTCCACCTCGTCCTCGCGCGGGAAGAGGGTCGCGTCGCCCACCATCGCGTCGAGCAGCAGGCGCGAGTACGGGCTTTCGAGCTGCGCGCCGAACGCGTCGTAGCGGAAGTCCATGACCACCTCGCGCAGCACCATCTCCTGCCCCGGCGTTTTACTGCTGAATTTCAGGCTGACGCCCTCGTCCGGCTGGATGCGGAAGGCGAGCACGTTGCGTTCCAGCCCGCCGGGGAAGATGCCCAGCGGGGGTCGCTTGAACACCACGGCGATCTCCGTGACCTTCTTCGGCAGTCTCTTGCCGGTGCGCAGGAAGAACGGCACGCCCTGCCAGCGCCAGTTGTCCACCTCCAGCTTCAGCGCCACGTACGTGGGCGTCACGCTGCCCTCACGCACGCCGGGCTCGTCGCGGTAGCCGGGCACCTTCTCGCCGTACAGGGTGCCCGCGCCGTACTGGCCGCGCACCGCGACCTCCTCAACGCGCCCGCTGGGGATCTCCTTCACGGCCCGCAGCACCTTGACCTTCTCGTCGCGGATGGCGTCCGCGTCGAAGGCCGCCGGGGGTTCCATGGCGGTCAGGGCGAACAGCTGCATCAGGTGGTTCTGGAGCATGTCGCGTACCACGCCGGCCTCCTCGTAGTACCCGGCGCGGCCCTCCAGGCCCAGGTCCTCGGCGGCCGTGATCTGCACGTGATCCACGTACCCGCGGTTCCACAGCGGCTCGAAGATGGCGTTCCCGAAGCGGATCGCCATGAGGTTCTGCACCGTCTCCTTGCCCAGGTAGTGGTCGATGCGGTACACCTGCGACTCGTTCCACACGTGGTGGATCGCGTCGTTCAGCGCGCGGGCCGAGGCGAGGTCACGCCCGAAGGGCTTCTCGATCACCAGCCTTCGCCAGCCCTCGGACTCGTCCGACAGGCCCAGGCGGCCCAGGCCGTTGCTGATCGGTTCGAACAGGCTGGGCGGCGTGGAGAGGTAGAACAGGGCGTTCTTACGGCCCCCGTGCGCCTCCTCGGCGCGGTCGAGCTCGCGGCCCAGCTTGGCGTACACCTCGTCCCCGGCAAAATCCCCGAACTCGTAGTACAGCAGTTCCCGGAACTTCTCCAGGCTGCCCGGCTGGATCGCGTCGGTTTCCTTGCTGTCCTTGAGCGCCTGGACGGCGTAGTCCTTGAACTGCTCGTCCGTCATCTCCTGACGGCCCACCCCGACGATATTGAACGCACTGCCCAGCAGGCCGTCCTGCCACAGGCCGAACACGGCGGGCAGCAGCTTGCGCCGGGACAGGTCACCGGTCGCGCCGAAGATGACCAGCGTGGCGGGTTCCGGCGCGCGGTTGCGGCGCATCAGCGCGCGGAAGGGGTTGGTGCCGTCCTCGCCGGGGGCACCCGCGCTGCCTTTGGGGGCGCTCTTCTTCGGGGCGGCCTTCTTCGCCTTCGGGGCGGCGTCGGCCACCCCGACCGCCTGCGCGGCGACCTTGCGGTCCACGTTCTCCTGCACCTCGCTGGCCTTCACGCCCCTGGCGCGGGTGGACTTCGCGGAGGTCTCGCCGGTCGCCTTCTTGGCCGCAGGCTTCCTCGCCGCGGGTTTCTTGGCGGCCGGGGTCTTCGCCGTGGCTTTTTGGGCGCTGTCCTTCTTGGTACTGCGGGTCATGCGTCACCCTTCACGCGCTGCTGGCCGGTCTCACCCAGCTGTTCGGCGGCGCTCCCCTCGCCCGCGCTGGCGGTGTGACCGATGTTCTCCGGCGCGGCCACCTTGGGGTGATCGCCGGGCGCCACCTCGGGCACCAGGCCCTCCTGGCGGGGTGTCTCGATGGTCTTCACGGCGTGCCCGCCGAACGCGCGGCGCATCGCCGAGAGCATCTGCCCGGCGTAGCTGACCTCCTGCTGGCTGCGGAAGCGCATCTGCGTCGCCAGGGTGATCACGGGCGTGGGCACGCCCAGTTCGATGGAGTCGATGATCGTCCAGCGGCCCTCACCACTGTCCGCCACGTAATCCGAGAGCTTCTCGAACTCGGCCTTGTTCTGCAGCGCCTCGGCGGTCAGGTCGAGCAGCCAGGAGCGCACGACGCTGCCGTGCCGCCACAGTTCGGCGATCTGCGCCATGTCGAGGTTGAAGTCCTGGTGCGCCTTCATCAGCTCGAAGCCCTCGGCGTAGGCCTGCATCATGCCGTACTCAATGCCGTTGTGGACCATCTTCACGTAGTGGCCGCTGCCCGCCGGGCCCATGCGGCCCCAGCCGCGGTCGGCGGCAGGTGCGAGCGCCTCGAAGGCAGGACGCAGGCGCTCGACGGCTTCCTCGGCGCCGCCGATCATCATGGCGTAGCCTTCCTTGAGGCCCCACACGCCGCCGGACGTGCCGACGTCCACGAAGTGGATGCCTGCCTTGGCGAGGTCCTCGGCGCGGCGGATGCTGTCTTTGTAGTTGCTGTTGCCGCCGTCGATGACGATGTCGCCCGGCGCGAGGCGCTGCGCGAGGTCGTCGATGACGCTCTGGGTGATCTTCCCGGCGGGCACCATGACCCACACGGCGCGGCTGCCGGGTTCACCGAGCGCGGCGATCAGGTCGTCCATGCTGCGGGCACCCCGGGCGCCCTGACGTTCGATCTGCGCGACGGATTCCTCGCTGCGGTCGTAGCCGGTGACCTCGATTCCACCCTGGGTGAGGCGAAGAACCATGTTGCCGCCCATCTTGCCCAGTCCGATCATGCCTAGTTTCATGGTTGTCCTCCCGGCGTGGAAGCGCTTCCGGCTTGCCCGCCTCAACGTGAAGCACTATACGTCCGCGCCGCCGCGTGGCGTCCAGGGCAACGCGCAGCTTCAGGCGGCATGAAGCAGCGGTGGGGCTGGCGATCACTCGTTTGACAGAATATCGTTGCAACGATTAATTTGGGGGCCAGCGGTGACCTCACTCGACCGGCCCGCTACCCTGAACCCATGACCGACACCCCTGTCCCCGGCGCGCCCGGGAGCCTGCACCACCGCGCCTACCTCGCGCTGCAACGCCTCGCGCTGCACCAGCAGCGCCAGGGCGCCGACCTGCTGCGAGACCACGGCCTGAGCGGCCCGCAGTTCAACGTCCTGCGCATCCTGCGCGGCGCCGGCGAGGGCGGCCTGACCTGCAGCGAGATCAGCGACCGCCTCCTCGAACACGACCCCGACGTCACCCGCCTTCTCGACCGGCTCCAGAAAGCCGGACTGGTCACCCGTGACCGCGACCGCCCCGACCGGCGCATCGTCGCCACCCGCCTCACCGACGCCGGACGCAACCTGCTGAACCGCCTCGACCCGCCCCTCACCGAGTTGCACGCCCGGCAGTTCGCGCACCTGACCGACACGCAACTGCGCGACCTGATCACGCTGCTCACAGCGGTGACCAGGGAACCCGAGCGGAAGCCTCAGATTCCCTGAAACGAGTGGAGCGAGAAACCGTCAACAGACCGCAGTGGGAAGCGGAGTGGAGGGGCGTGGTGTTGGCCCCTCAACGAAGCTGGACACTGCGGTCACCCCACCGGAGGACATCCCATGACCACCCGCACCGCGACCGCCCTGAACCCCGACCTCGCCCTGCTGCTACTGCGCCTCACCACCGGCTTGGTGTTCGTCATGCATGGCGCGCAGAAATTCTTCACGTACACCCTGCCCGGCACCACGCAGGCCTTCACGCAGATGGGCGTGCCCGTCCCCGGCATCAGCGCCCCCCTGGTCGCCACCGTGGAACTGCTGGGCGGCCTGCTGCTGATCCTGGGTGTGTACAGCCGCGCCGCCGGGGTGCTGCTCGCCGTGAACATGCTCGTCGCCATCCTGCTGGTGCATCTGAAGGCCGGGTTCTTCAACCCGAACGGCCTGGAATTTCCGCTCGTGCTGCTTGCCGCCAGCCTCGCCGTGGCGTTCGCCGGACCGGGCCGCCTGCGCGCCCCCGTCGGGCAACCCTGAGCGGAGGGGACTCGTCGCGCCGGGCCACGGGATCACCCCAGGCCCGGCGCGTTTCCTGACCGGCCCGGTTCGGTGAAAGGGGAGACCAATGCCCGCCGGGCGCGGTGCTACGCTCCGGACATGACCGCACCCGCCCCCACCCCCGCCGCGGGCGACCTGCTGCCCCGCGCTGCACGCGGCGACCGCCTGACCCACGCCGAGATCGAGGCGCTGTACCACCAGCCCCTCCCGGACGTCGCTGCCGTCGCCCACCACCTGCGCCTTACGCGCCGCGACCCGGACACCGTCACGTTCCTGATCGACCGGAACATCAACTACACCAACATCTGCAATGTCGGCTGCAACTTCTGCGCCTTCTACCGCACCCGCCGCCAGAAAGACAGCTACACCCTGGACTACGAGCAGATCAGCCACAAGATCCGCGAACTCGAAGCGGTGGGCGGCACCCGCATCCTGCTGCAGGGCGGCGTGAACCCCGAGCTGGGCCTGGACTACTACACGGGCCTGCTGCGGCACGTCAAGGCGAATCACCCCACCATCCGCATCGACGCCTTTTCCCCGGAAGAAGTGCTGTTCATGGAGAAGACCTTCGGCCTGAGCCTCGACGAGCTGCTCGACACGCTGATCGAGGCGGGCCTCGACGGCCTGCCCGGCGCGGGCGGCGAGATTCTGGAAGACGACGTGCGCGCCAAGGCTGCCCCCGCCCGCATCCGCAGCGAGGACTGGTTCCGGATCATCGACGCCGCGCAGCGCAAGGGCCTGTACACCATCGCCACCATGGTCATAGGCTTCGGCGAGACCTACGCGCAGCGCGCCAGCCACCTCCTGAAGATCCGCGAGCAGCAGGACAAGGCCAACCGCGAGTACGACGGCAACGGCTTCTCCGGCTTCGCCATGTGGACCCTGCAGACCGAACACACCCGCCTGCACGGCAAGGCGCCCGGCGCGACCGCGCACGAGTACCTCCAGCAGCTCGCCATCGCCCGCATCGCGCTGGACAACATCCCCAACATCCAGGCGTCCTGGCCCGCGCAGGGTTTCAAGGTCGGGCAGGCCGCGCTGTACTACGGCGCCAACGATCTCGGCTCCACCATGCTGGAGGAGAACGTCGTCTCCGCCGCCGCCGGACACGACCGCCACCAGGCGACCGTGCGCGAACTGATCCGTATCGCCGTGGACGCCGGGTTCACGCCCGCCATCCGCAACAGCCGTTTCCAGATCATCGACTGGCCCGACGCGCAGGCCATCCTGAACCGCGCCCCCGAGAACCCCGAGGGCGACCGCGCCGTCGGCGCCGCCAGCTGATCCTGCCCCACCCGTGTCGGCCCGGCCCCTGTATGAGAGGCCGGGCCGCTACCCTCCCCAGACGAGCCCCGCCTTGATCGCTGCTCAGGACAGAGGTCGGCCCGCTGCTGCCCTGCCTTCACTTCAGGACAGGCACCCACGAAGATGAGAAGAGAGGCAAGACCCACTGGCCCCACCCTCATGCCCGCGTGATCTGCTGGCGGGTGCGTCCCGAGGTGGCGCGCCGTGCCTGCCCTGGCGTTTATCTTCTGCGAAACCCGCCCCCACCCTACAGGCGAGAGCCCTCAGACCGACTGGATCGGAGAGGCCCGCTTCCTGCTCGACCCTGCGGCAGATCTGCACCACGCCCTCCAGGCAGCGCACCTCGACGAGGTGGGACACCCGGATAACCTGAGCGTGCAGGTCAGTGCCGAGGCGCTGTTCGAGGACGGCGAGATCACCGGCCGCACCACGCTGAGCGCCGCCGACCTCGCCACGCTGACCGCGCACCTGCCCGACGCGCATCACGCCCGCGTGCTCGCCTGGGCGGCCTTCGCCTACGCCCTGGAAGGTCAGGGGAACGAGGCGCGGTTTGTGATCTGGTTCGTCGAGTAGCCCGCAGGGAGCGGCCCCGCCGGGCACAGGCGGGGCCGCTCCCTGCAAGGATGGACATCAGAGGATCATGCTGCGCCGGGCAGGTCGGTACCGCCGCGCTCCGGCGCGGAACCGTCGAACTGCACCTGCCGGGCGACGTCGTCCATGACCTCGCCGTACAGGCTTGATCCAAGACCCGGCAGCCACGCCAGTTCCAGCGTGACGTCCCCTAGGTCCACGTGGACGCTGCGGTGCTGCCAGCCCGGCCCTTCTGCCTCCAGCACGAGCTGACCAGACTGCACGAGAATCCTCACACGGCCCTCGTCCGTCCGCGTATCGCTGAAATGACGGGTGACATTCATGCCCCCAGCATACGCAGCCCCTCTGACCGCATTCATACGCCAAAGTGATGAGGAACTGACCGGGCGCAGGGTGAACGGTGTGCGAATCCCGTTCACCCTGCGCCCGGTCGGTTGCGTCTTACTTCAGCAGGGAGATGGCAGCCGGATCGCTGTACTGCGGGTTCCAGATGGCCAGCAGGCCACCGTCGGCGTTCAGGGCCGCGCCTTTCACGTCACCTAGCGAGACGAAGGTGCTGGTGGGTTTGGCCGCCGAGACATCAACGCGGTACACGCCGGACGTGTCCTTGCCCCACAGCGTGCCGGTCGTCTTCCGGTCGAAGCCGAGGAGTTCGCCCGTGCTGATCCCGTCAAACTGCGTGACGGTGCCGTCACTGTTCACGCGGCTCAGGGTGCCGTAGGCGGACAGCCACAGGGTGCCGCTGTCGGTGATGGCGGCGCTGCTGGCGGGCACGGTCGTGTCGACCTTGGTGGCCGTGAGTGTCGCGGTGTCGATGCGGAAAATGCTGCCGGGGTACCCGGGCACGATCAGGACAAGCTTCTGCCGATCCGGGCTGAAGAAGAAGTTCTGGTTCCCGTAGAACGACCCGACCGAACCCAGGTTCACGTTGACGGGCGCGATCTCGCCGGTCGCGGTCGTCCAGGTGTGCAGGGCGTATGTGACGGCGCCCGCGCTGTACGTGCTGCGCACGAACCACACCCGGCCTTTGCTGTCCGCGCTGCCGCTCAGGGCAACCACGCTGCCCAGCGCGGGGGCCGAGAGGGGCGTGACGGCGCCCGCTTCGGTGATCAGCGTGGCTTTCACCGCGCCGTCCGTGCTGAGTGCCAGCACGCCGCCGTCCATCTGGATCAGTCGGGTGGCTGAACTGCCGGGCACCACGGCGCTCGTCAGGGCCTGTCCAGTGGCACTCACACGGGTCACCTTGGTCTGGTACTGGTTCGTGGTCGTGTCGAACGCCCCGTCCGTGGCCACCCACGCGCCGGCCGTGGCCTGCGCGGCGCCCAGCACCGTTCCCGGCACCGGCAGGGTGGCGCGGGCCGGGCGGACACTCAGCGTGGCGGTGGGGGAGGCGTACTGATCAAGGTTCGGGCTGCTGGCCTTGACGGTCGCGTTGCCCAGCGCTGCGTCGGCCGTGGCCTGCACGGGCACCATGACCTGCGTGGACGCGCCCGGCGTGACCGTCACGGTCTTGGGCGTGGCGCTCACGCCGGCCGGCAGGTCGGTCAGGGTGACGGTGGTGGTGCCGCTGAACCCGTTGGTCGTGGAGACCGTCACGGGCACGCTGGCGGTCGCTCCCTGCGAGACTGAGAACCCGTAACCGCTGAACGACAGGGTGACGGTGGGGGCCCTGACGATCAGTTGCCCTGTGGCGCTGGCGGTCTTGTCAGCACTCACGCCGGTCACGGTGATCGGGTACGTGCCGGGTTTGACGGTGCCGTCCCCCACGACCTTGAGGGTCACGAACGAAAAACCGTTCAGGTTGGCCGTGACCGGCTGGGCGCTCAGGCCAGCCGGCAGGCCGGTCAGGGTGTATGTGACGTTACCCGTGAACCCGCCGATACCGTTGGCCGTCACATTCACGTCGCGGGTGTCGCCAGGGAACATCTGAACTTCGGACGGGAAGAGGGACAGGGCCAGCCCGGGCCGTTTGACCGTTACGGTGCTGTTCCCGGCGCCGACCTGCTTGCCGGCGGCGTCACGCGCCACGATCTGGAAGGGCGTGGATTCCAGGTTGCCCGCGCCGCTGTACCGGAAGGTCAGCGTGGTGTCTAGGCGCTGCGGGGTCACACCCAGGCGGCGCAGGTAGGCGGCGGTCGCCTGCGCCTCCTGACTGGTGAGCGTGGCAGCGGTCAGCGTGACCGTCCTGGGCTCAATGGTCAGGCCCGGCACGTCCGTGCTCAGGCTGATCTCGCCGGTGTAACCGCCGTCCTGGTAGATCCGCGCCGCGACGGCCACGTCCGCGTCAGAGGTGAACTCGACTGGCTTCTGCAGGGCGACGCTGACCATGCCCGGAGCGCGCGTGGCTTTCAGGGTGCTGCGGGCGCCGCCACCCAGCGTCCTGAGGGTCAGCTGGTTCTGCCCGGACGCGTACTCCACGGCGTTCCAGCCGGCGGTCAGGGTGACGTCGAGATTGACGGTGAGGGTCGCGCCATTCGAGGCCGGGCAGGTGAGGGTGCCCTTGACGGTCGCGGCGCGGTCGCTGTACAGGCGCGCGACCTGGCTGCCGGTCATGGTGCCGCCCGCCACGATCTGCTCGGTCACGGTGCCCAGGTAATCCATCTTCGGACTGAGCAGGTTCACTTCAGTGAACAGCGCAATGTTCGGGTTGACACTGGCCGTGACGGTGGCCTGGCAGCCGGAGTTGCCGGTGGGCAGCAGCGTGGACAGGCGGCTGCTGGGCGCCCGGGTCAGCGGCAGGTCAAGTCCGCTGCCGCTGACGGCACCCTCGCTGTTCGTGTCGACTTCGTAGCTGTTGCCCAGTACGCCGGTGGCCGCGCCGGTGGGCAGGTCACTGACCGGCCCCTGGATGCGGGCCGGCTGCACGGGGGCGCCGGGCAGGGCCTTGTACTCGACGGACGCTGTCTTGCTGCTGTCCAGCGTGACCGTCTGCGCGGCGGGCGTGGTGAAGCCGTTCAGGGTGCCGGGTTCGATCTTCACGGTAGTGCCGGCCGTGAGGTTCGTGAAGACCTTACCGGTGTCGAGGTTGCCGTTGAACAGGGCGGCGCCGGAGGTGGTATTCGTGATCTTGATGGGCGCGCTGGTGACGCCAGTCAGGGCGACGGTCAGACTGACGGTGGCGTCCGGTGTGGTGGGTTGGGGGCAGGCCGTGAGCAGGACGGTCAGGCCGAGCATGGTGGTCGGAAGTTGAAAGCGTTTCATAACCGCTCAGGATTCTAATCACTGAATCTTGAAGGAGTTGCTGCACATGCCGAATGGGAGTGTGGGAAATATCACGAGCCTGCCTGACTGTTCCGGCCCGTCTACACACCTGCGTGTCCTGCGCCGCGCCGCTCCCGTAGACTCCGGGCATGTTCAACCCACCACGACGCCGGAACGCGCCCGCTGCGGTGCTTCTTCTTCGTTGGGGGCGTTGAGCGCAGCCCAGCGTTCACCCACACGCCCCCGGAAGCGAGCAGCGACCGGGGGCGTGTTTTTCCTGGGGGAGGTTTCATCATGGGAATGACGATTGCAGAGAAGATCCTCGCCGCGCACAGCGGTCACGACCACGTGGTGCCCGGGCAGCTCATCGAGTGCCGCACCGACTGGGTGCTGTGCCATGAGATCACCACACCCGCCGCGCTGCGCATGCTGGAAGAACGCGGGATGGATCAGGTGTTCAACCCGGATCAGATCGTCGCGGTGCCCGACCACTCGGTGCCCGCCATGAACATCAAGGCCGCGAAGATGTACCAGAAGCTCAAGAGCTGGGTGCATGAAAAGGGCATCAAGCACTTCTTCGACGTGGGCCGCGGAGGCATCGCACACGTCGTGCTGGAGAACACCGGCCTGATGAAACCCGGCCAGACGCTCGTCAGCGGCGACAGCCACACCTGCAACGCAGGCGCGCTGGGCACCTTCGCGACCGGCGTGGGCAGCACGGACCTCGCGGGCGCCATCTACGCCGGGAAGGTGTGGTTCAAGGTGCCCGAGACCATGCTGATCCGCGTGACCGGGCAGGCCCAGCCGGGCGTGACGCCCAAGGACATCGTGCTGGAAGTCATCAAGCGCATCGGAGCGGACGGCGCGAACTACATGGTCATGGAATGGGTCGGGGACTACATCGATGGCCTCGACATGGAGGGCCGCTTCACCCTGACGAACATGGCCATCGAGGCCGGGGGCAAGACCGGGATCGTCGCCTTGGACGACACCACCCGCGCGTACATGAGCGCCCGTGGCGTCACGCCCGACGCCTACACCGAGTACCAGTCCGACGCGGACGCCAGCTTCAAGGTGATCGTGGAGGTGGACGCCTCGCAGGTCGAACCGACCGTCGCGTACCCGCACATCCCCAGCAATGGCCGCGTGGCGGGCAGTGACCGCATCGCCGTGACGCACGCGTACGTGGGCAGCTGCACGAACGGCCGCATCAGCGACCTGCGCGACGTGGCCCGCATCCTCAAGGGCCGCAAGGTCGCCGAGGGCGTGCAGATGATCGTCGTGCCCGCCACGCAGGCCATCTGGAAACAGGCCGCGCAGGAGGGCCTGCTGGAGATCTTCGTGGACGCCGGGGCCAGCGTCAGCTACCCCAGCTGCGGCGCGTGCCTGGGCATGCACTCTGGGGTTCTGGGGCCGGACGACGTGTGCATCAGCTCCTCAAATCGCAACTTCGTGGGCCGCATGGGCGATCCCAGTGCGCAGATCTACCTCGCCAGCCCGGCCACCGTCGCCGCCAGCGCCGTCGCGGGCTTCATCAGCGACCCGCGCGCCTACAACGACACCATCAACGCCGCCGACTGATCGGCCGCGATCCACAGACAAGGGGAGGAGAGAAGCGTGGATTTGAACATTCTGCTGGCCGTCGCGGCCATTCACACGGTCATCCTCGTGATCCCCGGCCCGGACGTGCTGCTCGTCAGCCAGACGGCGCTGGCGCGCACCCGCCGCGCGGCCCTGCTGGCCGGGCTGGGTGTGGTGCTGGGCATCGCGTGCTGGGCGGCGCTGGCCCTGCTGGGCATCGGCCTGTTGTTCCAGGCGTTCCCCTGGATTCACGGCGTCGTGAAGGTCGCGGGCGGCGCGTACCTGCTGTGGATGGGCGTGAACCTCTGGCGCAGCAGCGCCCGGCCGGACGCGCAGGCCGCGCCCATCCAGGCTCCACTGAGTGACCTCGCCGCGCTGCGCGCCGGGTTCCTGACGAACATCAGCAACCCCAAGGCCGCCGTGTTCTTCGGCAGCGTGTTCAGCGGCGTGCTCGGCGCGCACGCGGGCACCGGCCTGAAACTCGCGGCCTTCGCGGTGATCGTGGGCCTCAGCCTGGGCTGGTTCGCGCTGGTCGCTGCGGGCATGTCCACCGCGCCCATGCAGCGCGCCTACCTGCGCGCCCGCCGGGCCGTGGACCGCGTGGCGGGCACCCTGATGCTGGGCTTCGGAGGGCTGCTGCTCGCGTCCCGCGAGTAAGCTGGGTGCACTATGGGTGAAGCCAAACGCCGCAAACAACTGGGTCTGATGCCCACCGTCCATCCGTTCGAGGCGCAGCTGGACGCCGACGGCACGCTGACCTTCACGCAGGTGCCCGACGACGCCACGCTGCGCGGGAAGATCGAGCAGGCGCTGCGACTGGTCCTGCCGTATGGCGCCGCTTGGGACAGCCAGTTCCGCACGCAACTCGTGCTGCACGGCCGCGTGGACGACACACTGACCACCGCCGAGGACGTCGCCGCCCTGCCGGTCGCGCCGCACCGGCACGTCACGGGGGAACTCACGACCGGCGGGCAGCCGCACGAGGGCGACATCCGCGTGGATGGCGGGCACGTCCGCCTGCGCGGCGTGCAGCACTCCTTCGACGGGCAGCGCTGGGAGGCGTTCCCCGCGAACGCCGACCCCAACGCCGCCGTGCGCCGCCTCCTGAACCACCCCGCCGCGCGCCTGACCGGCGAGACCGTCGCCTCCTACGCCATCGAGCAGTACCGCGAGGGCCGCACCGACATCGACCCCGAACCGCCGGCCGAACTGCTGGAAGCCATCGAGGGACTGGCCCGCGAGTACCACGGTGAATCCGACGCCGAGTGGCAGGACCTGCACCTCGAACTCGCCCCGGACGCCGGGGAGGACAGCCCGGTCGCCAAGCGCGTCGTGTTCGACCTGACGCAACCCGCGCCCCTCCAGACGCCCTTCAGCCGCGCCTTCGCGGTGCTCGGCAACGTGGAGGTCGTCCCGCAGGAAGGTAGCGCCGCCTACACCCTGGACGGTGAGGAGTGGGTGTCGTACGCCGACGGCCAGACCTTCGAGGGGGGACTGCCCGCTGAACTCGCGGACATCTTCGATCTGGACACCGTACCCGTCACCGTCCACGCTGACGGCCGCGTGGAATGGGATGAAGACGACATCCCCGCCGAGCACGCCGAGCGCCTGCGCACCGAACTGCGCGACACGACCGGCGCCGGCACCCCCGACGACTGGGCCAATTGGACCCGGCAGATGCTGGAGAACGTCTACGCCGAGGAACTCGTGATCCCCGACGGCGCGGAACTGCCCGTCCCGACCGCCGTGCGCCTCGATATTCCCCTGGACGCCCTGACTGACCCGGACCCCCTCGCGCAGACCTTCATGGAATCCGAGGTGACCTTCGACGGTCAGGCGTGGCGCGACCTGTACGACGAGGAACTCCCCGAGGAACTCAGCGCCGTCGCCCACCCCGGCGGACTGAACTGACATGGACCTGCCCGGCCTGCTCATCACCGGAGCCGCGCTGTTCGCGCTCTGGATGGCGTGCCGGGTGCCCGGTCAGGGAAGGCGCGCGCCGCTCGCCTCCGTCAGTGGCCCGCTGCTGCTCGGCGTGATCTTGGCGCTGTACACCTTCCGCGAGATGCCCCTCTGGGCGCATCTACCCTTTCCCTACGCCCCGCTCGCGTGGGCTGCCGTCACGGTCCTGAGCCTGCTGCTGGGCCTGACCCTGCGCGGCCACCTGCGCGGCTGGCCCTGGCTGGGCTTCGGCCTCTCCATCCTGGGCGCGTGCGCGCTGGCCCTGCTCCATAACTCACTCACGTCCGGCGACCCGATCCTGGGGTCGCCCCCCACCCCCAGAGGTCACCATGCCTAAAGTGCACGTGTTTGCCCGTGATCACATCAACACCGACGAGATCATTCCCGCCCGCCACCTGACCACCGACGTGGAGAGCGAACTAGCCAAATACGCCATGGAGGACTACGACAAGGACTTCGTGCGGCGCGTGGAACCCGGCGACATCATCGTGGCCGGCGCGGACTTCGGGTGCGGCAGCAGCCGCGAGCACGCCGTGTGGGCGCTGCGCGGCGCGGGCGTGGCGGCCGTGATCGCCCCGAACTTCGCGCGGATCTACTACCGCAACTCCATCAACAACGGCTTCCTGGCGCTGGAATGCGACGGGATCGTGGAGGCCTTCCAGGACGGCGACCCGGCCGACCTGGACCTGAAGGGCGGCACGATCACGAACACCCGCACCGGGCAGCAGCTGACGTTTGTGCCCGTTCCGCAGTTCGCGCTGGACGTGCAGAAGGCCGGGGGCTGGCTGGAGTACATGAAGGCGAACGATCAGGCCGCGCTGGAAGCCGAGACCCTGAATGCCCACTCCACTCAGGCCGGTCACGGCCACCCCGGACAGGAGGAACAGCATGCCTAAGATCGTCACCCTGCCCGGCGACGGGATCGGCCCGGAAGTTACCGCCGCCGCCGTCGCCGTCCTGCGCGAGGTCGCGCCCGACGTCACCATCGAGGAACATCTGATCGGTGGGATCGCCTATGACACGCACGGCGATCCGTTCCCGCAGGTCACCCGCGACGCCCTGAAAGACGCCGATGCGGTCCTGCTGGGCACGGTGGGCGGCGCGCAGGACAGCGCCTGGAACCTCCTGCCCCGGCACCTGCGGCCCGAGAGCGGCCTGCTCGCGCTGCGCAAGGCACTCGGGTGCTACGCGAACCTGCGGCCTGTGCGCGTCCAGCCCGGCCTGGAGTACCTCTCGCCGCTGAAGGCGGAACTGGCGCGCGGCGTGGACATCCTGATCGTGCGCGAACTCCTGGGCGGCGTGTACTTCGACGGGGACCGCAAGATTGACGGGGACACGGCGTACAACACCATGCGCTACACCACCCCCGAGGTCGAGCGCGTGGCCCGCGTGGCCTTCTGGGCTGCCGAGCAGCGCAAGGGCCGCGTGACCAGCGTGGACAAGGCCAACGTGCTGGAGGTCAGCGAACTGTGGCGCCGCGACGTCACCGCCCTGCGCGACCGCGAGTACCGCGGGATCCACCTGAACCACGAGTACGTGGATAGTGTCGCCATGCTGATCGTGTCCGACCCCAGCCGCTACGACGTGATCGTCACAGAGAACCTCTTCGGCGACATCCTCAGCGACCTGGCCGCCGTGATCCCCGGAAGCCTCGGCCTGATGCCCAGCGCCAGCCTGGGCGACGGCGCGGGCCTGTTCGAACCCATCCACGGCAGCGCCCCCGACATCGCCGGGAAGGGCGTCGCGAACCCCGCCGCCGCGATCATGAGCGCCGGAATGCTTCTGCGTCACGGCCTCAAACGCCCCGAGGGCGCCAACCAGATCGACCGCGCCGTCGCCCTGGCCCTGCGCGAACACCCCACCCGCGACCTGGGCGGTAAGGCCGACACGCAGACCTTCACCCGCGCCGTCCTCAGCGCGCTGGAAACCTCACCCGCCGTCGGGTAAACACCCGGCACGAGGGGCGGCGGGTCACTCCGACAGGGGAGAGGCCCGCCGCTCCCAGTGCCTTCAGGGCCGTTCGAGGTGCTCCAGGCGGTCGCGCAGGTCATCCACCTGCCGCTGAAGCTCAGCGCGTTTCCGGGAACCGCGCATCAGCCACATCAGCGGCAGGGCCACCAGCAGGGCGATAACAAGGGTGGCCAGCAGCAGCATCAGGAGTTCCAGAGGACCGAGAGACATACCTCACCGTACGAGCCGGGCGCCGGGATCGTTGCCGCGCCTCCTGTTCACGCCGCCCCTCGCGGCGCATGCTGGGGGCATGACCGACGCCGTGACCTTCCCCACCCCCGGCCGCATCCCGTACCCCGGCGGGTGCGTGCTGGAACCCGCCCCGTACGCGCTGGACTGGCTGCTGAAGTGGCCCGCCGACGTGACCGTGAACGGCACCCTGCACGCGGCCGTGCCCGTATTCCCTCTGCTGCGCGAGCTGCTCCGGGACCCCGCCGCGCACGGCCTCACCCCCGAGCAGGCGCAGGCGGCCCGCGACCGCTTCCTGGACACCGCCGGGCAGGCCCTGGAGGCCGAGGGCGGGCAGCGCGCGTGGCTGGAACGGGAAGTCCGCTGAGCCCGGACCACTCAGCGCCCGGCTGGCTGGACGCCCTGACCCTCCCGCCCGCGCAGCCCGGCGAGACCCGCCACGCGCAGGTCACCCGCACGCTGCGCGGCGCGATCACGCGTGGCCTGCTGCCCGAAGGCACCCGACTGCCCGGGCACCGCCGCCTCGCCGATCACCTGGGCGTGGCGCGCAACACCCTGGTGGACGCCCTGGCGCAGCTGGAACTGGAGGGGTACGTGCAGGCGCAGGGCCGCAGCGGCACCCGCGTCAGCGTCCCCGCCCACGCGCCGCTTCCACCCGCGACCACGACGCTGCCCCTGAGCGCCTGGGCCCAGCGCGCCCTGGCCGGACAGATCGAGGACGCGGGTGGCGAGTACCTCGTGGACTTCCGCGTCGGGCAGCCCGTCCCGGACCTGTATCCGGAGGCCGCGTGGACACAGGCCCTGGCCCGCCGCGCCGCGCAGGCCCTGCGCGCCGGACAGCCCGACGATCCCCTGGGCCCCCTGGAGACCCGCCGCGCGCTGGCGGCGCACCTGAACGCCGAACGCGGCGCGCAGGTCACGCCCGACATGATCCTCCTGACCGGCGGCACGCAGGGTGCGCTGGACGCCCTGGCGCGCGTCTTCCTCGAAACTGGACGTGTGGCCGCCGTGGAGGACCCCACCTATCCCGGCGCGCGCGCCGCGCTGGCCGCGACCGGCGCGCAGGTGCAGCCGGTCGCGGTGGACGACCGGGGCGTCCAGCCGGACCTCCTGCCCGCACAGGCCACGCTGCTGTACGTCACGCCCGGCTGCCAGTACCCCACGGGCGCCGCCCTGCCCGCCGCGCGGCGGCAGGCGCTGATCACCTGGGCGCGCCACAGCGGCGCGTTCATCCTGGAAGACGACTACGCCGCCGACCTGTACCACGCCGCCCGCCCACCCGCCGTCCTGCAGGGCGTCGCGCCCGACCGCGTGATCCTGCTCGGCTCGTTCAGCAAGAGCCTCGCGCCCGTCACCCGCAGCGGCTTCCTGGCCGCCCCGCCCGACGTCGTGCGCGTCCTGGCCGCCACCCGCCCCCTCACCGACCGCGTCCCGGGCCGCCTGGACGCCCTGGCCCTCGCGGACGTGCTCGGCAGCGGCGCGTACAGCCGCCACCTGCGCCGCGCCCGCGCCGCCCTCACGCACCGCCGCGACGTGCTCGTGCAGGCCCTCGCCGAACACCTGCCCGGCTGGACGCCCCACCCGGCACCCGGCGGCCTGCACCTCTACCTGCCACTCCCACCCGGCTGGACCGAACTGCACGCCCTGAACGGCGCGGCCCGGCAGGGCGTGGCCCTCAGCCCCGTCGCGCCGCTCGCGCAGGGCCCCCACGCCCCGGCAGTCCTGCTGGGCTACGCGCACCTGAACCCCGAACAGCTGCGCGGTGGCGCCGCCCGCCTGGGCCGCGCGTGGCAGGACGGCCGTCCTTGACCCGTCCGGTCGGGTGTGTGGCGCACGCCCCGCGCACTTCAGGGTAGACTCGGCGGAATGCGGTTGCTCATTGCTGCCCTAGCCCTGGTCCTGACGCTGATGTACTTCACGTTCGGCCTGAGGTTCGGCTATGTCACCCTGACACCCACCTACATGCTGAACGCCACCGGGGAGAGCCGCTACGGCTTCAACGCCTTCGAGGAAAACCAGACGGTCGGCGTGCGCGGCCTGTGCGACGTCCGCAGGGGCAACGTCACCGTGCGCCTGCTCGACCCGGGCGGCACGCAGGTGGCCGGTCAGGTGTGCCCCAAGGGCAAATGGGCGCTGAACGCCCTGGGCAAGGGCCGCAACGGCACGTACGAACTCGTGCTGGAGTACAAGGACTTCACCGGCATCATCGACATCAGCGAGGCGCGCGAGTAATACGGACTCCGGTCAAATGGGCTGCAAAGACTGTTCAATCCGGGCGAAGCGAGGAGGAGAGAAACGGATTTCGGACGTGGAGTGGGCAGATCGGTGGTGTGCCGATCTATCAATGAAACAAACGGAACCCGTATAACACCCCGCCCCGGTACACTGCCGTCATGACCACGGCGTCCACCACGCTCGCCCCGGCTACCCGCGCGGGTCGGGCCACCACCCGCCAGAACCTCGTCACCATCGCCCTGGCATGGTGGCTGATCGCGGGCGTGTTCACGGACGGCTGGGCGCACAACCAGTTCGGCGAGACGCTGGAGACGTTCTTCACGCCCTGGCACGCCGCGTTCTACAGCGGCTTCCTGGCGGTCGCCGGGTGGTGCCTGTTTCTCGCCTCGCGCGGCTGGCGCGAGGGGCGGCGCGGCCTGAGCGCCTTCCCGGACGGGTACCACCTCGCCGCGCTGGGCGTGCCGATCTTCGCGCTGGGCGGCGTCGGCGACCTGACGTGGCACACCGTGCTGGGCATCGAGGTCGGCATCGAGGCGCTGCTGTCCCCCACGCACCTCCTGCTGTTCCTCGGCGCGATGCTGATCGGCGCGTCCCCCCTGAACGCCGCGTGGCGCAGCCCCGAACCCCGCGCCGCGCGCCCCGCCGTCCGCTGGGTCGCCACGCTGAGTGCCACCAGCCTGCTCGCCATGACCGCGTTCATGCACATGTACCTGTGGGGCCTCCTGACCGTTCCGCAGGGCCTCGGCTACGTGCAGACGCGCGGAGAGCTGAGTGCCATCCTCCTGACCGCCGTCGTCATGGCCGCGCCGCCCCTGTTGCTCCTGCGCCGCTTCACCCTCCCGTTCGGCTCAGTCGCCGTCATGTACGGCGTCACGAACCTCGGCATGACCCTCATGGTCCTCCCCGGCAACATCCGCGTTCCGCTGCTGGCCGTCGCCACGGGTCTCCTGATCGACGTGTGGCACGCCCTCCTGCGCCCCAGCCCCACCCGGCCCTGGCACCTGCGCGCCTTCGCGTTCCTCCTGCCGCTCAGCGTCTGGGTGCCGTACCTCGGGGACGCCGTGTGGCGGGGGCAGACCAGCCTCAGCCTCGAACTGTGGCTCGGCGTGGCCGTCATGACCGCCCTGGGTGGTCTGGCCCTCAGCGCCCTGATCTTCCCCGCCCCCATCCCGGCGGAAGTGGAAGGAAACTGACCCAGGACCCCCTCAGTGCCGCATGCCGTGCGGCGCGGGCAGGGGCGGCGCGCCGCGTGCCTTCAGGAGGCTGTCCAGGGTGCGGATCTCACCGGACTGCGTGGCAGTGACCTGCCGGGCGAGGCCAGCGACGAGCGGCTGACGGCTGCCCGTGAGGGGCCGGGCCATGAGCAGCGCGCCCTGGTGGTGGCGGCGCATCAGGCGCAGGTACTGCGTTTCGGCCTCCCGGGCGGGCAGGGTCTTCAGGGACAGGAGGTCCTCCCGCGTGGCCATGCCCATCATGCTGGCGTGCATCGCGTCGGGCGCGGCGCCGTCCGGGGCGTTCCAGCGGCGCAGCCACGCCTCCATCTGCCGGTTCTGCTCCTCCTGACCCAGCTGAATATCCAGCGCCAGCGAACGCACCGAGCGGTCTGCCGCGACCTTCAGCACGAGGACGCTCATCGTGACCGCCTGATCGTGATGGACGCGCATGTCCTGCACGAAGCGCACCTCCGCACTGCCGGGCGCGGGCGTGGCCGGTCGGGGCTGGGCCAGCAGCAGCGCGCCGCCCACCCCCAGGCCCGCCAGGACGACCAGGGCGCCGCGCCGCCTCATATGGGCTCCGATTGAATGGTTCGCCAGAACCGTTCAATCCGAGCGGATGCGAGAAGGAGCAGAGCGGAGTCCGGGCGTGGAGTTGGCAACCCGGCGGTGTTCCGGGTTGTCAACGAAAGAGACGGACTCCGCCTCACGCGACCGTCACGCCCCGCACCCCTCCTGCACCTGCCGGTCGAAATGCCGTTGCCGCTCCCGGAACGCCGCCTTCTGCTCCGGTGTGGTCCGCGCGTGGCAGTGCTCGCAACTCACGCCCTCCTCGAACAGCGCGTGAGCCCGCTCGGCCTCACCCAGCGGCCAGCCGCACGAATGGCACATCACCGCCGCGCCCTCGCGCAGGCCATGCCCGACCGTCACGCGCCCGTCGAACACGAAACACTCGCCGTCCCAGCGGCTCTGCTCCTGCGGCACGTCCTCCAAGTACTGCAGGATCCCGCCCCGCAGGTGAAACACGTCCTGATACCCACGCTGCCGCAGCAGACTGGTGCTCTTCTCGCAGCGGATCCCGCCCGTGCAGAACATCGCCACGCGCTTCCCCCGCAGTTCTTCGGCATGCTCGTCCAGCCACGCGGGGAACTCCCGGAACGACTCGATCCCCGGATCCACCGCGCCCCGGAACGTCCCCGCCTTCACCTCATACCGGTTGCGCGTGTCGATCACGACCACGTCCTCCGACTCAATCAGCGCGTTCCAGTCGCCCGCCTCTACGTACTGCCCGACCTCCCGCTCCGGCGCGACCGGCACGCCCAGCGTCACGATCTCCCGCTTCAGACGCACCTTGAACCGCTTAAAAGGCTGCGCCGACGCGCCGGACTCCTTGTACTCCAGCCCCGCGAAGCCCTCGGCGAGCAGCGCCGCGTGCAGCGCGTCGATCCCCGCCCGGCTCCCCGCGACCGTCCCGTTGATTCCCTCGGACGCCACGATCAGCGTCCCACACAACCCTCGCGCCTCACCGAGCGCCAGCAGCCGCTCCCGCAGACCCGCTGGGTCCGCCACCGCCCGGAACTGATACAGCGCCGCCACCACGAACGGCGCGGAAGAAGGCATTTCAGGGGCAGGGTGAGGCACGACCGACATTCGACACAGGATAGCGGACGGGTGGCTGTGAACTTAGAGCTGCGACCACACGGGGCATAGTCGGAATGGTCAGGCAGGTGTAGACGGTGCGGGTGAACCCCTCAGGCCGCTTCGCGGCCAGCTCCCCTTGAGGGGAGCCAAGACATGCAGGCCGTCCCAGCCTCCCCTCTGGGGGGAAGTGGCCCGCAGGGCCGGAGGGGTCGTCCGCAGGTCAGCCGCCTTCCTGTTCTGCACTGAGCCCTTCGGCGCATTTCCTGTTTGGACCCTTCTGTTAGCCTTGCGGGCGTGTCTGTGCCGTCCACCCTGATTGCTGCGTCGAACGTGTCGGTGTTGTTTGGCGAGCGGGTGGTGCTGGACGGTGTGAGTGTGGGCGTGTCGCTGGGTGAGCGGGTGGCGTTGCTGGGCCGGAACGGGGCGGGGAAGACGACGCTGCTGCGGGTGCTGGTCGGGGAGCGGGTGCCGGAGGAAGGTGAGGTGTGGCGCGCGGATGGCCTGCGGGTGGCAGTGCTGGAGCAGCATCACGCGCACCCTTCGGGGCGGAGTGTGCGGTCGCTGGTGGACGCGGCTCATCCGTACCGGGCGCTGGAGGTGAGTCTGCTGGAGCTGGAGGCGGACCTGGGTGATCCGGAGGTGCTGGCGCGCTGGTCGGCGCTGCACGCGCACCTGGAGGACGTGGATGCCTTCCGCTGGCCGTCGCGGGTGGCGCGGGTGCTGGGCATGCTGGACCTGACGCGCTTTCTGGACCGGGACGCGAGCACGCTGTCCGGGGGGGAGCGGACGCGGCTGGCGCTGGCGCTGGCCCTGGCGCGTGAACCGGACCTGCTCGTGTTGGACGAACCGACGAACCACCTGGATATCCGCATGCGGGAGTGGCTGGAGGGCTGGCTGCGGGCGTTCCGGGGTGGGGTGCTGCTCACCAGTCATGACCGGGAGTTTCTGGACGCGGTGGCGACGCGCAGCGTGTGGCTGGAGCACGGCGCGGCGACCGGGTATCCCGGGGGGTACTCGCGGGCGTCGGCACAGCGGGAGCTGGAGCGGCGCACGCAGGCCCGCGCGGCGCGGCTGGGCGAACGCGAGGCGCAGCGGCTCTCGAGGAGTGTGGAGGTGCTGGACCGCTGGGGTCGCCGCTCGCGGGCGCTGAAGACCCGCGCGGAGCGGCAGAGCGTGCCGGAGGCGCCGCTGCCGGAACGGCAGATCCGCATGCGCCTGCTGGCGGGCACGGCACGCGCGCCGCTGGTGGCGTGGGGCGAGCACCTGAACAAGGCGTACGGGGACCGGCCCGTGTTGTCGGAGGCTGCCTTCCGGCTGCGGCAGGGTGACCGGGTGGCGCTGATGGGCGCGAACGGCACGGGGAAGACCACGCTGATGCGCCTGCTGTCCGGCGAACTGCACCCGGACCCGCCCGCGCCGGACCCGCTGACCGGGGAGGCCGGGTCGCCGCCTGCGCTGCGGGTCGCGCCGGGCGTGACGGTCGCCAGCCTGGACCAGACGTGGCACGGCCTGACGCCGGGCGAGGGCCTGCACGCGCAGTTCGAGCGGCGCTTCGGGCGGCAGGCGAACACCCTGCTGGGCCGTGCGGGCTTCGGGGCGGAGGACTGGCCGAAAACCCCGGAGGTGCTGTCGGGTGGCGAGCGGGCGCGGGCGGGGCTGGCGCTCGTGAGTGGCCTGCGGGCGGACCTGCTGCTGCTGGACGAACCCACGAACCACCTGGACGTGGAGGCGCTGCTGGCGCTGGAGGGCGCGGTGCAGGCGTACGGGGGGGCGGTGGTGATCGTCACGCACGACCGCCGCTTCGCGCGGGAGGTCGCCACGCGCCTGTGGGTGATCGAGGACGCCGCGCTGCGCGAGGTGAGCGGCTGGGGCAGCCGCGAGTACCTCGACCCGGCGGCGACATTGCAGGGCGACCCGCCACCCCCGCCGCCGCCGCCCACGCCCCGGCAGCGTCTGGCGCCGCTGGAGGCCCAGCTGGCGGCCCTGCGGGCGGAACTGGACCGCCCGCCCGGCAGCCTGACCGGGCGCGAGGAGGCCCGTGTGCGCGCCCAGGCCCACGCCGTGCAGCAGGGCCTGTACGGCCTGTACGCGCAGGTCTGGAGTGCCCCGCAGTTCGACGCGGAGGTCCGTGAGCCGCCCCTGACCGTCCGCGCGCAGCGCCTGGGGGACACGGGCGGGATGTTCTGGGCCGCGCACGACGAGGGCTGCCCGCACCTCGCCTGGGACGGGCAGACGCTGCGCTGGAACGGCGAGCCGCCCGCGTGGTTCGGCGCGGCGCTGCTGGGCGGGGCGCTGCGGGTGCTGTTCGAACGCTGGAACGTGGGCCGGGTGGGGCTCGGGGACGGCGGCCCGGTGCTGACCCGCCGGGCGTACTTCGAGCGGCTGGGCCTCGCACCGGGGCGGGAGGGGACGCGCCCCGCCCCGTGAGGGCACGCTATACTCGCGCGCATGGAAGACCTCATCAAGGGCCGCCTCGGCGGAGCGGACGGCTACAGCATCCGCTGCGCCATCGACGGCGACACCATCAGGGGCCGCGCGGGCGGCAAGCTGCACGGCAAGGACATCAACCTCGAGATCACCGAACGCGGCGTGCAGGGCACCGTCGGCGCCGACTCCGTGAAGATCGAGCTGGAAGACGGCGAGCTGCGCGGCAACGTCGGCGCGCAGAAACTCACGCTGCGTGGCGTGGACCGCGTGACCGGCTTCATGGGCGAACCCATCGTCGGCTGGAACGTCGTCGCGCAGCAGACCGGCGAGAAGCTCGTCGGGCAGCTGGGCAGCACCGTCCTGGGCCGCCCCTTCGAGCTGGACCTGGGCAGCGCCCCCGGCTGGGTGGGCACCCTGGTGGCCGTCGTGGCCTTCTACGCGCTGGAACCCCGCGCGAACGTCACCGTCGGCTGAGCAGACCCGTCACATCGCCGCCGCCCCTGCTCTGTGCGGGGGCGGCGCTCTTCATGGCCCGGTGCCGGGGCGAGATGGGGGCAGACGCGCGCCCCCCACCTTACCGGCCGAACAGGTAGCGCACGCCGAAGCGGAACACGGCGCCGCGTTCGCCGTTCTCCACGCCGAAGTTCACGTTGGTCCGGTCGTTCACGTTGTACCCGACGCTGAAGGTCGGGCGGATCGACTGGAGGTTCAGGCCCTTCAGGGGCGTGCTGACCTTGAACGTGAAGCGGCTGTCGGGCGCGGTGTACTCGGCGTTGATCAGCCCCTCGCCGTTCAGGTCCACCTGATACTGGAGGTACAGGTCGCGGGTCAGGTACGACCCGAGCGTGATCGTGGCGCCCACGGTGCCGTCCTCGACGCTGAGGTTCGGCGTGAGGCGGAACACGTCCAGGCCGAACGCGTTGGCGATGGTGCGCTCAAACTCGCCCAGCACGAACACGTTCAGGGCTGTCTGAATGGCGCTGGAGCCCAGTGCGCCCAGGTTGCTGGGCAGCGCCGCGAGGTTCGGGACGCCGGTGGCGACCAGCGCGTACAGTTCCGCCTCGCCGTACGGGAGGCCCGTGGCGGGGTCGGCGCAGCTGCTGCCCTCAGCGGTGCAGCGCAGCGTGGTGGTCAGGTCCAGCACGGGCGTGCCGTTGCGGGTGACGAACTCCCCGCTCAGTTCCAGCGTGACCGGCACGCGCTGGCGGGTGGTGACGGCAGTGACGGTGCCGCTGGCCTGCACGCTGAATGTCGGGTAGAGGTTGTCGCCGCTGAACGTGACGCTGCTGTCCTGCAGCGCGAACTCATTCTCGCGCAGGTACACGAAGCCGCGCTGCGAGCGGACCCCGCCGCTCAGGCGTGGACGGTCGCCGCTGCCTGCCAGGGTCAGGCCGCCGGTGAACTCGGCCCGCACGAGGTTTTCGTCGATGCGGATGCCGTTTGCCGCGCGGATGGGTATGTCCTCGAACACCAGCCGCTGCAGGAAGGGCCGCGCGGGCCGGGCGGCCGGGTCCTCCTGCGGTTTCGGGAAGGTCGTGAATTCCTCGGGCAGGGGGCTCACGAAGTTGTCGGTGGTGCGCCCCGTGCTGGGATCGGCGCTGCTCTGCCCGGGGGCGGGAATGGTGGCGGGAGCATTCACGCGGCCCAGCACCAGCCGCACGAAGTCCGCTGCGCCGGTCACGCGGATCACGCTGCCGTCGTCCACGGCGCGCAGGTCGGCGTTCAGGGCACTCTCGCGGCCGTAGATGACGGCCAGGGGCAGGTTGTAGTTCCGCGCGGTGAGGCTCAGATCCCACCTGGGCGAGAGCGTCCCGGTGAGGCTCAGGGTGCCCGCGCCGCTGGCCGTGGTACTGCTGCGGCTCTGCGCGTCCAGTGTCCAGCGGCCGTCGGGCTGCTGCGCGAGGGTCACCGCGCTGTTCGGCAGGGCGCCCAGCGGTTGCGGGGCCAGCAGGCCCGTGAAGGTCACGCGGGTGCCACTCAGGCGGCCCAGCGTGAGCTGCCCGGCCATGTTCAGCGTGCCGTCCGACCCGACGGTGCCGCCGGTCAGGACGCGCCCTCCCGCCGTGAACGCGCCGCTGTCGGGCAGGTCCCCGGCGAACTGCGGCACGCTGAGGCTCAGGCCTGCCACGCTGCCCTGGAGGTTCTGCGCGCGCAGCAGCCCGCGCGGGCGGTCGTACGTCCCGGCTGCCGAGAGCGTCAGGGTGCCCTTCAGGCTGGGCGTCAGGTCCACGAGGCCCGGCACCAGCCGCAGCACGGGCGTGAAGGTGGTGTCCGTGAACTGCGCGCTGAGGTTCACGTTCTCGCGGGTGTACTGGCCGCGCACGTCCCAGGTGCCCGCGCCGCCCAGCTGGATGTTCACGCCGCGCAGCTCCCGGCTGGCGAAGTCCAGCGTGCCGCTCCCGGTCAGGGTCTCGGTCACAGCGCCTTCGCCCTTGCCGCTCGTGGCGCTCACGCGGATGCGCTCGGCCACCACGTTCAGCGTTCCGGCGGTCGGGTCGGCCAGCGGGAAGCGGAAGCGGGCGACGCCGGTCACGACGCCCTCACCGGGCGTCTCCCCGGTAAAGGCGCCCACCAGCGCGCCCACCGGCAGGGCGCGCAGGTTGCCCTGCCCGAAGACCTCGCCGCTCCCCAGGCCCGCCGTGAAGTCCGACTGGCCCAGAAAGCCCCGGATGCGCCAGTCGTTGCCCACCTGCGTGCCTTCCAGCCGGGCGGGCAGGACCTTCGTGCCGACGGTCAGCGCGTCGGCGCGCAGCACGAACGTGCCGCCCCCGTCCCGCAGGTTCGCCTCGCCGCTCACGCGGCCAGACAGCGCCGGGGCAATCTTCAGGTCGCGCACCTCCAGTTCGTCCAGCGTGGCGCGCAGCGTGTACCCGTCCCCGGTGGGCTGCACGGCGAGCACGCCCTCCAGCGCGGGAATCAGGTCCGCCACGCCGCCCGAGGCACTCAGGTCGGCGCTGCCCATGTCGTTCCCGCCGCTCAGGTCGGCCGCGAACGTCTGCCCGTTCAGGGTCACCGCGCCGTTCAGGGTGAGGCTCTGCCCGGCGACCTCCAGCGGGTAGGCACGCACGCCCAGCGTGCCGCGCAGCCCGTCGCCCGCGGCGCGCACGTTCACGTCCAGGGTGCCCGATTCGCGGGTCAGGCGGCCGGTCAGCGTGCCGGTCCAGAAGGCCGGACCCTGCGCGGACCGCAGCGCCAGCGTGCCCTCACTCAGGGCAGCCGTCAGGTTCACGTCGGGGCGGCCCCCGGCCAGGGTCACCTCGCCGTCCAGGCTGCCGCGCAGCGCCACACCCAGGTACGGCACCTCGTAGGGGGTGTCCAGTTCGCGCACGCTCAGCGCCACGCGGCCCGAGGTCGTGTCGGTGTTCACGCTGCCCGTGGCGGTCAGCAGGCCCGACAGGCCCGTGATGCCCAGCCGGCCCAGGTTCAGGCCCGGCAGGTTCGCCGCGAGCTGCCCCGTCTGCCAGCGCAGCGAGCCGTCCACCAGTCCGTCCGAGACGTTCAGGTCGGCGGCCTTCAGGCTGGCGCTGCCGCTGGCGCGCCACTCGCCGCGCCGCACGGACAGCTGCGCCTGCGGGTCCGCCAGGGTGCCGTCCGCCGTGACGGTCACGGCGCCCTCGGGCCGGGTCAGGCTGGCGGTGCCCAGCAGCGCCCACTCGCCGCGCGCGCCGGGGCGGGCTTCCAGCACGCCGCTGCCCTGCGCCTGCGGGCCGTCCACGAGGCGCAGCTGCACGCCGCGCGCACTGGCGACCACGCGGGCGCCCGCGCCGAGCAGGCCCGCCTCGCCCTGCGCGAGCGGCGTGCCCAGCGGGCCACTCAGGCGCAGCGTCAGCGGCTGCGTCAGGACCCCGGCGGGGCCGCCCGTGACGCGCGCGCTGCCGCGCCAGCCGCCCAGGCGGTCGGCGGTGACGTCCAGCGCGGCGCGCAGGCCCTGCGGTCCGCTGAGATTCCCGCGCGCCGTGATCGCCTGCGCGCGGTTGGTGACCTGCACGCGGCCCGCCAGGGTGCCCGAGGCGTCCACGGTCAGGTCGGCGGTGCCGTCCAGGGCCGCACTGCCCGACGCCTCCAGCTGACTGCCGAAGGCCGCCGCGCTCAGGCCGCTCAGGGTCACGCGGGAGCCGTCCAGTGTCGCGACCGTCCGGCCCATCTGAGTCAGTGTCCCCTTCACTCCGGCCAGCGTGCCGGACAGGGTGCCGCTCAGGTCGCCCAGCGTGATCCCGGCCAGCGCCGCGCCGCGCGTGCTCAGCGTGCCCGCCAGGGTGGGGGAGACCAGCGTGCCGCCCAGGCTGGCGGTCAGGGTCGCCTCGCCCGCGCCGCCCACCAGCGGCAGCGGCGTGACGTTCAGGCGACCCGCCAGCGCCGGGACGAGGTTCGCGCCCGGCGTGAGGCTCAGCGAGCCCGCACCCAGTCGCCCGGCGGCCAGCGCGTACGTGCCGCGCCCGTCGCCGGTCAGGGTCACGGGGTCGGGCAGGCCCGCCACGCTGGCCCGCACCGAGCCGGACAGGCGCGGCCACATCCCGTTCAGATCCAGGGTCGCGCGGGTGTCACCGCTGCGGACCGTGCCGTACAGACGGGCCCGCAGGGTGCCTGCCGCGAGGTCGAGGTCGCTCGCCTCGGCGTACACCGTGCCGCCCAGGCTGCCCTTCAGGGTCGCGCGGGCGTTCAGGCGCGGGTCGAGCACCCGGCCCGACGCGGTGATCAGCGCCTCTAGTTGGTCGGTGGTCAGCGTCACGCGGCCCGCCACGGCCGGGTCGGCGGCGCGGCCCGAGAAGGTCAGGTCTGCGCCCAGCGTGCCGGCCCCCGGCGACGCGGCGTTCAGGTACGCGGTGCTCAGGTCGCGCGCGGTCACGCGCAGCCCACCCGGCAGGGACCCCTGGGCGCGCAGCACGCCGTCACGCAGGCTGCCGCTCAGGTCGGCGCTCAGCACGTCCGCACGCGGATCGAAAGCGGCGCGGCCGTACAGGCTGAACGGCCCGGCCTGCGCCTGCTCACCCTTCACGGCGAGGTTCTGCGCGTTCAATGCCTCCAGCCCGCCGGACAGGGTGCCGCTGGCACTCAGGGAGCCCGCCACGGTCAGGGCGTCCACGTCCAGCCCGGCGGGCAGCAGCCGCGCGGCACGCAGGCCGTCCACGCGCAGCGACGCGGCGTAGCGCCCGCTGTCCAGGGTCGCCAGTCCGCTCGTGCGCGCGCCGGTCAGCTGCACGCGGGCGTTCCCGGTGGCGTAGCGGGCGCTCAGGTCGCCGCTCAGGTCCCCCTGCGTGTCCTGCACGGTGCCGCTGAACGAGGCGTTCAGCGCACTCCATGACGCGCCGCCCAGCGTGGCGGCGCCGCTCAGGCGCAGCTGCTCCGCGCGGCCCCACAGGGCGCCCGCGTCGAAGCTCGCCAGGGTCAGCGTGCCGCCCGGCCGCAGCGGGAGGCTGGCGGGCAGGCGCCCGGTCACGCGGGCCTCGCGCACGCCCATACCCAGCGTGGCCGCCACGGTCAGGTCCCCCGTGGGGGTCCCGTCCAGCAGGGCGTCCAGCGGCCCGCCGGGCACGTCGCCCACGGCGCGCAGCGCTCCGCTGAAACCTGTGCGGGCGTTCCAGGCGATCGGGCCGCGCAGCCGCACGTCCGTGTCCGCGTTCACCAGGGCCGCGTTCAGGGTCAGCGCGACCCGTTGCAGGCCACCCAGCGCGCCGGTGCCCAGGTCACCCCGCAGCTCGCCCGCCAGGGGCGCGCCCGTGAACACCGCGCGGTACGCGCCGCCCAGCAGGTGCGCTGTAACGCGCGTGCCCGCCGCACGCAGTCCCGACGGGCCGTCCGTCAGGGTGCCCTGCGCGGTCACGTCCGGCCGGGCGAGGCTGCCACGCACCTGCGCCGTGTACGTACCGGGCAGCAGATCCGTCAGGGTCACCTTCGCGTCCAGGTTCAGCGCCGGGAACACCGGCCCGCCCGCCCGCACGGTGCCCTGCGCCAGTTCGGCCTGCGCGCCGTCCAGGCGCAGCGCGCCGCCCGCGTAGCGCAGCGGGGCGCGGAAGGTCACGCCCGAGACCTCCCCCTGCGCGGTGGCGCGCACGTCGGCCAGGGTGCCGCCCAATGTGACGGACGCCCGGCCCGCCTGCCCCAGCAGGGGCCGCAGGTCGCCCGCGTTCGCCGAGCCGCCCAGGGTCCAGGCGTCCAGGCCCGCCCCGGCGCGCTGCGTGGCGGTCAGGTCCAGCGCCGCGCCCGCCACGCTGCCGCCCAGAGTCACGCGGGCCGCGCCGCCCGTCAGGGCCACGCCGGTCGCGGTGACGTTCACGGTCTTCCCGGCGTACGAGCCGTTCACGCGCAGGGTCAGTGCGTCCCCCGCCCCAGGCCCCGCGCGGCCGGTCAGGGCGGCGCGCAGGTCCTCGAAGGTCACCGCCGCGTTCGCCTGCGGGTACAGCGGGCCGCGCACGCTCAGCGCCTGCCCGCCCAGGCTGCTGCTCAGGTTCGCGCTGACCTGCCCGCGCAGCAGACTGACACTGCCGCGCGCCGCCTGCCCGGCCGCCTGCACGTTCACGTCCGCGCGCCCGGTCGCCCGAGCGAAGTCCAGATCCGGCACGCTCAGATTCAGGGTGATGCGGCCGCGTACGCCGTCCAGCACCGGGCTCAGCACCCGGGCGTCCAGCACGGCGCTGCGGACCGTCAGCCCCGCGCCGCTGTACGCCACCGGAATCCGCGAGCCCGGGTGGGTGAGGGTGCCCCTCACGGTCAGTCCGTTCTTCCAGTCCGCGCGGGCGTCCAGCCGCAGCGGGTTGCCCAGGTAGCGGGTGCCGCTCGTGAACAGCGTGGCGCTGCTGCCGCCCAGCGCGACCTCCAGCCGCCCCGGCACGAGCGCCGCGCGCACGTCCGCCGGGAGGCCCGCCGTGAACGGCGCGAGGCTGGTGCTCAGCGTGCCCCCCAGCGCCGGGAGGACCGACACCCGCCCGGTCAGTGGCCCCGAAGGCAGCGCCAGCAGGGTGGTCGTGCCCTGCCCGGCCAGCCGCACGGTACCCGCCTGCGTGGTCGCGGGGGTGCTCCCCAGCGCGTAGCGCAGGCCCAGCGCCCCGGTCCAGTTTCCACCCGCGTACGTCAGGCCGCCCACGGTCGCGCGCGCGCCGGTCAGCGAGCCGCGCACGGGGAACGACTGCCCCGGCACGCTCAGCGTGGTCGGGCCCGCTGCGAAGCGCTGCGGCTTCAGGGTCAGGGTGCCGCGCAGGTCCGCCACGCTGCCGCCCGCCGTCGCCGTGAAGTACGGCCCGGTCACGCGCAGGTTCAGGCCCTCCAGCGTGGCGGGCAGCCGCACCCGCCCGGTCGCGGTGACGGCCTGCCCCGCGACCGAGCCGGTCACGCGCAGCGCCCCTCGGTCCGCGCGGACCAGGAACGGCCCGGCGTTTAGGCTACCGTTCAGGACGCCGCCGCGCGCGTTCAGGGTCCCCTCCAGCCGCTGCCCGGCCAGCGTGAGGCCCTGCGCGGTCAGGTTCAGGTTGTCGAAGCCGGCCAGGGTCACGGTCGCGCGGCCACCCTGCGCGTCCCGCACGGCGACCTGCCCGCGCGGCTCGGTTCCGGCGCCCTGCACGTTCCCGTCCACGAACAGCCCGTTCCCGAGCGGCCCGCTGACATCCACGTCGTAGCGCCCGCTGGGCAGCGAGGCGGTGCCCTCGGCCCGCAGCCCCTCGCCATCCGTGACGAGGAGATTCAGGCCGTTCCACGGCCCGCTGACAGCCAGGGTGTACTGGTCGAGCACGCCCCGCGCGTTCACCGCGCCCCGGAACGAGCCGTCCGGGCCGGGCGCCCAGGACGCGCGGCCCTGCACGCGCCCCGCCTGCCCGAACGCCGTCAGGGCCTGCGCGCCGCTGACCTGCACCAGACCGCTGCGGCCGTCGTACGCGGCCGTCAGGTCACCCCAGGTGCCGCCGACGCGCACGGCGGGCGTCAGGGTGCCCCGCAGGTTCACCGCCTGCGCGGGCAGCGTCACGCCCCCGAAGGACAGGACGCCCGTGCGGCCGGTCACGGCGGCCCTCAGCGCGCCGTACGGGCCGGTCACGCGGGCGTTCAGGGTCTGCCCCTGCGCCTGCACGGTCCCGCCCACCTGAAGGTCGGGGAAGACCCGGCCCGCGACCTGCGCGGCCACGCGGCCCGCGCCGCTGCCCGACGTCACGGTCAGGTCCGCCGTGACCGGCGTGCCCGCGCCCGGCTGCCGGGTCAGGGTGCCCGTGATGCCCGCACCCGCTGCCTGCGCGTTCACGCGCGCCGACCCGCCCCGCCCCGCGAGGTTCAGGTCCAGCGTGCCGCCCAGGTTCAGGCCCGGCAGCAGGGGCCGCAGCGCACCCAGATTCACGCGCCCGCTCGCGGTGATGTTCTCGCCGTCCACGGTGCCGCTGGCCGTGTCGCCCCGCGTGGTCAGCGTGAAGCGCACGCCGTCCGCCAGCGTCACGCTCCCCCGGATGTCCGCGCCCGCCACGCGCGCCTGCACGCGGTACGGGGCGCGCAGGTCCGCGTCGGCCAGGACGGTCACGCCGTTCGACGTGCCGCGCAGCTGCGCGGTCGTGCCGTTGCCCACCGCGCTCAGCGTGACGCCCGCTCCCACCGCCCTCAGGGATCCGAAGGCCTTCAGGGTGTTCGTGACCGTCACGTCCCCCGTGACCCGCAGGCCGCCCGCTGCGGCGAGGTTCCGGGCGCGCAGCCCGAAGGCGTCCCCATTCCAGCTCAGGCGCTGCGAGCCTGCCGTGAACGTCCCGCGCTGCTGCACGTAATTCAGGTCCAGCGGCCCCTGCAGCGGCTGCGGCACGCCCGGCACGGTTGCGTTCAGGGTGCCCGTCACGTCCCCGCCCGTCAGGTCGATGCGGCCCCCGCCGGTCAGGGTCACGCCACTGCCGGAGAGGTTTCGGGCGGCCCAGGTGCCCCGGAAGTCCGGGTCCAGATTCAGGCTCGCCGCGCCCAGATCCACCCGCAGGCCCCGGCGGTCGAAGGCGGCCGTACCCGACAGGCCCGTGAAGGGTCCCGCCTGCCCGTCCGTGACGCGCGCCTGCAGTTCGTCCGGCGTGCCGCTCAGGGCCACGCGGGCGCCCGCCGCGCCGAAGGTGGGGTTCAGCACGGCGTTCAGGCGCGTGTTGTTCAGGTTGAAGGTGCCGCGCAGCGGGCCACCCAGGCCCTGCCCGTCGAAGCTCAGCAGGTTCTGCGCGTCGATCCGGCCCTCGACGTCCAGCGCCTTCTGCGCGAAGGTGCCGTTCAGGTTCACGCGGCCCTCGCGCCCGAACGCCCAGCGGCCTGCGAGTTTCTGCGCCGAGCCGCCCAGCGCCGTGTCCGCGCTGAACGCCAGATCGTTCGTCTGGCCCGCCACGTTCCCGTCCTCGTTCAGGAAGGTGTACTCGGCGTTCGCGTCGCTGAAGCCCACGCCCGCCAGCGTGCCCGCCCCCTGCGCGTACGCCTTCACGCGTACGGTGCTCCAGCCGCCCGCCGTGACCCGCAGTTTCAGCGTGCCGTCCCCGGTCGTGCCCAGCGCGCGCGCCAGTCCCGACACGGTCGGCGCGGCGTCGGCCGTGACCGACCAGTTCTGCGCCTTCAGGTCCACGCCGCCCGTCGCGGTGACCGGGCCGTTCCAGCCCTGCCCGGCAAGATTCAGGCGGATGTCGTCCCCCCGGTGCGTGGCCGTACCGCCGATGCCCGTCACCGTCACGAACTTCGCCTCCGGCACGCGCAGCGCGGCGTCCGTCACCTTCAGGTCGCCCACGATGGGACCGTCCCCGAGCACGTAGCGACCAGTGATGCGCCCGGCGGTCACGCCCGGCCAGTAGTGGTTCAGCACCCGCGCGTCCGCGTCCAGATTCACCGTGAACACGTTCGCGCCCGCCTTCTCGGCCACCAGCACGCCCGCGTTCAGGTCACCGTCACGGGTCGCGCCCCGCACCGACAGCGCCCCGCCTTGCCCCGGCGTGACCGTGAAGCGGCCGTCCGGCACGTTGAAACCCGTGCCGTCCACGTTCAGGCGGGTGCGCTGCACGTCCAGGCCACCCAGCACGACCGTCCAGCCGCCCCCACCGCCCGCCGCGCCGCCGCCTCCGCCGAACAGGTCCTGCAACTTCAGGTTCAGCGCCGCGTCGGACGCCTGCACGTTCAGCCGCACCACCCGCGTCAGGGGATTCACACCCGCGACCGTCACGCCCACGCGGCCCGCCTCGCCCGTCAGGCCCGGGATGTTCACCCGCACGCCCGACAGGCTGGGTGCCCACAGCGGCCCGGTCACGCGGTCGGCACTCACGCCCGCCGGGGTGCCGAACCTTGCGAGCAGCGCCCCGCCCAGCAGCGCGGGCAGGAATGCCAGCCCCAGCAGCAGGGCGCCCAGAACAGCCAGAACCCACCACCACACCCAGCCCCGGCGGCGCGGGGGGGGCGCGGTCTCCGGAGCAGCGGGGTCCTGCGTCCCGTCACGGTCTTCGGGGCGCGGTTCCGTCACGCCTCCACCCGGCCCGGCGTTGCCCGGCCCTTCCACTGTCCACACGCTCCTGGCCGCATTCCCCGCATTCTACGCAGCGCCGCGTGAATGCCGCACCCACGGCATCCTCATGCAACCGTCAGAAACCCACCGTTCAAAGGAGCAAAAGCCGCTACGATGCCCCCCATGCGCCTGACTGCCCTCATCACTGGTACCGTGCAGGGCGTCGGCTACCGACGCTACGTGCAGCGGTACGCCCGCGACCTGAACCTCGCCGGGTACGCCGAGAACCTCAGCGACGGCCGCGTCGAGGTCGTCGCCGAGGGCCACAAGGACGACCTCGCGCGGCTGCTGCACTGGCTGCGGCGCGGCCCGCCCCACGCCCGCGTGCAGGACGTCCAGACCCAGCAGAGCGAGGCCACCGGCCTGAAGGACTTCCACCTGTACTGAGCCGGAAACAGGACAGAGGGCGTGACCGACCCTGCGTCACGCCCTTTTCCGGTGCGGGTCCTTACCCGATGCGGCGGATGTCGCCCACCACGCGGTAGAAGCCCCCGGCGTCCACGAGGTCGTCCACGAGGTACGTCGCGCCCGCCTCGCGGAGGTTGCGGGGGAACTGCACGTTCCACTCTTGATACCCGGGGGTGGCGGGGCGAACGCGCAGGCGGGTGCCGTCACGCTCGCAGACCAGACGCACGCCCTGACCGCTGTCGGGGGTGACGGTCAGCTGCGTCAGGGGCGCGCTGACCTGCGCGGCTGCGGCGAGTTTCACGTCGCGGGGGGCGGGGGCCTCGCCGCGCTGCGCGGCCTGGATCGCCTCGGGGCTGGCGTCCAGGGCGGCCAGGATGCCGCGCGAGGTCACGAGGTACAGCCGCCCGCCCGAGTACTGCATGCTCAGGGCCCCGCCCACCCCGCTGCCCAGCTTCCACAGGCGCTCGCCGGTGCGGGTGAAGCAGTACACGGCGCTGCCGCTGTCCCCGGCGAACACGTACTCCCCGCCGGGGCTGGTGGCGCAGGACAGCACGGCGGCGTCGCAGGCGTAGTCCTGCACGTGCTCGCCCGCCTTCGTGAAGCGCTGGATGAGGTTCTGGGTGGTGCCCGCGTACAGATCCTGGCCGTCCTGCCAGCCGAACAGCACGCCGCCGCGCGTCTTTGCCTGCCACAGCGGGAGGCCGCTGGTGCGGTCGTACATGCCCACGCCCGCCGAGTGCCCGTAGTACACGCCCCGGTCGTCCACGCGGACCATCCAGCCCATCTTGCCGCCGGTGGCGACGTTCGCCCACTGCTGGTCGCTCTCGGCGTCGAAGGCGAACACGTTGCCGTCCCAGTCGCTGGCGGCCAGGGTGCCCGCGTGGATGTCCAGCCACAGCAGCGCGGCGCTGCCCTCGACCTCGTACGCCACGAACGGGAGTTTGCCGCTCAGGTCGTACACGTTCCCGTCGTCGCACCCGGCGAAGGTCCAGCGGTCGTCGCGCACGAGGCACTTCACGCCGTCGGGCAGGGTGAACGAGCGCTGCACCTCGCCGTCGGGGCTCAGGGCGTGCACCTGCCCGGCCTCGTTGCCCACCCAGACCTGCTGTTCGTCCGCGAAGATGCCGAACGCGGTGGCTTTCGTGTCGAATTTCCACAGCAGCGGCGCGCCCTGGCGGGTGGTGGCGCGGGTCTCGGTGAAGGTGCGGCGCACCACCTCGCGTTTCTGGCGCACGCCCTGTACGGCGTCCTCGTAGCCCTTGCGGCGTTTTTCCTTGAGTTTCTTGTCCGCTTCCGCCTGGGCCTTCTCCGGGCTGGGGAAGGTCTTGCGCTGGGTCTGCCCGTCGGTGCCGATTCGGCCGTAACGGACGGTCAGGTCGGCGCCGTCCACGGTCACCTCGTAGAACTTGTGCTCGGCCCCGTTCGGATCTGAATACTCCAGATATGTTGCAGACATAATTCTATTGTAACTGACCTCCCGATGAGCTGGCAAGCGAATCCGGGCTGAGCCCCGACTGATATGGACTCCGATTGAATGGGCTGCAAAGACCATTCAATCCGAGCGGATGCGAGTAGGAGAGAAACGGGTTCCGGACGTGGAGCCGGCGATCCGGTGAAGTTCCGGATTGTTGGCGAAACAAACGGAATCCGTATGAGGCGCACATCCACGGCCGAAGAGGGGAGCCTGACGCGACCCTGGGCGATTTTCAGAATCCCGGCTTTCAACTGAAATTTGAAATTCGCAGAATGAAGCCGTGCCCGCCACACCCGACACCCACCCGAGGCCCTGCACGTCACGACCCCCGCCCAGGCCGACGCCCTGATGGACTTCGTGTACGGCGCGCGCCTCCTCGAACAGTTCCTGACGCCCGCCACCGCCAGTCACGCCGCCCACGCCCTGAACGAGCCCGCCAACCGCGTCACCTACCACGTCCGCAAGCTGCGCGACTGCGGCCTGCTGCGCGTCGCCGGCCACCACGGCAAACGCGTGCAGTACGTCGCGGCCGCCCGCACCTTCCACGTCCCGCGCACCCTGGTCCAGCTCGACGAACCCCTGACCGTCATCGGCCCCGCCATGCGCGAGATCACCGCTGCCTACGCCCACGCCATCCTCGACTGGCAGGCCCGTCAGGGCCACCCCGCCACTGGGGACGACCTCACCATCCACCTGGGCCGCTGCGCGCCCGACACCCGCACCGACACCGGGGCCTTCGCGCCCGCCATGCGGATGCGCACCGTGCAACTCAGCCCGCAGCAGTACCGCGCCGCGCAGGACGCTCTGAACGACATCCTCGACCGTCTGGAGACCGACGAGACCGAAGCCTGCACGAGCACCTTCGTCCTCATGACCTTCAGAGGCCAGCTGCACCTGAACTGACCGCTCCCGGCCCACGCGTCAACCACGACCGCCCCGGCGGCCGGCGGGACACCCCACTCACGCCCTAAAAGGAGGCCCACCATGTTCCATGAACGCCACCAGCACGCCCTCGACCGTCAAGCCCAGCTGCTCCGCGAGGCGCAGGCCGAGGGGCTGGCCCGTACCCTGAGAGCCGCCCGACCGGCCCACTGGCAGTTCCGGTGGCGCCTGATGCGCGTCACTCTGCACCTGCCCGTTCTGCACCGGGCCGGGTAGACCCACTGACCGCCCCCGCGAACGCCACGATCCGCCGCGCCGCCTCAAACGGCTCCAAGTGCGACGTGTCCAGCACCAGCGCGTCCGCCGGGGGTGGCAGCGTCCCGGCCCGGGCGAGCAATTCCCGCAACTGCGCCGGGTCGCGCAGTTTCAGCCGTTCGGCCCGTTCCGGCAGGCCCATCCGCTGCTCCAGCTCCGGGAGTGGGCACGTCAACCACACCGGCACGAACGGCACCCCCCGCGCCGTGGCCAGCTGCCGCAGCCGCTCCACGTTCATCCACTCCTGATCTTGCGCCGTGAGGTAGTTCGTGAAGATGTGGGCCAGCGTGGGTGGCGCGTGCAGCGTCGCGGTCCTGATCGCCTGCCGCACGGCGAAACAAAGTGCCCACACCTCGTCGCTGACCGGCTCATTTCCCGAGATGCCCGCCGCCAGGAACACCGGATCGTTCGTCAGGTGGTTGTCCAGCAGCGCCGCGCCCGTCAGCGCCGACAACTCCTTCCCGACCGTGCGTTTGCCGCTACCGGGCGCGCCGACCAGATAGTACAGGTGACTCATGCGCGCCAGCCTGCCACACGTGGGCTGGGTGCACATCCGTCGATTGGCCTGCCGCCATACAGGACGGCGCCCCTGACCCTGGGGGGCGGGGCGCCGCAGGGCCGGACGTTTATTCCAGGATGGCTTCGTGGGTGATCTCGACATTGCCCTGCATGACGCGGCTCATGGGGCACATGTCGGCGGCCTGCTTGACGTGTTCCTCGAAGTCGGCCTGATCGCTGCCGGTGACCTTGCCGCGCACGACGAGTTTCATGGCGCTGACCTTGAAGCCCGCGCCGTCCTTGACCATCTCACAGGTGGCCTGCGTATCCAGGGACTCGACCGTGTGGCCGTGGTTGGCGAGCAGTGCCGAGAGCTGCATGGTGAAGCATCCGGCGTGCGCGCTGGCCAGGAGTTCTTCGGGGTTGGTGCCCTTGCCGTTCTCGAAGCGGGTGCCGAACGAGTACTGCGCGCCGTCCAGCACGCCGCTCTCGGTGCTGACGGTGCCCTTGCCGTGCTTGAGGTCGCCTTCCCAGTGGGCCATTGCCTTGCGTGCGATGTCTGCCATACGGCCCAGTCTGCGCGGTCGGGCGGTGGGGTCGGCACGGGTGCGGTTGAGCGGAACTTCATGGTTGCGTGGCCCCCGGGATGAATCCTGACCTTGTAACTCGGGATTAAGTCTGGCACAATTCCCGACACCAGCGCGGCCGTCCCCCATGGACCCCAGCGCACAAGGACACCCATGCCCACACGAACCACCCTCCTGACCCTCACCGCTGTCCTGGGCAGCGCCGCCCTGACCGCCAGCGCCGCCACGTACCCCCAGACCGTCACGCACGCTGCCGGAACGACCATCATCCCCAGACAGCCCCTGCGGGTCGTGGCCCTCGGCCCCCACGCGCTGGACCTGCTGCTGTCCATCGGCGTGCAGCCCGTCGGCTACGGCGAGGCCTCCACGTTCCTGAAAACCCCGGCGTTCGGTTCGCCCATCCGCGACATCAGGTACCTGGGCAGCCGCGTGACCAGCGCGCCCGTGAACGTCGGCGACCGCTTCAACCCGAACCTCGAGATCCTGACGTCCCTGCGCCCGGACCTGATCATCGGCGAGACGTACGCCGCGAACGTGTACCCGCAGCTCAGCCGCATCGCGCCCACGCTGCTGCTCGACGGCATCGACCGGAACGCGTGGCAGAAGACGCTGCCCACCCTGGCCCGCGTCCTGAACCGCGAGGCCGCGTACCGCGCCGCGCTGACCACCTACAACAAGGGCGTGCAGGGCACCCGCGCGCAACTGACCGCGTTCAGCAGGAAGCGCGTGCTGGTCGTCTGGACGGCCGGAGGGGACGCCCGCAACACCTTCACGATCAGCGGCAGCGACGACTGGACCGGCGGCCTGCTGCGCGACGTGGGCCTGAACGTCATCGACGGCCAGAAGAAGGACGCCGTGGTCAGCGTGGAGGGGCTCGCGGCCCTCGACCCGGACGCCGTGATCGTCCTGGCCGCCGGGACCAGCACGCCCACCCGCGCCCGCGCCGAGTGGACCGCCGGGGCGATCACCAGCCGCCTGCGCGCCAGTCAGGCCGGGCAGGTGTACTTCTTCGACTACCACCTGTTCCGCCGCATCCGCGGCCCGATCGCGGCGCAACTCGTCGAACGGGAACTGCTCCGGGCGCTGCGCTGACCCGGACACTGCGCTGACTGGGGGACTGCGCTGCCCCTGATTCTGCGCTGCGCCGGATGGCCCAACCGACCCACCCCGGCAGGGGCAGCCGGTCAGGTCCAGCAGTGCACCCCGGGGCGTGCCGCTATGCTCCGGGGTATGACCTCTGCACCTCGCGCTGCCCGCAAGGGCGTCCTGCACGATATTCACGGCGTCCAGCGCGCCGACGACTACCACTGGCTGAAAACCCAGGGGAAGGCCGACCCCGAGGTGCTGACCTACCTGAGCGCCGAGAACGCCCACCTGGACGCCGTGATGGCCCCGTTGCGGGACACGCAGGCGGCGATCTACCGAGAGCTGCTGTCGCACGTGCAGGAGCAGGACGACCAGCCGGAGGTCGTGCGCGGCGCGTACGCGTACTTCCAGCGCACGCTGGAGGGGCAGGCGCACGCGATCTTCATGCGCCGCCCCCTGGCGGGCGGCCCCGAGGAGACCCTGCTGGACCTGAACGTCCTGAAGGTCCGCGAGGGCCTGGAAAACGTGTGGGTGTACCGCGCGGTGCCCAGCCCGGACGGGCGCCTGTGGGCGTACCTGCTCGACACGACCGGGCAGGAAGTCTTCCAGCTGCGCGTGCTGGACACCGCCACCGGCGAACTGGTCGGGGCGCCCCTGACCGGCCTGAGCGGCTGGGTGCTCGACTGGAACGCGGCGGGGACCGCGCTGTACTACGCCACCGACGACGCCACGCAGCGCCCGGATTCGATCTGGCGGCACACGCTGGGGCAGCCTCAGACGCAGGACGAGCGGCTGCTGCACGAACCCGACGCGACCTTCCGCGTGGCCGCCCTGACGACCGAGGACGGCGGCACGCTGCGACTGGTCAGCCAGAGCAACATGGCGCAGGAGTGGTGGGTGCTGGACACTGCGCAGGACGGCGCGCAACCCACGCTGCTCCTCCCGCGTGAACGCGGTACCGAGGTGCCAGTCCTGACTGACGCCGGGGACCACTGGCTGGCCCTGACGAACCACGGAGGCGCGGAGGAATTCAAGCTCGTGCGCTTCCCGAAACGCGCGGGCACGCTGGACTGGGCCGACGCGCAGGACGTCCTCCCGTACGACCCGGCGCGGCACCTGACCGGCCTGCTCCTCTTCCGCCATCACCTGCTGCTGTCCGGGCAAGAGGGGGGCTTCACGCGCCTGTGGGTGCTGGCCCGCACGCCCGGCGGGTACGGCCCGGCCCGCCGCGTCGAGTTCCCCGAGGACAGCGTCACCGTCCGCATCGGCGCGAACCACGTCTTCGACACGGGCCGCGCGCGGATCGTGTTCACCAGCCTCACCCGGCCCGTCGAGCACCTGGACCTCGACCTGGACAGCCTGGGCACCACCCTGGTGAAGGCCACGCCGGTCCCCGGCTACGACGCCAGCCTGTACGTCAGCGAGCAGACCTGGATCACCGCGCCCGACGGCGAGCGCGTCCCCGTGAGCCTGCTGCGGCGCCGGGACACCCGCCTGCCCGCGCCAACGCTGCTGTACGGCTACGGCAGCTACGGCTTCAGCATGGACCCCGCGTTCTCCATCGCGCGCCTGCCGCTGGTGGACCGGGGCTGGGTGTACGCCACCGCACACGTCCGGGGCGGGTCCGAACTGGGCCGCCGCTGGTACGACGCCGGGCGACTGGCGCACAAGATGAACACCTTCACCGACTTCGTCGCCGCCGGGGAGGCCCTGAAGGCGGACGGCACGGCGCGCGAGCTGGTCGCTATGGGCCGCAGCGCGGGTGGCCTGCTCATGGGCGCCGCGCTGAACCTGCGCCCCGACCTGTGGACCGCCGTGTTCCCCGGCGTGCCCTTCGTGGACGTGCTGAGCACCATGCTCGACGACAGCATCCCGCTGACCACGAACGAGTACGACGAGTGGGGCAACCCCAACCACGCCGATCAGTACGCCGTGATGGCCGCGTACAGCCCCTACGACAACCTCAAGGCCGCCCGCTACCCGCACCTGTTCATCAGCACCGGCCTGAACGACCCGCGCGTGGCGTACTGGGAACCCGCCAAGTTCGCCGCCCGCGTGCGCGACCTCGCGGGGCCCGGCAGCGGGACGGTCGTCCTGAAGACCATCATGGGCGCCGGGCACGGCGGGTCCAGCAGCCGCTACGAGTACCTCAACGAGATCGCCGAGGAATACGCCTACGCGCTGGCCGCCGTGGACGGCACCCTGCCCACCCTGGACGCCCCGTGATCATCTCCGCCGCCGACGGCACCCCGCTGTTCGTTCAGCAGCGGGGCGAGGGGCACCCCCTGATCCTCCTGCACGGCCTGGGCAGCCACAGCGGCTGGCTGGACGCCGACCTAGACCACCTCGCCGGGACACGGCGCGTGATCGCCCTCGACAGTCGCGGGCACGGGCGCTCGGGCCGCCCCACGAGCTTCACGCTGGCCGACCACGTCAGCGACGTGCTGACCGTCATGGACGCCCTGGGCGTCGCGCAGGCGGCCGTGATGGGCACCAGCATGGGCAGCTACGTCGCGCAGGCCCTCGCCACGACCCACCCGGGGCGCGTCTCGCGGCTGATCCTGGTCGTCCCGAAGGCCAGCGGGCAGACCAGCGGCACCGCCGCCCTGATGGCCCGGCACGAGGATGAACTGCGGGACCTGACCCCGCAGGAGGTGCAGACCTTCCTGCTGGAGCGCATGTTCGCCCCCGGCACCCCTCAGGCCATCCGGGCCGAGGTCGCCCGCCGCACCGCCGACGACCACGCGGCCGGACTGGCACAGACGCCAGGGCAGGCCGAGGCCGCCCGCCGCGCCCTGGAACGCTTCGACTTCCGGCCCGGCCTGCCCCGCGTCACGGCCCCCACCCTGATCCTCAGCGGCGCGCACGACCCCCTCAACCCACCCCCCGCCGGAGCGGAGATCGCCGCCCTGATCCCCCACGCCCGCCAGGAGGTCCTGGCCCACAGCGGGCACTTCCCCGCGCTGGAGGAGGCGGAGCGGTACCGCGCGCTGGTGGACGCCTTTCTTGGGGAATAGGAAGTGGGGAGTGGATGGAGATTGACGTGGCCGGTCGGGTCGCGCGCACGCTGTCGACCATCACCCATCACCCCCGTTAGACTCGGTTCATGCACAACGAAGCGTGGACGGTACCGGGCGCACCGGTCGAGGGGTATCTGTGGCGGGCGGCCAGCCCGAAGGCGGCGCTGCTGCTCTCGCACGGGTTCGGGGAGTACGCGGGCCGCTACGTGGAGCGCTACCACCGCCTGATTCCCACGCTGGCCGACGCCGGGATCAGCGTGTACGCCTACGATCAGCGCGGCCACGGAAAGTCCCCCGGGCGGCAGGCGGTCTCGGACCTGAACGTGCTCGTCGAGGATCACCTGAAAGCCCGCGAATCCCTGCGCGCGCAGCACCTGCCGGTGTTCGCGCTGGGGCACTCCATGGGCGGGCTGGTCACGGCGGCCAGCGCGGCCCGTGATCCGCGTGGCCTGAGCGGCGTGATCCTGTCCAGCCCGGCGCTGCTGGTGGGGGAGAAGGAACCCGCGTGGCTCAAGCGGCTCGCGCCGGTGATCGCGCGCATTGCGCCGGGCCTGAAGACCAGCGACCTCGGCACCGGCGGCCTGTCGCGCCTGCCCGACGAGGTCGCCGCGTACGAGGCGGACCCGGTCATGTACCACGGGAACGTCCCGGCCCTGACCGGCGCGACCATGCTGGGCCTGAGCGGCCGACTGTGGCCCGAGTACGCCCGCTGGACGCTGCCCACCCTCACCCTGCACGGTACGGCCGACAGGATCACCGACCCACGGGGCAGCCAGCGCTTCCACGACGCGATCGCGTCCACCGACAGGACCCTGCACACCGTCGAGGGCGGCTACCACGAACTCCTGAACGACGAGCCGCGCGAGGAGGTCCGTCAGGTCATCCTCGACTGGCTGCGCGCCCGCACGGGTTGAAGCGGGTCTCCCGGAGGCGTCGGGTGCCGGAGTGACCCATCAGGGGCAGACGTTCGCGTCGCCCCTTTACTTTTCATCAAACCTTCACTATCTTCGCGGGGTACACCACACAACGGAGGTTTCACCCATGCGCGTCGCGTCTTCCCTCATTGCCCTGTCCGTCATCCTGGCTGCCTGCAGCCCGTCCCCCACCCCCGACGCCCGCACGGCCCCCGAGAAGGCCCCCGCGACCCTGATCATGCCCGACGGCACCGAGCAGCAGGTGATGGGCTTCAAGCAGGACGGCTACCTGATGCTCGAGGACGACATCATCCTCGCGGACCTCAGCAGCGCCAAGGTCGGAAAGCAGGGCACGTACGTTGTCGACACCCGTTACCGCTGGACGGGCCGGACCATCCCGTATACCTTCGCCGCGAACGTCCCCCAGGCGATCCGTGACCGCGTGGCGGCTGCCGCCTCCACGATCCGCTCGACCACGAACGTGGTCGTGACGCCCCGCACCAGCAGCACGCAGCGCAACTACGTGGAAATCACGTACAACACCGGCACCAGCTGCGCGTCCAGCCTGGGCATGGTGGGCGGCAAGCAGACCATCACCCTGGCCGACCGCTGCACGACCGGCTCGATCATCCACGAGTTCGGGCACGCCATGGGCCTGTTCCACGAGCAGACCCGCCCCGACCGCGACAAGTCCGTGACGATCATCTGGGCGAACATCCCCGCCGACTGGCAGAGCCAGTACCAGATCCGCAGCGGCAGCGCCGGGTACGGCGCGTACGACTTCGACTCGATCATGCACTACCCGGCGTTCTTCGACGGGAAGATCGCCATCCAGCCGCTCGACAGCAGCATCGACCTGAACCGCATGGGGCAGCGCAACGGCTTCTCCACGACCGACAAGAGCACCATCAACGCCATGTACCCCCGCTGACCGCGGAAGCAAGAAGGGCGGCCCGGTCAGGTGAACCGGGCCGCCCTTCATTCACGCGTCAGCTCGTGAACGCCCCCCACAGCAGGTAGACGTTCAGGCCAATGATGATGCTGGCGAACAGCCAGCCCAGCCCGGACACGAGGGGTCTACTGGTCAGGACGCCCATCACGTCGCGCCGCGCGGTGAACAGCAGCAGCGGGATCAGCGCGAACGGCACGCCGAAGGACAGGATCACCTGCGACAGCACGAGCACGTCCGTGGGATTCAGGCCCAGCAGGATCACGATGAACGCCGGGAGCATCGTGATCGTGCGCCGCAGCCACAGCGGAATGCTGAAGTTCACGAAGCCCTGCATGATGACCTGCCCGGCCATGGTGCCCACCGCGCTGCTGCTCAGGCCGCTGGCGAGCAGCGCGATGGCGAACGCGGTGGCGGCGGCCGGGCCCAGCAGCGGCGTCAGCGTGCGGTAGGCGGTTTCCAGGTCCCCGGCGTTCTCGACGCCCTTGCCGTAGAAGGTGGCGGCGGCGACGGCCAGCATGCTCATGTTGATCAGGCCCGCCAGCCCCATCGAAGCGATGACATCCACGCGGTTCAGGCGGCTCAGGCGCAGCCTTTCGTCGTCGTTGCGGGTCGGGACGCGCCCCTGCGTCAGCGCTGAGTGCAGGTAGATGACGTGCGGCATGACCGTCGCGCCGATGATCCCCACCGCGAGGTACACGCTGTCCACGCCCTGAAAGCTGGGAATGAACCCGCGCCCCAGGTCGGCCAGGGCGGGGCGGGCCACCACGAACTGCGTCAGGTACGCCACGCCGATGACGGACACGAAGCCCCCGATCACAAGTTCCAGCGGGCGGAAGCCCCGGCGCTGGATGGTCAGCAGCCAGAAGGTCAGCGCGGCCGTGATGCCCGCGCCCCAGATCAGGGGCAGGCCGGTCAGCAGCTGAATGGCGACCGCCGCACCCAGGAATTCCGCGAGGTCGGTCGCCATCGCCACGATCTCCGCCTGCACCCAGTACAGCCACACGACCGGGCGCGGCCAGCGTTCCCGGATGGTTTCCGGCAGGTTCTTGCCCGTAGCGATGCCCAGTTTCGCGCTGAGGTTCTGGATCAGCATCGCCATGAGGTTCGCGGCGAGGATCACCCACAGCAGCGCGTATCCGAACTGCGCGCCGCCCTGGATGTTCGTGGCGAAGTTCCCGGGGTCCATGTATGCGATGGACGCGATGACGGCCGGGCCCAGGAACGGCAGGATGCGGGCCAGCCCGCGCTTCTGCGAGTGCCGGGCCAGGACGGCCTCGGCCCGCTCGGTCATGCGGTCGTCCAGGCTGCGACCTGCCGGGGGCGACACGGACTCGGTGGTGGGGGGACGACTGGCCATGTCTCAGATTAGGAGGGCCTAAAAAAACTGTCCAGTCCGGGAGGAGCAGCCATAAGGTCAGACCAAAGGTCGCGGTGCGAAGACCGGTTCCCCAAAGGCACGACCAGCAGCCTCTCACGCAGGACCTGGCCGGACTACAATGGGCCACTGGTTCACGACCTGTCACGTGGTGTGGCAGAGAGGTGATTACGCCAGTCAGGCCAGACGGGAGCGCCCACGGCCCAGCGTGGAGTGGCGTTCAAACGGCGTTCCGTGGGAGACGAGGTCGCGTGAGATGTGCCTGAGGTTCAGGTCTGGATCAGGCGTCCTGACGGTTGCCTATGGGGAGCCAACCGCCCGGACCGACCGGGACTGACTGCACCAGCGTCAGGCTGGCCCAGCGTCCAAGTGGCGTGACCTGGGGAGGACGGTACGGCTCAGGTCGATGGGGGGTGGTCGTCTTGACTGCTGCTGACATGGTCTACCTCCGAACTGGGTGAACTAACGCTTTTCATCTTATACTGATGAAGATCACATTCACCTAGGCCCGGACCGATCCCCCGTCGCCACAAGGAGCCTCATGACCTCCCGTCTGCCCTTCATTGCCGCCCTGTTGTGCCTCGCCGCCTGCGCGTCACCGCCCCGCCCCGCGCCTCCGGCCCTTCAACCTCTGGGCCTGATCGAACTGTCCTTCTCGGCTGGTGGAATCTCCAGCGCGCACCTGCTGCCGCTGGGCCCCCAGGACCTGACCGATCAGCCGCGCGGACTGCAACTCAGGCCACTGAGTATCGCCGTGTTCAACACCGGCACCCGCAACGTCGACGGTGTCCGGTACATCAGCGCGACCTACCGTGTGCGCAACGCAGACGCGGACGGCACCGCCAGCCCCACGCCCCGCAGCAACCTGACCCTGATTCCCGTGTCCGCCGGGGACACACTGGCGGGCACGCCCTACCGCGCCGTCACCACCTTCGCGGGCGGCAGCGTCGCGCCGGCCGTGGTCCGCAGCGTCCTGCCCGGACACGGTCTGCGCTTCGATCCCCTGCGTGCGCAACCGGTGCTGAACCCAGGGGGCGAGGACTTCCAGGTGTTCACCGAAACCGAGATCGCCCCGGGCAGCCTCCGCAGTGGAAGCGGAGGCTCTCTCTCGTACGCCGACCTGGGCGTCCAAACAGTCTTCCCCTACGGGTACGTGGTCAGAAACGTAGCGGGTGGCCGCACCCTGAGCGCCAGCCCCGCCGCTGACCAGTTCGACGGACAGGTCACTCTCTCGGTGCGGGTGCCCCTCCAGGCGGACGACGCTGGCCAGACCCCCGCCGAAGGTACCCGGCGCGACCCCTGGGCCTTCCGGGTGGTGCTGCTCGCCGTGCAGGACAGTGCCACGCGCGTCACGCAGAGCCCCGACGAGCAGACCGACAACGCCCTGGTTACCCAGCGCGCCGCTGCCGAAGCCGCCACGCAGGTCACCGTCCTGCCTGGCAGCAGCTACGCCGGACCCGTCCCGGCCCGCTGCGTGAACCAGGTGCGGACCGCCGGGCTGGCCGGTGACCCCGGCGCCACCTATCTGATCAAGGGGGTCTGCCCATGAACCGCCACGCCACGATCCTGCTCACCATGAGTGCCCTGCTCGCCAGCTGCGCGCGCCACACGGCGACCATGCCGGGAGCCGCACCTGAAGCGCCCCCAGCCCCCGGCACCACGCCAGTCACGGCGCAGCCCGGCCGCTCCCAGCCCGTGCATCCCCTGGGGCTCGTGACGGTCAACTTCAGCGGCCTGACAGCTCCATCCGGACCGGAGGTGAGTGCCAGCGTGCCCGGCGGGCTGACCGGATCGGGCCTCGCGGATCTGGGCAGCATTCAGCTGCGGGCGGCGTCCAGCGGCACCTTCACGACCGGGACGCGCGGCGTCGATGGCGTGCGCTACCTGTACGCCACCTTCCTGGTCCGCAACGCCACGGCCGCCGGAACCGCCTACACCACCCCCCGGCAGAACCTCACGCTGATCGCGGCCAGCACCCCGTCCACACTGAATAACACGCCGTTCAGCAGCCTGAAACGCTTCGACGGATCGGACGCGGACCCGACCATCGCGCCGCTCATTCAGCCCACCACTGGACTGACCTTCGACCCGCGAACAGGCCGCCCGGGACTGCTCAGCGGCGCACAGGACCTGCAGGTGTACGCCGAGAACGAGGTCGCCGGGATCTCCGGGGTGACGCGCGCCTTCCCGTTTGGCTTCGTGACCAGGAACCGCACCCGTACCGACTCCCGCACCCTGAACGCGAACCCGGGCAGCAGCGCGTTCGACGGCGTGGTCACGGTCGCACTGAAACTGCCCCTCCAGGCCAACGTGGCGGACGACCCCTACACGTTCAACATGACCTTCGCCGTGGTGGACGACAGCCTGACCCGCGTCACCGAAAGCCCCGAGGAGCAGGTCGGAGGGGACGTCGCCGCCCGCGCCACCGCCCTGGGGGCCCAGGTCGCCGTGCTGTGCGGCAGCACGTACAGCGGCACCCCGCTGTTCATCGGGTCGGCCACCACTGCCGGGGCACCCGGCACACGCGCCGCCCACATCGGCGGGGACGTGGCCCTCAAATCCCTGCCGACTGCGTATGCCGCCACCGGCAACACCACCCTGTCCACCAATTCCGCCAGTGGCCTCGGCCGCTTCTACAGCGTCTACCCACCCACTCCGGGCGGCGCCACGCCCACCCTGACCTTCACCGGCAACGGCAGTGCACGCGGCGGCATTCTCAACATGAACGCCGACGGGTCCTTCGCGTTCACCTCCAGGGTCGGGGACGGCGCGGGCGCGACCCTGACCCGCAACGCCGCAGACACCTTCACCTTCAGCGGCGGCACCCCCACCGCAGATACCCTGCGCTACGGCCTGAACACCAGCACCGGCTGCACCGGCAGCAATCAGGCCGCCCCCGTGAACGTCAACGGGCGCGTGTGGTTCGTGAACGGCGCAGGTGGCAGCGGCGACGGCCGCCAGTCCACCCCCTTCAATACGGTCAGCGCCGCCCAGACTGCCTCTGGGCCCAACGACCTGATCTACATCGCCAGCGGCACGTACAGCCAGCCGACCACCTTCACCCTGAAAAACGCCCAGGCGACCGTCGGGGCCGGTACGGCCCTGACCGTAAACGGCTCGACCCTCCTGACGGCCGCAACGGCCCCGCTCCTCCAGGTGACCGGCGGCGCCGGCGTGACGCTCGCCAGCAACAACACCCTGACCGGCCTGAGCGTGCAGGGAAGCACCGACGGCATAACCGGCACGAACTTCGGCACCCTGAACGGCACCCTGACGCAGGTGAGGGCCAGTAACGGGCTCGCCCTGAACCTGAAAAACGGAACAGTGAACCTGACCTCCACCCGCCTGGACGCCGCCAACCCCGCCACGAACGGCCGGGGCGTCAACCTTGAACAGGTGGGCGGCACCCTGACCGTCACCGGCAGCGGCTCAGCCGGCTCAGGAGGAACGATTCAGACCGCAGCCAGTGCCGGCAATATCGGCATCCACCTGCAACCCGACACCGCAAACCTCACCGTGAACCTCAACCGCATGGTGGTGCAGCAGAACCATGTCGGCGTGCAGTTCACGCCATTCGGCACGGCCAGTACCGGCACCCTGAACCTGAGCGTGCAGGACAGCTCATTCCAGAACAACACAGCCTCCAGCGTGTACCTGAACCCCACAGGCAACACCAGCAACACGTACCTGATCCGGAACAACAGCTTCACGCACGCCGGAACGGGCAACGGCGTCACCTACGAGGCGCAGCGCCCGACCGGGAGCACCAGCGTGGATCACGGCAGGATTCAGAACAACACCCTGTCCCTGTCCACAAGCGGCAACGCCAATCCCATCGATCTGGCCCAGCGAGTGGCAGGTTCAGCCCGCTTCGAGGTCAGCGGGAACACCATCACCAGTTACGGCCTGTATGGCATGCAGTTCCGGACCATGGACGGTGCCGCGCGCATGGACGTGATCCTGACGAACAACAATGTTTCTAGCCCTGCCCATCCCAACAACCTTGACGGCATTGCCTTGACCAGCAGCACGACGTCCGGTCAGGGGAACTTCCTGTGCGTGAAGCCTATCGGTAACACCAGTGTCGCGCCCAACCCCGCTCCCATTTCGGGATTCCGGCTCCGGCAACTGTTGGGCAGTACCTTCCAGATTGACACTGCCGCGCCCAGCTCTGCGGGCGTCACTGCGGTCAACAACGGCTCGACAGTCCGGCTGAGCGGCACCTTCGCCCCCGTGGCTGGCACCTGCCAGGCCCCCAACTAACCAGGAGTCTGTATGGCTGATCCCTTCCTTGCTGAAATCCGCCTGACCAGTTTCAACTTCGCGCCCAGGGGCTGGGCTCTGTGCAACGGACAACTGCTGCCCATCAACCAGAATCAGGCGCTGTTCTCCCTGCTGGGCACCACGTACGGTGGGAACGGCCAGACCAATTTCGCGTTACCCAACCTACAAGGGCGCATGCCGATCCACGCAGGAAACGGCTACACCCAGGGACAGGCGGGCGGAGAAGTCAACCACACCCTCACGCTGACCGAGCTCCCCCAGCACACCCACACCGTGCAGGCCAGCTCGCAGGCTGGCACCACCCCGGTGCCCACCGGCGCTGTCCTGGCCGCGCCTGCTCACGGCGGCAACCTGTACAGCTCCGGAGCAGTGTCTGCCGCACTGGTGGGCAGCACCGTGGGGGGGGCGGGAGGCAGTCAGCCTCACATCAACATGCAACCGTCCCTGGTGCTGAACTACATCATCGCGCTGGTGGGCATCTACCCCTCGCGGCCCTAAGGAGTCGTCATGTCAGAGCCTTACATCGGCGAGATTCGTCAGTTTGCCGGAAACTTCGCCCCTGCCGGCTGGCTCTTCTGTAATGGTCAGCTACTGCCCATCTCCGAATACGACGCGCTGTTTGCCCTGATCGGCACGACCTACGGCGGTGACGGCCAGACCAACTTTGCATTGCCCAATCTTCAGGGCCGTGTGCCGATCCACATGGGCAGCGCCCTGGGGACGACCTTCACGATTGGCAGCACAGTGGGAACGGAGAACGTCCAGTTGACGACCAACCAGATCCCGTCCCATAGCCACTCCCTGGGTGTGGCCGCCACCGCCACGACCAGCGCGCCCGGCGGCAACCTGCTGGCGCCACCCAGCACCGGGGACCTGTTTCTGGAAGACACACCGTCTGCGGCCATGAATGCCAGCAGCATCACGGCGAGTGGGGGCAGTCAGCCGCACAGCAACATGGCGCCCTACCTGTGCGTGTCGTTCATCATCGCGGTGTACGGCATCTTCCCCAGCCCCGCCTGAGTCGTGGGTCCGGGCGCCGGATCCACCACATCAGCCTCCATTCGCTCACAGAGGTTTTCATGTCAGAAGCGTACGTCGGTGAGATCCGTATATTCGCAGGTAACTTCGCGCCGTACGGCTGGGCATTCTGCAACGGTCAGATCCTCCCCATCAGCCAGAACACCGCCCTGTTCTCCCTCCTGGGCACGACCTACGGTGGCAACGGCACCACCACTTTTGCACTGCCCAACCTGCAGGGCCGCGCGCCCATGCACTGGGGCACTGGCCCCGGACTCACACCGCGCAGCCTGGGCGAAAGTAGCGGCACGGCTGCTGTCACGCTGCTCTCCACCCAGATGCCTGTACACACCCACACCCTGAACGCCGCGATTGACCCGGCAGAGAGTGACAATCCCGCCAACCTGGCCCTGGCCCGCGGCTCGAACGTCACCCCCTACGTGCCCACTCCCAACGCCACGCTGAGCCCATCAACCCTGAGTATCCAGGGCGGCAGTCAACCCCACAACAACATGCAGCCCTACCTGACCATGAACTTCATCATCGCGTTGCAGGGCATCTACCCTCCCCGCTCCTGAGCGGAAAGCTGGCGCGCCATGACCAATACACAACCGCAGACCACCCGCCGCCGCCTTCTCAAGGTCCTCGCTGCACTCAGCGGCGCGGCCCTGCCCGCCGCCGCACAGGCCGCGCCTCGCCGCGCTGCCCGCGTCGCCGTGGTGCTGCCTCGACGCAGTCCCTACCCGGCCATGGCCGGGACATTCATGGCCGGCCTGACCGGCAGTCTGGACGGCCAGCACGTCACCCTGAGTACGGTTCAGACTGGCCCGACCCCCCGCGCCGTGGTCGAGGCGGCCCGCGCCGCCCTGCGGGACAGCCCGGACCTGCTGGTGCTGCTGGGCGACGGCCTGACCCACGCCGCGCAGCCCGCGCTGCTGGAACGCCCCACCCCGGTCCTGGCGGCGGAGTTCGGCGTGCAGCGACCAGACCTGCACCGGCCCGCCCCGCTGGCCCTCACGGCGTCCTTGCACAGCTGGGAGGCCGAGTGGGCGCACGCCCGTACCCTGGCCCGCCAGGGGGGGGTGTATCTGCTGATCTCGCACCTGGACAGTGGGTATGACCTGCCCTTCGCGGTGACCAGCGGACTGCAGGCCGGACGCGGCACCCTGAGCGGCACAGCCCTGTTCGATCCGGCCGCGCCGGACCACGCAGCCCTCGTGCGCCAGATCCGGGAGTCCGGCGCCGCGCACGTACACGTGCTGGCCAGTGGCACGGGCGCCGCGACCGTGGAGGCCCTGCGCCGCGCCGGGTTCAGCGTGAGTGCAGGGGGCCTGACGGCGCCGGACTTGAACGTGCCGCGCGCGTTGGCTCACGCCTCAAGCGGCCTGTCGCCCGTCCAGGCGCTCGGCTTCGACACCGGCCGCTGGATCAGCGCCGCCCTGAGCGGCCCGCTGAATCCCACCACGATCCACACCGCGCTGGCCTGCGCCACCGTGACCGGGTCGCGGGGCACCCTGAACGTGGACGGCCACGGCGTACTCCGCGCGCCATTGACGCTGCTCGGGGCCGGGAAGGCGCAGCCGCTGACGTCACCCAGTCTGCTGAACCTGGAACCGGCGGGGCTGCGCAGCGGGTGGCTGCACACCTACCTGCACGCGTGAACCACCCGCCCCACCCTGACCTCCCGCGCGGCTGGCAGGAGACCGGCCCGGACGATCCGTTCGTCCGGGCGGTTGCCGCTTGCCACCGGGCGCACCTGAACGCCCTGCCGGACGCCATCCGCAACCAGATGCATGACCTGCAACACCGCGCGCAGCAGCAGGCCTACCGGGCGGCGTACCCGGATCACCGCACCTACCTCATCAGTCACCTGTTCCCGGCCGGCGCGGCGGCACCGGAAGAGACCATCGGGTACGCCCTGGTGAACTGGGATGAGGTCGTCACCCTGATCGATGTTGCTCTGCACCCGGACTGGCAGGGCCGCGGCCATGGAGGCGCGGCCCTGGCGGCCCTGCAACGCTGGGCAGACCGGCCCGTCGTCCTGAACGTGGCCCGGGGCAACCGCGCCGAGGGGCTGTACCGCCGCGCCGGATTCCAGCCCTGCGGTGGGGACGAGCTGAACCTGCGGATGCGCTGGGTGCCCGCTGCCTCCCCCTAGCCAAATCAGCGCCCGTCGCCCGGGGGGCGCGTACCCTCGGGACATGACCGCCACCGCCCCCACCCAGGCCGACCGGACCGCCGCTGCGCCGCTGCGCGTCCTGATCTGCGACGAGATGAACCCCGGCGACCTGAACCACGACGGCTTCCAGATCGACTACCAGGGCAACATGGACCGCGCCGAGACGCTGCGCCGCCTGCCGGAGTACGACGCGCTGATCACCCGCAGCCGCACGAAGGTGGACCGCGAACTGATCGACGCAGCCGGACCCCGCCTGAAGGTCATCGGGCGCGGTGGCGTGGGCGTGGACAACATCGACCTGGAGTACGCCAGCCTGCGCGGCCTGCTGGTGCTGAACGCCCCGGAGAGCAACAACGTCTCGGCGGCGGAACTGGCCGTTATGCACCTGATGGCCGCCGCGCGCGGCCTGACCCGCAGTGACAGCAAGACCCGCGCCGGGCAGTGGGACCGCAAGTACCTGGGCCTGGAACTCAAGGACAAGACCCTGGGCATCGTGGGGCTGGGCCGCATCGGCAGCATCGTCGCGGACCGCGCGCAGGGCCTGCGCATGCACGTCGTGGCCTTCGACCCCTACGTGCCGGACAGCAAGTTCGAGCGGCTGGGTGTCACCCGCGCCGCCACCCTGGACGAGCTGCTCGCGCAGGTGGACGCCATCACCGTCCACACCCCCCTGACGGACGAGACGCGCGGCATGATCGGCGCCGAGCAGCTCGCCCGCCTGAAGAAGGGCGCCATTGCCGTGAACGCCGCGCGTGGCGGCATCATCGACGAGCAGGCCCTCGTGGACGCCCTGCACAGCGGTCACCTGTTCGCCGCCGGGGTGGACGTGTTCGTGGACGAACCCCCCGCCCCGGAGCACATCTTCCTGGGTGCCCCGAATCTGGGCATCACCGCGCACCTGGGGGCGAACACCTTCGAGGCGCAGGAACGCGTCGGTGCGGAGATCGTCTCGCGTGTGCTGGACGCCCTGCACGGCGACGTCAGCAAGGGCGCCGTGAACGCCCCCGCCTTGGACGCCAAGACCCTCGAGGCGCTGGGCGGGTACCTGAAACTCGGTGAGAAGCTGGGCCGCGTCCTCGCGCAGCTGCTGCCCGGCGCGCACGACGTGGAGGTCACTTTCCGCGGCGAGTTCCCCGCCGACCCCGCCCCGGTCGTCACGAGCGTCCTCGTCGGCTACCTGTCGGGCATCACCGACGAGACGCCCAACATGATCAACGCCCGCGCCCTGGCCAGGGAACGCGGCGTGAACATCGCCATCCGCGAGGAACAGGACAGCCCCGACTACCAGACCGAGGTCATCGTGAAGGTCACGGGCGGCGCCAAGGGCGAGAAGGAACGCACCCGCACCGTCGGCGGCACCGTCTTCGGCCGCAACCCCCGCCTCACCCGCCTGCGGGACTTCCGCGTTGAACTCGAACCCGAAGGCTTCATCCTGATCGCCAGCAACCAGGATAAACCCGGTGCGGTCGCCAAGCTCAGCACCCTGCTCGGCAGCTGGGGCGTGAACATCGCCGGGATGGCCCTGGGCCGCGCCGAGAAGGGCGGACAGGCGCTGTTCACCCTCACCCTCGACGACGCCCTGACCGCCGAACAGCTCGATCAGGTCCGCGCGCTGGACGTCATCGACAGCGCGTACCTCGTCCGGGCGTAAACCGTACAGATCTCGCGGCCCGCTTCCCGGTGGAGGCGGGCCGCGCTGTGATCATACGGACTCCGGTTGAAAGGTTTGCAAAAACCGTCAACCCGAGCGGAGTCGGAGAGCTGCGCAGCAGAGCGAGCAGGAGCGGAACGGGTTCCGGGCGTGGAGTGGGCAACCCGATGATGTTCCGGGTTGTCAACGAAACAGACGGAATCCGTATCACACCAGCTTGTGCAGCCGGTCCGCGGCGACCAGGAGCACGTCCCACACGCCGCTGAACGGTGGGGCGTACGCGAGGTCCGCGTCGAAAAGGTCCTGCGCGGTGGCCCGCTGGCCCAGCAGGGCCGCGACGACGTCCACCCGCTTGACGCTGAGGTGGTTCTCGCCGATCAGCTGCGCGCCCAGTAGGCGGCCGGATCCCTTCTCGGCGGTCAGGCGGACGTGGATGGGGCGGCTGGTGCGGTGGTACCCGGCGTGGTCGGTGCTGCTGACGTCCACGCTGACCGCGTTCAGGCCCAGCGCGTCGGCCTCGGCCTGCGTGAGGCCGGTGCGGGCCACGCCCAGGTCGAACGCCTTGAAGATGCCGGTGCCGACCACGCCGGGGAAGCGCGCGTCGCCGCCGGCCATGTTCACCCCGGCGATGCGGCCCATGCGGTTGGCCGTCAGGCCCAGCGGGATGTGCACGCGGCGGCGCGTGACGCGGTGCACGCTCTCGGTGTTGTCCCCCGCGCTGAACACACCGGGCATGCTGGTCTCCTGCCGGGCGTTCACGGCCACCGCGCCGGTACGGCCCAGCCGCGCGCCCGCTGCCTTCGCCAGTCCCACGTTCGGTTTCACGCCGACCGCCACGACGACCAGATCGGCCCGCACCAGCCCATGGTCGGTCTGCACGCCGCTCACCCGTTCCTTTCCGGTGAGGCCCTGCACGGTCACGCCGCAGCGGACATCCACGCCGTGGCGTTCCAGTTCGGCGCGCACGCGGCGCTGGTAGTCGGGATCCAGCATGCGCCCGGCGACCTCCGCGCCCTTCTCCAGCAGCACGACGCTCAGGCCGCGCGCGCGCAGCGCCTCGGCCAGTTCCAGTCCGATGTACCCGCCGCCCACGATGCAGGCCCGTTTCGCGCCCCGCACGCTGGCGTCCAGCGCCTCGCCGTCCGGAATGTCGCGCAGGACGTGCACGCCGCCCAGGGGCGTGACCGCCCAGTCGGGCCGGACAGGGGAGACCCCGGTGGCGATCAGCAGCCGGTCGTACGGTTCCGTGCAGGACTGCCCAGTGGTGCGGTCGGTCACGGTGATCGTCGCCGCTTGCGCGTCCACGCCCGTCACGTCGTGGCGCAGGCGCACGCCGATGCCACGCCCGCGCATCTGTTCGGGCGTGCGTGCGATCAGCCGGTCGAACTCCTCGACCTCCCCGCCGATCACATACGGCAGGCCGCACGCGCCGTAACTGATCTGTTCTCCCCGCTCGAACACCACGATCTGCGCGTCCGGGTTGAAGCGCCGGGCGCGGCTCGCGGCGCTCATCCCGGCGGCCACGCCGCCCACGATCACGATTCGCATGCCCGCAGCCTAGCCGCTGTCCGCCCGCCAGCCGTATCGGTGGCCTTCATGCGGGCCAGTGGGTTGGCGGCAGGGCAGTGCAGGCTGGGGATAGGGGCGCACCCGCCTGCACCCCCTCCTGCCATCAGCCATCAGTCGTCTGCCGTCTTACCGTCCGAAGCTCTGCACCCAGTACGTGGCAAACACCGTGTCGGGCGTGCCGTTGCCCATCGCCGCGCCGAACTCGCGCCAGTCCGGATTCATGAGGGTCCGGCAGTGGCCGGGGCTGTCCAGCAGGCTCTGGAGGGCGTCCTCGGGCGTGACCGAGTCGTACGCGGCGTTTTCGCCCACCTCGCCACTGGGGTACCCGGCGGCCCGCGCGCGGCTCTCGGGGGTGCTGCCGGTCTCGGGGTTGACGTGCCCGCGGAAGTTCAGGCGGATCATGTCGCTGACGTGCCCCTGCGCGGACACGCTCAGCTGGTCGTTCCAGGTCAGCGGTGCGGCGCTGTGGAACAGTTGGTCGCCGCAGCGTTGCCCCTGGCGTCGGGCCTCGTTGGTCAGGTCCAGGAAGCGCAGCAGCCACGCGCGGGCGTCGTCCGCGACGATCTGGGCGGGCTGCATGGCGACCAGCGCGGCGCGGCCGTCCTGCACGGCGACGCCGTAGCGGCTGAAGCCGACGCGCATGGCGCACTGGTTGGCCAGCGCCTTCAGGACGGCGGGCGCGCGGCCCAGTTTCGGCAGGACGAACTGGTTGGCGCGCAGGGGGCGCAGCCGCGCGGCGAGCAGTTCGCTTTTCAGCGCGAATCCGCGCGCGACGCGGGCCGCGACGGCGTCCAGGGTGGGGTCGCGGTGCGCCGCCTGCCCGCAGGCACGGAAGTCCGCCTGCACGAGCAGGTCGAAGAGGTCGGCGCTGTCCACCATGGCGTTCGCGTCGACGGCCTGCCCGCCGGGCAGCGTCAGGGGGGCGGGCTGGGTGGTGGGGGTGCCGAAGGGCACGGTGGGGGCGTTGGAGTCACGGAGGGCGCTGCCCGACTGGGCATGGGCGGCGCAGACGGCGGCGGTCAGGAGGAGGAGGACGGCTCGCTTCATTCCCCTCATTTCATCAGGGAATTCCCACAGTGTCCTCACAGTCTGATCAGTCAAGGTGGTGTTTCTCACGCAGTGCTGCACAGGGGCGCCGCGCCGCCACGGCCGCCCGCCTAAGATGCAGCACATGAGCGACGCTGCCCGTCCGGACTTCACGCCCCTGAACCGCGAACGCCTGATCGCGCCCGGCCCGGTCGAGGTCGCGCCGAACGTCCTGGCGGAACTGGCCCAGCCGCAGATGCATCACCGCGCGCAGGCCGGAATCGCCAAGCTGATGGAAGCCCGCGAGAAGCTCACGCGGCTGTTGGGCGACCCGTACGACGCGGTCATCACCACGAGCAGCGGGACCGGTGCGTTCGAGGGTGCACTGGTCAGCACCACGCCCGGCGGCGCGAAGGTCGTGAACGCCCAGGCCGGGAAGTTCAGCGAACGCTGGGGCGAGATGGCCCGCCGCTTCGGGTACGACACCAGTCTCGTGTCCAAACCCTGGGGTGAGGTCCTCGATCCGCAGGAGGTCGCCGACGCCGCCCGGGACGCGCACACGCTGCTCATCACGCACAGCGAGACGAGCACCGGCGCCCTGCATGACCTGGAAGCGATCGCCCGCGCCGCAAAGGCGCAGAACCCGGACCTGATCATCATCGCCGACGGCATCACCTCGTACGGCGTGGCGGAACTGCGCCCCGCCGCGTGGGGCGTGGACGTCATCGTGTCCGGCAGCCAGAAGGGGACCGCCACGCCCCCAGGACTGGGCTTCGTGCTGTTCAGCCCCGAGGTGCAGGCCCGCATGATCCAGAACCCGGAACGCGGCTTCTACCTCGACATGACCCGCGAACTGGCCGGGCAGAAGGCCGGGAACACCCCCCAGACCCCCGCCATCAACCTGATCTACGCCCTGAGCACGGCGCTCGACCGCCTGTTGAGCGTGCCGCTGGAAGTCCTGTGGGCCGAGCAGCGCCGCAAGACGGACGCACTGATCGCCGCCGGGACCGCGCTGGGTGCGCCCGCCTGGGCGCCACGCACCAGCCCCGCCGTGGCGGTTCTCACGCCGCCCGCCGGGATCACGGGCCGTCAGGTGGCGGCGCAGCTCGCCGCGATGGGCCAGCGCGCCCTGCCAGGTCAGGCCCCGCACGAGGACACGGTGTTCCGCGTGAGCACCATGGGCTACGCCGACCGCTACGACGCGCTGGCCATCGCGGGGATTCTGGAGGACGCCTTCAGCGCGCTCGGTGTGAACGTCGAGCGGGGCGCGGCCGTGCAGGCGGCCTGGAACGCCCTGAAATAAAACGAACTTCCGGTTGAATGGTTTGCCAAAACCGTTCAACCCGGGTGGGGCGAGCAGGAACAGGACGGATTCCGGGCATGCAGTCGGCAGATCGGTGGTATGCCGATCTGCCATCGCAACAGACGGAATCCGTACAAAATGCGGGAGGTTTGACTGGAGGCGGTCCTCGTCGGGGCCGCCTCTGCCTCTTGAGGGGAGTGACCTGGGCGGAGTAGGCCATCTGGATGACCCTTCGAAAGATGTGGCCTGCCGCACTTTCTTGATAGTGAGACTGTTTCACACTTCGAACCATGTTGCCTCCGGAACAACCACCCCCTGAGCCCGATCCCTCGAACCTCAGCCCCGAACACGTGCAGGCCGCCGAAGCCTTCGGCAGGACCATGAAACGCCTGCACCGCCTGATCAGCAGCCGCGTCATGCGGGGCATGCAGGACGAGCTCCTCGAATGGGACCTGAGCTTCTCGCAGATCACCGCCATGCACCAGCTGCGCGCCCGCGCGCCCATGACCGTCACGCAGCTCAGCGAACTGACCCGCCTGAGCGTCCCGGCCGCCAGCCACCTCGTCGAGCGGCTCGTCAAGCGTGGCCTGGCGCAGCGCACCGAGAACCCCGAGAACCGCCGCGAGAAACTCGTGGACCTCACCGACGCCGGACGCGACATCGTGGGCCGCATGGACAGCGAGTTCGTCCGCGCGTACGTCACCGCCTTCCAGGGCCTGCACTTGGACACCGTGCAGGCCGCCACCCACCACCTCCAGCGCGTGCTGGACGAACTCGAACCCATCTACTCCTGCCAGGAGCACCCATGAGCGCACACACCGCCGAACCCGAAGGGCGTATCGACTACGCCAAGACCCTCGACATGCCCACCAAACGCCTGATCCTCTTCGGCGTGCTGCTGGGTCTGTTCCTCAGCGCGCTGGACCAGACCATCGTCTCCACCGCCCTGCCGCGCATCACGCAGGAACTGGACGGCCTGAGCCTGTACTCCTGGGTCACCACCGCGTACCTGCTGACGAACACCGCACTGGTGCCCATCTACGGGAAACTGTCCGACCTGTACGGCCGCAAACCTATCCTGATGATCGGCATCGTGATTTTCCTGATCGGCAGCGCCCTGTGCGGCCTCGCGGGTGAACCCTTCCTGGGCAACCTGTTCGGCGGCGGCATGATGCAGCTCGTGGTGTTCCGCGGCCTGCAGGGCGTCGGCGCCGCCGCGCTCGGCTCGGTGGCGTTCGCGATCATCGCCGACCTGTTCGAACCCGTCGACCGTCCCCGCTACCAGGGCCTGTTCGGCGCCGTGTTCGGCCTGAGCAGCGTCATCGGCCCGCTGCTGGGCGGCTTCCTGACCGACCAGGTGTCGTGGCGCTGGGTGTTCTACGTGAACCTGCCCATCGGCCTGATCGCCCTGGCGTTCATCGCCAGCAAGATGCCCCGCCTCGCCAGCGGCCTGAAAGCCCGCGTGGACTGGCTGGGCGCGTTCCTGATCCTGGTGTTCGCCGTGCCGCTCCTGCTGGCCCTCACCTGGGGCGCCGACGGCAACTACGCCTGGGGCAGCCCGGAGATTCTGGGCCTGTTCGGCCTGAGCGCCGTGAGCCTGATCGCGTTCCTGTTCGTCGAGAGCCGCCACGAGAGCCCCATCCTGCCCCTCACGCTGTTCAGGAACCCCACCTTCGCCTGGGGCGCCCTGGCGCGCTTCATGATCGGCGCCGGATTCCTGGGCGCGATCCTGTTCCTCAGCCTGTACCTCGTGCAGGTGCAGGGGGTCAGCGCCACCGCCGCCGGGACCGCCACCATCCCCCTGACGGTCGGTCTGATCATCGGCGCGATCGGCAGCGGCCAGATCGCCAGCCGCATGGGCCGCTACAAGCCCCTGATGCTGATCGGCCTGATCACTGCCGGGCTGGGCTTCTTCGCGCTGAGCACCCTGAACGCCGACAGCAGCTACACCAGCGTCGTGATCCGCATGGTCCTGCTGGGCCTGGGCCTCGGCCCCGCCCTGCCGCTGTACACCACCGCGCTGCAACTGGCCGTCAAACCCTGGGAGATCGGCGTGGCGACCAGCGCCGGGCAGTTCTTCCAGCAGATGGGCAGCACCATCGGCACCGCCATCTTCGGCGCGATCCTCACCGCCGGGGTGAGCAGCAACCTCGCCACGCAGTTCGCCGCGCAGGCCGCCAGCAACCAGGGCACCGTCGCCACCACCCTCCAGAAGATCAGCGACGACATCAGGAGCGGCAACGCGCCCACCGGTGACCGCAACGCCACCCCCGAGAACCCCGAGGACGTCAAGGTGCGCTTCGCCACGCTGCGCGAGAACATCACGAAAGCCATCCAGACCGGCGACCAGCAGGCCCTGACGGCCGTGAAGAACGACCCGTTCATCAAGTCCCTGCCCGAAGACGCCCGTAAGCAGCTGACCGGCATCCCCGCAGGTGGCGTGCCCGCCCAGGTCAAGGCCAGCTTCGCGCAGACCTACGCCACGGTCGAGCAGGCCGTGAACAGCGGCGACGCCGCGCAGGTGCAGGCCCTCGCCGCCAACCCCCAGCTGCCGCAGGCGCTGCGCGACAACCTCGCGAAGATTCCCGCGCCCGCCCTGGCCAGCCCGCAGGCCCGCGCGCAGATTCTCGCGGGGATCAAGCAGGGCCTCGACCAGGGTGAAGCCCAGGCCGAGCAGCAGGCCACCGAGCAGGCCCTGAGCGGCGCCCTGAGTGGCGTGAATGACGGCGAGAAGATCACGCTCGCCAGCGCCCGCGCCGCCAAGGTCGCGTTCGCGGACACCATCAGCTCCATCTACCGTTACTCGATCATCGTCGCCGCGCTGGCCTTCCTGGCCACGCTGATGATGCCGAACCTGGAAATTCCACGCCGCGCCAAGGGCGAACGCGCCCAGCCCGCCCACGTGGAAATCTGACCATTCCTCACATGCAATCGCCCCGGCCGGAGTGGTCGGGGCGATTGACGTTGGGGGCCAGGGGGGATCAGCGGACGGGCGGATCACCGGCGGGGGGGTCGCGGCGCTTGGTGCTCGTCACGCCCGCCAGAATGCCGATGCCCAGCAGCACGACCGCGCCGATCAGGGTGTAGGACTGCGGCCACGCGAAGGCGTTCCCGGCGATGAACAGGGCCACGATCAGCACGATGATCCCGATCATGTAGATTCCGAAGTTCGACATACGTTCCTCCTGAATGAGGGGCGAACACCGCTCCCGCTTGAATGACCCCAGTGTAGGAAAGTGCGTCTGATGCTGCCGCAATGAAATGTTCAGCCGCTCTTGACGGTGAATTTACGTGGCCTTGAGGTGACCGTGAGGTCGGCGGCGCTACCCTGGGCGGCATGACCCGCCCCCTGTACCACGACAGCACCCTGATGACCTTCACCGGCACCGTCACGCACGCGCAAGGGCAGGCGGTCGCGCTGGACGCCACCGCCCTGTACCCGGACGCGGGCGGGCAGGCGGCCGATACGGGCACGCTGCGCTGGCCTGAAGGCGAGGCCCGCGTGACCGGCAGCCGCCGCGACAAGGCCACCGGGCTGATCTGGCACGCGCTGGACGGCATGCTCCCCCCGGTCGGGCAGACGGTGCAGGGCAACGTGGACCGGGACCGCCGCTGGCGGCACATGCAGCGCCACAGCGCCGAGCACCTGCTCGCCCAGGCGTTCGTGCAGGTGAACCCGGTGTTCGAGGTGGTGGCGGTGAACATGAACGCCCCCGAGTGCACCATCGACCTGAGTGGCGAGCCCGCCGAGTCGCACGTACGGGCCGCCGAGACGCTGCTGCGCGAGACGCTGGGCCGCGACGAGCTGACCCTGGACACTCCGGTCGTGCCCGAGGCCGAGCTGCCCCGCTACCCGCTGCGGCGCGAGTCGAAGGTGCGCGGTGACACGCGGCTGGTCATCTACCGCCGCGCGGACGGCACGCCGTTCGACGTGAGCGCCTGCGGCGGTACGCACGTCCCGCGTGCCAGCATGGCCGCCCCGGTCGTGATCCTGCGCACGGAGCGCGTGAGGGGCGGCGTGACCCGCGTGACCTTCATGGCGGGCGAGGAGGCCAGCGCGTACCTGGGCGGCGTGTACGCGGACGCCCGGCGCCTCGCGCAGGGGTTCAGCGTGCCGGTCGAGCGCCTGACGGAACGCGTCGAGGCGCTGACCGCCGAGCGCGCCGCGCTGGCCGCGCAGGTGGACGCCCTGCACGCCACGCACGCCCGCGCACTCCGGGACGCCGCGCCCACCGAGACGCTCGGGGACGTGACCCTGCGTGTCGTGACGTTGCCTGATCCGGCGGGCCTTCAGGCGACCCTGACGGACCTCCCGGCGGGTGCGGTGGTCGCGGCGGTGACGGGCGAGGGCCGCGTCGGCATCGGCAGCGCGCACCCGGCCGTGAACGCCGGGGGGGTGCTGCGCGCCGCGCTGACCGCCAGCGGCGGGAAGGGTGGGGGCCGCCCGGATCTCGCGCAGGGCAGTACGCCGCGCCCGGACCTGTTCGCGCAGGCTGTCCGGGACGCCCTGACCACTCCGGTCTGACCGCAGTGTCCCATTCCGTCGTGGGGCCGACGGTGCGCTCTTCCAGTCCACTTCCGACCGCCGTTGATCGCAGGTGCTCGCTGTTGCGGTTGCGCCGGCCTGCCTGCTCCCCGGATGCGGCAGGGGTGGCTGTCGGCTCGTCACAATCGCTTAACATCAAACGAATTAGAGTGTGGGCATGACCACCACGCCCCTCACCCCGCACGGCCTGCACCACGTCACCGCCGTCACCGCCGACGCCCGCGCCAACCTCCAGTACTACACCCAGACCCTCGGCCTGCGCCTCGTGAAAAAAACCGTCAACCAGGACGACGTCACCGCCTACCACCTCTTCTACGCCGACCGCGACGGCACCCCCGGCAGCGACCTCACCTTCTTCCAGTGGGACGTCCCCCGCGAACAACCCGGCAACCACAGCGTCAGCCGCACCAGCCTGCGCGTCCCCACCGGCACCCTCGACTGGTGGCAGGCACACCTGACCGCCAGCGGCACCCCCGTCACGCCCGTCACCCGCCACGGCCGCCCCCACCTGGACTTCAGCGACCCCGAAGGCCAGCGCCTCAGCCTCGTCGAGGGCGGCCCAGACGGCACCCCCTGGGACGCCAGCCCCATCCCCGTAGACAAACAGATCCTCGGCCTGGGCCCCAGCGAACTGACCCTCCCGAACCTGTTCCCCACCACCCGCGTCCTCGAACGCGCCTACCACCTCACCCCCGCAGGCACCTACCCCGACCCCGAACAACCAGGGCGCACCATCCACGTGTACGCCATGCAAGGCGGCGGGCCGCACGCCGAACTGCACCTGCGCATCGACCCCACCCTGCCCCCGGCCCGGCCCGGCGCGGGCGGCGTGCACCACATCGCCCTGCGCGTCCACGACGATCAGTACCACAACTGGAACACCCACCTGAGCAGCCTGGGCCTGCGCACCAGCGGCGAGGTCGACCGCCACTGGTTCCAGAGCATCTACTACCGCGAACCGCAGGGCATCCTGATCGAACTCGCCACCGACGGCCCCGGCTTCGCCGTCGACGAACACCCCGACCACCTGGGCGAAACCCTGATCCTCGCGCCGTTCCTCGAACCGCACCGCGCGCAGATCGAGGCGGGCCTCACCCCCCTGACCTGAACCCCCACAGCAACGCGCCGCCCCAGGCAACCGGGGCGGCGCGCATCACGTGACGCTTACTGGCAGTCCACGACCGGGAACGCCTGCGCCGACTCCAGCACGTTGCTGTACCGCCCCGCCTCGTCCACACCCTGCACTTTCACGAACGTGTTGCCCTTCACGTCCAGAATCACCGGGTTCACCACGATCGCCTGCGCGCCCAGCTGACCGGGCAGACCCAGGGGCGCCGTGCCCGGACCGAACGTCGCGCTCAGCAGACCCGACCCGCTGTAATCCGCCGCACCATACGAGTAGAAGCTGAAGTTCTTCGTGCCACCCGTCTTCAGACCCTCGAACTGCGCGTAGACCTCCTTCAGGCCACCCGTCCAATCCAGATCCACGTACATCGTCGTGCTCTTGTTGTCGCAGATGATGTACGACCCGGCCGCAATGAACGTCCCGTCCTGATCACGGTAATCCGCAGCCGTGCGGTACTGCGTGCTGTACGTGAACTCCTTCAGTCGCAGCGACGGCGAGGGCTGCGTACCCGGCGTGAAATCCGGCACGCTGACCGTCACGGAACAACCGGCAAGGGCAGAGGCAAGGGCAGCGGCAGCCAGAGCGATCTTCTTCATGCCTCTCACTCTGCCCGCCGAACCTGACGCCCTCGTGATGGGTAGCTGACCTGACATGAGAAAACAGCCAAAGCCCCCACCGAAAAGGCAGGGGCCATGTGGGGGGCAGGCGATTACTTGGTGAGGGGCTGGGCAGTGCCAGCCAGGGTGCAGTTGCGGTACACGTTCACCTTGCTGAGGTTGACGCTGCTGATCATGAAGGAGGAGCCTGTGCTGGTGTACACCTTCAGATCGGCGTAGAACGACCCGGCGAGGTTCGACGCGGTGACGGCTCGGGGTGTGCGGACAGGGTCGTTCGGTTCAACGATGATACTGGCGGGCAGGAAATCGTTCGTAGCAGACTTGAAGTCAAACACAGCCTGATAGTTCCCAGAGCTGTCTTTGCTCAGGTCGCCGACGGTGAACGTTTGCGTCTCGTCGTAATCGCTGTTCGTCGTGCCCTTCAGCGTCACGTCCACCTGCGTGACGCTACCCCCCGTTGCGAACTTCACCACGACCTGCGTACTTGTCGCTCGGCTCGGATCAGTCGGGTTCGAGACGGCGTCACAGCCCACGTACTGCGCCGGGCTGCTGCCCTGTAGGGTGTACTCCGTGGTGATGTCCACCACGCGCGCGTTCCCGCTTCCGTCCGGAGCGCTGCCGTACGACCCGCAACTTGCCAGAATGCCCGTCAGTCCCGCCGCGGCCAGCATCAGTTTCTTCATGCCTCTCACTGTGTGCCGCCCCCACGCGGTGAACATGACGGCGCGCTTGAACGTCCCTGCACAAATGAAGGAACAGCCCGCCCGTGTCCTCATGCGGGTCATGAACGGCAGGACCCCCGCGCGCGGCGGGGGCCGGTGCGGGGGCGCGGGGGGGTTATTTCGTGCAGCTGGCGTACACGGGCAGCGCGACCGTGCTGGCCAGTTTCACGCTGCTGCGGCTGCGGTTGATGACGATGTCGGCCTTCAGCGTGGCGACGGGGGTGCCGCTGACGGTGACGGCGGCGGGGCTGGTGACGGCGGTGTTCACGGTGAGGCTCTCGTTCGCGCGGCGGGTGACGGGCAGTTTGTACTCGCCGTCCTTGTCGCCTTTCAGGAGGGTGCTGCCGGACACGTCGGTGGTGCCGACGGTCTTCCCGGCGGCGTCGGTGAGGTTCACCTTGACGTTCTGGAGGGTCCCGGCGGCTGCGAGGGCGATGGTGATCTGCGTGCCGGTGTCGGCGCCGTTCACGCTGTTGCACAGGACGGGCGCGCCGGCGCTGGTGTGGCTGGTGGTGACGCTCAGGATTTTCTCGCTGCCGTCACTGCCGCCCAGCGCGGTGCCGCAGGAGGCGAGGATGAGGGGGGTGGCGAGCGCGGCGAGGATCACTTTGTTCATGCGGTTCACTTTCGCGCCTGAACTGCTCCTTAACATGATGGTTCCCTGAGAAGCGTCTGGTGGGCGCGCCCTGAACCATGAGCGCCGCCCCCGGCACAGGCGGAAGCGGCGCGGTCCAGTGGGGGTCGGTCAGGCCATCGCCAGGGGCGACGTCAGCGCGGCGGCCTCCGGGTTCAGCTTCGGCAGCTCCGGCAGGGCGTTCCCGGCCGAATCCACGAGTGTCGCGTACATCATGTGCGGCGTGGCGTGCTCGATCCGCGCCAGGTGCACGCCGGGGCCGGTCACGCCGACCGCCTTGGGCACCACCGTCGGGTGGTTGCCGCGCGTGTGGCCCTCCAGGAAGCCCGAGTCGTGCGCCTCGCCGCGCAGCAGCAACTCCTGGATGGTGCCGACCTTCGCGGCGTTCTTCCGGGCACTCCACTCCTTCTGCCGCGCGATCAGGCGCTCCAGCCGCTCGGTCTTCACCTCGCGCGGCAGGTCGTCGAAGTGCTTATAGCTGGGCGTGCCGGGGCGGGGCGAGTACGCGAACATGTACGCGCTGTCGAAGCCGACCTCGTCGTACAGGCTCAGGGTGTCCTGGAAGTCCTCCTCGGTCTCGCCGGGGAATCCCACGATGATGTCCGTCGCCAGGACCGCGTGCGGCAGGTGCTTGCGGATGTCCGCCACGTGCCGCAGGTAATCCTCCCGCGTGTACTCGCGCGCCATGCGCCGCAGCACGCGGCTGCTGCCACTCTGCACTGGCAGGTGCACGTACTCGCAGATGGCGGGCGTGTCGGCCATGGCCGCCGCGACGTCCTCCGTGAAGTTCATCGGGTGACTCGTCGTGAACTTCACGCGCCGCACCCCACTGCGCCCCACCAGCCGCAACAGATTCGCGAAACTCGGGTACCCGCCCACGCGCGCCCCCTGATCCACGCCGTACGCGTTCACGTTCTGCCCCAGTAGCGTCACCTCCTGCACCCCCGCCACCAGCAGCGAATCCAGTTCCCGCAGGATGTCGTCCGGATGACGGCTCACCTGCGGCCCGCGCGTCGTCGGCACGATGCAGTACGTGCAGTGATGATCACACCCCCGCATGATCGTCAGGTGCGCCTGCAACTGCCCCGCCGGCGCAGGCGGCACGTGATCGTGCAGCTCATCCCGGAACGCCAGACCCCAGAAGCGCTCGTTGCTCTCCAGCGCCTTCCCGATATCCAGCAGGCTGCCCGGCCCCAGCAGGATGTCCACGCCGAACTTCCGCGCCATCTGCTGCCCTTCCTCCAGCTGCGCCAGGCAGCCCATCATGCCGATCACCAGGGGGCGGCGGGCCCTGATCTTGCGCAGGTCGCCCAGCAGACTGCGGACCTTCTCGACGGGTTTCCCGCGGATGGCGCAGGTGTTCAGCAGCACGAAATCGGCCACGTCCACGCTGTCCACGATGTCCGCCCCGAAACTCACGAGTTGCGACTGCACCAGATGCGTGTCGTACTCGTTCATCTGACACCCGTAGGTGACGATCATTGCCTTCATGTATGACTCTCCTCTCAGCCTGACGGATGGATTCCGGGGCCTTTCCACGCCTCCACGGAGGCAGGAGCAGCGACAGGGATTCTAACGGGTCGCGGGGCAGCGGTTGGAGGCGGCAGGTGCGGTCCCGCAGTGGCGCGGCGCGGGGCACACTGGAAGGCGTGACCAGCCTGAACGCCGCCCCTGCTGAACCCGCCCTGACGGCCAGTCCGTTCTGGCGGCGGCTGGCCTTCACCTTCCCGGCGTCGTACGCGTTCCTGTCGCTGGGTGTCGGCACGCAACCGATCCTGCATCTGGAAGGATTGCCCGCCGTGCGGCAGCTCGCGGACGTGGTCAGCCGGGCGGTCTTTCAGGTGCCGGTACCGCCCATTCCCGAACCGACGGGCAGTGGGGATACGGCGTTCGACTGGGCGTGGACGCTGTGCCTGCTGCTGCTGGCGGTGGCCGCCGGGCTGGTCTGGGCGGCGCGGCAGCGGACGGCACCCACGGCGGGGCAGCGGGCGGCGCTGCGGACGTTCCTGCGGCTGGTGCTGATCTGGTGGCTGACCATGTATGGCCTGAGCAAGTTCGCGTTCTCGCAGTTCGGGCTGCTGAACAGCTGGCAGCTGGCGGGCACGTACGGCGAGTCCAGCCCGATGGGACTGCTGTGGCGGTTCATGGCGGCCAGTCCCGGGTATCAGCTCGTGGCGGGCGTGGCCGAGGTGCTGCCCGCGCTGCTGCTCATGCACCGCCGCACCCTGACGGCAGGGGCGCTGGTCGCGGCGGTCACGATGACGAACGTGTTCGCGCTGAACCTCTTCTACGACGTGCCGGTGAAACTGTTCAGCGGTCACCTGCTGCTGGCGGCGCTGCTGCTCCTGGCGATGGACGCGCGGCGACTGCGGGCCGCGTTCACCGGGGGCGCGGTGGCGGCGGCTCCGTGGGCGCCGCGTCCGGTGTGGCGGCGCGTGCTGCCGTGGTTCCTCACGGCGCTGGTCACAGTGCAGGTGGGGCTCAGCCTCCGCACGGGCCTCCAGACGCTGCGGGAGGACCGGGTGTTCACGCAGTCCAGTCCGGCTCCGCTCAAGACCCGGGGGTTCACCCTCATTCAGGAAAAGCCGTTCAACCAGTAGGCAGGCTCAGGGCTGCGCGGCCACGGGGCGCAGGCTGACGCTGTAGCTGAGGGCTTCGCGGCCCAGCACGACGGTCCGCAGGTGCCCGTCCAGGCGGATCTGCCCGTCCGTGTCGCGCCGCACGACGTACAGGTTCGCGCGGTGCGCGCCGTTCTCGAACAGGTTTAGGGTGATCTCGGTGCCGTCCACGAGGCGTTTGAAGCTGCCGCTCCCGGCGTACACCTTGCGGCTCTCCAGGTTCACGAGGCTGCCGCTGGCGCGCCCGTCGCGTTCCACGAGGCCCAGGGTCAGGCGGTACGGGACGCGCCCGGTCGGGCCATTGCCCTCGCCCTCGTACACGCCGTTCACCTGCCGTTCCAGGGGCGTGATCGCGGGAAAGTACGCGCCCCACGCGCAGCCGCTCAGGGCGGGCGGCAGCAGGAGCAGGGCGGCGGTCAGCGCGGGGCGGGCGTGCGGGAGGGGGCGCATGGGGGGCAGGGTACGCGCGGCTCATGAAGCGGGGCTGACCGGTTCAGCGCACGCGGGTCAGGGTGACGGGGTAGCTGAGGCCGTTGACGCGCAGGGTGCCGCTCAGGCGGGTGGCGGTGATGGTGGCGGACAGGGTGCCGCTGGCTTTCAGGGGCACGTTGCTGATCCCGAAACCCAGCAGGCTGGCGTTCAGTCGGGGAGTGTCGCCGGGGTCAATCTTCGCGGTCAACGTCTCGCCGTCCGGGCCGGGGAGTTGCGTGCCGGTCAGGGTGAAGGTGTCGCCGCTGCTCAGGTTGCGATACTCGCCGCGCGCCTCGTGCGTGCCTGGGTTCACGGTGTACGTGACGCGCAGTTTCTGCGGGAGGAGCAGGAAGCGGGCCTCGCCCTCGTAGGTGTAGGTGGGCTGGGTCTGGGCGGTGGGCGCGCACGCGCTCAGCAGCGCAAGGACAGGGAGGAGCGACAGGGCTTTCATTCGCTGTCCAGGGTACGGTCCAGCGCACGGGCCAGTCCCAGCAGGCGGTCGTCCTGGCCGTGCGGGGCGATCAGCTGCGCGCCCACGAACGGCGTGCGGGTGGGTAGGGCCACCACGGGCGCGCCCAGCAGGCTGAACGGCGCGGTGAGGCGCAGCACCGCGCGGCGCAGTGGGGTGGGTCCGTCCGGCAGGAGCACCTCGTCCTGCCCCTGCGCGGGGGGCGAGGTGGGCACCGCCGGGGCGAGGATGAGGTCGAAGCGGGTGAGCAGGTCGTCCAGCTGCGCGCGGTACGCGGCGCGGCGGTCGTGGGCGGCCTGGACCTCCGTGCCCGTGAGGGCCGCGCCCTGCCGCAGGGACGCCAGCGTGAACGGCAGGAAGCCCGGGTCGTCCAGCCGCAGCGCGCTGCGGTGCACGTGCGCCGCTTCGCTCAGCACGATCGGGGAGTACGCGTCCAGCACCTCGGGGAAGTCCACGGGCTGCACGGTCGCGCCCATGCGGGACAGGGTGCCCGCCACGTCCCGCAGTGCGGCGCGGACATCCTCCGTGACCCAGCCGTCCGGGAGCCACAGCCCCACCCTCAGGCCCCGCACGGCGACCTCCGGCACGGCCCGCCCGGTCAGGGCCTCCTGGACGCGCGCCACCGTCGCCACGTCCCGCGCGAGCGGCCCGGCGTGATCACACGTCACGGACAGCGGCAGCACGCCGCCTGTCGGCCACGCCGGGTGCCCCTTGGTGGGTTTGAACCCCACCACGCCGCACCACGCGGCGGGCACGCGGATGCTGCCGCCCGTATCGGTCCCCAGCGCGAAGTCCACCTGTTTCAGGGCCACGCTGACCGCCGCGCCGCTGCTGCTGCCGCCCGGCACCCGCCCCGGTAGCCCGGGGTGGTCCGTCCCGCCGAAGCCGTTCAGGCCCGTGATGCCCAGCGCGATCTCATGCAGGTGCGTCTTCCCGACCGCCGACGCGCCCAGCGCCAGCAGCCGCGTGACCAGCGGGCTCACGCCGGGGTCCGGCACGGGCGCGCGCGTACTCGCCCGCAGCGGCCAGCCCGACACGCCGAACAGGTCCTTCACGCTGAACGTCAGCCCCCGCAGCGGCCCATCCGGCGCGCCGGGCAGGGGAGAGGCCGGTCGGTACGCCCAGGCGCGCTGCGGGTCCGGAAGGTCAGAAGTGGCGTCGGTCACGCCCGCAGGGTAGCGCGAGGGCAGGCGCCTCAGAACGGGATGATCGGGTCCTGCTTCCACTGGCCCTGCGACAGGGTGAACGGCCCGAACTGCTGGAGGCCCAGCGGGCCGAAATCGGCGGTGAAGCCGCCGTCCACGCGGTACGTGACCAGTTGCCCGCGCGCGACCTTCAGGAACGACGCGGCGGTGTTCAGCGTGACGGGCACACTGACCTGCGCGAGTTGCTCGGCGCTGCCGCGCGCGGGCAGGGCGACGTTCGGGAAGGTCACGTCCCCGACGTTCGCCCCGTCGATGATCAGGGAGCCCGCCAGATTCGCGACGCGCAGGGGCAGGGGGTTGGGGTTCGTGACGCGCAGGTTCAGGGTCAGGTTCGCGACGGGCGCGCGACCGAAGCCCCCCGGCAGGGTCAGGCTGGTCAGGCGCACGCCCTGCACCTCGACCTGCGGGACCAGCGCGATCTGTTGCAGGGGCGCGCAGGCCCCCAGGAGCAGGGCGGGCAGGACGGCCGTCAGGGCAGGGAGGGGTCGCATGCGGCGCAGCGTACCGCGCGCGCCTCACGTGAAACTGACCGGTTCGTGAGGAGGCGCGGCGCGCGGCGGGGCGTCTGCTACGCTGCCCGGTATGCCGCTCCGAGTTCACCTGCGCGTCCCCCTGAGCGCCGCCCTGCTGGGTGGCCTGTTGCTCGCTGCCTCTCCTGCGCACGCCACCAGCGTGAACTTCGGGGTGGCGTACACGAACCCCACTGGACCCTGGACGTACCCGCTGTGGGGGCAGGTCGGTGTGGATGACCTGAGCGTGTCGGGCGGTACCCTGAGCGCCGCCGTGTCCTCCCGCGCCCTGAGCGTCGGGTACCGCCGCGGACTGAGCCTGCCGCCCCTGGCGACCGTGTCGGCCCGCACGGACCTGACCGTCACCCTGAACCGCGAGTACCGCCTCAGCAGCCGCGTGAGTGGCAGTGCCGGCCCGGTCGCGGTCAGTGGTGGGGGGGCGGTGTTCACGCTGCCCGCGACGGGTATTGACCCGCTCGCCGCGTACGCCGAGGCGCCCACCGATCTGCGAGTGCGCGGCTGGAACGCGGACCTGGCTCTCCGGTACCGCGTGAACCGGGACATCGTGGCAGTGCTGGGCGGCGAGTTCGGTCCGCAGGCGCACGGGACGCTGGGCGTGGAGGGCCGCCGCGCCCTGACGCGCGTGGTGGCGCCCGACCCGGCAGACCTGCCGGAGGACGCCGGGGACGGCAGTGACCCCGCGCCCGTCCCCGACCCGGAGACCGAGGTGACCGGCACCGTCACGTGGCGCGCGGGCGTGCGCGGCGGTCCGGACCTGCTGGCCGTCACGGGCGGCGTGGGGTACGCGACCCCGGCGGGCGTGGCGTTGAACCTCGACGCGCTGGCGGGCGTGACCGGCTGGCGCAGCCGCCCCAGCACCCTGGCCGCGCAGGCCACCTGGGGTGTGGGCGGCAGTGTCGCTGCGCCGGACCTGCTGGGCGAGGGGAGCCTGCTGCGCGCCTACGCCACATACGAATCCTGGCGGGTCGCGGCGGCGCCCCTGCGGGCGGGCGTGAACGCCAGCGTGCCTGCCGGGAGCGGCCGCGTGAACGTGGACGTGGCGGGTGGCCGGAGTGGGGACGGCGCGCTGGGCTTCGGCGTCAAGGTGGGGTACAGCATCGACCTCGGCCGCCCCTGACGGCGGGATTCAGGTCGGGCGGGCAGGTGGGGCGGGTGCGGTTCAGGGTCCCCCCGCATCTGCCCGCGCCATGCTGACCGGATTGTGATGATAAATCCCGTCCTGGCGCGAGGTTAAACCTTCCGTCAGGCGCCCGCTTCCCTTCTCATGAGGGCGCGCGGGATACTGCCACGCATGAGCAAACGCCTGACCCTGACCCTCCTTGCGGGCCTCCTGAGCGTCGCGGGCGCGCAGTCCGCGCAGGACATCGTGAACAAGGTGGACGCCGCGCAGAAGGCCGCCAAGGACGTCTCCTTCCGCCTCAGTGGGAACGCCAGCTTCGACAGCGCCGCGCAGAAGATCGACCTGACCGTCAAGGCCATCCCCGCCCAGAGCCTCGCCCGGGTGCAGTTCATGGCGCCCGACGCGCTGGCCGACAACGTCATCGTGGCCGACAGGACCGAGATCCGCCAGTACATGTACCTCACCAATCAGATCACCGTGACCAGCGCGCAGAAGGCCGCCGATCAGGCGGGGCTGGGCCTGGACTTCACGCAGCTGACGAACACCGCCAGCATGCTCGCCCGTTACAACGTCAAGCTCCTCGGGACCACGGGGACGGCCGGGAAGCGCGTGTACCAGCTGGAAGCCACGCCCAGGACCGGCGGCGGCGACAGCAGCCGCGTGTGGATCACCGAGGCCGGCTGGCGCCCCACGCGCATCCAGCTGCTCAGCGGCGGCAAGACCATCGCGGACCTGACCGTCAGCAGCTACAAGGTGAACAGCGGCGTCACCGCGACTGCGATCCGCCAGCTCCCCAAGGACGCGCAGATCATCAGGCAGTAACCGGTCTTTCCTGGGCCGCCCGGTGTCACCGCTGGGCGGCCCCGTCTGTTGTGGCACGGGCCGTCACGCGAAGTCCGGGGCCTCGTCCGTGAACTGCCCGTCGAGGAGGTGCAGCGTGCGGTCCGCGTAGCGGGTCAGGCGGTCGTCGTGCGTGACGAGCAGCACGCCCGCTCCCTCCTCCCGCGCGAGATTCACGAGCAGCTGCGCGACCGCCTGCGCGTTCGCGCGGTCCAGACTGCCGGTCGGCTCGTCGGCCAGCACCACGGCCGGGTGCGCCGCCAGCGCCCGCGCCACCGCCACCCGCTGCCGCTCCCCGCCACTGAGCACGCCCGGGTACGCGTCCTCACGGCCCGACAGGCCCACCCGCGCCAGCAGGTCCCGCGCCCTCACCCCGTCGCCCCGGCCGGACAGCCGCGTGGGAATCAGGACGTTGTCCAGCACCGTCAGGTCCTCCAGCAGGTAGTGATGCTGGAACACCAGCCCCAGCTGCGCGGCGCGGCGCTGCGCGCGCAGCTGCGTCCCCAGTGAATCCACCCGCTCGCCTGCCCAGTGCACCTCGCCCGACTGCGGGGTGTCCAGGCCGCCCAGCAGGTGCAGCAGCGTGCTCTTGCCGCTGCCCGACGGGCCCGTCACGGCCACCACTTCACCCGGCTGCACGGCGACGCTCACGCCGCGCAAGACCGTCTGCGCGCCGAAGGCCTGGACCAGCGCGCGGCCCTCCAGGGCCGGGGGAACGGTGCGGACGGAGGTGGGCGCGCGGGTCACGCGGCGCATCCTACAGCGGAACCGTTCCCACATCCGCATCCTGTTGACCGGCGGGATTCGCATTCGCGCGCTGGCCTGCATCTCACGCGGTGACTGTTCAGGCGTGCCAAGTCAGGCTAGGATGGGCAGGTCATGGCCCGGCAGGACGATCTCAAGCGCTCACCACTCTTTCAGAATGTGCCCCAGGAGGCGCTGCTGGAAGCGTCCCAGGTGACCACCGAACGTCACTTCCGGGCCGGTCAGGCCATCCTGGAACAGGACGCCGAGGGTGAGGCGCTGCACCTGATCACCCGCGGCGTCGTCCGCGTGTCCCGCGTCAGCCTGGGCAGCCGCGAACGGGTCATGGGCGACGTGTACGCCCCGGCCGTCGTCGGCGAGACGGCCGTGCTCGGCGGCGGGGAACGCAGCGCCACCGTCCGCGCCCTGAGCGACGTCACCACCCTGATGCTGTACCGCACGCACTTCCAGCAGATCCTGCGCCGCTATCCCGACGTGCTGTGGAACCTCAGCGCCATGCTCGTGCAACGCGTCACGTTCCTGAACGACGAGCTGATCGCCTTCGGCCTGAACACCGAGGCCGCCCTCAGTCACGTCTTTACGAACCTCTACCAGCAGCGCGTCCGCGCCGGCGTTCCCAACCCCGAGGTGCTCCCCCTGAGTACCCAGGACATCATGGCCCGCATCTCGTCCAGCCGCGAGACCGTCTCACGTGTCATGCGCCGCCTCCAGCAGGCCGGACTGGTCAAGAGCAACGGCCAGCAGGTCATCCTCCTGGACGTGGACGGTCTGCTGGGCATCACTCTGGAAGAAGCCGAACAGGCCGAGTAGACTCCCACGGTGCCCCGTACCTCGGGGAACCCCGACAGGCGGTAGGCTGCGCCCGTTGGCCGCCTCGGTGCCGTTCCTGGACTCGCCGGCCACCCTCAAGGTGGGCCCCGGCCTGCTCCACCCGGTCGCGCCCGTCGGGCCCGACCACATCCTGACCCTGATGGACGCCGGACCGCCCGACATGCTCGGCACGATCACCGACGAACTCGCCCAGGGCGGGTACGCCCTCGGGCAGGTGCGGCGCGAGGTTCGTGGTGCATGACGCCCTCGACCGGCAGCCTGGAGGACGTCGTGCGGGCCACTGACGCCGAAGTCTGCGCGCTGGACGACGAGGTGCCGTATGTCACCGGCGACCGGCGCGCCCAGAGTCTCCCCAGCCGCGAACAGGCCCGCGCCCTGCTGGACGACCCGAACCTCAACCCACTCATGCGCGCCCTGCTGAACCGCGAACCCGGCCGCTTACCCGTCCAGCGGCGCGTGGGGGACGGGGACCACCTGCCCGGCGGCGTGCGCGTCATCGCCACGCCCGGCCACACCACCCAGGCCCGGTGCCACCCCGGACCTCCCCCGGGCCCACGAATCCGTGCGGCGGCTGGGGCAGGAGGACGTGCAGACCACCGTCACGGACCACGGCGGTCTGGTCAGCGACGGCGCCGGAGGGCAACGGCGCACCCTGGCTGCCAGCCTCACGTGACCGCGAGCGCCCCGCCCGGCGTCATCCGGCAGGTGACGACCCCCAGACCCCGGACCTGGCGCGGCGCGACGCCCTGACCCGCTCCGCCCCGGAGCACTGGGCCGTGGGGCGTGCGGCGCGCTAGCCTGCGGGTCATGCGTGCTCCTGCTGTCCTTGCCGCTGCTCTCGCCGTTCTCGCCGTGCTGGGGGGGGTGGTGTGGTGGCAGTCCGGCGCACGCTGGCGCGGGGAGCTGTACTGCTTCGCGGATCCGGCGCGGGTGTGGGGTGTCGCGGACCGCCCGGCGGACCTGACGCCGTCGTGCCCGTCGTCGCGGGGCGTGCGGCGCGAGGTTCGCAGCGGTCAGACGCGCGTGGAGCAGTTCACGCTGGCCCGCTGGGACCCGGCCCTGGTGCGGGACCTGCTGACGGCGCGCGGGTACGCGGTCGCGCACGCCCTGCCGGACGACGGCATTCAGGCCGAGGCGGTCCTGACACGCGCGGGGGAGACCGTGCTCTACACGGCCGCGCATCAGGGGTCGGGCACGTTCGTGACGCTCAGTTCGCCCGGCGAACGCTGAGCCGGGCCGCCCGGCTCTGATGGTAAAGCAGCGCCCCCGCCCTGGTGGGGGCGGGGGTCCGATGAAAGCGCTGCGGCGACGGTCAGTTCAGGACGCGGCGGGCGCCGTCGTAGCGGCTGGCCCAGTAGGAGTTCGCGAAGAGGGGTTCAATCACGGTGCGGCCGCGGTAGCTGTTGGCGTTGGCCATCATGCCGTCGCCGAGGTACACGCCGACGTGGCTGGCGGTGCGGCCCATGGTGTTGAAGAACACGAGGTCCCCGGCGCGCAGGTCGCGGCGGCTGACGGCGCTGCCGACCCGCCACTGCTGCGCGGCGGTGCGGGGCAGGTTGATGCCCAGCTGGCGGAAGACGCTCATGGTGTAGCTGCTGCAGTCCAGGGCGCCGCCGCCGGTCGCGCCGAGCACGTAGCGGGCGCCGAGGAAGCGGGTGGCGGCGGCGCGGATGCTGACGCCCTGGGGGGCCGCGGCGGGCGCGGCGGCCTGGGGGCGCGCGGCGGGTGCGGGGGTGCCGCCCAGGTTGAGGGTCTGCCCGACCTGGATGGTGGTGCTGGGCAGCTTGTTCAGTTTCATCAGGGTGGGGGCGTCCACCCCGGCCTTCTTGGCGATGGAGTACAGGGAGTCGCCGGGTTTGACGGTGTAGGAGGCGGCGGTGGCGGTTCCGCACAGGGCCAGGAGGGTCAGGAGGGCGCGCGTGGCTTTCATCGGTAGGGCAAGTTTAACCTACCTTTATTTATTCGTCCTTAATTCATCTTTTTTCCGGCACGTTGTATGCGCCTATACGCCCTCTATACGTCCGCAAAGCTGATTTATGAGTCAGAAACGGACTGGTGTTGCCATGATTCTCAGAATAAGACTCATGCCGCACGGTGCCCGGAAAGTGCTTTGCTACACGCCCTGCGGAGCATTTGGCGAAAATGCCACACCCTCAGCGTTCTCACGCGGACGCCTCGCGGACCCGGCGAGCTCCACCGAAGGGATGACGACCGACGGCCTCCACACACGTCACTGACAGTGCGGACGATACACATCATGCACACGGGTATACGCGCAGGCCGCGCCGCCTCATGAGCCGCGCCGCACGCACCGGCAGCCTCCTTGCCTATACTCGGCACAGCACCCCGCACCTCGCCCCACCGGCGGCGCGCGGGGTACCCTGGAGGACGGCATGAAGGAAATCCTCTCCACCGAGCAGATCCAGACCGGACTCAAGCACTACCGCCGCATCGCCCGGCAGGACATGCTCCGCGCGGGCGAAACCCCGCACCCCGACGCGTTCCTGACACACGCCGAGAGCCGCCGCGAGGTCTACACCCGCCTCGGCGCGTTCGCCGACGACCATGGCCCCGACGAGGTCATCACCCACGCGCTGGACCTCTACCGCACCCTGCCCTTCGTGACCGGCACGCCCGAACACGAACACCCGGACATCAAGGGTCAGGAAAACGCGCTGGAGAACTTCTTCCTGCTCGTCGGCCTGGACCCCAAGACCCGCCGCGAGGCCCGCAGCAAACGCCCCCGCCTGAGCTGAAGACCCCACCCCACCACGCCGCCCCCTGCCCTGCAGGCGGGCGGCGAACCACTGGCAGCCGCTACACTTCCAGCCATGCCGAACCCCGAATTCGTCGGACTCGTGAACTCCCTGCAGGCGACCGCCGAGGCCGCCCTGGGCGACCTGAACGCCGCCACCGCCAGCGCCGCCCGCGACGGCCTGCTGGAAGAACGCCGCGCCCGCCAGACCGCCGAGCGCAGCCTGAAACTCCTGACCATGCTCGCCGAGAAGACCCGCGGCAACCTGGACTTCACCGAGGCCGACCTGCTCACAGGCGCCATCGGCAGCGTCCGCGAACGCCTCGCCGCGCCCAGCGCCAGCCCCGACGCTGCTCCCGACGCGAACTGACGTGCGAGCCACCCTCCAGCGTGTCACCCGCGCCACCTGCACCGTCGACGGTGCACTGACCGGGCAGACCGGCCCCGGCCTGCTCGTCCTGCTGGGCGTCGCGCCCGGCGACACCGACGCCACCGCCCACGCCATGGCCGCCAAGATCGCCAAGCTGCGCATCTTCGGCGACGAGCAGGGCCGCATGAACCGCAGCGTGCAGGACATCGGCGGCGGCATCCTGAGCGTCAGCCAGTTCACGCTGTACGCCGACACGCGCGGCGGCAACCGCCCCAGCTTCACCGCCGCCGCCCCGCCCGACCACGCCCGCGCGCTGTACCACACCTTCAACGCCGCGCTGCGCGCCCTGGGCCTCCCGGTCGGCGAGGGCGTCTTCGGCGCGCACATGGTCCTCGACCTGACCAACGACGGCCCCGTCACCCTGACCCTCGACCTCGACTGACCGGGCACGAGGGCGCCGCCTCCGGATGTGGATCCGGGGGCGGTTTCTCACGTCCTGCGCGTAGGGTAGGGCGCATGACGCGCCGAACGCTGGCCGCCCTTGTGCTCCTGACCGCGCTGCCGGCCCTGGCCGCCCCGTACGTGGTGCGGGCCGGGGACACGCTGTACTCGATCGCGCGGGTGAACGGGACGACCGTGGACGCCCTGCTGCGGCTGAACAACCTGTCCGGCACCACGCTGGAGGTCGGGCAGACGTTGCAACTGCCCGCCAGGGGCGAGACGCCGCCCACCGCGACCGAGAAGCCGGGCCTGCCCGCGCCGCTCCCGGCGGGGCAGCTGGCGCCCACGCCCGCCACGGCCCGCATCGCGGGCGTGAACATCACGGTGCCCACCAGCCTGCGCATGGGTGACGCGTTCCTGCTGGGCCTGAGCGGCGCGCGGGCCGCGCAGGCGACCGTGCGTTTCCCCAGCGAGGTCGGCGAGGACGTCCGGATGCCCAACGAGGTCCTGCGGCCCATCGGCGGCGCCGGGCAGTTCGTGGTGGTGGGCCGCGTGGTGCTGGGCAAGACCACCCCGGTCGTGTACGAGGTGAGCCTGGACGGGGAGCTCGTGCGCGGCCGCATCCCGGTGCTGGGCCTGGAAGATCCCATCCAGCACCTGAACCTGCCCCCCAGCGTGAGCAAGGTGCTGGTGGACCCCGCCCGCGCAGCGGAGGACGCGCTGGTGGAGAAGGCATACGCACGCCGCACCCCGCAGGCCTGGAGCAGACCCTTCGCGCCCGCGCTCAGGGGCGTGTCACCGACCAGTTCGTCGTTCGGGCAGCCGCGCACGTACGTGGCGGGCGGCCCGGTCGCGTATCACTTCGGCACCGACTACCCCGCGAAGGCCGGGACGCCCGTGCTGGCCGTCAACGACGGGACGGTCGTGATCGCCGGGCGCTACCCGGTACGCGGCGGTCTGGTCGTCATCGACCACGGGGCGGGTGTGGTGAGCCTGTACTTCCACCAGAGCCGCGTGACCGCCAGGGTCGGGCAGAAGGTGAAGAGGGGCGACAAGGTCGGCGAGGTCGGCAACACCGGCCTGAGCGCCGGGTCGCACCTGCACCTGGAGATCCGCGTGCGCGGCGAGGGCACCAACCCCGCCGGGTGGGTGGGGCGCCTGTGGCCCCGCTGATGGGCGTATCCTCCGGGCGTGCCTGAACTGAACCGACTGCTGGTCGTGACGCCGCACCCGTCCGGCGCGCTGCCCGCCGAGGTGCTGAGCGACATGCTCGGCCCGGACCTCCTGAACGCCAGGGCGCGCGAGTCGCTCCTGAGCCGTGTGTTCCTGGACGGCGACCCGTACACCGACCTGATCTTCCACCTGCCGGGCGCGCGCAGCGTGCAGGCCGCCTGGAGTCGCTTCGCGGTGGACCTGAACCGCGAGCGGGACGACCGGGACGAGAACGGCGTGATCAAACGCGGCACCTTCGACCGTCAGTCCCTCTACCCGCCGGAGTTCACGCTGAGCGAGGCGGCGCGCGAAACCCGGCTGCGCCGCTACTGGGATCCCTTCCACGCGCTCGTGACCCTGGAGGCGCAGGAGGCCGCGCTGCTCATCGTGGGGCACTGCATGGCCCCAAACGGCCCGGCTCTGAGCCACGACACGGGCACACCCCGCCCGGGCCTGTGCCTGATGACCGGCACGGACGATGCCCCCACCTTCCCGCGCGCGGGGTGGGAGGCCCTGCGCGCCGCCTGCGCCGACGCCTTCGCGCCCGTGCTGGCGGGCACCCCCCACCCAGACGTGCAGGTGGGCGTGCCGTGGCAGACCGACACCATCAGCGCCGCGTACGCAGCGCCGGGCCGCGCGGCGTTCGGCATCGAGGTGAACTCCGGGCTGTACCTGAACGCGGACGGCACGCCCCGCCACGACGTGATCCGCGCGCTGAACGAGGCCTTCGCCCGCTCCGCCCCGCAGGCCCTGGCCCTCGCCCGGGGCTGAGCAGACAGAAACGGAGGGGGCGCTGCCGCCCCCTCCGATCCGAATGCGGGTTCAGTAATCGCGGGTCGCGAGGGTCCGCATGGCGCCCAGCAGGTCCTGCGCCGCCTGCGGGTTCGCGGCGTCCGCCAGGGCCCCCTCCAGCGCGGCGAGGCCCGTGACGGCCTCACGGTCGGCGTAGGCCTGCGCGTAGGCGACGCTGCCGCTCTCCAGCAGCCAGCGGTGAATGTCCGCGATGACGCCCGCGTCCTTGTCGGGGCGGTCACGGTGCATCTGCGCCAGGAAGGCGTCACGCTGATCGGCGGGGGCGTGGGCCAGCCAGTGCAGGACGATCAGGGTGCGTTTACCCTCCAGCAGGTCGCCGCCGATCTCCTTGCCATATTTGGCGGGGTCGCCGTTCAGGTTCAGCACGTCGTCGCGGATCTGGAACGCCGCGCCCAGCGCCAGCCCGGCCGGCAGGAAGTCCGGGTGCGGCGCGGCCCCGGCGGCCAGCGCGCCCAGTTGCAGCGGCACGACGACCGTGTAGTACGCGGTCTTCAGGCGCACCATGTCCAGGTAATCGCGCTCGGTCAGATTCCACTCGCGGGCCTCCACCCAGCCCAGGTCGAGGTGCTGGCCCTCGGCGGTGCGGTGGATCATCTCCAGGAACGCCTCCATCGCGCCGGGCACGCCCGCGCGGTGCACGGCCGCCCACATGTAGGCGTGCAGGCCGTCCCCGGCGTTGATCGCCAGGGGCACGCCGTGCAGGCGGTGCAGGGCCGGGCGGCCGCGGCGTTCCTCGCTGTCGTCCTCGATGTCGTCGTGGATCAGCACCCAGTTCTGGAAGAGTTCCAGCGCCGCGGCGAGCCACAGCGCACCCTCCCACGCCGGGGTTCCGGGCTGCACGCCGTGCGCGCGGGCGCTGGCGAGCAGCAGGTCGCTGCGGATGCCCTTGCCGCCGCGCCCGGGGTAGTCGCGCAGCATCGCGTGGTACGCGGCGAGTTCGGGCCGCCCGGCGTGGGCCGGGTCGGGCAGCAGGGACAGCACGCGGGACAGCAGTTCGGCACGCATCGCCGCGCAGCATAGAGCAGCCGCCCGCACGCCGCAGCCGAAGGGCACATGAAGACACACTGGGTTCTCCCGGACAGTTTCCCTCGGGAGGGGCCGGGAGGATGGAGGCATGACGCACTCCCGCACCGAGCTCCGCGCGACCCCCCGCCCCAGCCGGGTGCGCCGCGCCGTGACCCTGGGTCTGCTGCTGGGCGGCCTGACCGTGGGCGCCGTCGCTGCCGCGCAGACCCAGGTGGCCGCCGCCCAGACCGCTGCCGCCCCCGCCGCGACCACCACCCTGCGTCCCGCCCTGAGTGGCGAGCGCCGGTTCCTGACCCTGCCGGGCTTCGGGCGGGTCGCGTACTACGCCGACCCGCGTGGCGAGGGCCGTCCCCTGATCCTGACCGTCAGCGTGAACGCCGCCGCCAGCGCCTACGAGATGAAGCCGCTGTGGGACGCCTTCGCCGGGAAGCGCCCGGTGTACGTGCTGGAATGGCCGGGCTTCGGCAGCAGCGACCGCCCGGACGTGCAGTACACCTCCGAGCTGATGACGGGTGCCCTGACCGCCCTGGTCGCCGAGGTGGGCCGCGACGTGGACGTCGTCGCCCTGAGCCTGGGCAGCGAATTCGCCGCGCGCGCCGCGCTGCAGGAGCCCCGCATCCGCACGCTGGCCCTGATCAGCCCCAGCGGCCTGGGCCAGCCGCGCGGCGGCACCCAGCGCGCTGCGGACGAGGACGGCGGGCAGACCCTCTACAACCGCCTGAACGCCGTCAGCACCCCGCTGTACGCGCTGCTGCGGACCCGCATCAGCATCGAGTACTTCCTGAGCCGCTCCTTCCGGGGTGTCGTGGACCAGGGCCTCGTGAACTACTCGCTGGACACCACCCGGCAGCCCGGCGCGAAGTACGCCCCGGTGTACTTCATCAGCGGGCAGCTGTTCACCGCCGACGCCTACGGCGACCTCTACAGCCGCCTGCAGATTCCCACGCTGGTGCTGTACGACCAGGACGCCTTCGTGTCCTTCGACCGCCTCCCGCAGTTCACGGCGCAACCCGGCGTGCGCGCCGTGCGCATCCAGGGCACCGACGGCCTGCCGCACTTTGAGAAGACCAGCGAGGTGGTCGAGGCGCTCGGGGCGTTCTGGGCCGCGCCCTGACCCTCCCTGTTGCCGTGCCCCTGACGGGGGCCACGACAAGTGACCGGCGCTGATCCCCCCGCGCGCCGTATCGTGACAGCAGAAATCATGACCGACGCGCCCGCCCCACTCCACCTCACCCTGGCGCAGGCCTGGGAGGAGCGCGACACGGACCCCGTCCGCGCCCGCCAGAGTGCCCGCGCGCACCTGAACACCCCCGCGCACACGCAGGCCAGCGTGCTGCTCGGGTACCTCGACTGGCGCGACGGGCAGCTCCCGCAGGCGACCGAGGACATCAGCGCCGCGATCGGCACCCTGCGCCTCGGGCAGCCCAGCGTGTGGCTCGGGCGGGCCCTGAACATCCTCGCGGCCCTCGAAAGCACCGTGAACCGGGCCGACCGCGCCGTCGAACTGTACGAGGAACAGGTCTCCCTGGCCCGGCACATCAATGACGCGGAACTCACCGCGACCGCCCTGCACGACCTCGCTGTCGAACTGCGCCGCAGCGACCCGCAGCGGGCCCGCGCGCACATCACCGAGGCGCTCGGTACCTTCCGGCGGCTGAATTACACCTTCGGCGTCGCCATCGCCCACGCCAACCTCGCCGAATTCGACCGGGACGAGGGTGACCTCCCCAGCGCCCACCGGCACGTGCAGCAGGCCCTGCGCTACCCGCACCTCGACCAGCACCCCCACCTGGAAGCCAGCCTGCTGACCACCCTGCTGCTCGTGCAGCCCCCCGGCACCAGCGCCGCTGAACGCCGCCGCGCCCAGCGGCGCCTGCGGCAGCTGCACGACGACAGCCGCAACCCGGAACTGCGCGCCATCGTCGCCCTGGCCCTCGCCGCGCACGCCGACCCCCAGGCTGCCAGCACGCTGCTCTCAGACGCGCTGCGCGACCTGACGCTCCTGGGTGACCACGTCCTGCTGCCCGACCTGCACGAGCAGCTCAGCGGCCTGCTCGAGCACCTCGGCGATCCCGCCGCCGCCCTGCACCACCTGCGCGAGACCCTCGCCTACACCCGCCGCACCCACGCCGCCGAACGCCGCCAGAACTTCCAGACCTTCGAGATCCTCGCCCGCATCCAGTCCCTGCAGGATCAGGCGCGCGAGGAACGCCAGCGCAACGCCGAACTCCAGGCACACCTGCAGGAACTGCGCGCCCTGAACGCCCGCATCCGCGAACTGGGCCGCACCGACCACCTGACCCGCCTCGCCAACCGCGAGCACCTCTTCACCGAGGGCGAGCACCTCGTGCAGACCGCCACCGACCACACCCCCCTGAGCGCCGCGCTGATCGACATCGACCACTTCAAGGTCGTGAATGACACCTGGGGCCACCAGACGGGTGACCTCGTGCTGCAACGCGTGGCCCGCATGATTCTCGACGTGGCCCGCCCTGGCGACATCGCCGCGCGCTACGGCGGCGAGGAATTCGTGCTGCTGCGCCCGGGGCCCGCCGGGGATCTCAGCGCCAGCTGCCACGACCTCCAGCAGCTCATCCGGCTGCATCCCTGGAGCAGCGTCGCGCCCGGCATGAGCGTCACCCTGAGTATCGGCGTGGCCCAGACGGCCACCCCGGACTTCGACCGGCTGCTCGGGGACGCGGACCGCCGCCTGTACCGCGTGAAACGCGACGGCCGTAACCGCGTCCTCGACCACGACTGACACGGACTCCGGATGAACCGTGTGCCCATACCGCTCACTCCGAGCGGACTCGGAGAGCTGCGCAGCAGAGCGAGTAGGAGCAAGGGGGATTCCGGGCGTGGAGTTGGCAGATCGGTGATCTTCCGATCTGTGAACGAAACAGACGGAATCCGTACGACACGCCCGGCGCTGTGAGGTGCCCTGCCGCTCACGCCGGGCGGGGGAGGGTGCGCGTCATTCGATCAGTATGGCGCGGACATCACCGACGTTGTGCCCGGTCGGTCCGGTGCGCAGCAGGTCACCCAGCGCGTCGAAGAACGGGTGCGCGTCGTGACGGCGCAGGTACCCGCGCGGATCCAGACCCAGCGCGCGGGCGCGGTCCAGGCTGTCCGGGTGCAGGACTGCGCCCGCCGCGTCGCTGCTGCCGTCCACGCCGTCACTCCCGGCGGACAGGACGTGCACGCCGCGCAGCCCGGCCGGGGTGCCACCCAGCTCGGTCAGGAGGGCCAGCGCGAACTCCAGGTTCCGCCCGCCCCGCCCCGCGTCCGGGCCGAGCGTGACGGTCGCCTCGCCGCCCGACAGGAACGCGACGGGGCGCGGCGTGGGCGTGCCGTGCTCCCGCACGCTGCGGATCAGGGACGCGTGGAACGCCGCGAGTGCGCGGGCCTCGCCGGTGAAGGTGTCCCCCAGGATCAGTGTGCGCACGCCCCGGGCTGTCAGGTACGACCGCGCGGCGTCCAGCAGGTGGCGGTTCCCGCCGATCACCGTGGCGGGCGCGTCCGGCAGGGTGTCCGGCGTGTCCGGCGCGCCACTGCGAAAGTGCGCGCGGGCCTCCGGGGCGGCCAGCCCGTAGCGGTCCAGCACGGCCAGCGCGTCCGCGAAGGTGGTCGGGTCGGGCACGGTGGGGCCGCTGGCGATCATGTCCAGCGGGTCGCCCACCACATCCGACAGGACCAGCGTCCGCAACTGCGCGCGGGTGACCTGCGCCAGCTGACCGCCCTTCACGGCCGACAGGTGCTTGCGGACCGTGTTGATCTCCGTGACGTCTGCTCCGCAACGCAGCAACTCACCGGTCAGCGCCTGCTTCTGCGCCAGGGTCACGCCGCGCGGCGCGCACAGCAGCGCACTCCCACCGCCGGACAGCAGCACCAGCGCCCCCTGCCCGGCCCGCAGGGCCCCCAGCGCTTCCAGGGCCGCGTGCCCCGCCCGGATACTGCCGCCGTCCGGCACCGGGTGGCCCGCCTCGATGACATCCACCCCCGCCCACCCCTCACTGGTCGGAGCCTCAGGGTCCGGGGCAGTTCCGTGCGGGGTGACCACCAGCGCAGGAACGCCCGGGTGAACGTCCAGCGCCGCGCGGGCCATCGGCACGCTGGCCTTCCCGACTGCCAGGATGAAATCCGGGCGCGGCCCGCCCAGGTGCGGCGCCAGCAGCCGGGCAGGGGAGACGGTGTCGAGCGCGCTGAGGAACGCGCCGAGCAGCAGGCCGCCCGGATCGTCGGCGCGGGCGCTCATCAGGCCGACCGGCTCAGGCGGGTCGCCGCTGCATCAGCGCCGTCCGCTTGCACCTCGCCACGACCTCACCCCGCTGGTTCAGCGCGCGGTGCTCCACGGTCACGATGCCCGCGTCGGGGCGGCTGCGGCTCTCGCGGACCTCCAGCACCTCCGACTCGGCGTGGATGGTATCGCCGTGGAACACCGGCTTCGGGAACACCACGTCCGTCAGGCCCAGGTTCGCGACCAGCGTGCCCAGCGTCAGCTCGTGCACGCTGAGGCCCACCAGCAGGCTGAGGGTCAGCAGGCTGTTCACCAGCGGCCGCCCGAACTCGGACGCGGCCGCGTACTCGTGATCCAGATGCAGCGGCTGCGGGTTCATCGTCATGGTCGTGAAGAACACGTTGTCCGCCTCCGTGACCGTGCGCGTCACGCGGTGGCGGATCACGGTGCCGGGCGTCAGTTCCTCCAGGTACCGCCCCTGCGGGCGGTTCAGATCCTCATTCATGGGTGCCTCCGGCGTGGGGGAGTCCGGCGTGATCCTGCGCCAGGATGGCGCGCGCGGCGGCCAGCATGGGTTCGTCCACCATCTGACCCTCGAAGCTGAACGCGCCGTGGCCCTGCGTGGCGGCGTCGTGCGCGGCGGCGAGCAGGGCGCGGGCGCGCTCCGTTTCGGCGGGCGTCGCGCCGAACAGCTCGTGCGCCAGGGCGACCTGCGCGGGGTGGATGCACAGCTTCCCGGCGTAGCCCAGTGCGCGGCCCAGTTCCGCGTCCTCGCGGAAGCGTGCCGGGTCGTTCAGGGCGGTGACGACGATGTCCAGCGCGGGGACGCCGGTCAGCCGCGCGGCGAGCGCCACCTGAGAGCGGGCGTACAGGACCTCCAGCCCGCCGGGCGTGCGCCGCCCGCCCAGGTCCGTGGTGTAGTCCTCCGCGCCGAAGTACGCCCAGCGCACGGCGTCCTCGCGCAGGATCTCGTGCGCGTGCCACACGCCAGCGCCGGTCTCCAGGCCCGCCAGGATCGGCAGGGTCAGCCCGGAGGTCGCCAGGGCGTTCACGACCTGGCGCACGTCGTCCGCGCGTTCCAGTTTCGGGACGACCACCCCCGCCAGTTCGGGCGTCAGCACGTGCAGGTCCTCGGCGAAGTACGGCGAGTGGACGGCGTTCACGCGCAGGAGTACCGGGAGGTGCGGCGCGGCCGCGATCAGGTCCCGCGCGGCGTCGCGCGCGACCGGGCGGGCGGCGGCCTTCGCCTCGGGCGTACCGGGAATGGCGTCCTCTAGGTCGATGACCACCGCGTCGGGGGCGCTGCGGGGCAGTTTGGCGATCAGGTCGGCGCGGTTCCCCGGCGCGAACAGCAGGCTTCGGGGCCGCGCCAGCCCGGACGGGCGGCCCGCCGAACGAACGTTCGTTGACATGCCCAAGAGGATAGCGGCTGAGCGTCCCGCATACCTACCTGGCCCGGGACGCCTCGCCGGATGGGGGACCGACCGGCGCGTCCAGGCGGCGCAGGGCCGGGGACAGGAAACCCGCCAGAGCCGCCGCGCCGCTCAGGACGCCGCCCACCATGAACACGCCCCGCACGCCGATCCATTCGCCCAGCGGGGCCGCCAGCGCCAGCCCCACCGGCCCGGCCAGCCCTATGACCATGTTCAGCAGGGACAGCGCGCGGCCCTGCAACTCGTTCGGGATGACACGCTGAAGCAGCGCCGTCATGGGTGCGTTCCCGAACGAGAACGTCACGCCGCTCACGACCCACCACACGACCGCCAGCCAGAACGCATCCCCGGGCGCCAGGGCCGTCAGGGCCACCGTCAGGCACGAGGCGGCGAACGACAGGAGGATCGTCACCACCGGACGGCGTGGATTCAGGGCCGCGACGAGCACGCCGCCCGCGATCATGCCTACCCCCGACAGGCCCTCCATGAGGGCCACTTGCCCCGCCCCTCCGCCGAAGTGGGTCTTGACCAGCAGTGGCGTCAGCGTGAAGGTCGGCATGACGGCCAGCACCACCGCGCCCAGCAGCAGGTACAGGCGGCGCAGGCCCGCGTCGCGCCACACCACGTTCACGCCCGCCCGGAAGTCCGAGAGGACGCCCGCCCCGGCCAGCCGGGTCACGCGGGGTTGCGGCACCGCGTAGCGCAGCAGCGGCGCGATACCCAGCAGCGCGGTGACCACATCGATCCCCAGGGCCGCGCCCAGCGGCAGCACACTGATCGCCAGGGCGCCCAGGGGCGCGGCGGCCACCGTCATGATGCCCTGGAGGGTCTGGTTCAGGCCCGCCGCGCGCGGCAGGAAACTGGCGGGCACCAGCATGGCGGTACTCGCCCCCGCTGCCGGAGTCTGGACGGCCTGCATGGCGCTGCGCACCGCCATCATGGTGTACACGTGCCACAGCTGCACGCCGCCGCTGGCGAACAGGCTGATCAGCACGAGCATGCATGCGGCGCTGATCACGTCGGCCGTGATCATGATCGCGCGGCGGCTGTAGCGGTCGGCGAGAATCCCGCCCAGCGGGGACAGCAGCGCCTGCGGCAGCAGCGCCGCCACGCCCGCCACGCCCAGCGCGGCGGCGCTGCCGGTCGTGTCGGTGATCCACCACAGCAGCACGAACTGCGTCATGGCCGACCCGATCAGCGACAGCGCCTGCCCGCCGAAGATGCTCCAGAAGCGCCGCTGCCAGCCGGGGCCCGGATCGTACCCGTGGGCCGGGGGGCTCAGCTGGTCCCCTGGGTTCAGCGGGTCCATGCGGTGAGCGTCTCCCGCAGGGCCTGCGCCTGCGTGCCGTTCAGGCGTGGCAGGCCGGTCAGGTCACCCATCCAGTAGCCGTCGCAGGCCAGCCGGATGGCGTGCGCGGTGCCGGGCGGCACGCCGTCTGCCTCGGCGTCGGTCAGCAGGAACGCCTGCGCCTCACTCAGTCCGGCCAGCAGCGCCGGGTGCCCGGCCAGCGGCGCGAGGGCCGCGTGCAGCGCCTCGCCGTCCTGGTCGGGGGTGAAGGTCAGGGTGATGTACGCGCGCAGCCACGCGCCGCGCGCCGGGCCGTGCGCGGCCAGTTCGGCGGCGTGTGCCGCGTCCAGCTTGTGGCGGAAATCGTCGATCAGCGCGAATCCCAGGGCCCGCAGCAGCGCGTCGCGGGTGGGGTAGTGGTGCAGCAGGCCGCCCTTGCTGACGCCGGCGGCGCGGGCGACGGCGTCCAGCGACAGGGCGGCGCCGTGGTCACGCAGGACGGCCAGGGCGGCGTCGAGCAGCGCGGCGCGGGTGAGTTCGGGCTGACGGGTACGGGCCATACATTAAGCATACCGTCTGGTCGGTCGGTAAATGTGAGTCACGGTGTCCCGCGCGCCTGCCTAGCCGCCCGCGTTGACCATCCCTGCCGGGCGCGCGTACACTGCCCCGCATGATCGCGGCGAACAACAACGTGAATGATGATCCCTGCTAGGGGACGTCACGCCGCATACCGCGCCCCCGACACCCTCACCGGAGTCGGGGGCTTTTCAGTGAACACCGATGAACAAGGAGCCCGCATGACCACCCCAGCAACCGAACCGGCCCAGCAACGCCTGCCCCGCACCCTCACCCGCGACCTCAGCCACCATGACGGTCAGACCGTGCGCCTCCAGGGCTTCGTGCACGCCCGGCGCGACCTGGGCGGCGTGCAATTCCTGGTGCTGCGCGACGTGAGCGGCGTCACGCAGTGCGTCGGCAGCGGCCTGACCCTGCCGCTGGCAGAGAGCAGCGTGGAGGTCACCGGGAAGGTCAAGGCGCACCCCAAGGCCCCCGGCGGGTTCGAGGTGCAGGTCGAGGACTTCCGCGTTATCTCGGCGGCCGTGGAGCCCGCCCCGGTCGAGATTCCCAAGATGGAATGGAACGTCAACCCGGAAACCATGCTCGACTACCGCGTCGTCACCGTGCGCGGCCTGAAGGAACGCGCCGCGCTGAAAGTCCAGGCGGAACTCGTCGCCGCCTTCCGCGACCACCTGATGACTGAGGGCTTCACCGAGATCAGCACCCCCAAGATCGTCTCCGCGGGCGCCGAGGGCGGCGCGAACCTGTTCCCCATCGACTACTTCGGGCACCCCGCCTACCTCGCGCAGAGCCCGCAGCTGTACAAGCAGATCATGGTGGGCGTCTTCGAGCGCGTGTTCGAGGTCGCGCCCGTCTACCGCGCCGAGGAACACGCCACCAGCCGCCACCTCAACGAGTACCTGAGCTTGGACGTCGAGATGGGCTTCATCGAGGACGAGGACGACGTCATGAGCCTCGAAAACCGCCTCCTGGCCGCCATCATGACCCGCCTGAAGACCACCGCGCAGGCCGAGTTCGACCTGCTCGGCGCGACCATCCCCGACGTGCCCGCCCACATCCCCCGCATCACCCTCATGGACGCCCGCGCGCTGGTCACCGAGAAGTACGGGCACGCGGTGGGCGGGAAGGACCTCGACCCGGAAGCCGAGCGCCTGCTGTGCCAGCACTACGCGGAGACCGAGGGCAGCGACTTCGTGTTCGTCACGAAGTACCCCCGCGCTGCCCGCCCCTTCTATGCCCACCCGGACGCGAACCCCGACGGCACGCCCAGCAGCGAGATCACGCGCGGCTTCGACCTGCTGTTCCGCGGCATCGAGATCACGTCAGGCGGTCAGCGCATCCACGACCACGCCATGCTCATGGACTCCATCGCCACGTACAAACTCAAGCCCGAGACGCTGGAAGGCTATACCGAGGTCTTCAAGTACGGCATGCCCCCCCACGGCGGCTTCGCCATCGGCGCCGAACGCCTCACCGCCAAACTGCTGGGCATCAGCAACGTCCGCTACGCCCGCGCGTTCCCCCGCGACCGCCACCGCCTCACGCCCTGAGGGGCGTGACGGGCAGAGGAGAGACCGGGCGTTCCGGCCCCGGTGCCCTTAAAACACCATGAACGGCCTGCAGGCTCATCCCAGGAGCATGGGCCTGTCTTCACATCTTCAGGCGGCTACGCTGGCGACAAGCACAGCGCCAGCAACGCGGGAGCGGCACGACGCCCCCGGCCCACAGGAGGACACCCCATGCGCCCACCCACCCCCCGCCTCGTCCTGAGCGTCACTCTCGCCGCTCTCGCCAGCCCCGCCGCGCACGCCGCCTGCGCCCTGAAAGACGTGTTCCCCAGCGGCGTCTACACCTACCGCATGTCCGGCCCCAGCCCGAGCACCTACACCACCACGAACGCGGCCAGGAGCAACAGCGTCACCTCCACCACCACCGTCGCCGGGACCACCACCAGCATGACCTGGGCCTGCACCGCCAAGGGCCTGACCGGCACGATGTCCACCGGCGGCAAGGACAACCTCACGACGACCAGCAGCGCCTTCCTGCCGCCCCTGAACGTCTGGCGGCCCGGCTACAGCTGGAAAAGTGACCAGAATGTCAACATGGGCGGCGGCATCACCGCCAAGAGCACCAGCGTCAACAAGATCGTGAAACGCGAATCCGTCAAGGTGCCCGCCGGGACGTTCACCGCGTGGCGGCTCGACACCACCTCCACCATGACCATGACCCTCCCGGGCAGCAGCGCGCCCAAGACCACCACCATCAAGAGCAGCGTCTGGTACGCGCCCGGCACCGGCATGATCCGCAGCGAGAACAGCGGCGTGACCACCGAACTCGTGAAGGTCAAACGCTGAGGCCAGACACCGGAGGCCACACCACCAGCTGACCGGCCTGACCCTCTGCTCCGCCCGGTTCAGGGCCGCTGAGGGCTTCCCACGGCGGCCCTAAATCCCGCCGTGAACAAAGGGCGCATTGCATCCTCACCCCGTCTGTCCCTAGCATCGGCGCATGACCGACCGCGCCCGAGGCAGCAACGAACAGGCCCTGAACGAGGAATTCGCGCAGTTCAGCGTCGGCGGGCAGCGCGTGTACGGCATGCTGCACCGCCCCACCGGGGACGCCCCCGCGCAGGGCTGGCCCAGTGTGATCCTCCTGCACGGCTTCACCGGCAGCCGCACCAGCGACCACCGCCTCTTCCCGCTGCTGTCCCGGCACCTCGCCGCGCGCGGCGTCGCCAGCCTGCGCTTCGACTTCCGCGGCAGCGGCGAGAGCCACGGCGACTTCAGCGAGATGACCGTCACCCGCGAGGTCGAGGACACCCTCGCCGCGTTCGACTACGTGCGCCGCCAGCCCGGAATTGACCCGGAACGCGTCATGCTCCTCGGCTTCAGCATGGGCGGCCTCGTCGCCGCCCAGAGCGCCGCGCAGGCCCGCCCCCACCGCCTCGCCCTGTGGGCCCCCGCCCTGCCGGACCTCTGGCTGCCCTTCCTGCGCGGCGGCTTCCTGCCCGCCACGATCACCGATTATGGCGGCTGGCCGCTGGGCCGCGACTTCCTCCAGGAAGTCACCCGCCTGCGCCCCCTGGACGCCGCCGCCGCGTGGGGCGGCGAGGCCCGCGTCTTCCACGGCGACCAGGACAAAACATGCCCGCCCGAGTACGGCGTCCGCTACGCCCAGGCCCTGCGCTGCGACGCCGTCGCCATCCCCGGCGCCGGCCATACCTTCGATAACCTCGAGCAGGTGGACCTCCTCTTCCGCGAGACGACGCGGTTCCTCACCGGAGGGTGAGGAGGGGAGGCGGGGCGCGGTTCCCGCGAATCGCTACCCGCCTTTTCGGCCCGTCCAGACGGTGTGTTTGCCGCCTTTGCCGTGGCGGGCGCGGGGGTGATGGACCTGGGTGGTGAATCCGGCGCGGGTCAGGGCGTCGGTGAAGCGGGGGACGTGCTCGACGCTCCAGACGGCCAGCACCCCGCCGGGGCGCAGGGCGGCGCGGGCGGTGGCGAGGCCGCGCGGGCCGTACAGGGCGTCGTTCGCGGCGCGGGTCATGCCCTCGGGGCCGTTGTCCACGTCCAGCAGGATCGCGTCGAAGCCAGCGGGGTGGGCGCGCATGAGTTCCGCCACGTCGGCCACTGCGACGGTCACGCGCGGGTCGCGCAGGGGATGCCCGGCCACCTCGCCCAGCGGGCCGTGGTTCCAGGTGACGACCTCCGGCACGAGTTCCGCCACCGTCACCTGCGCCGCGCCGGGCAGGGTGCGCAGCGCGGCGGCGAGGGTGAAGCCCATACCCAGCCCGCCGATCAGCACGCGCGGCGCGGCGGCCCCCAGCCCTGCCAGGGCGAGATCGGCCAGGGCCTCCTCGCTGCCGTGCTGGCGGGAGTTCATCAGGTCGTACGGCGCGGCGCGCACGCGGATGCTGAACTCGGTGTCGCGCTGCCACAGCTGCAGTTCGTCACGGCTGCCGGGCACGGGCGCGGAGCCCAGGTGGACCCAGGGTTTCAAGAGAGGCTCCGGGGGGCGTGGGGGAGGCGCGGCATCCGGCCAGTCTACCCGAGCCTCTACAGGCCGAGGACGGCGCCCAGCACGGCGGCGCCCACGACGATCAGCGCGGCGTTGACGCGTGTGCGCCACAGCAGTGCGAACGAGGCGGCGGCGATCAGCGCCTCGGTCCAGCTGTGGATGCTACCTCGCGCCAGCACCAGCACGCCCGCCAGCAGGACGCCCGCGCCGAAGGGGAGCAGCGCGCTGCGCAGGGAGGGCAGCCAGCGCCAGCGGCTCAGGCGTTGCCACGCGGTCATCGTAGCGGCACTGAGCAGCGCGGTGGGGCCGTAGAAGCCCAGGGTGGCGGCAAACGCGCCCAGCCAGCCGCCCGCCGCGAAGCCGTAGTGGGTCATGGCCAGCATGTTCGGTCCGGGCATGACCTGCCCCAGCGCGAAGCCGTTCGCGAGGAGCTGCGGCGTGATCCAGCCCTTCTGTTCGACCAGCACGCGTTCGATCTCGGGGAGGTTCGCGCCGCCGAAACTCACGAGGCCCAGCCGCGCGAACGTGAGCAGGATGTCGAGGGAATCGGCGGTCATCTCGCCTCCGGCCCGGTGGTTGGCGAGAACCGCCGGGTCCGCGCGGATGCGCGTGGGAGAAGGACGGGTGCCGGGAGTGGACTGGACGGATCGGTGGGGTGCCGATCTGGCCATGGAGCGGCAGAAATCCGTCTCATTCGCCGCTCCGGGGGCGGTGGAGGATCAGGCCGACGATCACGGTGCCCGCCAGGACGAGGAGCAGGTCAGCGCGCAGCACGGCGAGCAGCAGGAAGGTGATCACGGCCAGCGTGGGGCCGAAGCGGATGCCCGCTGTGACCTTCAGGACAGGCAGGGCGGCGGTCAGCATGACGCCCAGCGCCGCGCAGGCCGCGCCCCGCAGGCCGCTCTGTACGCCACTGGGCAGGCCGCCGGGCAGGCCGAGAGTGACGGCAGTGACGGTCAGCATGGCGATCAGGCCGGGCGTGAGGATGCCCACGACCGCCAGCGCCGCGCCGGCCCCGCCCAGCAGGCGCGCGCCGATCATGGCGGCGAGGTTCACGGCGTTCGGGCCGGGCGTGAGCTGCGCCAGCGTGTAGGCCTCGGCGAATTCCGCGTCGGTCATCCAGCCCCGGGCGTTCAGGGCGCGGCGGGTGTGGGCAGGCAGGCCGCCGCCGATGCCGACCAGCGCGACACCCACGAACAGCCGCAGCATCCCGGCGGGCGTGGGGGGCGGGGTGGGTGTGGCGGGCGCGGCGCTGGCGGCCGGAGTAGTGGGCGCGCTCATGCCCCGAGCGTAACGCTCACACGGCTAAAATCATGCAACTACTCCGGGGACAACACTGAACGCAATGCACGAAATGGAATGGTGGGGGACATGATGGATGGGTGAACCGGGCGGCTGTCCTGCTGATCCCTGCCCTGACTGCCTGCGGCCCAGTCGGGAGCAGCAACGCTGGGACGCCCTGCCAGGACGCCGCGTCGCTGAATCTGAGGCGGTCCGTACAGGTGGAATACGACACGGAACGCTTCGAGCTGCTGTCCGGTGGGGGAGAGTCCGAACGGTTCCGCGTCACGTTACTGGACCGGGGGGAGGTCGTGGGACGGTACTCGTTCAGCTGCCGGGAGTCGGCAAGTGGCTCAGTGGAGCTGACCTGGACGCGGCTGCCCTGAGCCTACCGGCCCCCACTGGCCACCCGGTCCAGCTGCGCGCGGAACACGCCGGGGTCGGTGGTGGGCAGGTCGCAGGTGTGGTGCACGCACACGTACCCGCGCCCGTCGCCGGGGCGGTCCTGAAGGACGGGCAGGTCACCACCCGCCTCCGTGAAGGCCAGTACGGCGAAGGGGAGGAACACGTCTGCTGCCACTGCCTCCAGCGGGGCACGCTCCCCAGGGGTGCCGACGATGGCGACCTCGGTGTGGGGGGCGTGGAGGAACGCGGCGGCCAGCCACAGCCCACCGAATCCGCCCGCGGCAGCCAGCATGTCGCTCCGGAAGGCGTTCACGGTGCGGCGCGCCATGCCCTCCGCCGCCTCGTCCGCGAAGTAGCGGTGCATCCACAGTGCCAGCAGCGCCCCTGCCGCGTTCTCGGACAGCACGGCGCTGTCGAAACCCGGAGCCTGCCGCGCCAGCAGCGGCTCGGCGCGGCCTCCGGACGCCATGAACACGCCCGCCTCCTCGTTCCAGAAGTCGCGGCGCACCACCCCCCACAACTCGCGCGCGCGGTGCAGGTGCGTCAGGTCGCCGCCCGCCTGGAACAGCGCCACCAGCCCCAGGGCGTACAGCGCGTGGTCTTCCATCAGGCCCTCCACCCGCGCCTGCCCGCCCCCCCAGGTGTGGCGCAGCGTGCCGTCCGGCAGGGCGAGGTGATCCTCGATGAACGCCGCGTTCCGGCGCGCGACCTCCAGATACTCGGGCTCACGGAGGATGCGGGCCGCGTCCGCGAACGCCGCCAGCGCCAGCCCGTTCCACGAGGTGAGCACCTTGTCGTCCGTGCCCGGCTGCGGCCTCTGCGCGCGGGCCGCGAGGAGGCGGGCCTTCAGGGCGTCCAGGTGCGCCGCGACCTCACCTTCCGTCTGCCGGAGGTCCAGCGCCAGATCCGGGACGGGCAGCGCCACGAACGGCACGCTGCGGCGCCCCACCTCGGGCCGGTGCGGGTCAAGGAAGTTGCCGGGCTCCGCGATGCCCAGGTGACGGCACAGCAGCTCGCCGTCCGCGTCGCCCAGCACGGCCCTGACCTCGGCGGGCGTCCAGGTGAAGGTCAGGCCCTCCACACCCCCCGTGTCCGCGTCCTGCGCGGAGTAAAACCCGCCGTCCGGGGCGAGCATCTCGCGGCGCAGGTACTCCAGCGTCCCGCGCGCCGCCTGCGCGAACGCCGGATCCCCGCTGAGCTGGTAGGCGCGCAGCAGCGTGCGGGTCAGCTGGGCGTTGTCGTACAGCATCTTCTCGAAGTGCGGCACCCGCCACGCCTCGTCCACGCTGTAGCGGTGGAACCCGCCGCCCAGCTGATCGTGCAGCCCGCCCGCCAGCATGCGCCGCAGCGTGTGCAGCGCCATCAGGCGGCCCGTGGGCTGCGTCAGCAGGAAATCCAGCGTCGTCGGGGCCGGGAACTTCGGTGCGCCGCCAAAGCCGCCCAGCGCCTCGTCGAACACCCGCCGCAGGTTCCCCACCGCCCGCTCCAGCAGCCCGGCGTCCACTTCACCCTCCGCCACGCGCGGACGGCTGGCCTCGCGGACATGCTCGGTCAGGGCCTCGGCGTTCCCCAGCAGCTTCGGGCGCTCCTCACGCCACGCGCGCTCCACGCTGGCCATCACCCGCGTGAAACTCGGCAGGCCGTGTCCGTCGCGCGGGGGGAAGTACGTCCCGGCGTAGAACGGCGCGCCGTCCGGCGTCAGGAACACCGTCATCGGCCAGCCACCCTGCCCGGTCAGGGCCTGCGTGGCCGCCATGTACACCGCGTCCACGTCCGGCCGCTCCTCGCGGTCCACCTTCACGTTCACGAAGTGCGCGTTCATGTACCCGGCCGTCGCCTCGTCCTCGAAACTCTCGTGCGCCATCACATGACACCAGTGGCACGTCGAGTACCCCACCGACAGCAGCACCGGCACGTCCCGCTCGCGCGCCTCCCGGAATGCCTCCTCGCCCCACGGCCACCACGCCACCGGGTTGTCCGCATGCTGACGAAGGTACGGGCTGCTCTCCTGTCCCAGACGGTTCATGGGGCGCAGCGTACCGCCCGCCTGTACCCCGCGGGCGGAACATGAACGCCCGGGGTGCGTGCCCTCACACCCACGCCGCCCCCACCGCGCCTCACACTGAGGGATATGGCCCAGCCCGACGCTGCCCCCGACCACACCCACCCCACCCCCGGCTTCGAGCGACCAGTCTTCATCCGCGCGGGCTTCCAACTGACCTTCGACGTGCCCTACCCCACCCCCATGCTGTTCGTCGTGCAGCCCCGTGACCGGCTGGAACCCACCGGCACCCGCCAGCGCCTCCTCGCCCAGCGCCCGCTGGGCGCCGCGCAGGGCATCCACACGTACACCGACACGCACGGCAACACCGTCTGGCGCACGGTCGCGCAGCCCGGCACGTTCACCATCGGGCACGATCTGATCGCCGAGACCACCCGCAACCCTGACCCCGCCCACCCCGACCTGCCCAAGACGCCCGTCGAGGGCCTGCCCGACGAGACCATCACGTACCTGCTCCCCAGCCGCTACGTGGACAGCGACCTCGTGAGCGCCGACGCCTGGGAACGCTTCGGGCACATCCAGGGCGGCTGGGCGCAGGTGCAGGCCATCAGCGACTACCTGAACGACACCTGCACGTACGGCTACGGCTCCACCAGCGCCACCACCGCCTTCCAGGCGCTCGGCAGCGGCCGCGCCGTGTGCCGCGACTTCGCGCACATGGGCGTCGCGTTCTGCCGCGCCCTGAACATCCCCGCCCGGTACGTGTGCGGGTACCTGCCCGACATCGACATCACGCCCGACCCGGTCCCCATGGACTTTCACGCGTGGTTCGAGGCGTTCATCGACGGGCAGTGGCGCACCTTCGACGCGCGGCACAACCGCCCCCGCGCCGGGCGGCTGATCATCGCGCAGGGCCGCGACGCGTCCGACGTGGCCTTCACGACCTCGTTCGGCAGCGCCCGCCTGACCCACATGAAGGTCTGGGCGGACGAAACAACCCCCGACATGACCCTGGACACGCCCCCCAACCCCCGCATCTTCTGAACCGGTAACCGCCCCGGGCGGGGTCGTCCGCCCAGGCGCTTTCCCGTACACTTGGCAGTTATGGACCTGAAGGCTCGACTCAAGACCGCCGTGGAGGCCGCCGCCGCACAGATGGGCGCCCCGCTGGACGCCGCCATCCAGGAGACGCCCGCGAACAAACCCGGCGATTACGGCACGCCCGCCGCGTTCCAGATCGCCAAGGCGCTGGGGCAGAACCCCGCGCAGGTCGCGCAGACGCTCGCGCAGACCGTGCAGCTGCCGGACGGCATCGAGCGCGTGGAGGCCGCCGGGCCATTCCTGAACTTCTTCGTGGATGTCGGCGGCTTCGTGCGCGGCGTCGTGCAGACGCCCCTGAACCTCCCCGCGCAGGAGGGCAAGGTCGTCATCGAGCACACCAGCGTGAACCCCAACAAGGAACTCCACGTGGGGCACCTGCGCAACGTCGTCCTCGGGGACAGCATGGCGCGCATCTTCCGCGCCGCCGGGTACGAGGTCGAGGTGCAGAACTACATCGACGACACCGGACGGCAAGCCGCCGAGAGCCTGTTCGCCATGGACCACTACGGCCGCGTGTGGAACGGCGAGCAGAAGTACGACCACTGGCTGGGCGAGGGCTACGTGCAGTTGAACGCCGACCCCGCCAAGGCCGACATGGAAGCGGGCATCCGCGAGGTCATGCACAAGCTCGAAGAAGGCCTGCTGCGCCCCCTGGTCGAGCAGACCGTGAAGGCCCAGCTGGACACCTGCTTCCGCATCGGCGCCACGTACGACCTGCTCGTCTGGGAGTCCGACGTGGTCGGCAGCGGTTTCCTGAACCGCGCCATGGACATCCTGGAGGGCAGCCGCTACACCTCGTACCCCACGGAAGGGAAGTTCGCGGGCGCGTTCATCATGGACGTCAGCGAGTTCATGCCGGGCCTGGAGGAATCCAATGTGGTGCTGCGCCGCAGTGACGGCACCGCCATGTACGTCGCCAAGGACATCGGCTTCCAGTTCTGGAAGTTCGGCCTGTTCGAGGGCATGACCTTCAAACCCTTCATGACCGACCCCGCCGGGCACACCATCTGGACCAGCGACCCCACCGGCGACAGCGCCCAGGCCACCCGTTTCGGGCACGCGCACGAGGTCATCAACGTCATCGACTCCCGCCAGAAACACCCCCAGATGCTCGTGCGCAGCAGCCTCGGCGTCGCTGGGGAGACCGAGAAGGAAGCGCGCAGCATCCACCTCAGCTACGAATTCGTGAACCTTGGCGGCCAGACCATCAGCGGCCGCAAGGGCATCACCCTGGCCGTGGACAGCGCACTGGAACAGGCCGCCGCGCGCGGCTTCGCGGAACTCAGCGCGAAGAACCCGGACCTCGCCACGCGGGCCGACGCGCAGGAGATCGCCCGCCGCATCGGCGTGGGCGCCTTGCGCTTCGCCATGCTGCGCAACGAACCCAGCCGCGCCTTCGACTTCGACCTGGAAAAAGCCAGCAGCCTCCAGGGCGACACCGCCCCGTACATCCAGTACGCCGCCGTGCGCGCCGCGAACATCCTCCGCAAAGCCCAGGACGCCGGGCACCCAGTGGACGGCACCGGCGCCGCCTGGGACGCCCTGCCCGACGTGGACCTGATCCTCGCCAAGCAGGTCGCGAAACTTCCCGAGGTCGTCGAACAGGCCGTCCGCGCGCACTCCCCGCACGGCGTCGCGCAGTACGCGCTGGACCTCGCCACGTCCTTCAACGCCTGGTACAACGCCAAGGACAAGCAGGGCAAACCCGCCACGAACGTCCTCGCCAGCCCCGAGGGGCTGCGGGAAGCGAGGCTGGCCCTCGTCGCCCGCGTCCGCACCGCGTTCGAAGACACCCTGGGACTCATCGGCATCGAGATTCCTCCCGCGATGTAACCCGGGACGGCTTCAGTGCCGCTGCCCTGACTGGAGGCTGCCCGGAATCGTCGGGGCAGCCTCCAGACGTTGTGCTCACAGCGGTTTTCAGGGGTGTTGAGGGGTTTCCTCAGCACCCCTGAAAAGAGCGAAGCGAGCAGCCGTCCTCAGCAGCGGTTGGAAGTGGAATTGAAGGGCGTGCTGTTGGCCCTTCAATGGAACTGAAAACCGCTGTCAGCAGCAGTCCCAGTTGTACGCCACGTGGCTGAAGTCCCTCCGGGCCAGGTCGTCCGGGTGAATGAAGAAGTTGGCGATCCCCGAATCCCCCCACATCACGCCCCGCTGCCAGTCCGAATCCAGCTGGAACAGGAGGACGCGCGGATCGTCCGGCAGGCGTGGATCCTCCTGCGTGAAGGTCGGATGCCCACCCACCTGATGCCCGAACAGCGTGGCCTCGTCATACCGTTCCTCCAGCCACTCGCCCTTCGAGAGATCCTCATCGGGAGAAGACCCCTCGTCGAGAAAATCAATCCCGATCGCCTGCGTGAACAGCCGGTCCCTGTCCGACATCGGGTGCTCGGCCAGCTCACCCGTGATGCCCATCCCGCGTCCGGCCGGCAGTGGTGAATACTCTCAGGCGTGATCCGGGGTCGTATCGTCCAGAAGGAACAGATCAGTGACGGGCTGCGGAATCCAGCGCACCTCGTACACAGCGGGGTTCGCCCGACCGGGCCGCATGAAATCACAGCCGTACAGGTCGTTCGTGCCGATGAAGAATTGCAGGAGGCCGGACGTGGGAAACCCCAGCAACTTCGGTAATTCCGCGAAATTCAGTTGCGCAAGAAACGTCATGGGCGTCCCGTCCGGCGCGGCGGGCCAGGATTCCCCCTGCCGCCGGTAGGGTGTGCCTCCGACCATGCTGCCCATCGGCCCCGGTTGCGAATCGTGCAGCGTCAGGAACATGACGGGCTTCAGCGTCGCCTCGATCTGCGCCCGGTAGGGTTCCAGGGTCCGGTGCAATCTGACCCGGGGTTTCTCGACGGCTTTCCTGGCCGTCTGGCCCGGCACGGCGTCCGCGTAGCCCTTGCGACGTTTCTCGGCCAGTTTTTTTGTCGCTTCTCGCGTGGCTTCGGCTGGCGCAGCGGCGGTGATCGTCTTCGACTGCCCTTCGGTCCCGATCCGGCCGTAGCGAATCGTGAGGATGGCTCCCGCCACAGTCACCTCGTAGAATTTGTGTTCACGCCCCTCACTGAGTTCCAGATACGTCACCTGCGAATCCATCTGCGCAGGCTAGCAACGCCCCCGTTCCGGCGCTGCTCAGATGGCGGATGGCGGGCCGCGCAGGTTCTGCGCTACACTTCCAGGCATGATCCGCTCTGCGCTTACCAACCGGGGACGCCTCAACTGACTGCATAAGTCCGTTCGAGCGTCCCCGGCTGGCTGCCGGGGCGTTTTTTTTGATGGTGGATGGTCGGTGGTTGATAGACCAGCCTCAGCACTGGCAGACGCAACGGTTTCCATCAACCATCAACTTTCAGCTTTCAACCCCCGAAGGAGTCCAGATGAACAACGAGCACCCGATCAACATTCCCGAGCCGCGCATGGAGCGGTACAACCCGCACGCCATCGAGAAGAAATGGCAGTCCGCCTGGGAGCAGAGCGGCCTGTACAAGTTCGACGAGGACGCGCCGGGCGAGAAGTTCTACGCCCTGACGATGTTCCCGTACCCCAGCGGGAACCTGCACATCGGGCACTGGTACGCGAACGTCGCGCCCGACGCCCGGGCGCGCTGGCTGCGGATGCGCGGGTACAACGTGCTGTTCCCGATGGGCTTCGACGCGTTCGGCCTGCCCGCCGAGAACGCCGCCATCAAGAACAAGACGAACCCGGCGACGTGGACGTACGCGAACATCGAGCGGATGACCGGGCAGTTCCAGGCGATGGGCACCATGATCGACTGGAGCCGCCAGTTCGCCACGTGCGACCCGGAGTACTACCGCTGGAACCAGTGGTTCTTCATCGAGTTCTACAAGCGCGGCCTGGCGTACAAGAAGGGCGGGCTGGTGAACTGGTGCCCGAAGGACCAGACGGTGCTGGCGAACGAGCAGGTCGTGAACGGCCACTGCGAACGCTGCGGCACGGCCGTGGAGAAACGCAACCTGAGTCAGTGGTACATGAAGATCACGGACTACGCCGACGAGCTGCTGGACTTCAGCGACACGGACATGCCCGAGAAGGTCCGCCTGATGCAGACGAACTGGATCGGCAAGTCGGTGGGTGCGGAGGTGACCTTCGACACGCCGGCCGGGCCGGAGACGGTGTTCACGACCCGTCCGGACACGCTGATGGGCGCGACGTTCATGGTGCTGGCCCCCGAGCACGCCAAGGTGGCGGACCTGACTACCGACGAGCAGCGCGCGGAGGTCGAGGCGTACGTGGCGGCAGCGGGCCGCAAGACGGACGTGGAACGCCAGCAGGAGGGCGAGAAGACCGGCGTGTTCACCGGCAGCTATGCCACGCACCCCATCACCGGGCATCAACTGCCGATCTGGGTGGCGGACTACGTGCTGGTCACGTACGGCACCGGGTCAATCATGGCGGTGCCCGCGCACGACGACCGTGACTTCGCGTTCGCGCGCAAGTTCGGCCTGGACGTCGTGGAGGTCATCCGCGCCGAGGGTGCCGAGCCGATGGCCGAGGACGCGGCCGAGCCCTACACCGGCGAGGGCGTCATCGTGAACAGCGGCGAGTTCGACGGGCTGCCCGGCGGGAAGGCCAGTATCGCCGGGATCGTGGAGAAGCTGGAGGTGCGCGGGATCGCGAAGGCGAAGACCACGTACCGCCTGCGCGACTGGCTGTTCGCCCGCCAGCGCTACTGGGGCACCCCGATTCCGTTCGTGCACTGCCCCGAGCACGGCGCGCAGCCCGTCCCCGAGGACCAGCTGCCGGTGCGCCTGCCGGAGAACGTGGAGTTCACGCCCACCGGCCAAAGCCCCCTGAAGCTGGACACCGAGTGGCTGAAGACCACCTGCCCCGTCTGCGGCGGTCCCGCCGAGCGTGACACGGACACCATGGACACCTTCGTGGATTCGTCCTGGTACATGTACCGCTACCTGAGCCCCGACTACCACGAGGGTCCCTTCGACCCCGCGAAGGATCCCATGATGCCGGTGGACCTGTACACGGGCGGCATTGAGCACGCGATCCTGCACCTGCTGTACTCGCGCTTCTGGGTGAAGGTCATGCGTGACATGGGCCTGACCAAGCACAGCGAACCCTTCGCGCACCTGCGCAACCAGGGCATGATCCTGGGCGAGGACGGCGAGAAGATGAGCAAGTCGCGCGGCAACGTCGTCGACCCCGACGACCTGGTGCGCGAGTACGGCGCGGACACGGTCCGCACGTACCTGATGTTCATCGCGCCGTGGGAACTGGGCGGCCCGTGGGACCCGCAGGGCATCAACGGCCCCGCCAAGTGGCTGAGCCGCGTCTGGACGCTGTTCACCGACGACAAGGTCACCGGCCCCGCCGAGACCGTCAGTGAAGCGGACCTGCGCTTCGCGGTTCACAGCACCCTGAAGAAGGTCACCGGGGACTTCGAACGCCTGAGCTTCAACACCATCGTCGCGTCGCTGATGGAACTGACGAACACCCTGGTGAAGGCCAAGCGCGCCCCCGTGTTCGGTACGCCCGCCTGGGACGAGGCGCTGGACATCTTCAACCGCCTGCTGGCCCCCGTGGTGCCGCACATCGCCGAGGAGATCTGGGCGGCGCGCGGGCAGGACGGCAGTGTGCACACCGCCGCGTGGCCCGCCGTGGACGAGGCCGCCGCGACCCGTGACACCGTCACCATGGGCGTGCAGGTCAGCGGCAAGGTGCGCGGGCAGGTCACGATCAGCAAGGCGGCCACGCAGGACGAGGCGATGGCCGCCGCGAAGGACAACGCCGACGTGGCCCGCTTCATCGAGGGCAAGCAGATCGTCAAGGAGATCTACGTGCCCGGCCGCATCATCAACATCGTCGTGAAGTGAACCCCGACCCGCTGAAGTAAGACGACCTCCGGTTGAAAGGTTTGCAAAACCTTTCAACCCGAGCGGATGCGAGAAGGAGCGAAACGGGTTCCGGGCGTGGAGTTGACAGATCGGTGGTGTTCCGAGCTGTCAACGAAACAAACGGAATCCGCATAACGCCGGACACGCGCGGTCCCTGCGAAGACGTGGGGGCCGCGTTTCCCGGTCGCCGGACGGGCAGCGGGCGCCGGGTCGCGGTGGGCCGCTCGGGGGACGCGTCGCCTGAATGGCGTCCCGGTGTGCGACTCTGTGGGGGTGACGCGCAGGCCCAAGCAGAAAATCCGATTCAAGAACGACCGCCCCGCCTCTGACCGACCCGCCTCCGAGCGCCCGGCCGCCCCGACCGGGAGCCGCCCGGAGGCGCGGCCCCCCGTGAACTACTTCGAGGTCCGACCCGCGAACCTCCCGCCCCGCCTGGATTCCCTGAAGGCCCTCACGAAGAGTGGCGTGCGTGGCTACCCGGACGTGGACGCCGCGCAGGCGCTGCTGGCGGGCGTGATGCGCAAGGACCGCGTGCGCGGCGACGTGCTGGACCTGAGTGCCATGGGCGGCCTGCTGGGCAGCCTGCCGGGCGTGACGCTGCGCGCCGTGGAGGGCAGCGCCGCCGCGCTGAGCGCCCTGGCGGCGGGTGGCCTGGACGCGCACGCGGCGGTGCCCGGCGAGTCCCTGCTGGAGCGCTGGCCGGACCGCGCCCGGACCGTGGCGCTGGTGCTGGCCGGGGACCGTGGGAACGCGTACGCCGCCGCGCAGGTCGCCTGGGCGCACGCCTGCACGCCGCCCGGCGGGACGCTGTACATCGCCGGGGACCGTGACAAGGGCTTCGACCGGTACGTGCGCCTGGCCGGGAACGCCTTCGGCGCGGGCGAGGTCGTGGCGCGTGACGGTGGGATGCGCGTGGCGAAACTCATCCGCCGCCCCGGTCCCACCCCGGCCCTCCCGGACCCCGAGGGCTTCGAGGCCTTCGGCGTGACGGTCGTGGGCCTGCCGGGCGTGTTCAGCGCCGCGAAACCCGACAAGGCCACCGCGCTGATGCTGGGCGCCCTGGAACGCCTCGACCCGGACGGCAGCGCGCTGAGCGGGAAGGACGTGCTGGACCTGGGCTGCGGCACCGGCCTGATCGGCGCGTGGGCCGCGCGGCGCGGCGCGACCGTGACCCTGGTGGACGGCGACCTGCCCAGCGTCCGCAGCGCCCAGGCCACCCTGGCCGCCAGCGGCCTGACCGGCGCGGCCGTCCACTCGGATGTGGACGCCGCCCTGGACCCGGGGGCGACCTTCGACGTGATCCTCACCAACCCGCCCTTCCACGTGGGGCGCGGCGTGGTGCTGGACGTCGCGCGGGAATTCATCGCCGCCGCCGGGCGCCGCCTGCGCCCCGGCGGGACGCTGCACCTCGTCGCCAACGACTTCCTGCCCTACGAGTCTGACCTGCGCGCCCTGGGCGAGGTCCGCGAGACCCTGCGCGAGGCGGGCTTCAAGGTCCTGACCGTCACCCGCGCCTGACCCCACCTCGCGCCTGCCCCCCGTCCGGGGGTGGGAACCAGTGGGCGGCCAGCCTCGTATCTCACCTGTTGGCCCGGCGTTCCCCACCAGCTCCCCCCTCCCACGTCATGATCCCGTCACGATGCGGTCCTGGGCGCGTTTGCTAGACTGACGCGTTCAGGTGCCCGGCGCCCGGCACACGGCCCGCCGCCCGGACACCCCCCAACCCACCAGCATTCGCCCCGACCCCACCCCAGGAGGCCGCATGGCAGATTCCACGACCGTCCGCACCCGCAAGAAGATCGACGCCGAGAGCGGCGAACCCAAGGCCGCCGCGCGCGCCCGCGCCCGGGTGGCCCCCGGCACGACGCCCAAACCCGTCACGACCGCCACCAGCCCCATGCCCGCCAAGCCCGCCGCGAAGAAGGCCGCGCCCAAGGCCGACGCGCCCGAACTGGCACAGCCTGCACCCGAAGCGGCCGCGCCCGTCGTGGCCGCCGAGACGGTCGAGGCGCCCAAGAAGGCCCCCGCGAAGAAGGCCGCCCCCAAGGTGGCCAAGGCCGACGCGCCCGAAAAGCCCGCGAAGAAGCCCGCTGCCAAGAAGGCGGACGCCGCCGCCGCTGCGCCTGAAAAGCCCGCCAAGGCCGCCAAGCCCACTGCGCGCGCCGCGAAACCGGCCGCCAAGCCCGCCGCCGCGCCCGTCAAGGGCGGCCAGCCCGAGAAGCCCTACTACGCGCACGCCAGCATTCAGGAACTCCTGAAGGCCGGACGCGCCGCCGGGGTGCTCTCCAGCGAGGACATCGCCACCGCGCTGGCCAGCGCCCTGGAAGCCAACGGCCTGGACCCCGAGAGCCCCGACGCCTTCGAGGACATGCAGCTGTACCTCGCCGGGCAGAACATCGAGGTGCAGGACCTCGACGAGGACGAGGACGACACCGAGGAAGAAGCCGCCGAGGACGGCCCGGCCGCCGCGCAGGACGACGACGAGGAGAAATACTTCGACGACATGCCCCGCGCCGTGTCCAACGACCCGGTCCGCCAGTACCTGCACGAGATCGGCCGCGTGCCCCTGCTGACCCTCGAAGAGGAAATCGCGCTGGCACGTCGCATCGAGGAAGGCGAGGAGGCCCGCAAGGTGCTCGAGGAGGATCTCGAACTCGAGGACCGCGCCCGCCGCCGCCTGATGCGCCAGACCGAGGACGGCGCCGCCGCCCGCCAGGGCCTGATCGAGGCGAACCTCCGACTGGTCGTCAGCATCGCCAAGAAGTACACCGGGCGCGGCCTGGGCTTCCTGGACCTGATCCAGGAAGGCAACCAGGGTCTGATCCGCGCGGTCGAGAAGTTCGAGTACCGCCGCCGCTACAAATTCAGCACGTACGCCACGTGGTGGATCCGGCAGGCCATCAACCGCGCCATCGCCGACCAGGCCCGCACCATCCGCATCCCGGTGCACATGGTCGAGACGATCAACAAACTGACCCGCACCGCCCGCCAGCTCCAGCAGGAACTGTCCCGCGAGGCCACCTACGAGGAGATCGCCGAGGCCATGGGTCCCGGCTGGGACGCCGCGAAGGTGGAGGAAGTGCAGAAGGTCAGCCAGGAACCCGTCTCGCTCGAAACGCCCATCGGGGACGAGAAGGACTCCTTCTACGGCGACTTCATTCCCGACGAGAACCTCGACAGCCCCGTCGAGAACGCCGCCAAGACCCTCCTGAGCGAGGAACTGGAAAAGGCCCTCTCGAAACTCACCGAGCGTGAAGCGATGGTCCTGAAGTTCCGTAAGGGCCTCGTGGACGGCCGCGAGCACACCCTGGAGGAGGTCGGGCAACGCTTCAGCGTCACCCGTGAACGCATCCGCCAGATCGAGAACAAGGCGCTGCGCAAACTCAAGTACCACGAGAGCCGCACGCGCAAACTCCGCGACTTCCTCGACTGAAGTCCGTCCCCTGCGCCGCCCCGCATCCACACCGGATCGGGGCGGCGCCCCTGTCGGCCCGCGGTGACGTGAGGCAACTTCGGCGCCGCCGCGCGCGTATTCTCCGGCAACCATGACCGACCTGACCTCCCCGGTGCCGGACGACCTCGCCGCGCCCCGCACCGGCCCACCTCTGACCGCGTACGGCCTGGCGCTGCTGCCCCTGGGCCTCGCGGGTCTGCTGCCGCTGTGGGGCGTGGCACTCCTGTGCGGCCTGTTCGCGCTGGGCGTCCGCTTTCCCGTGTGGGCGCAGGCCCGCGTGCTCGGCACGCAGCTGATCATCGGGCTGAGCGTGGCGGCGCAGGTGCCCGCCGCGCTCGCGCAGCCCCGGCAGTTGCTGGTCCTGGCCGGGACGTACCTGCTGCTCAGCCTGTCCGGGTTCGCCCTGGGTGCCGGGGCGCACGCCCTGGAGGACGGGCGGCGCCGGGGCCTGCTGGCGCTGCTGCCGGGCCTGCTCGCGCCGCAGCCGGGGCTGATCCTGGCGCTGGCCGGGGGCGCCCTGGCCCGGCCCGCGCGGGACGCCCGCCACGCAGCCCAGACCGCTCCCGGCTGGTGGACCTGGGTGGCGGGCGGCGCCGTGGTCGCCGCGTTGCTCGGCACCCTGCTGCCCATGCCCCGCCCGGACATCGCTGGGGCGTTTACGCCGCCGCTCACGTCCGCCGTCCGGCCGGACACCGCGCAGCAGACGCCCGCACCAGCGGTCCCCTCTGCGCCCTCCAGTTTCGGTACCGGGACCAGCTGGCTCGGCGTGCAGCTCGATGTGGGCGTGCCGCTGCTTCCGCCGGAGCTGGCGCTGGGCGCGGGCCTGATGGGCCTGCTGGCGGCGGCAGGTGTGCCCCAGCTGCGCCGCCGCGCGGGCCGCCCGCCTCACCCGTCCGAGGTCCTCATGGTGGCCGGGCTGGTCCTGACGGGCCTGCTGTGGGTCGTGTCGGCCATCCTGCTGAACCTGGGGGGGCGAGCCCCCAGTCCGGCCGATTCGGGCGCGGCGCCACCCCCGGACGAGGCGGCCCGCATGGCCGAGGCCACCGCCGGACCGGCCTCGCAGGTCATCAGCGTGACCTGGCTTGGTCCGCTGGCGCAGCTCCTGGCACTGGCGGCCCTGCTGATCGTGGCCGCCGTGTTGCTGGCGAACCGCCGCCGCACCGCTGCGCCCGTGACGGTCACCCCGGCCCGTGACGACCGGCCCACCACCTCTGTCCCGCCTGCCCCGCTGCACCGGGTGCGCGCCGCGTACCGGGGGGCGCTGGCGGCCCTGTCGGAGGCCGGTCTGGGCCGCGCCGCGCACGAGACGCCCGCCGGGTACGCCGCGCGACTCGGCGCGCACCACCCACCGCTGGCGGACCCGCTGGGGACCCTGACCGCCCTGTACGAACCCGTCCGCTACGGCGGCCAGCTGACCGACGAGCAGGCCGGGCAGGCCGAGCAGGCCTCCCACGCCGTCCTCCAGATCATCCCGACCCTCCCACCCCTAGATTCCGCCGATCACAAGGACCTGTCATGACCCACACTGCACCCACGCCGGCCTTCGCCCGCTCGATTCTCGACAACGTCGCCCAGGTCCTGGTCGGCAAGGAGGACGTCACGCGGCTCGCGCTGGCGGGCGTCCTGGCCGGCGGGCACGTCCTGCTGGAGGACGCCCCGGGCACCGGGAAGACCATGCTGGCGCGCGCGCTGGCCGTCAGCCTGGGGCTGGACTTCCGGCGCGTGCAGTTCACGCCGGACCTGCTGCCGGGCGACGTGACCGGCGTGAGCGTGTACCGCCCGGACACCCACGAGTTCCGCTTCGTGCCGGGCCCGATCTTCACCGGGGTACTCCTGGCCGACGAGATCAACCGCGCCACGCCCAAGACGCAGTCCGCGCTGCTGGAGGCCATGGCCGAGGGGCAGGTCACGGAGTCCGGCGTGACCCACCCGCTGCCCGCGCCGTTCGTGGTGATCGCCACGCAGAACCCCGTCGAGCACGAGGGCACCTACCGCCTGCCCGAAGCGCAGCTGGACCGCTTCCTGCTGAAACTCTCGGTGGGGTACCCCACGCCGGAGGAGGAGGTGCGGATGCTGGGCCGCCTGCAGGGCGAACATCCCATCGGCGCGCTGCGGGCCGTGACGACCCCGGCGGCGCTGCTGGACGCGCAGGAGGCCGTGCGGCGCGTGTTCGTGTCGGAGCCCGTGCGGGCGTACGTCGCGGGCCTGAGCGCCGCCACGCGGACGCACCCCCTGGTCACGCTGGGCGGCGGGCCGCGCGCCAGCCTGGGCCTGCAGGGCACGGCGCAGGCGCTCGCGTGGCTCGCGGGACGCTCGTTCGTCACGCCGGACGACGTGCAGCGCGCCGCACCGGGCGTGCTGGCCCACCGCCTGAGCCTGCGCATCGAGGCGCGCCTCCAGGGTCAGAGTGCCGAAGGCATCGTCGGCGAGGTCCTGCGCGCCCAGCCGGTGCCGGTCGAGGACGCCGCACACGCATGACGGCGGCGCTGCTGTGGCTGGCCCTGATCGCCGCGGTGACGGGCGGCCTGTGGGTCCTGTCGCGCCGCCCGCCGCACGTGACCGTCACGCGGGAGGTCCCGGGCAGCGGCTTCGAGGGCGGCGGGCTGCCCCTGACCGTCACCGTCACGGTCCGGTCGCGCCGCCCCCTGCGCGTCACGCTCAGCGACCCCACCCCGCGCGGCGTGGTGCCCGGCCATGAACTGACCGCCGCCGCGCTGCACCTCGGGCAGACCACCCAGACCTTCACGACCACCCTGCGCCTGAACCGCCGGGGCCACTTCGGGTGGCCGGGCCTGGACCTCGCCTGGGCGGACCCGCTGGGGCTGTTCTGGCAGCAGACCACCCTGCCCGCCACCACGGCCGTCACCGTGTACCCCGGCACGCACGGCCTGCTCCTGCCGGACCTGCTGCGCCCACTGCTCTCGGAGGGGACCCTGTCGCGCCAGCTGGGCCTGGACGATCCGCTCAGCCTGCGCAGCGCCCGCGAGTACGTCACCGGGGACGCGCCGGGCCGCATCCACTGGCGCCTCAGTGCCCGCCGGGGCGAACTGGTCGTGCGGGAACCCGAACGCACCGCCGCCAGCAGCCTCACGGTCTTCGTGGACGCCAGCGCCGGGGGCAGCACCTTCGTGGACAGCGCCGCCCGCCTGGCCGCCAGCCTCCTGCGCGAGGGCCAGACGCTGGGCCTCCCGGTCGCGGCCGCCGCCGCGGGGCAGGTCACGCCCGCCGGGCGCGCCGCGGACGCCCTGCACGCCGCGCTGCACCTGCTGGCCCGGCTGGAACCCGACCCGGCACCGCCCCGGCTGCCGGTCACGCGCGCCGGGGGGAACCTGATCATCCTGACCGCCCGGCCCAGCGCCGACCTGACCACCCAGGCGCTGCACGCCCGCGCCACCGCCAGCCGCGTCAGCATCGTCGCGCTGCCCGAGGGCTTCTACCTCGAGCCCGGCGAGCAGGCCCGGCGGCAGTGGGCGGGCCTGCCGGACGCCGTGCGGGACCTGGAACGCCGCGCCGCCGTGCTGGCCGAATCCGGCATTCTGGTCTACGTCCTGCGCGGCAACCAGAGCGTCCTGACCCTGGCCGGTTGAGTCGCGGGAGCGGTGGGCAGAGGCCGGATCGCTTCTGCCCACCGCTCCCATGGGTCGTACGGGTTGCGTCTGTTCGTTCTGCTCGGGTTGAAGGCTTTTGCCAACCTTTCAACCGGAGTCCGTATCAGGGGATGATCTGCCCGTAGTTCAGTTCCGACACGAGGGTCGTGGAACTGCCGCTGATGTCGATCTTCAGCGTCTTGCCCAGCGTCCCGCCGAACACGGCCCGTTGCTGCTCGGGGGGCAGGGTGGACACCACGCTGATGTCCTGGTTGCCGATGCCCGGCACGTCCACGAACAGGGTGGTCAGGCCGCCCGGCAGCACGTCGTACGAGTAACTCTGGTAGCGCTGGGTCAGCGGGGTGTTCAGCACCAGTCCGCCGCGGTTCAGCGGCGTGTAGTCGCCGCGCAGCGAGTCGCCCACGAAGCCGTACAGGCCTTCCTCGCCCCGGTCGCGCAGGTCGCCGTACGGCGCGAACTTCCCGATGTGGCTGCTGAAGAACAGATACACCTTGCCGCCTTTCATCACGAGGTGAGGCCGTTCCAGTTCCTGGTTCACGCAGCGGGCCGTCAGCAACGGGTTCAGCAGTTTCCACGCGCCGGGCGCAGTCTCCACCGCCAGACCGACCGCGCCGTTGTGCAGCGGCATCTCGGCGTTCAGCGCGCCCAGGCCAGCGCGGAAGGCCGCGTCGCCCAGATCCTCGGGCTGGCAGGTCTGCTGGGACTTCAGGCCGCCCATGTTCCCGGTGAACAGCACGTACCGTTTCCCGTCGGCCGGGTCCCGGAACGCCCAGGGGTCACGGAAGCCGTACAGCGGCCCCGCATCGGACTGCGCGACCGTCTGGTACAGCGTGCCGTCCGCGCGCAGGATCACGCGGTGCTTCCAGGTGCCGCTGAAGACCACGCGGCCGTTCACGACCTCGGCCTTCACGCCGTCGGCCAGCACGATCCGCTGCTCGAACCCGATCCCGCCCTCGTTCGGGAAGCCGCTGCCGCTCTGCGGGACCAGCTGCCCATCGGCCGTCAGTGCGCCCTGCACGTCGCCGACCTGCTGACGTTCCAGCACCGACGACGGCCCCTGCACCGGGCCCTCGTTCCGCTCACCGGTCGCGGTGTAGTACACCTCCACGCCGCCATCGGCCTTCAGCAGCGCCGAACCGGCCCAGTTGCGCGAGCCGAGCACCACACCTTCCGGGAACAGGTACCCGCCCGGCTGCCAGCTTCGCCCATCGGTGGAATACGAGTAGCGCAGCGTGGCGAGGTCGTGCCGCGCGCCCGGCAGCACGCTGTCGTCCACGCTCAGGTGAATGAGCACGTAGTACGGCGTGCCGTCCGCGGCGCGGACCGTGGCGATCTGCATGTCCTCGGTCTTCAGCGGCCACGTGTCCCACACCCACTGGTCCGGCAGGGTCTTCTGCGAGCCCTGCGGCCAGCTGGTGATCAGCGGCATGGTCGTCTGCGCGGTCTTCTCGGCGTCAGCTGGCATCTGCAGCGCCTCCTGCAGCGTCCAGCGGTCCGTGAACGTTCCCTCGGGGCGGGTATCGGGCGGCGTGGGATCCGGGGTGGGGGTGCCGCCAGGGGCGCAGGCGGCCAGGAGCAGGGTCAGGGTCGCGGCGGTGACGGTGCGGGCGGTACGGGTACGGGCGGGACGGGCAGGTCGTGGCATGACAGGTCTCCGGTCGAAGCACAGGCCCAGAGACAACGTCACCCCGGCGTGCAGGGTGACGCCGGGGCGGGGGAGAGTCAGGCGGACGGATGCGGCGCGGTCCGGTGTGAACTGTGAGGGGCAGTGTGCCCGCAGCCGCCGGGGCCGGGCGTGCCCCGCCCCACAATCTGAACGTTGACCGAACCGCCGCTCCAGTCCCGCTCAAGCCGCCCGGCCCCGCCTGTCAGACGGATCACACCGGGCGGCTTCACTGGGCAGCAGGCAAAGGGGGAGGTCAGGGCCGACGCCGTGCTCAGCGGCGTGCAGGCTGCACGTTCACGCTGGTGCTCAGGCTCAATTTCCCGCCCGTTAGCTTCATGACGTACAGTTTTGCGCTCTGGCGGTCCCCCACCGCGTTGAACTTCACGCTGCCGGACAGTAGACCAGAGTACGTCCCGGTCCGCACCGCCGACTCCACCTGCGTGCGGCTGGGCACCTTCCCGCCGTTGACCTTGGCAGCATTCAGGACGCCCTGTAGCGCCACGCGCGCCGCGTCGTACGCGAACGCCGCGAAGCCCTGCGGGTCACTCCCGAAGGCCTTGCGGTACGACCCGGCGAACGCCCTGGCGGCAGGCAGCGCACTCAGTGGCGCGGACACGGTCGTGTAGTACACGTTCGTGGCGCCCGTTCCGGCCACGCGGGCCAGGGCCGGGCTGTCCAGGCCGTCGCCGCCGACCACGGGAACCGTGACGCCCGCGCCGCGCAGCTGCGAGAGGAACACACCCACCTGGTTGTACACCCCGCCGAAATAGATCGCGTCCGGCCGCTGCAACCTGATCTTGGCGATCACGCCCGAGAAGTCGCTCTTCTCCTCGGTGCCCTCGTTCGCCAGCACCTTCACGCCGCGCGCCTTCAGGGTGTTCTCGACCTCACCGGCCAGGCCCTCGCCGTACGCCGTCTTGTCGTTCAGGACGTACACCCGCTTGGCCTTCAGGGTGCCGGTCAGGAACGTCGCCCCGGCCGGGCCCTGCGCGTCGTCGCGCGGCACGATGCGGCTCACGTTCTTCAGGCCGCGGTCGGTCACCTGATTGGCGGTGCTGCCCGAGTTCACGACCGCCACGTGACTGGCACTCAGCGCGGCGCTGGCGGGAATGGTCACGCCGCTGTTCAGTGCGCCCACCACGGCCAGCACCTGCCGGTCGGCGGCGATCTTGCGCGCCGCGGCCGTGCCGGTCGCCGGGTCGGCCTGGTCGTCGAACGCCACGAGGCTCAGGTCGAAGCCCAGTGTCCTGAACTGCGCCCTGTACTCGTTCACGGCGAGCTGCGCGCCGTTGCGCACCTGCGCGCCCAGGTTGCTGATCGAACCGGACAGCGGGCTGATCGTCGCGAGTTTCACCGGGGTCAGCTTCGCGGCGGTCTGGGCGTGGGCGCCGGTCCCCAGGGTCAGCAGGGTCAGGGGGGCCAACAGGGACAGGGTCAGGATGCGGTGTGCGGGAACTCGCTGCATGGGGGAACTCCTTGACGACACCCGCCGCGTGGGCAGGTTCGGGGGTGTGAGGACAGGAAACGCGGGACGCGCCGGTGCGCCGCCGGTACTGGCCGTTCAAGATAGGCGCCCCAGCCGCGCGGGCGGACGGATGTCCGGACAAATGCCGGGGCGTGAAGGCCGGTGTGTCTACACAGCTTCACTGGCCCGGTTCGCCGCACAGACGGCCCACACAAGGAAAAACCCCCACCGCGCGGGTGGGGGAGAGGCAATATGACGGTCAGTCGCGGTCCACGTTGCGCAGGAACGCCGGGATGTCGTAATCCTTCGGGTCGTAGCTGCTGCCGCCGCGCACGGGCTTGACGATCGTGTCGATCACGCTGGAGCGCAGGCCGCCCGCCACGGTCACCGGCATGTCGTTGAAGCCGGTGGCGATCACGGTGACGCGCACCTCGTCCCCGGCGTCCTCGTCGGGCGTGATGCCGAACAGGATGTCGGGTTCCTCGAAACCGGTCGCCTCGCGGATCTTCTCGACGATCTCGTTCGCGTCGGTCATGCTCAGGTCGTAGCTGCCGGTCACGTTCACCAGGATGCGCCGCGCGCCCTCGATGCCGCGTTCGAGCAGCGGGCTGTGGATGGCGCTCATGGCGGCCTCCTCGGCGACCTTCTCGCCGCGCCCCGCGCCGATGCCCATCAGGACCGTGCCGCTGTTGGCGAGCAGGTTGCGCACGTCCGCGAAGTCCAAGTTGATCATGCCCTCGACGTTGATCACGTCGCTGATGCCCTTCACGCCGTAGTACAGCACGCGGTCGGCGATCAGGAACGCCTCGCGGAACGAGACCTTCTTGTCCACGGCGGTCAGCAGCTTCTCGTTGTTCACGACGATCATGCCGTCCACGCGGTCGGCGAGCTTGCTGATGCCTTCCTCGGCGACGCGCAGGCGCTTGGGGCCCTCGAACTTGAAGGGCCGCGTCACGATGGCGACCGTCAGGATGCCCATCTCGCGGGCGATCTCCGCGACGACCGGCGCGCTGCCGGTGCCGGTCCCGCCGCCCATCCCGGCGGTGATGAACAGCATGTCGGTGCCCTCGAGGTACTCCTTGATGCGCTCGCGGTCCTCCAGGGCGGCCTTCTCGCCCACCTCGGGGTCCGCGCCGGCGCCCAGGCCGCGTGTCAGGCGGTCCCCGAGCTGAATGCGGATCTCCGCGTGACTCTTGGCGAGCACCTGCGCGTCCGTGTTCCCGGCGATGAACTCCACGCCCTCAAGTCCCGATTCAATCATGCGGTTGACGGCATTGTTGCCCGCCCCGCCCAAGCCGATCACGCGAATTCTGGCCGCTTGCATCATCTCTCCTTACCACGACCCGACCCGAACAGCAGGCCGGTGTCGTTGACTGCGTTGCAGTTTAGCGCACGATATCAGGCCCGCACGCCCAGCATGTGACCCCACCAGAAACCGGGAGCGGACCCCGGCGTGCAGAGTCCGCTCCCGTGACCGCCGCAATGGGCGGGTTACATCCAGTCCTTGAACCAGTTGCGCATCCGCTCGGTCAGGCTGGGGCCCTGCTTGTCCTTCTCGCGGTTCTGTTCGCGCGGGGCGGGTGCCGCCCGCACCTCGGGCACCTCGGGGGTGGTCGGCGCGGGCGCCGTCACCTGCGGCGCGACCGGGGTCGCGGCCGGGGCCATGTCGCCGTACACGAGGTGCGGCAGGCGGCCGTCCTCGGCCATGCCGTACAGCACCAGTCCGACGCTCCCGGCGTGCCCGGGTCCGCTGACGATGTCGGTCAGGCCGCCGATGCCGCGCGGGCGGCCCACCCGCACCGGCAGGCGGAAGCGGTCCCGGGCGAGTTCCGGCGTGCCGCGCAGCAGCGCCGCGCCGCCCGTGAGGATCACGCCGTTCGCCACGAGTTCGACGGGCCCGAGGGTCTGGTCGATCTCGTCGCGGATCATGCCGAAGATCTCCGCGAGGCGCGGCTTGATGATCCGCGACAGCTCGAACGCCGTGATGGCGTGCGTGCTGCCGGACGACGTCGTGATCTCCAGCGTCAGGTCCTGGTCGGCCAGTTCCGGCAGGGCCGCGCCGTAGCGGCGCTTGACGTTCTCGGCCTCCTCGGCCGGGATCTTCAGGATCTGCGAGAGGTCCGCCGTGACGTGATCCCCACCGATCGGGATGCACGCCGAGTGCGCGAGGTTCCCGCGTTTAAACACGGCCACGTCGGTCGTGCCGCCGCCCATGTCCACCACGATGACCGTCTGCGCCTGCTCGGCGGCCTCCAGGGTCGCCAGCCCGCTGGCCAGCGCATGCAGCGCGAAGCCCTCCACGCGCAGCCCGGCCTCCTGCACGCAGCGGCGCAGATTCAGCAGCGGTCCCGCCGTCCCGGCCACGATGTGCACGTCCACTTCCAGGCGCACGCCGTGCATGCCGACCGGGTTCTTGATGCCCTCCTGACCATCCACGACGTACTCCTGCGGGAGGGTGTGGATGATCTCCAGGTTGGGATCGAGCGGCACCGCGCGGGCGTTCTCGATGGCGCGGTCCACGTCGCCCTGACCGATTTCCTGGTTGCGGCGGATCGCGGCCAGCCCGTGGCTGGTGATGGCCTTGGCGTGGTTGCCCGCGACCGTGACGTACACGGACTCGACCTTCACGCCGCTGACCCGCTCGGCGCTCTGGACGGACTGCTTGATGGCGTGCGTGGCCCGCTCGAGGTTCACGACCGAGCCGCGCTTCATGCCCTCGCTGGGCACGGTGCCTTCACCGATGATGTCGACGCTGCCGTTCGGACCGACCTCGCCGATCACGGTGGTGATTTTGGTCGTCCCGATGTCCAGGCCGACGATGATGCTGTTCTCTTTCATTCCTGGACGCTCACCCCCCAGGGGTAGATGTAAATGTCACGGTCTGGATACATGCTGATGCTCCCAGCATACTTCACGAGGGCGTTCAGGTCGCCACTCCAGACCGAGCCGGTCTTGAGTTTCACGCGCACGCCCGACGGCGTGTACGTGACCGTCCGCACAGTGTAGCGGCCCAGGGTGTCCAGCAGCCCCAGAACCTCCGGGACGCGGTCAGGCCCCCAGCCGCTGATCAGCGGCAGCCCCCCCGTGCCGGTCGCGGCCGGCAGGACTGTCCCGTCGCGCGCCACGGCCACCACCTCCCCGGTGCGCCGCTGCCAGCGGGCACGCGGGACCCGCTCGGTGACCGCGATGGCCACGCGGTCCGGGAAGGTGCGCGTCACCACCGCCGACTGCACCCACGGACTGTCCAGCAGGCCCCGCGCGCGCCACGCGCCGTAGTACAGCCAGCCGAAGGGGGAGCCCTCCAGGCCCGCCAGTTCCCGCACGCGCGCCTCGCTCAGGCGGACGTTGCCGCTGACCGACACGGTCTTCACCGGCAGCGCGAACCACGCGCCCACCCCGGCCCCCACCACGAGCGCCGCCGCCAGGGCCGCCCACAGGGGACGGCGCGAGCGGCGGCGCGGGGCAGATGCAGCAAGAGATTCAGCAGCGTCAGCTCCGGACGGCGCAGGGTCCGGCACGGTACCCGGAGCAGGATCGTGACCCGGAACAGCAGGGCCGGTCCGGGAACCGGTCGGCGAGGAGGCGGGCGGCACGCGGCGGTTCAGGGGGCGCTGCGGCCCGCTCACGCGTTCCCCGGCGCGGGCCACAGTTCGTACTCCAGTTCCATCGGCACCGGGACGCGCTCGCGGATCAGGCCCAGCAGCGCGTGCACGTCCGCGGCGGTCGCGCCGCCCAGGTTCACGATGAAGTTCGCGTGCTCCGGCGCGATCAGCGCGTTCCCCACGCGGGAACCCTTGAGGCCCGCCTCGTCGATCAGCTTCCCGGCGCTCACGCCGCCCGGGTTCTTGAACGCGCAGCCCGGCGTCTTCATCTTCGGCTGGCCCTTACGGGCCTGATCCGCGAAGTCCATCTTAGCCAGGACCTCTTCGGGCGCGGCGCGGCGCAGTTTCAGGCGCACGCGGGTCACGATGTGGTTGCGCGGAATGCCGCTGTCGCGGTAGCCCCAGTTCAGGTCGTCCGGCGTGACCTGCCGCGTGCCCTCGGGCGTGACGATCTCCAGGGTGTGCAGCCCGTCGAACATCTCGCCGTAGCGGGTCCCGGCGTTCATCCACACCGCGCCGCCCACCTGCGCGGGAATGCCGACGGTGCCCTCCAGGCCGCTCAGGCCCAGCTTCTGCAACTGCCGGATCAGGCCGGGCAGGGGCACGCCGCCGCCCACCCAGCCGGTCACCACCCAGGGGTCTTCGCTCAGGTGCGGATCGGGGGTCAGGTCACGCTCGGCGAGTGCGCCGCTCAGGCGGATCACGCGCTCCGGCACGCCCTCATCGGCGATCACGAGGTTGCTGCCACCCCCCAGGATGCGGTAGGGCTGCTCCATGGCCTCGCGCAGCTGCTCGTGCGTCTCGACGAACCACACCTCGGCCTCGCCGCCCACGCCCAGGGTCGTGAAGCGCGACAGGGGCAGCCGCTCCACGCGCGCGCCCGTGCGGCTGAGCAGGGCGGTCACAGCGTCCCCACCAGTTCGCGCGACAGTTTCCACACGTCGCCCGCGCCCATCGTGACGATCAGGTCGCCGGGTCCGGCGGTCTCGCGCAGCACGCGCAGCACCTCGGTGCGGTCGGGCAGGTAGTGCACGCCCGCGTGGCCCCCGGCGCTCATGCGGTCACTGATCAGCGTGGCGTGAATGCCGGGAATGGGGGTTTCACTTGCCGCCGCGATGTCCAGCAGCAGCACCTCGTCCGCGTCCATCAGTGCGTCCGCGAGTCGCGGCCAGGACTGCTGCGTGCGCAGGTACCGGTGCGGCTGGAACACCACCCTCACGCGCCGCCCCGTCTGCCGGGCCGCCTGCACCGCCGCCGCGACCTTCGTGGCGTTGTGCGCGTAATCGTCGATGACGAGCGCACCGTTGAGTTCCCCGATGCGCTGCCAGCGCCGCCCCGGTCCCCGGAACTCCGCCAGGGCCGCCGCCGCGCGCGGCACGTCCCCGCCGTGCAGGTCCACGACCGCCAGCGCCGCCAGCGCGTTCAGGACGTTGTGCAGGCCCGGCAGCGCCACGCGCGCCTCGGCCAGCGGCTCGCCCCGGCGCAGCACCGTGAAGGTCGTGCCGTCCGCGTCCGGGCGCAGGTTCGCGGCGCGGTAGTCGGCCCCCTCGGCCTGCCCGTAGGTCAGGCGCTCACGGGCGCCCCCGCACAGGGCGTCCAGGCCCGGCCAGTCGGCGCACAGCAACACCCGATCCGACTGCGTCACGAAGCGCGCGAAGGCCGCGTGCTGTTCCTCCACGGTCTCCCAGTAGGTGGCCTGATTGCCGCCCACGTGGTCGTCCTCGGCGTTCGTGAACACCGCCGTGCCCGCCCCCAGCGCCGCGAAGCCCTTGTCGCTCTCGTCCACCTCGGCCACGAAGGGACCGCTGCCCGTGCGGGCGTTGCTGCCGAACTCCGGGACGATGCCGCCCACGAACGCCGACGGGTCAAGGTTCGCCCCGGCCAGCGCCACGGCGATCATGCTCGTCGTGGTGGTCTTGCCGTGCGTGCCGATCACCCCGATGCTGGTTCCGCCACGCAGCAGCGCGTCCAGCAGGGCCATGCGCGGCCGGATCTCCACGCCCGCCGCGCGCGCCGCCACGAGTTCCGGGTGATCCTTCGGAACCGCTTCCGATGCCACGAGGACATCGATCCGGCCGAAAGGCTCGTCGGTCACGTGCGACGCCGAATGCTCCGGCGCGACCGGAATGCCCTCCTGTGACAGGCGCGCCGTGAGGTCGGTGACGTGCTCGTCACAGCCGCTCACGCGGTGGCCCTGCGCGGACAGCAGCCGCGCGAAGGCACTCATGCCGATCCCACCGGCCCCCATCAGGTGATAATGGAGGGCTTCGGGACGGGAAGAATCGATTGGGGACGCCGCGGCCACGCCGGGCGGGAAAACAGCTTCAGGAAAGTCAGTCATGGGAAGAGTGCGGCCCACTAACGCAGGTGCCGTTCGATCAGGTCCGCGAACCGCCCCGCCGCACCCGTCTGGGCCCGCCCGAGCGCCGCCTCTCTCATCGAGGCGCGCGTCCCCGCTGCCGCACACTCTAACACCGCCCGCCCCAGCGCTTCTGACGCGCGTCGCTGCTCCACCACCACACCCGCACCCGCCGCCTGCACCGCCTGAGCGTTGTGGAACTGATGGTTCTCCGCGGACTCGGGCAGCGGCACCATGACCAGCGGCACCCCGTGGAACGCCGCCTCCGCCAGCGTGCTCGTCCCCGCACGTGTGATCGCCAGATCCGCCACAGACCAGGCCGCCACCGCGTCCACGTACCCGGCCGCCTCGAACCACTCCAGGTCCCGCACACCCGGCGCGACCTCCGCGATCCAGCGCGGCCCGGTCGAGTGCAGCACCTGCACCCCACCCCGGCCCGCGCCGGTGAAGTCCAGATCCACCACGCCCGGCGCGGGCGGCGGCAGCAGGCCCTCGGGGCCGAACACGTGCCGCAGCACGTCGGGCACCGTCTGGTTCAGGAACAGCGACCCCTGTGATCCGCCCATCACGAAGATCGTCAGCGGTCCCTCCTGGAGCCCCAGCCGCGCCAGCGCCTCCGCGCGGGGCAGGCGTTCCTCGCGCACCGGCATGCCCACCATGGTCGCTAACTGCGCCTCCAACCCGATCACGCGCTCGTACGCCGTGCCCACCGCCCGGGCCTTGCGCACCGCCAGCCGCTGCGTCAGACCCAGCCGCGCGTTCTGCTCGTGCAGTACGGTCGGTACGCCCAGACTCTGCGCGGCCAGCACCCCCGGCAGGCTCGCGAACCCCCCGTACCCGACCACCACGCCGGGCTTCAGGCGGTTCAGGACCGAGCGCGCCTGCAACACGCCCTGCCCGGCCCGCAGCAACTCACGCGGGTCCGGGCGGCCCTGCCCGCTGCGCGCCAGCTTCCCGGCGTCCACGCCCTCGAACGGCAGGCCCTGCTCGCGCGACACACGTTCCTCCATGCCGCCCCGCTGTCCCAGCAGCAGCACCTCATGCCCGCGCCGCGACAGCTCCCGCGCTGTCGCCACCGCCGGATAGATGTGCCCCCCCGTGCCCCCCGTCGCCATCACAACCAGACTCATCGCGGGCGAGTCTAGCCCGTCAGGGTGGTGGGGGGTGGGCGGGAGGAAGTGGGAGGTGGTGAGTGGGAAGTGGAAACCGCGCCGCTCAGTCGGGAGCGGTCATGGGACAACCGCAGGAAGGGGAGACGCCCACGCTACGTTGCCTCCCCCCAGGACATGGGGCGGGTCATCGGGCCGACCCACTCCCCACTACGTCCCCCGCTCAGTCGAACAGGTCGCCCAGGCTCTTGCCCACGCTGCCGCCGTGGCTGTCGCCGCCGAGCATCCCGGCCTCGAACTCCTCGTACGGCTGCACGACCACGAACCCGTCGCCCTGGAAGACCATCTGGTACGTCTCGCCGCCGCCCCGGCCGAACATGCTGCGCATGCTGGAATCCATCCGCAGCTGCGGCTGCAGGTTCCCGCTCCAGGCGATCGTGGCGTTCGGATCGGTGAAGATCGGCTCCTGCGGCGTCACGCGCAGCGTCAGCGGCTTGCCGTGACTGAGGATCGCGACCATGCCGTGCCCCTGCACGCGCACGCTGAACAGCCCGCCGGCCGCCATGCCCGCGATGCGGCGCTGCATGGTGATGTCGTACTGCACGGTGTCCTCGAAGGCCAGCAGGTCGTTGCCGTTCACGTTCAGCGCGTCGCCCTGAAGGCGCAGGATCTGCACCTCCTTGCCCTGATCGGCCAGGTACGCCACGCCGCGCCCCTCGATCTTGGCCAGGGGGCTCATCTCCTGCGACACGGCGCGCTTCAGGGCCTTCATCAGGCCGCCCTCCAGCATGCCTTCGCGCGTGAACGAGAGGTTGCCCTTGTAGGCGACCATCGCGCCCAGCTTGCTCCAGATGCGGCCGTTGACCTTCACCTCCAGCATCTTGCTGCTCTCCAGCTCAAAGACCTCGCCGGGATTGTCCCGCTCGGCGGTCTGCGCGATGAAGTCACGGAGGCTGTAGGTGCCGTCACTGCCCGGGTGCATATTCGTCATACGAAGCCACAGTACGACGCCCCACGCACCCGGGTTCCCGGTGGCTAGCGTCTGGATCAGAGATACCGTGCCGTGACCGAGCGCTCCACGCTGCGCAGCCCCGCCGGGGGGCCGCTGTACAGCACCTCGCCGCCCGCGCGTCCGCCCTCCGGGCCGAGGTCGATCAGCCAGTCCGCCTGCCGGATCACGTCCAGCTGGTGCTCGATCAGGATCACGGTGTTCCCGCCGTCTACCAGCCGGTCAATGATGCCCAGCAGCAGCCCGATATCGCTCAGGTGCAGGCCCGTGGTGGGTTCATCCATGACGTACACGCTGCCTTTCTTGTGCAGTTCAGTCGCGAGTTTCAGGCGCTGCGCCTCGCCGCCCGACACGGTGCTCAGCGGCTGCCCCAGCGTCAGGTAGCCCAGGCCCACATCCGTCATGGCCTGCAGCACCGCCCGCACGGGCTTCTCGGTGAAGAAAGCCAGGGCGTCCCCGGCGGTCATGTTCAGCACGTCACTGATGGACTGCCCGCGCAGCTGATGGCGCAGCACGTCCGGGCGGAACCGCTGGCCCTCGCAGACCTCGCACACGGTCGAGATGCCCTCCATGAACGCCAGGTCCGTGTACACGACGCCCAGCCCCGCGCAGTTCGGGCAGCTGCCCTCCGAGTTGAAGCTGAACAGCGACGGACTCTGCCCGCTGGCCTTCGCGAACGCCTTGCGGATCGGGTCCATGATGCCCGTGTACGTGGCGGGCGCCGAGCGGCTGTTCGTGGTCACGCGCGACTGATCCACGACCACGGCGTCCGGGTGAAGCGGCAGGAACACGTCGTGAATGAGGGTACTCTTGCCCGACCCGGCCACGCCGGTCACGACCGTCAGGACGCCGGTAGGGATGTCCACGGTCACGTCCTTGAGGTTGTGCAGGCGCGCGCCCGCCACGTGCAGCCACCCGGTCGGGGCGCGCACCTGCGCCTTCAGCGGCAGCGGCTGCCCCAGATGCCGCCCGGTCAGGGTCCCGGCCTCCAGCAGCGCCGCGACCGGACCCTGAAACACCACCTCGCCGCCCCGCGCGCCCGCCCCCGGGCCGAGATCCACCACGTGATCGGCCGCCAGGATCACGTCCGGGTCGTGCTCCACGACCAGCACCGTGTTCCCCTTGTCGCGCAGCGCGCCCAGCAGCCCGGTCAGGCGCGACACGTCCCGCGCGTGCAGGCCCACGCTGGGCTCGTCCAGGATGTACAGCATGTCGGTCAGGCTGTTGCCCAGGTGCCTTACCAGCTTCAGGCGCTGCCCCTCACCGCCGGACAGCGTGGCCGTCTCGCGGCTCAGGCTCAGGTACCCCAGACCAATCTCCACGAGGTGCGACAGCCGCTGCGCGAGGTGCCCCGCCACGCGCGCCGCCGCCGGGTCACTCAGACCGCGCAGGAAGGCCAGCAGCTCGGTGGCCTCCAGGTCCGCGAGTTCCGCAATATTACAGCCCTCGATGCGCGAGGCGAGCGCCGCCGCGTTCAGGCGGGCCCCGCCGCAGACCGGGCAGGTGCCGCCCGTGACGAACTGCTCGAACACCGCGCGGCTCCGGTCGGACATGGCCGCCGCGTCCTTTTTCAGGTACATCCGCTCAAAGCGGTCCACCAGCCCCTCGTACGTCATGTTGATCTCGCCCAGCGACACCTTCAGGTCCCGCCCGTGCAGCAGCAGGTGCAGGTCGTGCTCGGAGTAGTCCTGCACGGGCCGGTCGAGGTCGAACAGGCCACTCAGGGCGTACGTCTTCCACAGCCACTTGCCGGGTTTGAAATCCGGGTGCTGGATGGCCCCGCCGTTCAGCGAGAGGCTGCGGTCCAGCAGGCGGTTCAGGTCGAGCTGCGTGGTGCGACCGATCCCCTCGCACTCGGGGCACATGCCCTGCGGCGTGTTGAACGAGTACGCGAACGCCGGGCCCGCCGACGGCAGCCCCGCGCGGGAGAACAGCACCCGCAGCGGCGCGGCGATGTCCGTGTACGTGCCCACCGTCGAGCGCGCCCCGCCCCCCACCCGCTTCTGGTTGATGACCACCGGGGCGTTCAGGTTCGCCACGCGGTCCACGTCCGGCTGGCCGTAGTGGGGCAGGAAGCCCTGCACGAACGCGGTGAAGGTCTCGTTCAGCTGCCGCTGCGCCTCGGCGGCCAGCGTGTCGAACACCAGCGAGGACTTCCCGGACCCCGATACGCCCGTGAAGACGGTCAGCTGCCGCTTGGGGATGTCCAGTGAGACGTTCCGCAGGTTGTGTTCGCGCGCGCCGCGCACCTCGATAAAAGCCCGGTCGGTCATGGGTGTTCCTCCTTAGACCCCCAGCGTCTCTGAGCAACATGTGAAGATCCCCCACGGGAGAGCTTCATGGAAGATTTATCGAAGGGGAACCCCCTGACCTCCGCTCAGCCGTTCAACAGCCCGCCAATGCGGCGCAGCACCTCCTCAATATTCGCCATGCTCGTGGCATAGCTCAGGCGCACCTGCCCCGGCGCCGCAAAATCCGTGCCTGGCACGACCGCCACCCGCGCGTCATCCAGGATGCGCCGCGCGGCCTCCAGCTCGTCGGCGTGCAGGGGCGTCGTGTCGGCCATCACGTAGAACGCCCCCTGCGGCGTGGGTGTGCGCAGCCCCAGCGCGTTCAGGCCCGCCACGATCCGGTCCCGCCGCTCACGGTACGCCACGCGGGCCATCTCCACGAACGCCGCCGTGTGCGCGTGGTCCGACAGGGCCGCCAGCGTCGCGTACTGAGACACGCTGCTCGCGTTGCTCGTGCTCTGCGATTGCAGGGCGTTCATTGCGGCGATCACGCCCTTCGGGCCGCCTGCGTACCCGATGCGCCACCCCGTCATCGCGTACGCCTTGCTGGCCCCGTTGATCGTCAGCGTGTGCTCCGGTGCAAATGTGCCGATACTGACCTGCTCGGCGTCATACACCAGATGCTCGTACATCTCGTCCGTCACGATCACCAGGTTGTGTTTCTGCGCCATCGCCGCCACCGCGCGCAACACCTCCGGCGGGAACACCGCCCCGGTCGGGTTCCCCGGGCTGTTCAGCACGATCATCCGCGTCCGGGGCGTCACGCGGGCCTCCAGTTCCTCCGGATTGAGCAGGAAGCCCGACTCCGGCGTGGTCGGCACTGCCACCGGCACCGCGCCCGTCAGCGCCACCATCTCCGGGTAGCTCACCCAGTACGGCGCCGGGATCAGCACCTCATCCCCGGGGTTCAGCAGCGCGAAGAACGCGTTGAACAGGGCCTGCTTCCCCCCGCTCGTGACCGTCACCGCGTCCGGCGCGTAGCTCAGGCCGTTCTCCCGGGCGAACTTCGCGCTGATCGCCTCGCGCAACTCCGGGATGCCGTTCACGGCCGTGTACTTCGTCTTCCCTGATTCAATGGCCGCGATGGCCGCGGCCTTGACGTGGTCCGGCGTGTCGAAATCCGGCTCGCCGACGCTCATGCTGATCACGTCCACGCCCTGCCGCCGCAACTCCAGCGCGCGGCTCGTCACCGCCACCGTCGAGGAAGGCTTCAGGCTCAGGGCACGCTCGGACAGCTGAAAGGGGCCACTCATACCCCGCAGGGTACAGGCGGCCCACACAGTCGGCAGCGAGAGGTTTAGAAGCGGTACGTCACGCCCAGGCGCAGACTGGGCGACACCAGCGTCAGATCACGGGGCGGCGTGGGCGCCTGCCCCGGCGGGGGCGCCACGAAACCGGTGAAGGCGTCCCGCACCACCGTGTACCGCATGCCGCCCTCCACGAAGAAGCCCAGATCCGGGCGCGTGCGGCTGCGGTACCCGCCAACCACCCCGGCCCGCCAGCCTCCCTGACCCGCCAGGAACAGTCTAGCGGACGGTCCGCCGTAGACGCCCACGTCCGCGCCGCTGAACAGAAGGTCGGCCGATACGACCGGTCCCACGAGCAGCAGGCCGTCCACACCCAGGCGCGGCACAGCCGTCAGCGTGCCGACCCTGCCCACCGGGTCAGCAACAGATCGGCCAGGGCTGCGGCGCGTGAAGACATATTGAGGATTCTCATGCTGGGTGCAGGCTATCAACCCTACCCCCTGCGGCGTGCCTTATCGGACGCCCAGGGTCTCTGCGCGGTGCATGGGGTCGATCTGACAGCGGTTTCCAGTTCCATTAAAGCGCTAAAACCACGCCCTCCATTTCCACTTCCAACCGCTGTCTTTTTCATATGCTCGCGCTGCTCGTTCAGGAGTAGTGAAGGCTCCCTTAGAGACTCCTGAATTCTGCTGTCAGGCTTCCTGAACCGGGCAGCGCGACTCCCCGGGGGAGGCGGAGTTGAAGGGCGCGCCGCTGGCCTTCCAACGCAACTGGAAACTGCGGTCAGAACCGGTACGTGAGGCCCAGGTGCAGGGTGGGCAACACTTCCAGGTGCGGTTGCTTGATCCGGCCCCGCAGTTGCCCCTCAATGAACCAACCGAGCGGGCCGCTGCCGTACTCGCCCCGCACGCCACCGGTTACGTTGCCCACGAGAATCGGGTCTCCGAAGAGTCCGGCGCCCGGACCGGCGTACCACACGACGTTCCCCCGCGGCCAGGTGTAGAGCGCGTTCAGGTTCACCTGGAGGGGCGTTGTGCCGTCCGTGCCCGGCATCCAGCGGGTGTAGACCGCCCCGAACTGCGCGCGCAGGTCCACGCGCCCCAGCGGCAGGCTGGCCCCGACGCCCGCCGTGGGGAACACCATGAATTCAAGGCCGCTGTGCGTCCACAGCAGGGGCGCCCGCCCGGCTGACTGGGCCTGGGACGGCGTGGCGAACAGCAAGGCGGCCAGCGCGACCACACGTGAAGAAAGCTTAAGATTCCTCATTCTGTGCGCAGGGTGGCAGCCGAGAGATCGCCAGGATACCTCGCCTGCGCGGCGGACAAGTCAGAAGCGGTAGGTCACGCCCAGGTTCACGCCGGGGAGCAGCACGACCTCGCCCACGCCCAGCAGGTACCGGGCCTTGAATTCCCCGAAGTACCCCCAGTTCCCCTGACCCAGGGGACCCTGAACGCCCGCGACGCCGCCCAGCACCCACGCGAGGCCTGCGATATTCCCGATACTCGGTCCGCCGTACAGGTTCATGCCGGGCTCGTTTCCGCGCAGCAGCACCTCTGCGCTGTACACGGGCACCGGACCGGTCGCGTCCGGCAGCGGCAGAAGGGTCAGACTGGCGCCGCCACGCACTGCGACGGTCATCTGCGGCTGGCGCACCACGTCCGCGCTCAGGCCCAGGCTGAGGGTCGGCAGGATGTACGCGTCAGTACCCAGCCCACCCCAGACCTGCACGCCGGTCGGGGCAGTCTGCGCGGCGGCAGACCCGCTCAGGAGGAGGGCGGCACCAGTGATCAGGGCGGCAGTCTTCATCCCGCGAGTGTAGGGTCGGCCCGGCCCGTTCCGTGCGGCACATGACGCGCGCCGCCCCGTACCCCCGGCGGGGAGGGGCGGCGCGATAAAGTCCGCTTCAGTGCAGCAGGCCGATGCTGCGGGCGCGGCTGACCGCCTCGGTGCGGTCCCCGGCGTCCAGTTTCGCGTACAGGCGCGCCAGGTGGTCCTTGACTGTGTCGGGGCTCACGCCGAGGTTCTTCGCGATCTCCTTGTTGCTGTAGCCCTGGGCCAGCAGGGGCAGCACCTCGGACTCGCGCGGCGTCAGGCGCGGCACGTCCACGTGCGGCAGGCGGTCAATGTCGGGGTTCGCCACGATGTCCCGCAGCTGCCGCGCGAGGCTCTCCGGGTCCGTCTCCTTGCTGACGTACCCGCGCGCCCCGGCCGCGCGCGCCGCCTGCACGATGGCGGGCTCCGCGAAGGTGGTGATCAGCACGCTGACCAGCCGGGGGTTGCTCTGACGCAGCCGCTCGCAGACCTCGATGCCGGTCATGCCGGGCATCTTCACGTCCAGCAGCGCCGCGTCGGGCTGCAGGGCCCGGCAGGCTTCCAGCGCGGCCAGGCCGTCGCTGGCCTCGGCGACCACGTCGAACCCCTGGTGAATCAGGGCGTACTTCAGACCCATGCGGAAGAGGGGGTGGTCGTCGGCGATGACTAATCTCATGATTGAACCTCCGGGAGAGACAGGGTGAAGCGGGTCAGGGCAGCGGGGTCGGGCGCGGGCTGATCGTCAGGTGGAGGCGCCGGTGGGTGTTCGGGGAGCGTGGCGGGCACGCGGTCGTAGTGCAGGTCGCCGCCATGCGCCTGCGCGATGCGGCGCACGATGAACAGGCCCAGGCCCGCCGTGCCGGACGTGTACTGCTGCCCGGCGATGGTGGTGGGCTGCGCGTTGAACGGCTGCGCGAGTTCGTCCAGCGGGGCGGGCAGGCCGGGGCCGTCGTCGGTCACGGTGAGGCCCGACGGGGTGACCTCCAGCGTGACGTGCGTCCGGGCGTACCGCAGTGCGTTCACGGTGAGGTTCGTGACGGCCCGTTCCAGGACGGGCGCGTCGGCGGCGGCCACGCCATGCCCGGACACGCGGATCTGCACACCCTGCTCCTGCGCCTGCGTGGCGACCCGCGCGGCGACCTCTTCGAGCAGGGCGCGCAGGTCCGCCGGGGCGAGGCGCACCTGCACCTGCTCCTGCTCGAAGCGGTGCGCGTCGGCCATCTGCTGCACAAGCGCCAGCAGCCGCGCCGTCTCGGCCTGGATCTGCTCGCCCATCATGCGGCGTTCGGCGTCCGGGACGGGCATGGTCGTGATGATCTTCGTGAGGTGCCCCGTGGCGATCAGCGGGGTCTTCAGGTCGTGCACCAGGGTCGCCATGAACGCGTTGCGGCGCGCCTGCTCGGTACTCAGGCGGCCCAGCAGGTCCGTGAAGGCCTGACGCAGCGACAGGATCTCCAGCGGGTCGTCGTGGTGCGGCTCGCCGAACTGTCCACGCATGACCTCGGCGCGCAGTCGGCTGACCGACGTGAGCAGCGCGCCGCTGAGCACGAAGCCCACCAGGGCGCACGTGGCGCCCACGAGCACCATCCAGGCGATGATCGCGCCGCTGGGCAGCGCGGGCTGCGCCATGAGGGTCATCACGAGATTCGGCAGGAACGCCAGCAGGAAGATCACCAGCGTGAACTGCGCCCGCAGGGTCGTGCGCACCCGCAACCCGCGTGGGCGGGCAGGGCTGGACAGGCTGGACCCGGCGCTCATGAACCTCAGGGTACGCGTCCGCGTCTGACAGAACCCTCACGCACCTGTCAATCCCCCACCCCCGCTGCATGGGGGAACTCCGCCCACCCCCACCTGGGGGGGTAGTCCCCCGTGACGCGCCCAGAGCACTGCCGCCGGACAGGGTCCCGGCCGCCGTGGCTGCGCCGCCCAGCGAGTCCCGGAACGAGCGGGGGACGGAAGGAGACGCGCGGGGAGCCCGGTCAGGCTCCCCGCGCGTCAGGCCCGGCTCATTCCTCGGTGCTGAGGACCGCCAGGAAGGCCTCCTGCGGCACCTCGACCGTCCCGAACTGCTTCATGCGGGCGCGGCCCTTCTTCTGCTTTTCCAGCAGCTTCTTCTTGCGGGAAATGTCCCCGCCGTAGCACTTGGCGAGCACGTCCTTGCGGAACGCCTTCACGGTGGCGCGCGCGATGATCTTCCCGCCGATCACGGCCTGCACCGGCACGGGGAACATCTGCCGGGGAATCACGTCGGCCATCTTGTCCACGATCTTGCGGCCCAGCCCGTACGTCTTGGTCTCGTGCACGATCACGGCCAGCGCGTCGATGATCTCGTTGTTCACCATGATGTCGACCTTGCGCAGGTCGCCCTCGCGGTACCCGAGCTGCTCGTAGTCCATGCTGGCGTACCCGCGACTGATGCTCTTGAGGCGGTCGTGGAAGTCGTACAGGATCTCCGCGAACGGCACCTCGTACAGCAGCTCCACGCGCTTGCCGACGTAGTTCATGGTGATCATCGAGCCGCGCCGCTCCTGCAGCAACTGCATGACCGGCCCCACGTAATCCTCGGGGAGCATGATGCTCAGCTTGATGTACGGTTCCTCCACGGTCGTGATGCGGTCCCGGGTGGGGAACTCGGCCGGGTTCTGCGTCTCGAACACCTCGCCGTTCGTGAGGGTCACGCGGTACACCACGGCAGGCGCCGTGGCGATCAGGTCCAGGTCGTACTCGCGTTCCAGGCGCTCTTGGATGATCTCGGCGTGCAGCAGGCCCAGGAAGCCGCAGCGGAACCCGAAGCCCAGCGCCTCACTGGTTTCCGGCTCGAAGGAGAACGCCGCGTCGTTCAGCTTCAGTTTCTCCAGCGCGTCGCGCAGCTTGCGGTAGTCCTCGGTGTCGGTCGGGTACAGGCCCGAGAACACCACGGGCTGAGCGGGCTTGAAGCCGGGGAACGGCTCGGCCGTCTGCCGCTCGCGCCCGGTCAGGGTGTCGCCCACCTGCGCGTCCTGGATGTCCTTGATCCCCGCCGCGACCCAGCCGACCGCGCCCGCCGGGAGGGACTGCCCCACGACCAGCCCGGGGCTGAACGTGCCGACCTTGTCCACCTCGAAGTTCTTCCCGGCGTTCATCAGGCGGATCTGATCCTTCGGGTTCAGCGTGCCTTCCAGCACCCGCACGAACAGGATCACGCCCTGGTAAGCGTCGAAGAACGAGTCGAAGATCAGCGCCTTCAGGGGCGCCTCGGGGTCACCGCTGGGCGCGGGGATGCGCTCCACGATGGCTTCCAGGATCTCGGGAATGCCGATTCCGGCCTTGCCGGACGCGAACACGGCGTCCGACGCGGGAATCCCGATGACTTCCTCCAGTTCCTGCGCGGCGCCTTCCGGGTCGGCGGCGGGCAGGTCGATCTTGTTGATGACCGGCACGATCTCCAGGTTGCTGTCGATGGCGAGGTACGCGTTCACGATGGTCTGCGCCTCGACGCCCTGCGAGGCGTCCACGAGCAGCAGCACGCCCTCGCACGCCGCCAGGGACCGCGAGACCTCGTAGTTGAAGTCCACGTGGCCGGGCGTGTCGATCAGGTTGAAGGTGTACTCCTCGCCGTCCTCACGCTTGTACGTGAGGCGCACCGGGGTGCTCTTGATGGTGATGCCGCGCTCGCGTTCGAGTTCCAGCGTGTCGAGGGTCTGGTCGCGCTTGTCCCGTTCGGACATGGCCCCCAGCCGCTCCAGAATGCGGTCCGCGAGGGTGGATTTCCCGTGGTCCACATGGGCGATGATCGAGAAGTTCCTGACGTTCACAATCCGCAGTCTAGCGTGGCGCGCCGAACGCATGCAGTGACCCGCGCCCCGTGACCCGTCCACCGTGGCGCGGCACCTGCGGCAACCCGGCCCGCCCGGGCGGCGTATCAAGGAGTCAGCATGTACCCCCGCACCCGCGCCCTGCCCACCCGACCCGCCATTCCCGCGTGGAAGATCATCCTGCCCGTCCTCGGCGCCGCCGCACTGGGCTGGTGGGCGTACAGCTGGGCCACCCGGCCCGTGAACCCACCGCTGGACCCCGCCGCGCGCCAGGGCAGCGTCGTGGGCGACTGGGCGACCCTGAAGACCTTCGGGCCGCGCACGCCCGGCACGCCCGGACACGGCCGCACTCTGGACTGGGCGCAGGCGAAGCTGACCGCGCTGGGCTACCACGTCACCCGCGACACCTTCCCGCTGGACGTCTGGACGGACGGCGGCGCGAGCGTCACCGGACCCGGCGGGCTGAACGTCACGGGGCGCGCCCTGTACGGCTCGCAGGGCTTCGACCAGAAGGGTCGCCTCGTGGAGGTGCCCGGCGACGCCAGCGACGCGCAACTCGAAACCCTGGACCTGCAGATGCAATTGGCCGTCACGCACTGCCCCGCGCGCCCCTGGGGGCGGTTCGCCGCGGCTCTGATCGACCAAGGCGCGTTCGGCGTGGCGATCATCGACGACTGCCCGGCCACGCCCGCCCTGTCCCGCGCGCCCGCCACGCCCCTGCCCATGCTCGTGCTGGACCGGGAAGCCGGGTCGGCGCTGGAAGCGCACCTGGGGCAGACTGTCACCTTCACCACCCGCACCGGGCAGCAGACCGTGCAGGCCGCGAACCTCGTCGCCCGGCGGGTCGAGGGGCAGCCGCAGGTCATCTACGGCGCGCACCTGGACAGCGTGCCCGGTTCAGACGGCGCGAACGACAACGCCAGCGGCGTGCTGGCCGTCCTGGACCTCGCGCGGCGCGCGGCAGGCACCCCGGAGGCCGAGCGGGCGTGGTTCGCGCTGTTCGACGCCGAGGAACTCGGCCTGATCGGCAGCCGCCAGTTCGTCCGGGCGTACGCGTACCCCATGGAACAGACCCGCGCCATGATCAACCTCGACATGGTCGGCGTCAGCGCCCAGCCGCTGGGCGTCGCCGCCACCGAGGACCTGCTGCCCCTGATCCGCGCCGCCCGCCCCGGCCTGCGTGAATTCGAGGACGAGGCGCAGTCCACCCGCGAGACCTTCGGCCGCAGCCTGGGCACCACCGGCCTGAGCGACCACGCCACGTTCAAGGAGGTCCGCATTCCCGCCGCGTTCCTGCACCGCGGCCTGGACGGGCACTACCACACCCCGCAGGACACCACCCTGAGCACGACCCTCGTGCAGGACGCCGCCAGCGCCGCCTGGAGCATCGGTCAGGCCGCACTGGCCGCCCCCTTCACACCCCGCGCCGAGTGCGGCCTGACCGGCCGCGACTGCCACTGACCCGGGACTCTGTTGATGTCACGCCGGTCAGGGCAGGCCCGAGGTCCCCTCATTCGTCGCGTCGCTCCGCACCTCTGCGAATCCCACATTGGGAAGAACGGAGCGTGAGCACCCGTGATCCCAGTCATGGGAACCCCGTACCAGACGGAAGCGGCGCCCTCTGCCGGGAGCAGAGGGCGCCGCCTCGGGTCTGCGGGTTGGGCTACTCGCCCAGCAGGCGTTTGAGGTCATCCACGCTCGTCTGCGCGGCGGGGGCGTCCAGCGCCACCTGACCGCCGCGCAGGGCCACGACCCGCTGCCCGAGGTGCAGGGCTTCCTCCAGCTGGTGCGTGACGAACACGACGGTCACGCCGGACTGCCGCCAGAGGGTCAGCAGTTCGTCAGCCAGGGCGGTGCGGGTGGCGTGGTCCAGGGCGCTGAACGGCTCGTCGAGCAGCAGCAGGCCCGGGTGGGTGACCAGGGCGCGGGCCAGGGCGACGCGCTGGCGCTGCCCGCCGCTGAGTTCGTGCGGGCGGCGCGGGCCGTACCCGTCCAGGCCCACCTGACGCAGCGCGTCCTGCACGCGCGCGTCGCGTTCAGCGCGGGGCACGCCGCGCAGGCCGAAGGCGACGTTCCCAGAGACGGTCAGCCAGGGGAACAGCGCGGCCTCCTGCTGCACCAGCGTCAGGCGGGGGTGCGGACCGCGCACGACCTCGCCCCCCAGGGTGATCTGGCCGCGCTGGGGTTTCAGGAAGCCCGCCAGGAGGCTCAGCAGGGTGCTCTTGCCGCTGCCGGACGGCCCGACGACGCACAGGAACTCACCGCCCGGCACGTCCAGGTTCAGGGGGCCGACACCCGCGCCTGCCGCGCGGCGGCCCTGGTAGTGGTACGTCACGCCGTCCAGACTCAGGGGCGCGCCGCCACGTTCGGCGGTGCGGGGGGCGGCAGCAGCGCGGTTCATGGTGGTGGTCATTGTGGCACCTCCAGGCCGTAGTCGCGCCGGACGCGGCCCTCGGCGGCGCGCAACAGCGAGTCGAACAGCCCGCCGATCACGCCGATGATGATGATCGTCGCCAGCACCAGCGCCACATTCGCGGTGTTGCGGCCGATCTCCAGCTGCTCGCCCAGGCTGGCGGCCCCGGCGATCAGCAGCTCTCCGCCGACCAGGGCGCGCCACGCGAAGCTCCAGGCGGTGCGCAGTCCGGTCAGGATGCTGGGCACGCTGGCGGGCAGCAGCACGCGCACGATCAGGCCCAGCGAACTGGCCCCCAGGGTGCGGCCCGCCACGCGCAGCGCCGGGGGCACGTTCAGCAGCGCGCCGGACACCGCCAACGCCACTGGAATGAAACCTTCCAGGATGACCACGAACAGCACCGCGCGTTCGTTCAGACCCAGGAACAGGATCGCGAACGGCACGAACGCGATGCTGGGGACGCTCTGGATGCCGGTCAGGTACGCGCCCAGCGTGGTGCGCAGCGGTCGCCACGCGCCCATCATCAGGCCCACCACGACGCCCAGCAGCACGGCGATCACGTACCCGGTCAGGACGCGGCGCAGGCTTCCGCCGATGGCGGACAGCAGCTTGCCGTCCTGCGGGCCGGTGCCCCACAGGCCGTAGCTGATCTCGGTCCACACGGCTTTCGGGCCGGGGAACACGTACGGCGGGTACAGCTTGAACACGTCGGTGACCAGCCACCACGCGCCCAGGATGACCAGCAGGCCTGCCAGCTGGGTGACCAGGGTCTGCCAGCGGTTCTGGCCCTGGGCGGCGCGGGTGGGTTGGAGGTCAGGGGAGAGGGCGGTCATATCGGTTCCTCCCCGAGGTCACTTGCGGATGAACGGCGCGAGGTCCGGCGCGCTGCGGGCGTACCCGGCTTCCACGTTCAACTTGGCGTACTCGGTCAGTGCGGCCAGGTCGAGGCTGGTCGTGAAACGCGTTCTGGAGAAGGCCCGCTGGAGCACGCGCGGGTCGAGTTTCGCCCCCGTGAGTTTGAGCAGCTGTGCGTTCACGGCCGTCTGTGCACCCACAGGGCTCTTGTTGATGAACGCCACCGCCTCGGTGTGCGCTTTCAGGAACGCCGCGACGAGCTGCGGGTTGGCCTGCGCGAACTTCGCGTTCACGATCACGACGGTCGTGGGGTATTTCCCGTCGCGCCAGACGGTCTTCTCGGTTCCGATGACCTTGTGGCCCTGGGCTTCGAGGGCCGCGCCCCAGGGTTCGGGGACCAGCGTGGCCTCCACGCGCTTGGCGGCGAAGGCGGCCAGCACGTCAACTGGTGCGACGGGCGTGATGGTGACGTTCCCGCCGTCCGTCTTGGACTTCAGGCCGTTCTCGTTCAGGATGTGCCGCAGGCTGATGTCCTGTGTGTTCCCCAGGCTGGGCACGGCGACGAGCTTCCCGGCCAGATCCCTGTACGACTTGATGCCGCTGTCCTTGCGCACGACCAGCACCGCGCCCGCTTCGCTGGCCCCCGCCAGGAACTGCACGGGCATGCCGCGCCCGGCGGCGTTGATGGCCGGGCCCGGGCCCACGTACGCGATGTCGATCTGCCCGGCGGCGAAGGCCTCGGTCAGGGTGGTGCCGGACACGAATTCCTTGGCGTCCAGCTTCACCTTGCCCAGGGCTTTCTGGAAGGTGCCGCGTTCCAGTCCCACCAGCGCGGGCGCGTGCGTGAGGTTGGGGAAGAAGCCCAGGCGCACGGTCTGGGCGTCCTGGGCGGCGGCGGTGGTCAGCAGGCTCAGCGTCAGCAGGGTGGGTAGGGTGAGTCGGGTCATGGGGCCCTCCGGGGTGGGATGCTGCATTTCAAGCGGGACGGCGGGCGCGCGCGTGTGACGGTGCCCACCGTCTCTTCAGGTTTCCTTCAGCTCGGGGCTTACGCCTTGTCGGCGTACGCGGCGCGGAGCACCTCGGCCACCTCGGGCCGGGTGAACTCGGCGGGCAGGTTCTCCCCGGCGCGCAGCTTCTCGCGGACCTTCGTGCCGCTCAGCACGAGGTGGTGGGAGCTGTCGTGCGGGCAGGTGCGGGGGCTGACGAGCTGCCCGCAGGAGTTGCAGTAGAAGGTGTGCTCGAACTTCAGGATCTGCACGCCCAGTTCCTCCGGCGTGTACGCGCTGAAGATCTCCTGCGCGTCGTACGTGCCGTAGTAGCTGCCGACGCCCGCGTGATCGCGGCCCACGATGAAGTGCGTCACGCCGTAGTTCCGCCGCGACAGGGCGTGCAGGATCGCCTCGCGCGGCCCGGCGTAGCGCATGGCCGCCGGGTACACGCTGAGCAGCGTGCGGGCCTGCGGGTAGTAGCCCTCCAGCAGCACCTCGTACGCCTGCACGCGGGTGGCGGCGGGCACGTCGTCGCCCTTGGTCGTGCCGACCAGCGGGTGCAGCAGCAGCCCGTCCACGAGTTCCAGCGCCACCTTCTGCAGGTACTCGTGCGCGCGGTGGATGGGGTTGCGGGTCTGGAACGCCACCGCAGAGCGCCAGCCGCGCGCCTCGATCACCTCGCGCACCTCGGCGGGCGTGCGGTGGTGGCGGGGGAAGTGGCCCCTGGGCACCTCGAACAGCGCGACCGGCCCGGCCAGGTTGAAGTCACCCTGCGCGTACAGCGCCGCCACGCCGGGGTGCGTCCCGTCCTCGGTGCGGTACACCTCGCGCGCCTCCCAGGCCTTACGGGCCGTATAGGCCTCCTGCACGTCCACCCAGCCCACGTCCTGACCCTCGAAGCTCAGGACCACGCGCCCGCGCAGCCCGGCGTGCTCGGCGCTCACGGGCAGCGTGATCGGGATGCTCCAGGGCGTGCCGTCCGCGAGGCGCAGCCGCTCGATGACCGAGAGGTAGTCCGCCTCATTCACGAAGCCGGTCAGGGGGGAGTACGCGCCGGTGGCGAGCATCTCCAGGTCGGCCAGGGTGCGCTCGCCGATGTTCAGGCGCGGCAGCGCGGCGAGTTCCGCCGGATCGAAGTCGTGGCCGGCGCGGCGCACGCCATTCACGAGGGTGCCGCCGAGGGGGCTGGGGAGGGTGGAGGTGGTGGGCAGCAGGATCGTCATGGGTCGGACCTCTTGATGAAAAGACTCAACTATTCGGGGCAGGAGAGGCCGCTCAGGGTTCAGGCGGCGGTACAGGGCGCGGAGGTCAACAGCGGCGCGTCACAGCCTGTTCTCCCCGGCCCACAGGCCGCACTCGGTCTTGCCCTTCCCGGCCCAGCGGCCCGCGCGGGCGTCCTCGCCGGGGCGCACAGCGCGCGTGCAGGTCCAGCAGCCGACGCTCAGGAAGCCGTCCCAGTACAGCGGGTTTACCGGCAGGTCCTGCTCCCGCGCGTAGGTTTCCAGCATCTCGCGCGTCCAGTGGGCCAGCGGGTTCACCTTCACGCGCGCGCCGTCCTCGATGAACGGGATGTCCGCGCGGGTGCTCGCCTGATCGCGGCTGCGGGCGTTCAGCAGCGCCGACGGGGCCTTGCTGCGCAGGTACGCCTGGAGGGGCGTGACCTTCCGCACTGCGCAGCAGGCGTCCGGATCGCTGGCGTACAGCGCCGGGTCGGTCTGTCCGTCCTCGGGACTCGCGCCGTCGTGCAGGGTCACGAACGTCAGTTCCGGGTAGCGGGCGGCCAGCCGGTCACGGGTCGCCAGCGTCTCGGGGAAGTGGTAGCCGGTGTCCACGAACACCACCTCGCCCCGGTACCCGGCCTTCACGGCCAGATCGAGCAGCACCACGCCGTTCAGGTTGAACGCGCTGGGCATCAGGACGTCCGGGTGCGTTTCAAGCGTCCAGCGGATCACGTCCAGCGGGTCGCTGTCCGGCGTGAAGTCGGGTCGGGGCGAGGTGGCGGTCATACGCCCAGTTTCTCCAGCAGCTGCCGCACACCGTCCTCGACGCTGATGCGGTCGGTGCGCAGGTGCAGGTCCGGGCTCTCGGGCGCCTCGTAGGGATCGCTGACCCCGGTGAAGTGCGGGATCTCCCCGGCGATCGCCTTCAGGTACAGGCCCTTCACGTCCCGCGCCGTCACGACGTCCAGCGGGGCGTCCACGAAGACCTCCAGCGCGTCCGGCAGGCCGGCCAGCACCTCGCGGCGCGTGTCGGCGTAGGGGCTGATCGCGCTGACCAGGACCGTCACGCCGTGTTTGGCGAGCAGGCCCGCCACGAAGCCGATGCGGCGCACGTTCGTGTCCCGGTCGGCCTTCGAGAAGCCCAGGCCCTTGCTGAGGTTCTCGCGCACCGCGTCGCCGTCCAGCAGCTCGACGGCCACGCCGCGGGCCAGGAGTTCCTCGTGCAGGGCACTCGCCAGGGTGCTTTTCCCGGCGCCGCTGAGGCCGGTCAGCCACACCACGCGGCCCGTCCCCACGGCCTGCTCGGCCACGGCGGTCACGCCGTCACCGCCTCACGCCCGCCCAGCACGGCGTCCGGCGTGAACTGGTCGGCGCCCACGCGGTCGGCGTACTCCACGAAGCTCTCCCCCGCGTGCTTGTTCGCCTGGAAGTCCGTCAGGACCGCTTCCGCGTACGCGTTCAGCTGCTCGGCGGGCACCGCGCCCTTCAGCTTGGTGCCGGTGCGCTGCGCCTGCCCGATGCTCCCGGCCAGGTGCACGTTGTACACCTCGTGCACGGTGCCGTCCTTGTCGGTCTTGTTGGCGCCCATGAAGCCCAGGTCGGCCACCTGATAACGCGTGCAGGCGTTGCTGCACCCGGTCAGGTTGATCGTGAACGGCACGTCCATCGCCAGCGTCAGCGGTTCGAGGTGATCGACCAGCGCGGCGGTGCGGGCCTTCGTCTCGGTCAGCGCGAGGCGGCAGAACTGGTTTCCGGTGCAGGCGATGGTCGTGCCCCGGATGGTCGCCTTCGGCGCGAGGTTGATCGCGGCCAGCTCGGCGCTCAGGGCCTCGACGTCGTCCGTGGCGACGTGGGGGATCACCATGTTCTGGAACGCGGTGGTGCGCAGCACGCCCTTGCCGTAGCGGTCGGCCAGATCGGCCAGGACGCGGGCCTTGGTGGGGTCGATGCGGCCCACGGTGGTCGCCACGACCACGTAGTTCAGGCCGTCCGCCTGCGGGTTCACGCCCAGCACGTCGTTCCCGCCGAAGCGCGCGACAGGCGCGGCGGGACCGTCATGCAACCTGCGGCCCAGGTAGTCGTTCTCGACGATCTCACGGAACTTCTCGACGCCCAGGTCCTTGATCAGGAACTTCAGGCGGCTCTTCTTGCGGTTCTGACGGTAGCCGTGGTCGCGGTACGCGGCGGTGATGGCCTGCCCGACCTCCACGACCTCCTCGGGGCGGATGAACACGCCCAGGCGCTTGGACAGGTGCGCCACGGCGCCCAGGCCGCCGCCCACCCACACGTCGAAGCCGACCTCACCGTTCACGCGGTGCGCGAGGAAGCCGATGTCGTTGATCATGTGGATGCCTTCCAGTTCCGGCACCGCCGTGATGCTCATCTTGAACTTGCGCGGCAGGTCCTGGAAGTCGGGGTTGCCGGTCAGGGTGCCTTCCATGGCGTGGGCCAGGGGGCGCACGTCGATGATCTCGCGGGCGTCCAGGCCGGCCAGGGGGCTGGCGATCACGGCGCGCACGGTGTCGCCGCACGCGCCCTTGGGGTGCAGGCCCAGCGGTTCCAGCCGCTCGAAGATGCGCGGAATATCCTGAATGGTCAGCCAGTGGAACTGGAACGCCTGCCGGTCCGTGACGTCCAGGAAGCCCCGACCGTACTCCTCGGCGATGTTCGCCACCTCGCGCATGGTCGCGCTGGAGAACTCGGCGGCGGGGACGCGCACGCGCATCATCAGGAAGCCGTCCTCCTGCGGGCGCTGCGGGTACACCCCGGCCCACTTGAGCAGGTCGATCCGCTCGGGGTCGATGAATCCCTGCTCGGCGTACTGGGGGATCAGGTCGAAAATCTGGAAGGGCGGTACGGCTTTCTTCAGGGCTTCGATGTCACTCATGATGGGTCCTTAGCGTTTGAGCAGCTGGTAACGGAGGCGGCGGTACTGGAAGTACATCACGCACCCCACGCAGATCTTCTGGGAGAGGTTCAGAACGGCCAGGGCGATCACGATCACGCCCAGCACCGCCCCGACGACGGGGCGACCCGCCAGTGTAAAGCTCGCGGAGGCCAGCAGGAAGCTGCCGCCCACGCCCTGCGCGAAGTGGTGCGCGCGGGGGTCTTCCTCGACGACCTCGGGCTTGAGGCCCAGCGCGGGCCCCAGCAGGCGGTACGCGGCGCGCATGGGGGAGAGGTCGGGTATGACGGCCCCGACCAGCATGGCCGCGCCTAGCACCAGCGTCAGGGCCGGGACGGTCAGGATCACGGCCAGCAGCGTCACGAACACCACCGTGACCTGATTGAACTTCAGCGCGCTCAGGTCCGTGCGCGTGGGCTGACGGGTGGGGGCGGAGGCAATCATTGACAAAAAAGGTAAACCTTTATGGGCGACAAAACAAGTCAACAATTAGACATTCACCCGCACCTGTCCGGACAGCCCCGCCCCCGGCCCGTCAGCGTTCGCAGGCCAGTCCATCCCCGTCCCCGTCCAGGCCCGGCCGGTAGCCCGGCTGCCCCCACCGCAGCGGCAGCGCCGCCCCCGCCGCCCGCGCCGCCGCGCAGCTCGCAAAGCCCCCGGCAGGCACGGCCGGCGAGTCCGCCTGCACCGGGCAGGCCCCCACCGGCAGCCGGAACGGCGCGGCCCTGCCCGCCTGCACCCGGTACCCCAGGTCCTCCAGCGCGCCCAGCGTCAGCGGACTCACCGGATTGAGCCGCCCCGTGTACTCCCCGGACGAACCGGACAGCACCTCCGAACACACGACCCCCCCGCCCAGTGCCCCAGGTCCGGATCCAGGGGAATGCCCGCGCCCTGGCCGCCCAGCGCCCGGAAGGCCGCCACTGCGCGGGGCGCCACGTACAGCGTGATCTTTCCCTGCCGCCTCAGGAACACCCGCTCATCCTGCTCGCCACTCAGCGACACCCGCGCGTCCCGCTCCCACAGCGTCCCCACGCCCAGCACATGCAGGAACTCGTGAATCATCGTGTCCAGCACGTCCGTGCGCGGCAGATCCGACAGCCCCGAGCTGTTCAGGTCCACCACGCCGTAGATCGGCAGGAACGACCCGTCATGCAGGTCACAGGGCATCCCGGTCGCGTACAGGTCGTCATCCAGCCGCTTCACGCGTACGAACACCACCAGCCGCGTCAGGCGGCCCCGCAGCGCGGGCAGCCCCCGGTCGCACTCGCCCGCCGGGACGTCCACCCGCACGGGCTCGAACGGCGACGCGATCAGCGCCGACACCCGCCGCGCCGCCTCGTTCACCGCCGAGCGCGGCGCGGCCCCCAGCGGCGCGCCCAGGAACCGCACCTCGATCCCGAACGGCCCGGTCGATGCTGCGCCCGCGCCGCCCGCACCCAGCAGTGCCGCCGCCAGTGCCCCTGCCGCCACCCCGCCCCGCCACCACGCCTTCACCCCCCTACTGTACGGACAGCGGCCGGGTCACCCCGCCCACGCCGCCGCGCGTTACACTGCGTCAAGTGGACACGTTCAAGGTTCAGATCGGTCGCGTGACCCGCGACCTGCCCATCGTGCCGGTCTCCCCGGACATCAAGGTCGCCCTGTTCAACATGCTCGGCGACACCGACGTCACCGAGGAAGCCGGACGCGAACTTGCGCAGAAACTCCCCGCCGACATCGACGTGCTCGTCACGCCCGAAGTCAAGGCGCTGAGCCTCGCGCACGTCATCAGCCGGGAAAGCGGCAAGCCGTACATCGTCATCCGCAAGACCCAGAAGCCCTACATGGTCGACCCCGTCGCCCGCGAGGTCGTCAGCATCACCACCGGCAAACCGCAGCTGCTGGTCCTCGACGGCTTCGACGTGCAGAAGATCAAAGGGCGCAAGGTCGCCATCGTGGACGACGTGGTCTCCAGCGGCGGCACCCTGCACTCCATCCGCCAGATCATCGAGGAAGTCGGCGGGGAAGTCGCGGCGGTCGTCGCCGTGTTCACCGAAGGGCAGGAACGCCCCGAAGTGACCGCGCTGGGCCACCTGCCCCTGTTCAAGTAAACGCTCCCCTCATGGCCCCCTCCCATGCGGAGGGGGTCCTGCCGTGTCGTCCGGTCCTGCCGACCTCGGCTGACCAACGTGCGTTAGCCTGAGCCATGACCACAGCCCCGCAGGAACTGACCGTCACCATCGGCGACGTAAGCCGCACCCTCCCCACCGTCCGCGCGGGCGGCATGGGCCGCGTGCCCCTGGTGGAATTCATCGGGGACAGCGAGTTCACCAAGGCCGTCGCGCAGGAGATGGTCGCCCTGATCCCGGCAGGGACCGAGGTGCTCCTGACCGTCGTCACGAACGCCCTGCCGCTGACGCACGAACTGAGTGACCGCTCGGGCCTGCCGTACGTGTGTGCGCGCAAGAAACGCCGCACGTACATGCAGCAGCCCCTGATTCAGGACGTGCCCAGCATGACCCTGGGCGTCGCCGAGACCCTCTGGCTGGACGGCCCGCACGCCGAGCGCCTGAACGGCAAGCGCGTGACCATCGTGCAGGACGTCGTCGCCAGTGGCGGCACCGCCCAGGCCCTCGCCCGGCTGGTCGAGCGGGCGGGCGGCACCGTCAGCGGGTACCTCGCCGCGTTCCGGCAGGGCACGCCCACCCTGGACGTCATCGCCCTGCAGGACCTGCCCCGCACCCTGAGCTGATACGGGATTCAAGTGATTCAACGTCAGTCGGAGTCGCCCGGTGGCCCCCTCACCCTTCCGCTCTGTCGCTCCACTGCTGCGCAGCTCTGCGAGTCCCTCTCTCTCTGCTCCGCAGCTCTTCGAGTCCCACAGGTGGAGAGGGGACAACGGAACGCGACCACGTTGAAGGCGAGTCACTGTAGTCCCGTATGACGCAGGGGTAAAGGGCGCGCCCCACCGGGCTGAGCGGCGGGGCGCAAGGTTCGGCGCGGACTACTTCTTCAAGGCGGCCTGCACGATCTGCGGCAGGTGGTCCTGCAGCCGCAGCATCGGCAGGTCGAAAGTGCTGCGGGCCGGTTCGTTCGGCGCGGTGTTGCCTTCCTTGAGCATCGCGTACTGGTCGCGGGTGATGGGGGGACTGGGCAGCACCTGCATCAGGGGCACAGCGAGGTTCATCAGCGGGAGCGGCACGGGCACGATGGGTTTGCGTTTCCCGAGCGCCCCGAGTTCCAGCTCCAGCAGCTGCCGGAACGAGAATTCCTCCGGGCCGGTCAGGGCGAACGTGCCGCGCAGCCCGGTCCGGCCGCCGGCGGCGCGCGCGAAGGCCTGCGCGACGTCCTGCACGCTGACCGGCCGGAACGGGAACGACCCGTCCCCGATCTGCGGCACGACCGGCGCCGTGGACACGAGTTCCCGCAGCACCCGCCCGAAGAAGTCGTCCCCCACCCCGAAGATCAGGCTGGGCTGGAAGACCGTCCAGTCCAGCCCGCTGGCCCGCACCAGGGCCTCGGCGCGGGCCTTGCTGCTGGAGTACCGGCTGCCGCTGTCCTCCCGGGCCCCCAGGGCGCTCATGTGCACGTACCGCGCGCCGCGCGGCGTGGCGGCCAGCACGTTGCGGGTGCCTTCCACATGCACCCGCTCGAAGGTCTGGTCCCCGGCTTCCGCAATGATGCCCACCAGATGCACGACCGCCTGCGGGTCGGCCTGCCCGGCGGCGCGCTGGGCGCTGCCCGGGTCGGTCACGTCCAGCGTCACGCCGCGCGCGCCGCCCACCGACTCGCCCCGGCGGCTGCCCGCCCAGACCTCATGGCCGTCCTGAACGAGCTGCCTGACCACTGCCTTTCCGACGAAGCCGCTGGCTCCGGTCACCAGAATCCTCATGTTGAACCCCCCTCGTTGCGGTGCAGGTGCGCCGCGATCAGCTGCGCGGCGCGCGGCGCGTCCGGCCCGGCGTACGTGCCGCCCAGCTCGGCGGCCAGGTCGGGCCGCGCGTTCAGCAGCGCGCCGCCCACGAACAGCGGCACGCCCAGGCCGTCCAGGTCGCGCAGGTGCTCGCGGGTCGGCCCGAGCGCCCAGTCGCCGTTCAGGGCCAGCAGCACTGCCCGCGCGCCCTGCTGCCGCGTGAACACCGCCAGGTCGCCCAGCGGCACATTCGCGCCCAGGTACGCGACCCGCACGCCGCGGCGCCGCAGGGCCAGGGTCAGCATCATCAGGCCCAGCTCGTGTTCCTCGCCGGGCGCGCAGGCGGCCACCACGAGCGGCCCGAAGCCTTCCTGCACGCCCGCCACGTCCATCAGGTGCGACAGGCGCGCCCGCAGGAACGCGCTGGCCTGATGCTCGTGCGCGACCGTGATCTCGCCCCGCTCCCAGCGCGCCCCGATGTCGGCCAGGGTGGGGGAGATCACGTGCGTCAGGACGTCCTCGACGGGCAGCTGCGCATGCACCTGCCCCAGCACGGCGCCCGCCTGATCCATGTCCGACCCGATCAGGGCCTGCGTGAGCTGCCGGGACCACTCGGCGGCGTCCCGGGCCTCGGGCTCGTCGGGCACGGCGTCGAGGTCACGCTGCGTGAGTTCTGCGGCGCGGCTGGCTGGCACCCCGGCGTTCAGGTGCGCCTGCATGCGCTGGATGGCGGCGACGTCGTGCGGGGAGTACAGCCGGTACCCGTTCGCGCTGCGTTCGGGGCGCGGGAAGCCGTAGCGGCGCTCCCACTGCCGCAGGGTCGTGGCGGGCACACCGGTCTGCGCCTCGACCTCGGAGGCGGTGAACATGGCAGTCTGTGACCGCCCGGCGGGAAGGTTCATCAAACCCTATTCTGAGCGCCACGCGACCGCAGGAACGTAACGATTCCGGCCAAACGTCGGGGCATCTGCCCACCACCCCCAGCCGCTATGCTGCGGAGGTTGCCGTCATGCCGACCGACCGCGCCGCCCCCACCCTGACCCCCGCCCGCTTCCCGCTGCGGCGCGCGCTGGTCGTGTCCCGCCCGGCCCTGTGGGTGAACACCGTGGGCACCCTGGTGACCGGGGTGTGGCTCACAGGCCGTCTGTACACCCTGGACGCCGGGGTGCTGGCGCTGCTGGCGTACCTGACCCTGCCGTTCAACCTCCTGATCTACGGCCTGAACGACCTGTGGGATCAGGAGGAGGACGCCCGGTCCTCCCGCAAGGGCGGCTGGCAGGGCGCGCGGTTGCAGGTGCAGGAGGCCGCGCCGCTGCTGCGCGCCACGCTGTGGTGGAACCTGCCCGCGCTGGCCGGACTGAGCGTCCTGCTGCCACCCGCCGCCACGCTGCTGCTGCTGGCGTCCGCGCTGCTGTTCGCCGCGTACAGCCTCCCCCCGCTGCGCCTGAAAGCCCGCCCGTTCCTGGACGGCCTGAGCAACGTCGCGTACGCCCTCCCGCTGGCGCTGCCCGCGCTGGCCCTCGGCAGCCCGCTTCCGTGGTGGCCGCTGCTGGCCCTCATGAGCTACTCGGTCGGCAAGCACGCCTTCGACGCCGCGCAGGACATCCCCGCCGACCGCGCCGCCGGAACCCGCACGGTCGCCACCACCCTCGGCGCGCGCGGCACGGCCGCCTACGCCCTGACGTGGTTCATTCTCGCCTCGGCGCTGCTGCTCCCCGTCTCGACACTCACCGCGCTGGCGCTGCTCCTCACCTGCGGCGGCATGGCCCTGCGCCTCCTGCTGCGCCCCACCCCCGAACAGGCCGCGCGGCTGTACCCCCTGAGCATCATCACCCCCTGGATTGTCGGCGCGGTCGCCGGCGTGCAACTCGTGTACCTGCTGGCGCGCGGCCAGTGGACCGGGTTCTGACGTGACCCGCCCCGTCGGCATCCTGGGAGGCGGGATCGCCGGACTGGCCCTCGCGGCCCGCCTCGCGCACCGGGGGCACGCGGTGACCGTGTACGACCGGGATCAGGCGGGCGGAAAGCTGCGCCGCCTCACCCTGGCCGGTGAGTCGGTGGACACCGGCCCCAGCCTGTTCACGTTCCCGCAGGTGTGGCGCGCGTACCTGCGCGGCCTGAACGAACCCGACCCCCTGCACCTGCGTCCGCTGCCCGGCGGGCTGGGCGTGCACCACACCCCCCACGGCCCGGTGCCGCTCCCGGTGCCGCCCGGCCACCCGCTGCACCCGCACTGGCAGCGGTACCTGCGGGCCGCCGCGCCACTCGCGCCGTTCCTGGGTGTGCTGCTGACCACCCCGCCGCGCCTGCGCGACCCGCTGTTCCGGCAGGCGGCCGCCGCGCTGCTGCGCGTGCAGGGGCCGCACCTGACCGCGCAGGGGTGGCTGGCCGCGCAGAGGCTGCCGCCCGCCCTGACCCACGCTCTGGCCACGCACGCCCTGAACGCCGGACTGCTCCCCGGGGTCGCGCCGCCGTTGTACGCGCTGATCCCGGCCCTGGTCGGCGCGGACGTCTCCCGCCCGGCGGACGGCATGGGGGCATTGCTGGACGCCCTGCTGACCTTCGGGCAGGCGCGCGGCGTACAGGTGCGCGAGCATGCCCCGGTCACGCGACTGGACGGGCAGACCCTCACCCTTGCGGATGGTGGGACGGCGCGGCACGACCTGATCGTCAGTGCCCTCGATCCGCACCGGCTGGCCGCGCTGCGGGGCCGCCTCGTCACCTCACCCGTCGCGCGGCGCACCGTCAGTGGCGTCGGCGTGTACGCCGTCCTGCCCCGCCCCGCCCCACTGCCAGCCACCAGCGTCCTGCCGCCCACCGACTTCGCGGCGTTCCACGTGCACGTCCGGCGCGGCGCGCTCCCGCCGGACACCCTCACCCTGGTCCACGCGCACGGGCGGCAGCTGAGCGTCCTGCTCGCCACGCCCGCCACCGGCGAGGCCCTCACCCTGGGTCACCCCTGGGTGCAGGCGCAACTGCGTCGGGTCGAGGCGACCCTGCACGCCCCCGGGCTGCTGCGGGACGCGCTTGCTACCACCACACTCGCCCCCGACCACTACGCACAGGGCGGGCACCCCGGCGGCGCCCTGTACGGCCCCGGCCTCCCCGCGTGGCGCGGCGGGCCGCTGCACCCCCAGCCGTACCGCCTGACGGGCGGACTGTGGCAGGTCGGCACTGGCGTCCACCCCGGCGGCGGCATCCCCGCCCTCCTGGGCGGCGTGCAGATCGTCGACCGACTGCTCCGGGAGGCAGGCTGGTAGGAGTCAGGGGACCCGTAGCGCCGCGGTGTTCGACACGAGGGTCAGCCGGTTGCCCCAGTCCTGCGCCTGAATGTGCGCCGTCATGAGGTACGTCCCGGCGGGCAGCTTCGCGGCGCGGACGGGGGAGAGGTCAAGCGTGAACGCCCCCCACGTGCCGCGTACGGTGTTCATGCCCAGGCCCACCTCGGCGCAGAGGGTCGAGCGGTTCGGATACCCGATGAGGGCGCGGCCCTGCCGGTCGAAGACGGTGTACCTGACCTGACACAGCCCGGTCGTGAGCGAGCGGCCCGGCGTTTCCAGTCCTTTCACGCGCAGGGTGACGCGGGGTTGCGTGGCGGTCAGGGCGCCCGGCAGGAACAGCTGTACGGGCGCGTGGGAAGGCGCGCCGGACAGCAGTAGGGGGAACAGGAGGGCTGCTCGGCGCATGTGCTCAGGCTAACGAACAGCACCCCCTCCGTGTGGAAGGGGTGCCGGGTGAGCGGGGGTTTACTGGCCGGTGATGGCCTTCAGGGGGTCGACCAGACCGTACCCGAAGTTGTTGTCCTTCCCGGCGGTGCCGAGGTCCTTGGCGGTGCTGGTCAGCAGGCTGAGCAACTGGGTGTTCGTCAGGGTGGGCTTGGCGGCCCAGACGACCGCGGCGGCGGCGCTGACGTGGGGGGTGGCCATGCTGGTGCCGTTGTAGGACTCGTAGTCGGCGCTGGTCACGGCGGCGGTGCCGGTGGTGGGCAGCTTGCCCAGTAGGGCCTGACCGTCCGCCTGGAGGATGCCGACAACCGGCACGGTGTAGCTGTTGGTGAGGGTCATGCCCAGGGCGCCCGCGGCGTTGTTGTAGATCATGACGGCCTTGGCGCCGCTGGCGACGGCGTTGGCGGTCTTCTCCTCGAAGGAGCAGGTGCCGCGGGCGATGAGGGCAATGTTCCCCGCCAGGGCGGCGTTGCGGGTCGTGGTGCCGCAGAACTCGTTGTTCGTGCCGCCCGCCGCGACGATGTTCCCGGTGAAGCTGCCCTTGCCGGTCAGGTCGGCGGCCTTCACCTCTGTGAAGCTCACGCCGCCGCCGGACGCGAGTGCCTGGCTGCCCTGACCCAGGGGCACGGTGCTGATCACGTCCACGCCGGGGCCGACCAGGTCGACCTGCGTGCCGAAGTTGCTGAAGTCCGCCTTGGCGAGGTTGCTGTCCACGGCGCCGATGGCGACCACTTCGGTGTACGCGGCGGGGTAGGAGACGGCGGCGCCGTCGTTGCCGGTCGCGGCGATGGTCAGGGCGCCCTTCTGCCAGACGCTGGTGTAGGCGCGCTGTTCGGTCTGGCTCTTGCTGCCGCCGCCCAGGGAGAGGCTGATGACGACCTTGTTCTCGGTGCCGCCCTGGCTCTTGAGCTGCGCGGCGCACCAGTTCACGCCGTTGATGATGCCGCTGCTGCTGCCCGAGCCGGTGTTGCCCAGCACGCGGGCCATGTACAGGTTCACGCCCGTTGCCACGCCCACGACGCCGTTGGCGTCCATGCCGCTCAGGGTGCCGCTGGCACCGGTGCCCGCGCCGAGTTGCGCGAAGATCGTGCCGGAGACGTGCGTGCCGTGGTGGGACACGTCGTTCAGGGCGTAGGGGTCGTTGCGGTTGGCTTCGGTGGTGACGAAGTTCTTGAAGCCCTTGAGTTTCCGCCCGAATTCGGGGTGGTTGCCGTCGATGCCGGTGTCACCGACGCACACGGCGACGCCGGTGCCGGTGTAGCCACTGGCGCGGAGGTTCTGGACGCGCAGGGCATTGTCGCCCCAGGTGAACTCACCGCTGGGGGCGTACAGCGCCTGGGCGGTCAGGGTCTGAGCGCTCAGGCCCGTGCTGATTTTACTGTCGGTGACGCCGGCCTTGAAGCCCTGCGCGGTGCGTACGTAGTCGGGTTCGACGTACTCGACGCTGGGGTTGGCGCGCAGTTTGGCGAGCGCGGCGGCGTCGAGTTTCACGGCGGCGGCGCTGATGTCCACCCACTGGCTGGTCATGATCCCGCCCGCGGCGGCGATGGCCTGGGCCTGCACGGCGGCCTGTTCCGTCACGCTCTGGCTGCTGAGGTTGCCCTGCTTGAAGCCCACCAGATAAGCGCCGGCGATGGCGTCAGCGGGAGCGCTGGCCTCGGGAGTGGCGACGGGGGTGGCCGTCTGCTGGCTGCAGGCGGCGAGGCTCAGGGCGAGGGTGGCGGCCAGGATGGAACGGGTGTGCTTCATGAGGTCTCCAGGTGTGACGGAAGGCAGTCTTCCGGCACGGTGCCGAAACGATGTGGGTGAAGGTGCTGGCGCGGCGCGGGGCCGGGCCAGTGCGGACAGTGAGCGTCGCTCGGTGTGATGAAGTTGAGGGGGATGTTAGTGCGCGCCACAGTCACAATGGCCCGCATGTCTAGGTTGCTCTGGAGTGGGTGCAGAACAAACCGAAAATCACTGCCTGGAAGTGACAATTCCCATTGCCACCCCCATCGGGTGGTCAGATCTGCTGGAGGCCCCGCCTCTCATCAGGTACGATCTTTCTTCCTCAACTGACAGTCAGTTCATCATCAGCAACTGGCGTGTGCGGTTCATATCAAGCGGCTGTGTGGCGTCCGCACATGACCCGTCCGTTCTGTAGCGTATCTGATAAGAAATGAAACCCCCTCCCTCTCAGCTTGCTTTCTGGGACAGGGAGAGAGCATCAGCAGAAGGGCGAGGGGGCCGCCGGGCCGCCCGGACGGATATGGAAGCACTACAAGCCATCCGGAAAATCCAGAAGTAAATTCTGAGATCTCTGACCCAAAAGTTTAAAGGGCGGGGCATGTCACTCAGACGCTGATTTCGTTCAACCAGCGCATGACCAGAAATGGGGGCACCACGGCATACTCGGGTTTCACTTGTGCCAGTGGACCTCTGGCTCGCGGTTCACTCATCTGGTCCAAGGCAAATCCTGCCCGGACAAGGGTGTTCACATAGGTCGTCAAGGTGCGGTGATGTGCCCCAACGCGCCCCCGCACACCTGCAGGGTTCGTGGATCTCCACTCCCCCTCGTCGAAATATTTGAGAATCACACGCGTCATCTCCTGATCTTCACTCCTGTTCCAAAATGCCCCAGGCGCCTGAAAACAGGGGTGGGTCACTGAGAAGGTGAATGACCCACCAGGGATGAGCACACGCTTGACGGCCTCGACCACAGCGACCAGGTCAGGAATATCCATCAACGCCAGGTTAGACACACACGCATCGACACTTTGAGCGGCCATCGTACTGAGATGCTGAGCATCATCCACTCGATACTGCACACCCAAAGGACGCCGTTGTTCTTTCTGCCGTGCCAGGTCAATCAGAGCGGCAGACAGGTCGACACCGGTCACTTGTGCCCCTTGTTGCTGAAGAAGGCGGGCCAGGTGACCTTCACCACACGCCAGGTCACACACCCTGCGCTCCTTCACGTCACCCGTGAGTCTGAGGATCTCAGGGACCACGAGGGCTTCAGCCGGTGACACGCTCGCGATGTGGTCTGCATACCAGGTAGCAATGTCGTCATAGCGAGTTGTCATTCCGATGGGTCCTCCGGGATGAGATTTCTGCCTCACTGTACCGGTAAGCAGCGAACCATACGTAGAAGGATGACAATGCATCCCAGTTGAACGAACCCCAAGAAATTCTGCGCTTTGACTTCATCCCGTGTCCTGATCCGTCGAAAGCTCTGCAGCCACGCGATCGTCCGTTCAACTTTCCAGCGCCGCTTGTAACGGCGCAGTGGTCGGCCATCCTGTGTCTTCCGACGATTTCGACGGTTGGGAGCAATCATCTCGACGCCAACCGCCGCCAACTCAGCATCCAGACCGTCACTGTCGTAAGCCTTGTCTCCAATCAACCGTTTCGGAAAATCCAACCCAAACGAGGCGTCAAGGGTGTCGTGCACGAGTCTGACCTCTGCAGGACTGGCGCTGGTGGTGTGAATGGCAAGCGGTACGCCGCTTGCATCCACGATGACCATGATTTTGGTGCCCTTGCCTTTCTTGGTTGGGCCGATACCCGCGCCCCTTTTTTTGCAGGGCTGAACGTTCCGTCGATAAAGGCTTCCCGTAGGTCCAGAACCTGATCCTCCTCGCCTAACTCATACAGCGCAGCAAGGATCTTCGGGAAGACGTTCTGCTCGTTCCATTCCTGGAAGCGGTCATGGCAAGTGGTCTTGGAAGGGTACTCGTCTTTCGGGAGGGCATACCATTGCGCTCCAGTGCGGAGGATCCAGAGGATGCCGTCCAGAACCTCACGGTCCGGTCGCCGCGGTCGTCCACGATTGGTGCGTTTGAACGGTTGAGGGAATAGGGGTGCCAAAACGGTCCATTGTGCATCAGTCAGCCGCATGAGCAGAGTGTGGCGCCTCAGAGAGCGGCACACTATCCCTGATTTTCCGGATCAACTCTAGAGCCGCGGCCAGTGCGAGAAGGGGGGCACCCCGCAGCGCGCAGGATGCCCCCCCAGCTGAAGCGCTGTGCTTACCAGCGTTCGGTGACGGTCTTGAGCTGCATGAAGTTCGCCAGGTAATCCGGGCCGCCCGCCTTGCTGTCCGTGCCGCTCATGTTGTAGCCGCCGAAGGGCTGCACGCCCACGATCGCGCCCGTGATCTTGCGGTTGAAGTACAGGTTCCCGACCTCGAACTCTGCGCGGGCCTGCTCCAGACGCTCACGGCTGGCGCTGCACACGCCGCCCGTCAGGCCGTACTCGGTGCTGTTGGCGATATCCAGCGCGTCCTGCCAGTCCCGCGCGCGGATGACCGACACGACCGGCCCGAAGATCTCCTCCTGCGCCAGACGCGACTCGCGCTTCACTTCGCCCACGATGGTCGGCTGCACGTAGTACCCCTGCTTGCCGTTCGCCTCGCCGGTCGCCGCGCCGCCCAGCAGCACCTTGCCTTCATCGGGCGCGATCTCCAGGTAGCTCTTGATCTTGTCGAAGCTCATCTGGTTCACGACTGCCGTGACGTTCGCGTTCTCCTCACCCGTCCCGACCTTCAGGGCACCCGCGCGCTCCACGAAGGCGCTGACCACGTCGTCGTACACGCTGTCCACCACGATCAGGCGGCTCATGGCGCTGCACTTCTGCCCGTTGAACCCGAACGCGCCCTGCACCGCCGCCGTCACCGCCACGTCCAGATCGGCGGTCTCGTCCACGATCATGCCGTCCTTGCCACCCAGTTCCATGATCACGCGCTTGATCCACTTCTGGCCGGGCTGCACCTTCGCCGCCACCTCGTTGATGTGCAGGCCCACCGCGCGGCTTCCTGTGAACGTGATGAAGCGGGTCTTCGCGTGCGTCGTCAGGTACTCGCCGATCTCCTTGCCCACGCCCGGCAGGAACTGCAGCACCCCGGCGGGCAGCCCGGCCTCCAGCATGATGTCCACCATGAACCCCGCGATCAGGCCCGCGTCCTCGGCGGGCTTCACGATCACGCAGTTCCCCACCACGATCGGCGCGGCGGCCATCCCGATGAAGATCGCGCACGGGAAGTTCCACGGGCTGATGCTCACGCCCACCCCCAGCGGGATGCTCATCAGGCCGTTCTCCTCGCCCTCGAACCACGTCGTCTCGCTGCTCCCGAAGCCCGAGTACCGCATGGCGCTGCGCGCGTAGTACTCCAGGAAATCGATCGCTTCCGCCACTTCCACGTCGGCCTCGGCGTAGTTCTTCCCGACCTCGATGCTCATGAGCGCGCACGCCTCCAGGCGGCGGCGCTTCAGGATCGCGGCCGCTTTCAGCAGCACGCGCGCGCGGGCGTCCATGTCCCACTTCTTCCAGCTCTCGAACGCCGTCCATGCGCCCTGCAGGGCCCGCTCGGCATCCTCGATGGTCGCCTTCGCCGTCGTCCCCACCACTTCAGTCGTGTCGCAGGGGTTCAGGCTGGTCAGCTTCTCAGCCGTATCCACCCGCTCACCGTCAATGACCATCGGGTAGTGCTTCCCAACCAGCTCGGCGCGGACTTTCTTCAGCGCGTCCTGATAGGCCTTGACGTTCTCTTCCTTCGTGAAGTCGATGAAGCTCTGCGGGCGGTATTCCTGAACTTTGATCATGGGGTCTCCTGATTCGTGGTGTCTGCTCTGGGCTGCGGTGAAGGGCGGACAGGTGGAGGTGACTGGAAGGTTCAGCCCTTGAGCATGCCGCGCAGCACGAACATGGCGTTGCGGGGCGTCTCGGCGATGCGGCGGCTGAAGTAGGGGTACCAGTCGCGGCCGTAGGGGATGTACGCGCGGACGCGGTACCCGGCGGCGGCGAGGTTGCGTTGCAGGTCGCGGCGGATGCCGTACAGCATCTGGAATTCGAAGGCGTCCTTGCTGATGCCGTGCGCCAGGGCGTACATCTGCACGTCGTGGATGATGCTCTCGTCGTGCGTGGCGACATTCACGTAGTTCCCGGCCTGCATGTGGGCGTACACGAGGCGGCGGTAGGCGGCGTCCACGTCGGCTTTCTGCGGGTATGCGACCGTTTCGGGTTCCAGGTACGCGCCCTTCACGATGCGGAGGTTGGGGCTCAGGTCGTCCAGGCTGGCGCGGTCCTTCTCGGTGCGGTAGAGGTAGCTCTGGAGGACGGTGCCGACGTGCTGCCCGCCGAACTCACCGTGCAGGGTGCGGAACTGCGCGAGGGTCTGGTCCACGCGGGGGTGGTCTTCCATGTCGAGGCACACGAAGCCGCCGTACTCCCTGGCGCGGCGGATGATGCGGCGGGCGTTCGTGAGGCCCAGGTCTTCACCGTCCACGGTCTTGCCCTGGCCGACGCTGGACAGCTTGATGCTCACGTAGGGCGTGATCCCGGCGGCGTGCGCGGCGCCTTGCATGGTAATGACGTTGTCGGCGAACTGCGTGCACTGTGCGGGGCTCTCGATGAATTCGCCCAGCAGGTCGAGGTTCGCCATGATGCCGTCTTTCTTCAGGTCGTGGACGGCCTGGATGGCGGTCTGGGGGGTTTCGCCGGCGACGAAACGCTGGGCCATGCCCCAGCCGCGGGCGCGGACGGCGTTCTCGATGGCTTTCTGCCCGGCGACGGTCAGGACGGCTTTGCGGTACATCTGGTCGATCATGGGGTGCTCCTGGGTTGAAGGTCGTTCAGGACGAGGGCGGCGAAGGTGCGGACGTGCGTGCGGGCAGCCTCCCGCGCCGCGTCGTGGTCACGGGCGAGGATGGCCTCGAGGAGCGCGGCGTGCTGGGCGTCGGTCTGCGGGTGGGCGTTGTATGTGCGGGTCTGGTGTTTGATGAGGGCGACGCGCTGTTCCAGGTCGCGGTTCAGGTCGCTCAGGGCGGCGTTGTGCGCGGCGTGCGTGATGGCGCGGTGGAATGCGAGGTCCAGGCGGGTCTGGGCGCGGTAGTCGCTGCCGGGCGCGGCGTGCAGTTCGTCCAGGGCGGCGCGCAGGGCGGCGGCGTCGGCGGGCGTGTGGTGCTGCGCGGCGAGGGCGGCGGCCAGTCCGTCGAGTTCCTCGCGGATGACGTAGGTGTCGCGGGCCTCGGCGGCACTCAGCGTGCGGACGCGCACGCCCTTGTTCGCCTCGGCGACGAGCAGGCCGTCCTGTGTGAGGCGCATCAGGGCCTCGCGGATGGGCGTGCGGGACACGCCGAGCTGCACGCCGAGTTCCACCTCGCCCAGGCGCTCGCCGGGGGCGAGGTCGCCGTCCAGCACGGCGCGGCGTAGGTGGTCGTACACGCCGTCTCGGACCAGGGTGGGGCGCTCGAAGGAGGTCATTGTGGATATTGTATACAATCCTGGCAATCTAACCAGTCCCCCCGGTCAGCTGTCGTCCAAACCTGTTCAGGCAGGCGGCGCGCACGTCACACAGCCACGCTGTGCAGGCACGACGGGCACACCCAGTCGTCAGGTCTCAGGTTCTCGGTCAACACTCGCCGCCGATTCAGCCTCCACCGGTGCCGCGCGGCTGCGATGCCCACGGCCCACAGGAACCCCAGGCCACCCACGGTCAGCCCCAGCAGCCGCCCACGGCTCCCGCCCAGCACGGTCAGCAGCAGCGGCACCTGCGTCACGAGCCGCAGTGTCAGCCCCAGGCCCACCAGCGGGACCGGCACCAGCCAGCGGTCCTCGTCCCAGTCGAGCCAGGGCCTTTCCTGAGACGGGCGGTAGGCCCGCCAGCGCAGCAGGCGGTGACGGCAGCGGGGGCATTCGGCCCAGCCTGAATCCGGGTGTGAAAGGCGTCGCATTGCGCCGGTTTACGGTGTTTCCTCCGCTCAGGTTTCCCCGTCGCGGTGCCCTGTTTCCAGGCGGTGCAGCGGTCCCAGGATGAACAGGAACAGCAGGGTGGCGCCCAGCGAGAAGACGTACAGGTGCAGGCCGCAGCCCACGCCGACGCCTGCGCTGGCGAGCAGGCTCGCGGCGGTGGTCAGGCCGCGCGTCTCGTTTCCGCTGCGGGACGAGAAGATGGTGCCCGCTCCCAGGAAGCTCACGCCACTGACGACGGCGGCCAACACGCCCACCAGATCAAAGCGCACGGCCGGGTTGTCGCTGCCGAACTGCCGGATGAGCTGCTCGGCGAGCACCACGAACAGCGCCGAGCTGATGCCCACCAGCATGTGGGTGCGCAGGCCAGCCCCGGCGCGGTGCGCTTCCCGCTCCCAGCCGATCAGTCCGGTCAGCAGGGCGGCGACACCCAGTCCGGTCAGCAGGCGCAGCTGCGCCAGGGGGTCGATCCACTCCATGCCCTGACCCTACGGAGGAGCGCCGGGCACGCACAAACGACGTTTCTTCACGTGCGCGGGACCGGCGGGGTGCAGCGGTCCGGTCCGGCCTAGGCCAGCTGATCTAGAATGTGGCATGAGGCACGTTTGGCGCCTGAGGCGGATTCTACACTGCGGCCATAGTTTCCCGAGTTCGCACAACGACTTGACGAGGGTGGGCGCACAGGGTCTTCACCGTGCGCCCACGCCTACATCTGGAAACTAAGGAGTGCATTATGGCAGTAGGCAAAGTGAAATGGTTCAACGCGGAAAAAGGCTACGGCTTCATTCAGACCGAAGGCAGCCCTGACGTGTTCGCGCACTTCAGCGCGATCCAGGCCAGCGGCTTCAAGAAGCTGAACGAAGGCGACGAAGTCGAATTCGAAATCGAAGAAGGCCAGCGCGGCAAGGGCCCCCAGGCCAAGAACATCGTCGTGACGAAGGCCGCTCCGGTCAGCGATTACGGCGGCGGCGCCGGCGCCCGTCGCAACGACCGCTGGTAAGCACTCCTCTCCAGTAGGCAGGCACTCCGGAAGCGGGGTGCCTCTTTTTCGTGTTCGTGCGTGACACGCGGCGGGGGCGGGCACCCGCGAGCCCCGCCCCCACTCAGACCTGCATCACTCCTGGCTGGTGATGAACGGCAGGTTGCGGTCGAACTGCGCGCGGTCCAGGCCGTAGCCGTACACGAACGCGTCGGGAATCGTGAAGCCCAGGTACTCCACGGGAATCTCGACCTTGCGGCGGCTGGGCTTGCTGAGCAGCGCCGCGATCTTCAGCGTCTTCGGCCCGCGGCCTTCGAGGTAGTGCAGCAGGTAGTTCATGGTGATGCCGGTGTCCACGATGTCCTCCACGAGGATCACGTGCCGGTCGCTGATGGGGAACTGCAGGTCCTTGACGATGCGGACCTCGCCGCTGCTCTGCTTGGCGTTCCCGTAGGAGCTGGCCTGCAAGAAGTCGATGGTGCAGGGCATATCCAGCGCGCGCACGAGGTCGGTGTGGAACATGAACGCGCCGTTCAGGACGCAGATCAGGTGAGGTTCGGTCCCCCGGTAGTCCTCGCGGATCTTCGCCGCGATTTCCTGAATGCGGGCCTGAACCTGCTGCTCGGTGATCTGAACGGGGCCGTTGCCGGGGGCGAGACTCATAGACCCGCAGGCTAACACGCCCGCGCCCCACTTCACCAACCCCGCGCTATGCTCACGCGGATGTCAGCCCGTGACGACACCGCCCCCGTGACGCTTCACCTCGACCGTGTGCCCGGCGTGCTGGGCCGCATCGTGCACGAACGCGCCGCCGACTACGCGGCCGCCGACCCGGCCCTGGGTGGGGCCCGCGCCCGCACCCACCGCTTCGAGACGGCCCTGCGCCAGCCGGGTCTGTCCCTGATCGCGGAGGTCAAGCGCGCCAGCCCCAGCCAGGGTGCCATCGCGCCGCTGGAGCCGCTGGAGGCCGCGCGGGCCTACGAGGCGGGCGGCGCGCGGGCGATCAGCGTCCTGACCGAACCGCGTCACTTCGACGGCACCGCGCAGGCGCTGCGTGACGTGGTGGGCGGCGTCACGGTTCCCGCGCTGCGCAAGGATTTCGTGGTGCACCCCGCCATGCTGCGCGAGGCGGCCGAGTGGGGCGCGTCGGCGGCCCTGCTGATGGTCAGCGTGCTGCACGAGGCCACCGCCGAGTATCTGCGTATGGCGCATCACCTGGGCCTGGACGCCCTGGTGGAGGTGCACGACGAGCGTGAACTGGATATCGCGCTCGCGGCGGGCGCGCCCATCATCGGCGTGAATAACCGCGACCTGACCACCCTGCACATCGACCTGGAGGTCAGTCCGCGCCTGATCCGCCGCGCCCGCGACGCGGGGTTCACGGGCGTGCTCGTCGCCGAGAGCGGCTACCGCACCCCGCAGGACCTCGCCAGCGTGCGGGAGCTGGCCGACGCCGTGCTCGTCGGCAGCAGTCTGGCGGGCAGCGGCGACCTGACCCGCGCCGCCCGCGACCTGATGCGCGCGTGAATCCCGGTACCCCCCACGCCTCCCTGACGTTCCTGGGCACCGGCGACAGCAAGGGCGTGCCGCGCTTCTGGTGCGCCTGCCCCGTGTGCCAGGAGGCCCGCGCGGGCGGCGTGAACCGCCGGGGCCGCACCGCCACGCTGCTGCGCGTGCCGCTGCCCGGCGGCGAGGGCACTGCGCTGCTCGACGCCGGCCCGGACACCCACGCCGCGCTGGCCCGCCTGCCCGGGCCGCTGGTGCCGGACGTGGTGCTCATCACGCACGCGCACAACGACCACATCCTGGGCCTGGGCGACCTGCTCGACTACGTGCGCTACGCGGGCGGGAAACTCCGCATCTATGCCCCGCCGGAGGTCGTCCCGGCCCTGGCCGACCGCTTCCCGTATGCCTTCCTGGGCGGGTCCCCGGTGCAGCCCATCCCGGACGCGGGCGTGAAGGTCGGCGACGTGACCCTGCGCCTCTTCCGGGTGCCGCACGGCGCGAATGGCGAGAGCCACGCCATCCGGCTGGACGCCCCGGACTGGCGGGCCGCCGTGATCACCGACGCCATCGATGTGCCCACGGACACCGCGCAGGCGTGGCTGACGGGGCTGGACCTCCTGGCGCTGGGCACCTCCTTCGAGAATGAGGGCGACGCCCCACACAGCGGCCGCAGCGTGTACGACGTCCGCGAGGCGCTGGCCCTCCCCTGGGCGCGCTCGGCGCGGCAGGTGATCCTCACGCACCTGTCGCACGGGGTGGATGTCCGCCGCACCCACCTTCTGCCGCCGGGCTGGGCGTTCGCGTACGACGGACTGCAGGTGCCCCTCGCGGGCCCCACGCGAGTGTGAACGCACTCCAACTTTCGCGGGGCGAAACTCACTCCCGCCGCCCCTACACTGTGGCCCGATGACCGCCGCCCGCCAACCCTCCCGTTCCCTGCGCTGGCTGATCCTGGGCGCCGCCCTGGCCCTGGTGATCGGGGTGGGCCTGCTGCCGGACGTGCGGGCGTTCCTGGTCACGGCCTTCGCCGCGCTGACCAGCCGCGACCCGGCCGTCACCCGCGCGTTCGTGGACGGGCTGGGCTGGGCGGGTCCGCTGGCCCTCATCGCCGGGTTCGTCCTGCAGGCGGTGCTGCCGGTGCTGCCCGCGCTCGTGCTGACCGCCGTGACCGCCCGCGCCTACGGCCCCTACGAGGGCTTCCTGATCGTGTACCTGGGGACCCTGCTGGGTGCCGCCGCTGGGTACTGGCTGGGCCGCGCGCTCGGCAACGCGCTGATCCGCACGCTGGTCGGGGAACGCACCCGGCTGAAAGTCCACGAGTTCACCGAACGGCACGGCACGCAGGGCGTCCTGATGATCCGCCTGATGCCGATCCTGTCCGCCGACGTGATGAACCTCGTGGCGGGCGCGGCCCGGATGAAGTTCCGGCCGTTCATGCTGGCCACCGCCGCCGGGGCGCTGCCGGTCACGGCGCTCGTGGTGTGGCTCTCCGAGAGCGGTGAGCGGCTGCTGTGGGGCATGGTGATCCTCTCGGCGGTCGTGGCAGGCGTCGCGGCTGGACGCGCCCTGATCCGGCGCAGACGCGCGGCGCGCGGACTCGGGTAAACTGAACGCCCGAAGTCCACCGCACGGTGGATGCAGGAGGCTCATGACCAAGCAAGACCAGGGCGCCCAGGCGTCGGCATACGAACGGGCGGGCGTCAGCATCGACGCGGGACACCGCGCGGTGGAACTCATGAAAGGCGCCGTGGCGCGCACCCACACCCCCAACGTCCTGGGCGGCCTGGGCGGTTTCGGCGGATTGTTCCGCGCCGCGTTCGGGCACATGGACGATCCCGTGCTCGTCGCCAGCACCGACGGCGTGGGCACCAAGACGAAGGTCGCGGTGCGCAGCGGCACCTTCACGGGGCTGGGCGGCGACATCGTCAACCACTGCGTGAACGACATCCTGGTACAGGGCGCCCGCCCGCTGTTCTTCCTGGATTACGTTGCCATGGGCAAACTGCTCCCCGAGCGCGTCGCCGAGGTCGTCACCGGGGCCGCGCAGGCCTGCGAGGCGCTGGGTGTCGCCCTGCTGGGCGGCGAGACCGCCGAGATGCCCGGCGTGTACGTGGATGGCGAACTGGACATCGTGGGGACCATCGTGGGCGTCGTCGACCGGCCCAGACTGATCAACGGGAGCCGCATCCAGGCCGGGGACACCGTCCTCGCGCTGCCCAGCAGTGGCCTGCACACCAACGGCTTCTCGCTGGCCCGCATGGCCCTGGACGACCTCGACTGGCAGGAGGCGCGTGACGACCTGAACGGTCAGACCCTCGCGCAGGTCCTGCCGGTGCCGCACCGCGCGTACCTGCACGCCTTCGACGCCCTGGAACGCGCCGGGATCGACGTGCGCGGCATGGCGCACATCACCGGCGGCGGCCTGATCGACAACCCGCCCCGCGTGTTCCCGCAGGGCATCGGCATGCAGATCGATACCGCCAGCTGGACCGTTCCGCCCGTCTTCGAACTGATCGTGCAGCGCGGCCAGGTCGCCCGCCAGGAGGCGTTCCGCGCGCTGAACATGGGCGTCGGATTCCTGTTCATCCTCCCCGCCGCGCAGGAGCAGGCCGCGCTGGACACCCTGAAGGCGGCCGGGGAGCAGCCCTGGGTGATCGGGCAGATGGTGGAAGGCCAGGGCGTCACGTTCACGGGAGCCGTTTGACGAAGCGACTCGCCCCCACCGGATTCGCCGCGCCGGACCGCGCCACCGCCACCGAATTCTGGGTGGTGCGGCACGGCGAGAGCACCTGGAACGCCGACGGCCGCTACCAGGGCCAGGCCGACGTGCCCCTCAGCCACATCGGCATTCTTCAGGCGGCCAGCCTCGCCGAACGCCTGACCGGGCAGCACTTCGACGCGGTGTACACCAGCGACCTCGCGCGCGCCGCCCGCACCGCCGAGATCGTCGCCGAACGCCTCACCGGCGCGCCGCCCGCGCAGCGCGACCCGGGTCTGCGTGAGATCGACGTCGGCGAACTGTCCGGGCTGGTCATCAGCGAGATCCGCGAACGCTACCCCGACTACCTGGGCGCCCTGAGCACCGAACCCTGGAGCACCCGCCGCCCCGGCGGGGAGAGCATGGAGGACCTGTACGCCCGCAGCGGCGCGGCCTTCGGCGCCCTGCGCGAACGCCACCCGGGGCAGCGCGTGCTGGTGTTCACGCACGGCGGCGTCGTGCGCGTCGCCGTGGGCCTCGCGCTGGGCGGCGTGCCCGCCAACGCCTGGGCGCGCCTGAGCGTCGCCAATACCAGCATCACCCGCGTCCTGCTGGGCGAGGGCAGTGGCATGCTGCTGGGCTTCAACGACGACGCGCACCTCGAAAACCTGCTGGAGGCCACCGAGGCCGACGACGTGCTGGGACAGGCGCCGTAACGGGTCGGAACGTCCAGGGGTCAGAGGGTCCAGGGGTCAAAGCCTGGGCCCTCTGCCCTGTGAACGTGCCGGCCGCTGGTATGCCCGGCAGGTCGGGACACGGTGCAAACCTGCACGGCGTTCCAGGGTCGCCGGGGGGCACGCCGGGCGGGCGCAGGCTGGGGGCGTGAGTGCCGCAGCGGGGGAGGGGCCGGACGGACTGGCCCACGGGGCCGCTGCGGCGGGGAGACCGCGCATGACCGACCAGCCGACCACCATCCAGCCGATCACCACGAAGGTGATCACCGCCCAGCCTGACGTTCATGCCCCTGAGCCTCACCTGCCACGTGTCATTCAGGGGGGCATGGGCATCGCCGTGTCCGACTGGCGGCTGGCCCGCACGGTCTGCCTGAACGGTGGGCTGGGCGTGGTGTCCGGCACCGGGATCGACACGGTGCTGCTGCGCCGCCTGCAGGACGGCGACCCGGGGGGCGAGGTGCGCCGCGCACTGGCGGCCTTCCCGAAACCGGCGCTGGTGCAGGCGTGCCTGGAGCGGTACTTCCGCCCGGAGGGCCGCGCGCCCGGCGAGGCGTACGCCCGGCTGCCCCTGCCCACCGCCGGGCGGCACCGTGACGCCTGGGTGATGACGCTGCTGGGCGCGTACGTCGAGGTCACGCTGGCCCGCGAGGGCCACGACCGCCCGGTGGGCCTGAACCTCCTGACGAAGTTGCAGCTGCACACGCTCCCGGCACTGTACGGGGCGATGCTGGCCGGGGTGGGGACCGTGATCATGGGCGCCGGGATTCCCCGCGATATCCCCGGCATCCTCGACGCGTTCGCGGCGGGGCGGCCCGCCAGTCTGCGGGTGGACGTGAGGGGCGGCGAAGGGCTGACCCTGACCTTCGACCCGGCCGACTTCGGCCTGCGGCCCGACCTGCTGGCCCGCCCGGACTTCTACCCGATCGTGTCCTCGCACGTCCTGGCCGGGGTGCTGGCGCGCAAGGCGAGCGGGCCGGTGCAGGGCTTCATCGTGGAGGGGCCTGCGGCGGGTGGGCACAACGCGCCCCCGCGCGGCCCGCTGACGCTGGATGACCGGGGGCAGCCCGTGTACGGCGAGCGGGACGAGGTGGACCTGCCCGCGATGCGCGCCCTGGGCCTGCCGTTCTGGCTGGCGGGCGGCTGCGGCACCCCCGGGGCGCTGCGGGACGCGCTGGCGGCGGGCGCGGCCGGGATTCAGGTGGGCACCCTGTTCGCCTTCGCGCAGGAATCCGGGCTGTGGGCCGACCTGAAAGCCGACGTCCTGACCCGCGCGCAGTCCGGGGCGCTGGACGTGTTCACCGATCCCCTCGCGTCGCCCACGGGCTTCCCGTTCAAGGTGGTCACGCTGCCCGGCACCCTCTCGCAGCCCGATGTGTACGCCGCCCGCGAGCGCGTGTGCGACCTGGGGTACCTGCGCGAGGCCTACCAGACCGAATCCGGCCGGGTGGGCTGGCGCTGCCCGGCCGAACCTGTCGCCGCGTTCGTGTCGAAGGGTGGGGACGCTGCCGCCGCGCAGGGCCGCAAGTGCCTGTGCAACGCCCTGATGGCCGACGCCGGGTACGCCCAGGTGCAGCGCGGCGGGCTCACCGAACCCGGCCTGCTGACCAGCGGCGACGCACTGGGCGCCCTGAGCGACTGGACGCCCGGCTACGGCGCGGCGGACGTGCTGCGCGTCCTGCACGGCTGAATGCCCGGTAGCCCCCTCCCGGAAGGGGCGGGGCGGGTGCGCTAGGGTGAAGGGACATGCACCCTCACCTGCCCACACCTGACCGGGGGAGTCCGTGAGCGCTCCCTTCGCGCCCCCACCGGGTCCGCTGCTGGACCGCTACCGCGCCGGGGATCTGCGCGCCCTGGCCCGCGCCGTGACCCTGGCCGAGGCTGGCCTGCCCGCGGCGCGCCCCCTGCTGCGCGCCGCCCGGGAACGCGGCGCGCGCGCGGTCGTGCTGGGCGTGACCGGCAGCCCCGGCAGCGGCAAGAGCACCCTGACCGACGCCCTGATCGCGTTCCTGCGCCAGCGGGGGCAGCGGGTCGCGGTGCTCGCCGTGGACCCCAGCAGCCCCTACAGCGGCGGCGCGATCCTCGGGGACCGCATCCGCATGCTGCGGCACCACGCCGACGAGGGGGTCTTCGTGCGGTCCCTGGCCAGCCGGGGGGCGCTGGGCGGCCTGTCCGAACGCACCCTGGGTGTCCTCGCGCTGATGGAAGGCGCGGGCTTCGACTGGGTGATCCTCGAGACGGTGGGCGTCGGGCAGTCCGAGGTGGACGTCGCGGCCGCCTGCGACCACACCCTGCTTGTGCTCACGCCTGCCGGGGGGGACGGCGTGCAGGCCTTCAAGGCCGGGATCATGGAGATCGCGGACGTGATCGCCGTGAACAAGGCCGACCTGCCCGGCGCGGACCGCACTGTCCGTGAACTGATGGCCGCGCAGGGCCTCGGCGCGCACGACGAGCACACCTGGTTCGCCCCGATCCGCCGCACTGTCGCCGCGAAGGGCGAGGGCACCAAGGCGGTCGTGGCGGCCGTCGAGGCGCACCGCGCGCACCTGGGCGATGAGGGCCTGCAACGCCGCCGCGAGGCGAGAGCGGCGCTGGAGGTCCGTACCCTGGTGCAGGAGCGCCTGCTGAGGCGCGCGCGTGAGCTGGGCCGCGACCTGTACGCCCGCGTCGCTCGGGGCGACCTGGACGCCGACGACGCCGCCGACACGCTGCTGCGGGGGGACCTGTGAAGGCCCGCACCACGGCAGGCTGGCTGTTCGCGTTCCTGGTCGTGCAGCGCCTGCTGGAACTGCGCGTCGCCCGCTCGAACGAACGCTGGGCGCGCGAGCACGGCGCGCGGGAGTACGGCCAGTCGCACTACCCGCTGTTCTTCGTGCTGCACCCCACCTGGATGCTCCTGACCCTGCTGGAGGGCCGCGCCGGGCGGGGCCGCGTGAACCCGTGGGCGCTGGCGCTGTTCATCCTGGCGCAGCCGCTGCGCTACTGGGTGATCCGCACGCTGGGACGCTACTGGAACACCCGCATCCTGATCGTGCCCGGCGGGCAGCGCGTCACGGGCGGCCCCTTCCGGTACCTGCGGCACCCGAACTACGCCGTGGTCGCGCTGGAAATCGCCACGGCCCCACTGGCGGTGGGCGCGTGGCGCACCGCGCTCGCGTACACGCTCCTGAACGCCGCGTTGCTGCTCGGCATCCGCATTCCCGCCGAGGAACGCGCGCTGGCCGAGTACCGCGCCAGCCAGACAGCCGACACGCCCTGACCCGGACGGTGGTGCGCCAGATGGCGCAGGCGTGCCCGCCACCCGGCCCGCTAGCCTGGGCGGCATGACCCGGTCCCTCGGTTACTTCACGGACGTCGCGCTGCGTCGCCAGGAGGGCAGCCTCGTACAGGTCCTCCCGGACAGCACGGTCGTCCGGTCGCCCGCGAACCCCACGTTCTGGTGGGGGAACTTCCTGCTGATGCCCGCGCCGCCCGCGCCCGGTGACCTCCCGGTGTGGGAGGCGGCCTTCAGGCGTGAGCATCCGCAGGCCGCGCACCGCGTGTTCGGCGTGGACGTGCCCGGTACAGCCCTGAGCGGCCCGGTGGCCGACGAGTGGCGCGCCGCCGGGTACGACGTGCGGGCCGACACGGTCCTGACTGCCGCGCGCACGCAGGCGCCCTGCCGCCTCAACCGCGACGCGCAACTGCGGGTGCTGCAAGGCCCCGACTGGGACCGCGCCCTGGCCCTGCGCGAGGCGGTGAACGCCGCCGACCCGCACGGGCACGAGCCGGACGGGTACCGCGTGTTCGCCCGGCGCAAGCTGGCCGCGTACCGAGCCGCGCAGGCCGCCGGGCACGGCGCGGTCCTGGGTGCCTTCGACGACCACGGGCAGATGCTCTCGGGCCTGGGCATCTTCGACGCGGGGGACGGCGTGGCCCGCTACCAGAGCGTCGAGACTCACCCGGACGCCCGCTCGCGCGGCCTGGCGGGCACCCTGGTTCACCACGCGGGCGAGTGGGCGCGCGAGCACCTGGGCACCCGCACGCTGGTCATCGTGGCCGACCCGGACTACCACGCGCAGCGCCTGTATCAGAGCGTGGGTTTCACGCCGACCGAGGTCCAGATCGCTCTGGAGAGGCGCCCGCAGGAGTGAACGCCGGTGGGCACCCGTGGGCTGGCCGCCCGGGTGTCCCACCGGCGTTCAGCAGTTACTCGACCGGTTCGCCGCGCTGCAACTTCACGGCGCGCACGAGGTTCTGGTACATCAGCGCGCTCGTCAGCGGGCCCACGCCCCCGGGCACGGGCGTCTGGGCGCGCACCGGCAGGTTCGCCTGCGCGTCGCCCACCACGCCGCTGCCGTCCGCTGGCACGTTGATCCCGGCATCAATCACCACATGACGCGGCTGGACGTGCTGTGCGCGCAGCAGCCCCGCGCGGCCCACGGCGATCACCACGGCGTCCTGCGCGGCCAGCACGCCGCCCAGGTCGCGGGTGTGTTCGTTGCACAGCGTGACGGTCACGCCGCGGTTGTTCAGCATGAACGTCAGCGGGCGGCCCACCGTGCGGCCCGGCCCGATCACGGCCACCCGCGCGCCGCGCAGGTCGTCGCCCAGCGCCTCGCGCAGCAGGAAGCGGATCGAGCGGGGCGTGGGTGGCAGCAGCGCCTCGCTCTCGCGCCCGGCGGCGATCAGGGCGAGGTTCGCGGGGCTCAGGCCCTCGATGTCCTTGCGGGCGGTCAGGTGCAGCAGCGCGGCGTCCGCGTCCAGTGGCGTGGCCAGCGGCAACTCCAGCATGATGCCGTGCACGTCCGGATCGCTGGACAGCGCGTGAAGCGTCGCGTGCAGCTTTTCCTGGGTGGTCTGCGCGCCCAGGTCGCGCACGGTGAAACGCACGCCCAGACGTTTGGCCTGCCGGGCCTTGCTGTCCACGTACACGCGGCTGGCCGGGTCGCCGGACGCCAGGACACTCACGAGGTGAGGCTGGAAATCCCAGCTGCTCAGATCGGCGCGGACCTGCCGGGTCACCTGGTCCGCGCGGGGTTTCCCCGGCAGCGCCAGGGGGTGGGGGAGGGGATCAGTCATCGTCGGGTCCAGCGGACAGGGGTCCTTGAGTGGGGGCGGGGTCGCGAAGCGGGCCGCTTCCCGTATGGGAGGGCATCCCGCCCAGCATAGCGTTCCCTGACGTGATGGGGGCATCTGGGGGTGTCCTTGACCCCCTGGGGGAGGATACCGTGAAGTGCTTCACAGCGTCAGAAAACTCACAAAGCTATGGTCTAGCCTGATGCCCTCCGAGACCATCCGACCCGCCCGCGCACGCAGCGCCGAGGAAAAGAACCAGCGCCGCGACGACATCCTGCGTGCCGCCGAGCGCCTGTGGACCACCACCACCTACGCCGAACTCAGCATGAACCAGGTCGCCCGCGAGGCCAAACTCGCCAAGGGCACGCTGTACCTGTACTTCGACACGAAAGAAGAACTGTTCCTGGCGCTGCTCAGCGAGCACCTCGGGCAGTGGATCGCCCGCACCAGCGACCTGCTGATCGAACGGCAGCCCCGCACGCCGCAGCAGGTGACCGACGTGCTGCTCGACTCGGCCGACAGCCTCACGCCCCTGCGCCGCCTGCTCGTGCTGCTCGGCACGGTCCTCGAGCGCAACGTCCGCCCAGAACTGGGCCTGGAGTTCCGCCGTGAACTGGACGCGCAGCTGCGCCGCCTCGTGCAGCACATGCCCTACAGCCCGCCCGTCACCCTGCGGCTGCTGCGCCACCTGTACGCCCTGGCGATCGGCTGGCAGCAGTTCAAGGAGTCCCTGCCCGGCCTGGACGCCCAGACCGGCCAGCCCCGCGAGGAACTGCCCGGCGAGTACCGCGCCGAGTTCGAACTCGCCCTGCGCGGCGTGGTCGAGCAGCTGGCCGCGCAGGACGCCCGCGCGAACGCCGTCTGACCGGACCCCGTTCGGGCTGACCGCAGCTGAATCCATTCAGAAGGCACCCCCGGCGCTGTGGCAGCCGGGGGTGCCTGCCCTGCCGGGCGCCGAGACGGCCGCGGCCCCTGGGGTCACCAGCGGAACTTCCCGGCGCCCGCCACCCACGCCATGCGCAGCGTCCGCAGCGTCGCCGTGAGATTCACGCCCGCTGCCTCGCACGCGCGCCGGGCCGCGTCCGGCACGACCGGCAGGATCGCCAGGGTCGGCCCCCGACGCGACGGGACGTACTGCACGCCCAGCATCACGCCGCGCAGGCACGCAGGGACGGCGCCGGTCAGGAAGTCCGCGTCGCGGATCACCTGGATCACGTCCGCCTCGGCCGCGGCCTTCAGGCCCCGGGCGTCCAGCCAGCCGAACGTGGTGCGCTGCTGGCACGTCCCCGCCCGGCACCACTCGCGGTTCAGGACCAGCAGCGCCCGGCTGCCCTGCGGGTACGTCGCGGCGCGCAGCGTCGTGAAGACCAGCCCGCCGCCCGTGACCGCGCTGCCCCGCCAGTCCAGGAACCGGTTCGGTCCGTCCGTGACCTGCGCCGCGAACAGGTTCTGCGTGGCGGTCCAGTCCAGCGCCTCGCGGCGCGCCGTGGCCAGCAGCGACCCCTCGGTGGCGGGCGGCTGAAAGGCGGCCAGGAATAGCTGCACGCCCCGCAGCGGCCCCAGCGGATCGGGCGAGGTCTGGGCGGACGCGAAACCCGCCAGAGTCAGCAGGAGGAAGGAAAGAGCGGCGCGTGGCACCCGCCCAGTGTGCCGCATCCCGCGCACCTCCCCGCCGGGGGTGACCCGGTCCGGACTGCACAGCCCGCCCCGGTCACACGGAACGCGCCCGTATCCTGGGACGCGTGCGCGTCGTCCTGAAACTCGGTACCAGCGTCCTCACGGCAGGCACGGATCGCCTGCACCGCCCCCGCATGGTGGACCTGATCCGCACCCTGGCCGCCGCCCGCGAAGCCGGGCACGAGGTCGTGCTCGTCACCAGCGGCGCCGTGCTGGCCGGGTGGGAGGCCCTGGGGTTCCCGCCCCGCGACCGGACCCTGGCGGAAAAGCAGCTGCTGGCCGCCGTCGGGCAGGGCCGCCTGATGCACACCTACGCGCAGCTGGCCGACCTGTACGGCCTGCCGGTCGCGCAGGTGCTCCTGACCGCCGACGACTTCCGGGACCGGACGCGGTACCTGAACGCCCGCACCACCCTGGACACCTGCCTGGCGCGCGGCGTGATGCCGGTCATCAACGAGAACGACGCCGTCGCGCTGGAACAGCTGAAGGTCGGGGACAACGACACCCTGTCGGCGTTCGTGGCGAACCTCGTGGAGGCGGACCTGCTGGTCATCCTGACCGACGCGCCCGGCCTGTACACCGCCGACCCGAGACGCGACCCCACCGCGACCCTGATCCCCGTCGTGGAGCGCGTCACGCCCGAGGTCTGGGCACGCGCCGGTGGGGCCGGGTCACACCGGGGCACCGGCGGCATGCACACCAAGATCCAGGCGGCCGAGATCGCCACCCGCGCGGGCACCCCGGTCGTGATCGCCCCCGGGGACGCCCGCGACGTCCTGACCCGCCTGCTGGCCGGCGAGAGCATCGGCACGCGCTTCCTGGCTGCCGGGTCGCGCCTGGAAGCCAGGAAACGCTGGATTCTCGCGGAGATCGCCGCCGGGAGCGTCACCCTGGACGCCGGGGCGGCCCGCGCCGTGTCCGAACGCGGCGCGAGCCTGCTGCCCGCCGGGATCACGGGCGTGCAGGGCCGCTTCGGCCGCGGCCATACCATCCGCATCCTGGCGCCGGACGGCACGGAACTCGCGCGCGGCCTGACCCGCTACGCCTCGGCGGACCTGCTCAAACTCGCCGGGCAGCACTCCAGCGCGACCGAGGGTCTGCTGGGCTACACGTACGGTCCGGAAGCGGTGCACCGCGACGACCTCGTGCGGCTGTAGGCCCGCCTCTGTGCCGTATGGCCGCCTCTATACTGCCGGGCGTGCTGGCCCTGCTCGCCCCTCAGACCCGACTCACCGACCCCGCCGCGGACGCCCGTGGCGACGGCGGGTACGTGCTCCCCACCCGCCCCGCCTTCACCCAGGACATGCTGGACCTGCGCGCCCTGGACACCCGCGGCACCCCGCAGGGCATGCAGTTCACCGTCACGTACGGCCAGCTGGGCAACCCCTGGAACAGCCCGGCGGGTTTCAGTGCGGGCGTGACCGACATCTTCGTGAAGGGCGCGCTGGGCGGACAGGCGACACTGGGGGACAGTGGCCTGCGCACCAGCGGCGGCGGCTGGCAGTACCACCTGCGCGTGTCGCCGGGCGGCAGCACCCTGACCGAGGTGGACGCCCAGGGCAACGAGCGCCCGCTGGCCGCGCCGACCGTGCAGGTGTCCGGCACGAACCTGATCGTGCAGACCGCCGTGCCCGAGGGCCGCTACGGTTACTGGGTGACGAACAGCGTGTACTCCCCCCTGACGCGCGACGGCGTGCTGCGCCCCACCACCGCACAGAACCCGGCAGCCCTCCAGGCGGGCCGCGCCGACGCGCCCGTCCCGGTGGACGTCATGGCTGCCCCCGGCGACACCCAGGCGTACACGCGCGGCACGCTCGCCCCGGTCGGCGAGACCCGGGACCTCGTGGGGATCGGCCTGCTCGCGCTGGGGGGCGTGGGCCTGCTGATCACCGTGATCGCCACCGTGTTCGTGTGGCGGCGCCTGAATCCCCACGTGCGGCCGTGACGCCCCGCCCGGCGCTGCCTGCCCCCCTGCCGATCCCCGCGCCCCTGATGATCCTGGCCGCCGCCGTCCTGTGGGGCCTGCTGGGCATCCTGGGCAAGCAGGCGCAGGCCGCCGGGCTGGACCCGCTGGAGGTCGCCTTCTGGCGCGCCGCCCTGGCCGGGGGACTGTACGCCGCGCACGCCGCCGTCACCCGCGCCCGCCTGCCGCGCGGACGGGACCTGCTGATCACCGCCGCGTTCGGCGTGGCGGGCGTGAGCATCTTCTACGGGTCGTATCAGCTGGCCGTCCGCGCGGGCGGCGCCAGCCTCGCCAGCGTGCTGCTGTACACCGCGCCCGCGTTCGTGGCCGTGATGGGCTGGGCCTTCCTGCGTGAACGCCTGGGCCGCCGGGAACTGCTGGCGGTGGCCGGCACGCTGGGCGGCATCGCCCTGATCAGCCTGGGCGGCGGGCAGGGCGTGACCGTCACGCCCGCCGCGCTCGCCTGGGGCCTGACTGCCGGATTCACGTACAGCCTGTACTACCTGTACGGCAAGGCGTTCTTCACCCACTACGCGCCGCCCGCGCTGCTCGCCGTGGCCCTGCCGGTCGGGGCGGTGGTCCTGCTGCCCTTCGTGACCTTCACGGAGAAGACACCCGGCGCGTGGGGCAGCCTGGGCGCCATCGCCGTATTCAGCACCTACCTCGCGTACCTCGCGTACTCCTGGGGCCTGCGCCACCTGCCCGCCACGCGCGCCAGCGTGATCGCCAGCCTGGAACCCGTCGTGGCCGCCACCCTGGCCGCCCTGCTGTTCGGTGAGCGGCTCTCGGTGCTGGCCCTCCTGGGCGCGGCCCTGGTGATCGGCGCGGCCCTGCTTCTGAGCGTCGGCCCCAGCGATACCGAACGCCACCCGCCAGCCGAATGATCAGATCAGCGGAATGATCAGGGCTGCTGATCGAGTGTGAAGTCCCACTCGAACGAGCGGCCCCACGGCAGCGCCGCCTCCCCCAGGGTGTAGGTGTCGCCCACCCGCAGCGGGAAGAACTCCCCGGCCAGCCGCATCAGGGTCGCCTGGGCCTGCGGGCTGTTCAATTGCGCCTCCGGGATCAGTTTGCGCAGCTGGGCGCGGACCTCGCTGCTGTAGATCACGTCGTTCGCGAACTCGCGGGCCAGGAGCGCGTCCTGCCGGACCGGATCGGCACCGCGCGCCAGTTTCGCGTGCGCCAACGCCGTCCCGAGGTTGTTCCCCGGCGTGCCCCACGCCGCCAGCGCCTGAAGGTTCGCGTGCTGGCGCAGGGTGCGCAGGTCCGCCCAGAAGCGTGGGTTGCCGAGGTTCACCTGCGCCACGTCCGCCACCGCGACCCGCCCGGCGCGCAGCAGCGTACTGACCCGCAGCGCCGCGCGGCGCGGGTCACCGCCGTTGAACACGAACAGCGTCAGGTCCGCCTTCCCGTCCACGACCTGAAACCCGCTGCCCTGGGCGTGATTGGCGGCACTCTGCGTCAGCGGAATCCCCTCGTACTTCATGACCTGCTGCGCCGCGGCGGGATCGCTGTACTCCACCCGGACCGTCGCCGCCTCAGGGGCCAGGGCGCGGGCGGTCAGCATGGACAGCACCTCGTCCGCGCCCGGGTACACGCGCACGTTCGCCGGGGCGCCCTGCGCCAGCGCGGCGCCCTCCTGCGGGGCGGGACTGCCGGGCAGCGCGTCGTCCCAGGTGACGTCCAGTTCCTTCAGGCGGCCCTCGCGCGCCCAGCCGATCACGGCGCGCACCACCTCCAGGTTCCGCGCGCGGTCGGTGGCGTCCGGCTCGCGCGGCAGCGTGACGAACGCGTAGACCGGCTGGCCCGTCCGTTCGGTCCAGGTGCGCAGCGGCTCCAGCCGCGCCAGGGCCTCCGGCGCGCTCAGCGGGCTCGTGCGGGACTGCACCAGCCCCCCGTACGCCAGCGCGTCAAGGGACACAATCAGCGGCCCCGTGCGCGGCTGTGCGTCCAGCCACGCCCCCAGCGCCGCCGCGTCCGCGCCGCGCGTCGCCGTGCCCAGCAGCGCCGCCTCCGGCACGCGCAGCGCGTCTCCCCGCAGGCCCCCGATCAGGGCGGGCAGCACCCGCGTGGCGGGGCGGGAATCCAGGGGCAGCAGCGTCTGCGCGTCCGCCGCGCCGAGCAGCATGAGGGGCAGACAGGCTTTCAGAAGGAAAGAGGTGCGGCGCATCGTGCCCCGACCCTAGCGGCCACCCGTGAGGACCCGCTGGGTGTTTCATGGAGTTCAGCGCGGGCTCTGTACGCGGGCATGCCACCTGTCCCGGGTACAGGCGGGTAGCCTGAACCTCATGAAAGCCAGTGACCTGTGGCGACTCGCGTGGCGCGGCCTGACCCGCCGCCGGGTGCGCACCTTCCTGACCGCGCTGGGCATCACGGTGGCGGTCGCCAGCATGGTGATCTTCCTGTCCCTGGGCGAGGGCATCCGCAAGGTGTTCACCAGCGAACTGGGCGGCATCGGCCCGGACATCCAGTTGAGCCTCACGCCGCTGTCGCAGGGACTGGCGCTGCACCCGAACCTCCCGCAGGACACCGTGGGGCAGCTCCAGGCGCTCGCGCCGGAACTGGGTCTCCAGACGGTCACGCCGGTCGTGATGGCCGTGCGGGGCGGCCTGGACCCCACCCAGAGCGTCGTGCTGTACGGCCTGCCCGCCAGCGGCGGGATCGGCGCGGTCTTCCCGAACACGGCACTCGCCCAGGGCCGCCTGCTGCTGCCCGCCGACGAACAGACCGGCGCGGCCGTCGTGGGCGCCAAGGCCGCGCAGAACCTGCGGCTGGGCCTGGGCAGCACCCTGAACCTCAACCGGCGCGCCAGCGTGAAGGTCGTCGGCGTGCTGGCCCCGCAGTCCGGGCTGGTGGACAACTTCATCTTCATGCCGCTGACGCCCCTGCAGCGCAGCGAGGGCGCCGAGGGCCGCGTGTCGCTGGTCGCCGTGAAACTGAACGACCCCCGGCAGGCCCGCGCGGTCGCCACGAGCATCAGTGACCGCCTGAACCTGGAGGCCGCCACGCAGTCGGACTTCCTGGGGTTCATCGAGCGGGCGCTGCGCATCAGCGACGCCGTGCGCTTCGGGATCTCCCTGATCGCGCTCATCGTGGGTGGACTGGCGGTCGCGAATACCGTCATGATGGGCGTCTTCGAACGCACCCGCGAGTTCGCCACGCTGCGCGCTATCGGGGCGCGGCCCGCGTTCGTGCGCGCGCTCGTCCTGACCGAGTCCCTGCTGCTGTCGCTGGTGGGCGGCGTGGGCGGCGTCCTGCTGGGCCTCGTGGGCATCGTGGTCGTGAACCTGTACACGCAGCAGCTCGCCGGGATCGACGCGGCGGCCCTCACGCCCCGCCTGACGCTGCTCGCGCTGGGCATCAGCTTCCTGCTGGGGCTGCTCTCGGGCCTGCTTCCTGCCCGCAACGCCAGTCGCCTGAGCATCACCGACGCCCTCGGGAGGGTCTGACATGACCGCCACACAGCCCGCCTCTGCGACCACAGGCGCCACCACGCCCACCCTGAGCGTTCACAACCTGTCGCGCGTGTACCCCAGCGGGGACGGGCAGGTGCAGGCCCTCGCGCCCTTCACGCACGCCTTCCCGCCCGGCCTGACCGCCGTCGTCGGCCCCTCGGGCAGCGGCAAGAGCACCCTGCTGAACCTCCTGGCGGGCTTCGATACGCCCACCACCGGCCACGTGCAGGTCGGCGACACCGACCTCACCGCCCTGAGTGAAACCAGCCGCGCCGACCTGCGGCTGCGGCACTACGGCTTCGTGTTCCAGAACCACAACCTCGTGAGCATCCTCAGCGCGCAGGAGAACGTCGAGTTCCCCCTGACGCTGGCGGGCCTGTCCCCCCGCGACCGGCAGGCGCGCGCCCGCGAGCTGTTGGCCCTGGTGGGCCTGGAGCGCCGCGCCGACCACCTGCCCAGCCAGCTGTCCGGTGGGGAAGCGCAGCGCGTCGCCATCGCCCGCGCGCTGGCCGGGAATCCGGGCGTGTTGCTGGCCGACGAACCCACCGGGAACCTCGACACCCGCACCGGCGAGCGCATCCTGGCGCTGCTGCGCGGCGCGGCCGACGCGGGCCGCACGGTCGTGCTGATCACCCACGACCGCGACATCGCCGCGCAGGCCGACCATCACCTCAGCGTGCGTGACGGGGTGGTCACGCCCGGCTGATCACACAAGGAAGCGCGGCCCGGACGTGATGACCGGGCCGCGCTTCTCTGTCCTGATCAGGGGGCCGTGCCCACGCGGGTCTCGCCGTCACGCAGCCACAAGGGGCGGCCCTGCGCGTCCCGCAGGCGCACCACGATCTGCACCGTCTCGCCGGGCTGCACGCCCGCGCCGGACCGGCCGAACGCGCTGCCCTGTGCGCCCGCCGCGCGCAGCGGGGACTTCCACAGGTCGGTGCCGCTCACCACGAACACCCCGTCCAGCCGCAGCGCGGGCAGCGCGTCGCGGGAATTCAGGCGCACCTTCACCCCGAACCCGCCGGCGCCGCTGGCCGAAGCGGACTCCAGCGTCACGACCTGCCCGCCCACGTTCAGGGCCGTGGGCGCACTCAGCAGGTCCCCCACCGACGGCGGCACCGCCGGTGAGAACCCACAGGCCGCCAGCAGCAGCGGCAGGCACAGCGCGAAACGCTTCATGAGAGGAGTGTACCTGAGAAGCCCCCGGGAAGGGTGAACACCTGACTCACGGGCCGTTCACCCCGCCGCGCTACGGGCGCTTACCAGCTCAGGTCCGGGGCCGTCACCACGCGGTCGGCAGGCTGATCCGTGAGGAGCGTGTACGACAGCGTATACGTGCCGGGAATCACCCGCGTGAGCACGATCGCGTCGCCCTCCAGACGGGGATTCAGGTTCGCGAGGCTGGGCCCCTGCACCTGCAGCGGGCCGCGCACGGCTGGCTGCGATCCGGCCGCCGGGAGGGGATCGATCAGCCGCACGTTCTCCAGCGTGCTGTCCACCGTGAACACCAGCGTCACCACGTACCCCTGGCCCTGCGGGGCGGCCTCCACGCTCTTGTTCAGGCTGGCGCGCGCGCCGCCCTGCACGTTGCGGGTCACGTTCGCGCCGCCCGGGTTGCGTACCCGCGCCAGCCCGGTCGTGCGCAGGTCCACCGGGTCCAGCACCGCCTCGGCGGTGTCGCTGCGGCACACCCGCACCGGCACCTTCAGCCGCAGCGGCTGCCCCTGGCTGAAGTCCCCACTGACGTTCAGCGGGTAGTCGGTCGTCCAGCCGGTCGGCAGGTTCAGGCTGAGCTTCCCGGGCAGGCGGTACGGGAAGTCCGTGCGGGCCAGGGCGGTCAGTTGCGTCACGTCGCAGACGTTCAGGATGTCCGGCGAGGTCACGAGCGCCACGTCCGTCAGCACGCGGTACTCGATGGTCACGCGCTCGGTACCGCTGTCCGTCACGCGGCCCGCGGGGGGCGGCGTGACCGTGCTGCCCGGCAGGCTGGTCGGCGTGACCGGGTAGTCGCCCGGTGCGAGCGGCACCGTCACGGGCGCGCTCAGCGTCTGCCCGCCCACCTGGAACGGCACGCCCGTCAGGGGGAGGCGCTGCCCGGCGTACAGCGCCACGGCCTCCACCTGAAGTTGCCCCTGTGGCGGGCGGGCCACGAAGCGGATCTTCGTGAAGCCCGGCTGGTAGCGGACCTCGGTGGGGGAGACGATGTTGCCCGTGCCCTGGATCAGGGTGCTGCTGACCGGCACGTACCCGCCGGGCAGCACCGGCCGCACCACCGCGTCCCCGACCAGCGCGTACGACGCGCCGGGAATCGGGCGGCCCTGCGGATCCACGACGTCCACCAGCAGCTGGTTGGCGATCTTGGCGCCGCCCGGCACCACGAAGCCCCCCACGCTGCCCGTGATGGGCTGATCGTTCAGGCGGAATGAGAAGCGGATCGCGTTGCTGTACTGCTTGGTGGTCTTCAGCACCCGGATGTACAGCTGCCACTCGCCCACCAGTTCGGGCGTGATGCGGAACGCGTCGGTGGCCGTGCGGCCGTTCTCGCTGGGCGTGAGGTTCACGCGCGCCCCGCCGGGCTGCACCGCCCAGATCTCGGCCTCCTGCGGGCCGTCCACGTCGTAGTTCAGCAGGCCCAGGGTCCTGCCCACCCAGTCGGCGGTGACGTTCACTCGCGCGGCCAGCAGCGCCTCCGAATCGGTTGAGCGGGCGTTCACGCTGAAATCGCTCGTCTCCAGCCGGAAGGGATCGGCCACGCGCAGCGCGAACGAATTCTTCCCGTTGCCCTTGCTGGTCACCTTCAGGGTGTACGTCCCGGCGCCCAGGCCGCCGCTGAACAGGCTGTCCCAGGTGTGCTCACGGTTCAGGCTGAAGCGCCGCTCCAGCACCGTCCCGCCCGGGCCGGTCAGGGTGAAGGTCGTCTCGAACGGCTCGTTCTTCGCGTACAGCTCATCCCCGAAGTAGCCCTCCGCGCGGCGGCCATCCACGTAGTCCGCAAGGTTGAAGGTGGGGGAGTAGACCTCCAGTCCCAGGGGTTTCCCGGCGTCCTGCGCGGACACGCGGATCACGTAGGTTTCCTGCGCCTGCGGCCACTTGTCCCCCACCGACACGAGCGGCAGGGTGCCACCGGTCTGCGCGGCAGCGGGCGCGGCAAGCAGCAGCAGGCCACTCAGGACAGCGAGGCGGATGGGAACGGCACGGACAGTCATCGGTAAGCTGAGCATCGCTGAGAAAGAGGATACAGGCCCGTCCCGGCTGGACACCTGAGCCCCACCGGACGCCCCCCGGGGGTAGCATCGCGGGCGATGACCCTCGCCGCCCGCGCCCACGCCCACCTCTCGGAATCTGCCCTGCACGGCAACCTCACGCACCTGTCCCGCCGCGCCGGCGTGCCGCTGCTGCTGCCCGTGAAAGCCAACGCCTACGGGCACGGGCTGCGCGAGGTGGTCACCCTGGCCGCCCGCCACCCGGATGTGTGGGGCCTCGCGGTCGCCACGCCCCGCGAGGCCGCGCAGGTCGCCGCGCAGGTCGCCGCGCTGGACACCGGGCGGCCCGTGCTGCTCCTCACCCCACCCACCCCCACGGAGGTGCCCCTCCTGGCCGACCTGGGCGTCCGGTTGCCCGTCGCCTCACTCGCCGAGGCCGACGCCCTGCCCGCCCACGCCCGCGCGCACCTGAAGGTGGACACCGGCATGAACCGCCTGGGCGCCCGCCCCGAGGAGGCCGTCCGGGTCGGTACCCGCCTCGCGGAACGCGGCCAGCTGGAAGGCGCGTACACCCACTTCGCCACCGCCGACGAACCCGACCTGAGCTTCGCGCACGAACAGCTGCGCCTCTTCCAGACCGTGCTGAACGCCCTGCCCGCCACGCCGCAGCCCCTACTGGCCCACGCGGCCAACGGCGGCGGCATCCTGTCCTTCGGGGCGCTGCCCGGCATGCGCCTCGCCCGGCCCGGCCTCGCCTCCTACGGCTTCGCCCCCACGCACCTGCGCGACGTGCTCCCCCTGCGCCCGGTCATGACCCTCACCGCGCAGGTGACGCATCTGCACACCGCCCACGCGGGCGAAACCGTCAGCTACAACGGCCTGTGGCGCGCCCAGCAGGACACCAGGATCGCGACCGTCGGCATCGGCTACGCCGACGGGTACCCCAGAAACGCCACCGGCCGCGCCCAGGTTCTCATCGCGGGCCAGCGCCGCCCCGTCCTGGGCCGCATCTGCATGGATCAGCTCATGGTGGACGTGACCGGTCTACCCGTGCAGGTGGGCGACCCCGTCACCATCTGGAACGACCACGATCTGACCGTCACCGACGTTGCCGCCTGGGGAGACACCATCGAATACGAGGTCCTGACCGGCCTCGGCGACCGCATCGAGCGGCGTGTCGCCCCCTGAAGACTGCCCTCACCCGAGAACTGCGGAAAAGGGGCGACCGGAGGACATCCCGGTGGCCCCTCTGTCGGCTGACTCAGAAGAAGCGGCTGACGTCCCGGACGACCACGAAGGCCATCAGGAGCATCACGAACGCGAAGCCCGCGAAGTTGATCGCCTGTTCCTGCTGGAAGGTCAGGGGGCGGCCGCGCAGCGCGCCCACCAGCGCCAGCACGATGCGCCCGCCGTCCAGGCCGGGAATGGGAATCAGGTTGAAGAACGCCAGCGAGAGGTTCAGCAGGATCGCGACCTGCACCAGGGCCCAGGGGCTGACGGCGGCGGCGCGGGAGACGATCTCGGCGGTGCCGATGGGCCCACTGACGTTCTCGTCGCGGCTGAGGTCCAGGGTGAAGAACCGCTGGAACAGCCCGGCGAAGGACCTGATGACCTGCGGGACGGCCTCACCGGTCACCTGCCACGCGCGCACGAACGCCGCGCCGACACTGACGGGCTGCACGTCCGGCGCGTAGCGGATACCGAGCAGCTGTTTCTGGCCGCCGACGGTAGGTGACCAGTCAAAGCGCACGTCGCGGGACTGCCCATCGCGCTGAACAGTGAAGGTGTGCGGCCCGGCCTTCGTGAGGACGTCGCGCACGCCTTCCCACCCGGCCACCGTCCGGCCACCGACCTGCGCCGTCTCCGGGATGTCCTGCCCGTCGATGGCGGTGATGACGTCCCCCACGCGCAGGTCCAGCGTCTGCGCGCGGCTGCCCGGCACGACCTCCTCGATGCGGGCGCGGTCCGGCACCGCCACCCCCTGCGAACTGAACGACACGGTCATCAGGCCGATCGCCAGCAGCAGGTTCGTGAGCGGCCCGGCCAGCAGGATCGCCACCTTGCCCCACACCGGCAGCGCCGCGAAGCCGCGCGTGGGCTGGCGGTAGCTGCCCTGCCCGTCCTCCTCGGGGGCCATGCCGTCGATCTCCACGTACCCGCCGATGGGCAGCAGGCTCAGGCGCCACTCGGTGCCGCGCCACTGCCGCCGCAGCAGCACCGGGCCCATGCCGACGCTGAACGAGTGCACGGCCACGCCCTGCCGCCGCGCCAGCGCGTAGTGCGCCAGTTCGTGCAGGAACGTCGCCACGCCGATGATCAGCACTGTCCACAGCAGGCCCAGGGGTGTCAGGGCCGCCGCGATGCCCTGCACGACATTCATGCCCTTCCCCCATTGGCGGCGAGTTCCTGCGCGCGGGTGCGGGCCCAGGCGTCCGTCTCGGCCAGCGTGTCCCAGGTCAGGGTCCCGGCGGGCGTATCGTCCAGCACCCGTTCCAGCAGGCGTGGGATGTCCGTGAAACCGATCTGCCCGGCCAGGAAGGCGTCCACCGCCACCTCGTCGGCGGCGTTCAGCGCGACCGACAGCAGGCCCCCGGCCTCCCCGGCACGGTACGCCAGGCCCAGGCACGGGAAGCGGTCCAGGTCCGGCTCGCGGAACTCCCAGGTGCCGCGCATCGGCCAGCCCAGGTGCGTGCCCACCTCGCGCCCGCGCCGCGCGCCGCGCACGTCCCCGGGGCGCGTCATGCCGGTCGGGGCGGCGTCCACGGCGTACGCGATGGGCAGGCGCATGTCGGTCGGGCCGAACTGCGCCTTCAGGCTCCCGTCGCGGAAACGCACCGCCGCGTGGATCAGGCTCTGCGGGTGCACCACCACGCCCACCTGCGACAGCGGCAGGCCGTACAGGCTGGCGCACTCCATGACCTCCAGCCCCTTGTTCATCAGCGTGGCGCTGTCGATCGTGACCTTCGGGCCCATGCTCCACGACGGGTGCCGCAGGGCCTCCGCGGGCGTCACGCCGCTCAGGTCAGCCGGGCCTTCGCGGAACGGGCCGCCGGACGCGGTGAGGATCACCTCGGCCACGTCGGCCATGTCCTCGCCCGTCAGGCACTGGAACACCCCAGTGTGCTCGGAATCCACCGGCACCACGCGCCCGCCGCCCAGCGAGGCCGCCTCCCACATCAGGTGCGCGGCCGTGACCATCGCCTCCTTGGTCGCCAGCGCCACGGCCTGCCCGGCCTCCAGCGCCGCGCGGGTGGGGGACAGGCCAATCAGGCCGCTCATGGCGTTCACGACCACCCCGGTCGGCGTGGCGGCCACCTCGGCCGGGTCGGCGATCACGCGCACGCCCGGCAGCGCCCCGCGCGCCTGTGCCAGCACGCCCGCGTCCACGCTGACCAGTTCAGGCCGGAACTCCCGCACCTGCGCGGCCAGCAACTCCACGTTGCGCCCGGCCGCCAGCGCCGTCACCCGCCAGCCGCGCTCCCGCGCCACGTCCAGCGTCTGCGTGCCGATGCTGCCGGTACTGCCCAGCACCGCGATCCCGCGCCCTGCACCCTCGGAAAGACTCATCCCCCGCATGCTAGTGGACGCGGGGGACGGAAGGGGCGGGACCGCGCACGATTGGCGCGGTTCAGGCAGGAAGCGGAGGGTGGACAACGCAGATCCACCGCGCCCCGCGTCCTGCATCCCAGCGTCCGCTCAGCGGGTGAACACGCTGATGTGCAGGAACAGGTACGTGGCGGGCACCGCGAACAGCAGGCTGTCCATGCGGTCCAGGAACCCGCCGTGCCCCGGCAGGCTGCTGCCGCTGTCCTTCGTCTTCAGGGCCCGTTTGATCAGGCTCTCGGACAGGTCGCCCAGCTGACTGGCACTGGCGACCAGGATCGAGTACAGCAGCGCCTCGAACGGCGTCCACACATGCGTGAACGTCGTCAGCGCCAGCACCATCAGGAAACTGAACGCCAGGCCGCCCACGGCCCCCTCGACGGTCTTGCCGGGACTGACCTCCGGGGCCAGCTTGCGCTTCCCGAAGAAGTACCCCACGAAGTACCCGCCGATGTCCGCCGCGAACGTCGCCATCAGCGGCAACGCGAAGTACAGCAGGCCGTCCCCGGCGTCCGGGCTGTAGCGCAGCATCAGGAAGTACCCCAGCAGCCACGGGATGTACAGCAGCCCGAACATCGAGTACACGATGCGCTCCAGGGGCCGCTCGCCGGGCCGGATGACCTCCACGACCAGCAGGTACCCCAGCGCGACCGTCAGGACCGCCTCGCGCCACGATCCACCCGGCCACGGCGCCTGCGGCCACAGCGGCAGGCTGGCGATCATCAGCGCCGCCGCGAACACCGCGAGGCTCACGCGGCGCACGTCGATGTCGTTGCGGTCCAGCATGCGGATGTACTCGTACAGCCCCATGATCGCCACGACGATCAGCGCGGGCAGCATGGCCCACCAGCCGATCCACACGATCACGCTCAGGAGCGCGAAGCCCACCACGCTCGTCAGGACGCGGCTGCTCAGCGACTCCACGCGGCCTCCAGGGAACGGGCCATAGGAAAATGCCGCCGGGGAGACCGGCGGTCACGGGCAGGGGAGGCGGGGGGCCTCACCCGAGGATTTCCTGCTCCTTCTTCTGGAAGGTCTGATCCACCTTGGCGATGAACTCGTCGGTGATCTTCTGCACGTCGGCCTCGCCGCGCTTGATCTCGTCGTCGCCGATGCCCTCGACCTTCTTGACCTCGTCCAGCGCGTGCTTGCGGATGTTGCGCACGGCGATGCGGGCGTCCTCCGAGTAGCTCTTGGCGTTCTTCACGAGGTCCTTGCGCCGCTCCTCGGTCAGCATGGGCAGGCTGATGAAGATCGTGTCGCCCTTGTTGTTCGGGTTCAGGCCCAGGTCGCTGTCGCGGATGGCCTTCTCGATCGGGTTCAGCGCGCCCCGGTCCCAGGGGGTGATGACCAGCGTGCGGGCGTCGGGCGTGGTGATGCTCGCCACCTGATCGATCGGCATGGTGCTCCCGTAGTAGTCCACGACGATCTTCTTCAGGATGCCGGGGTTGGCGCGGCCCGTGCGCAGCACCGAGAGGTTATTTTCCAGCGATTCGATGGCCTTGCCCATCTTCTCGCGGGTGTCGGCCTGGATGGTTTTCATGTCAGCCATGGGTGAGTCTCCTTGCAGGAAAGTGTCGCCAGTCTAAGCGATCAGGACGCCGGTGCGCTCGTCAGGGGTCGTACGGATTCCGTCTGTTCCTTTGGCCACCCGGAACTGCACCGGGTGGCCAACTCCACGCCCGGAACCCGTTTTGCTTCTGCTCGCATCCGCTCGGATGGAACAGCTGAAATCAGCCGTTCCATCGAAGTCAGTCTCAGCTCTGGATGAGCGTGCCTACCCGCTCGCCCCGGAACAGGCGCGGCAGGTTGCCCTCCTGGAACAGGTCGAACACCACGATGGGCAGGCCCTTGTCCATGCACAGCGTCAGGGCGGTGGCGTCCATGACCTCCAGGCGCTGCTCGACGACCTGGAGGTGCGTGGCCTGCGCGATGAACTTCGCGTCCGGGTTTTTGCGGGGGTCGCTGTCGTACACGCCGTCCACCTTGTTCTTCGCCATCAGCACGACGTCCGCCCCGACTTCCAGGGCGCGCAGGGTGCTTGTCGTGTCGGTCGTGAAGAACGGCGCGCCGTTTCCGCCGCCGAAGATCACGACGCGGCCCTTTTCCAGGTGGCGGATCGCGCGGCGGCGGATGTACGGCTCGGCCACGGCCGCCATCTGGATGGCGCTCATGACGCGGGTGGGCCGCCCGGCGCTCTCCATGGCGTCCTGGAGGGCCATGGCGTTCATCACGGTGCCCAGCATGCCGATGTAGTCGGCGGTGGCCGGGTCCATGCCCTGCCCGTTGCGCGCCCCACGCCACAGGTTCCCGCCGCCGATCACGATCGACAGTTCGATGTCGGTGCCGTCCAGCGCGTCCGTGATGCGCCGGGCCAGCGCGGCCGTCGTTTCGGGGCTGATCCCGAAGCCCGACTCGCCAGCCAGGAACTCACCAGATAATTTCAACAGGACACGCTTGAACATGTTTCACCTCTACGAATGGGGGGGCGGGAAGGGGCAGGAGAAACCGGCAACCGCGCGGGGCGGCTGCCGGGTGCCCCTGACGGGTACGGCCAGCTGTGACGCGGGGGCCGCCGCGCGAAGGCCCCCGCAGCGGGGGGCCTGTGAGGAACGTTAAGCGCCGATCTCGAAGCGGACGAAGCGCTTCACGGTCGCGCCGCCCAGGTACTTGGCCACGGTCAGGCTGTTGTCCTTCACGAACGCCTGCTCGGGCAGGACCTTCTCGGAGTAGAACTTGCCGATCTGGCCTTCGACGATCTTCTCGACGATCTGCTGGGGCTTGCCTTCGTTCAGCGCCTTGTTCGTGAGGATCTCGCGCTCTTTTTCGATGTCGCTGGAGTCCACTTCGTCACGGGTGAGGAACTGGGGGCGCTCGGCGGCGACGTGCAGGGCCACGTCCTTGGCCTGGGCTTCGCTGCCACCCTCGACGTCCACGAGCACGCCGATCTTGCCGTTGCTGTGCACGTACCCGGCGACGGTGCTGCCCTCGAGGTACGCGACCTTGTTCAGGACGATGTTCTCACCGATCTTGCCGGCGGTCGCGGCGACCAGGTCGGCGACGGTCTCGCCGTCCACAGTGTACGCCTTGAAGGTGTCGAGGTCGCTGGTCTTGGCGGCCAGCGCGGCCTGCGCGAGCTTCTCGACGACGGCCTGGAAGTCGCTGTTGCGGGCGACGAAGTCGGTCTCGCTGTTCACTTCGACGATGGCGGCGCGGTTGCCGTCCACGGCGAAGCGCACGATGCCTTCCTTGGCTTCGCGGTCGCCCTTCTTGACGGCCTTGGCGATGCCGCGCTCGCGCAGCAGGGCGATGGCCTTCTCTTCGTTGTTGTCGGCGTCGGCGAGAGCCTTCTTGACGTCCATCATGCCCGCGCCGGTCAGTTCGCGGAGTTTCTTGATCGATTCCAGCATGGTGTTGCCTCCTGTGGGCGTGAAGCCCGCATCTCGGGCTTCGGAGTCGGGTTCGGAGCTGCGCTGCGCGGGAAAAGGGGGGCGCGCCCTTGATCGGCCTGCGCCGGGACGCGTCCCCCCCGTGTCCCGTGCTTAGGCTTCGGCCTGTTCGGTGGCTTCGGTCTGCTCGGCTTCGGCCGCGCCGACGTCCTCGCCGCCGCCGCGCGCCTCGACCAGCAGGTCACCGATGCGGTGGGTGATCAGCTGGATGCTGCGGATCGCGTCGTCGTTGCCGGGCACGATGTAGTCGATGACATCGGGGTCACTGTCGGTGTCGGCCAGGGCGATCACGGGAATCCCGAGCTTGTTCGCTTCCTGCACGGCGATGACTTCCTTGGTGGGGTCCACCACGAAGATCGCGTCGGGCAGGCGGGTCATCTTGCGGATGCCACCCACGAAGCGCTGGAGGCGCTCGCGCTCGGCGGCCAGCTTGATGCGCTCGGCCTTGGTGCGGTCGTTGACGCGCTCGGACTCGAACAGGTCGTCGAGTTCGTTCAGGCGGTCAATGCGGGTGCGCATGGTCTTGAAGTTCGTGAGCATGCCGCCCAGCCAGCGGCTGGTGACGAAGGGCATGCCGGTGCGGCGCGCCTCGAGCTCCACGATCTCCTGGGCCTGCTTCTTCGTGCCGACGAACAGGATGACGCCGCCGCGCTCGGAGAGTTCCTTGATGAAGTCGAAGCTGCGGTCGACCTGCTTGAGGGTCTTCTGCAGGTCGATGATGAAGATGCCGTTGCGCTCGGCGAAGATGAAGCGCTTGAAGCGGGGGTTCCAGCGCTTGGTTTCGTGACCGAAGTGAACTCCGGCTTCCAGCAGCTGCTTCATGCTGATGTACGACATGGTGACTCCTGAGCGTTGTGTTCGGGAAAAGTTTGCCGTCCTCGTGCCAGCCCCGCGTCAGGAAGAACTTCCTTCCGCATGTGGTGGGGCCAGGCCGCAGCGCGACGCTCGAGCGCGCAGGGCAGGATCACGGGGGCACCCAAACGAAAATTATACGCGATCGGGGGCGCGTACGGGAAGGGGAGAGCGGAGGTCAGAGGAACGGGGCGGGCAGCCCGCTCAGAGGAGGCTGTGGGCCAGCGCCGAGATCGCCAGCGACTGCCACGCCTGTTCCTCCTGACCGTCCTCCAGATGCCACGCCGCCGAGAGGCCCGCGTACGCCCCCACCCACGCCAGCAGCCGCGTGCGGTCCAGCCCCGCCTCCCGCGCAATCAGGGCGGACTGGCGTTCGAGCCGCCCCGGCCTCAGCGCGTGGTCCGGCGCCGGGTTGCACAGCATGTTCGCGAAATCGAAGGTCCGCTCCCCGATCAACCCCTTCGGGTCAATGACCAGCCAGCCCCGCTCCGGGCTGTGCAGGACGTTCCCGTGATGCAGGTCCCCGTGCAGCGGGCGCACGTCCCGCGGCTCGCTCAGCAGGCGCTGCGCGGTGGCCCAGGCCAGTGTGAACCCTTCCCCCTGACCCTGCGTGGCCTCCAGCGACCGGAACCAGCGGGGGAGACCCGGCAGCCCCGGCCAGGGCCGCCCGCGCGCCACATGCACACCCGCCGCCGCGCCGCAGAGCACCCGCGTCGCCCCGTCATCCTGCCCAGCCAGCGCCCAGTCCGCCAGAGCCGGCGTCGGCTCCAGGCGTTCCAGCAGCAGCGCCGCCCCCTCACGTTTGAACACACGGGCTGCGCCCTGCCCGTGCAGCCACACCATCAGGTCGTGGCCCCGCACCTCCTCCGCGCTGCGGGCCACCTTCAGCATCGCCGCCCGGCCCTGCCAGCGCACAGGCATCAGGTCGCTGCTACGCGTGTGGATCGCCGCGCCGTCCGGTGTCAGATTCCACCGCATCACGTACCCGTCCAGACCCATGAGCCCAGTCTGCACCGAATGGAGGACGCACGATCCCCCGTGACAGGGCTTACACTTGGCCCTTATGGACTGGTTCTACGCCATCGTTTACGGGATCGTCGAGGGGATCACAGAGTTCCTGCCGATCAGCTCCACCGGGCACCTGATCCTCACCGGCAACCTGATGGGCGTGCCCTGGACCAAGGAAGTCAAGGACGCGTTCGAGGTCGTCATCCAGGGCGGCGCGATCCTGAGTGTGCTCGTGTACTACTGGCGGGACTTCCTGAAGATCCGGCACGTGAACACCGACCCGCAGCAGCGGACGCTGTGGCTGGGCGTGCTTGTCGCGTGCGTCCCCGCCGTCATCTTGGGCCTGCTGTTCGGCGACGCGATCAAGGCCACCCTGTTCCGGCCCAGCGTGGTCGCCTGGGCGCTGATCGTGGGCGGCATCCTGATGTGGCTGATCGAGAGCCGCCGCGTCACGCCGAACGTGGACGCCATCGAGAAGATCGGCGTGCGCCGCTCCCTGATGATCGGCGCCCTGCAGTGTCTCGCGCTGCTGTGGCCCGGCTTCTCCCGCTCCGCGAGTTCCATCCTGGGCGGCATGATCCTGGGTCTGGACCGCGCCACCGCCACGAAATTCAGCTTCTACCTGGGCGTGCCCACGCTGGGCGGCGCAGCCCTGCTGAACCTCATCCAGGAACGCGAACTGATCTTCGGGGAGATCGGCCTGCTGAACGTCCTGATCGGCGCGGGCGTCAGTTTCGTCACCGCGTACCTCGCCATCGGGTGGCTGCTGAAGTTCGTGTCCACCAACAACTTCAAACCCTTCGCGATCTACCGCGTCATTGTCGGCGTGCTGATCCTCGTGCTGCTCGCCACGGGTGTCATGACCAACGGCAACCTCGCCTGACACTCTGACACCGGGGGCGGCCTGATCCACGTGACCGGCCGCCCCCACTGCTGTCCTGCCAGAATGCGGGGCGTGGCCCCACCCACCCTCTACCGCCCGTTCCTGAACGGGACGTACACCGTCTCTGCCGGTCTGTACCGCATGGGCCAGCAGCCCGTTCCCTGGCTGGACGACCCCCGCCCCGAGGAGCACACCTTCACGCTGGACGACGCGTACCCCGCGTTCGTCGCGGGCAAGGTCGCCGCGCACGCCCGCGCCCCGCACGAGTACATGGGCGAGGCCGCCCTGACCCCGGACCTGCGCGAGGTGGCCCTGACGCACATCGCCGCGACCCTCGCCCGCGACAGTGGCGGGGCGATCACCTGGGACGGCGCGACCCTGCGCAACGACCTGCTGGGCTGGCAGGCCACCCTCGACCCCCGCTGGAACGGCGTGCGCGACCTCAGGCACTTCCCTGCCCCACACGCCACGCTGATCGCCGGGGTGCAGCCCCTGCACGCCCTGGACTTCCTAGGCCTGAACGCACAGGAAGACCTCGCGCTGATCGCCCGCGACCCCCGCACCGGCGCGGACTGGCTGGCGGCCACGCACGTCCTGCTGCCGCAGCACTGGGACCCGCGCGACAAGCTGGGCCGCGACTTCCACGCCGTCCACCAGCCCGTCGCGGGCAGCGCACCCATGAACGCCACTGCACCGCGTCTCGTGGAGGCCGCCGTGACACGCGGGCCGTTCATCCGCTTCGCGTGGGGCCTCAGCATGACAGGACGCCTAGACCACCACCCCGCCGCGCCACCCGACGAGGACCGCGCCGCGCACACCCGCTTCGACCCGGACCGCGCCGTCCTGCGCGTGGAACGCCAGACCCTCACCGGCTTCCCCGGCGCGCACGGCGCACTGTTCACCATCCGCCCCCTCATCCACCCCCTGCGGGAAGCCGTGCAGACCCCCACCCACGCCCGGGCCCTCGCCGCCGCCATCGAATCCATGACACCCGAACAGATCACGTACAAGGGATTAACCCACCTGCAAGGAGACCTGCTGGGGTGGCTCAGGCAGCGCAGCCTACACTGACTGGGTGAAGCCCGCCCGCCCCGCCCTGCTCCTGCTCATCCCCCTGATCCTCGCCGCCTGCACCGCCCCGAGTGACGGTGGTGTCGCCCGGGACGACCGCACCCAGGTCACCACCCGCGCCACCACGAGTAGCGGTACGGCCACCCAGCGCCAGACCACCACGACCCAGCCACAGATCACAGGCCGCGCCATCCCCATCAGCGGCCTGCCCCGCGAAGGGCAACAGGTCATGCGGCAGATCGCTCAGGGCGGCCCCTTCCGCTACGCCAAGGACGGCACCACCTTCGGCAACCGCGAACGCCGCCTCCCCACGCGCCCCAGCGGCTACTACCGCGAATACACCGTCCCCACCCCCGGGGAGACCGACCGCGGCGCCCGCCGCATCGTCTGCGGCGGCCAACCCGACACCCGCACCGACGACTGCTACTACACCCACGACCACTACCGCACCTTCAGGAGTATCCAATGATCCAGGTCTTCAACGCCCCCCCCAGCGGCCTCCAGACCGCCCCACACGAACCGCGCATCATCGCCGCCGGCTACCAGATCGCCGTCCGTGAAATCGACTTCGGTACCGTCCACGACAAGGACACCCTCATGCTCGCCTTCCTCAAAGGCCTCGCCCTGCGCGACACCTTCGGCCGCAACTGGGACGCCCTCTACGATATCCTCACCGACCCCGAACAACTCAGCCCCCGCCACGCCCTCATCCTCTGCGACTACACCCACTTCAAAAAACGCCACCCCCACCTCGCCCGCGAGCTCGAACAGGTTCTCCTCGACGCCCAGCAGAACGCCAGCGAACAGAACCGCAGCCTCTGGCTCCTCGCAGAAGAACCCGACCACGACCCCAACGGCTGGTGACTGCACAGAGCGGCGCCCTCCATCTGGAGGGCGCCGCAACGTTTAACTCTTAAGGGTTGCGAACTACCGAAACAGTGCTGCCTGCCACGGAGGTCACGACTCCTGTCGTCATGTCCTCGACCAGCCAGACCACCTGATAGGTACCGGGTTCGCCGAAGGAAACCGTGGAAGAAACACTGCCGGTCACGTCGTTGGTAAAGCTGACACTCTTCTGAACACCATTCATGTACAGCACAGCAGCGGCGCGACTCCGGTTGGTCATCCCCGACAGAGACCAGGTTCCAGTGGTGTAGTTCAGTTCACCAGTCACGGTGCTGGGGGGAGTCGGTGTGGTTACCGTCGCGGTGGCATAGGCAGGGCGGGCCGCACGGATCGCTGCTCGGTTGATCGTGACGGGAATACACTGAATGTTTCGGTTACCTTCCGTGTCCTGAACGGTCACGCGGAGGTCATACCGCTCATTGACGTTGTTGTCGGGCACGTAAGCAGAACCGTCAATGTCAAGGTTGTTGAGCACGACGTCACCACTCACGATTGCGGGATTGTACCCGTAGTTCAGCATGAGAACGTCGACTGGCGAGCGGCCAGGTACGAGCACGCTGGCGTCGCACTGCGTCGTTCCGTTGAGGGTGAGGGGTCTCGTGGCATCGAACGGTCCCACCACCCGCGCCTCGACGACGGCGACACCTGTGTTGTCGCTCACGCTGACCAGCAGCCCAGAGGAGCTGTCAAGCTGTCCAGGTTTCTGCAGATCTGTGATGGCGGGGAAGCGGATGGTGGAAGCCGGTGGCAGCACGCTTGTGGTGTTGTGCGTGAACCGACTGCTGGTCTCCAGCGGGCGCGTGATGTTCGCGCCAGCAGGGTCAACCTGCACGGTGGTGCGCGCGCGGATCAGGTAGGTATCGGCTGGGAGTGCCGCCACGTCGAAGGAGGTGTTGCAGGTCAGCGACTCCGTGTTACCTGAGCAGGTGGCTGGATCGCTGGGGTTCAGGGTGGCGCCGGCAACACGCACACCGCGGTAGTCCAGCAGGTCCACCTGAATGGGCTGCGTGATCGTGTAATCCGCGCTGCGTTTGGTCAGTGTGATCTGCACCGGCACGCTGGGCGTGGTGACGACCGCACCATCGCTGGGGGACGACACCTTGAAGTCAGGGCTGGTCAGGTTCTGCACCTGAACGGTGGTCTCGGCACTCTTGCCTGGCAGGCCGGACTTCGTGTAGGCAATCACCTGAAGGGTCAGTGGCCCATTGGCGAAACGGGTGGTGTCGACGCTGAAGGTGGCTCGCGCCTGCGAGGTGACATACGTGCTGTTGTCGATCACGCCCTTGGAATCCGTGACCTGCAGGATCATGCGATCGACCTGGCTGGCCGTGTCGAAGTTCCCGGAGACGTTCACGCTCATATTCCCGGAGTATGGACCGCTCCCCACGACTTCCAGCACGGGAGCAGGGGCCTTCTCGACCGGTGGTGTGGACACGGAGTACCTGAACAGACGGTTGGTCGTCACCGAGTTCCCCGCAGCGTCACGCGCGATGTATTTCACGTCGTACAGACCCGCCTGCGCAGGCGTGTAGACCGCACTGTAGTTGCTTCCGCTCTGGCGTCCCAGGGTGGTCAGAGGCTGACCCTGCGGGGCGACGAGCACCTCGATGCTGGTCACGCCGCTGAGGGCGTCCGTGGCTGTAGCAGTCAGCGTCACGGGCGCCGTCGTGAATTCCTGAGGATTCGTGGGGCTGTCTGGGAGGGCCGGAACGACATCCGGGCCTGTGGCGTCAATCGTAAAGGTCACGGTGCGGGTGCCGACATTGCCGACGTTGTCGACGGCGGTGGCGGTGACGGTGTGCTGTCCGTCTGCCGAGACGGGGTTCGTGACCGGTTGGCCGTTTTCTGTGAAGGTCACGGTGCCGTTCGTGCCGGATGCGCTGTCGGTCGCTGTGGCGTTCAGCGTGACGGGTGTGTTCGTGAGGCTGCCGTTCAGCGGGGTGTTCCACGTGATGATGGGAGCGGTCTTGTCGACGAACACGGTGGTTTTCGTGGCGGCGACCGTGCCCAGGGAGTCGGTGAAGCGCACGGCGACGTCGCGCAGACCTTCGTTCAGAGTGTCGAAGTCGAAGTTAAAGGTGGGGTTGGCGGGGCTGGTCGTGGTCGTCTGCAGGGTCTGCCCGTCGGCCTGGATGTCGGCCTGGGTCATGGTGGCGTCCGTGGTGGCGGTGGCATTGACGACCAGGGGACCGCGGACGTAAGTGCGGCCGTTGGCGGTGTGCAGGCTGCCCTTGGGGTCAGCGCTCGGGAGCGTGAACGTGGGTCCGCCCGTGACGGTGATGGTGCTGGCCGTCTTGACTTTGACGCCGGTGACGGTTGCGCCGGGGCTGGTCGTGTCGGTGCTGGGATTCCCCGCCCGGTCATTGGCCACCGCTCTGATGGTGTAGGGGGTGCCGTCCGTTTTGCGGGGGTACCACGTGACGCTGCCGTTCCCGCCGAGCGTGCCGATCAGTTCTTCGCCACTGCCGTCGTTCGCGTAGACCTTGATGCTGGCGACGCCGGTACCGCTGTCCTGACCGATGACGCTGATGGTGACCGGGGCGCTGGTGAACAGCTGACCCTGGGTGGGGCTGGTGATCTGCACGGTCGGGGCGGTGCCGTCGTACGTGTAGGTGGTGGTGGCGGTGCTGCTGTTGCCAGCTGCGTCCACGGCGCGCACGGTGACGGTGTGGGTGCCGTCCTGTTTGGGGAGGGTGGGCACGCTCGTGCTGAAGGCGCCGCTGTCGACGCTGTATTCCAGGGTGATGGTGTCGCCCGGCGTGGGGTCGCTCGCGATGGCTTTCACTGCGGCGTCGCTGGCGCCGCCCAGAAGGGCAGCGTTCTGCGGGTTGGTGATGGTGACGGTCGGCGCGGCGTTGTTCACGCGGGCGGTGACGCTGGGGGTAGCGAAGGTATTCCCGGCGTTGTCGGTAATGACGGCCGTGATGGCGTGCTGGCCTTCGCTGAGCTTGGTGGTGTCGACCGGGAAGGTGTACGTTCCGGCGATGCCAGTCGTCTGGGTGCTGCTGAGCAGGCCGTCGACGTACATGCTGACCGTGGCGACGCCGCTGTCTGTGTCGCTGGCGGTGACGCTGACGGTGGTCTGCCCGCGGAGGTCGCCGGTGGGCGTCGTCACTGCGCCAGTGGGCGCGGTGGTGTCGCTGGTGGTCAGAGCGACCGTGAAGCTGATCTGGGTTTCGGTGACGTTTCCGGCGCGGTCGTATGCGCGGGCGGTGAGGGTCTGGTTGCCGTTGGGTGCCGCCCAGGTGACGCTGCCCTGCGCGCCGGTGACGGTGCCGATGCGGGTGGTGCCGCTGAGGACGTCAATGCGTTCGACCGCGATGTTGTCGGTGCCACTGACCGTGATCGTGATGGGGTTCTGCGTGACTTTCTGGCCCTGGGTGGGGCTGGTGATCTGCACGGTCGGGGCGGTGCGGTCAACGGTGATGGTGCGGGTCTGGCTGGTGGTGTTCCCGGCAGCGTCGGTGGCGGTGGCGGTCAGGGTGGCCGCGGTGCCGTCCTGGCAGTCGCCGTACGTCCAGGTGGTGCCGGTGACGGTGCCGCAGCTGGCAGCGTAGGTGATGGTCGCGCCGGTTTCCGTGGTGGCGTTCAGGGTGATGGTCCCGGCGCTGCCGACGGTGGTGGGGGCGTTCCAGTTCAGGGTGGGCGCCGTGTTGTCGATCTTGACGCTGACGTCCTGGTTGCTGACGAGACCGACGCCGTTGGTGGCCTGGATGGTCAGGGTGTAGGTGCCGTCCGCGAGCGTCTTGCTGTCCAGCGTGAGGGCGTAGCGGGTGCTGCCGTCCGGCTGAAGGCTCAGGCTGGGCGTCGCGTTCAGGCGGACGCCACCGTTGAACAGCGCCACTTGGCTGATGCCGCTCTCCGGGTCTTTCACGAAGCCGTCGAGGGTGATCACGCCGCGCGAGAAGGTGGCGGTGGGGGCGGGCTGCACGGTGGCGGTGCCCACGAAGGCCGGGGCGGTGGTATCCGCGGTGGCGAGTTTGACCGTGACGTTCACGGGGGCACTCGCGACGCCCTTGTTCCCGGCCTTGTCGGTGGCGATGACGGTCAGGTCGTAGGTGCCGCTGGTGGGCGTCCAGGTGACCGTTCCGCTGGCGCCGCTGATCGTGCCGATGCTGGTGCCGTTCGCGAAGACTTCCAGGCTGCTCACGCCGCTGCCGCTGTCATTGCCTGCTGCGCTGATCGTGACAGGGTTGCTGGTCAGGGTGCTGCCGCTGGTGGGGCTGGTGATCTGTGCGGTGGGTGCGGTGGCGTCGCTGGTGACCTTGATGGTGCTGGAGGTGCGGTTGCCGGCAGCGTCCTGAGCGGTCGCGGTGATGGTGTGCGTGCCGTCCGTCTGGAAGGTGACGGTGTTGCCGGTGATGGTGGTCCCGTCCACGGTGTAGGTGACGGTCCCCTCGTTGCTCGTGGCGTTCAGGGTGACGGTGCCGCGGGTGACGGCGCCGTCGGCGGGGCTGATCCAGTTGACGACCGGCGCGGCGTTGTCGACGGTCAGGGTGGCGGTGGTTTCTGCACTCTGACCGGCGTTGTCGAAGGCGACGGCCCGGAGGGTGTGTGCGCCGTCGCTGAGTTTGGTGGTATCGACGCTGAACGTGTACTTCCCGTTGATGCCGGTGGCGTTGGAGGTGATGAGGGTGCCGCCGTCGTACAGGTCGACCTTGGCGACGCCGCTGTCGCTGTCGCTGGCGGTGGCGGTGACGGTGATGGTGGCGCGCTGCGGCGTGGCGGGGATGGGCGCCAGGGTGACGCTGGGGGGTGTGGTGTCGCTGCTGGTCAGGTTGACACGGACGCCGCTGACGGTGGTGCTGTTGGTGCGGCCGGTCTTGTCGGTCGCCGTGGCCCGGATGGTGTACGTGCCGTTCATGGGCGCCCAGACGACGTCGCCGCTTGCGGCGGTCACGACGCCGATCTGGGTGTACGTGACGCCGTCCTTGCTGGCCTCGACCAGGATTCGGTCCAGTCCGCTGACGGCGTCGGTGCCGGTCACGCTGATCTTGATGGGGTTCTGCGTGAAAGTCTGGCCCTGCTGGGGGCTGGTGATCTGAACGGTGGGGTCGCTGGCGTCCACCGTGACGATCTTGGCGGGACTGCTGAAGCTGCGGCCGCCGTCGGTGACCGTTGCGGTGACGCTCTGCTTGCTGCCGTCGGCGCAGTTGGTGCCCAGGGTCCACGTGTCGCCGGTAATGCTGCCGCAGGTGGCGGTGTAGACGATCTGGCTGCTCAGGTCCTGGCCGTTACGGGTGGCGGTGGCGCGCAGGACGACGGTGCCGCCGCCCTTGACGAAGTCGCTGGCGGGGCTCAGCCAAGTGAAGGTGGGGGCCACGACGCCGCCGTTGTCGGTGGCGGCGTTGAACGTCAGGGTCAGGGTGCGGGTGGTGACGAAGCCGACACTGTCTTCCGCCTCGACCGTGATGACACTGGTGCCTGCGGCGCGCGCCTGGCCGCTGGTGGCCTTGCTCAGGTCCACGTTCAGGGTGGCGCCACTGCCGGATTTCACCAGGGTGCCGTTCTCGTAGACGCGGAGCGCGGTGATGGGCCCGGTGGTGCCGGCCGCGTCGCCGCGGGTGTCGCGGGCGGTGACGTCCAGCAGGACGGCGTCGCCGATGGTGTAGGTGGTGGTCGCGGCCGCCGCCTGACCGTTCAGGTTCAGCTGGGTGATGATGGGCGCTGCCGCGTCAATCAGGAAGGGCACCTTGATGCTGGTCGTGGCGTTCTGATTGTCGGTGGCGCTCAGGGCGAGTTCGTGCTGTCCACCAGTGAGGTTCCCGATGGGCAGGGTGATGCTGGCCGCGGGGGTCAGGGTGGTGGCGGCGCCCCCGTCGATGGTGTAAGTGACTTTGGTGATGCTGCCGCCCACGTCCGGGTCGGATACGGCCACCTGAACCGTGCCGCCGCTGCGCAGGTAGGTGCTGGTGGTGATGGCGCGCCCGTCGGACTTCACGCTGACGGTGGGTGGCGTGTTGGCCGGCGTGGGATTGGAGTTGCCGCCGCAGGCGACCAGCGTGCCGGTCAGGATCAGCAGCAGGGGGTTACGGGTGGTGGATTTCATGGTTACTGGACCTCGTCGGTGACGCTGGCGATGTACACGCGGATCTGCGCCTGGGGAATGTTGATGCTGCGGGCCTGGCCCAGCGTGTCCGTGCCGGACAGGGTCATGTTCATGCGGACCTCGCTGCAGGCAGGTTCGTCGTCGACGCAGGTTGCGGCTGCGGCCACGGCGATCTGTTCACTGAGGTTGTACTGGTCCGTGGTTTTGCTGAACGCGACGTTCTGCGGTGTTTTGTCGACGAAGTCGCAGGCCTCCGCGCCGCTCTTGCACACGTACCCGCCCGGAATGTCGAACGCGGCCGAGATGTTGAAGGTGCCAGACGCGTCACCGAAGGGATTGCCGGAGGAGTCGGTGTACTTCACGTTGATCTGCTTGACGGTCATGCCGAGGCTGCCTGCGCGCACGAGAACGTTCAGTTTGCCCTCGGTGACCGCGTAGGTCTTGACGTCGCTGTACAGGTAGGCGCCGCGGGTACCGTCGGCGTTCTTGGCGTACACGTTCACGACGTTCGCGGCGACGGCAGCGTCGTCGAATGAGGGCGTCATCTCGAAGCCCTGGCCTACGTTGATTCCCTGCTTCCCGCAGGAGGCGAGCAGGATGGTCAGGGCGATCAGCGTGGTTCTCTTCATGCGGGGTCCTCCGGGGTGGGGGCGTCTTTGAGGTGGGGGTTGAGGATGTAGAAGGCGAGGCGTTTCATGCCGGCGAGGAAGTCGACGTTTTCCACGATCACGCCGCGCCACTCGTCGCTGAGGTCGGTGTGGCCCGGTCGTTCGATGGTGCGGGGTTGAATGACGGTGGGGGCGAAGTTCAGGATACCTTTCACGCTGGCGTCTGCAAGCGATTGTGCGGCGTCCTGGGCGCGGTCGGGTGGGACGGCCAGGAAGCCCATGTCGACGGTCTGCGTCTGGGTGAAGTCGCGCAGGGTGTCGAGGTGCTGGACGCGCAGGCCACGGACCTGGGTCCCGATCAGGTCGGGGTTCACGTCGAACAGACCCACGTACTGGAACTGGTAGTCGCTGGCGCCGGGGTAGTTGGCGATGGCCTGTCCGAGGCGGCCCACGCCGACGATCACGACGTTCCAGGTGCGGTTCAGGCCCAGGACGCGCACCAGTTCGCGTTTGAGGATGGGGACGGTGTAGCCCATGCCGCGCGTGCCGAAGCGGCCGAAGTACGCGAGGTCCTTGCGAACCTGGAAGGCGGTGACGCCGGCGCGTTCGGCGAGGTCGGTGCTGCTGGTGCGGCTGACGTCCTGCAGTTCGAGCTGTTCGAGGATGCGCAGGTACGTGACGAGTCGGCTGATGGCGGCGGTGGGGATTTCGGCCACGTTCAGCGGACCCGGAAGCTGTCGAGGCCGTTCTCTCTGAGGCGGGTCTCGGTGCGTGTGAGGGGATCGCCGGTGTAGGGGCCGACGAGCACGGTGACTTTCTTGCCGCTGGGGGCGTTCACGGTGGGGTTGTAGCCCAGGTCGCGCAGTTGCTGCACGAGGTTCTGTGCGCTTTCCAGACGGTCGAACGCGCCGACCTGCAGGTAGGTGGGGCCGGTGTTGCTCGTCTCATCGCTGGTGGGGGCGGGGGTGGGTTCAGCGGGCGGTGCAGTGGTGGGGGTGGGCGCCTCGCTGGTCGTGGGCGCACTGAGGCTGCGGTTTCTGGGGGGGTAGAGGACCGCGCCGGGGTAGGCGCGCTGCACGTCGGCCAGAGCCTCGCGGGCGGTGGTCTCGTCGGCGAAAGGACCTACCTGCGCGACGACCCCGGCGGCGACGTCGATGGGGTACACGGTGTACCCGAGGGCACTGACGCCCTGCGCGGCCTGCTGGGCGGCGGCGCCGCTGCTGAAGGTGCCCAGGGTGATGCGGTAGTCGCTGCGCAGCGGGGTGCGTTGCTCGCTGGTGGGGACGGCGCCGCCGGTTCGCGCCGCAGGCGCAGCGTCGGTAGGTGCCGCGTCTGCGGCTTCACCCGTGCTGGGGTCCGCGTCCGGATCGGCGCTGGTGGCCGGGGCCGGGGCCGCGCCGGTCAGGGCGGGGTCCGGGGTGCCGATGGGGGCCGCGGCGATGACCGGCGCCTCGACCGTGCTGGTCTCAGCGGTGGTGGCCTCGGAGGTGCTGGCGTCGTCGGGGGTGTTTCCGGCGGCGCTGTCCGTGGTGGGCAGCGCGCCGGGGGTGGTCGTGGCTGGTGGGGTGATGGACTCGGTGCCCACCGCACCTTCATTGCCCGCGCTGTCGCTGCCGGGCGCGCCGGGTATGGCACTGTCGGTGGTGGGGGCCGGGCTGGTCTCCGTGGCGGGGACGCTGCCCTGTGCGCCCGGCTGGGGACGCAGGAGCAGCGTGCCGAAGCCGCCCAGCAGCAGCAGGACCAGCGCGCCGATCATCAGGTCGGGCCAGCGGCGGGGTCCGGCGGCGCGGCTCACTTCAGGGCCTCCTGGGCGCGGGCGCTGCCCAGCGCGGCGGCCGTCTTCAGGGAAGTGCGGGCGTCGCTTTCACGGGTCTGTGCGCGCTGCGCGAGGCCCAGCAAATACCACGCTTCGGCGTTCTTCGGGGTCTCGCTGACCAGGCCGCGCAGGACCGCTTCCGCTTCTGCGTAGCGGGCGGTGGCGAGCAGGGCGCTGCCCAGGTTCAGGCGGGCAGTGGGGGTGGGGTCCAGTTTGACGCTCTCGGCCAGGGCAGTCGCGGCGGCGGCGTAGTCCTTCGCGGCGTAGGCGCTCAGGCCCAGCCACAGGGCGGTGTCGGCGCTCGGCGCGCGGGTCTGGCTGGAGCTCAGGGCCGCGCGGGCCTGCGCGTACTGGCCCTGGCGGTAGGCGGCGACGCCCTGCACGAACAGCGCTCGGGCGAGCGTAGTGTCGTCGGGGCGCAGGGTCAGGGCGCGGGCGGCGTCGGCCTGCGCCTGGGCGTCCTGGTTCAGGGTGAGCCGCACCCCGGCGAGCGCGGCGCGGTACGCGGCGCTCTGCGGGTCGAGCTTCACGGCGTTCAGGTACGCGGTGAGTGCGCCGGGACGATCGTTACGGGCGGCGCGCAATTCACCTTCACGGGCGAACGCGGCGGCGTTCTTCGGGTCCTCGCGGGTGGCGGCCTGCGCGGCGAACACAGCGGCGCGGGTGTCGCCGGTCTGCGTGAGGACGCTGGCCTTGCGCAGCAGCAGCGCGGCGCGGTCGGCGCCGGTCTTCACGCGGGGCGCGGCGGCGTCGAGTTCGCGCAGCGCGCGTTCTGGGAGGCCCTGCGCGACGTAGATGTCTGCCAGGAGCAGCGCGGCGTCCACGCGCTCGGGAGCCGCCTGCAGCAGCGCGTACACGCCGGGCAGCGCCGCGGCGCCCTGCCCGCTGAGGGTGCGGGCCTGCGCGAGGCGGTACTGGACGTCCTGATCCTGCGGGTCGATCACGGCAATGGCGGCCAGGGTGGCGCTCAGGGCCGTGAAGTCCGCCTTGCGGGTCTGCTCGGCGGCGAGGGCCTCAAGGACCTGGCGCTGCGCGGCGGGCCCCGCCTGGTCCTTCATGAGCGCGGCGGCCTGCTCGTACAGTTTCAGGGCGTCGTCGCGGCGTCCGGCGCGGCTGGCGATCACCCCGAGGTTATAGGGACCCTCGAAACGGTCCGGGGCGAGCGCCATGAACTGCTGGAGTTCGAACGCCGCGCCCCGGTCGTCGTTCTGCGCGAACAGGGTCAGGGCCAGCCCGAAGTGCGGGGCGGGGTTGGTGTAGTTCTGCGTGACGAGCTGCTCGTACAGGCGCCGGGCCTCAGCGAGATTCCCGGCCTGGTATGCGGCGCGGCCCTGGGCCAGCAGGGCCTGCTGGTCGGCCGTCAGGGGCGTGACGACCGGGGCGGGCGCGGCGCTCGGGGCGGTCGTGGTGGTGCCAGCGCTGGTCTTCGGGACGGTCACGTTGGGGAGGCTGGGCGTGCCGATGGACTGCAGGGTGTTCTGCACACCGATGGTGGTGGCGGTCTCGAGCATGGTCTGCGCCGCGCCCTGACTCGCGAGGGCCAGGGTGAGTGCCAGCAGAACGGAACGTGTATGTGTCACCTTGTGGGCCTCCTGAATGTTCGGAAACGCCTGTAGCGTAGCATTAACCTCTCTCCTAACCCTTACTCATCTGACTGCGTGCATGCTACCTGTTCAGGCCGCGCCGCCGCTGTGCGCATTTGGGCGTTTCAGGGCCAGCTGACCGCACGCGGCGCCCGCGTCCCGCCCGCGCGAGCGGCGCACGCTGACGTCCACGCCACGCGCCTCCAGCAGGTCGTAGAACGCCTGGATCTGCTCCTCGGTGCTGCTCTCGAAGTCCGAGCCGGGCCAGGGGTTCATGGGGATCAGGTTCACGTGGCTGACCAGGCCGCGCAGTAGTTCGGCCAGCAGCTCGGCCTGCCAGAGGTGGTCGTTGATGCCGCGCAGCATCGTGTACTCCATGGTGATGCGCCGTCCCGTGACGTCCTGGTACTCGCGGGCGGCACTCATGATCTCCTCGATGGAGTTCACCTGCCCGGTCGGGATGATGCGCTTGCGGGTCTCCTCGTCCGGGGCGTGCAGGCTGATCGCCAGTTTGATGCCCAGGTCGTCCTCGGCCGCCAGTCGCCGGATGCCCTTGGCGATCCCGACGGTGGACAGCGTCACGCGGCGTTTGCTCATGCCCAGCGCGTCGGGGTGCAGCAGGATGCGCGCGGCGAGCATGGTGTTGTCGTAGTTCAGCATGGCTTCGCCCATGCCCATGAACACCAGGTTACGGATCTCGCGCGGGGCGATGTCCTCGCCGCCCGCGACGGCCAGCACCTGCCCGACGATCTCGCCGGGCGTCAGGTTCCGGCCGAAGCCCATCGCGCCCGTGGCGCAGAACGCGCAGCGGGCCGGGCAGCCCACCATGGTGGACACGCAGATGGTCTTGCGGTCCAAGTACGGCATGTACACCGCTTCCATCTGGCGGCCGTCCTGCAGAGTGAACAGGTACTTCACGCTGCCGTCGGCGCTGCGCACCGTCTCGATCAGCCTGAACGGGTTGAGAAGATACGTGTGCTCCAGCTCCTGCCGGGTGGCGGCGGGGAGGTTCGTCATGGCGTCGAAGGTCCCGGCGCCCTGCCCGTAGACCCAGTCGAGCAGCTGGCGGCGCCGGAAGCCCTCCAGGGGGTAGGCGTCGGGGTGAAGGTCGAGTAACAGCTCCATGGGAGCAGTCTAAAGGTCCGCCCCCTGCCGCTCCGTGAGCTGCTGCGGGCCGGGGCGCGTACGGCCTCCGACTGAATGGTGTGCCGGAACCATTCAGTCCGAGCGGACTCGCAGAGCTGCGCAGCAGAGCGAGCCGGATAAGGATGGGTTCCGGGCGTGGAGTGGGCAGATCGGTGGTGTTCCGATCTGTTGACGAAACAGACGGAATCCGAATCAGTTCGGGGCGTCCGGGTCCGGCGCGGCGAGGCCACCCACCCAGACCTCCACCCCATCCCGCAGCGGCGCGAACTGCGCGGTCAGGCGGGCGGGCTGCCCGGGGCGGCGCTGCGCGGCCCGCAGCAGGTTCGCGCCCTCCGGCAGCTGCCCGCGCAGGCCCAGCACGCCGATCAGGCAGGCGAGCATGTTGCTGCTCGCGGCGTCCTCGGAAAAGCCCTTCAGGGGCCCGAAGGCGCGGAAGCTCACGTCCACCCGCCCGGGGCCGCCCGGGGTATACAGCACCAGCCCGGTCGTGTCGGTCATGCGGTTCACTTCACTGATCGCCGCGTCGTCCGGCATGAAGGCCTCCAGCGTGGCCAGAGTCGGCACCTCCACGACCAGATTTGGGCGACCCGTGCTGCCCACCCACGCGCCCCGCCCCGCCAGACCAATGGGGGACAGGTCCGCCTGCACCTCCCGCGCCGTGGTGAGGCCCTGGCGCAGCACCCACTCGCCGCCGCACAGCTGCGCGCTCTGGATCTCGCCACCCGCGTCAGCGCCCCCCGCATTGGGGTCGCCCTGCGTGACCTCCACGATGTCCAGCAGGCCCGCCCGCGCGTGCAGGGCACTCAGCGCGGCGATGGCGGCGCTGTCGCTGCTGCCCTTCTCGCGCGTGGGCGTGAACACCCGCAGCCTCAGCCCGGTCGGGTCGGCGGTCTGCACGAACACGCTCAGGGGCGCGCCAGACGCGGCGGCTCGCGCCTGCTCGTCACCGGCTTTAGTAAAGACCGCCACGCGCTTGCCGCCCGACCCACCATCGGACAGGGCGCGGAAGAGGAGGGGAGCGGCCAGGGGGTCGGTCGTGGTCATTCAGGCATTCTGCGCGACCGCCGCCCGCGCGATGGCCCGCAGGTATTGACGGGTTGCCCGCCCCTGGAGCCACGCCAGCGCCGGACGCACCAGCCGCAGCAGGGACCACCCCGGCTGGCTGACCGCCCGCACGGTGAACGTCACGCGGTCGTCGGCATCCCACTCGATCAGGAACGCCTCCGCGCCCCGCTCGGGGTGGCCGGGCAGCGTGGCGTACGTGAAGCCCTGGCGGCGCGGCTCGTCGATCACGTCCGTCACGCGGTCGCAGAATGCCAGGGCCAGCGGACTGAAGCGGCCCGCCTGCACCTGAATCACGACCGTCTGCCCCGGCGTGGGCGGCTCATCTGCCGGATACACACGCAGCCACCACGACCGGTGCGTGTCCCAGCGGCCCAGGGCCGCCGCCGCGCGCCGGAAGACACCCTCGCCCTGGCCGACCTCCACGACCTCGTGAATGAGGTCGCCGGACGTCACGGCGTTCGTCGCCCGTGTCTGCCAGCGCGCCCGCAGGCGCTCCAGGTTCCGGACGGTCGGCACGATCAGCGGCATACCGGTCACGATAGGCCGCCCTGCCGGGGCGGGCAGATGACCTGACCGCTCAGGGCCTCCTTACGCGCTGACCCACTCGCGCAGCACCTGTTCCAGGTGGGCGTCGTCCAGTTCGTCCTGCTCGGCCAGCGCCTTGATGTGATCCGTGACGCGCCGCAGGGCGTCCTCGCCGTAGTGCAGGCCCATCTCGCGGGCCTTGTACGCGATGGCGTGCTTGCCCGTGACCTTGCTCGCCGCCTGGATGCGGCGGCCCACGCCGAACACGCCGGGGGGGATGGCCTCGTACGCGCCGGGGTTCAGGTAGATGGCCTTCAGGTGCATCCCGGCCTTGTGGTTGTACGCGAATTCGCCGGTCAGGTAATTGTTCCAGGGAATCGGCAGATCCACCATGCGGGCGATCATGCGGTCCAGTTCGGGCAGCAGGTCGAGGTTGTACTTGTCGATCAGGCCCTGCGGGTCGAAGGTGAACATGCGGGCCAGGAAGCCCCCCAGCGGCGTGATGCCGTTGCGTTCCCCGATGCCCAGGATGGTCGTGTCGATGTGGGTGGCGCCCGCCTCGACCGCCTCGTAGGCGTTGCTGACGGCGCAGCCCGTGTCGTTGTGCCCGTGGAATTCGATGCCGCACTCCGCGTGGATGACCTTGCGCACCTCGCGGACCAGCGTGTACACCTGCCGGGGCGTGGCGACGCCGACGGTGTCGGCCAGTCCGACGCGGTGCACGCCCAGGTCGGATACGGCCTTGTACACGGCCATCAGGTCGGCTTCCTCGCTGCGGAAGGTGTCCTCGGCGCTGAAGCGGATCTGGAGGTCCGGGTGGTTGGTCTTGATCCAGCTGATGACCTGCTGGGCGCTGTCGATGATCTGCCCGATGTTCTTGCCGTGGCTGAATTCCCGCAGGAACGAACTGGTGCCGAACAGCAGGTCCAGACCGTCCACGCCGGTGTCCACGGCGCGCTGCACGTCGTCCATGTGGCAGCGCACGTGCGTGAGGAACTTGGCCTTCAGGCCCAGACCGGTCAGGCGGCGGATGTCCGCATGCGTCTGCGCGCTGACCATCGGGGTGGTGACCTCGATGAATTCTGCGCCGAAGGCGTCCAGCGCCCGGGCGATCTCGATCTTGTCTCCCTGTTTGAAGTTCCCGCGCGCGAACTGTTCGCCCTCCCGCAGGGTGGAGTCGATGATCGCCCACGAGGTCGCGGGGATCAGAGGGGCGGGGTGGTCGGTGGTCACGCTGGGGTCCTGGGTCATGGGTGCTGCCTCTTGACCGGCATTCTGCCTGCCATGATTGATAAATGTCAAGAAAAATCGCAGATTGGTTCACAAATGAAAAGAAGGGGCAGGGCTGTCCGGACTGCGCCACCTGGCGGATGCTCCGCTGCCCCGCGCCGTGTAGGGTGGGGGCATGTCTGCCGTCGCGGCCCCCACCCCACCCCCAACTGAATCGATCAAGAGTCCGGCGCGCGAGATCGCCGGCATCGCCGTCCCCGTCAGCCTGGAGATGGTCATCCAGCTCGTCCTGACCTTCATCAACCAGATCATCGTCGGCACGCTCGGCGCGGTCGCCGTCGCGGCCGTGGGCCTGAGCGGCAGCCTGGGCTTCCTGTTCTTCGTCACGCTGGGCGCCCTGGGCAGCGGCACCAGCATCCTCGTCGCCCGCCGCCACGGCGCCGCCGACCGGCCCGGCGTGAACCAGACCCTGACCGTCAGCGTCGTCACCAGCGTGCTCGCCGCGGCCCTCCTGACCATCCCGGTCGTGCTGCTCGCCGGACCACTCCTGAGCCTCGCGGGTGGCGAGGACGCCGTCACCCGCACCGCCACCCCCTACATGCAGGTCAGCATGCTCGCCCTGATCCCCGGCAGCCTCGCCTGGATCCTCAGCGGCGCCCTGCGCTCCCTCGGGCACGCCCGCACCCCCCTGGTCGCCACCGTCATTACCGTGATCGTCGAGAGCCTCCTCGCGTACGGCCTCGTGTTCGGCGTCGGCCCCCTCCCGCAGCTCGGGGTGGTCGGCGCCGCCTGGGCGCTGGTGTTCGCGAACATCCTGAAGACCGCGCTGCTCGCGTACCAGATCTACGGCCCGCGGCACCTCGCCGCGCTCACCCTGCCCGCCCGGGACGCCTGGCGGTCCATCGCCGCGCCGCTGCTGACCATCAGCGCCCCCATCGCGTTTACCGAGTTCGCCTGGAGCCTCGGCGGGTTCCTGTACGCCGCCGTGTTCGCCCGCGTCGGCACCGCCGCGCTGGCCGCCAGCCAAATCGTCGGGACGCTCGAAGGCATCTTCATCGTGGGTTCGTTCGGCCTGATGAGCGCCGCCACCGTCTTCATCGGCCGTTCCCTGGGCGCCGGGGACGCCGCCGCCGCGCAGCTGTGGCTGGGGCGCATCAGCCGCGCCGGACTCGTCACCGGCCTGGGCTTCGGCGCGCTGTACGCCCTCAGTGCCCTCATCGTCCCCGCGCTGTTCCCCCGCGTCGGCAGCGACGTGCACCACATCGCCCTGATCGGCATCCTGATCAGCGCCTTCTTCCAGATCTTCAAGGTCCGGAACATGATCATCGGCGGCGGCGTCCTCCCCGGCGCGGCCGACGGTAAGGGCGTGATCATCGGCGACGTCATCGGCGCGTTCGTGGTCGGCCTGCCGCTCGCCATCGGGCTGGGCCTCTACTCCCCGCTGGGCGTCTGGGGTGTGTTCCTCGCGCGCGGCGCGGAAGAAGTCGTGAAGGTCCTGATCTTCGAATGGCGGCGCCGCCGCATCGACTGGGCGAAACTCGCCCGCGACCAGCAGGGCCAGGACATCGCCGTCCACTGAATCTGGGTCAACCCGTGCCGCGCCGCCGTGTCCTGCACGCGCGGCGCGGTCCGTCTGTCCCGCACGCGCGGCGTAGCATGGCGCGCATGACCCACAGCGACCCGCACACGCCCCGCCTGCTCACCTGCGACGTGCTGTACACCGGCATGGGTGGCGCGCAGAGTCCCGGCGGGGTGGTCGTGGTGGGTGGGACGGTCGCGGCGACCGGGCACCCGGACGCGCTGCGCGCCGCGTACCCCCACGCGCGCGAGGAACGCGCCGGGGCGGTGATCGCGCCGCCGCCCGTGAACGCCCATACGCACCTGGATATGAGCACGTATGAGTTCACGGCCCTGCCATACTTCCGCTGGATTCCCGAGGTGGTCGTGCCCCAGCGCGAGAAACGCAGTGCCGAGGCCGCCCGGCACGGCGCGGACACCCTGGCCGGGCTGGGTGCGGGCGGCGTGGGCGACATCGTGTACATGCATGCCCCGGACGTCATGGACACCCTGCTGCCCCGCGAGGACCTGAGCGGCGTCCTGTACTACGAGGTGCTGGGTACCTTCCCCGAGAAGGCCGACGAGATCTTCCGGACCGTGCGCGAACGGATCGAGGGCTGGCGGGCGGTGGAGCGTCCCGGCGGGCCGCGCGTGGGGCTGTCACCGCACACACCGCACACCGTCAGCCACCGCCTGATGCGGCTGCTGTGCGACTACGCCGCCGGGGAGGGCATCCCCCTCCAGATCCACGTGGCCGAGCATCCCGCCGAGCACGACCTGTACACGCGCGGCGGCGGACCGATCTGGGAGAACCGACTGGCGCCCTTCTACCCGGACACCTTCGCGGAGGTCATCGGGCGCACGCCGGAAGCGGACCTGACCCCCGTGCGCTACCTGGACGAACTGGGCGTCTTGACTGCGAAACCCACCCTGATCCACATGGTGAACGTCACCCCGGACGACATCGCGCGGGTCGCCCGCGCCGGGAGTGCCGTGGTGACCTGCCCGCGCAGCAACCACCACCTGGACTGCGGCGTGTTCCCCTGGGCGGCCTTCGCAGCCGCCGGGGTGGAGGTCGCGCTGGGCACCGATTCCGTCGCCAGCGGGGGGAGCCTCGACGTGCGCGAGGACGTCGCCTTCGCCCAGCGCCTTCACCCGGGGCTGGACCCGCGTGTGATCGTGCGCGCCGCCGTGAAGGGCGGGCACCGCGTGCTGGGCACCCGCGCGCCCTTCATCCGCCGGGGGGAGGCCTGGGACGACCGCTACTGCTGGTGACCCGACAGTGGATGGGGCGACCGGCTGGGTACGCGGTCGCCCCCTCTCCCTGTGACGCTCAGTTGCTGACGGCCGAGCACGTCCCGGTCGCGGTGCGCCCCCCGGTCTTCAGGGTCAGTTCACCCTGGTACGGCTGGGACAGCAGGGTGCCGATCCGGCAGGAGTACGTCGCGCCGTTCTCCGCGATCCAGTCGAAGCGCAGGGTGCGGCGGCTGCCGTCGTACGTGGCGACCGTGAAGCCCGCGCGGCCCGCGCCGAACGCGTCGGCCTGATCGCGGCCGTTCACGCTGGCCGTGCCGTCGGCGACATCCACCAGATCGGTGATGTTCACGGACTGGGTCACGGTCCGGCCGTCCACCGGGCCGCTGACCGTCCAGGTCTGCCCGACCACCAGCGGCCCGGCGCGGCGCGGGGCGGGCCCGTCCGCCTCGGCGTTGGCAAGCAGGGAGGCGACAGGCGCGCAGGCACCCAGCAGCGGCAGGGCGAGCAGGACGGGCAGGACTTTCAGGTTCATGCGCGCAGGATACGGGCCGCTGATGAGGGCCGTCCGCGCGGCCTTCACCGCGCGTGGAGCGGACGTTCATGCTCCCTGAGCGAAAACCGCTCAAGTTGCTTATGCGCCCCTCACTGAAATCACGCCGCGCCGCGCCCGGCCCGCGCGTTATACTCGCTTGTCATGTTCCGTGTCCTGAACAAAATGTTCGATAACAACCAGCGCGACGTTGCGCAGATCATCAAGACGATCGTGCAGCCCGTGAACGCGCTGGAAGAAGAGACCCAGAAGGTCGAAGACCTCGCCGCCGCCTTCATGGAACTGCGCCGCCGCGTCACCGAAGGCGGCGAGACCCTCGACGACGTCGTCGTGCCCGCCTTCGCCCTGATCCGCGAGGCTGGCCGCCGCTCTATAGGCAAACGCCACTACGACGTGCAGCTCATCGGCGGGTACGCCCTGCACAAGGGCCGCATCGCCGAGATGCGCACCGGTGAGGGCAAAACCCTCGTCGCCACCCTGGCCCTCGCGCTGAACGCCCTCGAGGGCCGCGGCTGCCACCTCGTCACCGTGAACGACTACCTCGCGCGGGTCGGCATGGAGGAGATGAGCCTGCTGTACCGCACGCTGGGTCTGACCGTCGGCCTCGCCAGCCGCGAGATGCAACCCCACCAGAAGCAGGCCGCGTACGCCTGCGACATCACCTACGTCACCAACAGCGAACTGGGCTTCGACTACCTGCGTGACAACATGGCCCAGAGCCGCGAGGCCCTCGCCCTGCGTGCCGAACACCCCCTGAACTTCGCCATCGTGGACGAGGTTGACTCGATCCTCATTGACGAGGCCCGCACGCCCCTGATCATCAGCGGCGCCGCCGAGAAGGCCACCGACCTCTACTACGTGTACGCCAAACTCATCCGCCGCCTCCAGAAGGGCGAGCCCGCAGAGCCCGGCGTGCGCGCCGAACCCACCGGCGACTACACCATCGACGAGAAGGGCAAACAGGTGCACATCACCGAGGGCGGCATCAGCAAGATCGAACGCCTGCTGTCCCTGAGCGACCTGTACAGCCCGGACAACATGGACAAGGCGCACATGATCACCCAGGCGATTCGCGCGCGCGAACTGTACCACCGCGAGAAGGACTACATCGTCAACGCCGAGGGTGAGGTCATCATCATCGACGAGTTCACCGGGCGCAGCATGCCGGGCCGCCGCTACGGCGAGGGCCTCCACCAGGCCATCGAAGCCAAGGAAGGCGTGAAGATCGAGAACGAGAACCAGACGCTCGCCACGATCACCTACCAGAACTTCTTCCGCCTGTACAACAAATTCGCGGGCATGACCGGCACCGCCAAGACCGAGGAGAAGGAATTCCTCGACATCTACGGCAGTGACGTCCTCGTGATCCCCACCAACCGCGGCGTGCAGCGCAAGGACGCCGAGGACCTCGTGTACCGCACCAAGATGGGCAAGTACAACGCCGTCGTGCAGGAAGTCAAGGAGATGCACGCCACCGGCCGCCCCGTCCTCATCGGCACCGCCAGCATCGTCACCAGCGAACAGCTCAGCGACCTCCTCACGCAGGCCGGTATCCAGCACAGCGTCCTGAACGCCAAATTCGAGGCGCAGGAAGCCAGCATCGTCGCGCAGGCCGGCCGCTCGGGCACCGTCACCATCGCCACCAACATGGCCGGCCGCGGCACCGACATCATGCTCGGCGGGAACGCCGAATTCATCCTCGGTGAGGCCATCGAGCAGCAGCTCGGCCTCAGCCGCTACACGCCGGAAGTCGAGAACTTCATCAAGGCCATCAGCCGCCAGGACCCTGACGCCATGCAGATCGGCATGCAGATCCCCGGCATGAACGAGGACTTCATCGGTCAGGCCATTCAACTCCAGGCGGACACCCTCGCCGACCGCCAGCGCGTCAAGGACCTCGGCGGGCTGCACATCATCGGCACCGAACGCCACGAGAGCCGCCGCATCGACAACCAGCTGCGCGGCCGTGCCGGACGCCAGGGTGACCCCGGCTCAAGCCGCTTCTACGTGTCCTTCGAGGACGACCTGATGCGCCTCTTCGCCAACGACCGCGTCGTCGCCATGATGGACCGCCTCGGCATGGACGACACCCAGCCCATCGAAGCCAAGATGGTCACCGGCGCCATCGAAAAAGCCCAGGCGCGCGTCGAGGACCGCAACTTCAGCACCCGCAAGCAGCTCCTCGAATTCGACAACGTCATGAGCAAACAACGCGATACCGTCTACGCCCAGCGCCGCGAGGTGCTCCTCGGGCCAGACGCGGACGTTGAAGAAAGCACCGAGGGCATGATCGCCGACTTCGTCGACCACCAGCTCGCCACGCACCTGCCCATCGACCAGAACCATGAGAGCTGGGACATTGACGGCCTGCGCGCCGCCATCACCGACGCCGTCCCGCAGCTCGAAGAGTTCGACTTCGAGAGCCTGCGTAGCAAGTCCCCCGCCGAAGCGCAGGACACCCTCCTGGCCGCCGTCGCCGACGCCTTCGACGCCCGCAAGGAAGAACTCAGCCCCACCATGATGAACAGCCTCTCGCGCTACGTCGTCCTGCAGGTCGTCGACCAGCTCTGGAAAGAGCACCTGCACGGCATGGATGTCCTGCGCCAGGGCATCGGCCTGCGCGGCTACGGCCAGCGCGACCCGTTCACCGAATACAAATTCGAAGCCACCACCATGTTCAACGACATGATCGACACCCTGAAAGCGGACGTCACCAAGTTCGTGTTCAGAATGCAGTTCGGCCAGGCTGGGTAATTTTCAATCCACCCCCACACGCGATCAAGCGGGGGGAAGGTTCAGGGCGCGCACGTAGGAGTGCGCGCCTTTCTGCGCCTTGAAGAGCACGTCCAGGTCATCAAGCGTCGCAGGCCCTACCCCCCCGGCGGGTTTCGGGCGCGTCGACTCGGCCAATATCCAACACAGCGCCGCCATGAGCCCCATCTGCAGCCACTCCGTCCATTCAGGCGCACGCAATATCAGCGCCGCGGTGCGACAATCATGGCTGCAATCTGGCACACCGCCTCCGCCCGGTGAGACCGCCTCACGTGGTCCCTCGGGTGCCGAGTTTTAACCGGTACGCCTGCCAGAGCACGGCGGCGCCCATACGTGTGAAACCTATCAGCAGCCACGCGGCAGGGCGACAGCAGGAAGTCCGGCACCCGCGAGGGCCGCGTGTAGGGAGGGGGTAGAAAGGCACCCACGAAGAACAACCCCAGCGCCACACCGGCGAAAATGAGGTTGAACATTCCGGGTTCCCCCGAATTCCCCAGGATTTACCAGTCCCCACCCCTACAGCAGCAACCAATCCCAACCGATTCATCGCGCGCGACACCTTCGTGCCTGTTGCCCTTCGCCGGTCTTCGACGTCGGCCATGCGCTTTCATATGCGGCTCAGCAGAAACATGGTGAGTGCCGGAAGAAGGATGCCTCGCTGACCGTGACGCCCCAGGGTCTTCTCGTCCCAGCCGCCCTCCTCCCCGCGGTCGAGGGTGTCCAGCCGGGCGAGGCGCGCCGGGGTGGTCTGAACGTTGCAGCCACGCAGATAGGCGCGGGCGACTTCGACGACTGCCTGTTTCTGGGCGGGGGTGAGCACCCAGACAGTGAGGCTGTTGAGGACCGAGACAGCCGGGTAGTCACTGCGGCGTGAAGCCAGTGCCGGGCGTGCCGCTGGATAGGGTGGCGTGGCAGACGATGCACTGTGGTCCAGTCGGGACGCGGAGGACGTGGCTGAGCCGGGCGTGTTGACGGTGATGTCCTCGTCGGCCCGGTCGGCGCCGGTGCCATGGCTGGACACGGTGGCGGCCCTGTGGCCGGACCTGACGTTCGAGTTGTGGGGCATCGAGCCGGGCAATGAGCTGTGCGTGCACGCGCGGGTGGAAGGGGGGCGGGTGGTGCTGATGGACGAGCGCGCCCCGATGCCTGAGGAATTGCTCGCGTGGGGCTATTGACGTGGATGTGGTGTGACAGAGAGTCAGTGAAACACGGGCCATATACCATGTGTGAGCCCAGAGAACACGATGGAGACCAATGAGAGACCTGGTGCGTGCCGGCTCTCTACCTGCGGGTCCAGATGTACGGGGTGGTGGTCGTGATGGGCAGCAGGCCGCTACGTTGCAGGATCGGGCGGGAGAACTCGGTGGAGTCGCTGTGCAGGTACCGCGCGCCCCGCGCCAGGGCAGACCGGGCCCGCTGCGCGACCAGCGCCCGGTAGATGCCCTGTCCGCGCCACTCGGGGACAGTCCCGCCCCCCCAGATGCCCGCGAATGCGGTGCCAGGGATGAGCTCCAGGCGGCCGGTGCAGATGATCTCGCCTTCCGCTTCAGCCACCCAGATCTCCATGAGGTCTCGCTTGGCCTGCAGGCGACGCGCGAGGTGAGCAGGGGAGAAGGGCACGCCGAACGCGCGTTCCTGCGCGGCGGCCGCGCGGATCAGGTCGGGCATCGGGTCGGGTTGGGAGTCGATGCGCCGCAGGCTCACCCCCTGTGGCAGGGGCACGGGCGCGGCGAGGAGGCTCGCTTCGCCCAGCATGACGGTCTCCGGCTCCTCGGCGTGCAGGCCGTGCTGGGCGAGGCGGTCGGGGAGGTCAGCGGGAAGGTCGTGACCGCGCGTCTTCCATTCGAAGGACGCGATGGCCGGCTGGGTGGCGTAGTACGTGATGGTTCGCGTGATGAGCTCGTCAAGGGCGGGGCCGGTGAGGTGACCGAGGTCTCGGCAGGTGACGAAGCCGCGGTCGCCGTACGTGCCGCGCCAGAGGGGACCGTCGCGGGTGACGGTGGTGGCGCCGGTCAGTTCGGCCGCTTCGCGGAGTTGAGCGTCGTACTCGGTGAGGAGGCGGTGCGCTTCCTGGGTGGTGTGGCGTCCAGACACAGGACAGGGTACTCCACCGATATGACAGCCGGGTGCGGACTGGCTCCACCCGTGACTGCTCGAACGCCTTACCGGTGCCCGTGCTGGATTGCTGGAGGCCCAGATGCGCCCTGCGCGGACCACGACGTCGCGTTCCATCCGTCTGCGCGTCGCGCACCTGGTCCGCCGGCATCTGTAATGGAGCCGCAAACAGGGGCATCTGGAACTCCTGATGTGCATGTTCCTGCACCGACCCAACACGTCATTCTGACGAATCCATAACGCAGCGTCCAACGAGTTCAAGGAGCTAGACTTGGCGGGTGGTGCCGTTCAGACTGGTCTTCAATGGCTTCATGAAGTTGAAGGGTGAATGTCAGGGGGCCACCGTACCCTCAGGCATGAACACGCTGAACACCTTGGCTCTGGGCTCAATTGATGTGTACCAGCGTTGGCTGTCGCCCCTCAAAGGTTTTCACTGCGCACACGCCGCGTTGTTTGGTGGAGAGTCCTGTTCGGCTGCGGTGCGGCGACTGGTCAGCGAGCAGGGGCTGGTGGGTGGCCGTGCGGAGATAGCGGCGCGGTTCCAGACCTGTCGGCAAGCGTACGGTCATCTACTCGGGGCGCAGGCAACAGGAGGGCGGGTGCAGGGCGTGTGCTGTTGCGGCCCGCTGCCGATCCCATTCCGCTGCGGATAACAGGGGTCCGTCACGCCAATCAAGAACACCGCTCCAATGGACATGATCGGCGATCTCCTTCGAAGATCCGTATGTCACAGCCGTAAGGCGGTTGCGAGTTCCACCCTGAGGCCAACATCACGTCCCGCAACGCCAGTGTCATCCGCTGCGCCATCCGATCCTCATCCTCATTTCGATGTGAGGGAACCTGATTGCTGAGATTGTTTCACTTGCTCAGCAAAGAAAACCCCCCAGTCCGGGAGGACTGGGGCGATGTACTGGGTCACCTGCTTAGCGGCGGCGTTTGGGGCGTTGGGGGCCGACGCGGCCGGCGCCGGTGCCGGGGGTGTCCTGGCGCGACTGGGGGCGGGTATCGGTGCGCTGGGTGCGTCCTTCGCTGCGGCCGCTGGTCTGCTGGCCCTGGCGGGGGGCGCCCTGACGCTGCCCCTGGCTGCTGCCCTGGGCGCTGCGGGGCTGCTGGCCGCCGCGTCCGGGCTGACTGGCGCGGCCCTGGTTCTGGCCCTGGCCGCGTCCCTGGCCGCGTTTTTCCTGCACTTCGGGGTCGATCTGGCGTTCCTCGGGCGTGGCGGGGGGTTGCAGCGCGGCGGGGAGTTTGCGGCGGATGCCCTGCCACAGGGCGCGCTGTTCGGGCGCGAGGAGGATCAGGTTGGTGCCGTCGCGTCCGGCGCGGGCCGTGCGGCCCGAGCGGTGGACGTGGTCCTCGGCGGTGGCGGCGACGTCCAGGTGAATCACGAGGCGCACTTCCGGCAGGTCAATGCCGCGTCCGGCGATGTCAGTGGCGACCAGGATGCGGGACTGCCCGTCGCGCAGGGCCTGCATGGTGCGCTCCCGCTTCTTCTGGTCCATGTTGCCCTCGAGGGGGCTGACCTGCTCGCCGGGCAGCAGGTCGCCGAGGTGCTGGGCGCGGCGCTTGACGAGGTGTTTGGTGCGGCTGAACAGCACGACGCACCCGCCGGGTTCCGTCAGGGCAGCGCGGGTGTGGCGGGCCGCGTCGGTCAGGAGGGCGTCCTTGGTGGTGTGCTGCAGCAGGTGCGTGGCGGTGCTGACGCCGCCCAGGATGTCGCCGGTGGCGTCCGCGCCGGGGGTGGGGGCCACGTCGATGCGGGCGGGGTCGTGCATGAAGCGCTGGGCGACGTCGCGGATCTCGGCGGGGAACGTCGCTGAAGCCATGGCGATCTGCAGGCTGCGGCCCTGGGGCTGCTGGTCGCGGGCGTGGCGCAGGATGTCGCCCACGTCGCGCAGGAAACCCAGCGAGAGCAGTTCGTCGGCTTCGTCCAGCACAACGTAGCGGAGGTTGTTCAGGCGCAGTTCGCCGCGCCCGATCAGGTCCTTCAGGCGGCCGGGCGTGCCGGTGATCAGGCCCTTGCCGGTCGCCTCGCGGGTCGTCTGGCCGGGGGTGATCCCGCCCGTGATGCGCCCGGCGGTCATGCCGAGTTCCGTGGCGACGTCGCGGATCTGCACGGCGAGTTCGCGGGTGGGCGTGATGACCAGGGCCTCGGGCTGCATGCCGCGCGTCTGGCGCATGCCGATGCCGCGCGCGGCGGCCGGGATCAGGAACGCCAGGGTCTTGCCGCTGCCGGTGCGGGCGGTCGTGATGACGTCCCGGCCGTCCAGCAGGGCGGGGATCGCCTGCGCCTGCACGGGGGTGGGCGTGCGGTCGCCCAGGAGGGTCTGCCACTCGCGCACGGTGGGGGCGGGGGCGGTGCTGGCGGCGGAGGGTGCGGTGCTGGCGCGGCGGGGCGCGCGGGTGTGCTGGGTCATGGGTGATCCTGTCGGCCTGCACGCCGCACAGGTGGGGGCGGGGGCCGTGTCTTGAGGTGAGGCTTGAGAGGCGGGGCGTGCCCGGTGGGCCGACCTGGCCCGGTCGCGCTGAGCGCGTGACCCGTCATCCTGCCACGCGGAGGGGCCGCAGGGCAAATCATGAGGTGACGATTCGGGGCGTCCGAGGGGACTGACCGGTCCGCTGGAACGCCGCCTGGCGGGCAGCGCAGGCGGCGCGCAGCGTGACCCCTGGCTTCGCCTTCAGTTCAGGACGCGGTCCTCGGCGTGGGCGGTGGGCGTCCAGTCGGCGCGGAACAGGTGCGTGGTCTCGCCGCGCGCGGGGGCGTACCAGACGCGCACGCCGTGATCGTGTCCGTGAACGGGCAGCAGCGCCTCCTGCCCGGCGGCGAGTTCCTGCAGGGCCTCTCCGGCGGGGGTGCGGACGGGGTACCACGCGTTCAGTCCGGCGGGGGACCAGCCGGCCATGCGCAGGGCGCGCCCGGACACGTTGCGCAGGTGCGCGCCCTGGTCGCTGAGGGTGACGGTCAGGTCCGGCCAGTCGGGCGTGGTGGCGGTCTTCCAGCGTGCGGCGAAGGTCAGGGCCGGCGTGACCGGCCAGGGGCGGAACGCGGCGGCGGCCAGCAGGCCCGCGAGGCCCGCCAGCAGCAGCGCGGCGCTGATCGCCGTGATCCAGGGGTCGGTGCGGCCCTGCAGGACGTTCATGCCCAGGCCCGCGCCCAGGATGGTGATGACCAGCGGCCACGCGGGCGCGGGGCGGGTGCGGGTCGGTACGAACGCCAGCGGCCAGTACTCGGCGAGGAGCATCAGGCCCGCGCCCACCCCGAACAGGGCGGGGACGTCCAGCATCGGCGCCAGCAGCAGCGCGCCCAGGCCGGGCGCGGCCCAGTACGTCACGCGCGGCGCGAGGCGGGACCGGGCGGCGCGGATGACGCGGCCCAGCCAGTACGCCGCGAGGACAGCCAGCGTGACGGCCAGCGGCAGGCTCAGGCTGTCCACGTGCGCCCCGGGGTCACAGGCCCCCGCCTTTCTTGTGGCGGCCCAGTCCGGCGGCCACGCCGCCCCCCGCACCGGGCATCGGGGGTGGGGCGGGGGTGTCCGGACCGGTGATGGGCGGTGGCGCCAGGACGCCCGGCTGCCCGTGGCGTTCCACCTCGAACGCGAGGTGGCCCAGTTCATCCTTTAGGATGCCGTTCCAGGCGGTCTGCACGGCGTTCAGGCTGCCCGGCATGGCGAACACCACCGCGCCGCGTACCAGTCCGGCCACGGCGCGCGACAGCATGGCTGCGCCGCCCACCTGCTGGTAGCTGAGCATCCGGAACAGCTCGCCGAAGCCAGGGATGGGTTTGGTGATCAGGCTCTCCACGACCGGCACGGTCACGTCGCGGCCCGTGATGCCGGTGCCGCCGCTGGAGAGCACGACGGTCGCCTCGCGCGTGAACGCCACGAGGGCCGAGCGGATCTGCACGGCGTCGTCCTTCACGACGCGGTACGCGACCACCTCGTGCCCGTGCGCCTCGATCTCGGCGCGCAGGAACTGCCCGCTGGTGTCCGTCTCGGGCGTGCGGGTGTCACTGACGGTCAGGATTGCCACCCGCACCTGCTGCGGCGCAGCCCCGCGGTGGGAACCGGCCGAACCGCCGGGCTGAACGGGGGAGGGGCTGTGGGTGCCGGCCGGGGCGTCGGTCATGCCCTTCAGGATAGTGGGCTGTGCGCAGGATGCACAGGCACCTGTGCCAGCATTCCGCCGGGCGGGACGGGTCAGCCGCTGGCGTTCAGGACGTGCCGCACCCGCTCGGGCAGGTACGCGCGGTCACTGCGTTTCAGGGCGGCACGGGGACGGCTGAGAAGCAGCGTCAGGTACAGCGCCGCCTGCTCGGCCAGGAATCCCTGGTACCCGCCGCCCTCGCCACTGCGGACGCACTCCAGCGCCAGCAGCTCGAGCTGTTCTTCCAGCTGCCGCAGCGCCAGGAACCGCGCGGCCTGCACGCCGCTGTTCCCCAGCGTGTCACGCAGGCCCTCCAGCCGCTCGGGGTGACGCATGAGTGCCCTGGCGGCGCGGCGCACGTTCGGGTCCGCCAGCGTCAGCGTGCAGGCGCGGCAGGGCTGCTCGCGGCTGGCCTCGCCGCAGACCGGGCAGGGCCGGAAGCCCTGTTCCTCGCGCCACTTGCGCGCGCGGGTGATGGCCTCGGCGGCGCGCAGCGCAGCACCCTTCAGGTCGTCCGGAACGTCCTGCACGAGTTCCCGTGCCCGCGCGCGGTCCGGGGCGGGCAGCGGGGCCACCGCCACCGGCGCGGTCGGTTCGCGCACGGTGCCCACCCCGAAGCGCAGTTCGGTCAGGGGCGCGTCGGGCAGCAGGGCATTCAGGGCCTTCAGGAAGTGATGCCGCTGCATGCTGAGGTGATGCGCGGTGGCGCTGTCGCGGACCTCCACGAACAGCGTGCCGCCCTGCTGCGTGCGGGGCCGCGTGATCCGCGCGATCTCCGGCCCGACCGCCTGCGGCCACAGCAGGATCGCCCGCGCCCGCTGGATGCCGCCCGTGAGTTTCGCGCTGCCCAGCGTGGCGCCCATCAGGTCCCCCAGCCGCAGCGGGCCGCTCATGCGCCGCCCCCGCCGCGTCACGCACGCACCTCCTCGGCCAGCGGTTCCCCGGGCAGGGGTTCAGCGGTGACCTCGGGCGTGAACCGGCCCCCGTGCGCGCGCAGGGTCAGCGCCGCGCCGGGCGCACGCTCGGTGCCGGTCACGATCGCCTGCGGGACGCTGGCTGCCAGGTCCAGCAGGAACGCCCGCCGCCCCGGGTCGAGTTCCGCCGAGAAATCGTCGATCAGCAGCACGGGCCGCTCGCCGAACCGCTCCGCCAGGAGTTCCAGTTCCGCGCGGCGCAGCGCCAGCGCCACCGTGCGGCCCTCGCCGCGGCTGGCGTACTCGCTGGCCGGGAAGTCGCCCAGCGTCAGCACCAGATCGTCGCGGTGCGGGCCGGTCGCGGTGCTGCCCCGCGCGAGTTCCTCCGCGCGGCGCGACGCGAGATCCTGCGCGTACGCTTCGGGCGTGGTGGACTCCGCGAGGCTCAGCGTCAGGGGCTTTCGGCTGCCCAGCGCGGCGTTCGCCTCGCCCGCCAGCTCGTTCAGGCGCACCAGGGCCCGGCGGCGCGTGGTCATGATCTCGGTCCCCAGGCGCACCAGCGACTCGTCCCAGACGTGCATCGCCCACTCCTCACCGCCGCGTAGCGCCGCGTTGCGCTGCGACACCGTCCGCTCATACCGCGACAGCACCTCCGCGTAGCGCGCACTCAGGCGCGACAGCAGCGAATCCAGGAACGCCCGCCGACCCGACGGCGACCCGAACACCAGCTCGCTGTCCTCCGGGCGGATCCACACCGCACTCCCGCGCGGCAGGTCCCCCGTGCGCACCCGCACGCCGTCCACCTTCAGCTGCCGCCGCCCGCGCCCCAGGCCCACCTCCTGCACACTCAGGCTGCCGCTGCTCTCCAGATCCGCCCGCACGTACGCTTCCGTCTCGCCCTGCTGCACCAGCTGCTCCAGGCGCGTCACGTCCGTCAGGCCGGTCAGCGCCAGGAACGCCGCCTCCAGCAGGTTCGTCTTGCCCGCCCCGTTCTCCCCGAAGACCCCGGTCACGCCCGCCGGGAACAGCAAGGTACACGGGGCGAGATTCCGGTAATTCAGGGTGGACAGCGAATCCAGACGCACCCTCCCATTCTAGGCGACGCGGGCTAAACCGCGCGGAAGCCTCCCCCCAATTCGCGCGGGCGGGCAGGGTACGCTGGGCCGCATGACCACCACCGCCCATCCCGTCCCCAGCCCGGACGACCTGACCGCCTTCGGCGCGGGCCACCTGCCCGGACTCATCGGTATCCGCTTCACGCACGCCGAGCGGGGCCTGCTGCGCAGCGAGTTGACCGTTCGGCCCGAACTGCTCGCCCCGAACGGCTTCCTGCACGCTGCGAGCGTTGTCGCACTCGCTGATACCACCTGCGGCTACGGCACCCGCATGCTCCTCCCCGACGGCGCACAGGGCTTCACCACCATCGAACTCAAGAGCAACCACCTCGGCACCGCCCGCGACGGCACCGTCACCTGCGAGGCCCGGAGCGTCCACGCCGGACGCACCACCCAGGTCTGGGACGCCGAGGTCCGCGCGCCGGACGGCAAACTCATGGCCCTGTTCCGCTGCACGCAGGCCGTGCTGTACCCCCGCTGAGGTGCCCGCCGCCCAGCCCTGGCTGACCCACCCCGACCCCCTGACCCGGCAGGTTGCCCGCGCCTACGCCCAGGGCGCGTTCCTGATGGACAACGGCGACGGCGTGCAGTTCTACAGCGTCGAGGAGCGCGCCATCGTGCCCCTGACCGAGGAAGGCGGCCTGCACGTCGCCCGCCGCCTCCGGCGCGACCTGCGGCACTTCACGTACCGCGTGGATACCAACTTCGACGCCGTCCTCGCCGGGTGCCGCGGTCAGCTTCCCGGCAGCCCGCCCCGCGACGGCGAGTGGATCAGCGACGACCTCACCGCCATCTACGGCCACCTGCACGACACGGGCCTCGCGCACTCCTTTGAGGCTTACAAAGGCGGGGAACTCGCGGGCGGCGTCCTCGGCCTCGCCCTCGGCGGCGCGTTCATCGCCGAGAGCAAATTCCACCGCGTCACCAACGGCAGCAAGGCCGCCCTCATCGGCCTCGCCGGGCACCTGCACGCCCGGGGGTTCACCCTCCTCGACGCGCAGATCCAGAACCCGCACCTCCAGACCCTCGGCGTCTACGAGATCGGCGCCGACGAGTACACCCGGCGACTCCAGGCCGCCCTGAACACCGACGCCACACTGTAGGGGAGACCCCAGGACCCCACCACCCGGCACCGCCCAGAGCAGCGATATTCTCATCACGTACAGCCACGTCCTCCCCGCGCAGCTCGCCGCGGACGGCTTCATACTCCTGCTGGCCGCCCTTGTGGTACCGCGCCGATCCACGCCCTGACGCGGGTTCCTCGCTGCGGATGTCGTTCCGCTGTAAGTGGACGGTCTGCTGTGGAAGGGCTCTCTGTGACGCTCTCGCGCCTCGGTATCGCCCTTCACATCCTGTGCCCGATCATGCGCCTCATGGCGCGCAGGCGCTGACACCAAAGCAAGAACCCCCGTCTGGGACGGGGGTTTTCCTGGTGGGTCGTGTAGGACTTGAACCTACAACCCGCTGATTAAAAGTCAGCTGCTCTACCGATTGAGCTAACGACCCAGGTGGGCTTGTCTCGCTGCGTGCCGTGTGAGCGCGTTCTCAGCGGCAGTGAGTATATGGGGCGCGTGCGGATGTGTCAACACCCGCCCCGGCGGATGCGTGGGGGCGGGTGCTGGCGGGTGGGGATTCAGCGTTTGAGGCTGGGGGGGACGTTGGGCATGCGGGGTGGTTTCATGCCCTTGCCGCCGGGGCCGCTCATGCGCTGGAGCATCTTCATCATGTCCTTCATCTGCTCGTGCATCTTCAGGAGTTTGTTGATGTCCTGCACGCTGTGCCCGCTGCCCGCCGCGATGCGTTTGCGGCGGCGCCCGTCGATGATCTTCGGGTTGCGGCGTTCCTTGACGGTCATGGAGCTGATCATGGCGTCGATGCGCTGCAGCTGCGCCTCGTCGATGTTGAAGCCTTCGGGCAGCGCGCGGCTCATGCCGGGGATGAGCTTGAGCAGGTCGCCCAGGGGGCCCATCTTGCGGATCTGCCGCAGTTGCAGCAGCAGGTCCTCCAGGTCGAAGTCGCCGGGTTTCTTGACTTCCATGGCTTTCAGGTCGGCCTGCTGGGCGCGTTCGATCAGGCCGAGCACGTCGCCCATGCCGAGGATGCGCCCCGCGACCCGGTCGGGGTGGAAGGCGTCCAGTCCGGCGATCTTCTCGCTGGTGCCCGCGAAGTAGATGGGTTTGCCGGTCACGCTGCGCGCGCTGAGGGCCGCGCCGCCGCGCGCGTCGCCGTCCATCTTCGTGATGATCAGGCCGGTGACGTTCACGCGCTGGTCGAAGGTCTGCGCGACGTTCAGCGCCTCCTGGCCGGTCATGGCGTCCACGACGAGCAGGCTCTCGGTGGGCTGCATGGTGGCCTGGAGGTCGGCCAGCTGGTCCATCAGCGCCTCGTCGATCTGGAGGCGACCGGCGGTGTCCACGATCACAAGGTCGCGGAAGTCAGTTTTCAGGTGCTCGTCCACGCGGCGTTTCGTCTCGGCGGGGCTCTCACCGTCCGCGACCTTCAGGACCGGCACGCCCACCTGTTTGGCGAGGACTTCGAGCTGGTCGCGCGCGGCGGGGCGCTGCGTGTCGGCGGCGACGAGCAGCACGCGGCGGCCCTTGCTCTTGTAGTGCGCGGCGAGCTTGCCGGTGCTGGTCGTCTTCCCGGCCCCCTGGAGGCCGACCATGAACCAGACGTTGCCCTCGGACCTCAGTTCCGGCTGGATGGTCTTGCCGCCCAGCGTCTCGATCAGTTCGTCATGCACGAGTTTCACGACTGTCTGCCCGGCGGTCAGGCTGCCCTCCACGGACTGCCCGACGGCCTTCTCGCTGACCTTCGCCACGAAGTCCTTCGCGACGCCGAAGTTCACGTCGGCTTCCAGCAGCGCCATGCGGATCTCGCGCATCGCGGCCTTGACCTGCGCCTCGGTCAGCTGGCGTTCCTTACCCACCCGGTCCAGGATGTCCTGCAACTTGTTGCCCAGGGACTCAAACATGCTGTCACGCTACCACGCAGCTCCGCAGGCGTCTGTGACGCGCACGCGGCGCTGCTACCCTGCGTGGCATGGGCAAACTCGTGCGTGACCGCATCCCTGATCTCTTCGGCGGGCAGGCCCGCACGCTGTCGGAGGCGGAGTACCGCGCCGCGCTGCGCGTCAAGCTGGAAGAGGAGGTCGCGGAGTACCTCGACTCCGGCGAGCCCGAGGAACTGGCGGACGTGCTGGAGGTCCTGCGTGCCCTGGCCACCCTGCACGACCTGACCCCGGAGGACCTGGAGGCGCTGCGCCGCGCGAAGGCGGACGCGCGGGGCGGCTTCGCGGGCCGGGTGTGGTGGACGCCAACCTAACGCCCGTTAGGCAGGGCGCGCTATGCTGCGCGCATGCAAAGAGCAGTGATCGTCGCGGCCAGCCGCACGCCCACCGGGAAATTCCTCGGCAGCCTCGAGAGCGTCAGCGCCGTCGACCTGGGCGCCACCACCCTGCGCGAAACCCTGCGCCGCAGCGGCCTGGACGCCGCCCTGATCGAGGAAGTTGTCATGGGTCAGGTCGTGCAGGCGGGCAGCGGGCAGAACCCCGCCCGGCAGGCCGCCCTGAAAGCCGGACTGACCAACGAGGTCGGCGCGCTGACCATCAACAAGGTGTGCGGCAGCGGCCTGAAAGCCGTGATCCTCGCCGCGCAGAGCATCCGCGCCGGGGACCAGCACGCCGTCCTCGCCGGGGGCATGGAGAGCATGAGCAACGCCCCGCACCTGCTGCCCGGCGCGCGCAAGGGCTACCGCCTGGGCCACGCGCAGGTCCTCGACGCGAACACCCACGACGGCCTGTGGTGCTCCATCAACGACGAGGGCATGGGCCTGACCGGTGAACGCGTCGCCGAGAAGTACGCAATCACGCGCGAGGAGCAGGACGCCTACGCCACGCAGAGCCACCGCCGCGCCATCGCCGCGCAGCAGGACGGCCGCTTCACCGACGAGATCGTCCCGGTCACCGTCCGGGGCCGCAAGGGCGACACCATCGTGGACACCGACGAAGGCCCCCGCGCCGACACCAGCGAGGAGACCCTGGGCCGACTCAAGCCTGCCTTCAAGAAAGACGGCAGCGTCACCGCCGGGAACGCCCCCGGCCTGAACGATGGCGCCGCCAGCCTGATGGTTGTCAGCGCCGACTTCGCCCAGGCGCACGGCCTCACCCCCCTGGCGGAGATCATCGACTACGCCACGGGCGGCCTCGCGCCCGAATGGGTCATGATGACGCCCGTCCCCGCCACGCAGAAACTCCTGAGCAAACTCGGCTGGCAGGCGGGCGACGTGGACCTGTGGGAACTCAACGAGGCCTTCAGCGTCCAGAGCCTCGCCGTCGCCCGCGAACTCGGCCTGGACCCCGCCCGCGTGAACGTGAACGGCGGCGCGGTCGCGCTCGGCCACCCCATCGGCGCCAGCGGCGCGCGCATCCTCGTGACCCTCCTGCACGCCCTGAAGCAGCAGAACAAGGAGACCGGCGTCGCCACCCTCTGCATGGGCGGCGGGAACGGCCTCGCCCTCGCGGTCAAGCGGGTAGGCTGAGCACCATGACGACCCTGTGGATCATCGAGAGCACCTACCTCAAACCCACCGACGAGATCGCCCAGGTCACCCCCGCCCACCGCGAATGGCTCGACCAGCACTACAAGAGCGGCGTGTTCCTCACCAGCGGCCGCAAGGTCGACAACACCGGCGGCGTGATCGTCGCGCAGGCCGACACCCTGCAGGACCTCGTGGACCTCTTCGACCACGACCCCTTCGTCCAGTCGGGCTGCTCGCGCTACAAGTACACCGCCTTCAACCCCGTCAAACGCGGCCGGGCCGTGCAGATCGAGGGTATCCCGCTCGTCGAATGAGTCTATCCGGGATTGATGTTCAGATAGAACCCCTCACGCTGACGGTGCATGATGGTCAGTCCCCATGGTCGGACGAATCCTGGGATGAGGACCATCTGCACGTCGTGGCTGAGATCGACCTTGCCGGGCAGTCCTGGGTACGCGTGGCTGGGTCATTTCTAACAATGCGCGATATCGCCAGTTTTCTGGACGAGCTGCGGCAGCTACATCAGCAGGCCGGCCGGATGGCCGAACTCGGTTCGTTCGGCCCTGCTTTCATCCTGCGACTGGCTGGCAGCTCCACTGGCAGTATTGCCGCGCACCTTAAGCTGACACCGGACATCCTGACCCAGACTCATACCTTCGAATTGCAACTCGACCAGACGCACCTGCCCGGAATCATCCGGCAGCTGGACACCATTCTTGAACGTTTTCCCGTCCGGGGCAGACCGGACTGAACAGGAGTTCCCATGAAATTCGGAGTGATTGGAGCTGGACAGATGGGCGGCGGCATCGCGCAGGTCGCCGCGCAGAGTGGATTCGATGTGGTCGTGCAGGACGTGAAACAGGAGTTCCTGGACCGGGGCCGCGCCGTGATCGAGAAATCTGTCGCGAAACTGCATGAGAAGGGCCGCCTGACGGACACGCCGGACGTGATCCTGGGCCGCATGGTGTTCACGACGGACCTGAACGCGTTCGCGGACTGCGATCTGGTCGTGGAGGCCATCGTGGAGAACGAGGGGGTGAAAGCTGACCTGTTCCGGCAGCTGGGGCAGATCGTGAAGCCGGAGGGCGTGCTGGCGAGCAACACGAGCAGCATTCCGATCACGGCGCTGGCGAGCGCGTCGGGCCGCCCCGATAAGTTCATCGGGATGCACTTCATGAACCCGGTGCCGCTGATGCAACTCGTGGAGGTCATCCGGGGCTACAGCACCAGCGACGAGACCGCGCAGTTCGTCACGCAGACCGCCGAGCGGATGGGCAAGACCCCCCTGGCCTGTAACGACTTCCCGGGTTTCGTCAGCAACCGCATCCTGATGCCCATGCTGAACGAGGCCATCCAGTGCGTCATGGAAGGCGTCGCGGAACCCGAGGCGATCGACGGGATCATGAAACTCGGCATGAACCATCCCATGGGCCCGCTGACCCTGGCGGACTTCATCGGGCTGGACACCTGCCTTGCCATCATGGAAGTGCTGCACAAGGGGCTGGGGGATGACAAGTACCGCCCCAGCCCACTCCTGCGCAAGATGGTGCAGGCGGGCCTGCTCGGCCGTAAGAGCGGGCAGGGCTTCTACACGTACTGAAATGGCCTTCTGACCCTGAAGTCAGCTTGAGGGACGCGGGGTGCGTGTGCAGGGGCACCCCGCTTTCGTGTTAGAACGCAGCATGCGTAAAACCCGCTGGCTGACCGCCCTGACCGCCGCCGCTGCCCTGACGTCCCTCGCCACGCCCGCCCAGGCCGCCGACCTGCGCCTGAGTGCCACCAGCAGCGTCGGGCTGACCTGCCAGATCGCCGGGGGCCGGGCCGGGCTTCAGGAGGGTCGTTTCGGCGGATTCATCGAGGGGGCCTACTGCACCAGCAACGTACAGGGCGAGTCGGGTCGGGGTGCGTTCGGAGCGGGCCTGACGTTCGACGTGTTCGACGCTGGTCTGGTCAGCGGGTACGTGCTGGCCGGTGGGGGGGTGCAGGGCAACTCCACGGTGCTGTTCGCCGGGGTGGGTGCGCGTGCCGGCCTGGACCTCGTCCCGGTCGAGGGGTTCGTGGAGGCCGGAGTCCAGCGCGTGAACACCGTCCTGCAACCCATCTACGGTCCGCGCCTGACGGTCGGTGTGACGTACCGCGTGAACGTCGGTGACCTGAGCCGGTACGCCGGGCCGGTTCCCGAAGCTGCGGGCGTGGCTGGTGGGGGGGCGCCGGTGGGAGCGCCCGAGCAGTGCAACCTCACCCCGCAGGAGGACGCGGCAGCGGCCAGTGCCGCCACGGTCGCGGCGGCAAGGGAGGCGCTGTCCGCGGTGGCCAGCTCGTACTCGGCCGGTTTCAGTTCATTTTCATATGAGGTGAATGTCGGCAGCGTCTCCATCAGTGGCAACAGCGCGACGGTCAGTGGAAGCGTGACGATCAGTCTCACGAGCCGTGCGTCCGGGCAGCGCACCACCGACACATACCCGGGAACAGTGAATCTGGTCCGTTCCGGCTGCGGCTGGAGCGCGACCGGCTACTCGCGCGGTTGAACCCAGTTAGCGGCCCCGGCGGTGGTATTCCTCATTCGGGATGAAGCCCAGGGCGCTGCTGACGCGGTTGGTCATGTTGAACATCCCGATGACCTGCGTGGCTTCCAGGATGGCGTGGTCGTTCAGGCCCGCTGCGCGGAGGTCGTGCAGGTCGCCCTCGGCCATGTGGGCGGGGGTGAGGGTGAGTTTCTCCGCGTAGGCGCACAGCGCCGCCTGCTGCGGTGACAGGGGGGCGTGGCGCCAGTTCACGGCGACCGTGTCGGCAAAGGTGGCGTCGCCGCTGTACTCGCGCAGGGCGGCGCCGTGGGAGACGGCGCAGTACACGCAGCGGTTCAGGCCACTGACGACCACGGCCAGCAGTTCGCGGTCGGTCGTGCTCAGGTGGCCTTCGCGGTTCACGAGGGTGTTGAAGTCGGTCCACCACGCCAGGAACGTGTCGGGGTTCAGGGCCTGCGCGCGGAACACGTTAGGCACGAACCCGAGGTTCGCCCGGGCTTTCGCGTGGAGCTTCTGCACGCCTTCGGGCGCGGTCGTGTCGTCGGGGACGGCCAGCCAGGAGATTCGGTTCATGGGGTCTTCAGCGTACGTCGCGTGGCATCATCGGGCGAGTGAATGTGGAAGTCCGTCCCCTGTACGCGAACGTGTTCCTGCTGAGCACCCCGGCGGGGCGACTGCTGGTGGACAGTGGCGCGCTGAGTCATGCGCCACGGTTTGTGCAGCTGCTGCGGGAGTTCCGGCCGGACGCACTGCTGCTCACGCACGCGCACGTGGATCACGCGGGGAATGCGTTCCTGGCGCAGCGGGCGGGCGTGCCGGTGCTGGCGCATGCGCTGGAACACGCGGCGCTGCTGGGGCAGTCGCATGACCTGCCGTACCCGGCGGGCTTCCCAGGCCTGGGCCGCGTGATTTCCCGCATCCACCCGAAGCTCCGCTCCGTGCAGGCCGCGCAGCCGGGGCAGGACGTGCTGGGCTGGCAGGTCGTGCCGCTGCCGGGGCACACGCCTGGGCAGATCGGGCTGCTGCGGGACGGGGTACTGATCGCCGGGGACGCCGTGGTGGGCGGCGCGGATGGCGCGCACCTGCCCCGCGCGGCGTACAACCACGACCACGCGCAGGCCCTGAGCACGCTGCGGGGCCTGCTGGACCTTGACCTGCGTGAGGTCTGGCCCGGGCACGGCGGCTGTCTCACGCCAGAGCAGATCCGCATCCGGGCTGAACGAGTTGATGGTTGACGGAAGGGATTGCGCCCTCCATCAACCATCGACTGTCAACCTACTACAGCTTTACTTCTTGGGTTCGTCCGCAACTTGTCCGGTGACGCCGGGGGCGACCCAGGACATGTTGTTCAGGTCGGCGATGCTGGCGACCTTCCCGGCGGGGACGCGCAGGATGCCGTTGCGGTCTTTCAGCGGGCCGGTGAACGGGTCGAACTTGCCGCCCTTCTCCATGTCGGCTTTCAGGGTCATGACTCGGTCGTAGACGGTGGTCTTCTTCCCGGCGACGGTGATGGTCTTGGCTTTCAGGGCGGGCACCCATTTGGGGTTGATGGCCATGCCGTCCTGCGCGCCGAGTTCGACGCTGCCGCCGCGCAGCAGGTTCCAGTAGTCGACGTTCTGGAGGTTCTTGGCGGTGTACGTGCCATTGCGGACCTTGGTCAGGAAGTCGATGTAGATCTTCTCCCAGTGCACGAGCTGCCCGCTGACCACGTAATCGGGCGCGAACTTGTACATGGGGGAGTAGTGCGCGAAGGACGGGATCTTGCGCGCGGCGGCGGTCTGCACGACGGTCGCGGTGTCCTCCGTGAAGGCCAGGGCGCCCGCACCTTCGCTGATCAGGGCCTCGGCGGCCTCGCGGGCCTTGTTGGGGTCGAACCACGCGTTGATCCACTTGACGCTGACGGTCGCCTTGGGGTTCACGGCGCGGGCGCCCATCGCGAAGGCGCTGATGTGCCGCTTGAGTTCCGGCACGGGGAACGCGGCGACGTACCCGAGCTTGTCGCTCTTGCTGACGGCGGCGGCCATCATGCCGTTCAGATAATAGATCTGGTAGAAGTCCGCCATGTACGTCGCCATGTTCGGGGCGCGTTTGAAGCCGCTGGCGTGCGCGAAGATCACGTTCGGGTACTTCTTGGCGGCGTCCAGCGTCTGGTCCATGAACCCGAAGGAGGTCGTGAAGATCACCTTGCAGTTATCCCTGACCAGCCGGTCGATGACGGGCGTGGCCTGTCCCTCGGGCACGCTTTCCACGTACTTGGTTTCCAGCCAGGGGAGGGCCTTCTCGGTCTTCTTGCGGGCCTCGTCGTGGGCGTAGCTCCAGCCGATGTCGCCGACCGGGCCGACGTAGATGAAGCAGGCCTTGAGTTTGCCGGTCTGCTGGGCCTGCGCGGCGGGGCTGGCGGCGGTGCTCAGGAGTGCCAGGGACAGGGGCAGGGCAGCGAGGAGTGCTTTCTTCATGATGAACCTCCGGGGAAAAGGGCGGAACCTGGCTTTATTGTGCCTTCATTCTGTCGCGAAGGATAGAGACAGGATGACCAGACGGCACTGCATGCCCACCACCTCACTGGCCTGGGCGTGCATTTTGTCGCGCCGACTGGATTTACCGTGCGTCGCGTGACAGTGCACTGAACCGAAACCGCTCAGGCTGCGTACATCTGTTCAGGAGGTCCACCCATGAGCGATCACCCCATCCCGCCCGACCACGCCGACCCGGAGTCCGGCGAGCGCCGCATCCTGTCCCCGGGCAGCCCCAACCCCCGCCGGGAATTCCTGCGCAGCGCCGCCCTCTTCACCGCCACCGCGGGCGCGCTGGGCGGCGGTCTGGAACTCCTCACGCGCCGCCCGGGCGGACCCGGCAGCGCCGAGGCGCAGGGCGCCGCCTTCACCCGCCCGGCCCGGCCGCTCGGGCCGTACGACACCAGCGAGGCCGTCACGCCGTACGCGCAGGCCACCTCGTACAACAACTTCTACGAATTCGGCACCGACAAGAGCGACCCCGCCCGGATGGCCGGCAGCCTCAAGACCCGCCCCTGGACCGTGCGGATCGACGGTGAGGTCCGCAAGCCCATGACCGTGGATATCGACACGCTGCAGGGCTGGTTCCCGCTGGAGGACCGCGTGTACCGCATGCGCTGCGTGGAGGGCTGGAGCATGGTCATGCCCTGGCTGGGCTTCCCGCTGGCCGCGCTGATCCGCCGCATGGAACCCACGAGTAAGGCGAAGTACGTGCAGTTCACGGCGCTGCTGGACCCCAAACAGTTTCCCGGGCAGCGCCAGCCGGTCCTGAACTGGCCGTACGTGGAGGGCCTGCGCCTGGACGAGGCGCTGCATCCCCTGGCGTTCATGGCGGTCGGTCTGGACGGTCGTGTGCTGCCTGGGCAGAACGGCGCGCCGCTGCGGCTGGCCGTGCCGTGGAAGTACGGGTTCAAGAGCATCAAGAGCGTCGTGCGGATCACCCTGACCGAGAAGCAGCCCCAGACCACCTGGGCGCTGGCGGCCCCGCAGGAGTACGGCTTCTACGCGAACGTGAACCCGGCCGTGCCGCACCCCCGCTGGAGTCAGGCGACCGAGCGGCGCATCGGTGAACTGGGCCGCCGCAAGACCCTGCCGTTCAACGGGTACGCCGAGCAGGTCGCGGGCCTGTACAGGGGCATGGACCTGCGGCGGTTCTTCTGACGACCTCAAGGGCACCCCGCCGCCGCGCGCCTCTGGGCTGGCTGGTTCCGGCGGTCACGGTGGGCGGCCTGATCCCGGCCGCCGTCCTGATCGCCGACGCCCTGACCGGGCAGCTGGGCGCGAACCCCATCCAGCGGGCCACACTCCAGACCGGCCTGCTGACCCTGGCGCTGCTCGTGCTGTCGCTGGCCTGCACGCCCCTGCGCCTGCTGACCGGCTGGACCTGGCCCGCCCGCATCCGCAAGACACTGGGTCTGCTGGCGTTCGGGTACGCTGCGCTGCATTTCCTGATCTACCTGCTGGACCACTCCTTCGACCTGACCCTGATGACCGAGGACGTCCTGGAGCGCCCATTCATCACGGCCGGGTTCACGGGACTGCTGCTGCTCGTGCCGCTGGCCCTGACCAGCACGCCCCGCGCCGTGAAACGCCTGGGCTTCCAGCGCTGGACGCGCCTGCACCAGCTGGCGTACGTGGCGGTCAGCCTGGGGGCCCTGCACTATTACTGGGGCGTGAAGAAGGACCACACCCAGCCGCTGATCTACGCCGCTGTGATCGCCGTGCTGTTCGCCGTGCGCCTGCTGAAACGCCCACCGGCGCGCGGCGCCGGGCGGTCACGGCCAGCCCGCGGCGACTGAACCGGCCTGGACCGGACGGTGGAAGCCCGGCGGTGCAGTCGCCGGGCCTCCTGCCTTCGCGTCTAGCGTTCGCCGCGCACGTAGGGGCGGCCCAGCGCGGCCGGCGCGTCCCCGGCCTGCCCGCGCAGACCCGCCAAGGCCAGCACCACGAGCACGAGGATGAACGGCATGGCGCTGAACACCTCGGTGGGCACGTTGCTGTTGCCCTGCAGGCGGAACTGCAGGTAATACAGGAAGCCGAAGAACAGCGCCCCGGCAATGGCGCGCAGGGGCCGCCAGCCGACGAAGATCACCAGCGCCACGGCGATCCAGCCCAGACCGTTCGTCATGTTGTCCGCCCATGAGGAGCGGTACGACAGGGCCAGGAACGCGCCCGCCAGTCCGGCCAGCGCGCCGCCGCCCAGCACGGCCAGCACGCGGGTGAGGCCGACGTTCACGCCCAGCACGTCCGCCGCCGCCGGGTTCTCCCCGACCGAGCGCAGGGTCAGGCCGCTGCGGGTGGCGGTCAGCCAGAAGGCCAGCAGTCCCGCCAGGATCAGCGCGGCGACCGTGAACGGACTGATCGTGAAGCTTCCCAGCGTCCAGTCCTGAACCTTGTTGAAGAGGGGCAGGCCCTCGAACTTCTTGCCCAGCAGGCCTGCCGCGCCCGTCCCGATCAGGGCCAGGGCGAGGCCGCTGACGAACTGGTTGGCGCGCAGCGTGACGGTCGCCACGGCGTGCAGCCCCGACAGCGCCGCGCCTGCCAGCATGGCCGCGCCGACCGCCGCCCACAGGCTCGCGTCCGGGCTCCTGGAGGCGACCGCGAACGCGGCGAGCGCACCGACGGCCATCAGGCCCTCCACGCCCAGATTCACGACCCCGGCGCGTTCGTTCAGGATCGCGCCCAGGCACGCGAGCAGCAGCGGCGTCCCGACCGCCAGGGCGCGCACGAGCGCCTCGATGACAATGCTATCCATGCAGGACCTCGGTGGGGGAGAGGGGGCAGCTCACGCGCGGCCCCACTGGACACGGTGGCGGATGAACACTTCCGAGGCGATCAGGCACAGCAGGATCACGCCGCTGAAGATGTCCACCACGCGGAACGGGAGGTTCAGGTCGATCTTCAGCAGGTCCCCGCCCGCCAGGATCACGCCCATCAGCGGCGCGGTGATCAGGCACAGCGCCGGGTTCCCGCGCGCCAGCCACGCGACGATCACGGCGGTGAAGCCGTACCCCAGGCTGATCTGGCTGGCCTCCAGGAGGCGGTGGTGGATGCCCGCCACCTCGCCCGCACCGGCCAGCCCGGCCAGTCCCCCGGTGAGGAGGGCGACGAGCGTGGCGACCCGCGCGGAGCTGAGGCCCGCGTAGTGCGCCGCGCCGGGGTTCTCGCCGACGACACGAAGCGCGTACCCGAACGTCGAGCGGGTCAGGAGCCACTGGAGGCCCAGGGCCAGCGCGGCGCCCAGCAGCAGCGTGGGCCAGTGCACCTGCGTGCCGCTCAGGGTGGGCAGCCACGTGCCCTGCGGGAAGGTGTCGGTGTAGATGTACCCGCGCACGTCCTTGCCCTTCCACGGCCCGGCGATCAGGTAGGTGACGAGCGCCACCGCGATGTAGTTCAGCATCAGGGTGGAGAGGATCTCGTTCACGTTCACGCGCCGCAGCGCCGCCGCCACGAGCGCCCACAGGCCCCCGCCGACGAAGCCCGCCACGAACACCGCCGGGATGAGCAGCGCGCCGGGAACGGGCAGGAACAGCGCTGTGCCCGCCGCGAACACTGCGCCCAGCAGCAGCTGCCCCTCCGCGCCGATGTTGAAGAACTGCGCGCGGAACGCCAGCGCCAGCCCCGCCCCGATCAAGAGCAGCGGAATGGTGCGCCGCCCCACCTCGGCCAGGCCGGTCGGGTCGCCCAGCGTGCCGCGCAGCATCGTGCCGTACACCTCCGCCGGGGACTGCCCCGCCAGCACGAACACCAGCGCGCAGATCAGCAGGGCCACCACCACCGACGCCACCGTGACGAGCGCCGTGCGGGCCGCCGAGGGGGCCTGAAGAGCCACGAACCTCATGCGCCCACCCCCTGTGTGGCTCCGGGCAGGCTGTGCGGGTGTGCGCCGCCCATCAGCAGGCCCAGCGACTCCCGTGTCACCTCGGCCACCGGGAACGGCCCCAGCAGCGCGCCGCCCACCATGACCGTCACGCGGTCCGACAGGCTCAGCAGTTCGTCCAGATCCTCACTGACCAGCAGCACGCCCGCGCCCTCCTGCGTGCGGTCCAGCAGCACCCGGTGCACCTGATCGGTCGCGCCGATGTCCAGCCCGTACGTGGGGTGCACCGCCAGGATCAGTTTCGGCTGCCCGGCCAGTTCCCGCGCCAGGATCAGCTTCTGGATGTTCCCGCCCGACAGCAGCCGCGTGGGCGTGTGAATGCCCGGCGTGGCGACCGCGTAGGCTTCCACCTCGCGGCGCGCCCGCTCGTCGGTGGCGGTCAGGTCGCGCGCCAGGCCGCGCGCCAGCGGCGGCCGCCCGAAGTCCCTCAGGGCGAGGTTCTCCGCGACCGTCATGCTGGGCACCGTGCCGCTGTGAATGCGGTCCTCAGGAATGTGCGCCACGCCCGACCGGAAACGCGACGCCGCGTCCCCGGTCAGCGCCTGACCGTCCAGCGTGACCGACCCGGTCGCCGCGTGCAACCCCGCCAGGACCTCGACCAGTTCGCTCTGGCCATTCCCGGCGATCCCGGCCACGCCCAGCACCTCGCCCCGGCGCAGCTCGAAACTCACGCCGCGCAGCGCGGGCAGGCCGCGCGCGCCCTGCGCACTCAGGTCCCGCACGCTCAGCAGCGCGCCCGCGTCCGCACCGGGACCGCCCGCGCGCTTGCGGGTGAAGTCCACGCTGCGGCCCACCATCAGCTCCGCGAGGCTCTCGCGGGTCGCGCCCTGCGTGGGCACGCCGCCCACGACCTTCCCGCGCCGCAGCACCGTCACGCGGTCCGCGACGGCCAGCACCTCGTCCAGCTTGTGCGAGATGAAGATCAGGCTGCGCCCGTCCGCCTTCAGTTCGCGCATCACGCGGAACAGGCCCTCGGCCTCCTGCGGCGTCAGCACGCTGGTGGGCTCGTCGAGAATCAGCACCCGCGCGCCGCCCAGCAGGGCCCGCACGATCTCCACGCGCTGCTTCTCGCCCGGCGAGAGGTCCGACACGCGCGCGTCCGGGTTCACCTCCAGCCCGTACCGCGCGGACAGCTCACGCACCTGCCCCGCCACGCGCCGCGCCGGGAACAGCCCGCCCACGCGGCCCAGCGCCAGATTCTCCGCGACCGAGTGCCGCGACACCAGCAGCGGATGCTGCGGCACCAGCCCGATCCCGAGCCGCCGCGCATGCGCCGGACTGCCGATCCGCACCGGCTGGCCTGCCAGTTCCACCGCGCCCTCGTCGGGCTGGTACAGGCCGTACAGGATCGAGATCAGCGTGCTCTTGCCCGCGCCGTTCTCACCCAGCAGCGCCAGCACCTCGCCCGCGTGGACGGTCAGGTCCACCGCGTCGTTCGCGACCACACCCGGGAAACGTTTCGTGATGCCACTCAGCCGCAACGCGGGCGGCCCGGCAGAAGATTGGGTTCGGTCCACAGTCCATCCTTTCACCGGGGCGGGCCCCTGCCCAGCCGGTTCCTTCACGGAACCTTTAACCGGCGTGCCGACAGCCTACCGGACCGCTGCCCGGCCGCGCGCGCCCACACCCACACAGGACAGCCTGGCGATCAGTACAGAGAGCTCCCACTTGGAAACGCCACGACCTCCGCAATGCCCTGCGGATTCAGCCGCGCGATAAACCCCGCGTCCTCCCGGTACGCCATGCCGCTGTCCATCGCCACGCACAGCCGCCCCGCGTACGGAATCGGGGCGCCCGCGCCCACCGTCGGGCCATGCAGCGCCTCATCCAGCAGGACATACACCGGCGTGTGCCCATGCACGATCCGGTCCCCACCAAACACCGACAGGGCCCGGCGGGCCTTGGCTTCCCCCTCACCCAGCGCGAACGCCATACGCTCCGTGAACCAGTTCAGGAACAGGCCCCACTCGTCCGGGTCCGGATTGGCCAGGATGCGTGCGACCTCCGCATTCACGTCCTTCACCGAGTCGCCCAGCCGCAGGTACATCAGGCTGTCGGCATGCACCATCAACCACCCGTGTGACACGGTTATCGCCGGACGGTTCGACAGCCACCCCAGATCACTCGGTTCCAGCAGGTCCACGTCACGCGGCTGACCGCCGTTCTCCAGCCAGTACTCCCGGAACCCCATCCGGTCGTGCGGGTCCACGTGACGGAACACCAGCGACGCCAGGAACATCACCTCGTGATTCCCCAGCAGCGCCGTCACCTGCCCCCCCACCTCCGTCGCCTGCACCTCCAGGCTGCGGATCAGGCGGATGACCTCCAGGCCGTTCGGCCCGCGGTCCACGTAATCTCCGAGAAACACCAGGTGCGTGTCCCCGGCGGTCCACGAGCCGTCAAAGTCGATCAGGCCCGCGCGCAGCAGAAGCGCGCGCAGCTTGTCGTACGCCCCGTGAATGTCCCCCACCACCCACAGGGGCCTCATGAAGTCACCGGGCATGGCGCAGGAACCGGACGGCAGGCAGACAGCACGCCCCGCAGCATACGGCGCGCCCGGTCATCCTGCACGGACGGATGACCGGACCGCTGAGGAATGCGTGAATCACTCCCGGTCCACACCGCCCGGTTCATCCCCTTCCGCCAGGGTGCGCCACTTCGTCATGCGCTCCGTGATGTCCTCCTGAATGCGGCGGACGTTGCTCTCCAGACCCGACCGTGTCGCGTCCAGCTTGTGGCGCAGGCGCATGATCTCCTCGACGCCCGCAAGGTTCACGCCGAGTTCCTGCGTCAGGCGGCGAATCTCACGCAGATGCTCGATGTCCCGCTCGCTGTACAGCCGCGTCTTGCCGCTGCTGCGCCCCGGGCGGATCAGCTGCTTACGCTCGTACAGGCGCAGCGTCTGCGGGTGCATGTCCACCAGTTCCGCCGCGATGCTGATCACGTACACCGGCCGGTCACGCGGATCGATGCGGCCGTCCACGCCCGGCAGCGCCTCGGGCCGCTGCGCCTGCTCGCGCAGTTCACTCTCGATGCGCTCGATCTCCGCCTCGAACTCGCCCTGCATGTCATCCAGCTCGTGCTGAAGACGCATGACCTCCTCGACACCCGCTAGGTTCACGCCGAGTTCCTGCGTCAGGCGGCGGATCTCGCGCAGATGCTCGATGTCGCGCTCGCTGTACAGCCGCGTCTTGCCGCTGCTGCGCCCCGGGCGGATCAGGCCCTTGCGTTCGTACAGGCGCAGCGTCTGGGGATGCATGTCCACCAGTTCCGCCGCCACGGAGATCACGTACACGGGCCGGTTTTTCGCGTCGCTGGGCATACCTTCCCTTGAGTATACGGGAAGCAGTGTTTCTGAGACCGTGCCGCGAAGAGGTTCTGGGCCGCGCGAGGCAGGAGGCGTGAGCCCCCAGGCCGCCTGCCCCGCACCCGCAGCCGTCCATCCCGGACGCCCCGCGCCCGTCAGCCCGTATCATCCCCCCATGACCACGCCTGATCTGAGTGTCCTGCTCGACCGTGACCGCGCTGAGGCGGAGCTGTTCGACCTGCTGCGCATCCCCTCCGTCAGCGCCGACCCCACCCGCACGGCGGACATGGCCGCCACCGCCGAGTTCCTGCGCGCCAAACTGGCGGACCTGGGCTTCACAGCCCGCATCGACCCGACCGCCGGGCACCCCGTCGTGTACGCCGAGCGCCTGAACGCCCCCGGTCAACCCACCGTCCTGATCTACGGCCACTATGACGTGCAGCCCGAGGCGCCGCTGGAGGAATGGGTCACGCCGCCCTTCGAACCCACCGTCCGCGACGGGCGCATCTACGCGCGCGGCAGCACCGACGACAAGGGACAGGCGTACGCGCACGTCAAGGGCGTGGAACTGCTGCTCTCGCAGGGCGAACTGCCCGTGAACGTGAAATTCCTGCTCGAAGGCGAGGAGGAGATCGGCAGCCCCAACCTCGAACCGTACCTACGCGACCACGCCGGGGAACTCAAGGCCGACGTGATCGTCATCAGCGACGGGAGCCGCTTCGCGCCCGACGTGCCCACCATCACCTACGGCGTGCGCGGCCTGAGCTACGTCGAGATTCACGTCCAGGGCGCCAACCGCGACCTGCACAGCGGCAGCTACGGCGGCGCTGCCCCCAACCCCATCAACGCGCTGGCCGAGATCATCACGCGCCTCAAGGACGACCAGGGCCGCGTCACCATCCCCGGCTTCTACGACGGCATCGACGACCTGACCGACACCGAACGCCAGATGTGGGCCGACCTCCCCCACGACGACGCTGCGTTCGCCGCGAGCATCGGCGTGCCCGCCCTGCCCGGCGAGGCCGGGTACACCACCCTCGAACGCCTGTGGGGCCGCCCTACCCTCGACGTGAACGGCATCTGGGGCGGCTACCAGGGCGAAGGCAGCAAGACCGTCATCGCCGCCAAGGCCGGCGCGAAGGTCAGCATGCGCCTCGTGCCCGGACAGGATCCCGAGCGCATCACGCGGCTCATCAGCGAGTACGTGCCCACCCTCGCGCCCGCAGGGACCACCGCCGTCGTCCACCCGCACCACGGCGGCCGCCCCTTCAAGTTCGACCTGAACAGCCCCTACAACCTCGCCGCGAACCGCGCCCTCAAGCGCGTCTTCGGCCGTGAAGCCGTGTTCGCCCGCACCGGCGGCAGCATCCCGATCGTCGCGGCCTTCAACGACATCCTGCACGCCCCCGTCCTGTTCGTGGACCTCGGCCTGAACGAGGACGCCCCCCACAGCCCCAACGAGAGCTTCGCCGTCACCGACTACCACAACGGCATTCTCACCAGCGCCTACCTGCTTCAGGAACTCGGCGCACCCGACACCGCCGAATGAACCTCGGCTTTCTCGCCTCGCACGGCGGCAGCGCCGCGCGGCACCTCGTCGAGGCCTGCCGCGCGGGCGAGCTGAACGCCACCCCGGTCGCCCTGGTCAGCAACAACAGCCGCTCCCCGGCCCTCGCCTGGGCACGCGACGCGGGCCTAGCAGTCGCACACCTCAGCAGCGCGAACTACCCCGACCCGGACGACCTGGACGCCGCCATCCTGGACGTCCTCGTCGGCGCGGGCGCGGACACACTCGTCCTCAGCGGCTACATGCGCGAGATCGGCCCCCGCGTCCTGGCGCACTTCGCGGGCCGCCTCGTGAACATCCACCCCAGCCTCCTGCCCCGCCACGGCGGACGCGGCATGTACGGCGACCGCGTCCACGAGAGCGTCCTCGCCAGCGGCGACCTAGAGAGCGGCGCCACCGTCCACCTCGTCACCGCCGGCATCGACGAAGGCCCCATCCTCGCGCAGGCCCGCGTGCCCGTCCACCCAGGCGACGACCTCGCCAACCTCAAGGCCCGCGTGCAGGCCACCGAGGGCGACCTCATGCTGCGCGCCGTCCGGAGCCTCGGGTAAGGACACCGGAGCCTTCACCTCGCCCCCTCACCCTTCCGGCGCTCCGCGCCACTGCTGCGCAGCTCTGCGAGTCCCTCCCTCTCTGCTCCGCAGCTCGCTGAGTCCCACAGGGGGAGAGGGGACAACGGAAAGCAGTCGAGCAGGAAGACAGGCAACACCATTTCAGGAAGCTGATGGGGGAGGGGCATGAAACGGAAAGTCTTCGACCTGAGCGGCTGGGCGCGCGTCACCCGCCACACCCAGACCGTCCTGCACGTCCCCGGACACGTGATCGTGGACTTCGTCGCGCACGACGTCATCCGGCCCCTCGACGTGCCCATCCCCGGACGGGACGGCCTGCGCCGCATCCTGGGCAGCGGGTACCGCTGGGTGCGCGCCCACCCCACCAGCGGGCACGGCGCGCCCGGCAGCGCCCTGACCATGCAGCTCGACGCCGCCGGGCGACCCGTGCAGTACTACATCGACCTGCACGGCGGCGAGGGCTGGCACGACAGCGGGTACCCCTGGCACGACGACCTGTACCTCGACGTGATCGGCCACCCCGCCGAACACGACCCCTGGGTGATCGACGCGACCGGCATCATCGACGGGGACGAACTCGACGACGCCGTCACCCAGGGCCTCGTCACACCCGCCCAGGCCGACGCCACCTGGACACACGCGCGGCATGTCGAAACGCAACTCCAGGCGGGTACCTACCCACCCGTGCACGTCCTCAAGCGCTACCTGGAAGACCCGTACACCTGACGTGAGATTTATTTCTGGCGGTTACGTTGTACGTGGCTGATCAGGGTTCCGTTCAGGTGTCCGTCCTCTCAGGCGTGGCGCGGCAGGCCCAGGCGTCGAGTTCCACCTTGTACTGTGGCGCCGCGAGGGCGGTGACATACAGCAAGGTCATGCACGGGAGATGTCCGTCCAGCCAGCGGGCGAAGACGGCGCGGCGCGCGGCCGCGTCGACCTCACTGACGAGATAGATGGTGAGCTTCACGATGTCACTGACGGTCATGCTGGCCGCAGCGAGGTTGCGATTCAGGTTCTCCAGCGCCACCTCGACCTGCGCAATCGGGTCTTCGGGTACGCTCCCGTCCGGGTGCTGGCCCAGCTGCCCCGACAGTACCAGCCAGCGTGCTGGGCTGGGCACCTCGATCTGGTGTACGTAACTGGTCAACGGCGCGTGAACGTCCTCTGGGTTTCTTGGGATCATGCCTTGGCCCTCCGGAATCGCGCGGTGAGTTGACTGGCCTTGATGGAGGACGTGAGGGGCTCGTTTTTAGCAGCGCTGAAAATGGCGTCATACAGGGAGCCGTGGGTGGTCTGCGTAGGAGCGCATGAGGCAAAGATCAGGAAAGCGAGTGCAGCGCGGAACGACTTCACCAGCTCAGCTTATGGTCGAGAGCACGCCAGCGGCGTCGCACATGCGACCTGTGAGCGGGAGTCAGTCATGCATTGCAGGCTCGATCACCACCGTTGATTCGAGTCCGTCGTCGTGCGACCATTCGTCTGTGCGGTGTCCTGCACGAAGTCACGGCATCTACCGTGAACCGCCGTTCTTACGGCACCTGCGGGGTGCAGCGCTTCACCCTTGCCCTACCCTGCGGGCGTGAAGCGCAAGGATGGCCGGTACCTCCAGTTCTTTCCCGGTGTGCAGGGCACGCAGCGCGTCGTGACGCTGCCTGAGGGCTGGCTGGTGGACGTGACCTTCACGCACGTTCCAGAGCCGCACGCGGTGACCGTGCAGGGGGTCACGGTGCCCACCCTGGCGGTCGGAGCGCGCTGGCTGACGCTGGTGCCCCCACAGGGACACGCGGCGCTGCTGGTCATCCTGAACGGAGAAACGCCCGTGTTCGCCTACGCGGACGTGTGCGCCGCCACCGGACTGGGCGAGGACGGGATACCGTGGCTGGACGACCTGTACCTCGACGTGCGCGCCACCCTGAGCGCCGACTGGACGCCCGGCGTTCCGGAAATCATCGACGCGGACGAACTCGACACCGCCCTGCACAGTGGCGAGATCACCCCGGAGCAGCACGCACTGGCCTGGGCCACGGCGCGGGAGGTGGAACATCAACTGGCCCGCAACACGTTCCCGCTGCTTCCGGCCATCCAGGCCTTTGTGTCGCCAGCCTCGTGACACCCGCGCGGGCTGGACAGGCTCCTGCTGGGGCGCGCTAGGCTGGGCGCATGAGTGATTCGGTGCAGGTTCCGGTGGTGGGGGAGGCGTTCCCGGCGTTCACGTTGATGGACGCGGCGGGGCAGGCGCATTCGCTGCCTGATTTCGTGGGGCGGTACGTGGTGCTGTACGTGTACCCGAAGGACGACACGCCGGGGTGCACGCGGGAGGCGTGTGATTTCCGGGACAACGTGCTGCTGCGCGAGCGTGGCGCGGCGATTCTGGGCGTGAGCGCGGATGACGCGGACAGTCACGCGCGGTTCGCGGAGAAGTTCAGCCTGCCGTTCCCGCTGCTGAGTGATCCGGGCGCGGTGTTCCTGCGGTCCATCGGGTCGTTCGGGACGAAGAACATGTACGGGAAGGTCACGGAGGGCATCAAGCGTCAGACCTTCCTGATCGGCCCGGATGGCCGGCTGGTGAAGTCGTGGCTGGCGGTGAAGGTGGACGGGCACGCGGACCACGTGGCGGCGGCCATCGAGAAGGACCGCGCGGCGAAGGGTGGGAACTGATGGATCTGGAGGCGTTGAAGCGCGAGGCGGCCCTGCGTGCCGTTGCCCTGGTGAAGAGTGGGGACCGGGTGGGCCTGGGGACGGGCAGCACCGCGAAGTACGCCATCGAGGAGATCGGCCGGAAACTCGCGGCGGGTGAACTGACGGGCGTGGTGGGCGTGGCAACCAGCGAGGCGAGTGACACGCTGGCCCGGCAGGTGGGCATTCCCGTGGAGCCGCTCGACCCGCGTCCGCTGGATATCGCAATTGACGGTGCGGACGAGATCGCGCCGAACCTCGACCTGATCAAGGGTCTGGGCGGGGCGCTGCTGCGCGAGAAACTGACAGAGGTGCAGGCGCGGCGGTTCATCGTGATCGCCGATCACACGAAACTGGTGGAGCACATCGGCGAGAAGTCCGCGCTGCCCATCGAGATCGCCCGGTTCGGGTTCCTGAGCACCATCGAGCGCCTGCGCGTCATCCTCCCGTCGGGGCGGTTGCGGCAGTCGGGCGCGCAGCCGTACGTGACGGACAACGGGAATTACATTTTCGACGCGCAGATTCCTGCCGGGACGGATATCGCCGCGCTGGAACGCCAGCTGAAGGGCACGCTGGGCGTCGTGGACACGGGGCTGTTCCTGGGCATGGCCGAGCGGGCCTTCGTGGCGGCCCCGGACGGCGTGACCGAACTGACGCCCCGCTGAACCGTTCCCTTGTTCCCTCTCCCCCTGTGGGACTCAGCGAGCTGCGGAGCAGAGAGGGAGGGACTCGCAGAGCTGCGCAGCAGAGGCGCGTCAGCGCTGGAAGGGTGAGGGGGCGTGTGACCCACTTGGGTAAAAACCATCCTGACCGCCCGTTACGCGTTCTGGCGTAGCGGGTGGCGGCGTTTTGGGTGCTGGCGTACCCTGGGTGATCATGACGGGTGATCGGGGTGGGGCGGAGGACGCGGCGGTGCGGGTGCGTGACCTGCGCAAGGGGTACGTGGTGCACGAGAAGGAGCCGGGGTTCCTGGGGAGCCTGCGGTCGTTCGTGAGCCGCAGGTCGCGGGTGGTGGAGGCGGTGCGGGGCGTGTCGTTCGACCTGGCGCCGGGTGAGGTGGTGGGGTTCCTGGGCCCGAACGGGGCGGGGAAGACCACGACCCTGAAGATGCTGTCGGGCCTGCTGCACCCGTCGGGCGGTGAGGTGCGCGTGGCGGGCTTCGAGCCGGGGCGGCGGGAGAACGCGTTCCTGCGGCAGATCACGCTGGTGATGGGGCAGAAGCAGCAGCTCATCTGGGACCTCCCGGCGCTGGATTCGTTCCTGGTGAATCAGGCGATCTACGAGATCCCGGACGCGCAGTTCCGGGCGACGATGGCCGAGTTCACGGAGGTGCTGGGCCTGGAGGGCATCCTGAAGAAGCAGGTGCGCAAGCTGTCGCTGGGCGAACGGATGAAGTGCGAGCTGGCGGCGGCGCTGCTGCACCGCCCGAAGGTGCTGTTCCTGGATGAGCCGACGATCGGGCTGGACGTGAACATGCAGGAGTCGGTGCGGGCGTTCGTGCAGGACTACAACGCGCGGTACGGGGCGACGGTGATGCTCACGAGCCATTACATGGCGGACGTGACGGCCCTGGCGCGCCGCATCCTGGTGATCGACCGGGGCGAGGTGGTGTTCGACGGGGACCTGGCGCGCCTGGCCGAGCAGGGCGGCGGGGGGAAGACCGTGCGGCTGCAATTGCGCCGCCCAGCGACGGCAGACGAGCTGGGCCGCTTCGGGTCGGAGGTGCGCGTGGACGGCCTGAGCGCCGAGCTGACGGTGCCGCGCGCGCTGGTCAGTGAGCGGGCGGCGGCGCTGTTGGCGGAGCTGGACGTGGCGGACCTGACGGTGGAGGACCCCAGTATCGAGAGCGTGATGGCGTCCCTGTTCGGCGCGCGGGCCGGTCAGGCTGGTCAGCCGGAACGCACCCCGGAGCCTGTGTGAGGGCGCTGGCGTTCAAGGCGCGGGTGCTGTTCGCTACGCGCTTCGCGGAGATGGCCGAGTACCGCGCCGAGGTCGTGATCTGGATGCTGTCGGGCACGCTGTCCCTGGTCATGATGCTCGTGTGGATGGCGCAGGCCGCCGCCGCGCCCGGTGGGCAGATCCGCGGGTACAGCGCGCCGGAGTTCGCCACCTACTTCCTGTCCACGTGGCTGGTGTCGCAGCTGCTGGTCGTGTGGGTGTCGCACGAGCTGGACTTCCAGATCCGTCAGGGGACGCTGTCGCCGCAGCTGCTGCGCCCGGTGGACCCCATGTGGCTGCACGTCGCGTCGCACGTCGCCGAGCGGCTGGTGCGGATCGTGCCGCTGCTGGCACTGGTGGGGGTGTTCACGTGGCTGTCCGGCGCGTCCTTCACCCGCGAGTGGTGGGCGTACCCGGCGGCCCTGGGACTGGCCGCGCTGGGCTTCAGCGTGCGGTTCCTGTATGAGTACGCCATCGGCCTGCTGGCCTTCTGGACCGAGAGCAGCGCGTCCTTTCAGGAGGTCGTGTGGCTGGTGTACGCCGCGCTGGGTGGCATGTTCGCACCCCTGGCCTTCTACCCCGATTGGGTGCAGTGCGTCGCCGTCTGGACGCCGTTCCCGTACATGCTGGGCCTCCCCGCGCAACTCCTGGCCGGAAAGGCCACCCTGGCTCAGGCCGGGCGCGGCGCCCTGGTACTTCTCGTGTGGCTCGCGGTGTTCTGGGTGGTGCGCCTGATCGTCTGGCGGATCGGCCTGCGTAAATACGGCGCGGTGGGCGCATGAGGGGGGCCGTTGAAGGTCGAATGTTGATGGTTGAAAGAATCGTGCAGATGTTGTTCCATCAACCATCAACCATCACCTATCAACCCGCCCGGAGGGCCCCGTGAGGCGGTACCTGCGCCTCGTGCGCATCTTCGTGGGGGCCACCCTGTCGGCGCAGCTGGAGTACCGCGCGAACTTCCTGGGTGCGGTGCTGGCGAGTCTGGGTGAGGTGGGGGTGACGCTGCTGGGGCTCAGCATTCTGTTCGGTCAGCCGGGCGTGACGCAGGTGGGCGGCTGGTCGTTCCGGGAGGCGCTGCTCGTGACGGGCTTTTTCATGCTGACCGAGGGCGTGATCAGCGTGTTCATCCAGCCGAACATGTCGAAGATCGCGGAGGCCGTGCGGACGGGGAACATGGATTTCACGCTGCTGAAGCCCATCGACGCGCAGTTCAACGTGAGTACCCGGAACCTGAACGTGCTGCGCTTCCCGGACCTGCTGATCGGGCTGGGTCTGATCGGGTACGCGGCGTCCGGGCTGGATGTCACACCGGGCGGGGCGCTGGCGGCGGCGATGCTGTACGGGTCGGCGGTGGTGATCGTGTACTGCATCTACCTGGGCCTGAGCACGACGGCGTTCTGGTTCGTGAAGACGCAGAACGTCACGGAACTGTTCAGCGGCGTGTTCGGCGCGGCGCGGTTCCCGGTGGCGGCGTTCCCGGTGCCGGTGCGGTTCGTGCTGACGTTCGTGCTGCCGGTGGCGTTCATCACGACCGTGCCCGCGCAGGCGCTGACGGGCGCGCTGGGTGGGGGATTGGCGCTGGCGTCTCCGCTCATCGCGGCGGCCCTGTTCCTGGGTACGCGCTGGTTCTGGCGGTACGCGGTGGCGAGCTACACGAGCGCGAGCAGCTGATGGCGGACCTGCCGGCCCGCTGGGCGGCGCTGGGCCTACTGCGCCCCCGCTCGCAGCCTCTGCCGGAGGGCGCGCGGGCGCGGCTGGCGCATCTGGCGGAACTGCGCGACATCGGCGGTCCCAGCGAGGCCGCGCGGGCCGGGGCGGAGTTCGCCGGGGAACGCTGGTTCAGGGCAGACCTGCTGGGTGTGCGCCCCTGGCTGACGCCGGACGTGGGCGCGCGGGAGGTCGTCCCGGCAGTGCTGCGCGCCGAGTGGACGGGCTTCCTGGCCCTGCTGGGCGAGCACGGTCCCTGGGTGTATGCCCCGGATATCCGGGCCTTGCAGGAATTGTCCGGCGCGTACGCGGCGCTCGTGACAGCGGCCCGTAGCGCGCCCGAGCCGGCGGTCCTGCTCGCCGCCGAGCGCAGCCTCACCCTCGGGGCTCACCGGACGTTGCTGGTGCGGCTGGAAGCGACCCCCTACCGGCAACCGACCCGCGCGGGTGCGGACGCCGCCGCTCTGCACGACCTCGAGACCATGTTCTGGACGCTCGCCGGGACGCAGGCGGCGCAGGCGCACGCGCGCTGGCAGGCCCGCCGCTGAAGTCAGGTCTCAGGGTCGCGTGAACGCGACGGGACTGGCAGGGGAGGGGCGTGCGGGCCTAGATTCGGCGCATGACTGAAGGTCCCCTGCTGTTCCAGCCGCTGAAACTCCGCGACGTGACGCTGCCCAACCGCGTGGTCGTGTCCCCCATGTGCATGTACTCCGCGCAGGGCGGACTGGCGAACGACTTCCATCTGGTGCACCTGGGACAGTACGCGCTGGCCGGGACGGGCCTGATCATCGCCGAGGCAACCGCCGTGAGTCCCGAGGGCCGCATCAGCCCCGAGGATCTGGGCCTGTGGGAGGACCGACAGATCATCCCGCTGGGTCGCGTGACGGATTTCGTGCACGCGCAGGGCGGGCTGATCGGCGTGCAGCTGGCCCACGCAGGCCGCAAGGCGAGCACCTACGCCCCGTGGCGCGGGCGCGGCGCGGTGCCACCCGAGCGGGGCGGCTGGGACGTGATCGGTCCGGACGCCAGCGCCTACAACGAGTCGTTCCCCCAACCGCACGCCATGACGACGGAAGATATCGCCGGCATCGTCGGGGCGTTCCGGCAGGCCGCCCGCCGCGCCGAGATTGCGGGGTTCGACGTGGTCGAGATCCACGCTGCGCACGGCTACCTGCTGCACCAGTTCCTCTCGCCACTGGCGAACAGCCGGACTGATGAGTATGGGGGGAGCTTTGAGAACCGCACCCGCCTCGTGCTGGAGGTCACACGCGCCGTGCGGGAGGTCTGGCCGCACCACAAGCCGCTGTTCGTGCGCCTGAGCGCCACCGACTGGGCGCCCGGCGGCTGGGACGAATCACAGACCGTCGTGCTGGCAGGCCTGCTCGCCCGCGAGGGCGTGGACGTGCTGGACCTCAGCAGCGGCGGCCTGACGCCCGAGCAGCAGATCACGCCCGCGCCCGGCTACCAGACTCCCTTCGCGGCGCAGGTCAAGGCGGCTGTGCCGGACCTGACCGTCATGACCGTCGGCATGATCGACACTCCAGAGCGTGCCGAGGCCATCTTGCGCAACGGGGACGCCGACCTGATCGCCCTGGCCCGCCCCGTACTGGGCGACCCACACTGGGTGCAGGCCGCGGCCCGCAATCTCGGTGCAGAGCACACGCTGCCCGCTCCGTACGCGCGCGGCACCCGGACCACCTGACCGTTGTCCGGAGTAAACCGAAGACCGTTCACGCCAGGGTGCTACGCGACTGTTGGAAACTGCTGGCGCAGTCGTGAAAAGAGGAGTTCGGGGGAGGCAACGCCTGCCCCGAATGTCTTGAACTTGGACACGACGTTCCCTGCCGCCGTCCGAGCCTGGGAAATCTGAAGGTGGAGATCCCGATCTCACAGCAGAATTCAGGAGTATGGAAGGTACCTTCCGTACTCCTGAACGAGCAGAGCGAGCACCTGACAACACCAGCGGTTGGAAGTGGAACTGAAGGGCGTGGTGTTGGCCCTTCAATGGAACTGGAAACCCCTGCCAGGGGTTCAGTGCACTGTTTCTGGGGGTGCATCTGGAGAACGGTCACTTCGTGCTCTCGCACAGGTTGTTCAGGCCCGGTTAACCCGGTCCCCGGACGGAGCAGATGCAAATACCCCCGCTGGGAGCGAGGGCATCTGCATACCTTGGTGCCGGTGAGGGGACTCGAACCCCTACGGTTTCCCGCTCGATTTTGAGTCGAGTGCGTCTACCATTCCGCCACACCGGCCGGTGCGTGGGGAATGGTAGCGCGTGCGCGCGGGCTGGTCAAACGGGCGTGGGGTCAGGGGCCGCGCCGATGCGGGCGCCGATGTCGCGTCGCAGTTGCGCGCCGGGGAAATCCACGCGGTCCGCGAGGGCGTACGCGCGGCCCAGCGCGCCGTTCAGGGTGTCCGCGACAGCGGTGACGGCCAGCACGCGGCCCCCGCTGCTGATCAGCTCGGCGGCGCTGCCCGTGGTGCCCGCGTGGTAGATGACCTCGTCGGGCCCGGGTTCGGGGAGGGTGAGGGGAATGCCTTTCTGCGGTTCGCCGGGGTAGCCGGGCGCGGCGAGGATGATGGTGGCACTCGCAGCGTCGCGGAAGCGTACGTCCTCCGGCTGAAGCTGGCCGCGCGCGGCGTCCAGGGCGTGCCGCGCGAGGTCACTCTCCAGCAGAGGCAGCACCGCTTCCGCCTCGGGGTCGCCGAAGCGGGCGTTGAACTCCACGACCTTCGGGCCCTGCGGCGTGAGCATCAGCCCGGCGTACAGCACGCCCCGGAACGGGTGCCCGTCCGCGCGCATGCCCGCCAGGGTAGGTTCGATGATGTCGCGCCGTACGACCTCCAGCGTCTCGGCGCTGATGGAGAAGGGGCAGATGACGCCCATCCCGCCGGTCATGGGGCCGGTGTCGCCGTCGTGGATGGTCTTGTGGTCCTGGCTGGGTGGCGTCAGGGCATAGGCGCTGCCGTCGGTAAGGGCCAGCACCGTGACCTCCTGCCCGGTCATGAAGTCCTCGATGACCGCCTGGGCGCCCGGCTGCGTGAAGATGTCCCGCAGCGCCGCGTGCGCCTCCTCGGCGGTGTGGGCGATGGTGACGCCCTTCCCGGCCTTCAGGCCCGCGTCCTTCACCACGATGGGCGGCGTCAGGGCCGCCACGTGCGCCCCGGCCGCGCCCAGGTCACTGAAGGTGTGGTGCGCGGCGGTCGGGATGCCGTGGCGGTGCATGAACGCCTTGCTCCAGGCCTTGTCGCCCTCCAGGCGGCTCGCGGCGCGCGACGGGCCGAACGCCGGGATGCCCAGTGCCTCGCACTCGTCCACGACGCCCGCCGCGAGGTACGCCTCCGGCCCCACGATCACCACGTCTGCCGCCTCGGTGCGGGCCAGCTGCGCGAGGCTCGCGGCGTCCTGCGCGCTGCCGATCACGCGGGCCATCCCCCCGATGCCGGGGTTGCCGGGCGTGCACAGCACCTCGTGCCCCGCGCGGACGCAGGCGTGCACGATCGCGTGCTCACGCCCGCCGCCGCCGATCACCAGGACGCGCATCAGGCCGTCCCCCGCGCCGCCTGCCGCGCCCAGTAGCGCAGCAGGCCCTGTACGCTCATCCACGGCGGGCACGCGAAATCGTAACGGGCGGGCAGAGTCGGGTCTTCCAGGGACAGGTCGTGCATAAGCTCCTCGGTGAAGGCGGTCGTGATGGCCTGCGAGTCCAGTCCGGCCGTCAGGCCCGCGCGGACGCGCTCGGCGTCGGCGGTCATGGTCGCGCGCAGCCCGGCCCAGTGGGCGGGCGTGTTCGGGTACGCCCCGAAATGCGCGAGGTGCAGCGTCCGGGCGTCCAGCGTCTCCAGCACGGAGAGACTGTCCCGCCACGCCTCCAGATTGATGTCCGGCGGGGGCGTGGGCGCGCGGGGTGTCTGGGCAACGTCCAGCCGGATGCCCCCCACGTCCCCCAGGAACAGGGCGTCCCCGGCGTGGTACGAGACGTGGTGCACGGCGTGACCCGGCGTGTAGTGCACCTGCACGGGCACTCGGCCCATCGTCAACGCCTCGCCACCCTTCAGGACGGTCAGGCGCCCGGGATCGATGGGCTGCATGGGGCCCCACAGGGTGTCCATGTGCTCGCCGTAGATCTGCGTGGCGCTCGCCAGCAGCCGCTCCGGGCGCGACAGGTGCGCCGCGCCGCGTTCGTGCACGTACGCGCGGGCCTGCGGCACCCGGTCCAGCACCGTGCCCGCCGCGCCCGCGTGGTCGAAGTGAATGTGCGTGAGCAGCACGTGCCGCACGTCCGCCAGCGATGCGCCCAGCCCGCCCAGCCCGGTCGCCAGCGCGCCCAGGGTGCTGCCCGGCCCGGTATCCACGACCGCCAGCCCGTCCCCGGTGTCGAACACGCTGGACGCGATCACCCCCGGCGTGTTCTGGAAGTTCAGGTCGAGCGTGTGGACTGTCATGCCTTCCCGGTCAGGCGCGCGCCCAAGAGCAGCAGCGCCGCCGCGTACTGCACGTACGCGATCATCCGGATGACCCGCACGTTCGCCGCCGCGCGCAGCGGGCCGAACGTCATCGCCAGGATCAGGGTCGCGCTGAGGAGGATGAAACCGAACACAAGCCAGAGTGCCATGACGCGCAGGATACCCCGACCCCCTGCCAGCGCCGCCGCGCCGCCCTACCCGATCAGTCGCGCCTGCGGCTGCTGATCGCGATCAGCGCGTCCCAGCTGTCCGGCTGCCCCGGGTCGTCCAGCGCGGCGCGGTTGCGGCCCGTGAATCCGCACCTGCGGCAGCGGTGCACGATCACCCAGCCCTTCTTCCCGCTCTGGTCCACGTCCACGGGTTCCATCACGCCGTGGCAGTCGCAGGCGCGGTCGCCGGGCATGACGTCCACGTGCAGGCTGTGCAGGCACGCCGGGCAGTGGTTGCGCACCGACCCGTTCTGCAGGGGATGCACCTCGGACCCGCAGTTGGCGCAGGTGAACGAGTTGTTCGTGCCCTGCACCGTGAAGCGCCGCTCGCCGCTCACGCCCGCCGCCCGGACCGCTGCGCCCAGCGGGAATCGAGGAACGCTCGGATGCTGGGCGTCCCCACCAGCGCCGTGCACAGCAGCAGGTAGCCCAGCCCCGCCAGGCTGACGACCCAGCCGCGCCAGGACGCGCTGCCCGCCAGCATGCCCACGATGAACACCAGAAAGCCCGCCAGCATCCCGAAACTCAGGGTCAGGCGCCACGCCCACACGCTGCCGCGCCACACCATGCTCAGCAGGAACGCCGTGCCCGCCGCGTAGATCAGTTGCCGCAGGACGCCCTCGGTCTGCCCCTGGATCAGGCCCGCCAGGAACGGCAGGACGGTCAGGCCGAACAGGGCGATCAGCACGGCCAGGGTCGGGACTCGCCCCGCCTCGGCCAGGGCGGGATCGAAGGGGGACGCGGGGGGCGGAACACTCACGCCCCGCATTCCATCACACGCCCGCGTTCCTGACGAGGACAGCGGTCACCACGCCCTGCGCTCCTGTCGGCCACACCCCGCGCCCGGCACGCTACGCTGGCGGGCATGACCCCCACCCTCAAGCTGGACGCCGTGTGCGTCGGGCAGCCGACCGCCCTGCGCGTCGGGAAACGCGACGACATCAGCGGGATCGACAAGCACCCGGTACCGGGCCGCGTGACCGTCGGCGTGGAACGACTGGACGGCGACCACATCGACAACAGGAAGCACCACGGTGGACCCGATCAGGCGGCGTACCTGTACACCGCGCCCGATTACGACCACTGGACCGAGGTGCTGGGCGAGCCGCTGCGGCCCGGCACCCTGGGTGAGAATCTCGTCCTGAGCGGGCTGGAGTCCGCGCAGCTCCGGGTGGGGGACCGCCTGACCGTGCATGCCCCCGAGGGTGACGTGGTGTTTGAGGTCACCGCGCCCCGCATTCCCTGCGCGACCCTCGCGGCGCACATGGGGGACGGCACCTTCGCGAAGACGTTCGCGCGGGCCCGCCGCCCCGGCGCGTACCTGCGTGTCCTCCAGCCTGGCACAGTGGGCGCGGGTGACCGGGTGACATTCACGCCCGCCGAGGACGGCGCCCCGACCATCGGTGAGCTGTTCGACCTGTGGTTCGGCGCCAAGCCCGACGCCGCCACCCTGGAAGGCTACCTGCGCTGGCCGCTCGCCGTCCGAATGCGCCAGGACGTGCAGGAGCACCTGGACGACGCCCGGGACTGACCATAACGCGAGGGGGCGCGGACGTTCGATCAGTCCGCGCCCCCTGGGCCTTGTCGTTACCCGATGGCGAGCATGCGTTCGATGGGTTTCAGGGCCAGCGCGCGGATGTCCGCCGGGACGGTCACGCGGGGTTCGAGGTTCACCAGGGCGTCGCGGATGTTGTCCAGGGTGATCATCTTCATGTACTCGCAGCAGGCGGTGCGGCTGACGGGAATGAAGGTCTTGTCGGGCACGTCGTGTTCCAGGCGGGTGACCATGCCGGTCTCGGTGACGACGATGAATGCCTGCGCGGGGCTGGCCTTGGCGCGGTGGATCATGCCCTCGGTGGAGTACAGCTGCAACTCGGGAATGGCGCCGAGGATCCGGCTGGAGCAGCCGCACTCGGGGTGGATGAGGAGTTCCGCGTCCGGGTACGCCGCCTGCTGGCCCTGCACGTCCTCGGGGCGGATCGCCTCGTGCACGTGGCACGCGCCGTCCCAGACGTCCATGGCGCGGCCCGTCTCGCGGATCACGTGCGCCGCCAGGAACCGGTCGGGGGCGAACAGGACCGGCACGCCCTCCGGGAGGCTCTGCACGACCTGCACGGCGTTGCCGCTGGTGACGCAGTAGTCGCTCTCGGCCTTCACGTCGGCCGTGGTGTTCACATACGTGACGACCAGCCCGCCAGGGTTCTGCGTCTTCCAGTCGCGGATGCCCTGCGCGGTCACGGTGTCGGCCAGGGAGCACCCGGCGCGCAGGTCGGGCAGCAGCACGGTCTTTTCCGGGTTGAGGATCGCGGCGGTTTCCGCCATGAAATGCACCCCGGCGAACACGATCACGTCCGCGTCGGTTTTCGCCGCCTGCCGAGAGAGGCCCAGCGAGTCCCCGACGAAGTCCGCGATTCCCTGCACCTCGGGCCGCTGGTAGTTGTGCGCGATGATCACCGCGTTGCGCTCCTTCCGGAGGCGTTCGATGTCCGCGCGGATCTGCGCCTCGTCGGGCAGGACCTCCAGTTGCAGCAGGTCGCGGTGCGGGGTCTGGGGGCGGGGGACGACGGGATTCACGGCTTCAGGAGCAGAGTCGGTCATTTGGGGTCCTCGGGCAGTGCAGTCTCGGGAAGGGGAATGAAGTTCAGGCTGATGTCCAGCGCGGGCGCGGAGTGGGTCAGGCCCCCGGCGCTCACGAAATCCACGCCGCTGGCCGCCACGGCAGGCAGGCGCGCGGGCGTCATGTTGCCGCTGGCCTCCAGCGTGACGTGCGGCGCCAGCCGGTCCCGCACCGCCACCGCCTGGGCCAGCAGGTCGTCACTCATGTTGTCCAGCAGCACCCGGTCGGCCCCGGCGCGCAGGGCTTCCTCCAGCCCGGCGAGGTCGGGCACCTCGCACTCGACTTTCAGCAGGTACGCGGCGTCCCGCGCGCGGCGGATCGCCTCGGTGATGCTCCCGGCGGCGGCGACGTGGTTGTCCTTGATCAGGATGCCGTCGTCCAGGCCCGCGCGGTGGTTGAAGCCGCCCCCGTGCCGCACGGCCTGTTTTTCCAAGTCGCGCCACAGCGGCGTGGTCTTGCGGGTGTCGAGCAAGCGCGTGCGCGACTCGCCCAGGGCGTCCACGTGACGGCGCGTCTGGGTCGCCACGCCCGACAGGCGCTGCATGAGGTTCAGGGCCAGCCGCTCGCCGGTCAGGAGGCTGCGGGCCGCGCCCTGCACCGTGCCGACCGGGCCGCGGGTGCGTGCCTCGCCATCCTGCGCGGTCCAGGTGACGGTCACGGTCGGGTCCACCAGCGCGAACACGCGCGTGGCGACCGCCAGGCCGCTGAGCACCCCGGCCTCCTTGAGCAGGAACTCCGCGCGGGCCTGCTGCGCGGCGGGAATGGTGGCGAGGGTCGTGGCGTCGCCGCGGCCGATGTCCTCGGCCAGGGCGGCGCGCAGGCGCTCATCCAGACTCAGCACGGGGCGGCCCCCACGGTCAGCGTTGTGCGGGAATTCACGCGGAAGACCCTAGCACAGCCGCGCGCGCCTCGGGCACGCCGACCGGCACGCGGGCCACCCCATCCCCCAGCGCCCGCGACTGCACCGAGTGCACGGCCGACGCCGCCTCACGCGGGAAGTCCGTGCGGTGATGCCCGCCGCGCGACTCCTCGCGGGCCAGGGCGGCGCGCAGCAGCCGCCCGCCGATCAGGGCGAGGTGCCCCGCCTCCAGACTCTCACGGGACTCGGTGGTCGTGCCCGGCCACTGCCAGCCGTCCAGCGCCGCGCGCAGGCCCGCCGCGTCCCGGCGCAGGCCCGCCGCGCCCGCCACCACCGCGCGCAGATCGGGCAGGCAGGCCGGGTCCACCAGCGGCGCGTCCAGTGCCTCCGAGCGGGCGGGCACGGCCTTCAGGGCGGCCAGGGCCGCGCGGGCCGCCCGCGCGCCGAACACCAGCCCCTCCGACAGGCTGTTGCTCGCCAGGCGGTTCGCGCCGTGCAGGCCACTGGACGCTACCTCGCCCGCCGCGTACAGGCCCGGCACGCTCGAGCGGCCCTGCACGTCCGTCTGCACGCCGCCCATCGTGTAGTGCACGGCGGGCTGTACCGGGATCAGGTCCGCGCCCAGGTCCAGGCCCAGCGGGGCCAGGGACGCCGTCACCGTCGGGAAGCGCGAGCGCACGAACGCCGCGCCCAGGTGCCGCAGGTCCAGATCCACGCGGCCCGTCGCGGCGATCTCCGCGGCGATCGCGCGCGCCACCACGTCCCTCGGCGCGAGTTCCAGCGCCGGGTCGTAGCGCTCCATGAAGCGCTCACCGCGCGCGTTCAATAAGCGGCCCCCCTCACCCCGCGCGGCCTCGGTGACCAGGTGCGCCGCGCCGTCCCGCACCACGGCGGTCGGGTGGAACTGCACGAACTCCAGGTCCCGCAGCGCCGCGCCCGCCTGCCACGCCAGCCCCAGCCCGTCCCCGGTGCCCTCGGGCGGCGCGGTCGTCACCGGGTACAGCCGCCCGAAACCCCCCGTGGCGAGCAGCACCGCCCCCGCCCGCACCCGTACCGGGCCGTCCGGCGTGAGCAGGTCCGCGCCCACCACCGCGCCGCCCGACACGCGCAGGTTGCGTACGAACGCGTGCTCCATCAGCCGCAGCGCCGGACTGCGCCCCGCCTGCAGGGCCTCGGCGAGCGCCACGCTGATCGCGTGCCCGGTCGCGTCCCCCTGATGCCGGATGCGCGCCCGGCTGTGCCCGCCCTCCAGCGTGGCGTGCGGACTGAACGTCACGCCCAGGTCCCGCAGGGTCTCCACGTGCGAGCGGGCGTCGCGCACGAAGGCCTGCACCGCTTCCGGCTCGCACAGGCCCCGCCCGGCCTTCACGGTGTCCTGCGCGTGCGCGTCCTCGTCGCCCTCCGCCAGCGGCGCGGCGATGCCGCCCTGCGCCCAGCGGGTCGAACCGCCCACGAGGGGCGTCTTGCAGGCCAGCAGGACGTCCGCCCCGTAACTGCGCGCCGTGAGGGTCGCGTACGCCCCGGCCACCCCGCCGCCCACCACGAGCAGCTCCGTTTCCAGCATCTTCACGCCGCCCAGGGTACGCCAGCCCCGCCCGGTCTGTTCGCCGTCCATCTGCACGCGCCCCTTGCTACACTGCGCCCTGATGACGCGTCTCCTGCTGGCCCTGGCGGGCGTGGTGCTGCTGGCTGTGACGGCCCTGGCCGCCGTGTGGCTGCTCGGGCAGCTCCTGACCGGCCTGGGCCTGTTCATTGTGGGCGCAGCCGGGGTGCTGGGCCGCCTGCTGTGGTTCCTGCTGATCACCGGCGTCCTGGCGGGCGTGGTGTACTTCGTGGCCAGCGCGTGGCGGCCCAGCGTGCGCGCCCCGGTCCGTCCGTTCAAGGCTCGGCCCGCGACGCCCCGACCGGCTTCCGACGGAACGAAGCGGGGCCGCCGTGGGAATCGGACCGGTCTCGCGCCGGTCCCTCCGGTCCCGGCCGGCACGGTGCCCAGCAGTGCCGCGCCCGTGATACCGGCGCCTGCTGCACCGACGACACCTGAGCGTACCCCGACCGAGCCTGTCCAGACTGGGCCTGCGCCGACCACGGCGGCCGGGACAGAGGCCGCCGCGAGCGGGCCGGTCAGGTCCGGCGACTGAACCGCCGACCGGACCGTATCCTGCGGGCATGACCATCCCGCCGACCGATCACCCCGCGCGCTTCCTGGGCCGCGCCGACGCGTACGCGGTCGCCCGGCCCGGTTACCCCGCTGCCCTGGGCACGTGGCTGGAGGAGGCCGGGCTGCTGTCGGGCGGCGTGGCGGATATCGGGGCGGGCACCGGGCGGTTCACGGCGCTGCTGCTCTCGGGCGGGGCGCGCGTGGCGGCGGTGGAACCCAACCCGGAGATGCGCGCGCACCTCGAAACCAGCCTGGAGGGTGCCGTCCGCGCCGGACAGTTGAGCGTCCACGCGGGCACGTCGGCGTCCACCGGGCTGCCGGACGCCAGCGCCGGGCTGATCACGGCGGCGCAGGCCGCGCACTGGTTCGACCCGGCCCGCACCGTCCCGGAGTTCCGGCGGGTGCTGCGGCCCGGCGGGCGCGTGCTGCTCGTCTGGAACGACTGGCGCGCGGCGGACAGTCCCTTCAACCGTGCGTACGGCGAGGTCGTCCGGGCCTTCACCGGGGACGACCCGCTGCGGACCTGCGTGCTGAAGGACGAACTGCCCCAGCATCTCCCCGGCGGGTTCACGCGGCACGCCTTCACGCACGGGCACCCCCTGACGCGCGAGGGCCTACGCGCCCTGGCGACCAGCGTCAGCTACCTGCCGAACCGCGGGGACGAGACCTACCCGGCGCTGGAGCGCGCGCTGGACGGCGCCTTCGACCGGCACGCGCAGGAAGGAGAGGTCACCCTGGCGTACCAGACTCAGGCGTTCCTGGGCCGCCTGGACTGACGTCATACGGACACCGGTCGACAGGTGTGCAACAGCTTTCAGCCCGAGCGGATGCGAGGAGGAGTGAAGCGGGTGCCGGACGTGGCGTGGACGGATCGGTGGTCTTCCGATCTGTCCACGAAACAAGCGGAATCCGAATCACAGCGGTTTCCAGTTCCATTGAAGGGCCAACACCACGCCCTTCAATTCCACTTCCAACCGCTGGTGATGTCAGGTGCTCGCTCCGCTCGTTCAGGAGTATTGAAGGGCACCTTCAATACTCCTGAATTCTGCTGTCAGTCGGCCCGGTCGGGCAGGAAGGTCCGCAGCAGGTCGGCCAGCAGCGCGCGGTACGCGGCGGGCGCGGTGGGGCGCACATGGTACGCGCTGGCGCCGGCGTGGTGGGCGGCGGCCGCGCCGCGCGGGTCCTCGTCGGCGCTGAGGATCACGACTGGCAGGGTCTGCCCGCCCGGCGAGGCCCGCACGGTCCGCAGGATGTCCAGGCCCATGCAGCCGGGCATGTCCTGCTCGACGATCAGCAGGTCGGGGCGCAGGCCGTCCGGTCGGGTCAGGTCGCGCAGCAGCGCGGCGGTGGGTGGTCCGGCCTGCACCGCGCAGCGCGGCCAGGTGTCCTGGATCAGGGTGCCCAGCAGGGTGCATTCGTGCGGGTCGTCGTCCAGGACGACGATCAGGGGTGACCGTGTGGTGACGTCGGGAAGGGTGGAACGGGTCATGGTGGGGTGCTGTCACTCTGCCACGTGGCGGGCGGCGGCGCGCGCCGATCTGCGGGGCATGGCCGGGCACGGCGCGCCGGATCGTGCAGAAGTGGACAGCTGTCGCGGCATTGTCCAGAGGAAGACGCGTTCAGTCAGGCCCTGAAGATGAAGGTCTCATAAAATGGGTGGGTATGGTGCCCCGAAATCGCAGTGTCAGGCGAACCAAGGCGGCGCTCCAGTCCGCACTGGTGGACCTCCTGCTGGAACAGAAGAACCTTCAGTCCGTCACGGTGCAGGCCATCTGCGACCGCGCGAACATCAGCCGCTCGACTTTCTACCTGCACTTCGAGAACAAGGACGAGGTGCTCAGCAGTTACCTCCTGCAGATGATCGGCCGGGTCCACGACGCCCTGCGCGCCTGGACCGGCTCGGACGACACCCGCTGGACCGTGTACTTCGCGCACATCGCGCACATCGCCCCGATCCTGGGGTCCCTGAGTCTGGACGGCGGCCCGCACGCGATCCTGTCGCGCTACGAGCGGCAGTTCGCGGTGATCATGCAGGACCTCGTCATGCCGGGCCGCGTCCCCACGAACGACACGGCGGTCGGGTACGCCGCGCATTACCTCAGCGGGGGCCTGCTGGCCCTGACGTGGTGGTGGGTCGAGGAGGACCGCTGCGGCACGCCCGCGCAGGAGATGTCCCGCCGGTACCACGCGCTGTGCAGCGGCCAGCTCTGCCCGTAGCCCAGGACCAGAAACGGAAGGCGGCCCACACCCGGGGCCGCCCTCCGCTTCTGGAATCCTGAGGGCTACTGCCCGGCCAGGAACGCCGCCTGATTGCGGTAGAAGGCCTTCACGTCCCGGAAGGACAGGTTCCCCGTGATGTCGATGTGGTCGTACCCGTCCACGCGGCCCAGGCGGTACCAGCTTCCTGGGGCCGTGATCTGCCCGGTGTACGCGGCGCTGGTCTGGCCCAGCGGGGCGTTCATGGAGCGGTTCGGGACGATCCCGTCGTTCGCCCACCACGAGCTGTCGTACCCGATCCCGCCCGGGCTGCGGCCGCTGATGTTGCCCAGGCCCGGCTTGAGCGGCCACGCGTACGGGTACGCGATGGGGGAGAGGACGGCGTTCATGGTCAGGTTCGGGTAGTGCCAGCCCGAGACGAGGCCTCTGCTGGTGGCGTTCGTTTCCCAGGAGAAGTACTTCGTGGTGCGGCTGCGGCCCACGTACGTGTTCAGCGCCGCCGAGCCGTCCACGCTCAGGTCGTACGCGGCCTGATCGCGGGACGTCCAGATGCCGGAGTTGAACACGCGCGTGTTGTACGAGGTAAAGGTCTCACCGGCCGCGCGGCTCAGTCCCCAGTGGCCCAGGTCGAAGTCGTACACGAAATTTTCGGGGTCCAGGCCACCCACGCTGGACGCGAAGGCCAGGATCAGGTTCTTGAACATGGGAATCGAGTCCTGCAACGTGTCGGCCGCCGGAGAGCCGCTGTTCGGGGAGCTGACCGTCATGACATTGCGCACCCACCCGGCGCGGCCCCCGGTGAACAGGCCGCCACTGGCGCGGTTCGCGGCGTCCCCGTCGTCCAGCAGTTTCACGAGCAGCCGCGCGGTCTGCCCGCCCATGGAGTGCCCCAGTAGGTTCACGGGGCGCGTGGCGTCCCAGCCGGGGTAGAACCCGGCGTAGCATTTCTTCGGGTCGGTGCGGGCGTGCCCCTGCGTCTGGGCGTGCGCCGCGCCGTAGTCCACGCAGCCGCCCCTGATCTGCGCGTACAGTTCCGCCGCGCGGTCCCAGTTGCTGCTGACCGGCCCCAGGCTGGCGGTGTACACGGTGTACCCCTGGGCGCGCAGGTCCGCCTGCACGTCCAGCAGTCCGCCCCAGTAGCGCAGGCCCAGGCCCTCGTCGCGGCCCCAGCCGCCCAGCCCGTGCACGAGGATCAGCGGGACGCTCTTGTCCAGCGCCAGCGTGCGCGATTGCGTGCCGCCGGGGTACGTGGCGGTCAGGTCAGTGAGTTTCGGCGTGGCGGTCGCCTCGGTCGGGGTGGGGGTCGCGGCGACGCTCAGGCGGGTGCCCGCCTGGGCCGGGGTGGGCGCGGCGGGGTCGCTGCGGCACGCGGACAGGAGGCTGGTGACGGCAAGGAGCAGTGTGAGGGGAAGTCGGGGTGCGGTCATACGGTCTCCTGGGTGGCGACCCAGGCGGCCACGCTCCGCCCGGGTCGGGGGCGGCGTGTGGGGGCCGGGCGCCGGGTGAATTGTGGGTACGCGAGCATGGTGACACCCGGCTGACCCGCTGTCTTGACCCGGGTTCAGAAGAATGGATTCGGGCAGTGTGGGACGCGCGGCGTGGCGTTCCGCCCCATACGGTCGCCGAATCCAGCTGCCCGGAAGGATTGGCGATTGAAAAGTTTTATCCCGAAAATCCAGTCAATCTCACGCCGCCCGCTGCGGAATACGGCATCATGGGACGCATGACGAACCCTACCCCCCGCCCGCAGACCATGGCGGAAAAGATCCTCTCCCGGCGCGGCACGCACACCGTGTACGCCGGTGACCTCGCGGTCGTCGAGGTCGATCAGGTCATGGTCGTGGACTCCATCGCCCAGAGCTTCATCCAGCGCATGCAGCAGGACCTCGGCGCCACACCTAAATACCCCGAGCGGGTCAGCATCGTGATCGATCACGTCGCCCCCGCCAGCACCGTCAGCGTTGCGCAGGCGCAGAAGGAAGCGCGCGAGTACGCCGCCCAGACAGGCGTGCGCCTCTTCGACGTGGGCCGCGGCATCTGCCACCAGGTCCTGATGGAGGAAGGCCTCGCCCGCCCCGGCTGGATCGTGCTGGGCAGCGACAGCCACTCCACGACATACGGGGCGGTCGCCGCGTTCGGCAGCGGCATGGGCGCCACCGACATCGCCCTGGCCGCCGCGAGCGGCAAGACGTGGCTGAAAGTCCCTGACAGCGTCAAGGTCACCTTCACGGGCGACCTGCGGCCCGGCGTGACCGCCAAGGACGTCGCGCTGGAGATGATCCGCCGCCTCGGCGCGGACGGCGCCACGTACCAGAGCATCGAGATGCACGCCGGGGACCGCTTCACGCGCGGCGAACGCATGACCCTAGCGAACCTCTGCGTGGAGGCCGGCGCGAAGGCCGGACTGGTCGTCCCCGGCGGCGAGATCCTCACCGCGTACGGCTACGACATCCCCGAATGGGTCTACCCGGACGAGGGCGCCACGTACGTGCAGAGCATCGAGATCGACCTGGGCACCCTGAACCCCCGCATGAGTGCCCCCAGCGAGGTGGACAACGTGTTCGACGTCGCCCAGCTGCGTGAGGACCTCCGCGACGTGCACGTGGATCAGGTGTTCATCGGCACCTGCACGAACGGGCGCATCGAGGACCTGCACGCCGCCGCCGACGTGTTGCGCGGACGGCGCGTCGCCCCCGGCACCCGCCTGCTGGTCATCCCGGCCAGCAGTCAGGTCATGGAGGACGCCATGGCCGACGGGACCCTCCTGACCCTGCAACGCGCCGGGGCAGTCCTGGGCACCCCCGGCTGCGGGCCGTGCATGGGCCGCCACCAGGGCGTCCTGGCGCCCGGCGAGGTCTGCGTCAGCACCAGTAACCGCAACTTCATCGGGCGGATGGGCGACAAGGACGCCCGCATCTACCTCGCGTCGCCCGCCGTGGCCGCCGCGACCGCCGTCATGGGCCGCGTCGCGCTGCCCGAGGACGTCCTGAACACCAAGGTGAGTGCGTGACCGACCCGAACTTCTGGGCAGTGCTCGACACTCTCATGGTGGGTGCCGAGGTAGTCGTGGAGCGTCCCGCCGGGTCGGCCCACCCACGCTTCTCGGACACTCGCTACCCGCTCGACTACGGGTCGCTGCGCGGCACGACCTCCGGCGACGGCGCGGAGATCGACGTGTTCCTAGGTCACTCCGGTGCGCGCACTGTGACGGGCGTGGTCGCCACCGTGGACGTCCGCAAACGCGACACGGAACTCAAACTGCTGCTCGGCTGCACGCCCGAGCAGATGCAGGCGGTGCAGGCGTTCCTGTCCTGGCCGGACTCGTTCGGCTGCGTGGTGTTGCCCCGCCCGACCTCTATCCCCCTTGACCATTCAGGCCGTTCGGGCCAGGAGTAACCCAGCATGCCGAGAATCTGGAAATTTGGCGACAGCGTGAATACCGACGACATCCTGCCGGGCAAATTCGCGCCGTTCATGGCGGGCGAGGACGTGTTCCAGACGTTCGCGTTCCATTACATCCGCCCGGAGTTCGCGGCGCAGGTGCAGCCCGGTGACGTGCTGATCGGGGGCCGCAACTGGGGGCTGGGCAGCAGCCGCGAGTACGCCCCGCAGGCGCTGAAGAAGTTGCAGGTGGGCGGGATCGTCGCGCCGAGTTTCGCGCGTATCCATTACCGCAACCTCCTGAACCTTGGCATCCCGGCGTTCGAGTACGACCTGACCGGGCTGCTGGAGGACGGGGACGAGGTGTCCCTGGACGTGCCCACGGGCGTCCTGACGTACGCGGGCGGGACGGTGCAGCTGCCGCCCCCGCCGGAGTTCCTGCGTGAGGCGCTGGCCGAGGGGAGCATCCTGGCGTTCTTCAAGAAGCACGGGCGCTTCCCGGGCGAGCCTGCCTGAAGCGGGGGCCCTACACTGGGCGCATGGCGACTCTTGAGATTGACTGCCCCATCTGTGCCGAGGTGCTGGAACTGACCGACCAGGACCGCGCGGAGCTTCAGGTGGGGGACGTGATCGTGTGTTCCTCCTGTCATTCGGAAATGGAGGTGACCCGCAACGACGGTGGCGAGGACTTCGAACTGGAACTGCTGGGCGCCATGACGACCTGCCCGAACTGCGACGAGGAGTTCGAGGTGACGGCCGAGATGCTTCAGGCGGCCCCGATGACCCGCGCGCAGGACGGCGTGGAGGTCGCACTCATGACCTGTCCGCACTGCCGTGCAAAGTTCGAGCTGGAACTGGCGGACGAGGAAAGTTGAGTCCCCTAGACAATAACAAACGATAAGAGAGATATCGTTTAGCCTATCAAACGCAAGGAGTGATTATGGCTACCATTCAATTTGAAAACCCCGATACCGGCGCGACCATCGAACTGACCAACCCCGAACTGGGCGAACTCGTCATCGACGACGAGACCGGCGTGGAATACGAGGTCGTCTCCATCGACCCGCCCCGCCTCGAAGCCGCCCCTCAGGAAGCGGAGGACTGGGGCGAGTAAAGCGGACACAGCGGGCGGTCAGGCCCAGGCACCCCGGTGCCGCGACGCCTGACCGCCCGCCCGCTTTCCCCCAGGAGACCAGCATGGCCGACCTCGCCGTCCTGTACGACCGCATCCGCCCCGACGAGAAGATGCTCTTCGAGGCCCTCGACGACCTCGGCGTTCCCTACGACAAGGTCTACACCCCGCAATTGAAGGTCACCTTCGACGAGCAGGGCCGCGCGGGCGTGCCCTGGAAGGTCGCCATCGAACGCTGCGTCAGCCAGAGCCGCGGCCACGGCGTGACCCGCGCGCTGGAGGGCTTCGGGGTGAAGGTCATCAACCCCGCGCACGTCATCGAACTGTGCGGCGACAAGCTCGCCACGAACGCTGCCCTGCACGCCCACGGCCTGCCCACGCCCCGCACCGGCGTGGCCTTCGATGGCGACACCGCCCTGCAACTCATTGAGGACATGGGCTACCCGGTCGTCCTGAAACCCACCGTGGGCTCCTGGGGCCGCATGGTCAGCCGCCTGAACGACCGCGCCGCCGCCGAGGCCGTCATTGAGCACAAGGAAGTCCTGGGTGGGCCGCAGCACGGGATCTTCTACGTGCAGGAACTCATCAACAAGCCCGGCCGGGACATCCGTGCGTTCGTGGTGGGCGGAACGTGCATCGGCGCGATCTACCGCACCAGCGAACACTGGATCACGAACACCGCGCGCGGCGCGAAGGCCAGCAACTGCCCCGTCACGCCCGAGATCGCCGACCTCGCCCAGAAGGCCGCCGCCGCTGTGCAGGGGCAGATCGTCGCCATCGACCTCGTCGAGGACCCCGGCGCGCAGAACGAGTGGGGCGGCCTGAAGATCATCGAGATCAACCACACCATGGAGTTCAAGAACTCGGTCGCCACGACCGGCGTGAACATTCCGCGCCTGATGGGCGAGTACGCGTTCAGCCTGCTGTAGGCGGCAAGCAGAGGAGGCCCGGTGCGTTACACACCGGGCCTCCCTCTGTCCTGTGTTCAGTCCAGCACGTCGATGCCCGCCGCGCGCACGCGGTCGCGGACGTCCCGCACGCCCTCGCCACTGACGCGCATCACGAAGCGGCGGCGGCCGTTCTCCCCGCCGAATGTCGCGACGCTGATGATGTTGCTCGGCAGGATCGCGTGCGTGGCCTTTTCCAGGCTGCCCGGCACGTCCGGCATGTCCAGCGTCAGGCGCTGCCCGCCCTCGCGCATGCCCAGGATGCCCGTGAACGCCCGCAGGATGTCCATGGTCGTGATGATGCCGCTCAGCTGCCCCGCGTCGTTCAGGACCGGCAGGCCGCCCACGTGATGCTCCTGCATCCGCAGCGCGGCGTCCTCCATGTACTCGCCCTCGGCGGCGGTGATGACCGGGCGGGCCATCATCTCGTCCACCGTCAGCTTGCTCAGCAGGTAGTTCAGTTCCCACACGCTGAGGGTCGTGGCCTTGCTGGGCATGGCGTCCTTCAGGTCCTTGCGGGTCGTGATGCCCACCAGCCGCCCGTGCCCGTCCAGGACCGGCAGGCGGCGGAATCCGCCCTCCTTGAGGATTTTCAGGGCGTCCATCACGGGTGTGTCGGGGGTGACGGTCACCGGGTTGCGGGTCATCCAGTCGCGAACGAGCATGCCCGCAGTGTACCCAGCCCGGGCGCGCGGGGGCGGCCAGAACGTCCCGCCCTGACGGATGGGAAGCGCATGTGACGCGCGTCAGGTGCCCTTCATTCGGCTCAGAATGCCGCGTGCTACGTTTCCAGGCATGAAGATCAGCGCGAAACTCGTGGCCCCCGTGGCCCTCGCCGCCGCATTCGGCCTCGGCATGGTCGCCCCCCACGCGCAGACCACGCCCCAGAAGGTCGCGTTCGTGGACGTCAGCAAGCTCCTGGCCGCCCACCCCAACGACAAGAGCATCAAGGACATCCAGGCGAAGGCCGAAGCGGAACTCGGCGCGATCGACAAGCAGATCAAGGCCATCGACGCCAAGGGCGCCAGCGCCACCGCCGCCGAGAAGCAGACCCGCGAGCAGCTCGTGAAGACCATCCAGGCCAAGGCCGCGGACTACGACAAGCAGATCGATCCCAAGATCACCGAGATCGAGCAGGCGGTCGACAAGGCCGTGAACACCGTCGCCAAGAGCAACGGCTACAGCATCGTCATGGACAAGTCCGTCGCCGCCAAGAGCGGCCTCGTAATCTACGCCGACGACAACACCGACCTGACCGCCGCCGTCGCCAAGAACATCAAGTAACCCACCCAGCGCCGGTCGCCGCCTGCCCGCAGGCCCGACCGGCGCTGCGCCTTGCAAGGAGGTTCGCATGAACCGCTTCCTGATCCTCGCGCCCCTGGCGCTCCTCGCCACCGTCCCCCACGCGCAGCAGAGCAGGAACCGCGTGGGTGTCGTGAACGTCCAGAACGTCATCAAGAACATGAGTGGCAGCAAGACGTACCTGGACCTGAACACCAAGTCCAGCGCCGACCTCAAGGCCCGTCAGGCCACCCTGCAGACCCTGGCCACCAAGGCCGCCCGTGGTAGCGCCGCCGACAAGGCCGCGCTCACCAAGGCCCAGCAGGACTACGCCAAGGTCCGCGACGGGTACGTCAAGCAGATCGAGGCGGCCTTCAAACCGCTGGCCACCAAGGTCAACACGGCGGTCGCCAAGGTCGCGAAGACCAACGGGTACAGCATCGTGCTGGACGCGAACGTCGCCAACGCCACGAACCTGATCGTCCACGCGAACACCGCCGTGGACCTCACGCAGGCCGTGCTGAAGGAAGTCAAGTAACCGGACACGCACATCAGTGAGCAGCAGAAGAGGGGGAGACCGGTCACCGGCTCCCCCTCTTCGACTGTGCGTGCCCGCAGGATCAGAGCTTGACGGTCTCGTTCTCGCCCTGGTGGGCGTGCTCGCCGGTCACGAGCCCCTTAGCGATCTGGATGAGGTTGCGGACCTTCCCGTCGCTCTCCCAGTATTCCGCGCCGTTCGCGGCGATGTGGATCAGCTGGATGTTCGGGTCTTCCTTCCCCTGCGGGAAGTACGCCTTGTACATGTCGCTCCAGAGTTCGTCCAGCTTGGCGCGGTCCTCGATCAGGTTCGCTTTACCGTTCACGCTGACGTACACGCCCTTGTCGGGGCGGGCGTAGCTGACGTTCACCTGCGGGTGGGCGCGCATCGCGGCGACCTGTTCGGTGTCCTTCCCGCCAATGAACCAGATGTCCCCGTCAAACTCCACTTCCTGGGTGGTCATAGGGTGCGCGTGCAGGTGCCCTTCGGCCGTCTGGACGGTCAGCATGGCGAACTTCACGCCCTTGATCAGATCGGCCAGTTTCTTGATGTTCTCGGAGGTTGGCTGGGTGGACGTCTGTTGAGTCATGCCCGGAGCCTTCCATCCCGCCGGAGCGTAGAATGCAGCCGTCAGCACCGTGTGAACGCCGTCAGAAGCGCACATGAACGCCCCCTCACCCCCCATGAGATCACCGCGTGTGCTCAGGCGGAGGTGGTGACGCCCAGCGCCTCCTGCAACTCCCGGTGTGAGCGCAGTACCCGCGCGGCCCCGATGGCCTGCATCTGCGCGGAACTGTCCGGGTGGATGTGCCCGGCGGCGAGCAGCGCGAACAGGGTCGCGCCCGCTGCCACCCCGGCGGTGCCGCCCGGCACGGAATCCTCGACGACCACGCAGCGCGTGACGTCCACGCCCAGCTGAGCAGCCGCGAACACGTACAGCTCGGGGTGCGGCTTGCCCCGCCCACCCACCCACGACGGATCGTAGGCGTGCGTCCCGACCAGTTCCGCCAGTCCCGACGCGCGGAGCTTCAGGTGGAGGCGACCCCGTTCACTGTTGCTGGCCACCGCGAACGGAATGCCCGCCGCACGCAGGGCCAGCAGCGTGTCCTGGGCGCCCTGAATGGCCGGGAGGTCATGGAATGCCTGATTGAACCTTTCCTCCAGCACCGGCAGGAACGCGTCGGTGGCCGTCCAGCCGTGCAGCTCCTGAAGGCGCAGCAGCACGTTCGGGAAGGTCTGCCCGACCGCCAGATGCGAGAACTCGTTCGCGGCGATGGGCAGGCCGTGCTCGGCCAGCGTCCGCACCCACACGCCCTCCGCCAGGTGCTCGCTGTCCACCAGCACGCCGTCCAGATCGAACAGCACCCCCTCGAACGGTGGCATCAGGTGTCGCTGTCCGGGCCGTGCTCCCAGCCCGCCAGGACGTGAACGTGCGTGTGGAAGATGACCTGGCCGCCCCCGGTCCCGCAGTTCACGACCAGCCGGTAGTCCTCGGCGTGCTGCCGCGCCACCTTCACGGCCGTCAGCCACAGGTCGCCCATCTCGGCCGCGTCCTTGATGGCGTCCACGCGGGGCGTCATCCGCTTGGGAATCACCAGCAGGTGAATGGGAGCCTTCGGTGCGATATCCCGGATCGCGATGTAGTTTTCGTCCTCGAACACGATGTCACTGGGAATCTCCCGCGCGATGATCCGCTCGAACAGGGTGGGCTGATCGCTCATGCCGCCCACTCTAGCGACCCCACTCGCCTTCATGTGGCGTTCACGTTCACCCGGGCAGTGATCCAACCCCGCCCCGCCCCGCATATGGCTGGATGTCAAGAACGAACCCCGCCACCCGGCGACGGTTCATCACCCCCCAACCTCTCCACCCCCACACCGGACCCCCCGACAGGCGGCGTCCAGGGGCGACCACACCCAGGAGCACCACCATGAGCCACGACACCGAACAGCAGATCATCACCGACGCCACCAACGAAACCGCCATGAATCGCCGCGCCGCCATGGGCTTCCTGGGCAAGCTCGGCCTGGGCGCCGCCGCCATGGGCCTCGCCGCGGGCAGCACCGCCAGCGCCGCCCCCGCCAAGAACATTGACGGCGACGTCCTGAACTTCGCCCTGAACCTCGAATACCTCGAAGCGGCCTTCTACCTCGCCGCCGTGGGCCGCGTGAACGAACTGCGCAAGATCGGCGGCGGCGCCGACATCATCCTCCCCGCCAGCCTCGACCAGGACCGCGGCATGCAGTTCAAGGACGGCAACGTCCAGGCCCTCGCCCGTGACATCGCCGAGGACGAACTCGCGCACGTCAAGTTCCTGCACGGCGCGCTCGGCAAGGCCGCCGCACCCCGCCCCGTCATCGACCTGAACGGCGCCTTCCGCGCCGCCGGGCAGGCCGCGAGCGGCGGGAAGATCGACGGCTTCAACCCCTTCGCCAACGACCTGTTCTTCCTGCACGGCGCGTTCATCTTCGAGGACGTGGGCGTCACCGCCTACAACGGCGCCGCGACCCTCATCACCAACCCCGCGTATCTGCAGGCGGCCGCCGGCATCCTCGCCGTCGAGGCGTACCACGGCGGCGCCATCCGCAGCATGCTCTTCCAGCAGCGTCAGGTCAGCGCCGCCGCCGGACTGTACGTCGGGCAGGTCGTGCAGGCCATCAGCAACCTGCGTGGCAAGGTCGGCGGCATGAAAGATCAGGGCCTCACCGACAACGCCGGCCGCGCCGTCATCGCCCCGGCCGACGCGAACGGCGTCGCGTTCCCCCGCAGCACCCGCGAAGTGCTGAACATCGTCTACCTCGCCCCCGGCGCCAGGAAGGGCGGCTTCTACCCCAACGGCCTGAACGGCAACATCAAGTAAGCCCTAGCGGTTCAACAGAACCGTTCCCACCCGCCGGTCAGGGCCTCACCGCTCCGACCGGCGGGTGTTGTCCAGCGCCGACTGGTACGACGCCACCGACTCACCCGGACAGGACAGCGGATGCACCTGCACCAGCCGCCGCCACGACTCGACCCGCTGGTCGTCCAGCAGGACCTGCGGTTTGGGCAGGAACGCCGTAAACACGCCCTCCAGCCCCACCTCGCGCGCACTACTCCGCGCGTACTCGGCCCCACCGGAACTCCAGCAGTACAGCTCTGCGCCCTGGTCCGCCAGCTCCCGCACATGCGCGATCGCGCCGGGAATCGGCACCCGTGACCGCCCCACGTTCCGCACCAGCGTCTCATCCACATCCACGTACACCACAAGCGGAGGAGGGGTCACGAGGTGTCTAGAGCGCGGAGGCGCTTCCTGGCCTGTTTGGCAATCCGGGCCACCCGGTCCCGTTCAAGGCGTTCCAGAATGGAGCGAGGCGTCCTGGCATTGAAGGAGAGGCGTTCCCTCACGCCTTCGTCCGGGTCCGTGCAGAGCTCCTCCATGACCGACGGTGGGCACGAGCGGCGATCAGCCACCCGCCATCTCACGCGGGGGTCAGGATCGCGGGCGAGGAGCACCAGCACCTCATCGGGAACCGTCCTGTTGTGAGCCACCCAGAAGCGCATGTCAGGATGCTCGGCAATCACCTCGAACCAGACTTCGACTGGCGCGCCACCATGCGTCGCCCTGAGCTGCTCATCAGGAAAGTCACTCGTACGGAGCCGGAAGAATTCCTCTGCGCTCTGAATCGGGGGCACATGCCTTGTGGTACTCATGTCAGATCACTTCTCGGTAGGCGACGCTCTGGCTGCGGTTCTGAAGTTCGCTGCGCAGGTACTGGAGGCGGGGGTGTTCCAGTTTTGGGTCGTGCGCGAGGATGTGCTTGGCGAGTTCGCGGGCCTGTTCGATGATCTGCGTGTCGTTGGCGAGGTCCGCGAGGCGCAGGTCGGGGATGCCGCTCTGGCGGGTGCCGCGGATCTCGCCGGGGCCGCGGAGTTTCAGGTCGGCCTCGGCGATGACGAACCCGTCGGTGCTGCCCTCGATGATCTTGAGGCGCTGGCGGGTCTTCTTGCTGTGTTCCCCGGCGATCAGGACGCAGTAGCTCTGGGCGCTGCCTCGGCCGACGCGGCCGCGCAGCTGGTGCAGCTGGGCGAGGCCGAAGCGTTCGGCGTTCTCGATGACCATGACGGTGGCGTTGGGGACGTCCACGCCGACCTCGATGACGGTGGTGGACACGAGGATGTCGAAGTCGTGCGCGCGGAAGCGGTCCATCACGTGGTCTTTCTCGGCGGCGCTCATCTTGCCGTGCAGCAGGTCGATGCGCGCTTCGGGGAGGATGGTTTTCAGGTCGTCGGCGAGTTGCGTGGCGGCGAGGAGTTCGAGGGTGTCGCTTTCCTCGATGAGGGCCGTGACGACGAACGCCTGCCGTCCTTCGCGGATCTGGCGCATGACGAACCCGTAGGCCTGCTGCCGAGCGGTGTCCTGAATGAGTTTGGTTTCGATGGGCGTGCGGCCTGGGGGGAGTTCGTCGATGATGCTGAGTTCCAGGTCGCCGTACGCGGTGAGCGCCAGCGAACGGGGGATGGGCGTGGCGCTCATGACGAGTACATCGGGGCGGCCCGCGAGGAGTTTGCGGCGCTGCTGCACGCCGAAGCGGTGTTCCTCGTCCACGACGGCCAGCCCGAGGTTGTCGAAGCGGACGTTCTCCTGAATGAGCGCCTGGGTGCCCACGACGACGTCCACCTCCCCCTCCGCGATGCGGGTCTGCATTTCCAGTTTCGATTTCGGGGTCATCGCGCCGATCAGGAGGCCCACGCGGATGTCGAGCTGCCCGAGGTACCCGACGAGGTTCGCGTAGTGCTGCCGCGCGAGGATCTCGGTGGGGGCCATCAGCGCACCCTGGTAGCCGTCCCGTACGGCGAGGTACAGCGCGCAGGCGGCCACGGCGGTCTTGCCGCTGCCCACGTCCCCCTGCACGAGGCGGGCCATCTGGCGGTCGCTGCGCATGTCGTCCGTGATTTCCAGCAGGACGCGCCGCTGCGCGTTCGTGAAGCGGAACGGCAGGGCGCCCTCGAAGGTGTGGATATCGTCGCCCTTCGCGTTGAAGCGTTTGCCCTGTAGCACGGCGTCCTCACCCTGGAGGAGCATGCGCAGTTCCAGGAACAGGTACTCGTCGAAGCGCAGGCGGTGGTTCGCGCGGCTCAGGTGCGCCTCGTCCGCCGGGAAGTGGATGCCCCACAGCGCGTCGCCCAGGTCGGTCACGCCGTACTGCCGCCGCCAGTGCGCGGGCAGGTAATCGTCCAGTGGTACGGCCTGCAACGTGCGGAACGCGGCGCGGCGCAGGAACTCCTGCGAGATGCCGTCCTTCGCGTCGTACACGCCCACGATCCGCCCGGTCGAAAGGGAATCCTGCGCGCCGTCCACGGTTTCCAGGTGCTCCACACCCAGCTGCACGCTGCGCCCGAAGCGTTTCACGCGGCCCGTGAGGACCAGCCGGGCCCCCTCGCGCAGCTGCTTCTCCACCCAGGGCTGGTTGAACCACGTGGCCTTCACGCGCCCGCCGGACGGCGTCTCCAGCGTCACGTCCAGGATCTGCATGCCGGGCTTGGGGCTGCGGCGGGATTTGGCGACCACGCGGCCCTCCACGGTGACCTTCTGCCCTTCCTCGACCTCGGACAGGTCGGGCAGGGCGCGGCGGTCCTCGTGCCGGTGGGGGTAGGCGTGCAGCACGTCGCGCAGCAGGTGAAGGCCCAGCGTGTGCAGCTTGCGTGCGCCGCCGGGGCCGCTGTCGAGCCGCTCGACCGGCGCGTCCGGTGGCAGACGCTCGCCGGGTGCGGCGGTGGGCACGGCGACCCGTTTGGCGACCGGTGCGGCACGGGTCGCGGCCTTCTGGCTATCGGGTTCGGTCAGCAGGTCCAGGGCCGCGCGCAGGGCCACCTCGCGCCCCTGTGCGTCCAGGGCCGCGTACCCGGCCAGGGCCTCACGCACCTTCGGGAAGGGGTTCCCCAGCGGTGAGGCCAGCAGTTTCTCCACGCCGCCCGCCACCACACGGTTCTGGCAGCCGGACGCCAGCTCCGCCGCCAGGGGTCGCCGCAGTTTCTCCCGTAATTCCGCCACCGTCGCCATCGGACAGACAGCCTACCAGAGTGGACTGGATTATGTGCGGGGCAGAATCGTGGTCTGCCAAAGAGTTGAAGGTCCGAGGGTCTATTGATAACGGCATAAGTTTGAGTCCATCAAATGCTGAGGCAGGTCGATGTACCGAACCCGTTGCCAAGCCGTCGTCAGCTTCGCTTTCAGCATGCCCACTGAGCGGGCACAGAAGTTCCCCAGCACATTCCGCTTCACGTACGCCCACACCAGCTCGATCGGATTCAATTCCGGAGCGTACGGCGGCAAAAACACCAGCGACAGGCGTTCGTGGCGCTCCACGAACGCCTGGGTTGCCTTCGCTCGGTGAATGCCCGCGTTGTCCAGCACCACCACGATCTTCCCCTGCACATGGCGCAACAGATGCTGGAAGAACCGGGTGACGTCCCCACTCCGGATCGCCCCAGGCTTCGTGTGCTGGAAGAATCGACCGTCCGAAGTGATCGCCCCGATCGTCGAGAGTTTTTCCCAGTTGGCCGGGAGTATGACCAGGGGCGTCACGCCCCTGGTCGACCACGTTCGTCTTCGCACGCCTTTCAGCGAGAAGCCAACCTCATCCAGGTACACCAGGGTGGCGCCCTGCGCGACCTTTTTTTCCCAACTCCGGAGCCACCTGTTCTTTCCAGGACGCGATCCGGAGTTCATTGCGTTCTGCTGCCCGTCCATCCGGCATCTGGGGCGTAAACCCCAGCTGCCGAAGCATTCTCCGGACGTGATCGGGGTGGTACCACACGTCGAAGTGCCGCCCGATCAGGTCTGCGACTCGTCTGGTGCTCCAGGTCGGGTCAGGGAAGCCATGGTGCAGCGCACCCTCCCGCAGGAGGGTGCGGACCTGTTCAAGCTGGGCGGCGGTGAGTCGCGAGGGGCGTCCTGTCGTCACCGTTGCCTGGAGACTGCCGGTGCGCTTCAGACGTTTCTTCCAGTTACTGACGGTGTGTACGGACACGCCGAAGTGATCGGCAATCGCCTGCTGTGAATGCTGGCCCCCTTGAAGCCAGGGGGTCGCCGCCAGTCGACGTTCCTCCAGCTGCGCCCGGGAGTATTTGGATGGATGCCATTCGGCCACACCTCCAGCATACCAGCTCGTATTTACATCGTTATCAATAAGGGGAACAGCCTCAGACCCTTGGACCCTCGGACCTTGCCCGTCAGTTCAGCGTTTTTGCCGTCGTAGGCACCTGTCCCAGCAGGTGATCCAGCCGGTCCAGCAGCGTCCGGGCGCGCAGGGCATCCTCGCGGGCCTCGGGGCTCAGCGGCAGGACACTCGCGGCGAAACTGGCGATCAACAGGGGGTCCTCCGGGGCGGCGGCGCGCAGGGCCTCGGTGTTCTCCGGGTTCAGGCGCAGCAGGGCTGACAGCAGTTCACGCGCGGTGGCCTGCGCCGCCCCCTCGGCCTCGGCGGGGCTCAGGTCGCCTTCGGCCTCCAGCGGCCACAGGGTCACGTCGGCACTCAGGTACGGGTGGTCCGTGTGGAAGTCCTGCACCTGGAAACGGTCGCCGCCCGCGATGATGATCGTGCTCGTGCCGTCCTCGTGCGGATCGGCGTGCCGCAGGTGCGCCAGGGTCCCCACGCGCGACACCCGGTCCTGGAACGGCAGGTCCGACTCCTTGGACGTCTGGAGGATCCGCACGATTCCGAACGGCTGCCCGCTGGCCTGCACGTCGGCCAGCAGCGTGCGGTACCGGGGCTCGAACACGTAGAGTGGCAGGACCACGCCCGGGAACAGCACCAGATTCGGCAGGGGAAACAGCGGAACGCGCATAGGCTGTCATGCTGGCGCGTTCCGCCCCGCGCGACTTGAGCGCATCCCACAGAAGAAAAGAAGTTTTGCCTGGATTCTCACGTCCCGGATGGCGTGGCGTCCGGTGTCTTCTTCCGTTTCGGTTTTTTCGGTGGTGGGGGAGGGGGCGCGCCCCAGCCCTTCAGGTCGTCCGGGGTGGCGCCCAGGGTCAGCAGCGTGGCGCTGTCCTGTGGGGTCAGCGGGGCGGACGCGAGGAGGTCCGGGCGGCGGGCCAGCGTGCGCTTCAGCGCCTGCTCGCGCCGCCACGCGCCGATGGCGGCGTGGTTCCCGCCGCGCAGCACCTCCGGCACCTCCTGCGCCTGCCACTCCAGGGGCCGCGTGTACTCGGGGTAATCCAGCAGGCCCGAACTGAACGAGTCCGCCCGGTGCGAGTCCGCGTCGCCCAGCACGCCGGGCCGCAGACGGGCCACGGCCTCCAGCACGCACGCGGCGGCGGCCTCACCGCCCATCATCACGAAATCGCCGACGCTCAGTTCGCGCGTGACCAGCCCCTCCACGCGGGCGTCGAAGCCCTCGTAGCGGCCGCACAGGAACACGAGGTGCGCCTTCCCGGCCAGTTCCTCCGCGACCGCCTGCGTGAACGGCTGCCCGGCCGGACTGAACAGGATCACCTCGTCGGCGGGCGGCAGGCTCGCCAGCGCCCGCTCGGCGACGTCCACGCGGATCACCATGCCCGCCCCGCCCCCGTAGGGCGTGTCGTCCACCTTCAGGTGTTTGTTCTGCGAGAAGTCCCGCATGTTCACGAGGTTCACGTCCACCAGCCGCCGCTCGCGCGCCTTCCCGAGGATCGCCTCGGACGCGAAGGGCACCAGCAGCTCGGGGAACAGCGTCAGGAACGAGAAGGTCAGCGGACCGTCCGGGGTGGGCTCAGGCGTCATCGCCGCCGACCTCAGGGGCATCCGCCTCAAGCAGTCCCGCCGGGGCGTCCGCCGAGAGCGCCAGCGACGCCGGGCGCCTGCGGTCGTTCAGGTTCACCAGTACGTACGGCGCCTGAAGCGGCACGAACGACTCTCCACCCTCGTGCCGCACGACCAGCAGGTCCTGATGCCCGGCGTCCTCCACGTCCACGACCTCGCCCAGCACCTCGCCGCCGGCGCCGTGCAGGATCAGGCCGCGCAGCTCGTGGTAGTAGTACACGCCCTCCTCCGGCTCGGGCAGTTCGTCGTCCGCCGCGAACACGTTCAGGCCGCGCAGTTCCTCCGCCGCTTCACGCGACCCCACGCCCGCCAGGTGCAGCGCCACGCCCGGTGCGAGCATCTCCAGCCGCGCGACGCGCAGCCAGCCGCGCCCCTCCACGAACACCCGTTTCAGCGCGCGGAACTGCTCCTGGTCACCCAGCACGAACACCTTCACGCCGCCCTTCACGCCATGCGGCCCGAGGAAGTACCCGAGCCGCGTCCGGTCCTGCCCGCCCGTCACCCCGCCAGTCACGCTTTGCGGGGCGCGTCCAGATCGACGTTCAGCCGTTCGCGCGGGTCGGAGGCGGCGCGCACGAGCGTGCGGATCGCCTGGATCACGCGGCCCTGACGGCCGATCAGGCGGCCCTCCTCGCCGGGGCCGACGCGCACCATGACGGTCGGGCCGCGCCGGGTGACGCGCACCAGCGACGGCTGGTCCACCACGCTCTGCGCCAGGAACAGGGTCAGATCCACGGGATCACTCTTCATGCGCGGCATTCTACGCCATGCACCCCGCACGCACGGGGCGCCTCTCATGCCCCCACCGTGGGCACGTGCGCGCGGCGGCACGTGACGCGCCCCCCACTTGCACCTGCGTGCGTCCGCTAGAATCGCCGATTGTGACGCGCGCCGCCCCTCTGGCGGACCCGGTGAGGAGCCCGGAGGAACACCCCCTCCAGCCGCGCGCCCCCGGAGGACCCTTGAGCTACTGGCGCACGACCATCAAACCCCTGCTGGACGACGAGACCGGCACCATCCACAAGCAGGCCCCCGTCCGCGTGACCCTGGCCTTCCCGAACCGCTACTCGGTGGGCATGGCCTCGCTGGGCTATCAGGTCATCTACCGCATGTTCAACCAGGAGGAGGGCGTCGCCTGCGAACGCGCCTTCCTGCCCGACGACGTGGACGCGTTCGAACGCACCGGTCAGGCGCTGCCCACCGTGGAGACCGGGCGTGACGCCGGGGACTGCAACCTCTTCGCCCTGAGCGTGTCGTTCGAACTGGACCTGACGAACATCATCCGCACGCTGGACGTGGCGGGCCTGCGTCCCCTGCGTGAGGAACGGGGCGACAGCGACGCGCTGGTCATGATCGGCGGGCCGTTCACGAGCAGCAACCCCTACCCTCTGACGCCCTTCGCGGACATCATCGTAATCGGCGACGGCGAGCAGATCGTACCCGTCATCAGCGAGGCGCTGCGCGAAGCGACGAGCCGCGAGGACTTCTACGACCTGATCGACGGGATGCCCGGCATCTTCCTGCCCGCGCGGCACGCCCACGAACCCAAGTGGGCCACCGCGCCCAAGGAACTGCTCCCCGCGTACAGCCAGATCGTCACGCCGCACAGCGAACTGAGCAACATGTTCCTCGTGGAAGCCCAGCGCGGCTGCCCCCGCCCCTGCACCTTCTGCCTGGCGCGGACCATGTACGGCCCGAACCGCAACAACCAGGCGCAGGAACTGCTGGACACCATCCCCGACTGGGTCGAGAAGGTCGGCTTGGTCGGCGCGGCCCTCAGCGACTTCCCGCACACCAAGTTCGTGGGCCGCACCCTGACCGACCGCGGCATCAAACTGGGCGTCAGCTCCATCCGCGCCGACACCGTCGACGCCGAACTGGCCGAGATCCTCAAGGCGGGTGGCCTGCGCACCTTCACCGTCGCCAGCGACGCGCCCAGCGAACGCCTGCGCCGCTGGCTGAAGAAGGGCATCACCACCGAGGACCTGACCAAGACCGCGCACATCAGCCGCGACCTGGGCTTCAAGGGCGTCAAGGTGTACATGATGATCGGCCTCGGGCCCGAAAACGACGACGACATCACCGAACTGATCGAGTTCACGAAGGACCTCGCGAAGATCAACCGCATCGCGCTGGGCATCAGCCCCTTCGTGCCCAAACGCCACACGCCGCACTTCGCGGACCCTTTCGCGGGCGTGCAGACCATCGAGAAGCGCATGAAACGCATCCAGAAGGAACTGCGCACCACCGCCGAGCTCCGCAACGTGTCCGCCAAGTGGGCCTGGGTGGAATCGGTCATCGCGCGCGGCGGCCCCGAGGTCGGCATGGCCGCCTACCAGATCTACCGAAACGAGAGCATCGGCGCGTGGAAGAAAGCCCTGGAGGAAGTCGGCTGGAGCGACGAGTTCGAGGCGAACACCCCTTCGATCGGCCTGCCGCCCGGCCAGTACGAGAGCAAGGACGTCAGCGCCCACGCCCAGGGCCTCGCCATCTGACAGCTGTACTGGGGGGGCCAGCAGGACGCCCCTCACGTCTGGATCCAGTTTCTGTGACGACAGCCCCCCCGTGCCCCCGCCGGATCTCCTGGCGGGGGCACGGCATATCTGATTGACGGAAGCAAGAGGTGCATCCGCACGCCGCTTGCGGTGGACTGTACGTACCCCGCTCAGGCGGGAGTCAAGGAGGCCACATGTCGAACCTGAAACGTCTGATCACCGCCGCCGCCACCGTCCTGCTGCTCAGTGCTCCTGCCCTGGCCAGTGATGAGCCGCCGCCCAGCCCGAAAGCGGGCGATGGGTGCATCCGCACAATTCTGGGGCAGGTGTTCTGCATGGCGAAATGAGGGTGCGGCGGGTCACGCCTCCCGATTCAGGATATGCCGCACCTCGCCCGGCGGGACGCGCAGCAGGTCCCGGACGACCAGTGGGTACACCGGGGTCGCCTCAATCCGGTCGAAGGGTACCCACTGGCACTGCACGTCCGGGTTGTCCTGCACGGTGAACGTCCCGTCCGGCAGGTCAGGTGGGGCGGGCAGGTGGTAGTAGAAGCCGATCTCGTGCTCGCGCCGTCCCGGCTGGCCGAAGAAGCTCTCGACGACCCCCACCAGCCGCAATCCTGATACGGTCAGGCCGGTCTCCTCGTGCCACTCGCGCGCGGCGGCCTGCGCGGCATCCTCGTCCGCCCTGAGCGCCCCGCCCGGCAGGAAATGAAAGCCGCTGCCGTGCTCGCCGGGCCCGCAGTTCGTCAGGAGCGTGTCCCCGCGCGTGCAGAGGATCACGGCCCGCACGCTGAACTTCACGCCTCCCAGCGGCAGTCGGATGTCCGTCACGCGCCGGCCCGCGCGGCCTCCTCGCGCACGCTCGCCTCCGGATCGGCCCGCAGTGCGTCCCGCACCGTGGGGGAGAGGTCGGCGCGCCCGGCGACAGCCAGCCGCACGCCCTCGTCCGTGTCCCCGGCCAGGACGGCCAGTTCCGCCGGGTCGAGGTTCGGGTGCAGGGCCGCCGCGCGGCGCACCCCGGCATTCGGGTCGCGGGCCAGCCCCGCCAGCGTCCCGCCCGGGGTGGCGGTCGCGTACGCCACAGCGCGGCGCACTTCCGGGTTCGGGTCGCCCGCCAGCACCTCCAGCTGCGCCTCGGCCAGGTCCGGGCGCACCGCCAGCACCGTCCGCACACTCGCGTCCGGGTCGCTCAGCAGGGCGTCCAGCACCGACGCGGGAATCCCCTCCGCGCTCGCCACGTGCAGGCGGATGTCGCCTTCCGGCGCGCGGGCCAGGGCCAGCACCGCGCCCTCCGGCAGGTCGCTGCGCTCCAGCACGGCGCGGCGCACCGTCTCGGACTCGTCGCCCGCCAGCCGCGTCAGCAGGTCCGCCGGGGCGTCCGGGCGGCGGGCCAGCGCGGCACGCACGTCCGGATCGGCGTCCACCTCCGCCCGCGCCAGCCACTCCACCGGGACCGTCCACGCCTGGAGTGCCGCCGCGCGCACCAGCGGCTGATCGTTCGTCGCCAGCCACTCCCGCACCGACCGGGGCAGATCCACCCGGCGCGCCAGGGTCGCCAGCACGTCCGGGTCGCCGTCCGCCGCAAGCTGGATCATGCAGTCCAGCGGCAGGTCCAGCCGCCGCGCCACCCCGGCCCGCACCATGCCGTGCGCGTCCCCGACCAGCACGCGCAGCACGTCCCCCGGCAGGTCAGGTCGGGACGCCACGGCCTTGCGCACGTCGTAATCGTCATCCGCCGCCAGCTGCCGCACGAGCGCCTCGGGCAGCGCGTCCCTGCGCGCGACCGCCTCGCGGATCTGCCAGCCGGCGTCCTGCGCCAGCGCCGCCACCCGCTCGGCACTCAGGTCCGCCCGGCCCGCCAGTGCCGTCCGAACCGCGTAGTCCTCGTGCCGCAGCGCCGAATCCACCACCCACCCCGGCACGCCCGGCGCGTTCAGCAGCGCGATCACCCCGTCCGCCGGGAACACGCCCAGCAGGTTCGGCCGCGCCAGCCGCATCAGCGGCAACCCCGGGTTCGCCAGCACGTCCGCCGGGTACGCCGCCGCCAGTCCGCCCAGCACCTCCACGGGTGTGTTCGGATGCCGCGCCACCCGCGCCCGCACCCGAGCGTCGGGATGCGCCGACAGGCCCGACAGCGTATCTGCCGTCGCGCGCGGCGCACCTGCCGCCTCCAGCGCTCCCTCCACACCCAAGATCGTCAGCGTCCGCGGGTCAAGCTCACCAGTCATCGCAGCGATGATGGCACGGGGGGACATGGGAAGTGGGCAGTGGGTGGCCCGTGGATGGGCGGGGGCGATCCAAGTGATGAAGGGTGGTGTACCCAGCAGCCGACCCGCTGCCCACTTCCCACTTACTCCAGCGCGCCTGCCACCGCCCCGTCGATCAGCGCCCGCGCGATGCTGAACGCGGCGGGCAGGGTGGGGAGGCCGGTGACGGGGAACCAGCGGGCGTCGTCGATCTCGCCGGGCTGCGGGGTGATGTCGCCGCCCACGTACTCGGCGGTGAAGCCCAGCATCAGCGAGTGCGGGAACGGCCACGGCTGACTGAACTGGTACCGGAGGTCCGTGATCTGCACGCCCACCTCCTCCTGTACCTCGCGCCGGGCGGCGGCTTCCAGCGTCTCGGAGGGTTCCACGAAACCCGCCAGCGCGGAGTACATGCCGGGCGGGAAGTGCGGGCTGCGGGCCAGCAACAGTTCGGTGTCCCGGCCCTGACCGCGCCGGATGAGCACCATTGCGACGGGGGCCACGCGCGGGTACACCGTCAGGCCGCAGTTCGGGCAGCGGCGCGAGCGTTCATGCGTGACGTCACTCAGGGGCGCAGAGCAGCGGCCGCAGTAGCGGTGCGTGCGCGCGAACTCGATGACCTGCGCGGCGTACCCGGCCAGCCCCATGTGATGATCGGGCAGGCGGCCGAAGCCGGAGCGAACGGGCACGGCCTGGAAGCCGCCGGGCAGGTCGCCGTCCAGTCCCGCCGCCAGATACGACGTGCCGTCCAGGGTGCCCAGCCGCGTCACGTCCACCGCAGGCAGTGGGGCTTCCCCGGTCGGCAGGGTGCCGTCCGCGCGCAGGACGAGTTTCGGTCCGTCGAACACGAACCACACCGACCCCGCATCTGGTGTTAGCGTCAGGGCAACCTCGAAGTCGTCGGGGCGACTCGTGGCGATCATATGTGTTCCTCCAGGCGCAGGACCTCACCGAAGGGGAAGCCCTCGTCCTCCAGGCCGCCCGGTGGGACCACCCACAGCGTCGGCACGCGCGGGGCCGCCTCGGGGAAGTCCCCGTAGCCGTCCGTCAGGTAGATCAGCACGTCCGGTTCGTGCTCGTCGAGCAGCCTGAAGATCGGGCGGAAGTCCGTGCCGCCGCCCCCCTGCGGTGGGGGGATCTCCCCGCCGGGCGTCAGGTCGTGCGGGCCGTACGCCTCGGTGTCCGCGTAGTACAGGGTCGCGCGGACGTGCGGGTACGCGCCCAGCACGCCCTGCACCTCGCCCACCAGCGCCCGCACAGCGTCGTCGTCCACGCTGCCGGACGTGTCCACCGCGATCAGTGCGGTCAGGGACTCGTCGTCCAGCGCCTCCAGGTACAGGCCGCGCCCCACGAACCGCCGGTCGAAGCCCCCGAAATCCACCGGGGTGCGCGCCAGGAAGCGCCACAGGTGAGCCCGCCAGTCCAGTCGCGCCGGGGCGAGGCGCTGCAACTCGCGGTGCTCGCCCAGCGGATCGTCACCCTTGCCGCTCATGGCCTCCACGCTGCGCGCCTGCGCCAGCGCCTGCTGCCACTGCCGCTGCGTCTGCCCGGCCTGCCCCGGCTTCTGCCCGCGCGGCGGCGCGTCACTGGGAGGCCCGTCAAGCAGGTCGTCGCCCTCGTCGTCCCCGTCCCCCTCGGCCTCTGCCTCGATGGACGTGTACACCTCCTCGACACTCAGGCGTTCCAGGTGCTCGTCCCGCCGCGACTGCGGCGGCGTGGGCAGCCCCGCTGCCGACACCATGCCGTTCACGATCAGGTCCGCGGCCTTGTTCCAGCGTTTCTTCTCACGCGGCCCGCGCCGCTCCACGTGCGACAGCGCCGCGTGCAGCACCTCGTGCAGCAGCAGGCCGTCCAGCACGTCCGGCGCCAGCGTCGCGGCGACCTCCGGGTTCACGTACACCCGCTCGCCGTCCGTGCCTGCCGCCGCGACCTCCCGGGAGGGCACGAACTCCGCGTGCAGCAGCAGCGTCGCGAAGAACGCCGACCGCCCCCGCAGGCGCAGGCGGGAGCCGGAGATCAGACGCTGGAATTCCGGCGTGACCGGGACGGGCGTCGTCATACGGCTCCCGGTGTTGAACGTTGATGGTTGATGGTTGATGGAAAAGGCGGTTCTCCATCAACTGTCAACCATCGACCATCCCCCCCCCTCACGCGCTTTCCGTGAGGCTCAGCGTGGTCTGCACGAGCGTGGCGAGGCGTTCGTCCCGGCCCACGAGTTCGGCGAGGTCCGCGAGCTGCCCGATGGCCTGGAATTTGCTGACGAGGGTGGCGACGTACAGCTGGAGCCATTCGGGTCCGGCGCTGTCGGCGAGCCACGTGAAGGCGTGGTACGCCTCGTCGGCGGTACTGGCGCGGGCGGCCAGACCCACAACGGCGGCGTAGCGGACGCTGGGTTCGTCCGGCAGGCGCAGGCCGGCGCCCCGGCCTTCGAGCACGATGCCCAAGTCGGGCAGCTGCTCGTACAGGCGCACGAAGGCGCTGAATTCGGCCCCGGCGGCCTCGCCGATGGCGGGCGTGGCGTCCAGTCCGGCGCGGTGCAGGCGGGACGCCATCTCCCAGGCGCGGGGGCTGGGCCACGCGGGCTGCTGCGGGTCGAGGCGGTGCAGGAGTTCCGGGCGGAAGGTCAGGAACGCGATGACGTGCTCGTGCAGGTTCCGGCCCAGGGCGTAGCTGCGCCAGGAGTCGAAGTCCGGCCGGACCGTCAGGTGCAGGAAGCGGTTGGCGAGGGGGGCGGGCATGTCGAACACGCTGGCGCGGTCCTCCTTGCGGTTCCCGGCGGCCCACACGAACCACCCGTCCGGGAGTTCGTAACTGCCCACCCGGCGGTCCAGGATGAGCTGCTGCGCCATGCCCTGCATGGTGGGCGGGGCCATGTTCACCTCGTCCAGGAACAGGATGCCGCGCCCGCTGCGGGGCAGGAATTCCGGGGGGTACCAGCGGCTCACGCCGCCCCCCTGCCCGTCGCTCTCGGGGACCGGCAGGCCACGCAGGTCCGTGGGGGCCAGCTGCGAGAGGCGCACGTCCACGAAGTCCAGGCCGTGCGCGGCGGCGACCTGCGCCACGACGCTGCTCTTGCCCACGCCGGGGGGGCCCCAGATCATCGTGGCGAGTTTCAGGTCCCCGCGGACGAGAGCGTGCAGGTACGTCTGAAGTTCGGCAGCAGTCAGGCTCACGCGCTGAGGCTACATCAATGGGGCCGCCCGGCGCAGTGAGCGCGCGCCTGGGCGGCCTTCAGGGTCCGGGGTGGGGTCGGTGGTATTCCTGATCCCCTGATCCCCGGCGAGCGGGGCCTACAACGGAACGGTGCAGGTCACGGAGGTGCTGCCGCCCCCCGCGAGGCGTTTTGTGCCCTGGATGTCCAGTTTCACGCTGGGCGCGCCCCGGCCCCAGGTGGCGTGGAGGTCCAGTTCCTTCGGTTCGGTGGCGGTCAGCGGGTCGTCGATCAGCCAGATCACCTGATTCAGGTCCGGCAGCGCCTGCCGCCCGAACACCCGGATGGCCTGGGGGGTGGGCGTGAATGAGTACGTCAGGGTCGGGCTGGTGAAGGTGTACGCGCCGTCCGCCGCGACCGTCAGGGCGCACGCCGCGCCGCTGAGGGTCTGTCCGGCGTACGTCCCGGCGAGGCAGCTACTCGCGGCGGGGTCCGAGGAGGTGTTCACGACCGGGCACGCCGCGAGGCGCGTGGTGATCGCGTTCCCCGGTGTCGGCGTCGGGCCTGGGGTGGAGGTGCCGCCCCCACCGCACGCGGCGAGCAGCAGGGGCAGAAACAGGGTGGCCGGGTACAGGGTGGTCAGGGGCAGGAGTCGCGTCATGTGGGCCTCTCGTGGGTGAGGAGCAAGGCGCCCCGCGCGCCGCGTGATGTGGAGGGCTGGGCTGCGGCGTCGGGTGAGGAAGGCGTCGTTTACGGGGCGCTGGGTGGGCACACCCGCATGGAACAGGTCAGGGAGATGCCACTCTCGGCCGGCCCGGTCAGGGCGGCGGCACTCGCGTGTGGAAGGACGAGGGTCAGGGCCAGCAGGATGGTGCGCGTCATGGGGGACCTCCGGTGGTGACCACGGTAGCGGAGGTCCACTGCGAAAACCCCCGTAGAATTCGCGGTATGGCGCACGTTATCCTTGACGATCCGCAGGTGGTTGAGGTGCTGCTGGATCATGACCGTATGCGTCTCCTGACGCCTTTCATGGCGGCGCCGATGACGATCGCGCAGGCGGCGGAGATCACCGGGTCCCCGCCGACCTCTCTGGGGTACTGGGTGAAGCGGTTCGTGCGGCTGGGGCTGGTGCGGGAGGTCGCCTCTCAGCGTCCGGCGGTGTTCGGGGCGGTGTCGAACGAGTTCATCGTGGACCCGTCGCGGGTGATGCCGCTGGAGGAGATGCTGTCGGGCGTGCAGCTTCCCTCGTGGGAGCGGATGCTGCGCGGCTACGCGCGGGAGTATCAGCGGGTGTCGCCGGACTGGCTGCTGCGGTTTCACGTGACGCCGGAGGGCCTGCTGACCCGGCGTGAGTTGACGCGTGAGGAACTGGACGGGTCGGGTGCCCCGGCAGGGCAGCGGCCGCTGGGGGAATGGGCGCTGCTGCGGCTGTCGCGGGAGGACGCGCAGGCGTTCCGCGAGCGGCTGTCCGGGGTGGTGCAGGAGTTCCTGGCCCGCTCGTCGGAGGATGAGTCGGACAGCGTGTATCTGGTGCATGTGGGGTTGACGCGGGACCCGGTGCACGGGTGATGCGCGGGTGCCGCGCTGTCCGATATACTTTGACTCAGTCTAATTTTTCGTCCGAGTACAGTTAAGCCATTCCGACCGAAGGAGTTGCCCCCTTGCTGCCCCTGATCCACAAACTGCTGTTCTTCGTCTTCGCCCTGATCGCCGGTGGGTTCGGCGTCTGGGGTTTCTACCGCCTCTACCGCCGCGTCGCGCGCGGCGCGCCCGCCAGTGAGGACCGCACCGGCAACCCCGTCCAGCGCGTGCTGTACGCCATCCGGGTCAGCCTCACCCAGGAGCGCACCTTCCGCCGCCGCACCGCCATCAGCGTGCTGCACAGCTTCATCTTCTACGGCTTCGTGTACTACCTGCTGGTCAACGTCGTGGACGGCCTGGAAGGTTACCTGCCGTTCCACATCTACTCCAAGGACAGCCCGCTGCTCGCCGGGTACAACTTCCTGGCGGACCTGCTGAGCATGCTCGTGCTTGTCGGCGTCATCAGCCTGCTGATTCGCCGCCTGTTCCTGCCCAGCAAACGCGACTTCCGCTTCACGGACAAGACGCTGCTGCACCCGCTGCTGAAAGCCAACTACATCCTGCGTGACAGCCTGATCGTCTCGTCGTTCATCACCTTCCACGTGGGCAGCCGCGTGCTCGGCAACGCCGCCAAGATGACCGAGGAGGCCCGCGGGCTCGGCGGGTACGACGCCTTCCAGCCGTTCAGCAGCGCCCTGGGCCGCCTCCTCTTTAACGGCGCCAGCGAGCAGGCCATCGAGGGCTGGCGCGTCTTCGGGTACTGGGGCGCGCTCGGCAGCGTCCTGGCGTTCCTCGCGTACTTCCCGTTCACCAAGCACATCCACATCTTCATGGCGCCCCTGAACTACGCCCTGAAGCGCCCCGTCGGCAGCGGCGTCCTCCCCCCCATGAAGGGCCTGGAGGAAGCGATGGAGGCCGAGGAACCCAAACTGGGCGTCGAGAAACTCGAGGACCTGGAATGGCCGCGCCTGCTCGACGCGTACTCCTGCATCCAGTGCAACCGCTGCCAGGACGTCTGCCCGGCCAACGCGACCGGCAAGGCCCTGAGCCCCGCCGCGCTGGAGATCAACAAGCGCATGGAACTGAACGTGATCGGGTCGCACCCCAGCCCCTTCACGCTCAAGCCCGCGCCCTTCGAGGGCGGCGCGAGCACGGCGCACCCGCTGCTGGAATTCGCCATCAACGAGGAATCGGTCTGGGCCTGCACCACCTGCGGCGCCTGCATGCAGGTCTGCCCGGTGCAGGACGAGCAGATGCTCGACATCATCGACATCCGCCGCCATCAGGTCATGGTCGCCGGTGAGTTTCCCCCGCAACTGCAGACCGCCTTCCGCGGCATGGAACGCACCAGCAACCCCTGGGGCATCAGCCGCGACAAACGCATGGAATGGGCCGAGGGCCTGAAAGTCCCCACCATCGACGAGAACCCCACCCCGGACGTCATCTACTGGGTGGGCTGCGCCGCCAGCTACGACCCCGGCGCGCAGAAGGTCGCCCGCAGCTTCGTGCAGCTGCTCGACAAGGCCGGCGTGAACTACGCCGTGCTGGGCAAGAAGGAAGCCTGCACCGGCGACAGCGCCCGCCGCGCCGGGAACGAGTTCCTGTACCAGACGCTGGCCCAGGAGAACGTCGAGACCCTGAACACCGTCGCGCCGAAACTGATCGTGGCGACCTGCCCGCACTGCATGAACGCCATCGGGCACGAGTACAAGCAGCTCGGCGGCGACTACCGCACCATCCACCACACCGAGTACCTCGAGACCCTCGTGGCCGCCGGTAAGCTCCCCATGGAACGGCTCGCCGAGAACGTCACCTACCACGACCCCTGCTACCTGGGCCGCCACAACGGCGTGTACGACGCGCCCCGCACCCTCATCACCAAGATGGCGGGCGAGGTGCTGGACCTGGAACGCAGCCGCGAGAACTCCTTCTGCTGCGGCGCGGGCGGCGCGCAGTTCTGGAAGGAAGAGGAAGAAGGCAGCGAGCGCATCAGCGACAACCGCTTCCGTGAACTCCAGGCCCGCCTGGACGACGCCAAGGCGGCCAGCGACGAGTTCGAGCAGACCGGCAAGGTCGTCGCCGTCGGCTGCCCGTTCTGCAAGGCCATGATGAACTCCACGCCCGAGAAGCAGAAACGCGACGACATCATCGTCAAGGACGTCGCGGAACTCATGCTCGAGAGCGTGCAGCGCGCCGACGGCACGTGGCAGCAGGCGGCCCCCACCGGCCCTGTGGCGGACGCCACCCCGCTGGAACAGCCCGAGGTCGTCAGCGCCCCGAACGCGCAGACCCCCATGGAGCGCACGGGTGACCGCCCCGGCGCCGGTGCCCCCGCAGCCGTGGTGGGCGAGACGAGCGCCGCCGTGATCAACGCGCAGCCCGGCAGCCCCGACGCCACCCAGGGCACCCAGCCCGAGGCGCAGGCCGCGCACCCCGAGGCGACCGCCCGCAAGAGCTGGAAACCCAAGGCGGCGGGTGCCGACGACGTGGCGCCCACCGCCCCTGCCCCGGCTGCTGCCCCTTCCGCCGACGCCCCGGCCCGCAAGAGCTGGAAGCCCAAAGGCGGCGACGACGTGAGTGCCGCGCCCGTCACGCCCGCCCCGGAGGCTGCGACGGCGGCGCCCACCACCCCGGCAGCCGACACTCCCGCCCGCAAGGCCTGGGCACCCAGGGCGAAGGCGGACGACGTGAACCCCGCCCCTGTTGCTCACCTCCCTGCCGCCCGGCCGGATGTCACGGCCGCGACCCCGGCCTCTGCGGCACCCGGCACGGACGCCCCCGCCCGCAAGGCCTGGGCGCCGAAAGCCAAAGCTGAGGCGACGCCCGCCCCCGCTGCCACCCAGCCCTCCGCGCCGGTGGCTCCCGCCGAGGTGGCCTCCAGCACTGAGCCCGCAGCGCCCGCAGCCGCGCCCGCCTCAGGTGAGCGGAAGAAGTGGGCGCCGAAAGGCCAGCCGGTCAGCGCCGCGCCCGTGACCGAAGTGACGGAACCGACCACACAGGCCGCCCCCGCTCCTGTCGTGACGCCTGAAGTCGCGCCTGCCGCGCCCGCCCCGACCGGCGAACGGAAGAAATGGGCACCGAAGGCCGCGTCGGGCACTGTCCCGGTGACGCCCGAGCCACAGGTGGCGGCTACCCCTGAGCCCGTCACCGAGCACGTGCACCTCGAACAGGTCGGGGAGAACCTGCTGGAGGAAGGGCAGCAGGCGACGAGTGAACCCGGTGCCGGGGGCCGCAAGAAGTGGCAGCCGAAGAAGAAGCCGGAATAACCTGACGGACGTCCGAGCCGCCCCTCACGGGGCGGTTTCGCGTGCTGCTTGTCTGCACCGTGTCGAAGGTCACGCTAGTATCAGGGAATGACCATTGCGATCGTCACGGATTCCACATGTGACCTGACGCCAGAGCTGCTTGCTCAGATTGGCGTGACCGGCGTGCCGCTGTACGTGCTGTTCGACGGGAAGATGCACAAAGACGGCCTGGAGATCACCCCGCAGGACATTTTCACGGGCCTCAAGGCCGGCAAGAAGACCCCCAGCACCTCTCAGCCCAGCCCGGCCGAGTTTGCCGCCGCGTACGCCGCGGCGCTTCAGACGGCCGATCAGGTGCTGAGCATCCACATCAGTGGTCAGATGTCCGGCACGGTCGGCAGCGCCCGCCTCGCCGCTCAGGAGTTCGGCGGGAAGGTCACGGTCGTCGACAGCCGCTCGGTCAGCATGGGCCTGGGCCTGCGCGTCCTGCGCGCCGCTGAACTGGCGCACCAGGGCCTGAGCATGGATGAGCTCGTGCGGCAGCTGGAGGCGGCCGGCGCGAAGGCGGACATCCGCTTCACGGTGGACACCCTGGACTTCCTGCGGATCAACGGGCGCATCGGTGGCGCGCAGGCGCTGCTGGGCAGCCTGCTGAACATCAAGCCGATCCTGGTCGTCAAGGACGGCCGAGTGGATTCCGGTGGGCGCGTGCGCGGTCACAAGAAGGCCATGGCGGACATCGTGGATCACGTGAAGAAGTACGTCGCCAAACACGGCAGCGTGCGCCTGGCCGTGATGTGCACCCCGGGCGGCGAGGAGTACGTCAGGGAGGTCCGCGCCGGCCTGGCGGGCCTGACGTTCGAGGACATGGGCGACCATCAGATCGGCGCGGTCGTCGCGACCCACGCGGGCCCCGGCACGGTCGGCGTGACCCTGGAGCCTGTCACGGTCTGACGTGAGGGGCTTCCCTGTCCGGGCGGCGTGGTGGCTGCCCGCTGTCCTGCTGGGCTGCGCCCAGCCCGCCCCGCAGCGCGAGGGGCACGTGACCCTGCAACGCCAGTCCGTGCCCGGACAGGCCCGGCCGGGGCAGCCGCAGGCGATTTCCGACCCACTGCGGGACGACCGGGGCTGCCTGAAGGCCGCGCCAGCTGTGCCCACAGCCCCGCCGCCCCCGCATCACCTGAGCGGACAGCTGGGCCTGTGGGTGGCCGAGGTCGACCCGGTCACGCTCTCGGTCCGCCGCGCCGTCGCCACGAATCCCGACCGCGTCTTCCCGCTGGCCAGCATGTACAAGCAGGCGGTGCTGTGGGCCCTGCTGCGCGGCGTGGACTCGGGAGCGGTCAGTCCCGCCGAGCGGTTCAAGGTGACCCGTCAGAACCAGTCGCTGGGCAGTTATCCCTTCGACGGTTCGGATGTCCGGACCCTAAGCGAACGGATGATCCGCAACAGCGACAACACCGCCACCGACATCCTGCACCGCCGAGTGGGCCTGAACGCCGTGCAGGACGTCGCCGACCGCCTGGGCCTGTGCCGCACGCGACTGATCCTGCCGACCAAGGCCTGGTGGGTGGCGCAGACTGGCCTGTCCGCGACCTTCAACGGAACGTCCCGCTGGACCGGCGCACATGGCGATGAGCAGCGCCGGATCGCCGCGCTGATCGATCAGGACGCCCAGCGCTACCGCGCGGATTACGTGCAGCGCAAGCTGAACGACCACTTTGACCACCGCCGGGACGACGCCGTGGACGCCCAGGTATACAACCTCAGCACGCCGTACGAGTTCGGGACGCTCGTCGCGCAGGAATTCCTGCGTCCGGACCTCTCGGAGACCTCACGCCGCTGGCAGCGGGAGGTCATGGCGCTGGGCTTCGGGAAGTCCGCGTTGACCCTGACGCACCAGAACCGCGTGCGGTACGTGGGCGCCAAGGGCGGCAACGGCTGGCAGCTGCTGACCTACAGCGGCTACCTGGAAACGACGGACGGCCGCCACCTCGTGTACGTGTTCATGCAGCGCGGCGCCGACCAGACGTACACCATGCCGAACACCCGCCGGGCCTTCGCGTGGATCAACGCCGCGCTGCGCGCCGTGCTGGCCCGACCGGTCACTGCGCCCCCGCCCTGAAGGTTCCGTCCCTGTGAGGAACCTGTGCCGCGCCGCCCGATACCCTGAACGCCATGCCACAGGGGAGCGCGTGACACAACAGGAGGTGAACAGCCCGCTGCGCGCGCCGCCCGGGTCCCTCGAACGTGACCTGGCGGCGCTGGAAGCCGGGATGTACCACACCCCGGAGGTGACCTCCGCGCAGATCGCGGCGCTGCTCGCGCAGGCCACGCAGCGCGGCGACACCCGCGCCCAGCTGCTCGCGTACCTGCTGCTGGGCGGCTGCGCGCTGTACACCGGTCGCCTGCCGGACGTGAAGGCGCACCTGGACGCCGCGCTGACCCTGGCGCGGCAGGTGGCCGACCCCCTGATGGAGGCCCGTTCCCTGAACGGCCTGGGCCTGTACCACGATCGCGTCGCGCAGTATGACCTGGCACTGCAGGCCTTCCTGGACAGCCTGCGCCTGACCCAGGCCAGTGGGGATGACACCGGCTCGTTCCGCGCGCTGACCAATCTCGCGGCGCTGTATACCACCACCGGGCAGCTGTCACAGGCCCTGGCCTTCCATGACCGCGCGCAGCAGCTCGCGCAGGTGCTGCAGTCGCCGATCATCCTGGCGTCCTCCATCACGCACCTGATTCTCATACATGACCGGCAGGACCACCCCGCGCAGGTGCTGGACCTCGCCGGAGAGCACCTTCCGCTGATCCGGCAGGTCGGTCCGCCCCGCTGGGTGAGCACGGTGCAGGAATGCGTGAGCCGCGCCCTGCTCCGCCAGGGGCACACCGGGCAGGCACTGACGGTCGCCCTGACCGACCTGGACGCCACGCGCGCCCGGCAGGACCGCGAAGGCATCAGCCGCCTCGCGTGCGCCGCCGCGCTGGCGCACCTGGCCCTCGGGAACCTGGAGGAGGCCGGCGCGCTGCTGCGCGAGAGCCTGGAGTGCTCCCGCGAGGTCGGCAGTCGTCCCGTCGAGATCCTCGCGCTGGACGGCCTGGTCCGCCTGCACGAGTGGGCCGGAGATCACCGGGCGGCCCTGGCCTATGCCCGTGAGCACCACGCGCTGGAACGCGCCGTGCACGAACATGAGGTGGACGCCCGCTCCCAGCTTCTGACTGCCGAGATCCGCCTGGAACTCCTGAACCGCGAGGCGGAGATCGAGCGGCTGCGCAACGTGGACCTCGCCCGCGCCAACCGGCAGCTGCGCGACACGCAGGCGGACCTGCTGCACCGCGCCACGCACGACGCCCTGACTGGTGTCAGCAACCGCGCGCACTTCCAGCAGGTGACCACCGACACCCTGCGAAGCCTGGGCAGTGGCGAGAACGCCGCGCTGATCTTCATCGACCTGGACCGCTTCAAGACCGTGAACGACACGCTCGGGCACTCAGCCGGGGACAGCCTGCTGCAACAGGTCGCGCGGCGCCTCCAGAGTGTCGTGCGCAGCAGCGACCTCGTCGGGCGGGTCGGCGGGGACGAGTTCACGGTCCTGCTGAGCCGCGTCAGTGCCCGCCGCGACGCGACGCTGGTCGCGCAGAAACTCGCGGACGTGCTCACCGACCCCTTCGACCTCGCCGGGACTCGCATGACCATCACTGCCAGCATCGGCTGCGCCGTCGCGCCCTCCGACGGCCGGGACGCCGAGGCGCTACAGCAGCACGCGGACCTCGCCATGTACCGCGTCAAACGCAGCGGCGGGAACCAGGTGCTGCACTTCGAATCCGCCATGGGCGAACCCGGCGACCGGCAACTGCTCGAACGGGACCTGCGCGGCGCCCTGGACCGCCAGGAACTCCGGCTGCACTACCAGGGCCGTTACGCCGTGCGCGGCGGGGCCCTCGCGGGCTTCGAGGCCCTGATCCGCTGGGAGCACCCCGAACGGGGCCTGATTCCGCCCGTCACGTTCATCCCGGTCGCGGAGGACACCCGCCTGATCCTTCCCATCGGCGAGTGGGTGCTGCGTGAGGCGTGCGCCCAGGCGGTCCGCTGGGCCTTCCCGCAGCGGGGCCTGTGCATGTCCGTGAACGTCTCGCCACTGCAGTTCGACCTGCCTCACTTCGTGGATACCGTCCGCGCCGCCCTGCGCGCCACCGGCCTGCCCGCCCGGCACCTGATCCTCGAGATCACCGAGAGCCTCGTCATGCGCGACCTGGAGCGCGCGCAATCGCACGTCACGGAACTCAAGGCGCTGGGCGTGCAGATCGCCATGGACGACTTCGGCACCGGGTACAGCAGCCTGAGCATGCTCGAATCCCTGCCCTTCGACCAGCTGAAGGTCGACCGGTCCTTCACGCGGCACCTGAACACCGACCGGCAACCCCGCGTGACGGCCCTGATGGGCGCCATGATCCAGCTGGCGCAGACGCTGAACATGACCGTCACCGTGGAAGGCGTCGAGGACGACTCGCAACGCGACCGCCTGCGCGACCTCGGATGCGACCACATCCAGGGGTTCCTGCTCGCCCGGCCTCTCCCGCCCGAGGCCGCCAAGTACCTCCTGACAGGCGCGGTGCCCGGCGACGAGCCCCCCACGCGCCACTGATCCGGGACGCTCCGCACACGCAGACAAATGTGGCGGACTGTCGCCCGAAACGGGGTCAATGGGTGCCCGGCGCCCCCGGACGCCAGCCCAGCTCCCAGCTGACCGCGTCCGCCTCGTCCCGCAGGAGGCGCAGCAGGGTGTCTCCCCGCACGCGCGCGGTCGGGACGCTGACACCCAGCGCCGCCAGCACCGTCCCGTCCGGCCCGCGCACCGGGACCGCGAGCCCGGACGTGCCGGTCGCCCACTCGTCCTGCGTCCGGGCGGCGTCCTGCGCGAGGATGCCTGCCGTCTCGGCCTCCCACGCCTCCACCCCGGTCACGGTGCGCGGTGTGAACGCCGCCGCGCCCGGCGGGAGGGGGCGACCCGCCAGCGCCAGCAGCAGCTTCCCGCTGGCGGACGCATGTGCGGGCAGCTCGAAATCCAGTTCCCCGGCCACCGGTGGGCCGTCCCGGCCCTGCACGCTCCGGGCAATGCACAGTACCCGCCCTGACCTCGCGTCCAGCACGCACAGGAACGCCAGGGCGTGCCCGGCCCGCGCGACCCGCTCCATCGCCGCGTGCGCCGGGCCGTACCAGGGCAGGCTGCCGTACAGCGCACTGGACAGTTTCAGCAGCCGCCACCCCAGCCGGTACCGGCCCCGCCCCACCCGCGCGAGCAGGCCCGTCTCGCACAGGGCCAGCAGCTGCTCGTGGAGGGTGCTGGTCGGCACGCCCAGTTGCCGCGACAGGTCCGACAGGCGCCACTCGGTGTGATCCGCGTCGAACGCAGAGAGCACGTCCACTGCGCCCGCCAGCAGGGAAGGGGAAGCCACGAGCGCAGCATGGCACGGTTCCGGCTGGACCGGAAACACACGGCGGCGGCGTCACAGCGGGCTTCAGTTTCATCGAGGGCCCAACAACGCGCCCAGGGCTCCATCTCCACCCCTGTTGGTTTCAGGTGCTCGCTCTGCGAGTCCGCTCGATTCAGAGGACGTGCGGGAGGCCCTCCTTACCGCTGAATTCTGTCGTCACAACCTCAACCCCGAGACCACCTCCGCCGCCCGCGTCACCCCGTCCTCCGCGCGGATGCGGGCGCCCAGCGCCGCCGCGCGGTCACGCATCCCGGCGTCCGTGACGGCGCGCGTCAGGGCGTCCGCCAGGGTCCGCTCGTTCAGGGCGCGGCGCGGCACCGGGGCGGGTCCCACGCCCAGCCTCTGCACGCGATCCCCCCAGAACGGCTGATCCCCGAAGAACGGCACGACGACGTTCGGGACGCCCGCCGCAAGCCCCGCCGCGGTCGTGCCCGCCCCGCCGTGATGCACCGCCGCAGCCACACGCGGGAACAGCCAGTCGTGCGGGACGCTGTCCGTCACGAACACGGTGTCCGGCACGTCGGCGGCGCTCAGGCCACCCCAGCCGCTCAGGAGCACGGCCCGCTGTCCGCTGCGCGCCAGGGCCGCCACGACCGCGCGGGTGGTCACCTGCGGGTCCGGGGTGGTCATGCTGCCGAACCCGATGGATACGGGGGGTGGCCCGGCGTTCAGGAACGCCTCCAGCGCGGGCGGCGGCGTCCAGGCCTCCTGCGGCAGAAACCAGTAGCCGGTCAGGTGCTGCGCCGCGTCCCAGTCGGCGGGGCGCGGCAGGACCGCCGGACTGATCCCGTGCAGGGTCGGCAGGGGCCGCAGCGGGCGCGGGCCGAGCAGCGGGGCAGGGGAGAGGCCCAGCACCTCACGCCGCGCGCGCGTGTCGGCCGCGCGGAACATCTGCCACATCACCTGCCGCGTCAGGACGTGCGACAGGCGGTTCGCCCAGCCGCCCAGCCGCGCGGTGCCCGGCGGAAAGATCGCCCCGGCAAACGCCCGCGTGGGGTGGAACGGCACCACGTGTGCCTCCACGAGCGGCACGCGCAGTTTCTCCGAGAGGGCCTGCGCCACGTTCATGCCCCCGATGCCCGCCATGAGCAGATCGGCGTCCCGCGCGGCGATGAGGCCGTCCTCGGCCCACAGCAGCGCGCCCTGCTGCGTGGCGCGCGCGGACACCCGGTTGATTGCCAGCATGTTTCCGCTGGCGAGCGCGGCGCGCATCTCGGGGCTGTTCACGACCTCCTGCACGTTCCCGCGCATCGGGGCGAATTCCAGCCCCGCGCCCGTCACGAGCGCGTGAAACGTGTCGTGCGAGGCGAGCCGCACCGCGTGCCCCGCCCGGCGCAACCCCAGCCCCAGCGCCACGTACGGCTGCACGTCCCCGCGCGAACCCAGCGCGATCAGCGTGATGTTCATGCGCGCTCACCTGCCACCATGGCCAGCAGCACGTCTGCCCCGCGCGCCGCCGTCACCTGCGGATCGGGCAGAGGGTCGCCCGACAGTGCGCCCTGCACGCAGTGGCCGAGCACCAGGGTCAGGCCGGTACGCAGCAGTTCGCCGGTGTCCATGCCAGTCAGTTCGGGCCGCGCGGCGAGCGCCTGCGCGCCCAGGTCCGCCGTTCCGTTCAGGCCGTCGGCGAAGGCGCGGCCCAGGTCGCGGCGGATCAGGCCCTCGGACAGGATCACGCGCAGCAGCCCCGCCTCGTCCTGCATCAGGGCCGCCAGTGGCGCTTCCAGGAACGCCCGCAGGAAGTCCCGCAGGTTCAGGGCCGCCAGCGCCGCCGGATCGAGCGACGCACGCGCCTGCTCCCCGAGGGCGCCGAACAGGCCGAGCAGCAGGTCGTCCTTGCTGCGGAAGTGGTGGTAGAGGGTGCCCTCGGCCAGTCCCGCCTGCCGGGCCACGGCGCGCATGGTCGTGCGGTGGAAGCCGTCCTGCGCGAAACAGAGTTGTGCCGCGCGGAGGATGGTCGCCCGCCGCTGGGGATCGTCTGCCGGGCGGGGCGAGGTCCGCTTCATCCGTTCATCTCTACCCGAGTGAGTGTTCACTCATTCATTCTGATGGAGAGGAGCGGTGGAGGCAATGGGGGACCACAACTTTCCGGACAAACCGGAAAACCGGATTGCGACCCACCGCACTCGGGCGGAAGATGACGGCACATCAAGCAGGCCAGGAGCACGTAAGGGCGCCGACGCCCGCCCCTGCCGATCCGCCCGCACCCCCACCGGAGGACACCTCATGACGCACCCCGCCCCCACCGAACCCGCCCCCGTCATCCGCGCCCCACGCGGCCCCCAGAAAACCGCCAAAGGATGGGTGCAGGAAGCGGCCAAGCGCATGCTGATGAACAACCTCGACCCGGACGTCGCCGAGCACCCCGACACCCTGGTCGTGTACGGCGGGCGCGGCAAGGCCGCCCGGAGCTGGGAGGCCTTCCACCGGATCGTGGAGACCCTCGACCGGCTGGAAGACGACGAGACGCTGCTGATCCAGTCCGGCAAACCCGTCGCCGTCCTGCGCACCAATGAGTGGGCGCCGCGCGTGCTGCTCGCCAACTCCAACCTCGTGCCGCACTGGGCGAACTGGGAAACCTTCGACAAGCTCGACCAGGCGGGCCTGATGATGTACGGGCAGATGACCGCCGGAAGCTGGATCTACATCGGCACGCAGGGCATCCTCCAGGGCACCTACGAGACCTTCGCCGGGGCGGCCCGCAAGCACTTCGGTGGCACCCTGAAAGGAACCATCACCGTCACCGCCGGACTGGGCGGCATGGGCGGCGCGCAACCGCTGGCCGTGAAACTCGCCGGGGGCGTCAGCATCAATATCGAGATCGACCCCACCCGCATCCAGAAACGCCTCGACACCCGCTACCTCGACGAGGTCGCCACGAGCCTGGAAGACGCCATCGCCCGCGCCGAGGGGTACAGGGCCGAGGGCGTCGCCCGCTCCATCGGTGTGCAGGGCAACGCCGCGGACCTCGTCCCGCAGCTCGTCGAGATGAACTGGACCCCGGACCTCATCACCGACCAGACCAGCGCGCACGACCCCATGTGGGGCTACATCCCACCCGTCACGCCCGACGAGGACGCCAGCCGCCTGCGCACCGACCACCCCGACGAGTACAAACGCCGCGCGTACGCTGCGATGGCCGCGCACGTCCGCGCCATCCTCGAACTCCAGAAGCGCGGCGCCGTCGCGTTTGACTACGGCAACAACCTCCGCCACCGCGCGCAGGAAGCGGGCGTGGAGAACGCCTTCGACTACCCCGGCTTCGTCCCCGCGTTCATCCGCGACTCCTTCTGCGAGGGCCGCGGCCCCTTCCGCTGGGTCGCGCTGAGTGGCGATCCCGAGGACATCCGCGCCACCGACCGCGCGCTGCTGGACCTCTTCCCGCACGACGAACGCCTGCAATCCTGGCTCACGTACGCCGCCGACCAGATCGCCTTCCAGGGCCTCCCCGCCCGCATCTGCTGGCTCGGGTACCGGGAACGCGACCAGGCCGCGCGCCTCTTCAACGAGATGGTCGCCGACGGCCGCCTGAAAGCCCCCATCGTCATCGGCCGCGACCACCTTGACGCGGGTAGCGTCGCCAGCCCCTACCGCGAAACGGAAGCTATGCTGGACGGCAGCGACGCCGTATCCGACTGGCCCCTCCTGAACTTCGGCGTCGGTATCGCGTCGGGCGCCAGCTGGATGAGCTTCCATCACGGCGGCGGCGTCGGGCTGGGCTTCAGCCAGCACAGCGGCCTCGTCATCGTCGCCGACGGCACTCCCGAAGCCGCGCAGAAACTGTCCCGCGCCCTCACCAACGACCCAGGCATGGGCGTCATCCGCCACGCCGACGCCGGATACGACCACGCCCTGAACGTCGCCCGCGAACGCGGCCTCGACCTCCCCAGCCTCGGCATACAGTCCAGAGAATGAACAGGCACCACCTGCCACTCAGCCGTACAGACCACCTTGTCATCACTGATCTCGAGGGCTATGCCCCGCAGATCGCGCGGCTGATTCACATGATGTCTTACGTCCGAAATACCACGCTCGGAGCAGTCGAGGGGCTCACTGTGCAGGAACTTGATACCCTGGTGAACCCTGAAGGCAACACCATCGGGATGCTGCTGGCCCACATTGCCGGGCTTGAAGAGGGCTACCAGGGCATCACTTTCCAGGGGGTCCGGCCTGATTCGACTCGCGCAGAACTCCGCCTGGGCGACGCGGGCCGACGTGAGATTCACAGCCAACCCCTTGAACGATATGTGGAGCGACTGAATGAAGTTAGGCAGCAGACCCTCGCCGGATTGCGCGACCGGGACGATCAATGGCTGGCTCACGAATACAGCCCATGGGGACGCGACACCTGGAACAACCACTTCGCGTGGTTCCACGTCATGGAAGACGAGATCAGGCACCAGGGTCAGATCATTCTCCTGAAGAAACTCATCCGCCTGCACCGGAGCCAGAGATGACCCAGCCCACCCACCTGCCCTACGGCGGGATTCCGACCTTCGCCCGCGCGCCGATGGTTCAGCCCGAGGGGGACTGGATGGCGGACGTGGCGGTGCTCGGTATTCCCTTCGATATCGCGCTGGGCTTCCGCCCCGGCGCACGCTTCGCGCCACGATCACTGCGGGAGGCGAGCCTGCGGAGCGTGCCGCCCTTCACGGGCCTGGACGGCGTGACGAGACTGGCGGGCGTGACCTTCGCGGACGCGGGGGACGTGGTGCTGCCCAGCCTGGAACCCGAACTGGCGCGGCAGCGGATCAGCGCGGCGGCGGAGTCCATGAGGGAGCGTTGCCGTCTGCCCGTGTTCCTGGGTGGCGACCACAGCGTCACGTACCCGATCCTGCGTGCGTTTGCGGGCGTGCCGGACCTGCACGTGGTGCAGCTGGACGCGCACCTGGACTTCACCGACTCCCGGAACGACACCCGCTACAGCAACAGCAGTCCGTTCCGCCGCGCGTGCGAGGAACTGCCGAACCTCGTCCACATCACGACGGTCGGTCTGCGCGGGTTGCGCTTCGACCCGGAAGCAGTCGCGGCAGCCCGCGCGCGGGGGCACGCCCTGATCCCCATGACGGACGTCGCGGGCGACCTGACACGCGTGCTGGAGCGGCTGCCGCGCGGGAAGAACGTGTACCTCAGCGTGGACGTGGACGGCTTCGACCCCAGCGTCATCCCCGGCACGAGCAGCCCCGAACCGGACGGCCTGACCTACGCGCAGGGCATGGCGATCCTGGCGGAAACCGCGCGGCACAACACCATCGTCGGCCTGGACGTGGTGGAACTCGCCCCGAACCTCGACCCCACTGGCCGAAGCGAACTCCTGACGGCGCGGCTGATCATGGAGACACTGTGCGCCGTGGACGAATTCGGTGCCGCAAAGTCGGGGTGGACACGATGACGGAAACACTGTTCACGAACATCAGCCAGCTGGTCACACCTGCCCCCGGCATGCAGCGTGGCGCGGCCATGCGCGACCTGACGGTCATTCCCGATGTGGCGATGCTCGTGTCAGGGGGCGTGATCCGCTGGATTGGCCCGCGCGCCGACGCTCCCAGCAACGCGCAGGAGCATGACCTGGGTGGCGTGGCGGTCGTCCCCGGATTGATCGACCCGCACACGCATGCCGTGTGGGCCGGGGATCGCCTCGCGGACTTCGAGGCGCGCGTGCAGGGCGTCCCGTACGAGGAGATCCTCGCGCGCGGCGGCGGCATCCGCAGCAGCATGCGGGCGACCGGGGCGGCCAGCGTGGACGATCTCGTGGCGCTCGCCCGGCCTCGCCTGGAGGCTCTGCGGGACTCTGGCGCGACGTCCATGGAGGTCAAGAGCGGGTATGGAATGGACTTCGACGCCGAGTTGCGAATGCTCCAGGCGGTCCGTGCCCTCCAGACGGAATACGGGCTCGTGCCGACCCTGTTGATTCACGTGCCGCCCACCGAGGGCCGCGCCGAGTACGTGCAGGCGGTGTGCCACGATCTCATCCCCGGCGTGGTACGTGACGGGCTGGCGACGGCGGTGGACGTGTTCACCGAGCGGGAGGCGTTCACGGTGGCCGAGACCCGTGCCATCCTCCAGGCCGCAAAAACACACGGGCTTCAGACGAAGCTGCATGCCGACCAGTTCCACGCCATCGGCGGCACGGAGCTCGCGTGCGAGCTGGGTGCCCTGAGTGTGGATCACCTGGAAGCGAGCGGCCCCGCGCAGATCGCCGCGCTGGCCGCGTCGGACACCGTGGCGACCATCCTCCCCGGCGTGACGCTGCACCTGGGTCTGCCCGCTGCGCCGGGCCGCGCCCTGATCAACGCGGGCGCGGCGGTCGCCGTGGGCACCGACCTGAACCCCGGCTCGTCCCCCGTGTTCAGCACGCAACTGGCGCTGGCGCTGGCCGTGCGCCTGTGCCGCCTCACGCCCGCTGAGGCGCTGACTGCCAGCACCGTCAATGCGGCTGCCGCCCTGGGCCTGAGTGACCGGGGAGCCCTCGCGCCCGGTCAGCGCGCCGACTTCCTCGCGCTGCACAGCCCCGACTGGCGCGACCTGCCTTACACCCTCGGCGCGAACCCCGTGCGAAACGTGTTCGTCGGCGGAATTCCCGTCTGAACCATCTCCATCAACCATCCTCTATCACCCATCAACCCTCCGAAGGAGCACCCGTGATTCTCGATCAACACCTGACCCTGTCTGATTTCCTGTCCGTCGTGCGTGGCGGCGAGTCCGTCCAGCTGTCCGACGCCGCGCGTGAGCGCATCCTGCGGGCGCGGGCGGTGATCGAGCGGATCGTGGACGGTGACGCGGCGGTGTACGGCGTGAATACGGGCTTCGGGAAGTTCGCGTCGGTGCAGGTGCCGCGCGAGGGGCTGGAGGAGTTGCAGTTGAACCTGATCCTGTCGCACGCGATCGGGGTGGGGGAGGCCCTGCCGACCGAGGTGGTGCGCGGAATGTTGCTGCTGCGGGCGCAGTCGCTGGCGCTGGGGCATTCGGGGGTGCGGCCCGAGGTGGTGGAGCTGCTGCTGGCCCTGCTGAACGCGGGGGCACACCCGGTCATTCCAGCGCAGGGGAGCGTGGGCGCGTCGGGGGATCTGGCGCCGCTGGCGCACCTTGCCCTGGCGCTGATCGGGCACGGCGAGATCGAGTACCGGGGCGAGGTGCGCGCCAGTGCGGACGTGCTGGCCGAGCTGGGCCTGACCCCGCTGGTGTTGCAGGCGAAGGAGGGACTGGCGCTCATCAACGGCACGCAGCTCATGGGCAGCCTGCTCGCGCTGGCGGTCGCGGATGCGCGGACGCTGCTGGGCACGGCGAATCTCGCGGCGGCCATGACGGTCGAGGCGATGTACGGCTCGCACCGACCCTTCCAGCCGGATGTGGTGGGCCTGCGCCCCCACCCCGGCGCGGTCGCGGTGGCCGAGGAACTGCGGTTCTTCCTGCGGGATTCGCAGATCGCGCCGTCGCACTTGGTGGGGGACGGGAAGGTGCAGGACGCGTACTCGCTGCGCGCCGCGCCGCAGGTGCACGGCGCGAGCCTGGACGCCCTCGCGCACGCCGAACGGGTGCTGGCGGTGGAGTTCGCGTCCGTGACGGACAACCCTCTGATCTTCCCCGACACCGGCGACGTCGTCAGCGGCGGGAACTTCCACGGGCAGCCGCTCGCCGTGACCATCGACACGCTGAAAGTCGCGGTGGCGGAACTCGGCAGCATCGCGGAGCGCCGCTGCGAGCAGCTCCTGAACCCGTCCCTGTCGGGCCTGCCGGGCTTCCTGACGCCGCAGGGCGGCCTGAACAGCGGCTTCATGATCGCGCAGTACACCGCCGCCGCCCTCGTCAGCGAGAACAAGGTCCTCGCCCACCCCGCCAGCGTGGACACCATCCCCACCAGCGCCAACCAGGAAGATCACGTCAGCATGGGCGCGCACGGCGCCCGGCAGCTGCGCGCCATCCTGGAGAACGTCCAGAACGTCATCGGGATCGAACTGCTGTGCGCCGCGCAGGCCCTCGACTTCCAGAACCTCCACGCCGGACGCGGCGCGCAGGCCGCGTGGGAACACATTCGCGCCCACATCCCCAACATGACCCGCGACCGCTACTACCGCCCGGACCTCCTGAAGATCGTCGAGATGGTCCGCAGCGGCGAACTGCTCCGCGTGGCGCGGGAGGCGTAAGGGAACCCTTACCGGTTCAGCCATTCCAGTCCGCCCATGCGGCCGTCTGCGGGCAGGTCGAGTTGGGCGGTACCGAGGTGCGCGATATGGAAGGTCGGTGGGGTGTCCGTGACGGGCCAGCTGAGCGCGGAGGTCGGTCAGGACGTGCGCGGCGCGGGCGTGGAAGCGGGGTTCCTCCCAGGCTTCCGCGCCGCCGTCCCACGCTTGCCCGTGCAGGTGCGCGGGCCAGATAAGTGCGGGGCAGTGCGCGCGGAGGCTGGTGTGGTCGCCGCCCGTGACGGGTGTGAAGCCTCCGGCTGGGCCGGTGGTCAGGCCGCCGTACTCGTAGGCCCGTTCGATGCCGTGCGCGGGGAGGTTCAGGTGGGCGGCGATGGGGGCGGCGGTCTGCACGGCGCGGAGCATCAGGCTGGTGTACAGGTGATACGGACTCCGATTGGATGGCTTACAAAGCCGTTCAATCCGAGCGGACGCGAGTAGGAGAAAAACGGGTTCCGGGCGTGGAGTTGGCGACCCGGTGCTGTTCCGGGTTGTCAACGAAACAGACGGAACCCGTGCGTCACGCCTCTCAGGTCGGCGTCCTGTGCGAACTGCCGGGCGCTGTGGTGTCCGTGTGCGGTCAGGGGCGGGTCGGGCTGCCGCGCCTGCGTGTAGTCGGGGCGGTCCTCGATGACGTTGTTCTCGGATTGCGCGTGGCGGATCAGCAGGAGCTTCACGGCTGCACGGTACGGTGTCCGTGCGCTCCGGACGGCCTCACCGCGCGCTGATTCGGCTAGACAGGCCGGGGCGTACGATGGGAGCCACTTTTCCGCACTGACCACCTCTTCACCATCCGTGCGCCGCGCACGCCTCAAGGACGCCATGACCACCCTCGACGACATCCTGAACGCCCCCCACCCCGCCTCCGAGTGGATTCTCGCGCAGGACTGCGCCGAGACCGGCCTGCAACCCGACGACATCCGCGCCGAGATGCTGCGCCGCATCGGCGAGATGCGCGCCAGCATCCAGCGCGGCCTGAGCAGCGACGCCAGGAGCATCACGGGGATGGTCGGCTGGAACGCCAAGGGCCTCTGGGACGCCCCGGACGTGCTGGGTGCGCCCCTGCTGCGGCGCGTGCAGGCGTACGCGATGGCCGTGAACGAGGAGAACGCCCGCATGGGCCGCATCGTCGCCGCCCCCACCGCCGGCAGTGCCGGCACCATCCCTGGCGCGCTGATCGGCGTGGCCGACCACCTCGGCCTGCCCGACGAGCGCCTCGTGAACCCCATGATCCTCGCCGCGGGGATCGGCAAGGCCATCAGCAAGCGCATGTTCATCAGCGGCGCGGCAGGCGGCTGTCAGGCCGAAATCGGCAGCAGCGCCGCCATGGCCGCCGCCGCCATCGTCGAACTGATGGGCGGCACCCCCCGCGCCGCCGTGCACGCTGCCAGCATGGCCCTCATGAACACCATCGGTCTCGTCTGCGACCCGGTCGGCGGGTACGTGGAGGTCCCCTGCGTGAGCCGCAACGCCTTCTACGCCGTGCACGCCGTCAGCGCCGCCCAGCTGGCCCTGGCGCAACTGGAATCCTTCATCCCCCCGGACGAGGTCCTGGGTGCGATGGCCAGCGTGGGCCGCATGATGCCCGCTGCGCTGCGTGAAACCGCCGACGGGGGCCTCGCCCAGACCCCCACCGGACTGGCCGTCACCGCCCGCATGGAAGGGAAGAAGGACGGCGAGGGACCGGGCGGCATGATCGAACTGCCACTAGCGTAGGTGGACAGGAGCGGGCCGACCCCTGTGCAGCTGGGGTCGGCCCGCTCCTGTGTCATGTCAGGTCCGGCGCAGCCTGCGCGTCATGACGGCACGACCGGCCAGCGTGACCGCCAGGACCGTCAGCACCACGGCTCCCCCGGCCAGCAGGAAGCCGCTCAGGGGGGCATCCCAGCCCACCGTGGTCCCGAGCGCGGCCTGCGCCCAGGCCCACACAAGCGGGTAGGTCAGGAACGCCGTCACGACCGTCCATACCCGCACGCGGGCGGCACCCAGGCACAGGCCCAGCAGCATCAGCACCCCTGCCGTCGTGAGGTTCAGCAAGGTCAGCAGTTCCCACGTCGGCTCCTAATCCGCGACCAGTCGCAGGAGCGCCCCCGACAGCCCACTCAGGGCGAACGCCGCCACGCCAGCCGTCGCCGCGCTCAGCAGGACATCCACCAGCACAGTCCGGTGAGGGAGGCGCCGTGCCGACGCGAGGGTGTCCTGCGCCCACCTATCGTCCACCTGCCCGACCGTCTGCGCCTCGTGCTCCATCCCTGTCCGCCACTCGTCCGGGGTCACGCGCGCACCAGTGTCAGGCGGTCGGTGGCGGTGCGAACACTGCCCGCCGCGCACGCCGCGATGACAGCCACCACGGCGACACCCTCGTTCGAAACTCCGATGATGGGCGTGAACGGAGCCGCGTTGCCCAGCACGGCCTGTAATGCCACCACTGTCATCCACGCGCCCGGCAGGAACGCCAGCGCCCCCACCCCGGCCTCCAGCGCCCCCACGCGCCGGGTACCCAGCAGGGCGCCGACCATGCCCGACAGGATCATCACGCCCAACCACAACTGATCCGGCGCGTCGTGCCGCCAGAGGAACTGCCCGAGCAGCACCACGCCCACGCCCAGAGCCGCGAACACCGCCGCCGCCACGCCCGCACCACGCCATCCGAATCGTCCCGCTGCCAGCTTCGTGTCCATGGCCCACTCCCTGTCGTTCACGCTGGAGGCTTCGTTCTGCATTCCGGTCTTCCACTCGTCGGGGGTCACGCGGTTCTCGTCCGGGGGAAGTTGATGCGAGCGAGTCCGATTCCGGCGCCAAGGACGACGAAGTTGAGAATCAGAGATACAAGCATTGGGCCGCTGATGAATGCCTGTGGAGAGGGCAGGATGTCGAACAGGATGGTCGTGCCGTCCGGGAAGGTTGATGGGACATTCAGGGTGACGAGTCGTGTCGCGACTGAACCCAGAAGCTTGACAGTCAGGAGGACTCCCGCCGCCTGGACTGGCGTGAATCCTTGCCGGGTCAGCAGGTAGCCCAGGCCAGCGACAAGCGCCCAGGCAGGGTTTAGGGGAGTGGCGAACACCTGGGTAATGCCGGAAGTCAGGGCGGGCAGGCTACCGATCAGCGCTGCGTTAAGTGTGGCCATCAGGGACAGGGTGACCACTGTGAATCCCAGTGTGATGACCGTGGCGGTCAGCCATGCTTGGCGGCGCAGGTGGCGGCGGGTGTCCTGGCTCCAGTCCGTGTCCTGAACGCTGTCTGCCTCGTTGCGGATGCCGTCGTTCCACTCGTCGGGGGTCACGCGAGGCTCCGGGGTTGGTGGGGCGGGTGGCGGAAGGGGAGGCCGAGGATGATGCCGAGGGCGGCGATGCCCAGTGCGACGCTCAGGGGGTAGGCGGGGAAACCGGCGAAGTCGCGGTTGATCAGGTTGATAAGGGTGGCGATGGTCAGGGTGCCCAGTGTGGCGCACAGCAGCGTGATCCAGTGGGGGACGCGCAGGCGGGTGGCGACGGCGGCGAGCATGAAGACGGTCAGGATCAGGGCGGTGATGGGCAGTTGCGGGTCCTGGCTGTCGGTAATGGTGGTGACGGGTTGTGGGTTGCCCAGCAGGTTCCATTTCAGGAAGGTCAGGCTGTCCACGCCGTTGCGGGCGGCCTCGCGGGTCATGACGCCCCACTGCGTGCCCAGCGTCAGGGCGGCGGTGGCGGTCACGGTGCCGGTGGTGGCGAGCAGCGCGGTCAGGACGGTGCGGGCCAGCTGCCGGTGACGCAGGCTCTGGCGGGTGTCGTGGCTCCAGCGGGTGTCCTGTACGCTGTCCGCTTCGTTCTGCATGCCGGTCTTCCAGTCGTCGTGGGTCATGTCAGCGCTCCTGTGGTGCGGGTGGTGGGGGTGGTTTCGTGGCGGTCGCGGGCCAGCTCGAGGCCACTCTGGGTCAGGCGGTAGATGTGGCGGGGTGGTTTGCCGGGGTGGGGGGACTGTTCCCACTGGGCGTCCAGGTGGCCCTGTTCGTGCAGGCGCTGGAGGATGGGGTAGAGGGTTCCGCTTTTCAGACCGGTGCTCTTTGAGAGGTCATAGCCGTAGGTGTGCGCGGGGTAGGTCTGCTGGAGGGCGTGCAGGACGGCTCTGGTGTGGGGGCTGGAGTTGGGGGATCGTGGCATGCCCTATTAACAACATATGTAGAGTTTCGTGTCAAGTGACGCTGCACGCGAAGGGGGAGAGGCGGCGCGGCGACCCCTCTCCCCCGTCCCAGCACCGCTCAGCTGTCGTGCGGGCGGCCCGGCGGCGTGATCAGCACCCGGTCGATGCGCGGCCCGTCCAGGTCCAGCACTTCCAGCTCCCAGCCGTCGTAGCTGGCGCGGGCGCCCACGGCGGGAAATTCGCCCAGGACCTCCAGCACGTACCCGGCGAGCGTGCTGAACTCCTCGCGGGGCAGCGCGGGCAGCGGCAGGTGGTCGCGCAGGTCGTGCATGGGCATGCCGCCGTCAACCAGGAAACTGCCGTCGTCCCGCATGACCAGCAGACCCTCGTCGTCCGGGGTGTTCACACCCGCCAGTTCGGTCAGGAGGTCGGTGCTGGTCAGCAGGCCCGTGAACACGCCGTACTCGTCCACGACGATCGCCAGGCGCTGCCCGGCCTCGCCTGCCAGGCGCGTCAGGACGTCCTCGGCCCAGGCGGTTTCCGGGACGAACACGACGCTCTGCACGTGGTCGAGGATGGTGCCTCCCTCGGTCACGGCGCGCAGCAGGTCCGCCACGGCCACCTGTCCGGTCACGTCGCCGGTCTCGTCCGTGACGGGGTACCGGTCGTGAGGATTCGCCAGGACACATGCGATCAGGTCCGGCATGGGCAGGTCGGCGCGCAGCGTCACGGCGTCCGCGCGGGGCGTCATGAGGTCGCGGGCGCGGCGGTCGTTGAAGCGCAGCACGTGATCGATGCGTTCCCGCTCGCCCGCTTCCAGGCTGCCGCTCTCGGAGGCCTGCAGAATAAGTGCCTTGACGTCCTCCTCGGTGATCTGCTCCTGCGTCTCGCCGCGCATGCCCAGCAGGCGAAGCAGGCCGCGCGTGGTGACTTCCAGCAGCCACACGACGGGTCTGGCCACGCGCGCCAGCCCCGCGAAGAACGGCGCGACCCGCATGGCGAGCGCCTCCGGGTTACGCAGCGCGATGTTCTTGGGAGCCAGTTCACCCAGCACCAGCGACAGGAACGTGACCATCAGCACCACGCCCACCGACGCGGCGCTGGGGGCCAGATCACCCAGGGCGGGGGTCAGGGCGGCTTCCAGGTACCGCGTGAGGCTCCCCCCGGCGAACACGGCGCTGACGGTGCCGATCAGCGTGATGCCGATCTGCACGGTCGCCAGGAACGCGCCGGGGTTCTCCGCGAGTTCCACGGCGCGGCGCGCGCCCCGGTGCCCGGCGTTCGCCTGCGCCTGTAGCCGGGACCGGCGGGCCGACACCACCCCCAGCTCGGAGCCGGAGAAGAAGCCGTTGATGATCAGCAGTACGACAAGAATGCCGAATTCCAGAAGCGGTTGACCCACCCGGTCAGTGTACGGGCTGGCCGGGCCGTTTCCGTCCCGACCTCCGCGCGGCACGCGCTGCCTATACTGAGCCGCGATGAGCGTTCATTCCAGCATTCACGACCTCGCGCAGCACGTGGGGCAGACCGTCACCGTTCACGCCTGGCTGCAGGACAAGAGCGGCAAGGGCAAGATCCAGTTCCTGAAGCTCCGCGACGGCAGCGGCTTCGTGCAGGCCACGGTCTTCAAGACCGACGTGTCCGAGGAGGTCTTCGAGCAGGCCAAGCGCCTCACGCAGGAGCAGGCCGTCACCGTGACCGGCGAGGTCCGCGCCGACGAGCGCGCCCCGGGCGGCGTGGAACTCAGCCTGCGGGCCCTGACCGTCATCAGCGAGAACCACGGCGAGTACCCCATCACGCCCAAGGAGCACGGCATCGAGTTCCTGATGGACCACCGTCACGTGTGGCTGCGCCACCGCCGCCCCTGGGCGATCATGCGCGTGCGCGACAGCGTGCAGCGCGCCGTGGTGGACTTCTTCCACGGCGAGGGCTTCATCCGCTTCGACGCGCCGTTCTTCACCCCGAACGCCGCCGAGGGCACCACCGAACTGTTCGAGATCGACCTGTTCGGCGAGGACAAGGCGTACCTGTCCCAGACGGGGCAGCTGCACGCCGAGGCGGGCGCGTTCGCGTTCGGCAAGGTGTACACCTTCGGCCCGACCTTCCGCGCCGAGAAGAGCAAGACGCGCCGTCACCTGCTGGAATTCTGGATGATCGAACCCGAGGTGGTCCCCAGCAACCACACGGAGAACATGGCCCTGCAGGAGCGCTTCGTGAGCTTCCTCGTGCGCCGCGTGCTGGACGAATGCCAGGAGGAACTGAAGATCCTCGGGCGCGACCAGAGCAAACTGGCCGGGGCCGCGGAAGGCAACTACCCGCGCGTGACGTACACCGACGCGCTGGACATCATCCGCCAGCACATCGAGGACCGCGACCTGCCCGCCAACGTGCAGGAGGACGTGCAGCCGGTCGAGTGGGGTGACGACCTGGGCGCCCCGCACGAGACGATTCTCGGGCATCACTTCGACCGCCCCGTCATCATTGAGCGGTACCCGGCGGCCATCAAGGCGTTCTACATGCAGCCCGACCCGCAGGACCCCCGCGTGGCGCTGTGCGACGACATGATCGCTCCCGAAGGCTACGGCGAGATCATCGGCGGCAGCGAACGCATCCACGACTACGATCTGCTGAAGTCCCGCATCGAGCACGAGGGCCTGCCGCTGGACGCCTTCGAGTGGTACCTGGACCTGCGCAAGACCGGCAGCATGCCGCACGCGGGCTTCGGCATGGGCCTGGAACGCGTGATCGCGTGGATCACGGGCATCGACCACATCCGCGAGGCGATTCCCTTCCCGCGTATGCTCACGCGCATGCGCCCCTGAGGAACCGAAAGTGAAGCGCGCCCCTTCACCGGGGCGCGCTTCGTTTTCAGTGAACGGGTTTACTTCGCGGCGGCGTAGCGGCGCGCGACCTCGTCCCAGTTCACCACGTTCCAGAACGCCTTCAGGTAGTCCGGGCGCTTGTTCTGGTAGTTCAGATAGTACGCGTGCTCCCACACGTCCACACCTAGCAGCGGGGTGCCGCCGACGCCCGCGACGGCCTCACCCATCAGGGGGTTGTCCTGGTTGGCGGTGCTCACGACGGCCAGTTCACCGTTCTTCACGACCAGCCACGCCCAGCCGCTGCCGAACCGGGTCTTGGCGGCGTCCTCGAACTTCTCCTTGAACGCCTCGAAGGACCCGAACGCCGCGTTGATCGCGTCGGCCAGTTCGCCGCTGGGCTGACCGCTGGCCTGGGGGCCCATGACCTGCCAGAACAGGCTGTGGTTGGCGTGCCCGCCCGCGTTGTTGCGCAGCGCGGTCTTCTTGTCGGCGGGCACCTGATCGAGTTTCTGGATCAGGTCCTCGACCGGCAGGCTGGCGAACTCGGTGCCTTCGAGCGCCTTGTTCGCGTTGTCCACGTACGTCTGGTGGTGCTTGGTGTGGTGGATCTCCATGGTGCGCGCGTCGATGTGGGGCTCGAGGGCGTCGTAGGCGTAGGGCAGCGTGGGCAGTTCGTAGGCCATGGTGAAGCTCCTTTCAGGCCGGGCGGGACATCGCGGCGCCGCGCCGCGCCCCGTCACCGGAGTACCGGCACGTATCTTACGCGTGGCGCGCGATTTGTGAAGACCCGCCCCGACTTTAAGCGCCCTTCATCTGACCCACCCACGCGGACCGGGCAGGGGTGGCTGCGCGCGGCAGGACGGCAAAAAAACCGCCCGGCAGGCAACCGCGGCGGTGGCGTTCCGTCCCGAACTGCTCTAGCATGGGCGGCAATGCGTTCCCCGCTCCCCCGCGCCGTCCTGCACCGCCTGGAAACCGGAAGGCTGGTGGTGCTCAGCGTGCTGCTGGGCGCCCTGGTCGGCGGGCTGTGCATCGTGCTGCGCCTGACGCTGGACGCCCTGATCGCCTTCGCCGTCCGCCTGACCGACTACGCGCCCCCCGGCACGACCGGCGAGGGCGGCCTGATGATGGCGTTCGGCACCGCCGCCCACTGGGGCCTGATCACCCTGCCCCTGGCTGCCATCGCCTACGCCGCCCTGGTCCGCCCCGGTGAGGGCGACCCCCTGACGCAACTGGTGCGCGGCTACCACCAGCGCGGCCAGTGGGCGCCGGTCCCCACGCAGCTGCGCACCCTGGCAGGCAGTCTGGTGGCGCACTCGTCCGGGCTGCTGCTGGGCCGCGACGCGCCGTTCACCATGACCGGCATGCTCGGCGCGCGGCTTATGCAGCGCGTCACGCGGCTGGACAGTGTCGAGTTGCGAACCCTGACCCTCGCAGGCGCCGCCGCTGGACTGGGCGCGGTGCTGCACGCGCCGCTGGCCGCGGCCGTCCTGATCGCTGAGGTGCTGTACCGCCGCTTCGAATTTGAGTTCGAGGTCGTCATGCCCTGCCTGCTGGCCGCCGTGGCGGGCACCGCCGTGTACGGACTGGCGTTCGGCTTCACGCCCCTGCTGACCTTCCCCGACGTGCAGGTGCCGGCCGCCGCGCAGCTGCCCGCCTTCGCGCTCGTTGGGCTCGGCGCGACCCTGCTGGGCTGGCTGGCGCTCCTGAGCTGCTCCGCGCTGCCCGCCTCCGTCCTGCAAGGCTGGCGCCGCCTGGCGTTCGCGGGCGCCGTCGGACTGCTCACGGCGGTCGTCGCGCAGCGTCTCACCCCCAGCGTCCTCGGGGACGGCCTGGGCTGGCTGCAACTGGGCGCCGGAGGGTTCGTCGCGGACGGCGCCGAGCAGGCCGCGTGGCGCTGGGTGCTGCTCGCGCTGGGTCTGCACGTCGCGCTGGGCGGCGGCGTGCTGCCGTCGGTCGGGGTGGGGGGGCTGCTGGGCGTCGGGCTGGCGAACCTGCTCGGCGTGGACCCGGCCGTCGCGGCCATGGTGGGTGCCGCGGCGTTCCTGACCGTCACGCTGAATGTCCCCCTTGCCGCGACCCTGCTGGCGGTCACCTGGGGCGGCGAGGCGCTGCTGCCGGTCACCCTGGCCGCCTGCAGCGTCGCGCACCTGCTCAGCGGCACGCGCGGCCTGATCGAGAGTCAGGTGCGCGCCCGGCGCGACAGTGGCGTGCACGCTGCCACGCCCGCGTGGCTGCCCGACACCGTCCGCTACATCCCGCGCCGCCCGGTCGACGCGCCCGCCGTGCCCTACGACGCCGCCGCGCCCGCCGCGCCCCTGGACGCCGACGCCCTCCCGCCCCCATCGAGTGACCGGGAGCTGTACCGCCGCGTGGTGCCCGCCAGCTGGCGCGGCGCGCGCCTGGGTGTCGTCACCCTGCCGCCCGGGGTGGAGGTCGTGGGGATCGTGCGGGACGGCTCGGTGCGCCTGCCCCGCCCGGACCTGCGCCTGACTGCCACGGACGAACTGGTGTTCCTCGCCCGGCCTGACGCGTACACCGCCCTGGAAGGCGTGCTGCGCCTGCCCGGCGCCTGACAGCAGATCCCGGAGGTGTTGGGGGTCTCCCTCGGCCCCTCTGCACCGATCGGACGCGCAGAGCGGCGGAGCCGAGCGATCACCTGCGGTGAACAGCGGGGGGAAGTGGAGCCCTGGAACGTACTGTTGGCCCAGGGTGGCACTGAACAGTACGGTGAGGACCTCTCTGGGCCAGCACAGCAGCGGCGTGGTCCGGGAGGTCAGGACACTGTGAAGCCTGTCCTGAACCTGGCCATGACCGCCGCGCGCCAGAATACCCGCGTGTCCCTGACTGTCCCGCTGCGCGTGGCCGCGACCGCCGGGCTGGCCGCGCTGCTGTGCGCGTGCCTGCCCGCCCCGGTTGGCCCGGACCTCACCACACTGACCGTCGTGCCTGCTGCCACGTGGACGCCCGACGATCTTCGCCTGCACTCGCAACTGCCCGCCGGTCAGGTTCTGCCGCTGGCCGAGGCGCTGCGCCGCGCGCCGCTCGGCAGTCTGCTCGTCGCGTGCGAGGACGCCGCGGCCATGTGGGGCCCCTGCCGCCACCTGACCCGCAAGATCAGTGACGATCAGGTGGCTGAGGAGCCCGGCCTGTTCGGCAGTGGCGCGGCGCAGCTGCCGCTGGACAGCCTGCTGCGCCGCGACCTCGTGCTGGTCGTGGACGCCGGCGTTCGACCCGAGCACCTGGATGCCATCCGGCGCGAGATCGACCGGCTGGGTGCCGCTCCGTACCTCCTGAACGGGCAGCTGGACGCGTTCGACTGCGGCACGTACCAGAACGCCCTGCAACGCGCCGCCGGTCTGCCTGACGCCGTGCCGCGTGACCCGCGCTGGACCGCGTACCTGCCGTCCGGGGTGCTGTCGGTCCCGTCGAACACGTTCCTGTTTGCTGGTGCGTCCGCCCGGCTGCTGGACCGGCTCTCGGCGCGGTCGGCGGCCTCAACGCCCTGACCGCTCCGTCTACCGGGGGTGGCTGTGTGCTGGAGTTGGCCTGCCCGGTGGTCGGTGGCGGCAGGAATGCCTCTGGGTGAATATGGCCACCGAGGTCCGGAGGAGCAGTGGCGGCAGTGTCCTGCGGGGCGGTCGTCTGTCACAGGATTCTTTCCGCCCAGTGCAGGTCACGTTGAGCTGACGGGTGTGACCCCACCGAGCAGAGAACCTCACAGACACCTGAACATCAAAAGAATAGATAAGGGTCATGATTGCTGTTCTCACGGATTCCACCTGTGATCTGCACCCTGACAGTGCAGCTCAGCTGGGGATCAACATCATTCCGCTGCAGGTCAGTATGCAGCAGCGCACCTTCTCCGACTGGCAGGACATCGACCCGGACGCCGTGTACGACCACATGCGCGCCGGGGGCAGCGCCAGCACATCCCCCGTGAGCGTCGCCGCTTTTGAACAGCGCTACCGTGAACTGCTGAGCACGCATGACGCCGTGATCAGCCTGCACATCTCCGGCAAACTGTCGGAGACGGTACGGCACGCCCAGCAGGCGGCGCAGCAGCTGGGTGAGGCCGGCCGAATTCAGGTGGTCGACACGGAGGTCGCCTGCGGCCCCCTGGCCGAGCTGGCGCTCGTGGCGCGTGATCAGGTCACCGCCGGGCGGGAGCTGCATCAGGTGGCGCGCGCCGTGCTGGAGGCCCGCAACAGCATGTACGCCGAACTGTCGGTCGCGACGCTGGATTACCTGCGCCGCAGCGGCCGTGTCAGCCGCGCGCAGGCGTTCCTGGGCGGCATGCTGGGCGTGCGTCCGGTCCTGACCTTCGAGCGTGGCGAACTGAAAGCCACCCGCCGCGCCAAGGTGGATCAGGCGGCGGGCGACATGCTGGGCAGCCTCAAGGAACGCTTCGGGGACACCCCGCTCAGCGTCACGATCATGCATGCCGGGCGCGATACGGCGCGCATCAACGCCCTGCGGACGGCCATGGTGGGCAGCGGTCTGAACGTGCAGCGCGGCCGGGTGCAGCTGATGGGCCCCGTGATCGGCGCGCACGTCGGGCCCGGCACGTACGGGTTCAACGCCATTCCGATCGGCTGATTCCATCACACACGGCGGCCACTCCGGGAACATGGAGTGGCCGCCGTGCCTGTTGCTCTCGTGCCTGGACGGCTGCGCCCCGTGGCTGCGGGCGCGGCCGGTCAGGCGGGGTGCAGGCCCGCGAACTCCAGACCGGTCGTCTCTGGCCAGTCCAGGGCGATGTTCAGGCTCTGGATGGCGTGTCCGGCGGTGCCCTTGACGAGGTTGTCGATGGCGGACATCAGGACCACGCGCCCGGTGTCCTGGTCCATCTCGAAGCCGATGTCGCAGTAGTTCGTGCCGTCGAGCAGCATGGGGTCCGGGTAGCGGTGGATGCCCTTGGCGACCTTCACGATCCGGATGAACGGTTCGGCGCCGTACACCTCGCGGTAGGCGCTCCAGACGTCGCGGTCGCTGTACCCGTCGGGAATCCAGGCGTGCGCGGTGGTCAGGATGCCGCGCACGCGCGGGGTGCTGATCGCGGTCAGGTGCAGGGGGAAGTGGCCGGGCAACTCCTGCTGCGCCTCGGCGGTGTGGCGGTGCCCGACGGGCTTGTACACGCGCAGGCTCCCGGCGCGTTCCGGATGGTGAGAGGAGTCGCTGGCGCTGGCTCCGGCAGCGCTGCTGCCGACCAGGCCGGTGGCGATGATGTCCTTGGGCAGCAGCACGCCCAGTTTCAACAGGGGGTACAGCGCCAGGATGACGCTGGTGGCGAAGCACCCGGCGCAGGCGATGCGGGTGGCGCCGCGCAGCTCCTCGCGGTGCAGTTCCGGGTTGCCGTACACCCACTCGCCCAGCTTCTCAGGGGTGGGGTGGTCCTCGCCGTAGGTGGCGCGGTAGATCTCGGGGTCCTTCAGGCGGAAGTCGGCCGAGAGGTCCACGATGATCTTCCCTCTGGCCTCGTACTCGGCGATCTTCTTCGCGGCGCTGCCGTGCGGCAGGGCGAGCACGATGATGTCGGCCTCGTCCAGGTCGGCCGCTTTGCGGAATTTCAGGTTGGTGCGGCCGCGCAGGTTGGGGTGCACCATGCTGACGGGCGTGCCCGCGTTGCGTTCGCTGGTGACCTGCGTGACGTGCAGGTGGGGGTGGTTCAGGGCGAGGCGCAGGAATTCCCCGCCGGCGTAGCCGCTGCCGCCCACAATGGCGACGGTCTTCTGGTCGTGCATACTCATCGCCGGGCAGCATACCCCGCCCCACCAATGCCTGTCGAGTGATACGTCTGAATCCTCTGAATGTGGCAAATGAAAGGTGGCGGCGGGATCGCTCCACGCCGCCACCTCCACAGGACCGGGTTACGCCTTGGCGGCCTGTCCCCCGGCCTTGCGGCGTTCGCGCCACTCCTCGAAGTACACCACCAGCGGCGCCACGATGTAGATGCTGGAGTACGTCCCGATCAGGATGCCCACCAGCAGCACCAGACTGAAGTCCCGCAGCACCGGCCCGCCGAAGATCAGCAGGCTCAGCAGCGGCAGCATCGTGCTGATTGACGTCATGATCGTGCGCGACAGCGTCTGGTTGATCGCGAGGTTCACGATCTCGCGGTACGACTTGCCGCGCAGCTCCTTGATGTTCTCGCGGATGCGGTCGGACACGATGATCGAGTCGTTCAGCGAGTAGCCGATCAGGGTCAGCAGCGCCGCCACGGTCGCCACCGTGAACTCCAGGTTCAGCAGCGCGAACAGACCCATGGCGATCATCACGTCGTGGATCGCCGCCAGAATCGAGCCGACCCCCATGATGAAGTCGAAGCGGAAGCCCACGTACACCAGGATCAGGCCCAGACCCAGCAGCACCGCGTAGATGGTCTTCTGCGTCAGTTCCTTCCCGACCGCCGGGCCGACCGTCTCGGTGGCCTGCACGGTGCCCTGCGGCAGCTTCTGCACGGCAGCCTGCACAGCGACCCGTTCTTCCTGCGTCAGTTCAGGCACCTTGATGGTGTACGACGCGCCGCTCTGCCCGGTCACCACGTTGCGCAGGATCACGGTGCTCTGCCCGTTCGCCTTCTCCACACCCGCGCCCGTCACGGCCGCGCGCACCTGCTCGGTGGTCGTCTCGGCGCTGGTCTTCGCGGTGATCGTCGTCCCCGAGGAGAAGTCCACGCCGTAGTTCAGGCCCTTCGTGAGCAGCGTCACGCCGCCCGCGAGGGCCAGCAGCACGCTGAGGGTCGTGATGATCCGCGCCGGGCGGATGAAGTCGATGTGCGTCTCCTTGATCCACTGCGGCGCACTCATGTTGGGTCTGCGCTGCGCGAGCCACTGGATGAACCACTTCGCGAACACGAGGTTCGAGAACGTCGAGGCGACCACACCGATGATCAGCGTCACCGCGAAGCCCTTCACGGCGCCCGTCGAGTAGTTGTACAGCGCCAGCGCGGACAGCAGGTGCGAGGCGTTCACGTCCAGAATTGCCGCGGTCGAGTGGTCATACCCGGCGCGGATGGAGTTCTTGATGCCCTTGCCCTTGAACAGCTCCTCCTTGATGCGCTCGAAGGAGATCACGTTGCCGTCCACCGCCGCGCCGATCGTCAGGACCAGACCCGCGATGCCCGGCAGGGTCAGCGTCGCGCCGAACCCCGCCAGCATCCCCAGGATCACCACGCTGGAGAACAGCAGACCCAGGGCGCCCACCAGCCCGAACCAGAAGCCGTAGTACCCGAACAGCATCACGAACACCAGCCCGATCCCGACCAGCGAGGCAACCGCGCCGCTGCGGATCGCGTCCGCGCCCAGGCTCGGCCCGATGGCCTGCTCGGCCTCGGTCTTGATCTTGATGGGCAGCGCGCCCGACTTGAGCACCAGCGCCAGCTGGTTCGCTTCCTGCGCGTCGAAGTTCCCCGTGATCTGCACGTCACGGTTCAGGCGACTCTGGATCGTCGCCACGCTCTGAATCTGGTCGTCCAGCACCACGGCCATCAGCTTGCCGATGTTCTTCCCGGTGAACTCCCCGAACTTCGCGGAGCCCGCGTCGGTGTTCTGGAAGGTCACGATCCAGCGCCCGGACTGCGGATCGGTCGCCGCCTGCGCGTTCTGGATGACCTCACCGGTCGCCTCGACCGGACCCAGCTGCGCCAGCGTGTACCCGCCCGTCTGCGGCTTCTGCTGCGCCAGCGCCTGATCCGGCTGCGCGTTCGCCTGCACGATCCGAAACTCCAGGCGGGCCGTCTGCTTGATGATCTCGCGCGCGCGGTCCTGCACGGCGGGCGTCGCGCCCGGGATCTCCACGACCACGCGCTTGCCCCCGGCGACCGTCACGGTCGGCTCGGCCACGCCCAGCGCATTGATGCGGTTCTCGATGACCGTCTTCACGCGGTCCAGTTCGTCTTTCGTGGCCGTGCCCGACTCGGGCGCCAGCTCGATCCGCAGGCCACCCTTGAGGTCCAGGCCCAGCGTCATGAACTGGAACTTGTCGTTCCACAGGCTCCAGACGTTGTCCTTGTGCTCCCAGGGCCGCCAGATGTACGCCACGGACGCCAGCAGCGTCAGCAGCAGCAGCAGCCCCGTCCAGAGGTTCGGTTTACTTGCGGTCGGCGCGCTGCGCGGGGCAGGGCGGCCGGATTTCTTGCCTTTGTTTCCGTACGTCATTCACAACTCCAGTTCAATGCAGAGATTCAGGGTCAGCGGTCGGACGCGGACACTCAGCCCCCGTCCGACTGCCGCCGCCCCAGCACACTCAGGACCGGCCGGACGCCCGGCTCGGCCCACTCCGGCAGCGCCAGCGCGACGCGCGCCTGCTTGGGCGGCAGCGCCACCGGCCGGGGGGCGTCGCCCGCCAGCAGCGGCACGGGTGGCCCGGGCGGCGGCGCGGGCCGCAGCTCCGGCAGGGCCGGGGCGACATTTCCTGCCGCCCAGCGGCCCGGCTCCGGCGCGGTCCACGGCTGCCCCAGCACCACGGCCAGCAGCGGCAGCAGCGGGAACAGGCCCGGCAGGCTCAGCAGCGCACGCTGCCACGCCAGTCGGAAGGAACGCGGGAATCTCAAGGCGACCCAGCATAGCAGAAGCGCCCAATCCCCATTAGCCGCCCCTTAACACCGCCGCCGCACACTGCCCCCGTGGCCGACGTCCGGACGTCCCCACAGTCCCTTCCAAACCTTCAGTCCAGGAGTGTGCCCCCATGAAAACCCGACTTCCCCTGATCGCCTTCGCCGCACTGCCCCTGACCGTCGGCGCCGTACTCGCCCAGCAGAGCGCCGCCCCCAGCACCAGTGCAACCACCGCGCAGGCCCCGCAGCGCGTGCAGCCCGCCCAGCCCGGCCAGCGCACCGGGCAGAATCAGGCGCAGCAGGTCCAGCCACAGCCCGGCGAGCGCCCCCAGCGCAGCGGCACCAACTACGCCGACACGTTCATCACCAACCTCGCCAGGCAGCTCGGCACCACGCCCGAGAAACTCAAGGCCACCGCCGTCAAGGCCGGCTCGGCGACCATCGACGCCGCCGTGAAGGCCGGGGACATCCCCGCCGACCGCGCCGCCGACATGAAGCAGCGCCTCACCGAGAACCCCTTCGCCTTCGGCGGACGCGGCCCCGGCGGCCCAGGACGCGGCGGGCACGGTCCCCACGACGGCCCCATGGGCCCCGGCGGCCCGCGCGGCCAGGACAACCAGGGTCCGCAGGGCGACGGCACCGACCAGGGCAGCGCGGCCCAGGAGGGCACCACCAGCGGCACCTGATCCATACCCGACCCCCCAGCCCCCCGTCCCCGTGGCGGGGGGTGGTCGTTGCGCCCGGTGCATGGAAAAGCCGGAACCCCACGCGGAGGTTCCGGCCCTGGCGGTGAAGTTTAGTTCTGCTCGACTTCGACCATCTCGCTGGCTTCGATGATGTCGCCTTCCATCACGTCGTTCCAGTCCACGTTGATGCCGCACTCGTAGCCGGTCTGCACTTCGCGGACGTCGTCCTTGAAGCGCTTGAGGCCCACGATGGTGCCCTCGTACACGACCTGCTTGCCGCGCGTGACTTTCGCCTTGGCGTTGCGCTTCAGGCTGCCGTCGGTGACGTACGACCCGGCGATGTTGCCGCTCTTGGGGTGACGGATGACCATGCGGACCTCGGCGCGGCCCAGGTACCGCTCCTCGAACACGGGTTCGAGGTTCCCCTTGATCAGGCGGTCGACCTCGTCGATGAGTTCGTAGATGATCCGGAAGGACTTGATGTCCACGCCCTTGGTGTCCGCGACCTTCTTCACGCCGCCGGACGCGGTGACGCTGAAGCACAGGATGGTCGCCTCGGCCGTGGAGGCCAGCAGCACGTCACCCTCGGTGGGCGCGCCGATCCCGGCGAGCATCACGTTGATCTTGACGTCGTCCTTTTCCTTGCGGGCCAGGATGCCCTGGATGGCTTCCACGCTGCCCTGCGTGTCGGCGCGCAGGATCAGGTTCACGGTGCGGACGGTGCCCAGCGGCCCGAGCAGATCCTCGAGGCTGCGCTGGCCCTTGCGGCGGTCGCGGGCGTCTTCCTCGTCGCGGCGGACGTCGGCGCGGCCGGCGACGACTTCACGGGCGGCGTGCTCGTTCTTGGCGCTGATGACCTTCTCGCCGCTGCTGGGGACCTCGCTGAAGCCCAAGATCTGCACCGGGGTGCTGGGGCCCGCTTCCTTGATGCGCGCGCCGTTGCTGTCGGTCATGGCCTTGATCTTGCCGTAGTTCTCGCCCACGACCAGGAAGTCGCTGACGTGCAGCGTGCCTTCCTGCACCATGACGGTCGCCAGGACGCCCGCCTGCTTGTCGACCTTGCCCTCGATGACCACGCCGCTGAACTCTCCCTTCGGGTCGGCGCGCAGGTCCTCGATCTCGGCGGTCAGGCTGATGTACTCCAGCAGGTCCTCGACGCCCTCGCCGGTCTTGGCGGACACGGGCACGACGACCAGGTCACCGCCGTACTCTTCGGGCACGAGGTTCAGCTGGGTCAGGTCGGTCTTGACGCGTTCAGGGTCGGCCTGGGGCAGGTCGACCTTGTTGATCGCGACGATCATGGGCACCTTGGCGGCCTGCGCGTGCGCGATGGCCTCGCGGGTCTGCGGCATGAGGCTGTCGTCGGCGGCGATCACGATGATCGCGATGTCGGCGACGTTCGCGCCGCGCGCGCGGATGGTCGTGAAGGCCTCGTGGCCGGGCGTGTCGATGAACACGATCTTGCCCTTGCTGGTCTTCGCCTCGAACGCGCCGACGTGCTGGGTGATGCCCCCGGCTTCCTTGGCGGCGACTTTCGTCTTGCGGATGTAATCCAGCAGGCTGGTCTTGCCGTGGTCGACGTGACCCATGATGGTCACGACCGGCGCGCGGTGCGGAATTTCCTTCTCGGTGCTCACGGGTGCCTCGGTCTGGTCGGCCACCGGGGCGGCGCCGGTCTGGGCCGCCGCTTCGGTCGCCTGGGGAGCGGTCTGGACGGTGGTCTGGGCGGGCGCCTCGGTGGGCGCGGCCGCAGGGGTCGTGTCGGCGTCGGCCTGGGCGGGTGCGCCGCCCTCGGCCTCGGCGGCCAGGATGTCCTTGATCAGTTCGACGGTGTCTTCCTCGATGGTGCTGCTGACGCTCTTGTAGGACACGCCGAGCCCGTCGAGAATTTCCAGCATCTTCGCGTTTTCGACGCCAAGGTCCTTGGCGAGGGTATAAATACGAACTTTCGACATGCTCACCTCCGGTGAGACCCGCGCCTGCTCTTACGCGCGGGGTAAATCAGTGGATCGGTTCAGGAGCGTCTGCGAGACGGCCGGAGCCTGCGCTCCGAACGCGCGGCGCAGTCGCTTCTCCGCCCAGCACGCGGGACTGTCGGCGCAGATGTACGCGCCCCGGCCCGTGCGCGGCCCCTCCTGCACCCGCCAGCGGCCGTCCGCGTCGCGGCTCAGGCGAAGGAACTCGCCCTGCGCGCGGCGGCGGCGGCAGGCCACGCACGTCCGCTCGGGTACGTGCCCGGTCTTCGGCGTGGGAGTGGGGGAGGGGGCGGCGGTCAAGGGTTACTCCTGCTCGTCGTCCGGGCTGGCGGTCGCGACTGACTTGCTGTCCTTGAACAGCGCGTCGAACGCCGACTGGGCGCTGCCCGGGTCGCGGCCGTCCTGCTCGTCCTGCATGGCCTGCTGCATCGCGGCGTCCAGGTCGCTGATCGCGGCGGTTTCCCGCAGGTCGATCTTGAAACCGGTCAGTTTCGCCGCCAGGCGCACGTTCTGCCCGCCCTTGCCGATCGCCAGGGACAGCTGATCGGGCGTGACGGTCACGGTCGCCTCGCGGCGGTCGGGCTGCGCCTCAATCAGGCCCACCTTGGCGGGCGAGAGGGCGTTGCGGATGAAGTCGCGGGTGTTCGCGTCCCAGAGGATCACGTCCACGCGCTCGCGGCCCAGTTCGCCGGTGACGGCCTGGATGCGGTTGCCGCGGTGCCCGATGCACGCGCCGATCGGGTCGACGTTGCTGTTGTGGGAGAACACGGCGACCTTGCTGCGCTGACCGGCTTCACGGGCGATGGCCTTGACCTCCACGATGCCGTTGGCGACTTCGGGAATCTCCTGCTTCAGGAGGTAATCCAGGAGGCGCTCGTCGGCGCGGCTGGCGAGGATCGTGGGGCCCTTGGGGGTCTTGCGGACTTCCTTGAGGTAGATCTTCACGCGGTTGCCCGGCGTGAGCTTCTCGCCGGGAATCTGCTCGCGGGGCGGCAGGATCGCCTCGCCCGCGCCGAGTTCCACGAACCAGTTGCCCTTGTTGTCGCTGCGCACCACCTGCGCGGTGAGCACCTGGCCCTCGCGGTCCTTGTACTCGTTGAAGACCACGTTGCGTTCCGTTTCGCGCATCTTCTGCGTCAGGGTCTGCTTGGCGGCCTGCAGGGCGATGCGGCTGAACTTCTCACGGTCGACGGGGAACTCCATCTCCATGCCGACTTCCACGCCGGGGTCGAGTTCCAGCGCGTCGGCCAGGGAGATCTGCAGGTGCTCGTCCTCGACCTTCTCGACGACCTCACGCACGATGAGCACTTCCAGCTCGCCGCTCTGCGGGTCGAGGTGCACCTCGATGCGCTTCTCGGGTTCCACGTTGCGGGTGTACGCCTGGGCGAGGGACTGCTCGAACGCCTCGATCAGCTGCATCTCGTTGATGTTGCGGGCCTGCGCCACTTCACGCAGCGCGTCGGCAAAGTTGAATTCCGGCTGGGTCATCTCACGCTTCCTTCTGGGTGCGTCACCGGCACCCACGAATCGATTCTTGGGGGGTTACCGGTGACGGTCGGGGAACTCGGCGAGGTTCGCCTGGAACGTTCCGGCGGTCAGGGTGACCGGCTCGCCGTTCACGGTGAACGTCACGCGGTCGCCGTCCACGCCGGTCAGGGGCGCGGTGAACGAGTGCCCGTCGCCACGCACGCGGACCTTCAGGCCCAGCATGCGCTCGAAGTGCCGCGCGCGCAGCAGGGGGCGCTTCCCGCCCGGGGATTCGAACTCCAGACGGTACTCCCCAGCAATCGGGTCGACCCGGTCGAATTCGGCTTCCGCCGCGCGGCTGGCGCGCGCCAGATCGTCCACCGTGACCGGCTGCTCGTCGAGGCGGTCGATGCGCACCAGCACGATCGGCTGGCCGCCCATGTTCTGCACCTGCACTTCCAGAACCTCGAACCCCAGGGGCTCCAGGGCGCCACTGGCGAGTTGCATCAAATTGTTGTCGTTGTTATTCATATTGTAGCGGCTGACCAGCAGCCTGAAACCACCCCCTCCACGAAAAAAGGTGAGCGAACCGCCCACCCCCATTCGAGGAATTACCCCCCCAGTATACCCCACTGGCGCGAGAGCGCACGCCAGCTGTCACAAACGCCGCGCGCACCGGCAGTCCAGTCGGGCTGCCCCACTTGCGCGGACCGGCCCTGATCGCCTAGCATGTCAGGCCGCGTGGGCGGTTAGCTCAGCGGTAGAGCTCTCGCCTTACAAGCGATAGGTCGGGGGTTCAAATCCCTCACCGCCCACCACGCAAAAACGCCTCCTTTTCAGGGGGCGTTACCCCTTTTTTACCCCTACGTGCTTTTTGAACCGGCCCCTGGCTTCCCGATCTGGGCCGCTTGAAGGGCCGCGCGTTTCTTCAGGTTCTCCTGCGCGTGGGTGTAGATCTCGAGCGTCATGCGGGGGTCGCTGTGGCCCATCAGGTCCCCGACGGTTTTCGGGTCGAAGCCGCTGCCGATCAGGTGGGTGGCGAAGGTGTGGCGCAGATCGTGAATGCGGAGATGGGGGAGACCGCAGCGGCTGAGGAGGGTCAGGAACTCCCGGCGGACGTTGCCTTGCCGGAGGGGCTGGCCGTCATGGGTGCAGAAGATCAGGGCGGTGCGGACGCCCGCTTCCTGCTGTTGACGCTGGATGCTCTGCAGGAGGGCGATGTGGTCCTCGCTGAGGTAGAGGGTGCGGGCACTGCTTTTCGTTTTGGGTTTCGTGACGCGGGGGGCGCCCTTGGCGTCGGTGCTGATCGCCCGGCGGACTTGCAACTCTCCGGCGTCGAGGTTCACGTCCTGCCACTGGAGGCCCAGGATCTCGCCGTGGCGCAGGCCGAGTGTCACGGCGAAGAAGATCAGCGGGTACCACCGGCCGGTGCCTTTCTGGGCTTCTTCGAGGAGCGTGGCGACCTCGTCAGCCGTGATGACCTGGGCGACTTTGGGTTTCTCCATGCGGGGCAGGTCGGCGGCCACGCCGGGGTGACTGATGATCAGGTCGTGCTTGACGGCCTGTTTGAGGGTCATGTTGATGAACGTGCGGACGTGCATGACGACGCTGCGGCTCTTCTCGGTCGCGAGGTGGCGGTACAGGTCTTCGAGGTGCGCGACGCGGATCTTCTGGAGTTGGACCTGGCCGGTGGGGTGGGCGCGGGTGTACTTGATCCAGTGCTGGTCGATTTCGCTGGTGCGGGCGCTGACGTGGCCGACGCGCTGGGTGGCGACGCGGGCCATGTAGTCCGCCAGGGTGATGTCGGTCTGCCCGGTGAGGGGCGCGTGGGTGTTGAGGGCCGTCTTGAGCTTGTCGGCCGCTTCGGCGCGGGTGCGGCCGTACACGGACTTGCGGACCTGCTTGCCGTTGGCGTCCCGGCCGAGGGTGTAGCGGGCCTCCCAGGTGCCGTCGGGGCGTTTGCGGAGGCTGCCTTCACCATTGTGGCGGGCGCGTTTGCGGGTGGGGGAGGCGGGCATGGGTACAACCCAGTATGGGGTGTGGGCGAAGAGGGTTTCCGGCGCCAGTCCGAGACGGGCGGCCTATACGAAGGGTGCGGTGCGGCTGCCGCTCATGGCCTACCCGTTGGGCCAGAGGGAGATCGCCATCAGGATCACGAGGAAGATCACCATGATGACCTGCCACCAGGGGGGACGGAACCGGGGTGTGCGGTGGGGTGATTCGGGCATGCCTGGAGTGTAGGGAACGCGCGTGTCCTGAGCGCGCGTATTTGGGGGTGAGATGACGAACTGGTGCCAGAACAAATTAGTGGTGACTGGCGCGGATGACGCGCTGGGGGCGTGGCGTGCCGCACAACGGGGCGCGGCCCCGGGGTACGACCGGGACCCGGTGGCCGTCCAGTCGCTGAGTTTCGCCGCGCAGGTGCCCGTCCCGCCCGAGGTGGTGGCCCGGGGCTACAACGCAGGTGGTCTGGGGGACCTGGGGCGGGTGGTGAGCCTGCAGTCGGGTGGCGTGGACCCCCTGCCGGGCGTACCGCTGGATGGGGCGGCGTGGCAGACGATGCACTGGGGGTCCAGTCGGGACGCGGAGGACGTGGAAGTCGTGGCTGAGCCGGGCGTGTTGACGGTGACGTTCTCGTCGGCCTGGTCGGCGCCGGTGCCGTGGCTGGAGACGATGGGAGCGCTGTGGCCGGACCTGACGTTCGAGTTGTGGTGCATCGAGCCGGGCAATGACTTGTTCGTGCACGCGCGGGTGGAAGGGGGGCAGGTGGTGGTGATGGACGAGCGCGCCCCGACGCCCGAGGAGTTGCTCGCGTGGGGCTATGACGTGGATGAGGTGTGACGGTCGCCCCCTCACTGGCGGCATCGTCCGCCGGTCCCCACACTGAACTGGCGAGTGGACGGGCCAACATCATCGACTGTTCCTGGACGTTGAGACCCGCACCCACATCGAGGACATGTGGTGCGACGTGTCCACGGCGTGCCCCGTATGCTGCTGGGCATGTCCTCCACGCTGCTCAGTGACCAGCCCGGGTTCACGCCCATGATCGCCCGTCTGCTGGGGATGATGGCGTACACGCGCGAGACGACGTTGGAGGCCGTGCAGGGCTTCACCGTGGAGGAACTTGACCTGATCCCCGATGGGCATGCCAACAGTGCGGGGATGCTGCTGGCGCACATGGCGGCAGTGGAACGCATCTACCAGCTCATCAGCGATGACCACCCGGATCCGGACGGTGCGCTGGAAGCGCACTACTGGCCCGGTCTGAATCTTGGGGAGCAGGGCCGCGCGGAGATCCGGGGGCGTCCCCTGCGGCACTATTTGGAGGAGTTGGCCCTCGTGCGGGCTGGGACGCTTGAGTTGCTGGGGGCGCGGGATGACGCGTGGTTGGATGAACCGCTGCCTTTCTGGGGCGGCACGGGTAACCGGCACTTCATGTGGTTCCACGTTTTCGAGGATGAGATCAACCACCGGGGGCAAATAGGGATCTTGCGGCGGCACATGCCGGGCTTTCAGGGCCTGGGTTTGATGGGTGCATGGCTGGAACCACTGCAGGGGGGGCGGGGGGTGCGTTGCCGCACGGTGCACCCCGGCAGCCCAGCGGAAGAGGCGGGTCTGGAGTCCGGGGATGTGATCGTGGCTGTGGATGGGGTGGACGTCCGGGACGCTTACTTCCACGAGTTGCGGTTGAGCGCTGCGCCTGGTGTGCGGAGCACTTTTACTGTGCAGCGCGGTGCTGAGACGGCTGATCTGACGGTGACGCGGGCGGCGCGGCCTACTTGAGGCGGCGGGCGGCCAGACACGTCTTCGCGGCGTGGCGTGTTCAGCGTGGGCTATGGCGCCGTTGAAGGTGGCCTGTTCCTTAGGCGCTCTCGCTGAAGGTGAGGCGTAGGTCAGGGGGATTGGCGCTTGAAATCAATGGTGCCGGGAATGTTGGCGCCTGGGTAGGAGGCGGTGTAGCGGCCACTGAAGTGGTTTCGCCTCGTCTGTGCATGCTTCCGGCTCAGAATTGGCAGCGGCTGGCCTGGATGGGCCACTGGAGGCTGAGACCAGTCCGGTGTTTGAGGCGTTCGGCTTCATCGCGGAAGCCAAAGCTGTTGCCGTCTGCCCAGCCGACCGTGACGCCCTCCAGGGTCTTCTCGTGCCAGCCGCCGTCTTCCCAGCGGTCGAGGGTGTTCAGGAGGGCGAGTTGTGTGGGGGTGGCCTGGACGTTGCAGCCGTGCAGGTAGGCGCGGGCGACTTCGGTGAGTGCCTGTTTCTGGGCGGGCGTGGCGGTGGGCGTGGTCACCCAGGCCATCAGGGTGTTGATGACTGAGAGACTCGGGTCGTCACTGTGGTTGCCGGTGATGAGGTACACCTGGATGCGCTGCCCGTTGACCTTGAGGGTAATGGTCTCGGTGAAGGGCTGCGTGCCGAGGTGGCCACTGGTGACGGTGAGGACGCCGGGGACCCAGTGGAGGGGTTGCTGGCGACTGATGGGTTCGAGGCCGCCGGCGGCGGCAGTGGTGGTCAGGGCGAGGAGCGCTGGGAGGAGCGGGCGGGTCACCTCTGGAGTGTAGGGAAGACCTCGTACTGAACGTGCCTCAGGTGCATGGTTCTCGCGCAGAATTTTCCCCTTGTTTTGCTCCACCGCGTTCAGAACGGCATTTCTTGCGAAGGGTCAGGTGATGAGATGTGGAGGATAAGACTCGCCTGCGCAACGATGCACAGATCCGGGTGCAGTACTGCCAGGAGGCCATCAACCAGTGGAAAAGCGACTACGCTTCAAGTAATAAGTGTGTATGGTACTGATTGCTCTTCTCGGCCTTCTGCTCATCGCGGGCTCCATCCTGTACTGGAAGCGCCGACCTCAAGATCCAGCGCCCTCAGCACCTGACACTTCGCCAGAAATGGCGTCCTGAACGCAGTGAGGCATGAACAAGGGCGGTATCTGGGTCTGTGACGAGCCCCGATACTGCCCGCTTCCATGCTGACACGTTGGCCACTTACCTGCACACTCGCTGGCCACACCGCCGTACGGACGCGCTCCGTCGTCTTGCCGAAGTGCTCCTGGCCGTGCTCCAGGCCGAGTCCACACTCCACCGCAAGATCGCGCTTCATCTGCCCAGAGCAGCCACGCTGGAATCAAAAACCCGGACGGTGGCCCGCGTGTTTCACGACGCTCAGCTCACGCCGCAGGACGTCTGTGACGTCTTGCTTCCCTTGCTGCCCGACGGCAAGCTCACCCTGATCATGGACCGCACCACGTGGCATTACGGTCAGACGCCGCTGAACATCCTCGTCTTGGGCGTTCTGCTTGGGGGCGCGGTGATTCCCCTCGTCTGGTCGATCCTGCCGCATCAAGGCAACAGCTGCACTGCTGCCCGGATCCTCCTGGTTGCCCGGCTCCTCAAGGTGATGCCAGCTCGCCGCTGGGCCGTGTTGATCGCAGACCGGGAGTTCGTGGGGCGCGAGTGGTGCTCGTTCCTGCGCTGGAAACGCATCCGGCACTGTATCCGCATCCGGGAGAACACCAGAATCGAGGATGAACTGGTGCGAGACCTGTTCACGACGCTGCAACTGGGACAGGTGCGCACCCTGTTCGAGCGGACGTGGGTCTATGGGGGCTGGATGCACGTGGTCATCACCCTATCCCCCGCAGGGGACAGGGTGATCGTGGCCTCAGATTTGCCCGTGCTGGACGTATTACGGACCTATCGGCTCAGGTGGGCGATTGAATCGGCGTTTTCCGTGATGAAAGCTCGCGGGCTGAATCTGGAGGCCACGCACATGACGGCTCCAGAGCGCATCTCTCGGCTCTTTGGCCTGTTGTGTATCGCGCTGGCCTGGATGACGCGGATCGGCGCGCAGCGGACAGAGACCTGCACCCCTCGGCAGGACAAGCGTGGGCGAGCGGTCGTGAGCGTGACGCGGATCGGGTGGCAGATCCTGAGTCAAGCGGCACGGTGGGGCGGCGAGGTCTTCTGTGACTGTCTGCGGCTCCTCGGAATGCCGTTCCCAACCGCCAGCACGTCAGTTTCCCGAAGTGTCAGGTGCTGAGTCCAGCGCCAATGTATCTCGGTCTGTTCTTCCTCGGCGGCCTGATGCTGCAGCCAGATCACAGTGGGTATGATCGGTCCTTGGGTGGCATGATGGTTAGTGCCCAGGTGCTGCTCTACGTGTACCTCTCCCGCCGGTCGAAGACCCGCTCTTAACGAATATTCTTCAGACAGCCAAACCCTCTTGAGGCGGACTGGTGGGCCCGCGTTGACTTTTTTTTAGCCAGCGCGGGCGTAGTGGATGTGGATATCGCTGCTCTTGCTCGGGCGGTACAGCAGCCCGTCCCTCGTGTCTCACCGCGCTCAGCACCTGACACTTCGGGAAACTGACGTGCTGGCGGTTGGGAACGGCATTCCGAGGAGCTGTAGACAGTCACAGAAGACCTCGCCGCCCCACCGTGCCGCTTGACTCAGGATCTGCCACCCGGTCCGGGTCAACCAGGCCAGCGCGAGTAGCCCGGCTGTGTGGGTGCAGGGTGACGTGCGGGCCATGACTGCCAGTTCGTCGCCTTGCAGTGGCCGTTCGCGTGAGGTCTGGTGCAAGGCGTCTGCTCCGGTCCCTGTGGATTGCGGGGATGGAACGATCTCTGCGCCTGACACTTCTCCATTTCCCACGGTCTGTGATTAGCGGTTGGTCGAGAAGTCGAGCGACCAGTCAGCGCATTATTGATAACGGCATAAGTTTGAGTCCATCAAATGCTGAGGCAGGTCGATGTACCGAACCCGTTGCCAAGCCGTCGTCAGCTTCGCTTTCAGCATGCCCACTGAGCGGGCACAGAAGTTCCCCAGCACATTCCGCTTCACGTACGCCCACACCAGCTCGATCGGATTCAATTCCGGAGCGTACGGCGGCAAAAACACCAGCGACAGGCGTTCGTGGCGCTCCACGAACGCCTGGGTTGCCTTCGCTCGGTGAATGCCCGCGTTGTCCAGCACCACCACGATCTTCCCCTGCACATGGCGCAACAGATGCTGGAAGAACCGGGTGACGTCCCCACTCCGGATCGCCCCAGGCTTCGTGTGCTGGAAGAATCGACCGTCCGAAGTGATCGCCCCGATCGTCGAGAGTTTTTCCCAGTTGGCCGGGAGTATGACCAGGGGCGTCACGCCCCTGGTCGACCACGTTCGTCTTCGCACGCCTTTCAGCGAGAAGCCAACCTCATCCAGGTACACCAGGGTGGCGCCCTGCGCGACCTTTTTTTCCCAACTCCGGAGCCACCTGTTCTTTCCAGGACGCGATCCGGAGTTCATTGCGTTCTGCTGCCCGTCCATCCGGCATCTGGGGCGTAAACCCCAGCTGCCGAAGCATTCTCCGGACGTGATCGGGGTGGTACCACACGTCGAAGTGCCGCCCGATCAGGTCTGCGACTCGTCTGGTGCTCCAGGTCGGGTCAGGGAAGCCATGGTGCAGCGCACCCTCCCGCAGGAGGGTGCGGACCTGTTCAAGCTGGGCGGCGGTGAGTCGCGAGGGGCGTCCTGTCGTCACCGTTGCCTGGAGACTGCCGGTGCGCTTCAGACGTTTCTTCCAGTTACTGACGGTGTGTACGGACACGCCGAAGTGATCGGCAATCGCCTGCTGTGAATGCTGGCCCCCTTGAAGCCAGGGGGTCGCCGCCAGTCGACGTTCCTCCAGCTGCGCCCGGGAGTATTTGGATGGATGCCATTCGGCCACACCTCCAGCATACCAGCTCGTATTTACATCGTTATCAATACACCTCTGAACTCGCCCAGCAGGCCGTGGACCGCACCCCCGCCCTGCCCGGTGTGGAGGTGCCCCGTGTCCTTCAGTGACCGCCGCATCGGCCAGCCCGTGACCTTCGCCGCAGCTCTGGGCGTCAGGGAAGGGGAGACCCTGGAACTCAACCGCCCGACCTCCGCTACCTGCCCCAGATGCGGGCAGGAACCCCGCCTGCACCACCACGTGAGCCCGAAGGGCCGCGACATCACCGTGTGGATTCCCGTCGAACACTACTGCCGCCCCAGCTGAGCACCCCGGAGAACCGAACCATGACCACGACACACCGCACCTACGGCATCTACGCGCTCGAATTCCTGGGCCTGACCTCGAAAGAAGTCCGCGAGATCGGCTGGGTCCACGACCTCAAATGGGCGTTCGCAGTCGGCGCCCGGCCCGAACGCAAGTTCGAACTCGACCACGCCCAGGTGCTCTTCGGTGCAGCGGACAGCAGCGGCCTGAAGCTGGAGATCTGCCCCCGCATGTCCGGCGGTCACCTGCCCGGCGTGATGGTGCCCACGACCCTGCAGGGCAGTCTGAACACCGTCGCGGAGGGACCGAAGACGAAGTTCACGACCCGCGTCTCCCAGGAAGCCCTGGAGCAAGCAGGCCTCACCTCGGCGGTGCTGTTCGAAGCGAGTTGCAGCCTGGAATGCACGGTCAGCGACATGCCCACCCTGGAAGAGCAGACCGAAACGCAGATCCAGGAAGAGCTGGCGGCAAACCAGGTGTTGGACGGACAGACTTCACTGTTCGAGGAGGCACAGGCCGAGACCATTCCAGCCCCACCCTCGGACATCCCCGAAGCGCTGCTCGCTCAACTGGGCTTCGGACAACTCAGCCAGCTCCTCCAGATGATCGGCCGCGACCCCGGCGAGTGGAGCGATCCCACCCACACCAACGAGCAGGACGCCGCGGAGTGGCGCACACTCCTCGCCCAGCACTGGGATCAGGTGGAGGCCGAAACGCGCGCCCTGCTGGTGCAGACGCCCGCCCTCGGACATCCGGAGTACGTGGACGCCGGTCCCGTGCCGCCCCGCCTCGTCATCGATCCCAAGCAACCGGACGAAGACCTGCCCTTCAACCTGCCCGACACCGACAGCGACGCTGACTGACCAAGGACGCGGGGCGGATCACGCCGCCCCGCAGGTGAACTTATGATTCCTTCCCGTCCGACTTCTCCAACTGCTCAACGACCTTCTCACTCCACGCGCGGCCCTCATCACCGCCCCACAACAACCACGCGATGTACCCCCGGGACGGTTTCTCACCGTCTTTCCCGGTCTGATCCAGGTTGTCATGCGCGTGCCGCGGAAAGTACTGCGCCATGTGCCGCACTTCCTTCGCCGTCAGCTCTCCACCGGCGGCCAGTTGCTCCGCCATGTGCTCACCGACCTCCGTACCACCAAATCCGTGCTCATCGCGGAGCTTCAGCCCTTTGGCCGCGTTGGACTGCACGTGCTTCGGGATGCTCAGGTTCACCGTGTTGGACGCCATGGCCTACCCTGGCAGGAAGGGCCGCGCGGATTGGTACGCTCCCACGCCGTTCCCTACGCCCGGTTCTTAAGCGAACGGTTACGCTCACCAGGCAGCGTGTTCGGGGGGGCGCATGACGGCCCCTGTGGACGCGCTCACCCTGCACGAGCAGGTCACACTGACCCAACTGGAAGGCACGATCCGGGACGGCTGGCACGGCTTCGTGACGGTCGGTGAAGCCCTGCTGACCATCCGTGATCAGCGCCTGTACCGCGCCGCGCACCGCACGTTCGGCGACTACTGCGAGCAGGTGTGGGGCTGGTCCCGCCAGCGCGCCCAGCAACTCATGGACGCCGCCCAGACCTCGCACGCCCTGTCAACCATCGGTTTACAGCCGGAGAACGAACGGCAGGCCCGCGAGTTGAAGGAAGCGGCGAAGGTCGTGCAGCACCTGGAACCCGAACAGATCGTGGCAGTGGCTCAGTACCTGAAGACCGCCACCGGCAGCGAGAAACCCACCACGAGTCAGGTCAAAGCCGCGGCGGAAGTCGCCGCCAGCATCGACGCACACGCCACGGTGCAGCACCCCGACACGGGCGCCGAGGTGCCCCTCCACACCCTGACCGGCGAGCAGCGGGCCGCCGCGATCGCGGAGAACGTCAGCACCGGCACCCACGAGCGACTCCAGCGCCAGAAGGATCACGTGCAGGAAAGCGTCATGCAGGCCAGGAGCAACGGCAAGGGAGGCTGGACCGACTGGTGCCTGAGCTATGCCCAGCAGCACCTCATCGACACCCAGGAACTCCGCATCGTCATCAAACGCGACCCCAGCGGGAATCCCAAGGCGCAGGCGCTGGTGATCGACACCGACACGCACGCGACCATCGCCTTCGGGGAGCCCGCCGACTGGCTGAAGAAAGCCGTCCTGAACCTCGTCGAAGAGGTCAAAGCGTGACCACCTGCCCGAACCAGCACAGCCCCGCAACGTATCCCTCCAAGTTCAGCCCCTGTTCCATCAGGACCTCACAAGACAGCAGCACCCCGAAGAAAGCCGAAGACGCGCCCTGGGAGGTCCTGAGTTCAGCCCCCCAGCTCCTAACGGAACTGGTCCGCTCGCCACAAGTAGTACAGTTCCAGGCTGCCAAACACGGTCGCTGCGACGGCGGACACCGTGAGGAACCACGCCAGCAGCACATCCTTGCGGGCGCTCAGGGCCGGATCGGAGGAGCGCCAGGTGTCAACCGCCGCGAGCACGAACGGGACGACGACGACCAGTTTCAGGGCAACAGCCGCGATGCCAAAAGTGTCGGGGCTGAAGACCCACGTGAGGGGCATCAGGGGGAAGGTCCACCAGAGCCGCTGGGCAGCGGGCGCGTGTTGTTGGGTCATGGTCCTTGTCCTACCACAAGACGCCCGGGTGCGCGTACCAGTGTGCCTGCGCAGGCCGGGGCGGGCAGCGAGTTCGCCCTGAGTGGCAGCGAGCAGAACCCGGAACAGGGAGGTGAGGCGCTGTGATCACCCGTGCGACAGACATGCAGAACCTGCTCGCCCTGGTCCGCAAGGACCCCGGGCGGCCCGCGAATCACTACGCGGTGCGCCTGAACCTCCCGCACAACGACGTTCGGAAGCTTCTCGTGCAACTGGAGCAGTGCGGCGAGCTGGACAGCAAGCGCGTGCGCGTCTACCGCGCCGCGCTACAGCGGCCGGGGCCAGATAAACAGCGCCAAGGCCACCCACACGATGACCAGCCCCACGTGCACCCAGCGGTGTGGCGACACCACAGCAGCGATGGTAAAGCTGGCCGCCAGGGTCACCAGGTCAACAGCGAAGTTCACCCAACGCCACGCATCGCCAGAAGGAACGACGTAGACGCTCACGAGTGCGGAGATCAGGACCACGGTCGCCAGCAGCCCCAACCACTTGCCCTGCCGGTCGGAAAGACTCATCCCCACCGTCATATCACCGATGATCAGTGCGCGCACGCAGAAACGCCCAGGGAGACTCTGTGACGCGCTCTCACGTTGGTTGCGCTGCGCACCGCACGGTGTTACAGCGTCCGGGGCCAGCCAATGACCGCCAGGGCCACCCACACGATCACCAGAAGGGCGAACACCCAGCGGCGCGGCGACCACAGGGCCACCAGCCCAAAGAGGGCAGCCAGCTTCAACTGACCCAGGCCGAAATTCACCCATTGCCACTCGGACCCATCTGGCACGAAGAGCCAATCCACGAGCACGGCGGTCCCGTACACGAGCGTCAGGACGAAACACCACTTGTTCTGCTGCACGGGAAAGCTCATCCCTCCCGTCCTATCACTAAAGACCACGCCACGCACGTGGAAACGCCCGAGGGTTCCCAGTGACGCATGTTGACGTTGGGTGTGACGTGCACATCCCCCGCGCGGCGGTGGTTGTACCCAGTGGCGCACTGCCAAAGGTGGCCGCATGAACCCCTTCCCAACCCGTCAGGCTGCCGAGGCGTACCTGTCCAAGATCGCGGACCCAGGTCTGCGTGACGCGACCCGTGCCCGGCTGGGCCTGGAAGCAGAACTGCCGAAAACGAGTCCACCCACTGCTCCCCTCCCAGCGCAGCAAAAACTGACCAGTGTGCCGATCCCGGCCGCAGCACCCAAAACAAGTCCACCCCTGAGACCCGCCACTGCGCCACGCGATGGTGCACCGTTGGGCGCTGAGGTGCACACCTACCTCGGCACTCTGGACGGCGGCGCCTTGCTGTTCGCGCTCCCCTGGGGCCCCAGCATCAACCACTACTGGCGGCACGTCCTCAAGCCTTGCAAGCCCAAGAATCCCGGTGCGCCGCCCTACTACGTCAAGCTCCTGATGAGCGAGGAGGGCCGCATGTACCGCCGGAACGTCCGCACCTCCCTGGACACCTACCGCGCGCACGCCCCCTTCGTGACCCCACCCGGCGCCCGCCTGGCCGTGCACCTCACCTTGTGCGCCCCCACCCGACGGTCCTACGACGTGGACAACCACGTCAAGGCGTGCCTGGACGCCCTCACCCACTGCGGCGTCTGGGCCGACGACAGCCTCATCGACGAGCTGCGCGTCACGCGCGGCCCGGTCACCAGCGGCGGGCAGGTGCACGTCACCATCACGCCCCTCACCGTCACCCTCTTCGAGGTCCAACCATGAGCCGACGCCAGGAAGAACGCGAGTACGCCCGCGCGCTGGAAGCCGCCACCGACCCCATCCTGCGCCGCCTGATCCGCGCCCGGTACCAGCAGCGGCGGCGCGGGCACCTGCGCATCAAAGACCGGGACGCCCACTACCTCTACGACCTGGGCCTCACCCCACACCTGCCACACCCCACAGACCAGCCCCGCGACCTCCCACCCATCATCCACACAAGAACACCCCCAGAAAGCTGGGGGCGAGAAGGGGAGGAATTAGGTTGCACGGTCCGCCAGAGGCTCGGGGATGGTCCGCACCGAGCGTCATTGGAGCAAGTGCAACGCAGTCAGTGTGCGACGCGCACCTCGGGCACTTTGTACCGCTTTTGGCAATGTGGGACGCAGCTCAACACAACTCAAAGCCCAACGTGAGGACGCTCCCATCATCCAGTTCTCCCCAACCGCCCAGGAGCCAGCACCGATGACCATGACCCGCCCCCACCCCGAGGTGCCGATGCCCCGCAAGACCACCACCCGAACCGCACCCCGCCCGCCCAGCCTCACCGCCGCGGAACGCACCGTCCGCGCCGTCTGGCTCAACCCCACCCAGGACGGCCTCCAGACTGCCCGGCGCAAGCTGGTCCGCGCGATGTGGCGCGCCCGCCGCGCCGGTCTCCGCACCCGGTACACCCAGCTCCGCACCCTGTACCGGCAGGTGTGCGCCGCGCAGGCCGCCCGGGACTGGGAGAGCAGCGCCCCCGAACTCGCCCGCCGCGCCCGCAACGTCCAGGACCCCACCCAGTACCACCGGGAGCAGATCCAGCAACTGCCCGGCCAGAGCGCCCTCCTGACCCTGAGCAGCCCCGGCGAGCGGTACCAGGAACCCCGCCCCGCCCCGCGCCCCCTGGGCCGCACCCGCACGCGGATCGTCCACGATCAATTCAGTGGCAAGACGCGCCGGGAACGCGAGCGGGCCGCGCGAGACCACGCTGAGCAGTACTACCAGGCCCTGCGCACGTGGGACGTGCATCAGATTGGTGGGGGAAAGCTGCCCCGCGAGAAAGGCAACGGCGGGGGCCGGATGCGCCCCATTGTGGGCAACTGGGCCAGCGCGCCCTACGATCTGGGCACGCGTGAAGTGGACATGCCCTGGCGCAACGTTCCCGAAGGAGTCCTCGCGCAGCTGGTCAACACCGACCCCACCCTCAGCGCCATCCGGGACGGCACCACCCTCGCTACCCTGCTAGATCCGCGTGGCGGGTGGCACCCTAGCAAGCCGCAGGCCGTGAAGTACGCCCACGCCGTGCTGACCCTCGCGTTCCACCTCGGAGATCCGCATGCGCAGGAACACCTCCGCACACTCCCCATTGCAGAAATCCAATGATCAACGCATACTTTGGATAGGCTGCACAACAAGTCGAAACCACACGTCGCTCCAACCGGAGCGACGTTTTCACTGTTACGCCCGCCGCTTCGATGCAACGACACCCACCAGCGTCACCACCACGATCACCGCCACGTACACCAATAAGCGCCCCGTGTCCTGCTGGTAATCCAGCACCTGCCAGCACCGCCCATCCCCCGCGTCGGTCTGCGCACAGAACTTCCGCGCATCAATCCACTGCCCATCCATCAACGCCCTCAGCGGCGGATGCACCACCGTGACCCACAGGAGAGCCAACAAGCCAACCACCAGCACACCACGCTGCAGCATCGTCATGCCCTCACCGTACCCAATCCAGTCACACGACCATGCCGCACATCATTTGACCGACACCCTCAACAGCGACACGTTGCTGTCACTCTTCAATCAGCCATAAGCGTGACGCGACCCTGACACCCACCGCGCTCCCTTCACGTCACCCAACAACACAGTGCCGCCCGAGTGAAGGCGGAGGGACGCCCCACCGCCGCGTGGGGCTTTTTCAGCCCTGCTCGCGCTTGCCTTTCCCCTGCAGCCTCTGCGCCAACCCAGCAACGATGACCAACGCGAGTGGCATCAACACGCCGGTTGGAGCGTCCCGGAGCAGAAAGAAACCCGCCAGCGCCAACGCGACCACGAGCACGACAGTCCACAGTTCGGGTTTCATCCCGTGCACCCTACCAAGAAGGTGAATCCCACCATGCCGCAACACCAGCACCCCCAAGACAGATGCATCGGTGGGACAACCCCGTGACAGATGCACCAAAACGCCAGCCCGGCAAGCAGGGCACCACCAAAGCCGAACGGGCCAAACTGCCCCTCTGCGGCGCCAAGCACAACAAGCGGCCCGGCACCTGCAAACGCCCCGCCGGTTGGGGCACCGACCACCCCGGAGAGGGCCGCTGCAAGCTCCACGGGGGCGGCGCGCAGAAGCCCAGTCCGGCGTACCTGGAAGTCAACGCCAGCCCGCGCCTGAGGGAACTGATCGACGGGTACAGCACCGACGCTGACCTGCTGAACCTCAGCAAGGACCTCGCCCGGATGCGTGCCATCGTGCACGACTACATCGAGCGGCACGATCAGATCACCGGCGCAATCATCGCGTGGCACGCCAGCCACACCACTGGGTACCTGGAGGCCGTGAAGCTCTGGCGAGAGCAGATGGCGCTGTACCTCGAAGCAGTCCGGCAGGGGCACAGCGAACCGGAGATGGACCCGCCCGCGCCGCCCATCCCGGAGCACTTCGAAAGTAAGCCCCGCCAACTGCCCGACCTGGCCACGGCCGTGAGCCTGATCGACAAGATCGGCGGGATGGTCGAACGCATTCAGAAACGTGAGGGGGAACGCAGCATCAGCCTCGCGGAAGTGGACCGCGTGCTGAACGAACTCGGCCTCAAGACCGTTCTCGCCCTCAGGGAGGTGATCGCAGATGACGCAGACCTATCGACGTTCACACCAGCGGACCTGCGCGCTGAACTTGCAGGCGCTCTTGAACGACACGCCCGCAGCGTCCGCTACTGAGCCCACCGCCGCCTCCGCTTTTAGCCGCGGTCTCCAGGCAGGCCTGACCCAGACTGCACCCAAGGCCGTCCGCACGGACGAGAACCCATTCGCGAAGTACGTCAATGACCCGGTGGGGTTCGCGAAGGACGTACTGAGCATCACGGTCTGGGCGGCCATGGAACGCATCCTGCTGGCCATCCGCGACAAACGGAAGGTGGCCGTGCGTTCCGGGCACAAGGTGTCCAAGTCCACCACGGCCGCGATCATCGCCCTGTGGCGCTGCCTGTGCCGGGAAGGCAGCCGCACCGTCCTGTCCGCGCCCACCGCCCGCCAGGTCAAGGCGATCATCTGGAAGGAACTCAGCAAGCGGCACCGCGAGGCGCGCCTGCCCGGCGACCTGTTCCTCGATCCGGCCAGCGGCCTGCGCTACCGGGACAGTGAAGTGTTCGGGTTCAGCACCGCGGACGCGGAGAAGATGGCTGGCATCAGCGGCGCGGACCTCGTGTTCATCATCGACGAGGCGTCCGGCGTGGACGAGGCACTCTACGAAGCAATCGAGGGGAACATGGCCGGCGGCGCAGGCCTGCTCCTGATCAGCAACCCCACGCAGACCAGCGGCACGTTCTACGACGCGTTCACCACCAAGCGGCACCTCTGGGAGACCATCCACGTCTCCTCAGAGGACACCCCGAATGTGCAGGCCGGGGAGCTGATCATCCCGGGCCTCGCCACGCGGGAATGGGTGCAGGAGAAGCTCAGCGAGTGGGGTGAGGAAAGCCCCCTGTTCCAGGTGCGCGTGCGCGGGAACTTCCCCACGCAGGCGGAGAACACCGTCATCGGCCTGGGTCTCGTCGAAGCGGCCCGCGCCCGGTACGCCGCGCAGGAAGCGGCGCCCACCGGTGCCTTCACGCTGGGCGTGGACGTCGCCCGGTTCGGAGATGACAGCACCGTCCTGCAACCCCTGTTCGGGACGTACCCCCTGCCACCACGTGTGCATGCGAAGCAGGACAACGTGGAAGTGGCCGGGCACGTCATGGACCTCGTCGAAGAACTCCGCGCGGCCCACGACTACCCCGTCAGTGCTGGCGCGGTCCGCGTGAAGATCGACGACCTCGGCAACGGAGGCGGCGTCACCGACCACCTCCGGCACAGCGACCGCGCCCGGACGCTGGGCATCACGGCCCTGCCCGTCACGGTCAGCGAGGCTGCCACGAGCGAGGGGTACAGCAAGCTGCGTGACCAACTCTGGTTCGCGCTGCGCGACTGGCTGAAGGAAGGTGGGCAACTGCCCCCCGACAGTCACTTGGAAGGCGAGCTGGTGGCCGTGAAGTACAACTTCGACACGCAGGGCCGCGCCAAGGTTGAGAAGAAAGAGGACCTCAAGAAACGCATGGGCCGCAGCCCCGACCGGGCCGACGCGCTCGCCCTGGCCGTGTACGACCCACCCCGCCGCGCCCCGCCGCCCACCCCTCCCCTTGACCTCACAGGCCTGACCGCCGTGAACAGCCAGAAAACCAGTCTCTGGCGTCGATGACCCGCGGGCACGCCGCGCGGCACCAACCCGGCCCCACCTCAGAGCGGCCGTCCAATCTGGCGACCCGCATCACGCCCTCAGGAGGTGACCCCATGACCCAATCCACACCCAACACCGTCGACCTCGGCATCCTGGGCAGCGGCGGCGCGGGCAGCAACTGGCGCCGCGACTTCCTCCCCGAAGAAGGCGTGTACGCGTCGCAGTTGTACCAGGAGATGCGCGACACCGACCCGATCATCGGCGCGGTGTTCCTCGCGCTGGAAGCCATGTTCCGGCAGGTGGAGTGGCAGGAAGTCCCCGCCGACGACAGCCCGGAAGCCGTGGCGTGGGCGCTGTTCCTGAAGGAATGCCGGGACGACATGAGCCACACCTGGCCCAGCTTCGCCGCGGACGTCCTCACGATGTTCGTGCACGGCTGGAGTTACTTCGAAGTCGTGTACAAGATCCGGCGCGGCCCCGACCAGGTGGACGCCCGGTACCGCAGCGCCCACAACGATGGCCGCGTTGGGTGGCGGAAGTTCGCACTCAGGCCCCAGCGGACCCTCTCCCGCTGGGAGTACGACGGGGACGGCGGCATCCAGGGCATGTGGCAGAACACACGCACCGGCCTGGTGTTCCTCCCCATCCAGCGGTGCCTGCACTTCCGCACGACCGAAGCAGGCGGCCACCCGGAGGGCCGCAGCTTCCTCGTGAACGCCCGCCGCGCCTACAGGTTCCAGTCCCGCCTGGAAGAGTTCGAGGCGGTGGGCGTCGAGCGGGACCTGGCGGGCCTGCCGCTGGTCGAAGTGCCCGTCGAGCTGCTCAGTCCCACCGCGACGCCCGCGCAGAAGGCCACGTTGCAGGTGATCGAGCAGGTGGCGGCCGGCGTGCGGAACGACGAGCGCGCGTTCGTGCTGATGCCCAGCAGTCAGTACGTCGTGCAGGACGTGGACGAGAAGACCGGCACGACCCGCACGCAGGCCATGCCCACCGGGTACAAGTTCAGCCTGATCACGTCCGGCGGCAGCCGCGCGCACGACACGGACAAGATCATCAAGCGCTACAGCCAGCGGATCGCCACGTCCTTCCTGGCCAGCTTCCTGCTGCTGGGCGGCAGCGAAGGCAAGGGCGCGCAGGCCCTCAGTGGGGACCTGACGGACCTGTTCGAACAGGCCGGGACCGGGTTCCTGGACGGCATGACAGCGGTGATCAACCGCTTCGGTGTCGGGAACCTCATGCGTCTCAACGGCGTGCCGCCCCAACTGTGGCCGACCCTCCAGCACGGCGGGCTGAGCGAAGCGGCCTTCACCGCCTTCCTCGACCGCGTGAACGAAGCCGTCAAGTCCGGGTCCATCACCTCCGACGAGAACCTCGAAACCTCACTCCGGCAGAAACTCGGCCTGCCGGAACGCGCCGACACCGCCAGGCAGGAGGACGCCACCCCATGACCCAACCCATGACGCCCACACCCCGACCGTTGACTGAGCTGCCCATGCCCGGCGCGCAGCGCCCGCCCACGCCCGTCCCGGCGCCCGTCCCTGGGGGGCAGATGCCCAGGCCGGGCAGCATCACACCGCCCCCCTCGCCCTGGTAGGAGGCCCGCCTTGAAACGAAACCTGCACTTCCTCGCCCACGCTCTCCAGGCCGGTCAACTCTGGGCGACTGGGCAGCCGATCCTGGACGAGCTGCACGCCCGCGTGATGAACCCCCAGGGGCACGGCCTTGGCGCGGAGGACCTCACCGAGCAACCGGTCGCGCTGACGCAGCGCGTCCCGCTCGTGCGGGGCAACGGCAAGAGCGTCGCCCTCGTGACTTTCCACGGCGTCGTGATCAGTCGCGTGCCCGCCTGGGCGGAAGGCTACGGGTACGTCAATCCGCAGCGCTTCGCCGCGGAGATCCGCAAGCTGGCCGACGACGCCACCGTCAGCACCATCGTGTTGTCCATGGACAGCCCGGGCGGCACGGTCGCTGGCACTGTCGAAGCGGGGGACGCCGTGGCGTACGCCCGCACGAAGAAACGCGTGGTGGCCGTCACCAACGACATGGCCGCGAGCGCCGCGTACTGGGTGGCGTCCCAGGCCAACGAGATTGTCGTGACGCCCACCGCGATCACCGGCAGCATCGGCGTGATCAGCACCCATGCGGACTACACGAAGATGATGAACACCTGGGGCATCGTCGTCACGTACGTCCGCAGCGCCGCGAAGAAAGCCCTCGGGCAGCCATACGAGCCGTTCAGCGCCGAGGCTCAGGCCGAGTGGCAGCAGATGGTTGACGCGATGTACGCCCAGTTCATCCAGGCGGTCGCCCGCGGCCGCCGCAAGGCCCGCGCGGTCGTCGCCGAGCAGTGGGGCAGCGGCGAGGTCTGGACCGGGCAGGCTGCCGTTACGGCAGGCCTCGCTGACCGGGTGGGGAGCCTCACCGCCGTGCTGGGCGAACTTACCGGCGCCACGCCCACCCCCACGCCTGAGCCGCCCCCGCCGGATCCTGAAGACGATCCGGAGGACGACGACCCGGATGCCCACGCTGCCCCTCCTCCCACTGCCGACGGCGACCCGGACACCCCGGACGCTGAGCAGACCACCAGCCCCACAGACGACCCGCCTGCCACCCCGGAGGCGGGTTCGTCCATCACCCCTCAGCCCGCGCCGAACGCGCAGGAGGCCTCCATGAACATCGCCGCCATTTCCGCGAAGCTCGCCGCTGGCGAGACCCTCAGCGCCGAGGAACGTGCGTTCCTCGACGATCACCTCGCCGCCCAGAGTGCCGCCGCAGCGGGAGCGGGCCAGCCCACCGCGAAGGTGGACCTGAGCGCCCTGACACCCGAAGCCCGCGCCGCCGTGGAAGAAGCGCAGCGCTCGGCGGACGCCGCCAACGCCCGCGCCGAACGCGCCGAGAACACCGCGAACGCGGAACGCGACCAGCGTCTCAACCGCGAGTTCCGCGAACGCGCCCTGCAACTTGGCCAGCCCGCCGCGTTCGGCGCGACCCTGCGCTCCGCCAGCGAGAAGATGACCAAGGAGGAGTACGCCTCCCTGGAGCAGAGCCTGAACGCCACCGGCGCGCAACTGGAACTGATCGGCGAGCGCGGCAGCAGCAAGGACAACAAGGCCAGCGGCAACGTGCAGGCGGACTACGAAAGCCGCGTGCAGGCCGTCATGAAGGAAGACCCGAAGCTCACGCGTGCGCAGGCAGGCCAGAAGGTCATGCGGGACGATCCCACCTTCGCCGCCCGGTACCACGGCGGCCGCTGAGCGGTCGCGTCAGCACCTCGCCTCCCACCCTCTCACGCCATCAAGGAGTGAATCGTGTCCACGATCAAGCCCACCAGCAAGCACGCCGGCCGCAGCGCCCGCGACCTCACCCCCTACCAGTGGCGCGCCGCGAAACTCGTCGGCAACGCCAGCAGCAATGACACCCGCACCGTCGAGCAGGACCAGGTCATCGACGTCGCCGGTGCAGGCGATCACGTCGCGGGCGTCATCGAATACCCCGGGGACGCCGCCGGGGTGCCCACGACGATCCTCACGGGCGGCCGCCTGAAGATCAAACTCGGCTTCGCCGGGAAGGCCAACGACCGCATCAAGCCCGGCGCGAACGGCGTGGCGCTGCTCGCCGGGGTGGGCGAAGCGTACTTCGGCACGCTGGTCGAAGCTGGCCCGATCGGTGCTGTCGTCCCGTTCGAGTTCGACCACGGCACCAACCCCGGCGAAGCGGTCATCAGCGGCCAGATCTAAAGCACGTTCCGCCCGCCCCTTGCCCGCCTGAGCCTCGCGCTTCGGCGGGCTTTGCCTTCCCCCCAGTTCCAGGAGGACTCACATGCTGAAAATCGGTCACGCACTACTGATGGGCGCCCTGCACGCGGCGTACGACGACACCACCGGCCCCCTGCCCCCTCAGTACCGCAGCGGGCAGAACGACCGCTACCTCACGGACCTCGCCGTGGACGACATCGAGGCCGATCAGGACTTCATGGCGCCCCAGGTCTTCCCCCGCGTGGACGTGCAGCGCGACCGGGGCAGCTACACCGTCTGGGACCGTGGCAGCCTGCTCAAGCCGGAGTTCCGCGACCACGCGTACGGCGACCGCCCCAACATCGCGCACGTCAAGCAGGACGAAGGGGACTACAAGGTCTTCCACCGCAGCCTCGAGCGCGTCATCACGCCCAACGACCGCGCGAACGCCCGCAACCCCCTCCAGCCCGAGGAGGACGCGGCGCTGTACCTCGCTGGGCAGGCCCGCCTGGACCTCGACCTGCGCTTCATTGACAAGGCGCTGCGCGTGGACGCCGGGTGGGGCTTCCACTACCAGGGCGTGGACAGTAACCCCAATCAGGCGGCGGACACGCCCGAGTTCCTGCAGTTCGACCAGCCTGGCGCGACGCCCGGCCGACTGGTACGCGGGCGTTCCCAGCGCATGAAGCTCATGACGGGGCGCCGCCCGAACGTCGCTGTGCTGGGCGCGGATGTGTACGCCGCCATGGTCTTCAACGAGGACATCGTGGACCGCGTGAAGTATGTGCAGGAAGGCGTGGCGGACCGCAACCTGATCGCCCGGTACCTTGACGTGGACCGCGTGCTCGTGGCGGACGGTGCGTACAACAAGGCGCTGGAAGGTCTGGGGGACGACTTCCAGTACCGCGTGGACCCCAAGGCCATGCTGCTGACGTACGCCGCGCCCCGCCCCAGCCGCACGCAGCCCAGCGGAGGGTACATGTTCGTCTGGAGCAACCTGTACGAGCAGTTCGAAGGTGACCAGGAGCGCATCGCGGACACGCTGGCGCTGCTGCGCCGCGGGTACGACGACCGCAGCGGCGTCCGCTGGGTGCAGGCCCACACGGCGGCCACGTTCAACGTGGTGGCACCCGACCTGGGCATGATTTTCAGCGACGTGGTCGAGCAGAGCGCAGCGGACTGGTAAGTCCCGGGAAGGTCACCATGAGTGAAGAACACTACGTCGCGCTGAGGCCCCTGCGGTTCGGTCGTCAGGAGCTTCAGCCGGGCGATCCGGTACCGCTGGAGCCGGGACGCGACTACCGCCTGATGCGTCGCCTTGGTCAGATTGGCCCGGCGCACGCTGGGTTTGCGGCCACACCGCAGAACCTGTCCACCCCCGCTTTCACTCAGGGTCAGCGGGTGGTCTTCATTGGCATGGACGGCGCGCACAGCCTCGCGGCGTTCCTGACTCGCGCGCAGGCCTCCGAGGATGACGCGGAAGCCCTGGACGTCCCTGTGGGCGCAGCGGTGGCTGCCGTGCAATTCGAGGACGACCCAAACCCGGTCGTGGTGCGCCTGGACAGCCTGCTGCCTGAGCAGCCCACGCTGCGGTTGATTGAGGACCTCGGCGCTCAGAGCGGGCCTGCCTCGCTGTGGCAGGAGGGCAGTCTGGTCGTGTGGGTGAACGCGGACGGCGCGCCGCAACTCATGACCTTCGAAGGGCTCGACAACCCGGGTGATGTCCAGTCCGCCCGGGTGCGGCCGCTCGCGGAGGACGGGCAGCCGCACCCGGGCATGCAGCAGGTGCGCCTGGAGGACCTGCTGCCGGGCGTCCCCGCGACGCGCCTCCTGGCGTTCGAGCAGAACCGGGTGGCGGAAGCCGCCGCCACGCACGCTCAGGCCAGTGAGGTGCAGCTGGCGCTGGTCGACAAACTGGAGGAGCGGATCACGTTCCTGGAGCTGCTGGTCAGGGCCGTCCGGGAAAACGGCGAGGTGATTCCCGGCGATTTCCCGGCCGCTGAGCAGCTCGCGCAGAATGGCGTGGAGACCCTGCCCGGCCTGCGCATCCTGGTGGACGGTGAGCAGGGGAGGGCGAACCTCATGGCGCTCGACGCCATCGGGGCGAGCCGTGCGGACAAGATCCTCGCTGCCGTTACCGCACTAGCCCCAGCTGATCCGCCCGCTCCGGAGGGCTGATCGTGACGGCGCCTGCACCGATCACCCTGACCCCGGAGCAGCTGACGGCCGTCAGGACGTACGCGACCGCTGCCGCGCTGAACTATCACGACGCCCAGGTACCGGAGGATGACCGCGTGGATCTGTACGCCGCGTGGATCGTCCACCAGGACCTGCGGCTCGTGGCGGCAGACGTGCTGGAGGCCGCGTGCCTGAGGGCGTCCCAGCAGGCCGCTGGTACCAGCGCCGGCGCGGTGAAGCGCGTGAAGGTGGAAGGCGAGGTGGAAACCGAGTTCTTCGCTTCGACGCCCGTGGACAGCGTGACGGCCTCCTCGTGGTGCGCGCGCGCCGAACGCCTCCGGAAGCAGGCCTCGTCCCTCACCGGGGGCGGCTCCCGCCTCGTGCCGTCGCCCCTAGCGGGCATGGTGGCCGGTGGCAACACCGAACCCGTGTTCCGCATCACCCGGCCCTGCGGGGAGGGCGCGTGAGCCTACAGGACGCCATCCAGAAGGGCGTGGACGCCACCACCACCCCTGAGATGCTGGCCCTGCGGTTCCGGCATCAGTTGACCTTCCGCCTGGGGCCGCACACCTGGGATGTCCGGTGCAGCGTGCGGGACCCACAGCGCATCGACCCAAAAGCTCTGGCCCGCATGGGACAACTCACCAACGCCCAGGGAATCGCCACGTCCGACCTGCGCCTGCTGACCGTCCACCCGGACGACACGGTGCCCGTGCCGGGTGCGACGGCCGCCTGGGATGACGGGACGCTCGAAATTCTGGAGTGGAGTCAGCCCAGCGACTTCACCGGCCAGCGCCTCGGCACCTGCGCCCTCCGGAGGCCGTGATGGTCGAGCACCTGCGCGACCTGCTGCTCGCAACGCTTCCCCAGGGCACCCCAGTCCTGCTACCCGAGGAAGCCCAGGAACCCTTCACCGCAACCACCACGAAGGATGCCCAGGGGCGACCGAAGGTCGGCGGCGGAGAGCGCGGCCTGGGGGCGTACCTCACCGCCCGCCCACAGGGGTACGTGCAGGTGGAAGCGCCGCAAGGCCTGTCCGCCGGACTGGGCCACCAGTACCTCATTCAGGTCGCGTGCGTGGCCCCCACCCGGGCGGCCGCGGACGCCCTCGCCCACACCGCCGCCCGCGCTGTGAGCAGCCGCGCAGGCGGACAGCAGACCCGGTACACCCTCACCACGCCGCCCAGCAGCCGCGCCCTAAGCGTTCACGCGGCCTGGGCTGGCACCTTCATCCTCACCGCCCGGAAGGGCTAAGGAGCACCATGACGCTACCTGCCACTGACTACAACGAATTCGTCAAGAACCCCGGCGCAGCCGATGAATCCCAGATCGTCACGCGCGGCTTCCGCATGTACGTCCGCCCGCACGTCAACGGCGCCGTCAACGCCGCCGGGGAGTTCCTATCCCTGGGCGCCACCAAAGGCTACGAACCCAGCAACGACGAGACCTTCCGCGAGTTCAAGGCGAACCTGTACGGCACGGAGCAGACGCTCAAGCGCCAGCTGGCCAACCGCACCCGCACGTTCAACTTCTTCACCGGCAGCACCAGCAGCCTCGACATCATCCCGCTGTTCTACGGCAGCGCCGCGAAAACCGGCGCGGCTGCCAACGCGGCCATCAAGGCCGTCGAGGACACCGGCAAGGCCACCACCTGCGACGCGGTCGTGGTGTTCGAACCCGACGCGGGCACGGGCCTAATCGCCTACTACCCGAGCGTGTCCCTGCGCGGCACCGGCAAAGGCGAGGAGGATGGCTTCGAGACCTTCGAATTCGAAGCGACCATCCAGGCCGCGAATGACTTCGTGGCCCCGGTCAGCCTGGTCGACATGAACGGCGAGAAGACGCCCGAAGGCGTCGTGTACCTCGTGCCGAAAGCCGAGATCGATCGCTTCCTGTACGACCTGTTCGACGCCGTCACCACCGCCTGATCCCTGTTCCTGTCCTGGCCCTCGCCTACGCGGCGGGGGCCTTTCAAATCGAGACACCACAATGACTGAACGAACCAACATGCTGGCCAGCATTCAACGCAGCGTGACGCTCCAGTGCGAGGTGACCGTCATCGTCCGCGCCTGGGGTCTCCTGACCGTCGAGGCGAACATGGCGGATTTCTTCGCGTTCCTGCGCCTGTTCCTCTCTGGCGTGAAAGGCCTGGACGCTGCCACCCCTGAGGAGCGGGACGCGCAGTACGCGCGGTCCCTGGGCCTGCTGCGCCGGGTGGTGCAGGCCAGCCTCGTGAACCCCGAGGACGCCGAGCTCCTCACCGTCGCGGATCTGCCCGTGATCGCCAACGCGATCTTCGAACTGAACCGGCTGGGTGATGTCGCGGGGGGACTGCTCGGCCTGCTGGGAGCGTGGCAGCAGGCCGTCGTCAGCGCCCGCGAAAGCGCGGCCGGAACCTCACCCTCGCCGAACTCATCGCCGAGCTGAACCCCAGCGAAGCAGAGAAACTGCTGACCTACCCGCCCGGCGTGATCACGGGAATCCTGGAAGCCCGTGGGCGCCTCGACGCCCGTGACCGGAAGGTGCGCCTGCACGACGCCTACCTCGCCGCCCACCCCGGCAAGGACGGTAAGGCGCTGCTCAAGCTGCTGAAGTCCCTGGAACGCGCCAGCCGTGCGCCCCTTACCCTGGAAGAACAGGCGAGCGAGCAGGTGGCGGCCGCCATGAAGCACCTCATGGGTGCGCCGTGACCCGGCGGCGAGGCGTGCATCTGGGCACGAACGCCCGCGCGGTGCGGGAGGACGTGAAGCGGCGCAAGAAGCTCCTGGCGGCCCTGGTCGAGCAGCGAGCGCAGCAGCTGGAGCAGCAGGGACTCGGCATGGCCGTCCTGGGCCTGAACGTCACCGTGTACGGCACCGAAGCCGGAGCATACGCCCGGTCTGAGAACCTGCTTCGCGGCCTGCACGTCACCGCCAAGCGGGCCCGGCGCGGGCTGGTGCAGTTCCGCGTCTGGAACACCGCCCCCTACGCGCCGCTGGTCGAGTACGGCACCTACGGCGACCGCACCAGCCCCGCAGAAGCCCAGCAGCGGGCCTCCGCGCCCGGCGCGCAACCCACGCCCCTGGTGACGGGCCGCAGTGGCGTGAACTACACCCAGCCAAGCCTCGCGCACACGCGCGCACTCGTCTGGATGCTGGAACGCTTACGCCTGGACGTGAAGGGCACGTGGTTCAGGGCGTGGCAGTGAAGCAAAAAAGCCGCACCTGCTATCGGGGGCGGTTTAATCTGCAAGGACATGGATAAGCGATACACCGTATTCGTTAGCAGTACCTACACCGATATGATTGACGAGCGGAATGCGGTCATTCAGGCCATTATGCGAGCTGGACATATTCCGCTCGGCATGGAGGCTTTCGGTGCAGCGAACGCGAGCTCATGGAAAGTCATCACCAAGACCATCGACGCTGCCGACTACTACGTCCTGTTGATTGCCCGACGCTATGGCTCAATCAATGAAGCTGTTAATCTTGGTTACACAGAACAAGAATTCAGGTATGCGGTTGAGAAAGAAGTGCCGGTGCTCGTGTTTCTCCTTGAGGAAAACGCTAGTTGGCCCGGCAACTATACTGATACTGAGGCGGATGCCGTGATGCGTCTAAGATCTTTCAGGGCAAGTGCTTCAAAAGATCGTCAAGTTGCTTTCTGGAAAAGCAAGGCTGATCTGCCATACGTAGTAATGACGGCGCTTACTAATACATTTAGCGACGATCCTCGCCCAGGTTGGATTCGACCATTTCCAATAAATAGCGTTGGAGTTATGGAGGAATTGGCTCGACTAAGTGAGGAAAATTCCCGTCTGAAAGACATTATTGGTCAGAAGCCTACTGTGTACGGGGGGGAAGAAGTAGACCAGATTCTGCATATTTTGGAAAATGAAAAATTGGATAAAATGTATTTTAATGTTACATCTCTAAGTGGCCCCGTGTCTATTAAATTCAAACCTATTGCAATGTTTATTCGTGTGGCGAGTCATCTGGAACATGGAAAATTTTTGGCTGATGGACTATATGAGTCTATAGCTGATTCTATCTTGAATGAAATGGAAATTCTAAGTTTTGTTGATAGATTGAAGGAAAATAGGGAGGCTCTCGTTAAGTATACAGAACATATGATCAGATTGTTTAGTAGGATGGAGATAATCAAATATCAAATCGAGCAGTACGAAGAGTGGGACTATGAGGCGAAGCCATTCATTTCTCTGTCAAATTTAGGACCTCAGCACCTGACACTTCACGAGAAATGGCGTCCTGAACGCAGTGCGACATGACAAAGGGCGGTATCTGGGTCTGTGACGAGCCCCGATACTGCCCGCTTCCATGCTGACACGTTGGCCACCTACCTGCACACTCGCTGGCCACACCGCCGTACGGACGCGCTCCGTCGTCTTGCCGAAGTGCTCCTGGCCGTGCTCCAGGCCGAGTCCACGCTTCACCGCAAGATCGCGCTTCACCTCCCCAGATCAGCCACGTTGGAATCAAAAACCCGGACGGTGGCCCGCGTGTTTCACGACGCTCAGCTCACGCCGCAGGACGTCTGTGACGTCTTGCTTCCCTTGCTGCCCGACGGCAAGCTCACCCTGATCATGGACCGCACCACGTGGCATTACGGTCAGACGCCGCTGAACATCCTCGTCTTGGGCGTTCTGCTTGGGGGCGCGGTGATTCCCCTCGTCTGGTCGATCCTGCCGCATCAAGGCAACAGCTGCACTGCTGCCCGGATCCTCCTGGTTGCCCGGCTCCTCAAGGTGATGCCAGCTCGCCGCTGGGCCGTGTTGATCGCAGACCGGGAGTTCGTGGGGCGCGAGTGGTGCTCGTTCCTGCGCTGGAAACGCATCCGGCACTGTATCCGCATCCGGGAGAACACCAGAATCGAGGATGAACTGGTGCGAGACCTGTTCACGACGCTGCAACTGGGACAGGTGCGCACCCTGTTCGAGCGGACGTGGGTCTATGGGGGCTGGATGCACGTGGTCATCACCCTGTCCCCTGCGGGGGACAGGGTGATCGTGGCCTCAGATTTGCCCGTCCTGGATGTGTTGCGGACCTATCGGCTCAGGTGGGCGATTGAATCGGCGTTCTCCGCGTTGAAAGCTCGCGGGCTGAATCTGGAGGCCACGCACATGACGGCTCCAGAGCGCATCTCTCGGCTCTTTGGCCTGCTCTGTATTGCGCTGGCCTGGATGACGCGGATCGGCGCGCAGCGGACAGAAACTCACGCCCCTCGTCAGGACAAGCGTGGGCGAGCGGTCGTGAGCGTGACGCGGATCGGGTGGCAGATCCTGAGTCAAGCGGCACGGTGGGGCGGCGAGGTCTTCTGTGACTGTCTACAGCTCCTCGGAATGCCGTTCCCAACCGCCAGCACGTCAGTTTCCCGAAGTGTCAGGTGCTGAGATTTAGGACACAAAGCGTACATAGAAACTCGGATGAGAGGTATAGATGCCCAATTGGAGTAAAAGTAGTTTAAGTTTGAGTTGAATCATTCAACTTGCCTTTAATCAATATTTACTCGTTTTAATATGAATATATCACTTAAAATATATGTGATAAACATAATACGTTAGAATTCTTTTATAATTAGATCCGCTGTGGTGACAATGAGCATGCGAAAAAATCAATAGGGTAGTGTAGAGATGTGTGCTGCCAACCCAAATGGCCGTAGGCGTAGAAGCCTTTCAATCCACATCCCTGAGCTTTACCGCATCGTACGTCTCGCTTTGCGCCCCAGCCGAGACGCATGAAAATTGAGCGTTCTGGCGAGTTTCCAGCAGTCGAACAGCAACAACCCAGGCCCACTCGGTATCGTCTACACGATTTTACCGATGGGCTTCGCGCCTATCGGAAAGATCTGTTTGCTGAGAGTCGTTACCTGCCTTTTCGACATCCCTCCGAGACCTCCATAGCAGCCCATCACGACCAACATGAGTCCCGTTCTTCAGATAAGACAGCGATTTACACCTCCACCCCTACCCGCGAAAGGCGGTGAGCCACCATGCAAGATCTCAACCTTCAAGGCACCGCCGACCTCACCGACCTCTTCGGCAAACTGGACCAGTTCGAGAAGCGACTGACCGACCTGGGCGACGTGGCCATCGTCGTGAAGCCCCGCGTTGACCTGGGCGACTCCCTGAAGCAGCTCGAGGACTTCGCGGGCAAGTTGCGCGAGGCGGGACTGACGCCCGGCAGCCGCCCGGTCACGGCGCCGAAAGTGACCGTCCCTAGCGCGCCTTCCGCGCCGAACGCGCCAGTCGGACCCAGGACCGACGACATCGCCAAGGCCGACGCGCTGAAGAAACGCCTCGTGGAGATCCACAACGAGGCGGCGATCCTCCGATCGGACTTCATCGCGGCGGGCACAGCGGCCAACATCACCGACGAGGAGGTCGCGCAGCTCCAGGGCCGCGTCGAGACCCTTCAGCGGGAACTGCGGGAGCTGCGGCCCATCGCCGAGCAGACCTTCGGCGCCGCCAGTGGCGAGGTGCGCAAGCTGGCCCTGACGACCGAGCAGCTGCAGCGCACGATCACCGGCGCGACCGGGCAGATGAGTCGCCTGGGCATCGCCAGTCAGTTCAAGACGGCGCTCGACCAGACGCAGATCTTCCAGAACCCGCAGGGGAACGTGAACGGCATCGTGCAACTCGTGCGCGGGTACGAACAGGCCCGCCTGAGCAGCCAGTCGTTCCAGAAGACCCTCCAGCGGCAGAACCAGGACGTGGCGGCCGCCGAAACGTTCGTCGACAAGTTCGCGAGTCGCTTCAACGTGGTGCCCACCGCCATTGAGGCCACCACGAAAGTCCTGCTGAACAACGGGTACACGCTGAAGCAGGCGCAGGAGACCCTGGAACTGTACGGCGCGAGCGCCCTGGTTGCCGCGAAGGACGTGAACGGCGCCGTGGACGCCCTGGCAAGCGACGTGCAACTGGGTACCACCGTGCTCAGCAACCAGTACGGCATCACCGCGAACCAGGCGACCGCGTGGCAGCAGTACGCCAAGAGCATCGGCGTGGCTGCTGACGCCCTGATCGGCGAGCAGAAGGCAGAGGCGTACCTGATTCAGCTGCGCAAGGAAGCCACCCAAGACCTGCGCGAAGCGGACACCATCCTCGAAGGGGTAGGGGGCAACCTGGGCGAAGCCAGCCAGCAGTACCGCGAGGCTCAGAAGCAGCTCGGGGAGGCGCTGCTGCCCGCCGTGACCAACGGCGCCAAGCAGTTGACCAACTTCCTGAAGGCCTTCAACGAGCTGGACCCTGCCGTGAAGGACAGCATCGCGAACCTCGTCGTGTGGGGCACGGTCCTGGCCGGGGCGCGGCTGCTGCTCAGTCCACTGTTCGGGCTGCTACGCAGCGGCGTGGGCCTGTTCACGAAGGTGGGTGAAGTGGCCGGGAAGCGCGCGGCCGCGGGTGCCGTGGCGGAACTGGGCGGCGCAGCGGGGGCAGCCGCGCCGAAAGCGGCTCAGCTTGGGAAGGGCTTGAAGGACATCAGCGAGATCGGGAAGCAGCCCGGCCTGTGGACGAAGATCAGCGAAGGCGCCAAGAGCGTCGTGAGCCCATTGAAGAATGGTGCTGCGGCGCTGGGGCGTTTTGCAGTGAGCATGGCTGCCAGTCCGGCCACTATTGATAACGGCATAAGTTTGAGTCCATCAAATGCTGAGGCAGGTCGATGTACCGAACCCGTTGCCAAGCCGTCGTCAGCTTCGCTTTCAGCATGCCCACTGAGCGGGCACAGAAGTTCCCCAGCACATTCCGCTTCACGTACGCCCACACCAGCTCGATCGGATTCAATTCCGGAGCGTACGGCGGCAAAAACACCAGCGACAGGCGTTCGTGGCGCTCCACGAACGCCTGGGTTGCCTTCGCTCGGTGAATGCCCGCGTTGTCCAGCACCACCACGATCTTCCCCTGCACATGGCGCAACAGATGCTGGAAGAACCGGGTGACGTCCCCACTCCGGATCGCCCCAGGCTTCGTGTGCTGGAAGAATCGACCGTCCGAAGTGATCGCCCCGATCGTCGAGAGTTTTTCCCAGTTGGCCGGGAGTATGACCAGGGGCGTCACGCCCCTGGTCGACCACGTTCGTCTTCGCACGCCTTTCAGCGAGAAGCCAACCTCATCCAGGTACACCAGGGTGGCGCCCTGCGCGACCTTTTTTTCCCAACTCCGGAGCCACCTGTTCTTTCCAGGACGCGATCCGGAGTTCATTGCGTTCTGCTGCCCGTCCATCCGGCATCTGGGGCGTAAACCCCAGCTGCCGAAGCATTCTCCGGACGTGATCGGGGTGGTACCACACGTCGAAGTGCCGCCCGATCAGGTCTGCGACTCGTCTGGTGCTCCAGGTCGGGTCAGGGAAGCCATGGTGCAGCGCACCCTCCCGCAGGAGGGTGCGGACCTGTTCAAGCTGGGCGGCGGTGAGTCGCGAGGGGCGTCCTGTCGTCACCGTTGCCTGGAGACTGCCGGTGCGCTTCAGACGTTTCTTCCAGTTACTGACGGTGTGTACGGACACGCCGAAGTGATCGGCAATCGCCTGCTGTGAATGCTGGCCCCCTTGAAGCCAGGGGGTCGCCGCCAGTCGACGTTCCTCCAGCTGCGCCCGGGAGTATTTGGATGGATGCCATTCGGCCACACCTCCAGCATACCAGCTCGTATTTACATCGTTATCAATAAAGCCGGGCTGTACGGCATCGTGTTGGCCCTCGGGTACGGCGTGGGCGCCCTCATCCAGAAGATCAAGACCTTGAACGGCCTGACCATCGGGGAGAACGTCCAGAATTTCAGCCTGAAGGCGTTCAGCGGGTACTCGCAGGGGCAGGTGAATGAACTGCGAATCGAGCAGGCCCGGAACGAGGTCTTCAACAAGGTCACCCGCGAGCAGGCCGACGCCCTGGCAAAGGCCCGCGAGGAGAAGGACAAGGACCTGCGGTCCAGCAAGCTCCGCACGCTCCAGCTGGAGAAGGAACTCGCCGTCGAGCAGGCCGCGCTGAGCCGCGCCAAGAGCATCGGCGACAGCGGCGCGGCCCTGACCATCCAGGACCGCATCAAGAATCTCACGACCGCGCTGGGCCTGGAACGCCAGAACCGCGCGACCATCGACGCGAACATCCTCCAGCAGCAGCGCCTGCAGGACCTGGAAGCCAAGCGCAAGCCGGTGCTTGAGGCCCTGAAAAAGCAGCAGGTCGAACTGGCGAAGCAGGACACCGACATTCGCATCAAGGCCAAGAGCGACTTCGCGCAGGACATGGCCACCATCGCCCGTGACTTTCGCGAGCAGCGCAAGAAGCTGGAGAACCAGCTGAAAAACGAGAAGGACGTCGTGATCCGCGCCGAGATCCAGACGACCATCGACAAGCTCGACCGCGTGCAGGAGGCCGCGCTGGGGGCCCGCGCCGCCGAGGAGATCCGAAGCGGCCAGGAGGAGATCGCCTCCGCCCAGCGGGCTGTCGAGGATGCCCGTGTCGCGGCCATGCAGGACGGTGTCGCCAAGCGCCGCGCCGAGCTGGACGGCGAGCTGCGCGATATCCGCGACCAGTACGCCCCCAAGATCAAGGAAGCCCTCGAAGCGGCCCAGCTCACCACGGGCAAGGACCGCGCGGCCTTCCAGAGCCAGGCCGGGCAACTCCAGGCCTTGCAGAAGGAAGCGGAGGCCGCCGCCAGAGGGGCCGCCGAGCAGGACCTGCAGCGGATCGAACAGGAGGAGCAGGACAAGACCGAGGCTCGCGTGCAGGCCGCGCGGGACGCCCTGACCCGCGTGCTTCAGGTGCAGCAGGAAGGGGCTGAGCTGGCCGCGCAGGTGACTGAGCAGCAGCGTGACCGCGAGGTGGCCGTCGCCGGTGCCACCAACGCCGCCAAGCTGCGCCTGGAGCAGCAGTACGCGCCGGGCATCCTGGCCCTGCGGACCCGCGCCGCGCAGGTGCAGGAGCAGGTGGACACCGCAGGTCTGCGCCGCACCCTGGCCCAGCAGCTCCGGGACGCCCGGGACGCTGAGGAGCAGCGCGGCACGCTGGAAGTCGCCGCCCGGGAGGAATACCTGGGCCGGGTGCGGCTGCTGGAGCAGCAGACGGCCCAGAAGGTCGCGCAGATCCAGCTCGACGTGCAGGAGCGGGTCCGTGAGGCGCGACTGGCCGCGCAGCAGGACGTGCTCGACCGGGAGCTCAAGGGCATCAGCGCCGCGACTGGCGCGGAGCTGGCCAGCCTCACCCTGCGCCTCAAGGCTCGCCGCGCCGCAGCGGAAGCCGCTGGGGACGCCGGCGCGGTCGAGCAGCTCACCGACGCGCTGGGGAAAGTGGAGGACCTGAACCTGGACCGCGTGACGAAGTTCAAGGGGCTCGTCACGGACGCCGCAGCGGGGGCCGCCGAACTGCGTGACCGGCTCGGAGACGCGGTGCCCAAGGGGGCAGTGGCCGCGGCCCGCAGCGAGGCTGCCAATCCCTTCAACAGCGTCATCAAGTCCGCTGAGGATCGCATCAGCCAGCTGAAGAAAGCCTTCGGCCTGATCAATCAGCCGACGCCCGGGCAGACCGCGCTGTTCCGGAAGTCAGTCGCTGAGCAGCAGGCCGTGATCCGGGACGCGCAGTTGGAACGCAACCGCGCCGTGCTGACTGCCGAGCAGGCCGCGAACCGGGAACTCCTGGCCGGGCAGCGAGATTTGGCGCGTGGTGAGGTCGAGAGTGCCCTGAAAGTCGCGCAGGCCGACGAGCAACGCGCCTCGCTGCGTGCCCGGCTGCTGGGTATCGATCAGGCCCGCCTCGTGGAAGTGAACGCTGAGCTGCGGGCGCTGGAGGGACGCTCGAGCGCGGAAGCTCGCGTGAAGGACCTGAAGGCCGAGCAGTGGACGTTGCAGCAGAACCTCGCGCAGGCGACCGAGGAGGACCGTCAGAACGCCGAGGCACTGGCGGGCAGCCTGATCGCCGTGGCTCAGGCTCAGGCGGACCGGCTGGACGCCCTGGCACTCACCGACGTGCAGGTGGTACAGGCGAGGCAGAACCGCCTCGCCCTGGCGGCCCGTGAAGTGCTCGAGGCACAGCGGCAACTGGACCTCGCGGCCGCGCAGGGGGCAGGCGAGATCAAACTGAACGGTCTGCGTGCCGCGCGGGTGGAGGCCACCACCCGGCTCGTGCAGGCCGAGCGGTCCCTGGCGGCGCTCGCCGGGGAGTTCGTGGACCGGGAACTCACCGCGCAGCAGGCCCGCGTGCGCGCCCAGGCCCGCCTGACCGGCGCGGCGGACGACGCGGTGGCGGCCGCCCGCATCGAACTGGGCCTCGTGCGGCAGCAGCTCGACGTGGACCGCGCCCGGCTCGCCAACGCGGACGCGCTGGGCCTGAGCGACACGCAGCGCGTGCAGCTCGCCACTCAGATCGAGGAGGGCTCCGCTGGTGTGGCCGAGCAGGAACGGGCCGTTACGCGGGCCCTGCGCGACCGCCTCGCCCTGGCCCGCGACATCGAGCAGGCTCTGCTGGGTCTGAGTGACGCCGCCGGCGCGCAGGACACCGCCCTGCAGGAGGCCGAGCGACGCGCCGACCGCACCACCCAGGCGGTCGCCCGCGCCCGGCAGGACGTGGCGGACCTGCTGGCCCGCGTGAACAGCGGCGGGACCTTCACCGCTGACGATCAGCGGACCCTGACGGGCCTGACCGACGCCCTGCGTGACCAGCAGGACGCCGTGCGCGCCCTGGGCGAGGAGTACGCCCGGCAGGTGGGGCACATCGACACGCTCTCGGACGCCGTGAAGGGCCTGAGCGACGTCGTGCGGCCGCAGGAGGGGCAGCCCTTCAGCGTGCAGCGCGAAGCGCAGGGTCTCCAGCAACTTCAGGCGCGGCGGGAGCTGGCGCTGCGGGCGCTGGAACAGGCCCTCAATAGCGGGAACGCCGAGCAGATCGCCCAGGCACTCGGGAAGGTCACCACGCAGGAGAAAGCCTTCCGGGAACAGGTGCAGCGCCTGCAGAAAGAAGGCTACGCCCCCTACCTGAACCTCGTGGACACCCAGCAGCGGCGCGTGCTCAGTGGCGTGAAAGCCGCACAGGGCGTCCTTGACGGCCTGATCGAGCGCGGCGCGGACAACCTCACCATGGCCGACCAGCTCGCCAAGGACGCCAGGGGCAGCAGCGGCGATCAGGTGCCCCTCCTGGCCGCCGAGGCGATCAGCGGCGCCATGACCACCGCCTCGCAGAACCTCGCCGATCAGGTGCTCAGCAGCCTGGGGGACGGCGGGCAACTGGTCGCGGACGCCATTGCCAGGGCGTTCCGTGAGGCCTCCATCACGCTCCCCACCCCGCAGACCTCCACGCCCACACCCGGAGATACCGTGAATACCACGTACGCCATCTACTGGCAGAACCAGGAACTCCCCACCCCGCCCGACTACCGGGCCATGTGGGACCAGCTGGTGCCGCACGCTGAACGCTGGGCGAAGAACCAGGCGCGGAGGGACCCGTGCCGGCCGTGACCGCCCTGTATCCCCTGCAATTGGAGATCCAGACGCCGTACGGGCTGGCCGTGCTGCCCGCCCCACCGCCCACCGTGCTTCAGGCCCGGCGGCTTGACGAGGTGCGCCGCAGCCGCAGCGTGCAGGGCCGCGCGATCCTCAGCCGGGCGCAGGAGGCCGAAGGGTGGGAGTTGACCCTCGCCATTCCTGAACGCAACGGCGTGCCCCTCGACGTCGCGCGGCCCCTCCAGCAGTGCCAGCAGGGGGATGACACGGTGATCACCGAGAACTACACCGACCGCGCCGCCGTCCGGATCTGGGCGGCGCGCGTCATTCAGCCCGACACCGGCAACTGGATCAGCGGAAACCCCGAGGATGGGGACCGCTTCACGCTCCAGCTGCAATTCTTCGCCTACGGGTACTCGTGAGGACCACATGACCAAAGCGCTCCAGCTTCAGGACGAGAACGGCACCCCGTTCTCGTCGTTCAGTTTCGGGACGGCCAGCCAGTGCTGCGCGTGTTCCACCAGGGCGAGTGGTACGGGATACCCATGGCGCTGGAAAGCGCAGGTGGCCCGCCCGTCTGACCTCCGGTCACGTCAGTGTCGCCTGCCCGGTGTCTCAGCCGGAGGGTTACCAGAGGTGGGAGGCCTGGTGCTCGAGGCGCAGGTGATACTCCAGCTCATCAATCACGCCGCGCAGCAACGTGGGGTTCGTGGTGACCTGCGCGCGTTCCGTGAGCAGTGTGATCGGCGTGGTCCGCTCGCCGTCCCACGTGCGTGCCAGAAGCGCAGCGAGGCGTACCCGCTCGCTGTCCAGGGTGACGGGGGGCACGACGTCATCAGGGAGAGGCGACGTCCACCGACGGATGAATTGAGTCACGCCCTCTAGCGTACCGGCGATCAGTCGGAGCAGTGATCGACCCTGACCGTTTGTTGCCTTCATGAAGCCCCTGTGGCCCCCACCGTCGTCCGGCGCGGTGGGGGCCGTCCCTTGCAGCCGGAGAGGAGTTCTATGACCAATCTGATTCGACAGCTGGCGAGTTTCTTCCGGGTGCCTGAGCGTGTGGCACTGATCTTCACGGATCGTGGCGACGGCACGAGCGGCCCGGTCAGTCCGGACAACCCGGTGCCCGTCACAGTGACGTCGTCTGAGGTCGTGCGGGCCGAACCGACCTACGCCCTGATCGAGGATCAGGTGGTGGACGGCCCTCTTCCCGATGTGCCCGCCTGGGCCAACCGCGCCCTGCTCCGCGTGACGCGCGGCACGCTCTGGCTCGGCTACGGGGACTCCCAGGATTCCCCTGGCATCCCTATGGGCGGCAGTGTGGAACTGACTGGCGTGGAGTTGCAGGTCACGCGGTGCCGCACCTCCGATGGTGGCATTGCCCGCGTGGACTACTGGCAGGTGGGCTGATGCGGATCGTCACGCCACCCGCCAGTCCCACTGCGTTCCGGGGCGCGCTGGTCCGCCTGGTCACCAACACCCCGGTCCCCCACGCGGCCGACACCCCGATTGCCTGGGGGACGGCGGTCTATGACACGGACGGCATCTGGAGCGCGGCTGCCCCCACGCGCCTGGTCGTCCCCGCCGGGGTGTCCCGCGTGCGCATCACGGGATTCGTCTCGCTGCAGGACCTGGGCGCTGGGACGCCCGGCATCCGCGTGTGCGTCATCAAGAAGAACGGCGCGCGCTTCCCGGGCGGGCAGGAGCTGCTCATGGCTGGTCAGCCGTTCCTCCTGCCCGCCGACACGGCGGCCGTGCCCGTCGTGCCCGGTGACTACTTCGAGGTGTGTGCGTACCAGAACAGCGGGAACGCCATCAACACCGACAGTGTGAGCTACCCGATGCACGCCAGCCTGCAGGTGATCGCATGACCCGGTACCCCCTGGTGGATCTCGTGGCGGCTCTGGCGCACCTGCACCCGGCGGCGGACAATTACCGGGATTACCGCGTGGCGACCGATCACCTCGCGGTGGACGGTTGGATTGACCACTGGGACCTGCCGGTCGCGCCGCCCACGCCGGGCGAGGTGGCGGCGGCCGCGCAGGCCGCGCGGGCGCTGGAGCCCCTGCGGCAGGACCTGCGGGACACGCAGGCGATGCTCGACGACCGCTACCGCCTGTACAACCGCGCGAACGCCAGTGGAAACACAGCCGCAGCCGCCGAAATCCAGACGGAAATCACTGACCTGCTCGACTACATGAAGGAGCTCCGCAATGCCCCCAATCCTGCCTAAACGCTGCCCGAACTGCGCGACCCGCTGCGTGAAAACCGGTGCCGACCTCGCCTACTGGGCGTGCCCGTCCTGCGGCTGGACGGACGACCCGGCGGTGCTGCAGCCGCTCGACGCGCCGACTGCGGAGTCCGCCGAGGCCGTCCCGCTCCCCGCCGAGACGCAGTAACCCACGCCTCTCACGCCCGCTCTGACCCCAGCCCAGGGCAGTTTCCATTCGAGGCCACCATGCCAGCACAACGAACGCGCGGCCCGCCTGAAGAGGCATGGGCCGCGTTGTGAAGGTTCAACGTCTGACTCTACTCACGCCGTGCGTATCAGCCGAATAGGCTGCGCACCTTACTTCTTGTCTTTGCGCTTCGTCCCGCTGCCTTGCCCTGCACCCTTGCGGCTGTTCCCGAGCGCCTGCCCTTTCTCGTAACTGGCCTGCATCTTCTGGCGAGTCTGCGCGACGAGATCCTTAAAATCCACGAGGCCAGACTCAATGGCTTCCACGCTGGGTTTAATGGTGCTGGTACGACGGGCGGCAGCCAGTTCACGGTTCGTTTCTTCGAACCATTCATCGAACGCCGGCGTGTGATCAAAGATCATCTCGCGCGTGTCCTTCTGGTAAGTGTCATCACTGCCCCTACGCGTGAACTGTTTGGGCATCGTGAAGCGTTCAGGGAGGTAGGCGCCATCGATCTTGCCGGAACGTACGGCCTCTTGGAACAGCTTGATGAACGTATCGCTCCGCTGGGGGTTGCTCAGTTTGTGAACCTGCTCGCTCAATCTGACATAGGCCATAGCAAGGGTTATACGCGTCCGTAATGAGTTTGGTCAAACACATGGATTGTCTATTCAAGGAATGAGGAAAATCTTTCCTGAAAGCAAGCCTCTCCACGCTGCTCTGGAAGAGCACATGAACGCGCGGCCCACCGTGAGGAGTGGGCCGCGAATCACTGCCGGGTCCCAGTGTCCACGCTGCTGACCCGGCCCATACCAGACCACACGTTCTCCTCGCGTCCCAACGACTCCCGTTGGGGCGTTCTTCATCTCACCAGGAGCCTCATGGACAAACCTTCCGTTCCCCCCCTCTGGGTCCTCGCCTTCGGCGCCGCTGGCCTCGGCCTGGTCGCTCAGCTGGGCACGAGCCTCGCCATGGACATGGCCAAGGACCGCGCCAAGCTGTACGGCTTCCTCCTGCTGTCCCTGGTGTTCAGTGCGAGCACCACCGTCCTCCTGGCGCAGCTGACCAGCCTCGACGAGTACGTCTGTGCGACCATCGGCACGCTCGCCGGGGCCATCCCGCCCCTGTGGACCCTACGCGCGGCGGTGAAGCTCATCGGGCAGAAGTACAACGTCGACCTCGGCGAACTCACGAACCCCGGCGGCCCCGCGGCGCCGAAGAAGGAAGGTGAAGCGACGTGATCATCGAAGGGTACTGGCTGAAACTCATGTGGGCGGTCCTGGCGGGCGGGTGGTTCCTGTCTGCCCTGGTCCGCCTGCTCCTCACGGCACTGTCCTGGCCGGAACAGCGGACCCGCCGCCTGTTCGCCGTGTTCGTGCACGCCGTGGCGGGCGTGTTCTTCGTGTGGCGCCACGTGAACGGGGCGGCCACCATTCCAGCATTCATCCCGATCGAGGAGACGTACCGCAACTGCGCCGCGCTGCTGCTCGTCGTCTGGGCACTCCTCGACGGCATCTGGGCAGTCCTCGGCATGACCGAGCGGCGTGCGCGACTCATTCAGCAGGGAAGGGGAGAGCATGATCACACCTGACCTCATTCGCGCACTGGTGCCCACGCTCAGTGCCGCTCAGGCGGCCCAGGTGGCATCTGCCCTCGCCGATCCGGCCACACGGGCAGGCATCACCACCCGGGCCCGCGTGGCGGCGTTCCTGGCGCAGCTGGCGCACGAGTCCGCCGGGTTCCGGTACCTCGAGGAGATCTGGGGCCCCACCCCCGCACAGCGGCGCTACGAGGGTCGCGCGGATCTCGGCAACACGCAGCCCGGTGACGGATACCGCTACCGGGGCCGCGGCTGGATTCAGCTCACTGGGCGGCACAACTACCGCACGTACGGGGCGCTGCTGGGCCTACCGCTGGAAGCACAGCCTGACCTGGCAGCCCAGCCCGGTACAGCCGCGCGGATCGCCTGCGCGTACTGGGACCAGCGGAAGCTGAACACCCTGGCGGACGCCGGGGATTTCGAGGGCATCACGCGGCGCATCAACGGCGGGCTGAACGGCCTGCCGGACCGGGAGGCATACCACCGCCGGGCGCTGGCCGCCCTGCCGGCGTCCGCCCCAATCCCGCGCGTGTTCCTGCGTGACATGGCTGGGGAGAACGTGCTGTGGGACGGGAAGGCCACGATCTACAACGGCTCACGCCTCACCCTGTATCCGGATGGTGCGCTGCAGCTGGAACGCGAGTAGGCCCGCTGTGCCCCATGGGGCGCTTCCCAATCCACCCTCTCACCGGCCCCTGCCTCAGCGCGGGGGCCGCGCCACATCGAGGTCCACCATGAACCAGTTCACGATCCTGTCCGCCATCGTCGCCCTCGGCACCGCCACCCGCTCCGGAGCGCTGCTTGATGCCCCCACCGTTCAGCCGTGGCTCGACAAGCACCTCCCCACCCTCGTCACCAAGGCCCAGGCCCTGCGCGACGGCGCGACGTGGACCGAAGTGGGCGCCCTGCTGGAAGCCGCGGTGCAGGCCGCCCAGGAACTCAAGCCCGTCCTGGCAGGCACGGCCCGCGCGGCGTTCGTCCTCGCGGTCGTGCAGTCCCTGGTGCGTGAGTTCGCCCCACCCAGCGCCCAGTGGCTCCGCCTGCTGCTGGACAGCCCCTTCGCGGCCATGCTCGTCGAGATGGCCTTCCGGCGACTGTTCCCCGGCGGGTAGGTGCACAGGTAGGCTGCGAACGTATGCTCACCGCCACTGTTGCGTCCGAGAATCGCGCGGCCCTCTGGACTGCCCTGACGACCCTGCCCATCTCCTGGAGCGCAGTCCCCAGCGAAGGCATCGCGCTGCCCGGCGACCTATCTCTCTCGTACAGTGACGCGCCAGATGGCGAAGTCGCTCACTTGAAGATCACCCTGTACGCGTCCGAGTCGCTGGAGGAGTTGCTGGACGGCCGAGGGCCGTACACCGAGGAGGAACTGGACGACCCGTACGCCGTGATTGACGAGTACTGGATTCAAGCCCATTTACACGTGGACGCCCTGACGGTAGAAGCGGCCGGCGCGATTGGGTTGCCGGACGTGACCGGGCAATCGAACTGGCTCCTGCCGGACCGAACGATCTCCCTGGGGCTCACCCAGGCGGACAAGGAAGAACCGATTGAAGTCTGCGCCTGGCTCCTCCCGCCAGGATTGACGGCAGATCGCATGCACTTTTGAGGGGCGACGCACCCTCGGACAACTCAGGCGGTTGCCGAGTGAGGAGCGCCCTCAATCGCCTACACTGAAGGCCGCGATGAAACGTCCAGACGCCTACGTGACCCTGTGGGAGCGGTACTTTCCACAGGTGCGCGTCCCCACGCCCCTTCTCTACGTCGCGGCTGGCGTGGCGATCTTCACGGCTGGAATGGCTGCCGGTGAGTTCCTCTATACCCTGACGCACAGGTAAGTCCGTAGTCGCCTCCACCCTGGACTGCGCTGGGATGGGGCCGTTCATCATTTCGGGTGGGAGTACCCTGGCCGGATGACGTTCCTTCCCGGCCGCCCACTCCCCGCCGATCCGCAGACTTCCTCAGAGCGCACCCTGTACCACGCCCAGCGGACGTCCGGAGAGATGGGCACCATGACCCGCGAGGGCGGCACGTGGCAGTGGCGCCTGCTGCGTGGCGACGGCCCGGACGCGTAGGGTAGTGGCGGCTGGAACGACCTGAAGACTTGGGTCAGCACATAGAAGAAGGCGACCCAAAGGCCGCCTTGATTTCTTGAATATAGAGCGGTATTCACCCCTGGTCAACCCTATCCACTGACTTCCGGCGCGTCAGCAGGCACGTGGTACGCCAGCGGGTACTTCTCCGCCCTCCACGTCTCCGCAATCCGCTCCCACGTCATAGCCTGCCCCGTGAATGCTGGGATGGCCCGGCGTGCTGCTGCCGCGTTGGCATACGGCCCTAGCTGCCGCACGACTTCCCCAGTCTCCACATGACTCACGGTGACAAAGACCCTCGGCGTATGGCACGGCATGCCAGCAGCATAGAGGCACCCCTCATTTCACCCCTACCCCCGCAGAATCAGCGAGAACCAACACGAAAAACACTCACCCCGGCACCCCAACCACCCGCCAGAGCACGGATGAAATAGAACCAACACGAACGGGCCTGAGTGGTCACAAGGCACCTTACAAGCGATAGGTCGGGGGTTCAAATCCCTCACCGCCCACCACGGACGGGACCGGACGCCACAGTGCACCGGTCCCGTCTTCTGTTCCTGCTCTGGCCGGTGCGTCAGCCGGTCCGGCCGCTGCGGTACGCGAGGGCCTTGCCCGCCACCGCGCCGTCGGTGCCCAGGCGCGTCAGGTGCCCGACCCAGCCGGAGACCGTGCGCGTGACCACGCCGGGTTCACGGCCCGATTCGGCGGCCTGCACGGCGCGGCGCATGGCGGGCAGCGGGTCGGGGATGGCCGGGCCGTGCCCGGTGGCCAGCGTGCGCAGCGGCACGTCCAGCAGGGCGCGGGCGGCGCGGGTGGTCTGCGCCGGGTCGTGCGTGCCGAAGGTGGGCAGGGGGAAGGCGGCGTTTAGGACGCTGGCGACCCGCAGGCGGGGCACGTTCACGAAGGTGTCGCCGCTGTAGAGCGCGCCGTCCCGATCGTCGAGGTACGCGACGTGACCGGGCGAGTGGCCGGGCGTGTCGATGACCGTCAGGGACCCCACGCGGTCCCCGCCGCGCAGGAGGCGGGTGGGTGGGGTCCTCACGCCCAGGTCGGCGAGGTTGGCGGTGTCGGCCGCGCCGACCAGGAGCTCTGCGTCTGGCCAGTGCCGCATCAGGGTGTCGATGGCGCCGACGTGGTCGCTGTGCGTGTGGGTCAGGGCGACGCGGCGCAGCGGGAGCCCCAGTTGCCGGGCGGCGCGGTTCACCCGGCGGTCCATGCCGCGCACCCCCGCGTCGATGAGGGTCAGTCCGTCGCGTTCGGGCACGAGGTACGCGTTGATCAGGCCGAACTGGGCCAGCCGGATGGGCGGCCGGGTCACCGCGCGCCGCCGTGCACGGTGCTCAGCAGGGCCGCGCCCAGGAAGACTGCGGCCGGGGGGGGGCCCGCGACGGCTGCCAGGGCCAGCGCAGCGAGGCTGAACACCGCGAGTTTCACCGCGGGCGACGCGGCGTCCCTGGCTGGCCGTGTGGCGCGGGGGGAGCGGAAGATGCCCCAGACGGCTGCGAAGGTGGTCGCGGTGGCCAGGACGGCGGGTTCGGTGGTCAGGGCGAGCAGGTCGGCGGCGCTGACCCGGTCCGGCGACACAAGCTGAACACTGTTCGCTTTCATGGTGAACACCGTACACCTTCAGCGGAATGGCGTCAAGACGTACACTGTTCACCGTGCCGTACCCCGCCAAACTCACCCCGGCCACCATCCTCCGGGAAGCGCAGACCCTCCTCGACCACGGCGGCCCCGACGCCCTCGCCATGCGGCCCCTCGCCGACGCACTCGGCGTGCGCCCCGGCAGCCTGTACCGCCACTTCGACAGCCGCGCCGCCCTCCTGAACCAGCTCGCCGAACACGCCGCCGACGCCCTGCGCGACGACGTCACCGCCGCCGCCCATGCCCGGACCCCCCGCGCCGCTCTGGACGCCATCGCCCGGGCGTACCTGCACTTCGCCCACACCCGCCCCCACACCTACGACCTCCTGATGACCCCGCGCCCCGAACAACCCCCCGGCATCAAGACCACCGCCGGAAAGCACCTCTGGAATGCCCTCCTGGCCCACGTCGGCGCGCTGAGCGGCAACCCCGACGACACCGGGCACGCCGTCGCCTACTGGACCTTCCTGCACGGCGCGGCCAGCCTCCAGCGCAGCGGCCTGTACGGTGCCAGCGGGCCGCAGGACGGCCTGGACATCGGCCTGAACGCGATCCTGGACCGCATGGAACGCGCCGCGCACCCGTAACCTCGCTTCCAGCCCGTCCCGCACGGGGGCGCGTACACTGGGCGGCATGAAGCGTCGCCAGACCGTCAGCGTCAACGTCGGGGGGGTCATGGTGGGCAGCGCCCATCCGGTCGTCGTGCAGTCCATGACGAACACCGACACCGCCAACGCCGAAGCCACCGCCATCCAGATCGCGCAGCTCGTCCGGGCAGGCAGCGAGATCGTGCGCGTCACCGTCAACACCCGCGAGGCCGCCGCCGCCATCCCCGACATCATCGCCCGCCTGAAAGAAGTCGGGATCGAGGTGCCCATCGTCGGGGACTTCCACTACAACGGTCACATCCTCCTGCGCGAATACCCCGAAACCGCGCGCCTGCTCGCCAAGTACCGCATCAACCCCGGCAATGTCGGCGCCGGGCAGCACCACGACGCGAACTTCGCCACCATGATCGAGGTCGCCAAGGAATACGATAAACCCGTCCGCATCGGCGTGAACTGGGGCAGCCTCGACCAGCAGGTGCTCGCCCGCCTGATGGACGAGAACACCGCCCAGGGGAGCCCCAGGACCGGCACGGACGTCATGATCGACGCGATGGTCGTCTCCGCGCTGGAGAGCGCCGCCTACGCCGAGGAACTCGGCCTGCCGCACGACAAGATCCTGATCAGCGTGAAGGTCAGCAGCGCCCCGGAACTCTGGCAGGTGTACCGCCAGCTCGCCCCGCTGTGCGACTACCCTCTGCACCTCGGCCTGACCGAGGCGGGCATGGGCATGAAAGGCATCGTCGCCAGCAGCGCCGCCCTCGCGCCCCTCCTCATCGAGGGTATCGGGGACACCATCCGCGTCAGCCTCACCCCGGAACCCGGCGCCAGCCGCAAACTGGAGGTCGAGGTCGCCCAGCAGATCCTCCAGAGCCTCGGCATCCGCCAGTTCCTCCCACAGGTCACCTCCTGCCCCGGCTGCGGCCGCACCACCAGCACCTTCTTCCAGGAACTCGCGCAGAAGATCCAGGACTACATCCGCGACACCATGCCCGACTGGAAAGCGAAATACCCCGGCGTGGAGGACATGCAGGTCGCCGTCATGGGTTGCATCGTCAACGGCCCCGGCGAGAGCAAGCACGCCAACATCGGCATTAGCCTGCCCGGCACCGGCGAGGACCCCCGCGCGCCCGTCTACCAGGACGGCAAACTCCTGACCACCCTGAAAGGCCCCCGCATCGCCGAGGACTTCCAGGAGCTCATGGAAAAATACGTCGAGCAGCGCTACGGCCGCACCGAGGCCCCCGCATGAGCGCCTGGGGCGTCGGACCCTTCCAGAACGAGGCGGCCGCCGAGTACGCCGCCGAGATCGTGCAGGACGGCGCGTACGCCCTGGCGGAAGCCTTCGATGTGGCGCTGGACCCCGACAACGACCACCTGGAAGCCGAGGAAGGCCACCGCGCCGTTGCCGCCGCCGAGACGCTGGCCGCCGTACTGACCGGTGACACCAGCGCCCTGACCGACGCCGCCCTGCGCGCCTGGGTGCAGAACGCGGACGCCGCCGAACTGGACCACCTGCGCGGGCACGCCCTGGAAGCCCTGGAGCGCGTCCTCGGCCCCGGCAGTGAACTCCCGGACCTCTGGGAGGACAGCGAGGACGCCGACGCCTGGCGCGAGGACATCCAGCGCCTCCGCGCCGCGCTGAGCTGAGCATGCAGGGCTGACGGTGGAACCGGGCGTGCTGCCGTGGCTGCGGGACGACCTGACCCGCGCGGACGCTCACGCGCCGGCGCGCCTGACCGCCGACCTGCACCGCTGCGCCCGCGAATCCGGCTGGGTGCTCGTCGGCGGGCTACACGACGATCCCCTGACGGGCGTGCGGGGTCAGATCCTCCGACCTGCGGCGGGCGGAGCAGCGGTGAGGCTGCACGCCCACACCGACTGGCCGCTGCTGGCCTTCACGGCCGCCACCCATTCGGGGGCAACCTTCGCGCCGTACCTGAACCCGCCCGGCGTGACCGGGTGGTGGCAGGCGCGCGGCTGGCTCGTGCCGGACGCCGCGTGGCTGAACGGGACACCCGACCGCGCCGACCTGGACCGCCTGCCACCCGGCGCGGCGAAGGGCGCGCGGCACCTGGGCTGGACGCGCGGCGACCTGCTGTTCCGGTACTGGTAACGGTTAAACGTGCGCCTGCTGCCTTCCCCGCGCCCGCCAGTGGTCGAGGAGTTGCCGCCCGTCGCTGGGCATGCCAGCGCCCAGGCCCATCCAGGCGGGGTAGCGCACGGGCGCGGCGGTCACGAGGGCCTGAAGTCCGGCGAACACGGCCAGCGCCTGCCCGAACGGACCGGTCAGTTCGCCTCCGCCGCGCCACAGCAGCGTGCCCAGGGCGCACAGAGACAGTGAGCTGAGCGGCCCGAGGGCGATGGCCCACGCCCAGGTGGCGGGGCTCATGGCCGCGTGATGCCAGTGGGCGCGGCCCGTCCAGAACGGGAATCGGCGCACGTCCACCGCGGCCCGCCCCACCCGGAACCGCGCCACGGACCGGCCCCCGTCCACGCCGATCTGCACGCGCACGCCGGACGCCCCGGCCCGCAACGGCAGGAGCACATGCGCGAACTCATGCGTGGTGACGGCCAGCAGTCCGGCCATTGGGTACAACAGGAGGAGCGTCGGATCGAAGGTCACCACGGTGGGCAGTACGCGGCGCAGCCCCCGGCCGTTTCACCCGGTGGGCGACCCGTCCTGCCGCTCGTAGTTGCGGGTGAACATCAGGGTGCCCCGCCTCATCCCCAGTCCCTCGTAGTACGGGACGAGGTGGTCGTCGCAGCCGAGGTCCACGGCGTACAGGTGCCGCAGTTCTTCCTGTATGCGGGTCATCAGGGCGCGGCCCACGCCCCGGCCCTGCCACGCGGGAACGACTTCTAGCAGTGGAATGTATGCGGTCAGCACCCCGTCGCTGACGGCCTGCACGAAGCCGATGACCTGACCGTCGTGCACGGCGAGCACGACCCGGTACGACCCGCGCAGCAGGCGCAGGAATGTGTCGGGCCTGGGCGGATTCGGCCAGTCCACAAAAAAGCCGTGTAACTGTTCAGGCGTGAGGCCGTCCAGGGACGTCGTGAGGGAAGGGCTGGGTTGAGTCACGAACGCCAGTGTGCCGTCCGCCCGCGCGTGGGGCATCGGCACACTGGCGTACGGGTGTGTTACGGAACGACCTGGGAACCCTGCTCGCTGTACTTCGCTAAGACGGCCTGCGCGGCGACGGTGGCCTGCCCCTGGCGGACGAGGGCGACGACCGCGCCGCCGAAGCCCGCGCCGGTCATCCGGGCGCCGTACACGTCCGGGTGCGCCTGGAGCAGCGCGACGAGTTGATCCACCCGTTCGTGGCTGACGGCGTAGTCGCCTTGGAGGCTGGCGTGGCTGGCGTTCATGAGCTGCCCGAAGCGCGTGGCGTCCACGCCGGGTTCCAGGGCGGCCAGGACGCGGGCGTTCTCGGTGACGACGTGCCGGGCGCGTTCGCGCAGGATGGGCGGCAGCGTCTCGACGGCGGCGGGGTCAGTCACGTCTCGTAGTTGCGGGACGCCGAGCAGGCGGGCGGCTTCCTCGACCTGCGCGCGTCGTTCGTTGTAGCCGCTCTCGGCGAGGCGGCGCGGCACGCCGGAGTCGATGACGAGCACCTCCGCCCCGGCGGGGAACGGCACGGCGCGGCGGTCGAGGCTGCGGGTGTCGATCAGGAGCATGGTGCGGGTGTCGGCCAGGGAGCTGGCCATCTGGTCCATCACGCCGCACTTGACGCCCACGAACTCGTGTTCGACCTGCACGCCGCGCAGGGCGAGGGCCACGTCGTCGAGGTCGAGGTCCGCGAGGTTCCGCAGGGCGCGCAGCGTGGCGACCTCCAGCGCGGCGCTGCTGCTCAGGCCGCCGCTGGGCACGTCACTGGTAATGAAGGCGTTCAGGCCCTCCTGCACGCCGCTCAGCTGGAAGCAGCCCGTCAGGTACGGCGCGAAGCCCTCGCCGGTCTCGCCGACAGGCACGCGGATGGTCTGATCCAGATTCGCGGAGTACAGGACGTGCTCGGCGCTGCCGTTGCGGCCCAGCTCGACCGTCGCCTGCTGCGGGATGGCGGTGGGCAGCACGAAGCCCCCCTGGTAGTCGGTGTGTTCACCCAGCAGATTCACGCGGCCCGGTGCCTGCGCGGTGGCCTGCGGCGCACTTCCGAACGCCTGTTCATAACTGGTGTGGGTCACAGTCCGTCTCCTGCGGTGTCCGGCACGGCGCGCAGCTCGGCGGCGGCGACCTCCGGGAACTTGTCGTTCGCGAACTCTCCGGCGCCCTGCTCGGTACCCGCCAGGAACTTCAGGCGGCCCGGCGCGCGCAGGTACGGGTAGATCTCGATGTGCAGCGGGAACGCCGGGCGGGGCGTGTCCAGCGGCGCCTGATGCACGGTCAGCAGGTACGGCATCCGCACGCCGAACAGGCCGTCCAGGCGGCGCAGCGCGTCCCGCAGCACCCGCGCCATGCTGAGCCGCTCGGCGTCACCCAGGTCACTCAGGAGGCTGACGGGCCGGGTGGGCAGCACCCACGTCTCGAAGGTGTACCTCGCGAACGGTGGCACGACGCTCAGGGCCGCGCCGTCATCGCGGATGATGCGGTCCTCGGCGGCGCGTTCCTCCTGGATGAAGTCCTCCAGCCAGGGGCGGCCGTGCTCGGCGACGTACGCGTCCATCTGCGCGGCGGCGCGCGCGGCGACGGGCGGCACGTGATCGTAGGCGTAGATCTGCCCGTGCGGGTGGTGCAGGGTCACCCCGACCTCCACTCCACGGTTCTCGAAGGGCAGCACCGCGTTGATCTGACCGGTCTCCGCGAGGCGGGTGGTGCGGTCGGCCCAGACGGCCAGCAGCAGGCTGATTTGCTCGTTCGTCAGGTCGCACAGGCGGCCCTGGGCACTCTGGCTGAACACCACGACCTCGCACTTGCCGACGCCCGCGCGCGTCCCGGCCGGGCCGGGCTCCGGGTCGGGGGCCGTGAGGGTCAGGCTGGGGAAGCGGTTGTCGAACACGGCGATGTCGTACTCGCCGCGCGGCAGTTCGGTGGGGTGCTCGGGGTCGCGGGTGGGTGCCAGCGGGTTGTACTCGGGCGGGGGGAGGAACGTGCGGCCCATGCGGTGCGCGGCGTACATGACCCACTCGCCGCGCACCGGATGCCAGCGCATGAGGGGCCGGGCGTCCACCGGGTCCGGGCTGGGGCTGGGAATCTCGCTGTCCACCCGCACCGGCTGGAGGCCATACAGGGTCAGGCCGCGCCCGTCGGGTTTCGTGAAGTCGGCGCTGTGGTACCCGCCGGGCAGGGCTTCAGAGGTGGGTTCGGTCGTCATACCTGCTCCTTCCCGGTGCCGGGCCGGTACCCGTGCGCGGGAATGCCGTCACCCGCGCGGTCGGTCAGGTTGAAGGTCCCGCGCGTGAAGTGCGTCACCGCGTCCCCGTGCGACGCAGCCAGCGTCACGGGGCGGTCCGGGGTGCTGACCGTCAGGCACTGTCGGAGCAGCGCACGGCCTTCCTCGTCAAGCAGGCTGATCGGGTCGCTGCTGGCCCGCAGGCCCCCGATGACGTCCAGCATCCCGGCAATGGCTTCCCGCTCGGTGGCGCTGAGCAGGCTCAGTTCACGGCGGCAGATCGCCACGTCCGGGTCCGGCTGGTACCACGCGTGCTGATACCAGCGGCTCAGCGCCGTGTGCAGTGCGTTGCGGGCGCTGGGGCCGGTCGCGTCGCCCAGCCACACGCGGCGGGACTCCTCATCCCACAGCGGGGCCACGTCTGGGCCGGTCCGCATGGCGTCCACCAGCCCGATGCTCTGCGCCAGCGGCGCCCCGCACGCCAGGATGAACGCGTCCTCGCCCACGCCGTCCCGGAACGCCTGCAGGCCCATCCGGTACGCCTCGGCCCGCCCGACGCTGGGATCGTGACGCACGCCGGGCTGCGTCGCGCCGTACAGAAAGTCGATCTTCAGGTACGTGTACCCCCAGCCGCGTACCGTGCGGCCCAGCTCGCGAATCCACGCCAGCGCGCCGGGGTGCGTGGTATCCAGCGCGTGGTACGGGCCGCCCCAGTTGTTCCCGAACGCCAGCGGCTGGCCGTCCTCGCCGCGCAGCAGCCATTCGGGGTGGTCGCGGAACAGGCGGCTCTGTGGCTGCACCAGGAACGGCGCCAGCCACAGCCCGGCCGTCAAGCCCAGCTCCGCGAGGCGCGCGGGCAGTTCGCGGGCGTGCCCGCCGAAGTGAGTGCTGGGGTCCTCCCAGTCGCCCAGGAACGTCTGGAAGCCGTCGTCGAGCTGGAACACGTCGAAGTCCAGCCTGTGCTCGCGGGCCAGCCGGGCGTTCTCCAGCATGGCCTCCAGGGTCACCTCGCGGTAGTACGAGTACCACGAGCACCACACCCGCACCGGCGCGGGTGTCCGCGCGCCCATGGCCGCGCCCAGCTCGGCGGCGCGGGTCTCCAGCGTGGCGATCACGTCCCCGGTCTCCTCCCAGGTGACGGGAACATCGGGGCCTTCCAGGGTGCAGGTCACGGTCACGCCTTCGGTTCCGGCGCGGGCCTCCCACTGCGCGAAGGTGCGCGTGGCGTCCCCGACGCTGCCCACCCAGCCGCTCCCATCCGCGCGGACCAGCGCCAGCACGGTATGGCTGCGCCACACCCCGGCCTCGCCGCTGGGAGGGAAGCCCGGATCGTGCCCCTGCTCCACCCGCCAGCCCTGCCCCGGGCGAGGTTGCACGTCCGTCAGCGGGCGCAGTTCCGCCTCGCTCCACGACTGGAACCCACTGGTCAGCACCCGCAGGTCCTGCGGGGCCTCGTCGACAATCCACTTATTCACCCTGCTCTCCTTTCCCTTCCGTGGGCGTCCAGTCGCCGCCCAGCACCACCGAACTCACCGCACCCAGCTTCAGGCCGCCCCACGTCACCGCGTGCGGATGCCAGTTCTGCACCAGCGTCCGGTCCGCGCGGCGCGACACGCGCACGCCCTCCGGCAGGTCCAGCAGCGGCACGCCCGCGCCTCCCAGCACGTCGCTCAGCACCGCCCGGATGAGCTCCTGGCTGTGCGCGCCGATCACGGTCGCGTTGCCGTGCCGGATCACGGCGCTCTGCCCGTCCAGTGGCCCGCCCGCGTACGTGGCCAGGGTCTGCGCGCCGTTCACGCGGTAACTCTCGGCCCAGAAGGTCGCGTGCGCATGCCCAAACGGGCCGGCCACGCCCTGCGTCACGCCGGGGCGCAGGCTGTCGTACTGCAACAGGCGCGCGCCCGTCAGGCCCGACAGCGGCCCAAACTGCCCGTCAGACCAGGTCGCGCCGCCCGGCGTGCGGAACGCCGTGCGCGGGCCGAACACGAACGGCACGCCCGCCTGCGCCGCGGCTTCCCAGCGCGCTGCGCGCTCCCCGGGCACCAGCGTGATCGCCGGGGCGACCACCGCCACGTAGCCTCTCAGGTCGGCGTCCGGGTGCGTGATCTGCACGTCCACGCCCAGCGAGCGCAGGGCCATGTAGTACGTGACCGTCTGCGCCCAGTAGCTCAGGCCCGCCGCGTGCCGCTGCTGATCGAAGATCCACAGGCTCTCGTAGTCGTGCAGCAGCGCCACGCGCGCCGGGACCGGTCCCACCGGAAACTGCGTGAGGTCCAGGCCCGCGACCTCCGCGAAGCCCCGGTCGGGCGTCTCGTCGTGGCGCAGCAGCCCGGAGTGCATGACCTCCTGCGCCATCGTCGCGGCCCGCCAGCGGAAGTAACTCACGACGTCCGCGCCGTGCGCCCACGCCTGAGCCGTCCACAGCGCCACCGCGCCCTCGGCAGGCAGTGGGTTGTAGGGCGCCCAGTTCACCTGCCCGCACTGCTGCTCCATGACCCAGAAGCCGTTCGAGGTGCCCGCGCCCTCACGGCCCAGGCCGTCCTTGCCCAGCATCAGACCGCGGTACACGTCGTGGTTGAACGCCACCAGGTCCGGGTGCCCGGTGCGGGCGTAGTGGGTCTTGAGGTCCTCGCCCACGCCGGGCGGCGCGAAGAATTCCAGCATCCCGGTCGGGTAGTTGTCCCACGTGGCGAAGTCCAGGCCGCGCGCCACGTCGTAGTGGTCGAAGCCCGACTCGAAGATCATGAAGTTGTGCGTCACGAACCGCCCCGGCGCGAGTTCACGCAGGAGCTCCACCTGCTCGGCCTGGAACGACGCGATCAGGTCCGACGCGAAGCGGTGGTAGTCCAGCACGTGCGACGGGTTGGGTTCCGTCACGGTCAGCACCGGGGCCTTCACCTGCGCCCAGTCGGTGTATTCCATGCTCCAGAACACGTTCCCCCACGCCTCGTTCAGCGCGTCCAGCGTGCCGTAGCGCGCCTGGAGCCACGCGGGGAACGCCGCCTCGCTCGCGCCGCCGTAGCTGCGGCTGGTGCCGTGGCAGCCGAATTCGTTGTCGGTCTGCCAGCCCACCACCGCCGGATGCTGCCCGTACCGCTCGGCGACCGCGCGCGTGATGCGGCGCGAATGCTCCCGGAACACAGGCGAAGCGAAATCGTAGTGGCGGCGCGACCCGAACTCCCGCACGCGGCCCCCCTCGTCGAACGCCAGGATCTCCGGGTGCGCGCGGATCAGCCACGCGGGCGGCGTCGGCGTCGGCGTGCACATCACCACGCGCAGGCCCTCGGCGGCGTACGCGGCGATCGCGTCGTCCAGCCACGCCCAGTCGAACTCGCCGGGGCGGGGCTCCAGGCGGCTCCAGGCGAACTCCGCCACCCGCACAAATCGCAGGCCCAGCTCGGCCTGCATCCGCGCGTACGGTGCCCAGCGGTCAGAGGGGACATGCTCGGGGTAATCGCAGGTGCCCAGCATCAGGAATTCGGGGGTGGTGGGGTCGGGGTGGGTCATGGGTGGCCTCGGGTGGGGGAGAGGATCGGTAACCGGTTTCTGCATGGGCAGGGAAGGTGGCGGATCAGACCACGCGGACGTCCTTCACGGCGTCCAGCACGTCTGGCGGGGGAGAGGTCGCGGCGCGGTCAGTGATCAGGGTCGTCACGCGGTCCAGCGGCGTGATGAACGCCCGGCTGACCACGCCCAGCTTGCGGTGATCCGCGACGACCACCACCTCGCTCGTTTGCTCGGCCATCAGGCGCTTGACCTCGGCCTCCTCGTGGTTCGCGTTCGTCACGCCCGACGCGGCGTGCACGCCATTGCAGCCCAGGAACAGCCGGTCGGCATGAATGTGGCGCAGCACATCCAGCGCGTACGGACTGACCAGCGAATGCTGCAGGGGCCGCAGGGTGCCGCCGGTCACGATGACCCGCACGCCCGGCAGGCGCTCGAGCAGCAGGGCGATGTTCAGGCCGTTCGTGACGACCGTCACGTCCTGCAGCGATGGGGACAGCGCCCGCGCGACCTCGGACGTGGTGCTCCCCACGTCCAGGAACACGGTGTCTCCACTGCGGACCAGGCCGGCCGCTGCCTGCCCGATGCGGCGCTTGGCCGCTGCGAACTCGCGCATGCTGGTCTCCAGCGGCGCCTCGCGGCGCAGGTCCAGGGGCAGGCTGACCCGCCCGCGCGTGCGCCGCACGTGCCCGGCCTGCGCCAGCGCGTTCAGGTCGCTGCGGACCGTGACCTCCGAGACGCCCAGCAGGCCCGAGAGTTCGGTCACGCTCAGTTCGCCGTGCTGGCGGACCAGCGCAACGATCTCGCTGCGTCGACCCTCGATCATGCACGTCCCGGAGCTTTCATGTCTTTCGAATATTACGGAAGTTATGAAGTGGTGGCAAGAGGGGCCGCTGGACAGCCCCAGCGGCAGGCACAAGAAACCCCGACCGCGCAGGTCGGGGCTGACGGTGAGAATGTCCGCTCAGCGGACGTCCACCAGTTCCACGTCGAAGATCAGGGTTGCGCCGCCGGGAATCACGCCGGGCACGCCCGCCGCGCCGTACCCCAGGTGGGCGGGGATGGTCAGCTTGGCCTTGTCGCCCACGCGCAGCTGCGCGATGCCCTGATCCCAGCCCTGGATAACGTACCCGACGCCCAGCGGGAACTCGATCGGCTCGCCACGGTCACGGCTGCTGTCGAACTTCTGCCCGTTTTCCAGCATTCCGGTGTAGTGCACGCGCACCATCTTCCCGGCCTGCGCCTGCGCGCCGGTCCCCTCGTGGTACTTGTCGATCTTCAGTCCTTCGGTCTTGCCTTCAGCGGTCATGCGCGTCAGGCTACCCGACCTGCACACGTGTCCGCTACCCAAGCTGAAGTGACCATGAAGGCAATTAAGAGTTTGCTCCGACTCATGGGGAGACGCTCAAGGGGGATGCACAGCAGCAGCGAACCGCCCCGGGCCGTTGTCCAGACCCGCCGGCCCTGCGCGCCACCCCCGTCCCATGAGCTTTATGATGATCAGGTAGACAGGTCACCTGGCCCGTTCCCTCACTTCGCGGGGCCAGCGCTGCGGGGCGGTACGCTACCCTGCGACACCGTGAGTGCACCCCCCACCACCTCCCGCGACAGCTGGCGCCCCTGGGTGCGCAGTGCCGCCGCCGCGTACCTGCTGACCACCTTCGGGTTCACGCTGGCCCGCGTGGACGGCGATTCCATGAACCCCACCCTGGACAGCGGGGACGTGCTGGTCCTCCTGAAGTACCCCCGCTGGCTGCGGGCCTGGGGCCTGGGGGGGCCCTACCCGCGCCGGGGTGACCTGCTGATCTTCAAAGCACCCGCCGACAGCCCCTACGCCTTTGAAACTCAGTACGGGCTGCGTCACCGCCAGTACAATGTCAAACGCGTGGTGGCCCTGCCCGGCGACACGGTCGCCATCCGGGACGGGCGGGTGGTGGTCAATGGCCGCACCCTGGCCGAGAATTACGCCAGCGAGGGCTTCGTGGACGATCAGCCCGCCCTGCGCGTCCCCGCCGGGAAGGTCTGGGTGATGGGCGACAACCGCCGCATCGGCGAGAGCCTCGACAGTCGCGTGTACGGCCCGGTGGACCTGCGCGACGTCGCCGGGCCTGCCGACCTGCGCCTGTGGCCGCGCCCAGGCCTGATCCCGCGCTGAACGGGCCACAGGGTCCGTTCACGTGGGGCGGGGGGGACGCTCACACTCGGGCGGTACGGTGCCTCTCATGAAGTTTGCCCGCTCCCTGACCCTCCCCGCCGTGGCGCTCGCCGCCACCCTCGGCACCACCCAGGCCCAGACCCTCGTGGGCTTCAGCGACCCGAAGCTCCCTTTCACGGTCAGCCTCCCCAAGGGGTGGCTGGGCGTGGACTTCAAAGACGGTACCAGCGGCGTGTCCATCGTGTCCGCCAAGGCCCCGCCTGCCACGCTGATGCGCCTGCTGTTTGTGGACAAGGCGGGCGGCAAGCCCACCCCCGAAGGTGAATTCAAGAAGTTTGAGGCCGGCATCAAGGGCACGGGCGCCGCCGTGAAGCAGACGGCCAGCCGCACCCTGAAGGTCGGCGCCCTGAGCGGCGTGGAGCGCAGCTACACCCTCACGCACCCCAAGGGCCAGCTGAAGATGCGTGTGTGGTACGGCGTCGGTGCGAAGAACCTGTATTCGTTCCAGCTGACCGACACGCCCGCACGCTTCGCGGCGGCCAGCGGCACGTTCGACAAGGTGCTCGCCAGCGTCAAGTTCAAGTAAGGGCGCAGCAGCCAGGCACCCAGAACGAGGCGGCTCCCTGTTCACCGGGGAGCCGCCTCATCGTGTGGGACTTAGTTCGCGTCGGGGTTGGGCATGCTGTTCGTGACGGCCGCGTCCACGCCGTCCTCGAAGCGTTTGAAGTTCTCGCGGAACATGCGGGCCAGCTTGCGGGCCGCCTGGTCGTAGGCGTCCTTGTCTGCCCAGGCGTCGCGGGGGTTCAGCACGCCGGCAGGCACGCCGGGCACCTGGGTGGGGATCTCCAGGTCGAAGAAGGGTTCCTTCTCGAACGTCACGTCGTCCAGCACGCCAGACAGCGCCGCATTAATCATGGCGCGGGTGTGGGCGATGCTCATGCGTTTGCCCTGGCCGTACATGCCGCCGCTCCAGCCGGTGTTCACCAGCCACACGCGGGCGCCGCTCTCCTGCACCTTCTGCGCCAGCAGGCGGGCGTACTCGCCCGGGTGGCGGGGCATGAACGGCGCGCCGAAGCAGGTGCTGAAGGTGGGGCTGGGTTCGGTCACGCCGTCTTCCGTGCCGGGGATCTTGGCGGTGAAGCCGCTGATGAACTGGTACATGGTCTGCTCGGCGCTCAGGCGGCTGATGGGGGGCAGCACGCCGTACGCGTCGGCGGTCAGGAACACCACGTTCTTCGGGTGGCCCGCGATGGACCCCGGCTGCACGTTGTCGATCTGGTCGATGGGGTAGGCGCTGCGGGTGTTCTCGGTCAGCGAGCCGTCGTTCAGGTCCGGTTCACCCTGAGCGTCGAGCACCACGTTTTCCAGCACGGTGCCGTAGGTGCGGGTGGTGCGGTGAATGGCGGGTTCGGCTTCGGCGTTCAGGTTGATGACCTTGGCGTAGCAGCCGCCCTCGAAGTTGAAGACGCCGCTGTCGGTCCAGCCGTGCTCGTCGTCACCGATCAGCTTGCGGCTGGGGTCGGCGCTCAGGGTGGTCTTGCCGGTGCCGCTCAGGCCGAAGAACAGCGCCACGTCGCCGCCTTCGCCCACGTTCGCGGAGCAGTGCATGGGCATGACGCCCGCTTCGGGCAGCAGGTAGTTCAGCACGCCGAAGATGCCTTTTTTGTTCTCCCCGGCGTACTGGGTGCCGCCCGCGATGATCATCTTGCGCGTGAAGTTCACGATGATGAACGTGTCGCTGCGCACACCGTCCACGGCGGGGTCCGCCTTGAAGGACGGGATGTTCAGGACCGTCCAGTCCTCGTGGAAGTCCGTGAGTTCCTCGGGGGTGGGGCGGACGAACATGTTACGGATGAACAGCGAGTGGTACGCCATCTCGGTGACCATGCGGCAGCCGATGCGGTAGCGGGGGTCGGTCCCGGCGTACACCTGCTGCACGAACAGTTCCTTCCCTTCGGCGTGGCGGGTCATCTTGTCGAGCAGGCGGTCGAACACGACCGGGCTGATCGGGGTGTTGAAGCCGCCCCACCACACGCGGTCACGGGTCAGGTCGTCTTCGACGATGAAGCGGTCCTTGGGGCTGCGGCCGGTCTTGTTGGTACGGACGGTGAGGGGGCCGCAGGCGGCCTGCACGCCCTCGCCGAGCCGGATCGCGTCGGCGTACAGGGCGTCCACGCCGGGGTTGAGGTGGATGGTGGCGGTCTTGATGCCGAGGTCGGCCAGCGGGTTGGTCGCGGTCAGGCTCATGGGTCCTCCGTGTGCAGCGCCGCCTCGCGGGGCGTGTCGGGGTGAATTGGTGTTCGATGTTACGGAGAAATTGTCGCCTGTGAAGCGGTTCCAGTCCAACCTTTGTGGTGTCACGCATTCGGGGACAACAGACAGGGATGTCCCCGTCGGGTGGACGACCTTACATGCGGCGGCGCCGACTGCGACGCCACATCTCAGTGTCCACGGTGGGTGTACCGATCCATTACCGGGTGCAAGGTCCGCCCCCGGCCTTTTGTTCAAGAGCCGAACAGAATAGCCGGACACCCTGTGCGACCCGGTGTCGAGCCACCACAAAAAAGTGCCCTCCCATCACGGGAAGGCACCTCGGGGTGGCGTGGACCTCAGTTCGCCGGTTTCGTCTGACCTTCGGGCTTCGGTGCGCCGTCCTGCGCGGCAGTTTTCGCGGCTGCCGGAGCGTCGGGCGCCACGGCCCCACCCCAGGTGGCGCCCGTCGTCGCCGCCTGCGTGGCCTTCGCCGCGCCGGGTGCCGGCGTCGCCTGGGGCTCCTCGATGCGTTCCAACCACATGGTGCCGATCAGATTGCGGGCGTTGCGGCCTGCCTGATGCAGGCTCTGCGCGGCCTCGGGACTGACCTTCTCCACCGCCGACAGGATCGCCTGACGGGCGGCAGGCACGCGGGCCAGCACCACCGCGCCGGTCCCCAGCAGCACCAGCGTCGCGGTAGCTCCACCGCCACCGCCGCTGCGATCGTCCTTGCGGGCGCGGCGCACCTGCTTCTCGATGACCTTCAGTTCACGGCCCAGCTGTTTTTCCAGCGGCGCCAGCTTGCGGCTCACCGCGCGGTCCAGCTGACTGGCGCTGAGGGTCTTCTTTCCCCTTCGCAGGTCACGCTCGGCGTCGCGGCGCGCCTGGCGCAGGGTGCGCTCCACGCGGCGGCGGCGGGCCTCGGCGCCGTCCACAGCCTCATGCAGGGTGCTGCTCACGGTGTCCTGCACGTTCGCCAGGAGTTCCGTCGCGGCGCCCGATGCGTCCGACAGGGTCAGGGCCGCGGCGCGCCGTGCGGGCCGCGTCGCCTGCTCGGCGCGTTTCAGGCCCCGCTGAGCCTGCGTCTGCACCGTGACACTGGCGTCCGACGCGAGGCGCCCGGCCTCATGACCCAGCGTGCGGGCGCCCTCGCCGCCGACCGTCGCCGCGCGCGCCGCGACCTCCTGCGCCTGACCGGCCAGTCCACTCGCGGCGTGCAGGACACTGTCCAGCAGTGCGCTCGCGCGGGGCGCCGCCTCATCCTTCAGGCTGGAGGCCGTGCTGGCGACCGTGTGTGCGCCACTGCGCGCGGTCTCCTGCGCGATCTGCGCGGCTTGCGCGGCGGCCGACAGCAGTGCGGGCTTCACACTGTCACTCAGGGTGTGCTGGGTGCCGGTCCAGGCGGTGCGGGTGCCGTCCACCAGGGCGCGGCGCGTGTCACGGTTGGTCATCAGTCCGGCCAGGGCCCCCAGCAGGACGAGGCTGCGCTTGCTCACGCCGCCGGTCGCATCAGTGTTCGTGTTCATGGTGACTCCTTTGGGCCGGTCGCGCCCGTGCAGGATGCAGGGCTGCGCGACCGGGTCATGCGGCCCATTCTCAGACCCACCCCCGAGCCCAGTGTGGGCGGAACGTAACGCCGCATTCATGTTCGCGTGCCGCGCCGCGAAGGTCGCGCGCAGCACCGTCGCCCCGCAGGCCTTCGCGCTACACTCGGGGGCGTGACCCGCAAGGCCCCGCGTGCTGACGCCCCCCCCGCCCTGCCGCCCCTGCGCGCCCTGGAGGTCCGGAACCTGGCGACCATCCGCAGCCTGAACCTGGAGTTCAGCGGCGGCCTGAGCGTCTTCACCGGCGAGACCGGCGCGGGCAAGAGCATCATCGTGGACGCCCTGGGCCTGCTGCTGGGCAGCCGCAGCAACACCGACCTGATCCGCAGCGGCGAGGACGACCTTCTGGTCACCGGCCACTGGGGCGACGAGATCGCCAGCCGCCGCGTGACCGCGCACGGCCGCAGCACCGCCCGCCTGGACGGCGAGGTCGTCAGCCTGCGCGAACTGCAGGAGTGGGCGCAGCGGCGCCTGACCATCCACTGGCAGCACTCGGCGGTCAGTCTCCTCACGCCCGCCAACCAGCGCGCGCTGCTCGACCGACAGGTGGACACCCCGCACGCCGCGTACGCCAGCGTCTACCGCGACTGGCAGGACGCCCGCGCCCGCCTGGAGCGTCTGCGCGCCACCGAACGCGAACGCGCCCGGCAGCTCGACCTGCTGCAGTTCCAGGACCGCGAGATCACCGAGGTCGCCCCGCAGCTCGGCGAGGAGGAGCCCCTCCAGGCGGACCTGACCCGGCTGGCGAACCTCGACACCATCGCGCAGAGTGCCGCCGGGGCGCTGCACCTCCTGAGCGACGGGGACGAGAACGCCCTGGGCTTCCTGAACGAGGCCGTGCGCGCCCTGAACGCCGGGGCGCGCTTCGACGACACCACCGCGCAGCTGCAGAGCGAACTGCGCGAGGCGCTCGCCAGCATCCAGGCGGTCGTGGGTGAACTGCGCGCCGTCGCCGAGGACCAGGCGCCCGACCCCGAGGAACTCGCGCGGGTCGAGGCCCGCCTGGGCGCCCTGGGGAAACTCCGCGCCAAGTATGGCCCGGGCCTGGAAGACGTGCTGACCTTCCACGCACAGGTCGAGACGGAACTCGCGGACCTCACCCGCGACGAGCAGGACGCGGGCACCCTGGACGCCGAGGTGGACGCCCTGCGCGCCCGGGTGCAGGCGGCAGGGGAGACCCTGGACGCCGCCCGGCGCACACGCGCCGCCCCCCTGGCCGCCGACCTGCTGGCCGTCATCCGGCAGCTGGGCATGCCGCACGCCCGCCTGGCCTTCCACCTGGGCGCCCTGAGCGAACCCGGCCCGCACGGCCTGAGCGACGTGACACTGCACTTCAACGCCAACCCCGGCGAGGACCTCGCCCCGCTGGCCGACGTGGCCTCCGGCGGGGAACTCAGCCGCGTCATGCTGGCCATCAGCACCGTCCTGGGTGCCGACACGCCCGCCGTGGTGTTCGACGAGGTGGACGCCGGGATCGGCGGCAGCGCCGCGCACGCCGTCGCCGATCAGCTGCGCGCCCTGGCCGCGACCCGGCAGGTGCTCGTCGTGACGCACCTCGCGCAGATCGCCGCGCGGGCCGACCACCACTACAAGGTCGAGAAGAGCGTCGAGGGAGGACGCACCGTCAGCCGCGTGCGCCTCCTCACGCAGAGCGAACGCCTGGAGGAGATCGCCCGGATGCTCAGCGGCAACACCAGTGACGCCGCCCTGACCCACGCCCGCGAACTGCTCGCCGGGACCGCCTGAGCGGCACCAACCGTCAGGATTTCTGAAAGGCGGCGTTCAGTCGCCCGTCAGACTGCGCTCATAAGCTGGGACGCATGAAAAGAACCCTGCTCGCCGCCGCCCTGCTCGGTGCCGGTCTCCTCAGCGCCTGCACCATGACCGGCCCCGGCAACCTCAGAGTCCACGAGGCCGTCCTGTACGGCGGCGCGCAGGAACGCGTCGTCTGGGTGTACGGTACCCTCCAGGGCAGCGCCAGCAGCGTGAAACTCGGCAGTCAGAGCGCGGACCTGCGCGCCCAGGTCACCGACCCCATCGCCACGCCCGGTAGCCTCAGCGTGAACGGCAAGGCCACCTACCGAGAACCCACGACCACCATCCCCGCGCAGGTGACCGTGACCCGCCAGGGGAGTACCTTCACCGTCACGCCGGCCAGCGGCGCGCAGATCAGCGCCGTGTACTACACCGACGGTCAGAGCTGGACCCGCCTGAACGGCACCAGCGGCACGGTCGGCGGCACCCGCGTGGAGGGCCTGAAGGGCGCCGGGCAGCTCACGGACGACGAGGCCCGCGTCCTGGCGGATACCCTGCGCCCCCAGGGCCCGCTGGCCGTGGCTGTCCTCGCCAACCAGGCTGCCCCGGCACTCGCGGTGGAACCCACACCCACCGAGCACCTGCGCAGCGACCTGTACATCCTGAGTAGCGTCCCCGCCGCACAGGTCCAGCCGCCCCGCCCCCTGCCCGGCACACCCACCACCCCGACCCCCACCACGCCGACCCCTGGAGGCAACGTGACCGTCACCCAGATCGCCACCGGCACCAACGCCAATACCAGCGAGGCCGGCGTGCAGGTCGCCGCCACCGCCAGCGCCGCCAGCAGCCTGTACGCCCGCGCGTACGGCCGCCAGAGCAGCGTTCCCACGCCCCCCAGCGTCACGGGCCGCACCCTGATCGGCGTGTTCCTCGGTCAGCGCCCCACCGGCGGGTACGGCGTGCAGGTCGTCAGCGCCAGCAGCAGCGGCACGCAGCTGACCCTGCGCGTCCGCCTGACTGCCCCCGCACCCGGTGCGATCCTCGCGCAGGTCATCACCAGCCCCTGGGCCATCGTGAGCGTTCCCGGCAGCTACACCACCGTGACCGTCATCGACGAGAACGGGCAGCCGCTCCCCACCGCCACGGGCGGCGGACAGGTGCGCTGACCACCCCAGACCCACGCCGAAGGAGCGGTCATCCCACAGCGGGTGACCGCTCCTTCGGCGCGGGGCCGCCGGGTTCACGGGAGGGCGTGATCACGTGCAGCGTCGAGGCGCCGGGACGTCAACACCCGCCGACACGGCACAGAGCGCTACGTCCGTTCCACTGCCAAGAAGTCCGGGTGATGACCGGAGCCCACACCCATTAAGGACCCTGGGCACGCGAAAACGGCCCCGCTGGGGGGCCGTTTCAGGTCAGGCGTGGGCCTTACTTGGTGGGAACCTTGATGGCGCCGCTGATGATCTTGGCCTTGACGGCCTCGACCTTGGCGACCTGGGCGCTGCTGATCAGGGCCTTGTTGTACTGGTCGACGGCGTAGCCGACGCCCGCGTCCTTCAGGCCGAAGCGACGCTCGCCGCCCTTGAACTTGTTGTTCCTGACGTCCTGGATCAGGGCGTACACGGCGTTGTCCACACGCTTGAGCATGCTGGTCAGACCGTGGTTCATGGTGGCGGGGTTCTTGTCGAAGTCGCCCAGGTAGTTCTGGTTGCTGTCCACGCCGATGAAGAACATGGGGCGGGTGTTGCCGGCGCAGGCCTTCTGGTACGCGGCGCTCTTGGCGACCTTGGCGAAGTTGTTGGTGGTGAACTTCACGCCACTGGGGAGGTTGGCGGCCTTCACGCACTGGGTCTGCTTGATGTAGTCGATCACGCCGTTGCCGGACGCACCGGCGGCGGCGAAGATGATGTCCGCACCCTTGGCGCGCATGCTGCCGGCGATTTCCTTGGCCTTACCGGGGTTGTTCCAGGCATCGGGGGTGGTGCCGACGTACTGGGCGATGACCTTGATCTTGGCGTTGGCGGCCTTGGCGCCCGCGGCGAAGCCGGCCTCGAACTTGTGGATCAGGGGGATGTCCATGCCGCCGACGAAGCCGACGACGCCGGTGGAGCTGTTCATGCCCGCGAGGTAGCCGACGAGGTAGCTGCCCTGCTCTTCCTGGAAGACCAGGCTGGCGACGTTCTTCTCGGGGGAGACGTCGTCGATCAGGCCGAAGAACAGGTCAGGGTTTTCCTTGGCGACCTGGCTGATGCTGGCGTTGTTGGCGAAGCCCACGCCGACGGTCAGGTCGAAGCCGTCCTGAGCGAACTGGCGGATGCCCTGCACGGTCTGGCTGGGGTCGCTGGGTTCGAAGTCCTTGGTCTCGATGCCGAAGTTCTTCTTGGCGCGCTGGCTGCCCTCGTAGGCGCTCTGGTTGAAGCTCTTGTCGAACTTGCCGCCCGCGTCGTAGGCGAGGCCGACGCGCAGGGCCTGGGCGGAGGCGGCGGTGGCGGTCATGGCGAGGGCCAGGGTCAGGATCTTCTTCATGTGATGTTCCTCCAGGGGAAGTTGGTGCGTGGATTGCTTGAATAGAGTATACGGATTTTGGTGGGTGTCTAGACCCCCGGTGCCCGGTGGCCGATGGGTCGGATTCTTCACGTCGGATGAACGGGTGATTGTGTGATTCTTTAGCCTTCCAAAATCACGGTGGGTTGCTCGGGCCAGGGGGTAGCGTACTGTTCCAGGCTGAATTGAACCTGAATGGTACGCTACCGGCCATGACGCCCGAGTTTGACCGTTACCTGGCCCTGCGGGCCGAGGTGGCCGCCCACAACCGCGCCTACTACGAACAGGACGCGCCCAGCATCCCCGACGACGCCTACGACGCCCTGGCCCGTGAACTGCGGGACCTGGAAGCGGCGCACCCGGACTGGGCCGCGCAGGCTGGCAGCGACAGCCCGGCGCAGACCGTGGGGGGCGCCCCGGCCGCCGCGTTCCAGCCCGTGAATCACCCCACGCCCATGACCAGCCTGGACAACGCCTTTGACGACGCGGAGCTGCGCGACTGGCAGGAGAAACTGGCGCGCGCGCTGGGTCTCCCGGCCGATCATGACGACTTCACGTTCACGGGCGAACTGAAGATCGACGGCCTGAGCGTGAACCTCTACTACCTGGACGGCGAGTTGCAGTGGGCGGCCACGCGCGGCAACGGCGTGACCGGCGAGATCGTCACCGCGCAGGTGCTGACCGTGCCCGGCATCCCCACCACGCTGCCTGGCCTGCGCGGGGAACTGGAGGTGCGCGGCGAGGTCTACATGAGCCGCGCGGACTTCGCGGCGTTCAACGCGCAGGCCGAGGAACTCGGCACGCCGCTGCTGAAGAACCCCCGCAACGGCGCGGCGGGCGCGCTGCGGCAGAAGGACCCGGAGGTGACGCGCAGCCGCAACCTCAGGGCGATCCTGTACGCGCTGGGCAAGCGTGACGGCGTGCCCGCCCGCACGCAGGGCGAGGTGCTGGCGTGGCTCCGTGACCAGGGCTTTCCCACCAGTGAGCACAGCGAGGAACTGCACGGGCTGGCCGCCGCCGCCGACTACCACGCCCGGATGACCGCCGCGCGCAGCTCCTTCGAGTTCGACGCGGACGGCACCGTCCTGAAACTGGACGACCTGCGCGCGCAGGAGGAGGCGGGCTTCACCAGCCGCGCGCCCAGATGGGCCATCGCGTACAAGTTCCCCGTCGAGGAGGTCGAGACGACCCTGGAGGCCATCACTGTGAACGTGGGCCGCACCGGGAAGCTCGCGCCGCTGGCGCACCTCGCGCCGCGCCTGATCGAGGGCAGCACCGTCAGCCGCGCCACGCTGCACAACGAGGACTTCATCCGCGACCTGGACCTGCGGATCGGGGACACGGTCGTCGTGCGCAAGTCCGGCGGCGTGATCCCGCAGATCATGCGCGTCCTGACCGACCGGCGCCCGGACGGCGCCCAGCCCTTCGAGTTCCCCACCCACTGCCCGGAGTGCGGCCACGAGGTCACGCGCGCCGAGGGTGACGCGAACACCTACTGCCCGAACCCCGCCTGCCCCTCGCAGGCCTTCGAGCGCATCCGGTACTTCGTGTCGCGCGGCGCGATGGACGTGCGCGGCATCGGCGAGAAACTGGTCGCGCAGCTCATCGAGACCGGACTCGTGCGTGACGCCGCCGACCTGTACGGCCTGAACGCCGAGCAACTGGGTTCGCTGGACCGCAGCGGTGAGAAGAAGGCGCAGAACATCCTGTCCCAGCTGGACGCCAGCCGGGGCAGGCCCCTGTGGCGCCTCGTGAACGCGCTGGGCATGAACCACGTCGGGGAACGCAACGCCCAGGCGCTCGCCCGCGCCTTCGGCACGCTGGACGCCCTGCTCTCGGCCACGCCCGAGCAGATCGAGAGCGTGCCCGGCATGGGCGGCGTGATCGCCCAGAGCGTCACCGCGTCCCTGGCCGACCCCAGCATGCGGGACCTGATCGCCCGCCTGCGCGACCACGGCGTGAACCCGCAGGAGGAACAGGTCACGCGCGGCGAGCAGCTCCAGGGCCTGAACTTCGTGATCACCGGCACGCTGGGCCGCCCGCGCGACGCCATCAAGGCGCAGCTGGAACAGGCCGGGGGGCGCGTCACGGGCAGCGTCACGAAGAAGACCAGCTTCCTGATCGCCGGGGAGGAGGCGGGCAGCAAACTGGCCCGCGCGCAGGAACTCGGCGTGACCGTGCTGGACGAGGCGGCCCTGGACGAGCTGCTCGCCGCGCGCGGCGTGACCAACTGAAGGCCCAGCAGGTACACTGGGCGGTATTGTCGCGCGTCCATCCCGCGCGACCCGGAGGCAAGACCAGCATGGCAACACCCGAAGTCGAGATCAGCAAGAGCGTCCTGATGGACATCGCCGCCACCACCCTGGACGGCATCGAGGGCACCGAGGTCGCCACCACGCCCCTGAAGGTCGGCGAGGTGCTGCGCACCCAGACGCCCGGCCGCAAACCCCGCGCGCTGAAGGTCACCCGCGAGGGTCAGGACGTCACCGTGGACGTCGGCCTGAACATCGAGTTCGGCCGCAGCCTGACCGGCACCGCCGAGAAGGTCCAGCAGGCCGTGCGGGAGAACATCGAACTCATGACCGGGCTGCGCGTGCGCGCCGTGAACGTCACCGTGCAGAACGTCTGCGTGCCCAAGGGCGGTCAGGCGTGACCCGCCGCCGCGAGAAGGCCGCCGCGCCCGTCGGCACCCGCCGCGCCGCGCGTGAATTCGCGTTCCGCGTGCTGTTCGAGGCCGACCGGGGCAACCTCCCCATGCAGAGCGTCTTCACCCGCGCCGAGGGCAGCATGCGCGGCGGGGACGACACCTACCCCACCCTCAGCGAGGAGGCGCTGGCCTTCGCGCAGGAACTCGTGCAGGGCATCGGCTCGGCCCGCCCCGACGTGGACGCCACGCTGCGCCGCACCATCCGCGGCTGGAGCTTCGACCAGATGGCCCAGACCGACCTGAACGTCCTGCGCCTGGCGACCTTCGAGATGATGTACACCCCCGAACCCCACCCGCCCGTCATCGAGAGTGCCGTGCGCATCGCCCGCAAGTTCGGCGGGGACGACTCCGGCCGCTTCGTGAACGGCGTCCTGGCGGGCCTGAGCCGCAGCCTGAACGAAAGGGCCGCGCCCCGCGAGGAGCCGCAGGAGTGACCCAGGGGACCGCGCAGGTCCTCGCCGGGCCGCCCGCCGCCGCCGCGCTGCTGGACGAAGCCCGCCGCCGCGCCGCGCGCCTGCCCCGCCCCCCCCACCTCGCCCTGGTGCGGGTGGGAGAGGACCCTGCAAGTGTCTCGTACGTGCGCGGGAAGGCGAAGAAAGCCTCGGAGGTCGGGCTGAGCAGCCACGTGCACGCCCTGCCGGGGGACACCACCCAGGCGGACCTGCTGGCCCTGATCGGCACGCTGAACGCCGAACCGGCCGTCAGTGGCATCCTGGTGCAGCTGCCCCTGCCCGCCCACCTGGACCCCGAACCCGTCCTGCTGGCCGTGAATCCCGCCAAGGACGTGGACGGCCTGCACCCGGCGAACACCGGGGCACTATGGAACGCCCACGAGGGGCTGCGCCCCTGCACCCCGGCCGGAATCATGGCGCTGCTGGCGCACCACGGCGTGACCGTGCGCGGCGCGCGGGTGGTCGTGGTGGGCCGCAGCGCCCTGGTGGGCCGCCCCGTCGCGGGCCTGCTGCTGAACGCCGACGCCACCGTCACGCTGGCCCACCGCGTCACGCCCGACCTGGGCGCCGTGACCCGAGGGGCCGACATCCTGATCGTCGCCGCCGGACAGCCCCACCTGATCACGCCAGACATGGTCCGCCCCGGCGCGACCGTCGTGGACGTCGGCATCAACCGCGTCCCCACCGAGGACGGCAAGGGACGACTGACCGGCGACGTCCACCCGGACGTGGCGCACGTGGCGGGCGCCCTGACGCCCGTGCCCGGCGGCGTCGGCCCCATGACCGTCGCGCAGCTCCTGATGAACACCGTCATCGCCGCCGAACGCCAGCACGTCCAGCCCGAGGTCACCGGTGAACTCGTTCGCTGACCTGCTGAGCAACCGCTGGCTGTGGGTGGCCGTCCTGAGCAGCACCGCCGCGCAGCTTCTCAAGGTGTTCCTGATCCTCCTGATCGAACGCCGCTGGCGCCCCGGCGCGTTCATGGAGACCGGCGGCATGCCCAGCAGCCACTCCGCGATGGTCGCCGCGCTCACCACCGGCGTCGGTATCACCGAGGGCGTCGGCAGCCCGCTGTTCGCCGCGAGTGCCGTGTTCGCCCTGATCGTCATGTACGACGCGACCGGCGTGCGCCACAGCAGCGGCCAGCAGGCCCGGCTGCTGAACGACCTCGTCGAGGAACTCCGTGCCGTCGTCCGCGAGGGCTTCGCGCCGCTGCCCTTGCGGGTGCTGCTGGGCCACACCTACCTGGAGGTGCTTGTCGGGACGCTGCTCGGCGTGGCGGCCGGGTTCATCGCCTTCAGCCGCTGACCGCCCAGGCCACGCGCCGCCCGGCATCCACTGCGGGCGGCGCGCCTATCCTGCACGCAACAACGAAAAAGCCCCCACGTGGGGGGCTTCATGTTCCGTGGAGCGGAACTCAGGAAACCTTGACGCCCTGGCTCTTGAGCAGGCGGCGGGCGGTCTGGGTGGGCTGGGCGCCGTTGGCGAGCCAGTACTGGGCGCGCTCGACGTTCACCTTGAGGTAGTTCTCGGTGGTCTTGCGGGGGTCGTAGTGGCCCAGGTTCTCGATGTACCCACCGTCACGGGGACGGCGCGCGTCGGCAACGACGATGCGGTAGTGGGGGTTGTGGGTGGAACCGAAGCGGGACAGGCGAATCTTGACCATGGTAGTTCTCCAACTGGGGTATTTGAGGGTAAAGCTCCCGCTAGGATCACGGGGAAATGCGCCCGTCAGCAGCCAACCGGTAAGCGCACCGAAGAAGAGTATCAGACCGGCCCGCACCGCAGCAAGGGCCGGGTGGGGTCAGAAGCGCGGCGCGACCGGTTGCCCGCCCTGCCGGAGCTGGAAGGCCATGTTGCCCGGCCCGATGATCGAGCTGCCGCCCACCGCGCCCAGCGGGGTGCCGCGCGCCACGCGGCTGCCCACGCTGATCAGCGGGTCGCGCAGACCCAGGTACGCGCTGACGCTGCTGCCGTGATCGATCAGCACCACCCAGCCCAGCGACGCGTACGACGTGACCGCCAGGACGTTCCCGCCCTCGGCGGCGACCACCTGGGACGCGCCGGTCAGCACGACCCACGGGGCGCCGTTCGCGCCGTACGCGGCCAGGACCCGCCCGCCGGGCAGCGGGAAACCCGCCGGGCCGCTGACGGGCGGCAGGGGTGCGAGCTGCTGCTCGACCTGCGCCTGGGCCTGCTGCACCTGCGCCTGCCGCTGCGCGAGGGCCTGCCGCTCGCGTTCCAGCTGCGCGGCGCGCGCCTGCTGGTCCCGCTGGAGCTGCGCGGCGCGGGCCGCCTGGGCCTGCCGGGCCGCGGCGGCCGCCTGCGCCTGACGCAGCTGCGCCAGACGCAGCGCCTCCTGCCGCGCGCGTTCCTGCGCCTCGCGGATACGGCGCGCCTCCTCCTCGCGTCGACGGCGTTCCTCTTCCAGGCGGCGCTGCCGCTCGGCCTCCAGGCGGGCGCGCTCGGCGACGACCTGCCCGACGAGCTGATCGACCTGCTGCGCGGCGAGGGCCTGTTCGGCGGCGCGCTGCGCGGCCAGGGTCCGCTGGCCCTGCTCGCTGGTCCGCAGCCGGGCCAGCAGGGCGTTCTGCTGCTGCCGCTGGGCGCGCAGCGCGCCGAGTTTCTCGGTCCGCTGCGCCTGGAGTTTCTTCAGTTCGGCGGTCTGCTGCCGCTGCGCCTGCTCCTGCGTGCGTAGCGCGGTGGCCTGCGCGCGCAGGCCGGCCAGGACCTGCGTCTGGTACTCGCCGGCCATGTTGGTGTACCGCAGGCGGATCAGCAGGTCCGGGAGGCTACGCGCCTGCGAGAGCAGCTGCAGGTACTGCCCGCTGCGCTGGCGGTACATGAGCTGCATGACCTCGCGCACGTCTCCCTGAAGCCGCTCGACCTGGGCGCGCGTGACGGTCAGCTGCTCGGTGGTGTCGGTCAGCTGCCGCTGAGCGAGGGCCACGCGGGCGGTGACGGTGGCCAGTTCGTTCTCCAGCGTCGCGGTGCGCCGGGCGAGGTCGTCCAGCTGCGTGAGGGTCTGGCGCTGCTGCGCGGTCAGGTTCTGGATGCGGGCGCGCGCCGCGGCGAGTTCACGGGCCTTCTGGGCGCTCAGCTGCCGCTGCTCCTGAAGCTGCTGTTGCAGCTGGTCCAGGCGGGTGCTCGTGTCCTGCGCGCTCCCGACGCCCAGCAGCAGCGTCAGTGCCAGCGCGCGGGCGGCCCCCATACGGATTCCGTTTGTTTCGTTGACAGATCGGAAGATCACCGATCTGCCAACTCCACGTCCGGAACCCGTTTTTCTCCCACTCGCTCCGCTCGGATTGAACGGCTTTGTAAGCCATTCAATCGGAAACCGTGTCACTCCAGCTCCTGGAGGTAGCGGCGGGTGGCGAACACGCTGCCCAGCAGCCCGATCAGGATGCCCAGGCAGGCCACGCCGCCCAGCAGCGGGGCGAGGGTGCCGGGGTCGCGCACGACGGGGAAGACCGGGGCGAGCTGCTGCACGCGCTGCGTGAGGCTCAGGTACGCCGGGGTCAGGATCGCCAGGGCCAGGGCCGCGGCCAGGGCGCCCACGATCAGGCCCTCCAGGACGTGCGGCATGCGGATGAAGCCGCGCGTGGCGCCCAGCAGACGCATGACGCTGATCTCGTCGCGGCGGGCGTACATGGCGACCCGCACGGCGTTCAGGATGTTGAACAGCGTGCCCAGCAGCAGCAGGCCCACCAGCAGGTACCCGGCCAGCCGCACGGCACTCAGGGTCCGCACAGTGGTGTCCACGTACCCGGCGCCGTACTCGACGTCGTCCACGCCGGGCAGCGCGGCGACCTGCGCGGCGACCGTGCGGGTGTCCTCCACGCGGGCCACCCGCAGGCGCAGCGTGTCCGGGTAAGGGTTCCCGACGAGCGCGGCCGCGTCCCGCGCGAACGGGGAGTCCTGCGTCATCTCGGTCAGCACCTGCGTGCTCGTGACCAGTCGCGCGTCACGGACCTGCGGGATCGCGCGGGCCTGCGCGAGCAGCGATTCGTCCTGCGCGTCGCCCGCCAGGAACGCCGCGACCTCCACCTGCCCCTCCAGCTGCTCGATGGTGCGGTTCACGTTCAGCGTGAGCAGCAGCACGAAGCCCAGCATCAGCAGGGTTAGGGTCATGGTCATCAGCGTGGCCAGGGTGGCCGTGACGTTGCCGCGCATGGCGAGCAGCGCCTGCCTCAGGTGGTACTTCATACGCACTCCGATTGAATGGTTGCTTTCAACCGTTCAATCCGAGCGGATGCGAGGAGGAGCAGATCGGATTCCGGACGTGGGGTTGGCAACCCGGTGCTTCCCCGGGTTGTGAACGGAACAAACGGAATCCGTATCACAGCGCGTACCCGCCATACGGGTCGTCGCGGACCAGCTTGCCCTTGCGCAGCGTCAGCGTGCGGTGCCGGAAGGTTTCCACGAGGTCCTTGGCGTGCGTGGCGACGATCACGGTCGTGCCGCGCAGGTTCACGTTCTGGAGCACCTTCAGCACCTCGCGGCTGTTGTCCGGGTCGAGGTTCCCGGTAGGTTCGTCCGCCAGCAGCAGCGGCGGGTTTCCGACGATGGCCCGCGCGATGGCCACGCGCTGCTGCTCGCCCAGCGACAGTTGCAGCGGCAGCGCGTACTTCTTATGTTCCAGGCCCACGGTCCGCAGGGCCGCCGTGACCCGCTGCGGCCACTCGCGCTGCGGGACGCCGGTCACGCGCAGCGCGAACGCCACGTTGTCGAAGGCGTTCAGGTGCGGCAGCAGCAGGTTGTCCTGGAAGACGGTGCCCATGCGGCGGCGCAGGATGGACGTGCGCCGCCCCCGGTACGCCGAGAGCGGTTCGCCCGCCACGCGCACCTCGCCCCGGCTGGGCAGCGCCCGCTTCAGGACCAGATTCATGAAGGAGCTCTTCCCGGCGCCGGAATGCCCCACGAGGTACACGAACTCGCCCTTGCCGATGTTCAGGGACACGTCATCCAGCGCGAGGGTGCGGGTCACGGGGTACTCCAGGGTCACGTGCTTGAAATCGATCACGCCGCTTCCCCCGGAAGGTGAAGAGGCGGTAAGTGGATGCGCTTGGTCATGCTTGCCGCCCAGGATAGCCCAGGGGCGCGCCTGGCCCATGAACGCCTGCCTGCCCAGCCCGCTCGCGACCCGGAAGACGCTTACGTTCGTTTCACCGCCGCGCTCTATCCTGAGCGGCGTGAACGCCAAACGCATGACTGTCGTGGGGGCCGCGCTGGCCGCCACCGCCGCTGTCGCCTACGCGCAGCTGGGCGGGTACACCCCGGTGAACCTGAGCAGCAGCAAGGAAGGCAAGAGCCTCATTCAGGTGCTGAACGACCTGAACCGCTACTACCTGTACCCCGTGGATCAGGACAAGGTGCTGCGCGGCGCCATCACCGGCGCGCTGGGCAGCCTGGGCGACGAATTCACGTACTACAGCGAACCCGAGGACAACGCCATCGACGCCGCGAACCTCCAGGGCGAGTTCTACGGGATCGGCGTGACGCTGGTCGCCGCGAACGCCGACGGCACCGGCGGGAAGATCGACAACGTCTTCAAGACCGGCGCGGCCTCCACCGCTGGGGTGCAGATCGGGGACGTGTTCCTGAAGATCGGCGACAAGGACGTGACCGGCGCGAAACTGAACGAGATCGTGCGTCTCGTGCGTGGCGAGAAGGGCACCCAGGTCAACGTGACCTTCGCCCGCGACGGCAAGCCGTACACCGTGAAGATGGAACGCCAGCCGGTGCAGATCGTCAGCGTGGAATCCACCGTGCTGCCCGGAGGCGTCGGGTACATCGCGCTGAACACCTTCTACAACGAGAAGGCCAGCGAGCAGTTCCGCGCCGCCGTGGCCGACATGAAGAAGAAGAACGTGCAGAAACTGATCCTGGACCTGCGCGACAACGGCGGCGGCCTGCTGAACGCCGGGGTGGACGTCGCCGACCAGTTCCTGGGCAGCGGTCCGATCGTCAGCCTGCGCGACCGCGCGAAGAACACCCAGGTGTTCGGCAGCGCCACCAACCGCCCCACCGACTACACCGGCAAACTGGTCGTCCTGGTGAACAAGAACAGCGCCAGCGCCAGCGAGGTCGTGTCCGGCGCGCTGCAGGACACGGGCCGCGCGCAGGTCATCGGCGAGCAGACCTTCGGCAAGGGCGTCGCGCAGACCCCCATCACCCTGCCCGACGGCGGCAAGGCGGCCATCGTGTCCAACGAGTGGCTGACCCCCAAGGGCCGCCAGATCCACAAGAAGGGCGTCACGCCCGACATTGAAGTCAAGGATACCCGCTACACCACTCCCGTGAACTTCAGCGGCAGCGGCGTGAAACCCGGCGAGACCCTCACCCTGACTCTCGAGGGCAAACCCGTGACCGTCACCGCCGACAAGGACGGGAAGTTCAGCTACACCGGCGAGGTCAAGCGCCCCACCCGCAGCGCCCAGCAGGGCGAGGCCGTCGTGGACGTGCAGGGCGACGCCATCCTGAAGAAGGCCATCGAGGTGCTCGGGCAGTAATCCGTCCATCACGGCACAGCGGGGGGCGGTTCTCCAGACTGGGGGCCACTCCCTGCCGTTCCTGAAGACGGCCCCACCCGCGTTTTAACCGATGTGTAACCCCGCGTGGGCAGACTGCGCGCATGAACAAGACCCTGTCCATCCTGGCACTCACCGGCTCCCTGGTCCTGGGCGGTCTGGTCGGCTACGACATCCACCAGCGCAGTGAGACACCCACCACCGCGGCGCCCGCCCCGGCCGAGAGTGCGACGACCGGCGCGCCCGCCCGCCAGGGGCAGATGGTGCAGACCCTCGCGCAGCCGTACGACAGCGCCCGGGCCCGCACGGAATCCGAGGCCAACACCGTGCAGGTCGTCAGGGAGCGCCGCGACGGCCTGGTGTACATCAGCGTCACGGAACGCGACAGCAGCAGCGCCCAGGCCCAGCTGCGCCAGCGCCTCCAGCAGCAGCTCCCCTTCGGCTTCGGCGATGGTGGCGGGCAGGAGCAGACCGGGACCGGCAGCGGCTTCTTCGTGACGGGCAGCGGTGACATCATCACGAACAACCACGTCGTGGAGGGCGCGAGCGAGATCACGGTCCGCCTGCACGGCAGCAAGAAGACGTACACGGCGAAGGTCGTCGCCCGCGCGCCGGACTTCGACCTCGCCCTGATCCGCGCCGAGGGCGTGCCCAGCAGCGAGATCCGGGCGCTGCCGCTGGGGGACAGCGACCAGCTGGACGTGGGCCTGAAGGCCATCGCCATGGGCGCCCCGTTCGGTCTGGACTTCAGCGTGTCCGAGGGCATCATCAGCAGCCTGGAACGGCAGGTGCCGGTCGGCACGAAGGGCGTGAACCAGAACGTCATCCAGACCGACGCCGCCATCAACCCCGGCAACAGCGGCGGCCCACTCCTGAACAGCGCCGGGCAGGTCATCGGCGTGAACACCCAGATCCTCACCGGGGGGATCGGCCAGAGCGCCGGGGTGGGCTTCGCGATCCCCGTGAACACCGTCAAGAAACTCCTGCCGGAGTTGCAGGCGGGGAAGGGCACCGTCATCCAGACGCCCAGCCTGGGCGTCGGCATCGGTGACGTGGCCAGCCTGAGTGCCGACGAGCGCAAGCAGGCCAAGCTGCCCGACCAGGGCGTCCTGATCGGCCGGGTGTACCAGGGCAGCCCCGCCGCCGCCGCCGGTCTGAAGGGCAGCCGCACGGTCACCGACGAGTCCAACGGGGAGCGCACCACCCTGCCCGGCGACGTGATCACCGCCGTGGACGGCCAGCCCATCACGGGCGTGGAGGAGCTGCCGCAGCAGATCATCAGCCGCAGGATCGGCGAGACCGTCACCCTGACCGTCATCCGCGACGGGCAGCCGCGTGACGTGAAGGTCACCCTGAAGGCCTTCGATCTGGCGGCCGCCGCGCAGCGCGAGGACGCGCAGGGGCAGTAAGTTCCCCGGCCCAGGTTCACCACGGCAGTCTCGACCAGCTCAGATTGCCCCTGAGTTGTGACGTGACTGCCGTGTCAGCCGCTTTCTCATGGAAGCCAGGAGGCCGCTCCCTGCTGCGCCGCCCACCCCGCTGTCCGGCCTGTCTGGGCACATGAGGGCCGTGAGCGGCGCGCCGCTATGCCGGGAACGGTGTGGGACTGTACTATTTGACCTGTTAACTGGAATCACTTCCACTCTCGTTCCACGACCGTTCCACCGGAGGCTCCCCTTCCATGACCATTCCACGATCCAGCGGCGTCCTGCTGCACCCCACCAGCCTTCCCGGCCCTTTCGGAATCGGCGAACTCGGCCAGTACGCCCGCGCGTTCGTCGACTGGCTCGCCCTGGCCGGCCAGAAGTACTGGCAGGTCATGCCCCTGGGCCCCACCGGGTACGGCGACAGCCCCTACCAGGCGTTCAGCGCCTTCGCCGGGAACCCCTACCTGATCGACCTGAACGCCCTGCGCGAACACGGCCTGCTGGAGGACAAGGACTTCAACGTCCTGCCCGAATTCAACCCCGGCAAGGTCGACTTCGGCCAGCAGTACGTGTGGCGTAACCAGATGCTGGAACGCGCCTACGCCCGCTACGCCTTCGGGGACGCCCAGCACCTGAAGCCCGACTTCGACGCCTTCAAGGCCGAGGAAGCCGACTGGCTCGACGACTACGCCCTGTTCATGGCGCTGAAGAACGCCCACGGCGGCCTGCCCTGGAACGCCTGGGAACCCGGCACCCGCGACCGCGACCCCCAGGTGATCGCCAGCGCCCGCACCCGCCTGAAAGAAGAGATCGAACGGGTGAAGTTCATCCAGTTCCTGTTCTTCCGCCAGTGGACGGTCCTGCGCCGCTACGCCGCCGAGAAGGGCATCGAGATCATCGGGGACATCCCGATCTTCGTCGCCATGGACAGCAGCGACGCCTGGGCGAACCGCGACCAGTTCTACTTCGATGACCAGGGCCAGCCCACCGTCGTCGCGGGCGTCCCGCCGGACTACTTCAGCGAGACCGGGCAGCTGTGGGGCAACCCCCTGTACAACTGGGACGTCATGGACAGGGACGGCTACCAGTGGTGGATCAAGCGCTTCCAGGGCAGCCTGAAACTGTTCGACGTGATCCGCATCGACCACTTCCGGGGCTTCGCGGCCTCCTGGGAGATCCCGTTCCCCGCCGAGACCGCCATTCACGGCCAGTGGATGCCCGCCAGGGGGCACGAGATGTTCGAGGCCGTCCGGAACGCCCTGGGCACCCTGCCGATCATCGCGGAGGACCTGGGCGTCATCACGCCCGACGTGGAGACACTCCGCGACGACTTCGACTTCCCCGGCATGGCCGTCCTCCAGTTCGCGTTCGGTGGCGGGGACTTCAGCGTGAACGACTTCCTGCCCCACAACCTCCGGGAGAACCAGGTCGTGTACACCGGCACGCACGACAACGACACCACGCGCGGCTGGTGGCGGAACGCCGACGAACTCGAACGGCACAACTTCCGCGTGTACACCAGCAGCGACCCCACCGAGGACACCTTCGCGGCGCAACTGACCCGCATGGCCTTCGAGAGCCGCGCCCGGCTGGCCGTCGTGCCCCTCCAGGACCTGCTGAACCTCGGCACCGAGGCCCGCATGAACCTCCCCGGCACGACGGGACAGCACAACTGGACCTGGCGGTACGCCGCGGCTGACCTCCGCCCAGACCTCGCCCGCAGCCTGCGGGACCTGACCGAGGCGACCGGACGGTAAGGAGCGGGAACGGTTGACAGCTGATGGTTGATAGCGAGGCGAACCACCTCCTCTCAACCATCAACCGTTCACCATCCACTACCCTGTGGGGCATGAAGCTCTACACGAAGACGGGGGACGGCGGTACGACCGGCCTGTACGGCGCGGACCGCGTCAGCAAGGCGAACATCCGCGTGGAAGCGTACGGCACGGTGGACGAACTGAACAGCGCCATCGGCGTGGCCCGCGCGCACGGCCCCAGTGCCGAGATGGACGCCGACCTCGAGTACCTCCAGAACGCCCTGTTCGATGTCGGGGCCGACCTCGCCACCCGCAGCGGCACCACGTACGAGAAGAAGATCAGCCGCATGGACGAGCAGGACACCGCGTTCATCGAGGCGATGATCGACCGCTACCAGGAAGGCGCGCCACCCTTCACGGGCTTCGTGCACCCCGGCGGCACTCCGGTCGCCGCGAGCCTGCACGTGGCCCGCACGGTCGCCCGCCGCGCCGAACGCGAGGTGATCCGCCTCCTGCACGAGGAGGACGCCAACGCGCACGTGCAGGTGTACCTGAACCGCCTGTCGGACCTGCTGTTCGTCATGGCCCGCGCCGCGAACCAGGCCGCCGGGATCGGGGAACACGCGTGGCTGGTCAAGGGCCGCCGCTGAACGAGTGAATGACACGGGAGCGACGGCAGTTGACCGTTGCTCGCCTTCATGCCTGAATTATTCCAGCGCCTTGCCGCAGTGCGGGCAACAGGCCACCGTTTCCTGCTGGCGCAGGCGCGAGAGTTCCTCGGCGAAGCCGCTGGCGATCATGCCCGCCGGGAGGGCCACCATGCCCACCCCGAACAGCATGATCAGTCCAGCCGCGGCCTTGCCCAGCGGCGTGGCGGGGTACACGTCGCCGTACCCGGTGGTGGTCAGGGTCACGACGGCCCACCACAGTGCCTGCGGGATGCTCTCGAAACCCTTGGTCCCCGCACTGGATTCCACCTGGTACAGCAGGCTCGCGGCGATGAACACGAGGACCAGCACGATCAGCACGGTGGACAGCAGTTCCCCGGTCCGCTGGCGGATGACCCGCCCGATCAGTTGCAGCGAGTCCGAGTACCGGCCCAGCTTCAGCAGGCTCAGGAGTTTCAGCAGGCGCAGGCCGCGCAGGCTGGCCAGGGCAGTTGTGGCAGGCACCATGAGCGAGATCAGGACCAGCAGGTCGATCAGCGGCAGTGGCGAGGTCGCGTACCGCAGGTACGAACGGGGGGTGCCGTCGAAGCCGGGCCGCAGCGGCGTGACGTACAGCCGCCCCAGGTACTCCAGGCCGAACACGAACGCGCACACGTAGTCGAACGCACGGATGGCCGGCCCATACTCCCGCGCAACGTCCGGGACGGTGCCCAGGATCGTCACGGCGATCGTCAGCAGGATCAGCGTGACCAGCAGCGCATTGAACAGCCGCTCGGCGGGGCCCGCGCCGTCACTCGGATCGAGGAACGAGTGCAGGTTCTCCCGGAAGGTCCTGGGCGCGCTCATCCGGGCAGCACCACATGCGGCGCGAAGGTGGCGCGGTTGTCCGTCACGCGTGAGCGTCCCTCTCGGATGCCCAGGCCGCACACCTCATCCCCGGCGACCCACACGCCCAGCACCGGGTACCTGGGGCCGTCCGGGGCCTGCGCGGTGGGCAGTTCGGTGTACGCCTGCTCGACCACGGGCAGGTCGGCGTACGCGCCGGGCGTGCTGGCCTCGCCGGGCAGCTGCACGTTCTGTCCCTCGCGGGAGTACAGCGGCTTGCGCACCACGTCCGCCCCCAGCGCGCCGGACGTGAGCGTGGCGGGCAGCAGGTTCGGGTGCCCGGGGTTCAGCTCGTGCAGCAGCGCCAGCAGGCCCTTGCTGCCGGTGACGGCCTTCCACAGTGGCTCGATGAAGCGCGTGCCGGTGCTCGCCAGGAACGCCGAGTCGCGGGACTCCCACGCGAACTCGAACGGCCACAGCCACATCAGCCCCCGGATGGGCAGACTCCAGGTGTCCAGCAGGTAGGGTTCGGTGGGACTGGTGCCCAGGTCCTCGGTGAAGATGAATGACGTGCGCAGGCCCGCTGCCCCGGCCAGTTCACGCAGGTACGTGACGGTCGCGGCGTCCTCCTCGACGCGGGCGCTGGAGAAGGCCACCTCATGAACGCCCCGCGCGGCTTTCAGGTGCGCCCACTGTTCGGTCAGGCCCTCATGAATGGTGTTCCACTGGGTTGCCCCTGCGGGCAGCTCGCCGCGCGCCTGCTGGTCTTCGAGCCACTGCCACTGACTGACCGCCGCCTCCAGCAGACTGGTGGGGGTCTGCGCGTTGACCTCCAGCAGCTTCACGCCGCTGTGGCCGTCGTAGGCAAGGTCCAGGCGCATATACACCGTCGGATCATCTTGTTCCCAGGAGTCCCGCACGGCGCTGTGCAGGAACGCCGGGATGCCCAGTTCCGCCAGCCGCCCACGTTCGATGGCGTGCCCGGTCGCTTCCAGCACCAGGTTCGTCAGTTCCTGACTGGCGGACCGGATCTGCTCGATCTGGTCGGTCGTGAAGGCGTAGTACCCGTCCTCGCTCCAGTACGGCACCGGATGCTCGGGCGTGGGAGCGAACCACGTGAAGCCCACCTCGCGCAGCCGCGCCTCCCAGTCCGGGCGGGGTGTCACGGTGCGCCGGATCATCCGCCGTACCCGCTGCCCGTGCTGCTCGCGCGGGCCGAGGTGGTGAACCCACCCCGCGACACGCCCGACGCAGAGTTCACACTTTGCGTGGAGGTCGTGCGGCTGGCCGTCCGGGCCGCGACACCCGCCACGACCGCCTTGGCCACCTTGCTCGTGCTCTTCCCGGTCTTCAGCTTGACGCTGTCGTGGTCGCAGTCGATCTCTCCGTCGAGTTCGAGTTCACAGCCGTCCGGGACGGTCTGCGCGCCGTACTGGGCGTACGGCTGGTTGACCTGCTGCGCGGGCTGATTCGCACACGACGCGATCAGGGCGGGGAGGACGGCGGTCATCAGGGGCAGGCTGAATTCTCTGGGCATGGGGGCTCCGGCGCGCGCCAGTAGGGGAGCACGCAAAGAAAGAGTGGGACGGGTGGACGGAGATTCAGCCGCCGAAGCTGCCCGAGCGGCTGCCGGACATGAAGCCACCCCGGCTGACGGGCGCCTTGAAGTTGCCGTACGAGCCGCGCTTGCTGTCGTACGTCAGGCCCGCGCCGGACACCTTGCCCAGGCGGTCGTAGCCGACGTAGCGGGTGGTGCCGCTCACGACCCGCACGTACGGGCCGTAGTACCCGCCGCCCGTGCGGTACACGCAGGGGTTGCTCAGGCCCCGGTCGATCAGGACGCGGTTGGCGATCAGGCACTGCTCATAGCTGCTGTAGCTGGTGCGGGAATACCGGTCCAGGTCGTTCCCGCAGGAGGCCAGCAGGACGGGCAGCGCCGCCATCAGTGGCAGGGTGAAGGACTTGCTCATGCGTCACATTACGGCGCGAGTCGCGCTCGGGTTGCACAACTTCGCAGGGTCCCCGCGATCACCCGCCCGCCCGCGCCTGCCTGCGCGGCACTCAGGCCGCCGTGACCGAGCAGCAGCGCGTTCGGTGCCTCGCCCAGCGTGTAGGTGTCCAGGGGGGTGACATGTACGCCCTGTGCGGCCAGTTCCGCCGCCACGTCCCGGGCAGGTATGGCCGGATGGAGGTGCAAGCACACGTGCAGGCCCGCCTCGATGCCGCCCAGGTGCGCCACGCCTTCCAGACCGTCCAGCGATTCAGTCAGCGCCGCGCGGACCTGCGCGTGCCAGCGACGAGAGCGGCGGATGTGGCGGTCCACGTGCCCGCCGGTCAGCAGGTGCGTCAGGGCCGCCTGCACCTGAACGGGCGGCCCGAAGTCCAGCAGCGTCCGCGCCCGCACCAGCCGCGAGAGCAGCGGCGGGGCCGCCACCACGAACCCCGTCCGCACCGAGGGGGTCAGCACCTTGCTCAGTGTGCCCAGGTACAGCACGCGCCCTCCCGCGCCCGTCTGCGCCGCCAGCGCGGCCAGGGGCGGCAGCGGGGGCGCACCGTAGCGGAACTCGCCGTCGTAGTCGTCCTCGACGATCAGCGCGTCGTGCCGCGCCGCCCACTCCAGCAGCGCCAGCCGCCGGGGCAGGCACATGCGGCCCCCCAGCGGGAACTGGTGGCTGGGCGTCACGTACACCAGCCGCGCGGCTGGCGTGTCCGCGTTCACGATCAGGCCGTCGCCGTCCACCGGGACGGGAACGACCTCGTGCCCGGCGTCCAGCAGCACCTGCCGCGCCGCGCGGTACCCCGGATTCTCCATCAGCACCCGCGACCCCGGCGGCAGCACCGAGCGCACGATCAGGTTCAGGGCGTGCAGCGTCCCGCCCGTCACCAGGACGTCCTCGGCCTGCGCGCCCAGTCCCCGCTGCCGCCCCACGAACGCCGCCAGGGCCGCCCGCAGCCGGTGCTCGCCCGCCGGGTCGGCGTAGTCCCCGCTGACGGGTTCGCGGGCCGCATCCGACCAGGCCTGCCGCCACGCCCGCAGGTCCAGGGTGGCGGTCCCGGTCACGCCCACCCGGAAGTCCAGACCCGGGCGCGGGTCTGGGCCGTCCACCGGCAGTGGCGGGATACCCGGCAGCCACGCGGGAACACCTGCTGCCCCCGTCGGGGCGTCCGGGACGGGGGCGGGCGTCTCGTCGCGCACGCGGGTGCCGCGCCCCACCTCGGCCTGCGCGGTGCCGTCCGCGAGCAGTTCCGCGTACGCCGCCTCCACCACGCCCCGCGTGACTCCCAGCGTCCGCGCCAGCGTCCGCGTGCCGGGCAGTGGCGTGCCCCCCGGCAGCAGCCCCGACAGGACCGCCTCGCGGATCTGCCGGGCCAGCTGCGCGTGCAACGCCTCGGTCTGGTCGCGGCGCAGGTCCAGCGGAAACGGCAGTTCATCCGTCCGGGCGGGCAGTGGCCCCCGGGTATGAGCAGAAAGTGGAGCTTTCACGGGGGCCACCATGTCCTTACTCTACGCCCATGACTGACGCCCGTGACCTCCGACCCATCCCGCCCGCGCAGGCGCAGACGGCCCTTCCGGCCCTGCGCACGCTGCGGCCCGACTCGCCCCACACCGCCACGCCGGACACCCTGCGCGCCTTCCTGAGTGCCACCGGGCCCGAGGGCTACGCGCTGGTCGGCGCGTTCGAACCGGGCCGCGAGGAGGCCGCCGCCGTCGCCGGATACCGCGTCATGCACCTGCTGTACGCCGGACGCACGCTGTACGTGGACGACCTGAGCACCCTCCCCGAATTCCGTGGGCGCGGCCACGCCCGCGCGCTCCTGCACTGGCTGGACGCCCGTGCCCGCGACCTGGACTGCGCGGAACTCCACCTCGACGCCGGGGTGGGGGAGACCCGCCACGCCGCCCACCGCCTGTACCACCGCGCCGGAATGAACATCACCGCGTACCACTTCAGCCTCCCGCTGGGTCGGGGGACGGCGTGACGCGGCATCCGTCTGTTGCGTTCACAACCCGGAACACCACCGGGTGGCTCACTCCACGCCCGGACTCCGCTTTGCTCCCGCTCGCATCCGCTCGGATTGAGCTGGTTTTGCAAACCATTCAATCGGAGTTGCTATGACCCGCACCGTCGGCATCCTGATCTTCGACGGCATCGAGGTCCTTGACCTCGGCGGTCCCTTCGAGGTCCTGAGTGTCGCCACGCGACTGGCCGGACGCGACGGCGAGGCGGCGCCCTTCCAGCCGGTCCTGATCGGCGCGACCGATGCCCCGGCGATCGGGCGCGGGGGGTTCCGGGTGCTCCCGCACGCCACCCTCGCCGATCACCCGCCGCTGGACGTGCTGATCGTGCCCGGCGGCGTGATGGACGCCCCCCTGGCCGACCCGCGCGTGCGTGCGTGGGTGCGTGCGCAATCGGCGCGGGTGGAGGTGCTCGCCTCGATCTGCACCGGTGCGTTCCTGCTGGCCTCTGAGGGCCTGCTGGACGGCCGGCGCGTCACCACCCACTGGGAGGATCAGGCGGACCTTCAGGTGCGGTTCCCGGCGCTGACGGTCGTGCCGGACGTCGCCTGGGTGGACACGGGCGCGGTGGTCACGTCGGGTGGGATCAGTGCGGGCATCGACATGACCCTGCACCTCGTCGGGCGGCTGCACTCGCGTGCGCTGGCGGACCGCGCCGCCCGCCAGATGGAATTCCGCCCGACAGGCCAGGGACTGCTGGATGGGGTGACGGCGTGAGCGGCTTCTACGACCCCGCGCAGCGCGACCCCAGTGTCAGCCGCCGCCCGCAGAACCGCCGGGACGACGCCTGGATCGAGGATCTGTTGCTGCGGGTGCCGCTGGGCCGCGTGGCGACCGTGTACCGGGGTGAAGACGGCCGGGTGTGGCCCTTCGTGACCCCGCTGGCCTTCGCGTACCGGCCCGGGTCGCGTGACCTCGTGTACCACACGAATGTCGTGGGCCGCCTGCGCGCGAACACCGAGCAGGCAGAGGCAGAGGGCCACCCCGCGACCTTCGAGGTCACCGAGACCGGCGCGCTGCTGCCCAGCAATTCCCCGCTGGAACTCAGCGTGCAGTACCGCAGCGCCATGGTGTTCGGCACGGCCCGCCTCCTGCACGGCGAGGATGCCCGCGCGGCCCTGACGACCCTCAGCGAGCGGGTGTTTCCTGGCCTGCGCGTCGGCACGCACACCCGGCCCATCACGGACGCCGATCTGGCCCGCACCGCCGTCTACGCCCTGAGTATCGAGCGCTGGAGCGGCAAGGAGAACTGGGCGGACGGCGCCGCGCAGGAGGCGGGCTGGCCCGCCCTGCCCCCTCACCTCGCCGCGCCCTTCCTGCCGGGGAGCCGCGCGTGACTCGCCGCGACGCACTAGACATGTTCCTGCTCTCGGCGTTCTGGGGCGTGTCGTTCCTGCTCATCCGCCTGAGCGGCGAGGTGTTCCCGCCCGTGTGGGTGGCGCTGCTACGCTCCGTGTTCGGCGCGGCGGTGCTGCTGCTCGCGCTGCGGCTGGGCCGCCACACCCTGCCGCCCGCCCGGCTGTGGAAACCGCTGCTGCTGGTCGCGCTGTTCAACAACGTGATTCCCTGGTCGTTCTTCGCGTGGGGCGAGCAGACTGTGAGCAGCAACATCGCGGCGATCATCAACGCCACCACGCCCCTGTTCGCGCTGCTGATCGGCCTGACCCTGCGCGACACCCGCCTGAGTGGCCTGACGCTGGGCGGCGTGCTGCTGGGCCTCGGCGGCGTGGCCCTCACGGTGTCGGGCGGGCTGGGCGGCGGGCACGCCACGCTGCACGGCGTGATCATCCTGCTGCTCGCCAGCCTGGGGTACGCCATCGCCACCACCATCGCCAAACGCACCCTGGGCGGCCTGAACCCGGTAGGGCTGGCCACCACGCAGCTGGGTCTCAGCAGCGTCATGCTGTTCCCGGTCGCGTTGATCGGCCCTGCCCCTGCCCCCCTGACCCTGACCGCCGTGGGTGCCGCCCTCTTCCTGGGCGTGGTCGGCAGCGGACTGGCGTACCTGCTGTACTACGGCCTGCTGGCCCGCGTCAGCCCCACCCAGGTCACCGCCGTCACGTACGCCCTGCCCGTCTGGGGGTTGGGCTGGGCCGCGCTGGCCGGGGAGCCCGTCGGGCCGATGTCCGTGCTGGGGGTGCTCGTGGTGCTCGCGGGGCTGGGCCTGATCAACCTGCCACCCCGCGCGAAACGCGTTCCGGGGGCTGTGAGCTCTGAACTGTGAGGGTCGCGGAGGCGCGGTCTGCCCAGAGCTGACGGGCTCAGGATCACAGCCTCTCGTACCGACTCCTGCCGATTGCCAGGAGAACCCGCCTGTCCACCTGCCGCGTGCCATGATCGTGTCCCCTGGACACCCGGGCACCTGACCGGGCCGCAGGGCCTACACTGTCGCATCCCGCCTGCGCTCCCGCGCGGCCAGTTCACATCACCCCGCCCCTCTTTCCACCCCCGCACGGAGGACTCCCCGCATGACCTCAACCCAGAGCAAGTGGCTCGAAGCCGAACTGAAGTTTGATAGCCGCGTGGTCGGCAAGCACGAGGTCGTCATGACCCGCGGGCAGGGCAGCGTCGTCTGGGACGAGTCGGGCCGCTCGTACATCGACTGCGTCGCCGGGTATGGCGTGGCGAACATCGGTCACTGCCACCCGGACGTCGTGAAGGCCATCAGGGATCAGGCCGAGCGCCTGCTCGTGATGCCCCAGAGCCTTCCCAACGACAAACGCGCCGAGTTCCTGACCGAACTGGTCGGCGTGACCCCCGCCGGGCTCGACCGGGTGTTCCTGTGCAACAGCGGCACCGAGGCCATGGAGGCCGCGAAGAAATTTGCCATCACCGCCACGGGCCGCAAGCGGTTCGTGAGCATGAAGCGCGGCTTCTCGGGCCGCAGCCTGGGTGCGCTGGCGTTCACCTGGGAACCCAAGTACCGCGAGCCCTTCGGTGAAGCCGTGGACAACCGCAACGTGGACTTCGTGACGTACGGCAACATCGAGGAACTGCGCGCCGCGATCACCGATGAAACGGCCGCCGTGATCCTCGAACCCGTGCAGGGCGAGGGTGGCGTGCGCCCTGCCAGCCCCGAATTCATCCAGGAGGCCCGCCGCCTGACGCAGGAGAAGGGCGCGCTGCTGATCCTCGACGAGATCCAGACCGGCTTCTGCCGCACCGGGAAGATGTTCGCTGCCGAGCACTACGGCGTGGTCCCCGACGGCATGACCCTGGCGAAGGCCATGGCGGGCGGCGTGCCCATCGGTGCGTTCGTGATGACCGCCGACGTCGCCGACCGCATGCCCGCCGGGGGGCACGGCGGCACGTTCGGTGGGAACCCCCTGGCGATGGCCGCCGGGGTCGCCGCGATCCGCGCCATGAAACGCGAGGGCATGGCCGAGCAGGCCCGCGAGAAGGGCGCGTACTTCATGGAAAAACTCCGCGGGATCCAGAGCCCCAAGATCCGCGAGGTGCGCGGCCTGGGCCTGATGATCGGTGTGGAACTGAAAGAAAAGAGCGCCCCCTACATCCACGCGCTGGAACATGAGGAAGGGGTGCTGACCCTCCAGGCGACACCACTGGTCGTGCGGTTCCTGCCGCCGGTCACGATCAGCCGCGAGCAGATCGACACGGTGGTGGCCGCGTTCGAACGGGTTCTGAACAGCGTAAATCCCCGCGCCGAGCGTCAGGCGGAGCTGGCCGCCGCGCAGAAGGAGCAGACCCAGACCGAGTAAGATCAGCGGCCCAGCCCCACGCCGACCCGGCCGGGTCGGCGTGGGGCTGTGTCTGTTCCTCCGGGCGCGCGCCCCGGCCAGCCGTCACAGCCGCGTGGTCGCGCAGGCAGGGGGGTGGTCCTGACCGGGGGCGGGTGACCTGAATGGATGAGATTGCAGATTTGATGAGAGGCGCCTTGGGCCCAGGTACAGCGTCAGACTGGGGGACGAGCAAGCTGTGGGAGCGGACCGGCCCCCTTTGTCCAGCTGGATCGGACGGATGGAGCCCCTGAGTCTGACGGAGACTTCATGAAGCTCAATCTGTCCAGTGAACGTGCACAATCCTCAATCACGGGCGCGTGAACTTCCTTACACTGCCTGCGATGAAGGTCTGGGCCGCAGGAATCACCGCTGGAACCGTCGCGCTCCTCGTGGGGGGAGCGCTCGCGGTTGCCGCCACGCAGAACACCACCACCCTCGCCCCCGGCCTGCGCATCGCCGGGACGGACGTGAGCGGCATGACCCGTGAGCAGGCCCTGGCCGCTGTGGGCAGCCGCGCCGCGACCCCACCGCAGGTGACCGTCACCGCCGGAAAGAACACCTGGACACTCGGCGCCGAGAAACTCGGCTGGCACGCCGACGCGCAGACCAGCGTGGACGCTGCCCTGAAGATCACCCAGGAACGCGGCGTGCTGGAAAAACTTCAGGGCATGATCGGTCAGGCGCCCACCCAGGACATCCCCCTGACGGCCGCCGTGGACCCCGCGAAGGCCCGGGCCACCCTCACCACCCTGACCGCCGGGCTGAACACGGCCCCGAGGAACGCCAGCGTGTACTTCGACAAGGTCAGCAAACGCTACGCCGTGAAGGCCGACGCGCCCGGCCTGAGCGCCGACGTGACCGGCGCCGTGAACACCTACGTCGCCACGCCCAGCCTGACCAGCCTGAAGGTCGCGCTGAAGGCCACCCCCGCGAAACTCACGGCCGCGACCCTTAAGACCTACGTGGACCAGGGCAACGCCATCGCCCGGCCCTTCACCGTGACCCTCAGCGGCACGGCCCGCAAGGGCGGCCTGACCGCGTTGCAGGTCGCGGACCTGTACTGGGTGCGCGACAGCGGCATCGAACCCGACGAGAAGACCCTCAAAGCCGCGTTCGGCCGCCTGACCGACGCCATCGACCAGCCCGCCCTGAATGCCCGTTACGTCCTGCAGGGCGGCAAGCTGGTCAAGGCGAAGGAGAAGGCCGGACTGGTCACGGACCGCGCCGCCGCGTACGCCCTGTTCCGCAAGGCGGTGCTGGACCCCGCGGTGAAGACCGTGGTGTTCCCCAGCAAGGCCGATCAGCCCACCCTGACCATCGACAGACTGCCCGCCGCGGACAAGCTTCAGCTGATCGCCGTTGGGAAGAGCACGTACTACGGCAGCAGCGCCGCGCGCCGCACGAACGTCGCCAACGCCGCCGCCAAGATCAACGGCGCCGTCGTGCCGTCCGGGGAGGTCTTCAGCTTCCTGAACTCCCTGGGTGGCATCGACGCCTCGAACGGCTTCGTGGGCGGCCTGATCATCAGTGGGGGCCGCACCGTGGACGGCCTGGGCGGCGGCGTGTGCCAGGTCAGCACCACCGTGTTCCGCGCGCTGTACCAGGCGGGCCTGCCGGTCATCGAACGCAACCAGCACTCCTACCGCGTCGGGTACTACGAGCCGCAGGTGGGCTTCGAGGCCGCCGTGTACGACCCGGGCCTGGACCTGCGCCTGAAGAACGACACGACCGCCCCGATCCTGATCAAGGCGAACAATGACAACGCCAGGAGCACCCTGACCGTCGAGGTCTGGGGCGTCAAGCCGCAGCGGACCGTGACCGTCAGCCCCGCCGTGATCACCTCGCGCGTGCCGCACCCCGCCCCCAAGTACGTGGTGAACACCGCCCTGCGCCCCGGCGTGGTCCGGCAGGTCGACTGGGCCTCCGACGGGTACAGCCTCTACATCACCCGCACCATCAAGGACGCCAGTGGCGTGCGCACCGACAAGGTCAGCACCGTGTACAAGGCCTGGCAGGCGGTGTACGAAACCGGACCCAGGAGTTGATAGTCGAGAGTTGATGGTTGATGGAGTTCAATTCCATCAACCATCAACTTTTGACGTTCACCGCACCACACGAACGGCCGTTTGTTCCTCGGGCCGGAACGCCCGGCGGTCTAGACGCGCCTTGCACCCGGTTCAGGCCGGGGCCTATGGTGGGGCCATGAGCGCGGCGATTGTGGTGGTACTTCTTAGCATCGGGGGAGTCCGAGGCTAGGCGTACTGCCGACCCGCACACCCCCACCCACACCCGGGTGGGGGTTTTTCATACCAGCGCAGGCACGGAGGAGACCATGGCAGACAACGGCAAGCAGCACGCCCCGCACCGGGGCGACATGACCGGCGCGAAGGCCCTGTGGGCGACCCTCGCGAACCACGGCATCAGCACCGTGTTCGGGTACCCCGGCGGGGCGATCATGCCCGTGTACGACGCCCTGACCTTCTACCCCGAGGTCCGTCACGTCCTGACCCGTCACGAGCAGGGTGCCGCCCACGCCGCCGAAGGCTGGGCCAAGGCGACCGGCGAGATCGGCGTGTGCATGGCCACCAGTGGCCCCGGCGCCACGAACCTCGTGACCGGACTGGCCGACGCGATGCTGGACAGCGTGCCGCTGCTGGCGATCACCGGGAACGTCGCGTCGCACCTGATGGGCACCGACGCCTTCCAGGAGGCTGACATCACCGGCATCACCCTGCCCATCACGAAACACAACTACGTGGTGCGTGACGTCGAGGAACTGCCCCGCATCGTTGCCGAGGCCATCCGCATTGCCCGCTCCGGCCGCCCCGGGCCGGTGCTGGTGGACATTCCCAAGGACATCCAGCTGGCCGCCTTCCACGGTGAGATTCCGTCCCCGCACGCCCGCCCCGAGGCGCCCGCGCCCAGCGCCGAGAGCATCGAGCGTGCCCTGGACCTTCTCCGGGCCGCGAGGAAGCCCGTGATCATGGCCGGCGGCGGCAGCCTGGACGCCAGCGCCGAGATCACCGCCCTGGCCCGCGCCTGGGACATCCCGGTCATCACGACCCTGATGGGCCTGGGGGCGTTCCCCAGCAGTGATCCGCTGTGGCTGGGCATGCCCGGCATGCACGGCAGCGTCGCCGCGAACCGCGCGATCAGCGAGGCGGACGTGCTGCTCGGCATCGGCCTGCGCTTCGACGACCGCGTGACCGGCCGCGTGAACGGCTTCGCGCCGAACGCCGCGATCATTCACGTGGAACTCGACGCCGCCGAGATCGGCAAGATCATCCGCACGCACGTGCCCGTGCGGGGCGACGCCCGGCAGGCCGCGCTGCTGCTCGCCGAGGGCGCCCAGCCCACCCCCCGCCCCGAATGGACCGCGCAGATTCAGGAGTGGAAGGGCCGCACCGTCCCCCCCGAAACCTACGGCGCCGGGTACGCCGTGAAGGCCGTCGTGGACCGCCTGCGCCCCGACGACATCCTGAGTTCCGACGTGGGACAGCACCAGATGCTCGCCGCGCAGCTCGCCCGCTTCGAGAAGCCCCGCCGCTGGATCAACTCCGGCGGGCTGGGCACCATGGGCTTCGGCCTGCCCGCCGCGATTGGCGCCGGCATGGCCGAGCCCGGCGTGCGCTCGGTGGTCATCGCCGGGGACGGCGGCTTCCAGATGACCGCGCAGGAACTCGCGACGCTGAAGATGTACGACGTCCGCAACGTCAAGATCTGCATCATCAACAACTCGTTCCTGGGCATGGTCCGCCAGTGGCAGGAACTGTTCCACGAGAAGCGCTACAGCGAGGTCTGGCTGGGTGACAGCAACCCCGACTTCATCAAACTCGCCGACGCCTACGACGTGCCCGGCTACCGCGCCACCACCGCCGAGGAACTTCCCGCCGCCATCGACGCGTGGCTCAGCGACCCCAGGAGCGCCCTGCTGGAAGTCGTCGTGCCGCACGAGCACGGCGTGTTCCCCATGGTGCCCGCCGGGGCCGCGCTGTACGAGATGATCGAGACCGAACCCGTCAAGAGCCCCGACCTGTCCGCGCAGATGCAAGGCGCCGCCGAGGAGGCCAGCGAAGCATGACCGACGTTCAAGACCACCTGCTGTCCATCCTGGTGCGCGACGAACCCCGCGTTCTGACCCGCATCACCGCCCTGTTCGGCCGCCGCGGCTACAACATCCGCAGCCTCTCGGTCGGCAGCACCGAACACCCCGGCGTGTCCCGCATGACCATCGTCGTCAGCGGCGACCGTGGCGTGGTCGAACAGGCCATCCGTCAGCTGGAGAAACTGCACGACGTGGTGCGCATCATCGACCACAGCCTCGAGAAGTACGTGGACCGCGAACTGGTCCTCGTGAAGGTCGCCATCACCCCCGAGAGCCGCGTGGAGGTCCGCCAGATCGCCGAGGACTTCCGCAGCCGCATCGTGGACGTCGGCCGCCACGCCCTCACCTTCGAGGTCACCGGCGACGAGGGCAAGATCACCGCGTTCATCGAGCAGATGCGCCCCTTCGGCATCCTGGAAACCATGCGCACCGGCCGCATCGCCCTGACCCGAGGCAGCAACGCCGACATCCCCGCCCACGTCTACCACGAGGGCGAAACGCAGGCCCTGCAACCTACCCTGGAAGTCCAGCCGCGCGAGGAACGCGCCCGCCACGTCCCCAATCTGTTCTAGGTCGATGGTTGAAAGTGGATAGTTGAAAGAAAACCGATCAACTATCCACTATCAACGCCCCCTGAACCCGCCTAGTCCACACCCTGCCCCCACTCACTTTCTGTAGGAGAATCCCGAACATGGCTGCAAAAATGTACTACGACCGAGACGTCAGCACCGCCCCCATCGAGAACAAGCTGATCGCCATCATCGGCTACGGCAGCCAGGCGCACGCCCACGCCCAGAACCTGCGCGACAGCGGCTTCAACGTCGTCGTCGGCCTGCGCGACGGCAGCGCCAGCCGCGCCAAGGCCGAACAGGCCGGACTGCGCGTCGCCAGCATCGAGGACGCCACCAAGGAAGCCGACGTGATCATGCTCCTGATCCCCGACGAGCAGCAGCCCAAGGTGTACGAGCAGAGCATCGCCCCGCACCTCAGCGCCGGGAAGGCCCTGGCGTTCGGGCACGGCTTCAACGTGCACTTCGGCCGCATCACGCCCCCCGCCGACGTGGACGTGTTCCTCGTGGCCCCCAAAGGCCCCGGCCACATGCTCCGCCGCGTCTACGCCGACGGTGCGGGCATGCCCGGCATCTTCGCCGTGCAGCAGGACGCCACCGGCCACGCCCGTGACATCGCCCTGGCGTACGCGAACGGCATCGGCTGCACCCGCGCCGGGGTGCTGGAAACCACCTTCAAGGAAGAGACCGAGACCGACCTGTTCGGCGAGCAGAGCGTCCTGTGCGGCGGCGTCACCCACCTGATCCAGGCGGGCTTCGAGACCCTGGTGGAAGCCGGGTACCAGCCCGAAATCGCGTACTTCGAGACCCTGCACGAAGTCAAGCTGATCGTCGACCTGATCTACGAGAAGGGCTTCGAAGGCATGCGACACAGCATCAGCAACACCGCCGAGTTCGGCGACTACGTCACCGGCCCCCGCGTCGTGACCGCCGAGACGAAAGCCGAGATGGGCCGTGTCCTCCAGGATATCCAGACCGGCAAGTTCGCCGAGCGCTTTATCGCCGACGCCGAGGCCGGCTTCCCCTTCATGGAGGAGCAGCGCGGCAAGATGCGCGACCACACCCTGGAAGTCGTTGGGAAGGAACTGCGCGACAAGATGCCCTTCATCAACAAGAAGGCGCTGGAAGTCTAACCGCAGGGCACGGGAAGGGGCCGGGGGCAGCGACGCCCACCGGCCCCTCTTCTTGTGTGGATCAGCCTGGAACGGCGGTGCTCGTGCAGGCCAGTGCCCGGTCCAGTCGTTCGAGCAGCAGGTCCACCTCGGCAGGCGTGATGCTCAGGGGCGGCCCCAGCAGCAGGTGATCGCCCAGCACGCCGTCCACCGCACCGGAGCCGGGGTAGGTCAGCAGGCCCTCCTCGCGGGCGGCGGCGGCCACCCGGTCAGCCAGTCCGGGCCGCGCGAGGGCCTGCCCGGTGGCCGGGTCGCCCAGCACGACGCCCAGCAGCAGTCCCTGACCGCGCACCGCCAGGACCTGCGGGTGCCGGTCCTTGAGGATTTTCAGACCCGCCAGGAGCTGCGCGCCGTGCTCGCGGGCCGCGTGCACCAGCTCCTCATGCTCGACGATGTCCAGCACGCTCAGGCCCGCTGCCACGCTGACCGGATGCCCGGCGTACGTGAAGCCGTGCTTGAATGCCCCGCTGCCACCCATGACCGTGCCGTACACCTCGGGGCTGGCCATCAGGCCTGCCAGGGGCGCGTAGCCCGCCGCGAGGCCCTTGCCCAGCACCACGATGTCCGGCGTGACGTCCCCGCCCAGCCGCACGGCCAGCGGCGCGCCGCAGCGGCCCATGCCGCTCATGACCTCGTCCGCGACGAACAGCACGCCGTACTCCCGGCAGATCGCCGCGATCCGCGCGTGATACCCGGCGTTCGGGGCGAGCGCCGCGTCCGACGCACCCACCACCGGCTCGCAGATGAACGCCGCGACGGACTCCGGCCCGGCCGCCTCCAGCACCGCGCGCAGCCGCTCGGCGTCCTCCTCGCCACTCAGGGTCGGGTCGGGTTTCGGCATCTTCGGCCAGGCGTCCTCGCGGATCAGGGGCGCGTACACCTCGCGCCGCGCACCCATCCCCGACGCCGCCAGCGCGCCCAGCGACGCCCCGTGGTAACTGGGCACCCGCGTGATCACCTTGAAGCGCCCCGGCTCGCCCCGCTCCACGTGGTACTGCCGGGCGAGTTTGATGGCACTCTCGTTCGCCTCGGAGCCGCCCGACACCGCCCAGAAGCGGAATGCGGGCAGGTTCAGGAACGCCGCGAGACGCGACGCGTACTCCTCCAGCACGTCACTCGTGAACTGCGAGCCGTGCACGAACGCCAGCCGCGACGCCTGAGCGGCCATCGCCTGCGCCACGGCCGCGCGCCCATGCCCGATGTTCGCCACGAGCGCCCCGGACGACCCGTCCAGCAACGACCGGCCATCCTGCGTCTCGATGAACACGCCCCCGGCGCGCACGGCGACCGGATACGACTTGCTGCTGCGGTAGAACACGTTCGACATAGAAATCCTTTCCAGCCCGCGCGGGGGCCGGGCATTTACCAGGTGTCGCCGCCGCCGGGAGGAGGCCACGCCCCCAGCGCCTGCCGCACCGTGACCACCTGCCCGAAGTGATGCGCGGTGTGCAGCGCCATGTCGGCCAGCAGCTCGCCGATGGTCTCCTCGTGGTTCACGGGGTTGGACAGGTCCGGGCGGGCCGCGTGCGGGTCGATGCGGGCCAGCAGCTCGTAGAACTCGTTCTTCACGCGCGGCCAGTCACTCGCCGGCACCCCGGGCCAGGTGTCCGCCGCGTGCTTCGGGTACGGCTGGGCCTGACCCATCTCGATGATGTCCAGCATCCAGCGGTTCCACCAGTTCACGTGTGCCACGAGCTGCGCGACACTGTGCGGCAGCCCCGCCGGGCGGGTGGTGGCCTGCTCGTCGGTCAGGCCGCTCAGGGACGCCTCGACGCCCACGAACGCCTGCCCCCCCCGGAACAGTTTCGGCAGGAGCCGGGCGAACGCGAGCTGCGAGCGTTGATTGCGAGAGTCATCCGTCATGCGACCAGTGTCCCAGATTGCGGCGAGAAACGAGAATGGGAGGATGGAACCCCAACAGTCCGACAAGGTCACGACCCTGCCCGAGTTGGGCCTGCACCTGAGAGACGCGGCGGACATCCCGGATGTGATCGGCGCGCTGTACGGCCAGCCGGGCCTCCTCCTGCACGACACGGACCTGGGCCCCGACTTCCTGAACCTGCGCACGGGCCTGCTGGGCGAGCTGTTCCAGAAGTTCGTGAACTACCGCCTGCCCGTCGCAGTGGTCGTGCCCGACCCGGCCCGGTACGGCGAGCGCTTCGCGGAACTCGCCCGCGAGCACGCCCGCCATTCCCTCATCCGCTTCGTGCCGGACGAGGCGGCGGGGCGGGCGTGGCTGCGTGGGCAACCCTGACCCGACCCCGCGCGCCATCAGTAGCGCTGCGCGATGGTCTTCGTCTGCAGGAACCAGAACAGGTAGTCTGGGCCGCCCACCTTGGCGTTCGTGCCGCTCATGCCGTACCCGCCGAAGGCGTGCGTGCCGCTCAGCGCGCCCGTGCACTTGCGGTTCACGTACAGGTTGCCGACGTGAATCTTTTTCCGGGCCTCGTCGATCTTGCGGGGATCGCGAGAGTAGAACGCGGCGGTCAGGCCGTACTCGCTGTCGTTCGCCAGTTCGATGGCGTGCTGCCAGTCGCGGGCCTTCGTGAACGCCAGGACCGGGCCGAAGATCTCCTCCTGGAACAGGGCGTCGTCGGCGGGCACGTCAGCAAGGATGGTGGGCGCTACGTAGCCGCCCACGCGCTCGCCCACGTCGGGCGTCTCGCCGCCCAGCAGCAGGCGCACGCGGCCCTGCCCCTCCTGCACGTACGTCTGGATGCGCTCGGCGCTGCCCTGCGTGATCACCGGACCCAGATCGGCGTTCTCCTCGGGGAGGCCCACCTTCAGGCCGCGCGCCTTCTCGACCACGCGGCTCAGCAGGTCGTCGTACACGCTCTCCTCGACGATCACGCGGGAGCAGGCGCTGCACTTCTGCCCGCTGTACCCGAACGCCGCCTGCACGATGCCCGTCGCGGCGGCCTCCAGGTCACCGTCGGCGCACACGACCGTCGGGTCCTTGCCGCCCATCTCGGCGATGACGCGCTTGAGCCACTTCTGGCCCGGCTGCACCCGCGCGGCCCGCTCGTAGATGCGGCAGCCGATCTCCTTGCTGCCCGTGAACGCGATCATCCGCACGCCGGGGTGATCCACCAGCGGGTCGCCCAGCACGTCGTCCGTGCCGGTGAGGAACTGCACGGTCCCGCGCGGCAGCCCGGCCTCGAACAGCAGTTCGATCATCAGGTACGACGACAGCGGCGTCTCGGACGCCGGTTTCCAGAGGACGGTGTTCCCGGCGGCCAGCGCGCCCAGCGCCATGCCCAGCGGAATCGCGCTGGGGAAGTTCCAGGGGCTGATGCAGGCCACGACGCCCAGCGGCTCGTACACGGTCGTGACGTGCTCGTCCGGCATGGGGTACACGGGCTTGCCGGTCGCCCAGCGCATCGCCTCGCGCGCGAAGACTTCGAAGTGGTCCACGGACTCGGCGACCTCACCGTCGGCCTCGAACCAGTTCTTGCCGTTCTCCAGGGTCATGACGGCGTTGAATTCCATGCGGCGCGCGCGCAGAAGCTCGGCGGCCCGCTTGAAGATCGTGGCGCGCTGGAACGGCTCGGTGAAGCGCCACTCCTCGAACGCCGCCTGCGCCGCCTTGACGGCCTCGTCCAGCTGCGCCGGGGTGGCCTTCTGGAAGGACCAGACGATCTCGCGGGTGTCGGCGGGGTTGCGGACGGCGAAGGTGCCCTCGCCCTGCACCTCCTGCCCGTTCACGATCAGCGGGAACGTCTGGCCGAGGTACTTCTCGCGGACCTGCGTGAACGCGTCGCGCTGCCGCTCGGCCACCTGCGCGTCCTTGAAGTTGAAGTACGGTTCATGCTCGAAGGGAAGGAACCCTTCCATCAGGGTGCTGCTCATACGGACCTCCTTGTGGTTGCCGCGAGGCTAACACACCCGCCTGGGGGTGGGGAAACACGCTGTCAGACGCTCAAAATGCCTATTCCTGAGGTGTGGGGCGGCCACTGAAAGGCGCCACTTGCCTGTCAATTGAAAGGTGGGCTTTCCGCCGCCAGGCAGTGACGCCACAGTCACGCCACGCGCTGCACCATCAGCCTGGGCCAGCGCCCCCCGCGCGGCCCCCGACCTAGAGGTTCAGCATGCACGTCCCCACCCTGCCCAGCGGCACCCACCCCATCGGCAACAACCGCGTGCAGCCCGCGCCGCCCGACTACCGGCTCCAGGTACAGTGCGTCGGGCAGTGGCACCCCGTCACGCCGCACCCCGGCGAGGACACCCGCACTCTGCTTCAGACCCCTTCTGCGCCGTGCAGGACGGCTGAATCACCGGCACCCGCTCACCCCTGGGCTGAGGCGTCCTGAGCTGCCCTGTCCTGGACCGAGCGGGCCGCCCACAGCGCCGCGCCGATCAGCCCGGCGTCCGCGCCCAGCGCCGCGTGCACCACCCCGGGCCGGTAGCGCTCCGGGAACGCCGCCAGCGCCTCCTGTACCCGCGACCGGTAGCCGGGGCGCAGGCCCACACTGCCGCCCAGCGCCACGCGCGTCACGCCCAGCAGCGCCGCGACGTCCGCGATCTTCCACGCCAGACCCGCCGCCGAGTGCCGGTACGCCGCGTCCGCCGTCGCGTCCCCGGCCTCGGCCGCGTCGCACAGCGCGCGGGCGTCCGCGAAGCCCAGCGCGAGCGCACGGGCGTTCAGGGCCGTGCCGCTCGACTCGAACTCCAGCGGCGCCAGCTGCCCGGCCGGGGTGGGTGCCCCCGCGTGCCAGTGGGCCGGAACCGTGACGAACCCCAGCTCGGCGTCCAGGCCGTTCGCCGCCAGATGCAGCCGCCCGCCCAGCACCAGTCCCGCCCCTACCCCCGTGCTGACCGTCACGAACATGAACTCGGTCGTCCCCACACCTGCTCCCGCCGCGAACTCACCCCACGCGGCGGCCCGCGCGTCGTTCAGCGCCGCGCACGGCAGGCCCAGCCCCGCGCCCAGCCGCTCAGCCAGGGGAATATCCACCCAGCCGGGGAACGTGTGGGCAGCCGTGGCCGTCACGCGCCCCCGCGCCACGGCGCCCGCGCAGGCCACGCCCACTGCCCCGGCCCGCGCGGCCAGGGGCCGGGCCAGTTCCAGCGCCGCCGCGATCACCGCGTCCGGCGTGGCCGGGCGGGGCGTGCGGGCCTCCACGCGGTCCAGCACCCGCCCGCCCTGCACGAGCGCCGCGCGCATGCTCGTCCCCCCGATATCGAGGGCCAGCAGGGGGGAGGTGTCAGCGGGGCGGTCCGTCAGGGGGGCGGTCGTCACGCGCGCATTCTGTCACCCGGCCTGACCGGTGCCAGGATGGTCGTGCAGACGCCACCCGGCAAGCGCGCCCCCGGTTGTTCCAGCCTGGGGCGCGCTGGGTCAGGTCACGCCACGGGTCACTCGACGCGGGTCTCGACCGTGATGTCGCTGTTCAGGCTCGCCGCGACCGAGCAGTACTTCTCGTGGCTGAGGTGCGCCGCCTTGCTCAGCGACTCCTCGGTCACGCCCTCACCGCTGGCGATGTGCCGCACCGTGATCGTCGTGTAGCGTTTGGGGTCGGTGTCGGCCCGCTCGCCCTCGACCTCGATGCGGTAGCTGCTCAGGGGCGTGCGGCGCTTTTTCATGATCTCCACGACGTCATACGCCGTGCAGGTCGCCAGCGCGCCCAGCAGCGCCTCCATGGGCGACACGCCGATCTTGGTGGGACTGTTGTCGATCAGCAGCTGGTGGCCGCTCTCGCTGACGCCCAGGTAGCGCTGCTCGCCGAGCCAGGTGACGTTCAGGGTCTTCTTCATGCGTTCACGCTAGCGTCCCGCGCGGCCCGTCACTGTGGGTCTGTCCGGGCAGGCTGTCCGCGCTCCCCGTGTCATCCATGCCCAGATCGTTCAGGTCCTCCAGGTCGCTCAGATCGTCCGAGTCGTCCCCGGCGTCCTCCTCCAGTTCCGGCAGGCGCACGCGGAACGTCGCCCCACCGCCCGGCGTGTCGGTCACGTCAATGATGCCGCCGTGCGCGGTGACGACCTGCTGCGCGATCGTCAGGCCCAGCCCGGCCGACCCGGCTTCCTTGCCGCGGTAGAACTTGTCGAAAATGCGCGGCTTGACAGCGTCCGGCACGCCCGGGCCCCGGTCCACGACCCGCACCTCGATCTCGCCCGCGCGGGGTTCCATCTCCAGCCGCACGAGATTCGCGTTCCCGGTCACGCGAATGGCGTTCGTCACGAGATTCACGAACACCTGTGTCAGGCGGCCCGGGTCCCCCACGATCTCGTAGTTGCCCTCGGGGGCCTGCACGCCGTAGTCGCGGCCCACCTGCCGCAGCAGGTTCCCCAGGTTCGTGAAGTGCATCTCGATGCTCTGCACGAGCTCCCCGCGCGACAGCTGGAGCAGGTCGTTCACGAGCCGCGTCATGTTCTCCGCGACGCGCTGCGCGTCCTGCAGCGTCTGACTGCCGCCCGCCTCCCGCTCGGCGCGGCGCAGGTACCCGTGCAGGGCCGTCAGGGGCGTGCGCAGCTCGTGGCTGGTCTCTGCCAGGAACGTCTTCTGGAGGTTCAGGGCCTCCTCGAGCTGCTTGGCCTGGATCTCCAGACGCTGACTCTGACGCTCGGCGGTGTTGCGCAGCCGCTCGACCTCGTCCAGGCGGGCGCGCAGCCGGTCGTTCAGTTCGCGGACCTCGCGCTCGGCCCGTTCCCGCTGCGTGCGGGTCTCGACCTCGTTCAGCGCGCGGCGGATGCTGGACGGCAACCGCTCCAGGCGCTGCTTGAGGATGTAGTCGGTGACGCCCTCACGCAGGGTGTCCACGGCCGTCTCCTCGCCCATCGCGCCGGTCACGATGATGAACGGCACGCTGGGTGCCTGCGCGTGCGCGGCCCGGAAGGCACTCAGGCCGTCGTAGCTGGGCAGCGCGAAATCACTCAGGATCAGGTGGGGGCGAACCTCGTTCAGCGCCCGCAGGAACTCCTGTTCGTCCTCCACGCGCGTGAAGTCCACCGGCCAGGGCAGTTCCGTCTCGACATGCATGGTGACGAGTTCATGGTCGAGTTCGCTGTCCTCGAGGTGCAGGACGCGCAGCGGCTCACCGCTGCCGGGCAGGGCGTCGGTCATGCCGGGCCCCGCAGCGGCAGCGTGACGCTGAAGGTGGCGCCCTCGCCGGGACGGCCCTCGGCGCTCACGCGGCCGCCGTGACGGGTGACGATGCGGCGGACGTTGGCGAGGCCGATGCCGATGCCCTCGAATTCCTCGGCGCGGTGCAGTCGTTGAAACACGCCAAACAGTTTATCCACGTAGCGCGGATCGAAACCCAGACCGTTATCGCTGACGTTCACCGTCACTTCATGTTCCCCGGCCTGCGCACTGACCGTCACCCGCGCCTCCTCCCGGCCCCGCGAGTACTTGATCGCGTTGCTCAGCAGGTTCGTGAAGACCAGCCCCAGCAGCGACTCGTCGCCCTGCACGGTCGGCAGCGTGTCCGGCAGGCTGAGCGTCACGCGGCGCCCGGCCCGGTCGGGTTCCAGCCCCTGCCAGCTCGACTCGATCACGCGGCGCAGGTCCACCGGCACCTGCCGCATCTCCTGGCGGCCCATGCGCGAGAACGACAGCAGATCGTCGATCAGCTGACTCATGCGGCTGGCCGAGTCCTTGATGACCGTCAGGTACCGCTGCCCCTTCGGCGTCAGGCTGTCCCCCGTCTCGCGGGCCAGCAGGTCCCCGAATCCCACGATGTGCCGCAGCGGCGTGCGCAGGTCATGGCTGACCGAGTAACTGAACGCTTCCAGCTCCCGGTTCGCGCTCTCCAGTTCCAGCGTGCGCTGCTGCACCCGTTCCTCCAGCGACTGGTTCAGCGCCTGAAGGTCCGCCTGCGCCGCGAGCACCCGCTCCTGCAGGCGATCGTTCGTCAGGGCCGACGCGAACCGCCCCGCGAGTTCCTGCGCGAGGTCCTGATCCCGCGCCGTCAGCGCCTGCCGGTACAGCAGCCCCAGCACGCCACTGAGCGTCCCGTCCCGCCCCGTCAGCGGATAGAACAGCGCCCCCGTGGCACTCACGCGGTGCAGCGCCGGGTCCGCGTCGATGAACACCGGATCTTCGCTGCCCACCACCCGCTCGATGGCGCCGCCCGCCACCACCTGGAACGCCGCCGAATGCCACGTCGCTGACGGAGAGGACGCCGCCACCAGCTGCGTGGGATGCACGGTCCACAGCGCGCCGCTGTCCACGAAGCGCCCGTCCAGTCGCGCCAGCGCCGCCCGGTACCGGTCGTGCCGCAGGTGACTGGGGTCGTCACTGCGCGCCGAGAGCTGCTCGGACACGTCCGCCAGAAGCCGCGCGGTCTGCTCGGCATACACCTGATCGTCCACGTCCGTGCTCGTCCCCACCCACTCCATGACCAGTCCGTCCCCGTCCAGGACCGGCAGGCCCCGCGTCACGAACGCCCGGTACTGCCCGTCGGCACGCAGCAGACGGTGCTCGGCCTCGAAGAGACGCCCGGACGCCAGGGCCGCCTGCCAGCCCCTCAGGTAATCCGCGCGGTCCTCCGGGTGGATCAGGCTGCTCAGCGGCTGCGCGGCCCGGGCTTCGCCCACGAACTCCGCCCAGCGGCGGTTGAAATACACGGCCGCGCCGCGCGGATCGGTCAGCCACACGATCTGCGGCATGCCCTCCAGCACCGCCCGGTAGCGTTCCTCGTTGCGCTGCGCGCGCCGCTCGGCCAGCAGCCGGTCGTGAATGTCCGTCGCGGTCGTCACCCACGCGCTCACCTGATCGTCCGGCCCGCCCGGGTCCCGCACCGGATTGACCCGCACCTGGAACCAGCGCGCGCCCTGCGGGGTGCTCAGTTCCCACTCGCTGCTCGCGTCGCGGCCACTGGCGAGCACCTGCTCCCGCCACTGCGCGAACGCCGTCCGTTCCGCCGGATTCAGGTGCTCGGCGAGGTCCACGCCGCCCAGCTGCTCCTGATGCGCGAGGTTCCGGTACCGCACCCGCCCGCTGCGGCCCGACAGCTGCACCACGCTGGGCAGCGCGTCCAGTACCGCCCGCGAGCGGCGCTCCTCGGCCTGCACGGCCTGCTCGGCCTGTACCCGCTCACGGATGTCCCGCACGACCTCCAGCAGACCCAGCAGCGTGCCGTCGGGGGCCAGCACCTCGCTGCGCTGCGCCTCGCCGGAGAACATCGTCCCGTCCGCCCGCACGTAACTGGTGGAGAGCGGCTCGAACCGGCTGCGGCCATCCAGACGCCGGTCCGCGTGAATGACGCCCAGCGGGCGGCCCTCCAGGTCGTTGCGGCCCAGCCAGTCACGCAGCGCGCGGTTCACCAGCCGTACGCGGCCCTCGGCGTCCGTGAACACCGCCGCGTCCTGCATGGACTGGAAGATCGCCTCGAACTCCGCACGGGCCGCCTCCTGCAGCGACCGGGCGTGCCCGAGCGACACGTTCAGCCGCTCGGCGCGCCCACGGGCGTCCACCTGCGCCTTCACGATCCGGAATGCGAAGCCCGCCAGCAGCAGCCCCAGCAGCGCGATCAGGTACGGCACGAACGCCGCCTGATCCCGCCCGAAGGTGCCGCCCGCGCTGTACTCCAGCGTCCACGTCTGCCCGATCAGCGAGAACGACGACCGGGTCGTGAACAGTCCGTCCTCCAGCGCGGTTCCGCCGCCCAGCGGCTGCCCCGCCAGCTGCACCCGCACGTTCAGGTTCCCGGACACCCCGTCCGCCGGTTCCAGCCCCCGCAGGAACGCCGCGGCGTCCACCGCCACGTACATGAACCCGCCGAGCCCGGCGGCCTCCTGCACCGGCAGCATCACCAGGAATCCCGCAAGGGGCGCGCCGTCCGGGGCGCGCTGCACCAGCCTCAGCGGCGCCGTCGCCTGCGCCCGCCCCGTCACGAGGGCCTCACGCATCGCTGCGCGGCGCAGGGGCTCGCTGTTCAGATCGAAGCCCAGCGCCGCGAGGTTTACCGCGGTCGGCGGCGCGATCCGCGCGATGATCACCCGTTCCTCCTGCACCTCCCCCCCGGTGCGCAGCCTCAGGTCCGGCGACACGCTGCGGCGAAGCTCCGCCAGCAGCGCCGCCGCCTGCCCACGCGCCACGCGCTGCCCGAACCCGACTGCCTGCACGCCCGGGTACCGCTGCGTGAGGTCGAGGCCGCCCACGTACTGCGCGAACTGCGCCTCGGTGGCGCTCGGCCCGACCGTCTGCCAGCTCGAACGGGTCGCCTCAAGCAGCCGCTCGTACACGAGGACGCGGTCCTGCAGCGCCTGCGTGAACGCCCCGGCCTCCCGCTCAAACCGGCCCCGCTGCTGCTCCCGCGCGAACGAATGCACCGCGTACGCGATCAGCAGCGACAGCAGCACGATCACCAGCATCACCAGCGCCGGAACCTGACGGCCCCCCAGCGGCAGCGCCCGCAGGCGCCTCACGGCGTCCGCCCCGCACCAGAACCGCTACCAGCATCCTCACCCAGGGCGTCCAGGAACACCCGCACCGGCACGTCCGCGCCCGTCCACGCGGTGAACGCCAGCCGCGCCTGATGGGCCAGCATGCCCAGGCCGTTTTCGGCGTTCAGACCCAGCGCGCGGGCTTCGCGCATCAGGCGCGTCTCGGCCGGCTTGTACACCATGTCGTACACGAGCGCCCCGGCCGGAAGGCGCGCCAGGAACGAAGCGTCCAGCGGCGTCTGCTCCGGATCGTTCAGGCCCGCGCTGCTGGCGTTGATCACCAGTGGCGTGTCCGCCCAGGGGACGTCGTCCGGGGCGGCGGCCTGCACCTCGCCGTGCGGCCGGAACTCCGCCGCGAGCGCCCGGGCGCGGTCCAGCGTGCGGTTCACGATCCACGCCCGGGCCCGCAGGTCGCGCAGCGCCACGAACGCCGCCGCGCGCGCCGCCCCGCCCGCCCCCAGGATCACGACCGGCTCGCCCGGCCCCAGGTCCGGCAGGCCCGCGTCCCGCAGCGCCGCGAGCAGCCCTGGCGCGTCCGTGTTCTCACCGTGCAGCTGCCCATCCCGGTGAATGACGGTGTTCACCGCCCCGACCGCCCGCGCCGCGTCACTCAGCGAATCCAGCAGCGGCACGACCGCCTCCTTGTGCGGCAGGCTCAGGTTCGCGCCCAGCACGCCCGGCGCGCGCAGCCCCGCGACGGCCGACGCGAGCTCCCCGGTGGGCACGCGCCGGGCCTCGTACGTGCCGAGCAGCCCCGCGTGCGTGAACGCCGCGCCATGCATGCGCGGCGACAGGGAGTGCGCCGCCGGGTCCGCGAACAGGAAGGCACGCTGGGTCGTCGCAAGGTCCGGCACAGTCACCCGCCCAGTCTAGGGCACAGCGGTTTTCCTGGATGCCCGCAACAGTCTGTACAGCGCTGGCTCCCGTGCGGGCAGGTTCGCGCCGGGGGGCGCATCCCGTATCCTGCCGGTATGGGTTTCGTCCTTCGGCTGCTGGTGAACGCACTGGCCCTGTACCTCCTGACCCGCGTGTACGGCGGCGTGAGCTTCGCGCCCGGCGCGGACCTGCTGAGCGTGCTGATCGCCGCGCTCGTGATGGGCATCGTGAACGCCCTGGTGCGCCCCGTGCTGCTGCTGCTGTCGCTGCCCGTGAACGTCCTGACGCTGGGCCTGTTCACGCTGGTCGTGAACGGCGTCGTGCTGTGGCTGGTGGCCGCCGCGACCGCCCTGAACGTCGCGGGCTTCGGCGCGGCTGTGATCGGTGCGGTCGTGCTGGCCGTCATCTCATGGGTGCTGGACGCCACCGTGCGCGCCCTGGGCCTGGAGAAGGACCAGTGACCGCCGCCGTGCTCCCGCGCGTCCTCACCAGCCCGGACGACCTGCGCGCACATCTGCGCGATCGGCGCGTGGCGTTCGTGCCCACCATGGGCTACCTGCACGAAGGGCACGCCACCCTGATCCGCGCGGCGCGCGCCGAGGCAGGCCCAGACGGGCTGGTCGTCGTGAGCGTGTTCGTGAACCCCATGCAGTTCGGCCCCACCGAGGACCTCAGCCGCTACCCACGCGACCTGGACCGGGACCTGCGGATCGCCGCACAGGCCGGCGCGGACCTGCTGTTCCACCCGGACGTGGCGACCATGTACCCGCAGGGCTACAGCACCAGCGTCACCGTGACCGGCGTCAGCGACGGCCTGGATGGCGCTGCCCGCCCCGGCCACTTCACGGGCGTCGCCACGGTCGTCCTGAAACTCCTGAACCTCGTGCAGCCCGACGTGGCGCTGTTCGGCGAGAAGGACTGGCAGCAGCTGGCCGTCGTGCGCCGCATGGTCCGCGACCTGAACGTCCCCGTCATCATCCAGGGTGTGCCCACCGTCCGCGCCGCGTCCGGACTGGCCCTGAGCAGCCGCAACACCTACCTGACGGCCGCGCAGCAGGACCGCGCGACCATCCTCTCGCGTGCGCTGCGCGCCGTGCAGGCCACGTACGCGACCGGTGAACGCCGCGCACACGCGCTGGAGGCCGCCGGACACGCGGTCCTCGCGCAGGAACCCGAGCTGACCCTGGATTATCTTACGGTCGTCGGGGGGGATATGCAGACGCCGGAAATCATGGACAATGACCCCATGAATCGCGTCTTGGTGGCGGCCCGCCTCTTCGGGGTGCGCCTGATCGACAACATGCCCCTCGGAGAGACCCGGTGACCCTCGACGAACTCCTGCGCGAGATGGTGGGCCGCCGCGCCAGCGACGTGCATCTCCAGGCGGGCAGCCCCCCCATGGGCCGCATCGACGGTCAGCTCGTGCCCTTCGGCACGCAGCCGCTCATGCCGCCCGACACCATGCTGCTCGCGCAGTCGCTGATGAACGCCGACCAGTGGGACGACTTCACGTACCGCAACGAACTCGACCTCGCGTACAGCGTGTCCGGACTGGGCCGCTTCCGCTGCAACGTCTTCCGGCAGCGCGGCGCGGTCGGGATGGTCATGCGGATCGTCTCGGACGCCATTCCCGGCTTCGAGGCGCTGGGCCTCCCGGCGGACGTCATGCGCGGCCTCGCCGAACACGCCCGCGGCCTGATCCTCGTCACGGGCCCCACCGGGTCGGGCAAGAGCACCACCCTGGCCAGCCTGATCGACCACATCAACCGCGCGTACGCGTACAACATCATCACCATCGAGGACCCCATCGAGATCCTCCACAAGAACAAGAAGTGCATCGTCGTGCAGCGCGAGGTCGGCAGCGACACCCGCGACTTCCGCACCGCCCTGAAGTACGCCATGCGCCAGGACCCGGACGTCATCATGATCGGCGAGATGCGCGACAAGGAAACCGTCGAGGCTGCACTGAGCGCCGCGCAGACCGGGCACCTCGTCGTCAGCACGCTGCACACCCAGGACGCCGTGCGCAGCGTGAACCGCATCATCGACTTCTTCCCGCCCTTCGAACGCGAACAGGTGCGCCTCCAGATGGCCGAATCGCTCGTCGGGATCGTCAGCCAGCGCCTGCTGCGCCGCGCCGACGGCGTGGGCCGGGTCCTGGGCCTGGAAATCCTCCTGAACACGCCGCTGATCCAGGAGTACATCAAGGACGAGAACAAGACGCCGCTGATCAAGGACGCCCTGATCGAGGACAACATCCGCGGGATGCATACCTTCGACCAGCACCTCGTGCAGCTGTACCGCAACACCCTGATCACCATGGACGAGGCCCTTGCTGCGGCGACCAGCCCGCACGAACTGAAACTGATGGTCACCCGCAGCGGCTTCACGTTCTGATACGGACTCCGGTTGAAAGGTTTGCAAAATCTTTCAACCCGAGCGGATGCGAGAAGGAGTAAAGCGGGTTCCGGACGTGGAGCTGGCAATCCGGTGAAGTTCCGGATTGTCAGCGAAACAAACGGAATCCGTATGACCCGCCTTTCCCCTGGGCGCGGCGCATCCCCGTCTTCCGGGTGCGCCGCGCCCGCGTCTGGTGCCGTGGATGTGCCCGGCTCAGGCCAGTCCGCAGGCCCGCTGCACGAGCAGGTGCAGTTCGTCGCGGCCCAGGCGGCGGACCTCCAGCGGCAGGTCGCCCGGCAGGTCACTCAGGCCCGGCACGATCGGCACGAAGCGCAGTTCGGGGCGGCAGATCAGGTCGCGCGCGGCGGTCAGGGCCAGCGTGAACTCGACCCGCAGTTCGAAGTGGGCGTTCAGTTCGGCGCGCAGCGGGTCCGGGTTCCCCGCGAGCAGCGCCACGAGGGCCGGATGGGGCGCGAAGCCGTCCTCCAGGTGCCGCGCGGTGCGGGGCACGTCCAGGAAGATCCCCGCGCCGCTCAGCACGGACCCGCTCACGCGGCGGCGGCACAGATCGGGGCTGTCGCCGCGCACCAGCGTCACCTGCCGCCCCGCGCGGGCCGCGCCGCCCAGCAGCGCCCACAGCCGCCCCAGGCTGGAGTAGCGGGCCAGTTCGACGTGCCCCGCCGGTCGGTGCGGGAGGGGCCGGGTGGGGCGTTCGCTGGCGGGGGTGGGCACGGCCGCATCGTACGGCGCGGGGCGGGTGCGTGAAGGTGACGTGAAGCGGAACCGGGCGCGTCCTCGCAGTCCGGGCGTCCTTGAACGCGGTACAAGATCAGCATGACGAGCACGCCTGACCCGAGCGCCCTCCTGGCCGGCCTGGACCTGCGGGCCCTCGCCGCGCTGAGCGAGCGCGTGGACCTGCCCGCGCTGCTGGGCGCCGCGTCCCGCCTGAACGACCGTCAGCTGGGCCAGCTGACCCGCATGCTGAGCGGCCAGCACGACGACCACAGCACCCTGCCCGCGCCGGATGGGGACTTCCTGGGCCAGCTGGGCACCCTCGGCCCTGACGAGCGGCAGACCGCTGCGGACGTGCGGGCGTTCATGGAGACGCACGTCGCGCCGATCATGAACGAGTACTGGAACCGCGACGAGTTCCCCCGCCAGCTCATCCCGGAGCTGCGCCGCCTGGACCTGCTGCGCCGCATCTGGAACGAGGACGGCACCCGCAAACCCAACGCGACCGTGCTGGAGGGCCTGATCACCCTGGAGGCCTGCCGGGTGGACGTCAGCACCGCCGTGTTCTTCGGCGTGCACGCGGGACTGGCCTTCGCGTCCGTGGCGCTGGGCGGCAGCGACGAGCAGAAGGCCGAGTGGCTGCCGAAGATGCTTGACCTGGACGTCATCGGCGCGTTCGGCCTGACCGAGCCCGAGGGCGGCAGTCAGGTCAGCCAGGGCATGCGCACCACCTGCCGCCGCGACGGGGACCGCTGGATCCTGCGCGGCCAGAAGAAATGGATCGGGAACAGCACCTTCAGCGACTTCACCGTGATCTGGGCGCGGGACGTGGACGGCGGCGAGGTGCGCGGCTTCATCGTCCGCGCGGGCACCCCCGGGTACAGCGTCGAGAAGATCCAGGGCAAGACCGCGCTGCGCATCGTCGAGAACGGCCTGATCACCCTGGACGACTGCGCCGTGCCCGACAGTGACCGCCTCCAGAACGTGCAGGGCTGGCGGACCACCGCCGAGGTGCTGAAACTCACCCGGGCGGGCGTGGCGTGGCAGGGGGTCGGCTGCGCGATGGGCGCCTACGAACTGGCCCTCGCGTACGCGCAGACCCGCGAGCAGTTCGGCAAGCGCATCGGGGAATTCCAGCTCATCCAGAACCACCTCGTGCACATGCTGGGCAACGTGACCGGCATGCTGGCCCTGTGCCTGCGCCTGAGTCACCTCGCCGACGCGGACGACATGCGTGACGAACACGCCGCCCTGGCCAAGGTCGTCACCGCCGCGCGCTGCCGCGAGACGGTCGCGCTAGCCCGCGAGACCTTCGGCGGGAACGGCATCCTCCTCGAGTACGGCGTCGCGAAGCACTTCGCGGACACCGAGGCCATCTACTCCTACGAGGGCACCAACGAGATCAACACGCTGGTCGTGGGCCGCGCCATCACCGGCCTGAGCGCCTTCGTATAACCCCGCCTCCGGGGGAGGTTGTGGGATCGGCTGCCCTCGCGCCGCATCCCACCCTCCTATGCTGACCGGTGTGACCTCCGAGCCACCCGTCCGCGCCCGCCGACCCGCCCGCCTCTCACCACGCGTCCGCACGTGGCTGGTGGCGGGCCTTTCACTGCTCGGCGGGTACGTGATCGCCACGGCGCGGCAGGTGGCGGTGCGGCCGCCGCTGGTGCTGGGCCAGGACGCGGTCAGTTCCCGGCAGAGCCGGGAGGCCCGCGTGACACTGGAACAGGCGGGCGGCCCGGTCATCCGCATTCGCCCGGCGGGCGGGGAGGCGCGGACGCTGCTGGTGTTCTACCCCGGCGGGCTGGTGCGCCCGCAGGCGTACGAGTGGCTGGGCCGCGCCCTGGCCGATCAGGGCGTCGAGACAGTCATCCCGGCCTTCCCGCTCGATCTGGCCGTCACGGCCGCCGGCCGCGCCGACGCGCTCATCGGCGCGTACGGGGGCGGGAAGCGCGTAGTGATCGCCGGGCATTCGCTGGGCGGCGCGATGGCCGCGCAGTACGCCGCCCGGCACCCCGGGAAGGTCGCGGGCCTGATCCTGATGGCCGCGTACCCCGCCGGGAACGTGACGTTAAAGGACCAGACGCTGCCCGTCCTGTCCCTGCTGGCCGAGCGTGACGGCGTCGCCGCCCCCGAGGATGTGCGCGGCGGCCTGGACCGCCTGCCTGCGGGCACCACCCTGACCGTCATTCCCGGCGCGGTGCACGCCTTCTTCGGCCGCTACGGCCCGCAGCGGGGCGACGGGCAGCCGGACGTGAACCGCGCGCAGGCGGAAGGCGACATCCTGAACGCCGTCCAGACCTACCTGACCGGACTGCGCTGACCCGGTACCCTGCGGCATGACCCGCCGACTGCTGCCCCTGGCCCTGACGCTCCCGCTGCTGGCCGGGTGCGACCCGCAGGGCCTGGACCTGTACTCCCCGACGGACGCGCGGGACTACGTGCGGTCCTGCGCCCGCGCCCGCAGTGACGTTATGTGCCGCGCCATGCAGCCCACCCTGGCCGCCGTCAGCGGCCCCGTGAGCGTCCTGCTGCCCAACACCGGGGACACCGAGCGCGAGGAGGCCCTCACGCGCTTCCTGGCCGGGCGGGGCACCACCCTGACCGCCTTCCGGAGGGACGCGGCCCTGCAGGCGGCGTTCGCCCGCGCGAACATCTTCCCGGTCGCGCAGCTGCGCACGGGGACCTTCCGCACGCTGGACGGCACCCCGCACGAGGTGACATGCGCGGAGCAGACCTCTGGTCTGGGCCCCGAATGCCAGATCGGGCCGCTGGGCGGCGTGGACCACCTGCACTACCGCAAGCCCCAGGCCGACAGCCTCTACGCGACGTCCCCACAGACGCTGGGGGAACTCATCTTCTTCCCGTTCTGACTGCGGCGGGCCGCAGGGCGCAGGGGCGTGGCGCGGGTGTGGCGCCCGAGCATGGGCAAGCGCTGAAGGCGGCCCGCACCCATCCCGGTGGGCGGGCGGGGATCATGCCGGGATGAGCCGGTCTGCCCCCACCCCCCGTGACGGTTTCGTGCAGGTGCGCGGCGCGCGGGAACACAACCTGAAGAACGTGGACGTGGACCTACCCAGAGGCGCCCTGGTGGTGTTCACGGGCGTGTCCGGATCGGGGAAGTCGTCCCTGGCGTTCGGGACGCTGTACGCCGAGGCGCAGCGCCGCTACCTGGATTCCGTGTCGCCGTACGCGCGGCGGCTGTTCAACCAGCTGGGCACCCCGGACGTGGACCGTATCGAGGGCCTGCCGCCCGCCGTGGCGCTCCAGCAGGGGCGGGGCGTGACGTCGGCGCGCAGTACGGTCGGCAGCCTGACCACCCTGAACAGCGTCCTGCGGCTGCTGTATTCCCGCGCGGGCGACTATCCCGAGGGGCAGGGCATCATCTACGCGGAGGGCTTCTCGCCGAACACGCCCGAGGGCGCCTGCCCGGAATGCCACGGGCTGGGCCGCGTCTTCGATGTCACCGAGGCGAGCATGGTGCCCGACCCGTCCCTGACGATCCGCGAGCGGGCCATCGCCGCGTGGCCGACCGCGTGGGGCGGGCAGAACCAGCGGGACATCCTCGTGACGCTGGGCTACGACGTGGACACGCCCTGGCAGGACCTGCCGCAGCGCGACCGCGACTGGATCCTGTTCACCGAGGAGCAGCCGCAGGTGCCCGTCTACCCCGGCTTCACGCCCGAGGAGACCCGCCGGGCCCTGAAACGCCATGCCGAACCGTCCTACATGGGGACGTTCACGTCTGCGCGGCGGCACGTGCTGCACACCTTCGCGACCAGCGGCAGCGAGAGCATGAAGCGCCGCGCGGCGTCGTTCATGGTGATCCGCGAGTGCCCCGTCTGCCACGGCAAACGCCTGACCCGCGAGGCGCTGAGCGTGACCTTCGCGGGGCTGGACATCGCGGACTTCTCGCGCCTGCCGCTCAGCCGCGCCGCCGAGCTGCTGGCCCCCGCCGCCCGGGGGGAGACGGGGCGCCCAGACGGCCCGCCCCGCCCGCAGGAGGAGGCGCTGGCCCTGACCCGCCTCGCGGGCGACCTGTGCGCGCGGATCGAGGTGCTCGGGCGCCTGGGCCTGGGGTACCTGACGCTGGAACGGGGCACGCCCACCCTCTCGCCCGGGGAGCTCCAGCGGCTGCGGCTGGCGACCCAGCTGTACTCGAACCTGTTCGGCGTGGTGTACGTCCTCGACGAACCGTCCGCCGGGCTGCACCCCGCCGACACCGAGGCGCTGCTGGGCGCCCTGGACGATCTGAAGGCCGGGGGGAACTCGCTGTTCGTGGTCGAGCACGACCTCGCCGTGATCCGCCACGCCGACTGGATCGTGGACGTCGGCCCGGCCGCCGGGCAGAGCGGGGGAGAGGTGCTGTACAGCGGCCCGCCGGAGGGCCTGCGAGACGTGTCGGCCTCGCAGACTGCGCGGCACCTGTTCGGCTGGGCCGCGCCGGAACGGGCCGCGCCGCGCGAGCCGCAGGGCTGGCTGGAACTCCTGGGCGTGACCCGCAACAACCTGCGCGGCCTGGACGTGCGCCTGCCGCTGGGCGTCCTGACCGCCGTGACGGGCGTGAGCGGCTCGGGGAAATCCAGCCTGATCACCCAGGCCCTCGCGGACCTGCTTGGCTCGCACCTGGGCGTCACGCTGCCCGCAGCGGATGGCAGCACCGACCCGGCCGAGCTGCTGAGCGCCGACGACGCGCCCGCGCCCACCGGCGGCACGCTGGGCGGCGACGTGGGCCGCGTGAAGCGGCTGGTGCAGGTCACGCAGAGTCCCATCGGGCGCACGCCGCGCAGCAACCTCGCCACGTACACCGGCCTGTTCGACCACGTCCGCAGCCTGTTCGCCGCCACGCCCCTGGCCCGGCGGCGGCACTACCGGCCGGGCCGCTTCTCCTTCAACGTGAAGGGCGGCCGCTGCGAGCACTGCCAGGGCGAGGGCTGGGTCATGGTGGAACTGCTGTTCCTGCCGTCCGTGTACGCCCCCTGCCCCGTCTGTCACGGCGCCCGCTTCAACGACAGCACGCTGGAGGTCACCTGGGCGGACCTGAATATCGCGCAGGTGCTCGACCTGACCGTGGACGCCGCCGCCGACGTCTTCGCGCACGAGCCCCCCGTGGCGCGCGCCCTGAGCACCCTGCAGGAGGTGGGACTGGGTTACCTGCGGCTGGGGCAGCCCGCCACGGAACTCTCCGGCGGCGAGGCGCAGCGCGTGAAACTCGCCTCGGAACTCCAGAAGGCCACGCGCGGGCACACCGTCTATCTGCTGGACGAGCCCACCACCGGCCTGCACCCCAGCGACGTGGAACGCCTGCACGCCCAGCTGCGCCGCCTCGTGGACGCCGGGCACACCGTGATGCTCGTCGAGCACGACCTGGGCCTGATCGCCGCTGCCGACTGGGTGATCGACCTGGGTCCCGGCGCGGGCGAGGACGGCGGGCTGATCGTCGCGCAGGGCACCCCCGAACAGGTCGCAGAGGCCAGTGGTAGCCGCACCGCGCCTTACCTGCGCCGCGCCTTTAAGGACCTTACCTCCCCGATGGCGTGAACGTTGGCCCCAGGCAGCCGCTGACCCCAGATGGGGCGTGCGTGACCTCCAAATTGGGATCCGAAGGCATCAGTCGTCTGGCGGAGGACCGGCCTGAACGACCGCCGCGAACCGGTGTGCTCCGGCGTACATGGTCAGCCGGTCCCCTCTCGCAAAGCCGCACAGGGTCACCCCGAACGCCGCGGCGGTGTCCACGGCGAGGCTGGTCGCGGCGCCCACCGTCACGACGACCGCCACACCAGCCGTCACGGCCTTCTGGACGATCTCGAAACCCGCTCGGCTGCTTACCACGAGCACGGCGTTCGACAGGGGGAGGCGTCTCCGGTCCTGCGCCCAGCCAACCAGTTTGTCCACGGCGTTGTGCCGCCCCACGTCCTCGAACGCCGCGAGCCGTGCGCCGTCCGGGGTGAACAGCGCCGCGCCGTGCAGCCCGCCGGTCGCCGCGAAGCCCGGCTGGGCCGCCGCGAGCGCCTCCGGCAGGCCCGAGAGCCACGCCACGTCCAGCGGTCCGCCCGCCCAGACTGGGGGAGAGGCGCGGGTCATCAGGCGCTCCACGCTGCCCGACCCGCACACCCCGCACGCGCTGGATGACACCGCCAGTCGCGCGCCCGCCGCCAGCCGCGCGAAGTCCGGCGTGTGCAGGTGCCACACGTTCGGGTTCTCCGCGTCGGGGTGCAGCGTCAAGTCCTCAGGCAGCAGCGCCTCGGCGACCAGCCAGCCCAGCAGCAGCTCGCGGTCATGGCCGGGCGTGCGCATCAGCACCCCCAGCGGCAGCGGGCCGTCCGGCGTGTGCAGCCGCAGTTCCAGCGGCTCCTCGACCGCCACGGCGTCCACCCACTCCGCTGGCGCCCCGCCCCGCCACAACACGACGGGGAGGCCGGTCGTCGCCTCCCCGCCCGGTCCGTCGTCTGGGTTCAGCGCCCTACCTCGGCCTGATTCGCGGTCTGTGGCACGGCCTCGTTGGCCTCGCGCAGCGCCCGCCCCGCGCCCTTGAGGAGCGCGAAGATCGCGCCCAGCGCCACCTGCACGTCCCGGTCTTTCAGCAGGCCCAGCAGTTCGCCCAGGCCTATGCCCTTCCCGGACGCCACGTGCCGCGCGCCCTCGTGCACGCCCACCGTGACCGCGTGGCCGAGCACGCTGACCTCACCCGGATCGAGTTCGGAGAGGGTCTTGCCGAGTTCGGTCACGTTGCGGATTAGGGTGGTGCTGCTCTGCCCGCCCAGGATGTGCAGCAGCGACGCCGTGAGGCCCTCGCCGCCCCGCACGGTCTTCTGCGCGACGTCCAGCACGCCGTGCTCGTGCAGCTGCCGCAGCAGGTGCAGGCCCGCCAGCAGCGCCTCGGTGGAGTCCGCCACCTCAGTGTGCAGCTGCTCCTGCGGGGTGGGCGTGCGGGGCGTGAATTCGAGTGGTTTCGCCATTCAGGACTCCTCCGTGGGTGTGGACTGGTCAGTCATCGGCGCCCAGCGCGTCGGCGCGTGCGTTCAGGCTGTCGCCGTGCATGGGCAGCAGCCCGCCCGGGAACACATAGTCGGGCCGCGCCCACTTGCGCTCGACCTCCACGCCCTGCTGCGGCGTCGGGTGCCCCCAGCGTGGGTTCGTGGCGGGCAGCGGGTTCGGGCCCACGTCGTGCAGGACGTCCAGCCGCACGCGCGTGTCCTTGTACGCCGGGGTGTTCGTGGTCGCGTCGCCCTGCGAGCCGGTCAGGCGGTTCACGGCGTCCTCGGCCTTGCGGGCGTTCATGGGCACGAACACCTGATTCCCGCTGACCCGCCCAGTCACGAGCACCTGAAGCCGCACCGCGCCGTGCTCGCTGACCAGCCGCGCCCACTGCCCACTCTGGATGCTGCGCTCGGCGGCCAGTTCGGGGCTGATCTCCACGAACGCGTCCGGGGTCTTCTCGGCGATGCCCGCCACGCGGAAGGTCATGTTCCCCTCGTGGAAGTGCTCCAGCATGCGGCCGCTGTTCAGGTGCAGGTCGAACTGGTCGTTCGGGGCCTGCTGGCGGGGCCGGTACTCACCGGTGTGCAAGCGCGCCTTGCCGTCGGGGAAGTTAAAGCGCTCAGTGTACAGCAGTGGCTGGTCGGTGCCGTCCTCCGCGACCGGCCAACACAGCGTGTCGTAGCCCTCCAGGCGGTCGTAGCTCACCCCGGCAAAGTGCGGCGTGAGGCGCGCGATCTCGGCCATGATCTGGGCGGGGTGCGTGTAGCCCCAGCGGTGGCCCATGCGCTCGGCGACCGCCGTGTAGATCTGCCAGTCGGGCTTCGTGCCTTTCAGGGGCGGCATGACCTCGTACAGCCGCTGGATGCGCCGCTCAGTGTTCGTGAAGGTGCCGTCCTTCTCCAGTGACGCGGCCGCTGGGAGCACCACGTCCGCGAAGCGCGCCGTGTTCGTGAAGTACAGGTCCTGCACGACGAGGAACTCCAGCGCCTCGAAGCCCTCCTGCAGGTGGTTGGCGTTCGCGTCGGTGAGGCTCATCTCCTCGCCCGTGATCCACAGGGCGCGCAGGTCGCCGCGGATGGCCGCGTCGATCATCTGCGTGTTGTCCAGGCCGCGCTCGGGGCGGAGGGTGACGCCCCACTCACGCTCGTGGCGCTGCACGGCGAACGGATCGTCGATCTTCTGGTAGCCACTGACCGCGTCCGGCTGCGCGCCCATGTCGGAGGCGCCCTGCACGTTGTTGTGACCGCGCAGCGGGTACGCGCCCGTCCCCAGCCGCCCGTAGTTCCCGGTGATCAGGAGCAGGTTGCTGATCGCGGCGCTCGTATCCGTACCGCCGCACTGCTGCGTGACGCCCATCGCCCACAGGATGCACACCCGGTCCTCCGACGCGATGCGCCGCGCCAGGGCCTCCAGTGTCGCCGCACTCAGTCCCGTCTCACGCTCGGCGCGCTCCAGGGTGTACTCCTCGATGGACGCGCGGAACTCGTCCAGGCCGTTCACACGCTCACGGAGGAAGTCCCTGTCCTCCAGGCCGTTGTCCAGGATGAATTTGCTGACTGCCGCCAGCCACACGAAGTCCGTGCCGGGGTTCGGGCGGTGGAACTCGTCGGCGCGGCGGGCGAGTTCATGCTCGCGGATGTCGAACACGATCACGCGCGTGTGCCCCAGCTTCTGCGCGCGCTTCACGCGGGTGGCGAGCACCGGGTGGCTCTCGGCGGTGTTGCTGCCCACCGTGATCACCAGACTGGCGTTCTCGATGTCCTTGATCGTCCCGCTGTCCCCGCCGATCCCGACCGTCAGGGACAGGCCCTTGCTGGCCGGGGACTGGCAGTAGCGCGAGCAGTTGTCCACGTTGTTCGTGCCGATCACCTGACGCGCGAACTTCTGCACCAGGAACGCTTCCTCGTTGCTGGCCTTGCTGCTCGCCACGAACGCCAGCGCGTCCGGTCCCTTCGCCGCGCGGATCTCGGTGAAGCGCCGCGCGACCAGCGCCAGCGCCTCGTCCCAGCTCGCCTCGCGGAAGCGGTCCCCATCGCGGATCAGGGGGCTGGTCAGGCGGTCCTCGCTGTTCACGTAGTCCCAGCCGAACTTGCCCTTCACGCAGGTGCTGATGCCGTTGGCGTGCCCCAGGCCCGGCTCGACCTTCAGGATGTGCCGTTCGTCCGTCCAGACGTCGAAGGAGCAGCCCACGCCGCAGTATGTGCAGACCGTCTTCGTCTTCTTGATGTAGCGGTCACGGGCGGCCGACTCGATCTCGCTGACGTTCATGATCGGTTTCAGGCCCGCGCTGGCCTCCACGCCCTTGACCACGTCAATCGCCGAGTTCCACACCGGCAGCGGAATCCCGGTGAACAGCCCCGCCTCGCCCAGCATGGACTTCTCCTGCAATGCGTTGCAGGGGCACACCGAGATGCAGTGCCCGCAGCTCACGCAGCTGCTCTCGCCGATGGGCTTGCCGCCGTCCCACAGCACGCGCGGCTGCTCCGCCTCCCAGTTGATCGTCAGGGTCTCGTTCACCTGTACGTTCTGACAGGCCTCCACGCAGCGGCCACACAGGATGCACTGATCCGGGTCGTAGCGGTAGAAGGGATTGCTCATGTCCTTTTCAAAGCCCTTGGGCTGGAAGGGCCGGGTCTGGTGGTCGATGCCCAGCACGCCCAGCGTGTTGTGCACCGTGCAGTTCCCGTTGTTGTTGTCGCACACCGTGCAGTACAGGTCGTGGTTCGCCACGATCCGGTCGTACGCGTCCCGCTGCGCCGTGCGCGCCGCGTTCGTCTGCGTGCGCACCACCATCCCCGCCTGTACGGGCGTCCCGCAGGCGCGGCCCACCACGCCGTCAATCTCGACTGCACAGGTGTCACACGTCTGAATCGGGCCCAGCTGCGGGTGGTAACACACCTGCGCCAGTTCTATCTGCGCGCGGTTGATCACGTCCACCAGCGGCTCGCCCAGCCACGCCGCCTGCGTGGCCCCGTCCACCGTGACCTGTACCTGCGCCCCGCGCGGCGGCCGGGTCGGCCCCACCTCGCTGCGGATCTGCGCGTCGTTCGGCACGTCCAGTTCGCCCATACGTCCTCCCTTGAAACTCCGGCGAGTATAGGCGGGGCCCCTCAGGGTGCGAGTAGCCCCGAATGCATGAAGACTTCATGCAAGTGCGGGCTCATGCAGGTACGTGCTGGTGTGGGCTCATGGCCGCGGCCCGGCGCAGGAACGGCCGGGCCAGGAGACTCTGCAGGTCACAGCACCAGCACGCCGTGATGCTTGGCCTTGTCTGCCGGTTCCACGTGAATGTTGATCGAGCAGTCGGGGGTCGTCTCGCGGATGGCGTCCTCCAGCCGGTCGCAGATGGCGTGCGCCTCCGTGACGGTCATGTCGCCCGGCACCACCATGTGAAACTCGATGAACGTCAGGCTGCCCGCGTGCCGGGTGCGCAGGTCGTGCATCTCCAGCGCGCCCACACCCGCTGTGCTCATGGCCGCGCGGATGCGCCGCTCGGTGTCGGTGTCCACTGCCGCGTCCATCAGGCCGCCCACGCTGTCACGCACCAGCAGCCACCCGCTCCAGAGGATGTTCAGCGCCACCAGCATCGCCAGCAGCGGGTCCAGCCAGTGCAGCCCGGTCAGGCGAGCGGCCAGCACGCCCACGAGCACCCCCACGCTGGTCACCACGTCGCTCATGACGTGCCGGCCGTCGGCGAGCAGCGCCGGAGACCGCAGCGTCCGCCCGTGCCGCAACAGCACCGTCGCCCACAGCGCGTTCAGGGCGCTGGCGCCCAGGTTCACGCCCAGGCCGACCAGCCCGGTGCCGCCTTCCGGCGGGGCGGGGTTCATCAGGACGGGCAGAGCCTCACGCATGATGGCGGCGGCAGCCAGCACGATCAGCACCCCCTCGGCGACCGCGCTGAAGTACTCGGCCTTCGTGTGCCCGTAGGGGTGGTTGGCGTCCGCCGGGCGGGCCGCGACACGCAGCGCGATGAACGCCGCGACGGCGGCCGCCACGTTGATGATGCTCTCCAGCGCGTCCGAGTACAGCGCCACGCTGTCCGTCAGCAGGTACGCCAGGAACTTCAGGCCCAGCACCACCACGGCCACGAGAATGCTCCCCAGCGCCAGCCGGGAGGCGCGCTGCGAGGACTGCTGGGAGGCGGAGGGAACCGTCACCGCAGGAGCGTAGCAGGGTTAGGTGCGCCGAATACCGTGCCCCGCCAGGGAACAGCGCAATCCACACCTATTCTGTCCTGTGCAGAACGCGCCCTGATACAATCGTTCGGTGACCGCGCCCGACCTCCTTGCCCAGCTCAACCCCACCCAGGCCCAGGCCGCCGACCACTACACCGGCCCGGCCCTGGTCATCGCCGGTGCCGGCAGCGGCAAGACCCGCACCCTCATCTACCGCATCGCGCACCTGATCGGCCACTACGGCGTGCAGCCCGGCGAGATCCTCGCCGTGACCTTCACGAACAAGGCCGCCGCCGAGATGCGCGAACGTGCCAGCCACCTCATCGGCGGCGCGGACAAACTGTGGATGAGCACCTTCCACAGCGCCGGCGTGCGCATCCTGCGCGCCTACGGCGAACACATCGGCCTCCGGCGCGGCTTCGTCATCTACGACGACGACGACCAGCTCGACATCCTCAAGGAAGTCATGGGCAGCGTCCCCGGCATCGGCCCCGACACCAACCCCCGCGTGCTGCGCGGCATTCTCGACCGCGCCAAGAGCAACCTCCTGACCCCCGAGGACCTCTCCCGCAGCGGCGAGCCTTACATCAGCGGCGTGCCCCGCGAGGCCGCCGCCGAGGTCTACCGCCGCTACGAACAGCGCAAGAAGGGCCAGAACGCCATCGACTTCGGCGACCTGATCACCGAGACCGTCCGCCTCTTCCAGGAGGTGCCGGCCGTGCTGAACGCCGTGCAGAACCGCGCGAAGTTCATCCACGTGGACGAGTACCAGGACACCAACAAGGCCCAGTACGAACTCACCCGCCTGCTCGCCAGCCGCGACCGCAACCTCCTCGTCGTGGGCGACCCCGACCAGAGCATCTACAAGTTCCGCGGGGCGGACATCCAGAACATCCTGGACTTCCAGAAGGACTACCGCGACGCGAAGGTGTACCTGCTGGAACACAACTACCGCTCCAGCGCCCGCGTGCTGACCATCGCCAACAAGCTGATCGAGAACAACGCCGAGCGCCTCGACAAGACCCTCAAGGCCGTCAAGGAGGACGGGCACCCGGTCGTGTTCCACCGCGCTGGCGACCACCGCGCGGAGGGGGACTTCGTGGCGGAGTGGATCACGCGCCTGCACACCCTGGAGGGCCGCCGCTTCAGCGAGATGGCGATCCTGTACCGCACGAACGCGCAGTCGCGCGTGCTGGAGGAATCGCTGCGGCGCGTGCAGATTCCCGCGAAGATCGTGGGCGGCGTGGGCTTCTACGACCGCCGCGAGATCAAGGACATCCTCGCGTACGCCCGGCTGGCCATCAACCCGAGTGACGACGTGGCCCTGCGCCGCATCATCGGGCGGCCCAAGCGCGGGATCGGCGACACGGCCCTGGTGAAACTGATGGACTGGGCCCGCGCGAACGGCACCAGCCTCCTGACCGCCTGCGCGAACGCCGAGCAGGCCCGTATCCTCGACCGCGGCGCGCAGCGGCCCGTGGAGTTCGCCGCGCTGATGGAAGCCATGGCGGACGCCGCCGAGAACTACGAACCCGCCCCGTTCCTGCGCTTCGTGATCGAAACCAGCGGGTACCTTGACCTGCTGCGCCAGGAGGGGCAGGAGGGCCAGGTACGCATGGAGAACCTGGACGAACTCATCAACGCCGCGCAGGAATGGGCGCAGGAACACGAGGGCACCATCGCGGACTTCCTGGACGACGCGGCGCTGCTGTCCAGCGTGGACGACATGCGCACCAAGACCGAGAACAAGGGGTCCCCGGAGGACGCCGTCACCCTGATGACCATGCACAACGCCAAGGGCCTGGAATTCCCCGTGGTGTTCATCGTGGGTACCGAGGAGGGCCTGCTGCCCAGCAAGGGCGCCCTGGTCGAGGCCGGGGGGATCGAGGAGGAACGCCGCCTGTTCTACGTGGGCATCACCCGCGCCATGGAACGCCTGTTCCTGACCGCCGCGCAGAACCGCATGCAGTTCGGCAAGACGAACGCCGCCGAGGACAGCCGCTTCCTGGAGGAGATCGAGGGCCACTTCGACACCATCGACCCGTACGGGCAGGTCATCGAGTACCGCGCCAAGACCTGGAAACAGTACCGGCCGACCGTGCCTGCCCCCAATGTCGTCAAGAACACCAGCCCCATGACCGCCGGGATGGCCTTCCGGGGCGGCGAGAAGGTGAAACACCCCAAGTTCGGTGAGGGGCAGGTGCTGGCCGTGGCGGGTGTGGGCGACCGGCAGGAGGTCACCGTGCACTTCCCGTCCGCAGGCACCAAGAAGCTGCTCGTGAAGTTCGCGAACCTCAGCCCCGCCTGAAGCGGCGCGCACACGCGATTCTCAAGAGTTCTGTAGCGGCGCGCCCCGCCAGCGACCTGTCACGATGGGGCCGTGACTCTCCCCGACTCCACCCCGCCCGGGCGGCGCGCCCCGTGGCAGTCCACGGGTTCCATTCAGGATTTCCTGCGGAACCTCTGGCAATACGCCGCCTTCCGCCTGATCGTGTTCGTGCTGGCCGGCCTGCTGGCCCTGCGCCTGGGCGGGTGGCTGCTGGGCCACCTTGCCAGCGTGGTCGTCACAGCCCTCGGCGCGTACGCCCTGGCCTTCCTGGTCAACCCGATCCTGTCGTGGCTGGAACGCCACCGGGTAGGCCGGGCGGTGGGCGTGCTGCTCCTGATCGTGGTGCTGGCGGGCGCCCTGACCCTGCTGGGCTTCCTGGTCAGCTCGCAGCTGCGGGGGCTCGCCGATGGACTGCCGTATCTGGCGCACAACCTCAAGGTCATCATCAATTCCCTGCTGGACCGCCTGGACAGCATTCCGGGTACCACGGGCCTGAAGGCCAGCATCACGTCGTACATCGACACGCAGACGTCCAACCTCACGGAGAACACCGGCCCTCTGATCGAGCGGCTGGTCACGTCCGGGCCGGACGTCCTGGATACCCTCTCCAGCCTCGTGGGCTGGCTGGGCCAGCTGGGGCTGCTGCTGACACTCGCCATGTATTTCATGTTCGAGTACAACACCTTCGGGGCGGGCCTGCTGAAACTCTTCCCACGCACGTGGCAGCCCACCGTGCTGCAACTCGCCGAGGACGTCAGCGACAGCTTCGGCATGTACCTGCGCGGAACGGTCATCACGGCGCTCGCCTGCGCGGTCCTGGCCACCACCGGCCTGCTCATCCTGAAGGTCCCGAACGCCCTGGCGCTGGGCATCCTGAGTGCCTTCGTGAATCTCATCCCGTACGTGGGGATCGTCGCGGCGTCGATCCCGCCCATGCTGCTCGCCATCCCGCAGGGCACGACCGTGGTGCTGGAGGTCGGGGCGCTGTACTTCATCATCAACCAGCTGCTCGGGAACGTCATCGGGCCGATGGTCATGGGCCGCAGCACCAGCATCGGCCCGGCCAGCATCCTGATCGCGATCCTGGTGGGCCTGACCCTGGCGGGCGCGATGGGCGCCATTCTGGCGATCCCCTGCGCGGTGCTGCTCAAGCGCTGGACGAACCGCTACTGGCTGCGCAGTCCGCTGTACCGGGGCGTGTCCGGCCGCGCCGCCCCCAGCCGGGAGGACAGTGCCACCGAGCGCTGATCGCGCCGCAGGACAGCACGATCACAGCAGGAGGCGCACCCGGGGTCGTGGGTGCGCCTCCTGTCACGTGGGCTCAGCGGGTGGCGATCTTCAGGCGGCGTTCGAGCTGATCGGTGAAGAAGGTCATCACCGTCGTCAGGGCCAGGTACACGCCCGCCACGGTGGTCAGGACCGGGATGGGCAGGAAGCTCTCGGAGGACACCCGTTGCCCGGCCAGCGTGAGTTCCAGCAGCGCGATGCTGGACGCCAGCGAGGAGTCCTTGAGCAGCGCCACGAGGTTGTTCACCAGGGGCGGCACCACGATCCGCAGCGCCTGCGGCAGGATCACGGTGGTCATGGTCTGCGCGCCGCTCAGGCCCAGGCTGCGGGCCGCCTCGGTTTGCCCGCGCGGCACAGCCAGGATCCCGGCGCGGATGACCTCCGCGTTGTACGCCCCCACGTTCAGCGACAGCGCGATCACGGCGGACCAGAATTCATTCAGCTGCACGTCGATCCCGATGCCCTTCAGCAGGGGCGGCAGGGCGTTGTACACGAACAGGATCTGCACGAGCAGGGGCGTGCCGCGCACCAGCCAGATGAACATACTGGCCGGGGCGCGCACGATCCACAGGGCGCTGGTCTTCTGGATCCCGGCGATGGTCCCCACGATCAGGCCGATCAGGCCGCTGACCACCGTGAGTTGCAGGGTCATGCGGGCGCCGTCCACGAACAGGTCGGCGCGCGGGCCGATCGGGTCGGGCATCTGGCGCAGGATCAGCGTGATCACCCAGAACAGGGCCAGGAAGGCGACCGCCGCGCCGCCCAGCCACAGCAGCAGGGCGCCCAGGCCGAGCGGCTGGCTGGCGCGGGGCGGGGTGGGCTTGGCGGTCATGACAGCCTCCGCGTCAGGGGGGCGTGCTCGGATGGAGAACCGGGTTGCATTTGCAGGATTGTGCCACACTCCGCGCCGCGCGGCCCCACCCTGCCTGGGGCGGCGATCCGCATCCGGCCCAGCGGGACGCGCCCCGCTGCCTCACACGGGCAGCGGGGCGCGCGGTCATGACCGCTTACTTGCAGCGCACGTCCGTGCCGAAGTACTTGCCGCTCAGTTTCGCGTACGTGCCGTCGCTCATGGCCTTGGCCAGCGCGGCGTTCAGTTCCTTCACGAGGCTGCTGTTGCCCTTCTTCACGGCCATGCCGATCTTCTCGTTGAACAGCAGCGAGCCCTGCACGACCTTGCCCTTCTGCGCCTTCACGAGATCCAGACCCGTGAACTTGTCGCCCACCCAGGCGTCCACGCGGCCCGCCATCAGCGCCGCCTGCGCGTCGGTGTCCTTGGGGAAGGTCTTGACGTCCTTCACGCCGGGCACCTTACGCACGTTCTCCAGGTAGGTGGTGCCCACCTGCACGGCGACCGTCTTGCCCTTAAGGGCGGCGGCGTTCATGGGGCCGCCGGGTTTCGTGACGACCGCGCCGCCCGTGCAGTAGTGCGGGCTCGTGAAGTCCACGGCCTTCTGCCGTTCGGGCGTGATGCCGTGACTGGCGATCACGAAGTCGTAGCGGTCCTGCCCCAGGCCGATCAGCAGGTTGTCGAAGGGTTGCGTCACCCACTGCACCTTCAGGCCCAGCTGCTTGGCCAGGGCGTTGGCGAGGTCGACCTCGAAGCCCGTCAGCTCCTTGCCCTTGAGCAGGTTGAAGGGCGGGAAGGCGCCCTCGGTGGCGATCTTGATGGTGCCGGACTGTTTGATCTCGGCCCACGTGCGGGCCTGGGCGGTGGTCAGGAGGGTCAGGGCGGCGAGGGTCAGGGCAACTTTCTTCATGGGGACTCCTTGTGCGGGTGGATCAACATCCGTGGCGCATGGCACGACGTTGGGCGGGACGCTGCTCCTGTAGGTGACGCTGCGATTCTACCCCATGGCCCACGTCCCACATGAAGGCACGCTGAAGGGCCGCCCCTCCGAGGAGGACGCGGCCCTGGCAGCGGCAGAGGTCAGTGGGAGGTCAGTAGGTGCTGACGGGCGCAGCGTACTCGTAGCCCAGGCCGGGGGTGTCGGCCTGCCCGCGCGTCCCGGCGGGCGTGCCGCGGTCGATGGCGGCCTCGCTGCTGGGATCGAAGGCGTGCAGGCGGGTCTGGTCGACGAGCAGTTCGATGCTGTCGCCGGGGAGGACGTTCGCCTGACCCTCGACCTTCGCGGTGATGTGCTGCCCGGCCACGTCGATGATCAGGTCCGTCTGGGCGCCCAGCGGCTCGACCACGACGACCTGACCGCGCAGGACGTTCGAGCCGCGCGGGATGTCGGTCATGCCGACCATGCCGAGGTGCTCGGGGCGGATGCCCATCAGGACGTCCTTGCCCTCGTAGGCTTTCAGGCTCTGGCCGAGGCGGCCCATCGCGCCGACGCGGTTCTCGCCGATCACGAACTCGCCGTTCTGCACGCGGCCCGTCAGGAAGTTCATGCTGGGGCTGCCGATGAAGCCCGCCACGAACTTGTTCTGCGGGAAGTCGTACAGGTTCATGGGCGTGTCCACCTGCATGATCACGCCGTCACGCATGACCACGATGCGGTTGCCGAGCGTCATGGCCTCCACCTGATCGTGGGTCACGTACACGATCGTGGCGCCCAGGCGGCGGTGCAGCTGGCTGATCTGCGAGCGCATCTCGACGCGCAGCTTGGCGTCCAGGTTCGAGAGCGGCTCGTCCATCAGGAACACCTTCGGCTCGCGCACGATGGCGCGGCCCATCGCCACACGCTGACGCTGACCGCCCGAGAGTTCCTTGGGCTTGCGGCCCAGCAGGTGCTCGATCTGGAGGATCTTCGCGGCTTCACGCACGCGCTTGTCGATCTCCTCCTTGGGCGTCTTACGGAGCTTCAGGCCGAAGGCCATGTTCTCGTACACGTTCATGTGCGGGTACAGCGCGTAGTTCTGGAAGACCATCGCGATGTCGCGGTCCTTGGGCGGCACGTCGTTCACGACGCGGTCCCCGATCTTCAGAATGCCGTCGCTGATGTCCTCCAGGCCCGCGATCATGCGCAGGGTGGTGGACTTCCCGCAGCCGGACGGCCCGACGAACACCATGAACTCGCGGTCCTGGATGTGCAGGTTGAAATCCTTCACCGCGTGGTGCTTCGTACCATAGCGCTTGTTGATGTGTTCCAGAATGACTTCTGCCATGACGTGCCTACCTTTTCGCCCCTGCTCTTACCCGTGAATGGCCCCGCACCGCTGGGGTGAGGAGGGATCGGGTAACCGGGGTACGTGAATGAAGCCCAGGTGTCCATTGAAGCCGCGCTGACGTACCCAGCATACCACGCTCATGTGGCGCGGGGAATGCCACCCACACGCTGAAATCCAGACATGCGTTGCGGCGGGGGCGGTGTGCGGTAAGGGAAAGCCCTCACCGCACACCGCCCCCGCCGGGCCGCCCTTATTCCGTGCCGACGTCGTGCCCGTCGTCGCGCTGTTCCAGCCGGAAGCCGTGCGGCAGGAAGTCACGGACGTATCCACTGACGATGTCGCCGTGCTGGTTCACACACACGACGCGGGCGTCCGGCGCGAATTCGTACAGTACCTGACGGCACGCGCCACAGGGACTGGCAGGTGGGGTTGCCTCGGAATACACGACGATGTCGGTGAATTCGCGCTCGCCCGCGGTGGCCATGGCCTGCACGGCGCTCTGCTCGGCGCAGCGGCCCAGGCCGTAACTGGCGTTCTCGACGTTCGCGCCGAAGAACACGCGGCCGTCACGGGTGCGCAGCGCTGCGCCCACGTGGAACTTGCTGTACGGCGCATACGCCTGCCGGAACGCGGCTTGCGCGCCCTCAAGCAGCTGGGGGTCGGGGGTCAGATTCAGTGCGTTGGTGTTACTCATGGGTATCCTCGGCTTCCAGGGGACCGGCGTCCGGAGCGCGTTCCACCCGCACGCGGGTCACGCGGCGCTGGTCGGCGTCCTCGACGGTGAAGGCCCAGCCATTGTGGGTGAAACTCTGCCCCGGCTCCGGGATGTCCCCGAAGTGGCTGGTCATGAAGCCGCTCAGGGTATCAAATTCACCCTCACCGTCCTCGATGTTCGCCCCGAGCCGCTCCTCGACCTCGCCGACCGTCAGGCTGGCGTCCATCAGGTACACGCCCTCGCTGAGCACCTCGATCATCGGGACTTCTTCCTCGTCGGTCTCGTCGTAGATTTCGCCCACGATCTCCTCCAGGGCGTCCTCCAGCGTGACCAGACCTGCCGTGCCACCGAACTCGTCGACGACGATGCTCATGTGGCTCTTCTTGTCGCGCATCTTGGCGAGCAGGTCCTTGATCTTCATGCCCTCGGGCACGAAGTACACGGGGCGCATCACGTCCGCGATCAGGGTGTGGTCCAGGCTGTCGAGGTGCGCCAGCATGTCGCCGGTGTGCACGATGCCCACGATGTTGTCCGGGGTGTCCTGAAAGACTGGCACGCGCGAGTAGCCGTGCTCGGCGTTCAGGTCCAGCAGGCGGCGCAGCGGCGCGGCTCCGTCCACGAGCACCATGTCGATGCGGGGGGTCATGACCTCGCGCACGGTCGTGTCGGACAGGTCGAAGACGTTGTACACGAGTTCCTTCTCGTCGTCCTCCAGCACGCCCTCCTGGCTGGACGCGCTGACGATCATGCGGATCTCCTCTTCCGAGTACGCCGTGTGATGCCCGGACACGCCGCGCAGCCCGAACAGGCGCACGACGCCGTTGCCCAGGGCGTTCAGCGAGCGGATGACGTACTTGAACAGCCACGTGAAGGCCAGCAGCGGGCGCGTGACGAGCAGACTGACCTGCTCGCTGCGCTGCAGCGCCCACGTCTTCGGCGCGAGTTCCCCGAACACGATGTGCAGCACGGTGCTGATCGCGAACGCCACCCCGAAGGAGATGGCCGTGATCTGCGCCTCGCTGAACTGCCCTTCGGGGAACAGCGGGTGCAGCAGGTGCTCGATGGCGGGCTCGGCCACGAAACCGATCGCGAGGCTGGCCATGGTGATGCCCAGCTGCGTGGCGGCGATGTACAGGTCGAGGTTCTGCAGCGCCTTCTGCGTGGCCTTGGCGGTGGCGTTTCCCTCGTCGGCCAGCTGGTCGATGCGGGTGCGGCGCACGCTGACGAGCGCGAACTCCGCCGCGACGAAGAAGCCGTTCATGAGTACCAGGAAGAACAGGGCGACGATTCCGAGCAGATCATTCATGTAGGGACGCGCTCCAGGGTCGCGTCATGGTCATCCGCAAGGCGCAAGCTGCCCGCCCCGCCCGGCGGTTGCTCAGGCGGGTGCGTCGGTGACCGGAAGTGGGGTGCCACGGCAAAAACGCCGCCCTCGGGCGGTGTTCTCCGGGCGCGGTACGTGAGCCGGAACTGGGAGGCTCCATAGCAGTTGCGAGGATAACACACCCCACTCTGCGCCGGGACGACTGTCCCACCATTGGCGTGCCCCCCGCGCAGCAGCGTAGCCGTGAAGGTAGGCTGGGCACACCACACCCCAAGGAGGCATCCCGCATGACCCAGGCCACCCCCGACACCTACCTCGCCCTGCGCGTCCTGAAGGACGACCAGGGCCTCCGCGCCGAACTTCAGACGCTGCCCCTCTCGGCCCTGCCGGATGGGGACGTGCTGCTCGCCGTGACGCACTCCAGCTTGAACTACAAAGACGGCCTGGCCGTCAGCGGCCGCCCCGGCGTGCTGCGCAGCCACCCCATGACGCCCGGCATCGACCTCGCGGGCACCGTGCTCGAGGACGCCTCGGGCCGCTGGCAGCCGGGCGACGCGGTCATCCTGACCGGCTGGGGCATCGGCGAACGGCAGGACGGCGGGTACGCCACCCGCGCCCGCGCCCGCCCCGAGTGGCTGGTCGCGCAGCCCGCCGGGACGGACGCCCACTGGGCCATGAGCGTCGGCACGGCCGGGTTCACCGCCATGCTGGCCGTCATGGCGCTGGAGGACCACGGCCTGACCCCCGGCAACGGCGAGGTGCTCGTCACCGGCGCGGCGGGCGGCGTGGGCAGCACCGCCGTCGCCCTGCTGGCCCGGGCGGGGCACACGGTCGTGGCGAGCACCGGCCGCCCGCAGGAGGAGGCCTACCTGCGTGACCTGGGCGCCGCGCGGATCATCGGGCGCGACGAGCTGCCCGCCCTGACCCGCCCCCTGGAGAAGGAACGCTGGGCGGGCGTGGTGGACACGGTGGGGGGCGCCACGCTGGCCGGGGCGTACGCCTCGACCCGCACGCACGGCAGCCTCGCCGTGTGCGGCCTGGCGGGCGGGCACGACCTGAACGCGACCGTGTTCCCGCTGATCCTGCGCGGCGTGAACCTGCTGGGCATCGACTCCGTCACCTGCCCCCCCGCCCGGCGCGAGGCCGCCTGGGCGCGGCTGGCGCGTGACCTGCCCGCCGCCCGCCTGGAGGCCGTCACGCAGACCCGGCCCCTCCCGGACGTGCCTGCGCTGGCGGCCGAGATCCTGGCGGGGCGCGTGCGGGGCCGCACCGTGATCGAGATCGGCTGACCCGGGCGGTACACTGCGCGGCGTGAACCTGCCCGCCCGTGTCCGCGTCACCCGCCCCCCACTGCCCCTGGCGCCCGCGCTGAGGATGGCCGCCGCGCGCCTGTGCCCGGACGCGCCGCTGGACGACCTGAGCGGCGCGGCGCTGGCGATCGCGGGCGGCGCGGTGATCGGCGCGCACCTGCGCTGGCCGGGCGGCGATGCGGCGACTGTCGAGACCGGCTGGCGTGGGCGCGGCATCGAGGAAGCCCTGGCCGCCACGCTGGCCTGAGCTGACCGGGCCGAGCGGTCTGGACGCTGCCTAACGGTCGTTTGGTAGCCTGGGGGCATGACAGTCACCGAAGCCGACCCCGGCATGTCCTTCGCGCTGAGCAGCGACCAGCGCCTGATCGTCGAGCACGTCCGCGACTACGCCCGCGCCGAGATCGCCCCCCTGGCCGCCCAGTTCGACCGCAGCGGCGACTACCCCCGCGAGCAGCTGCGCGGCCTGGCCGACCTGGGCCTGATGGGCGCCACCGTGCCCGAGGCGTGGGGCGGCGCGGGCCTGGACTCCGTCACGTACGCCCTGTGCCTCGAGGAGGTCGCCGCGGCGGACGCGAGTGTCGCCGTGATCGTCAGCGTGCAGAACGGCCTGCCCGAGCAGATGATCCTCCGCTACGGCACCGACGCGCAGCGTGACCGCTACCTGCGCCCCCTGGCGGAGGGCCGCCACATCGGCGCGTTCTGCCTGACCGAGAGCGGCGCGGGCAGCGACGCCGCCAGCCTGCGCCTCCAGGCGACCCGCGACGGGGACGACTGGGTGCTGAACGGCACGAAAGCCTGGATCACCAGCGGCGGTCAGGCGGATACGTACCTCGTCATGGCCCGCACGGGCGGGAGCGGCGCGCGCGGCGTGTCCTGCTTCATCGTCGAGAACGGCACGCCGGGCCTGAGCTTCGGGAAGCCCGAGGAGAAACTCGGCCTGCACGCCAGCCACACGACCACCGTCACCTTCGACGGGGTGCGCGTGCCGCACGCGAACATGGTCGGCGAGGAAGGCCAGGGCCTGATCATCGCGCTGGCCAGCCTGGACGCGGGCCGCATCGGGATCGCCATGCAGGCCCTCGGGATCGCGCGCGCCGCGATGGAGCACGCCACCCGTTACGCCGCCGAGCGCGAGCAGTTCGGTAAGCCCCTGCGTGAGTTCGAGGGCGTGTCCTTCAAGATCGCCCGCATGGCCGCCCGCATCGAGAGCGCCCGTCTGGTCGCGCTGAAGGCCGCGTGGCTCAAGGACCAGGGCCGCCCGTACGGCAAGGAGGCCAGCATCGCCAAACTGCTCGCCAGCGAGGCCGCCGTAGACGTCACGCGCGACGCCATCCAGATCTTCGGGGGGAACGGCTACAGCCGCGAGTACCCTGTCGAGCGGCTGTACCGCGACGCGAAGGTCACCGAGATCTACGAGGGCACCAGCGAGATCCAGCAGCTCGTGATCAGCCGTGCGGTCTTTGGCGAACTCACCTGAACCCTGGGGACAGAGGGGCGCCCGGCAGTCACCTCGGGCGCCCCTCTGCGCCGTCCGCTTCTGCCCGTCACTGCCGGGTGTACGACCGATCGCCCAGGTACAGGTGTGTCTTCGACCGGTCCCAGAAGAACGCCACGGTGCGGGTCACGGTTCCCGCCCGGTCCCGCAGTTCCATCGTGTACCCGTCGAAGCGGTACGTGCCGCTGCGGGTGGGGTCACTGCCGACCGCCGCCCCGGTCGTCTGCGTGGCGCCGGTATTCAGGTTCCCGTACACGGCGCTCCCGCCCCGCAGGGTGTACGTGCCGTCCGGCCGGAACGAGTACGTCACTCGGGTCGTGGCGGTCGCGCCGGACATCAGCGTGCCCGACGTATACGCCGAGAAGAACTCGTAGTCGCCGCTCAGCCGCTCCGGCGAGGCGCCCGGAACGGCCAGGGTGCCGGGCAGCGCCGCCCAGCTTCCCCCGCGTTTCACCTCCAGCGCCGCGCCCCGGCGCCGCCACTGGCCCCACATCGTCGGTTCGCCCTTCACCGACGCGGCCACGTTCAGGTCGGTGGGGGTCCAGCGCAGGTTGAAGTACGCCCGGCCGTCCTTCAGCAGCAGCACCACCGACTCCTCGCCCAGCACGTTGATCCCGTCGGAGCGGGTGGCGTACCCGTGGACGATCCCCTCGATCTGCGCGGCCTTCAGACCCTGCCCCGGCGCCGCGCGGTAGAGGTTGAAGATCCGCGCCTCCTCCGCCCGCGCGCGCCGCTCCTCCTCGACCGGTGACACGCCGACCGGCGTGCCCGCCGGGGTGCAGACCGTCTGGGTGGTGTCGGCCTGCGCCCCGTACGCCTGCTGCCCGTACAGCAGCGTCCGCCCGCCGCGGTCCTTGATCGCCCGGAAGAAGTTGAACAGCGTGACCTTCCGGATCAGGCTGTCGTACGACCCGGACTGCACGATCAGGTCGTCCAGCAGGTCACTGTCCCGGTCCCCCTTGACCTTCAGGGTGCCCGACGCCCGGTCGTACGTGTACGTGCCGGTCTGCACCTTCAGGTCGTACGCGGCCCCGCTGCGCGGGCGGACGCTGCCCTGCGCCACCCGCACCCCGCCGTCCCCGTACAGGTTTAGGGTGTACCGGTAATCCGCGACAGTCACGCTGTCCTCGTCGGTGTCCTCCCGCACGCAGCGGAACGCGCCGGGACCCAGCGGGCCGCCCGCCGTGAACGGCGCCTGACCCCCGGCCGCCCCCAGCACCTTCAGTACGAACGCGCGGTTGAACGGTGAAAAGTTCGTGCCCGTTATGAACGGCCCGCCGTTCCCCACCGGGGCGGCCGGTGCGGTGGGCTCACCGACCTGTGCGGGCGCCGGGTTGCCCTGGCGCAGCGTGGCCGTCCGCGCGAATTCCGCCGGGTACAGCTGCGCGAGGTTCGCGTACGTGCCGAGCTGCGCCCGGATGGCGCGGCAGTCGTCACGCGGCGAGGCGCTGCCCGCGTCCAGCGCCGCCTCGGTCTGCGCGCGGCGCTCCCCGGCCAGGGCTCGCAACCGGGGCAGGAGATCCGGCGCGGCGGCCTTCAGGTACGCCTCCAGCTGCGGCACGCCGGACGCCACCTGCCACGCCGCGAAGCCCTGCTCGACCACCGCGTGGTCCCCCGGGGCGCGTTTGAGACACCAGTCACGGATGGTGCCCCCCACCTGCGCCGCGCCGTACAGCACGGCCGCTGCCTGGATCAGTTCCGGGTCGGGGGGCGCGGCGGCCGTGCGGGCCGGTACCCTTCCGGCCGCGACCAACACGAGAAGAACAGGGAGGACGACAGGGGAGACATGCATACGGACCTCTCACGGCAGCAGTCGGTGGTCATGAGGGTGCTCCTGACAACGTGGACGATGGGACGTGACCGAACTGAACTCCGGGTCACTGTACCAGCCCGGGAACCGTGAAGGCTCATCCACGTTCACGGCATCCCCCGGCGCGGCGCGGCCCGTGAGAATGCCTCTCATGCTCAGGTCCCTCCTCTGGCTTCCCGGCGCGCTGATGGTCGTGGCGGTCCTGCTCGACCTGATCGTCACGTGTATCCAGACCGGTGAGGGCCGCCTGAGCCGCGCCATCCACCGTCCGCTGTACGGCCTGCTGCGCCGCGCCGCGCATCACTCCGGACGGCGCGCGCTGCTCTCCTGGGCGACGCCAGTCATCATCACGGGTACCCTCACGGCATGGACCCTCCTGACGTGGCTGGGCTGGACGCTGATCTTCTGGTCGCACCCCGGCGCGCTGGTCGGCGCCGAGAGCGGTCAGCCCGCCACTTTCGTCGCCTGCTTCTACTTCGTCGGGTACACCATCAGCACGCTGGGCCTGGGCGAGATCATCGCCCCGCAGGCCTTCTGGCGCGTGATGACGGACGTGGCCGCCATCAACGGGTTCTTCCTATTGACCTTCGCCATCACGTTCGTCGTGCCCATCGCGCAGGCCCGCACCGAACGGCGCGAACTGGCGCTGCTGCTGCACCGCGCGGGGCCCGGCGCGCAGGCGCTGATCGTGAACGCCGTGCAGGACCACGACCGGGGCCTGTCCAGCCTCACGGGAGACCTGCAACATCTGCTGAACCGCCTGGACGCCGCGCACCTGAATACCCCTTACCTGCACCGTTTCCATGACCATGACCGGCAGGACGCGCTGGACCTGCACCTCCCGGCGCTGGGGGAGGCGCTGCTGATCATCCAGGGTGCGCTGCGGGGTGACTGCCCACGCGGCCTGAAGCGCGCCCTGGCCAGCGTCGATAGCCTGAGCCGCACATTTGAGCGCACCCAGTCCCGCCACCCGCTCCTGCGCGCCGCCGAGGTGCCGCCCACACCGGACCTGACGTCACTGCGCGAGGCGGGCCTGCCCCTCCGGTCCCGGGAGGCGTTCCGCGAGGACCTGCGCAGCCACGCCGCCCTGCGGGCCCGCCTGCACGCCATGGCCCGCGCTGGAGAGTGGCGTTGGGATCAGGTGGCGACCCCTGAAGCGGATGAACGAATGGCCGATTGAGCGGCGGACGATCCAGCGGCTGACGCCATGAAGCTACGCTCCGGCGCCTGCTGGGAAGATTCAGGATGACGTGTTGCGGGCGGATGCGTTCGGGACACACCCGTGTCGTCGCCCAGATCAATGACAGAAGGCCCGGACGGAATAGTAAACAAATCCTTCACGTGCTGAGAAATCGTGAAAACATTCACTTACGGTCTACAAAGAACAGCCCACCCCTAAGGGCAGGCCATCAGCGTTACTTCAGCGCGTCGTTCATGCCCAGCACGTCGGCGACTTTCAGGCTCGCGCCGCCCACCAGGGCGCCGTTCACGTTCGGTTTCGCGCAGATGCTGGCAATGTTGTCCGGCTTCACGCTGCCGCCGTACAGCACGCGGATGCCCGCCGCCGCGTCGCCGTAGCGTTCCTCCAGCGCACTGCGGATTGCGGCGGCCAGCTCCTCGGCGTCCTCAGCAGTGGCGGTCTTGCCGGTACCGATGGCCCATACGGGCTCGTATGCGACCACCACGTCGGTGCCCACGCCCTCCAGGCTGCCCGCCAGCTGAGCCAGCGTGAACGGCACGTGCTCGCCCGCCTCACGGACATCGAGCTTCTCGCCGACGCACACGATGGGCGTCAGGCCGTTCGCCTGCGCCTGACGGGCCTTCGCGGCCACGACCGCGTCGGTCTCGCCGTGGTAGTCGCGGCGCTCGCTGTGGCCCACCACGGCGTATGTCGCGCCGACGTCCTTGAGCATCGCGGCGCTGATCTCGCCGGTGTACGCACCGGACTCGTGCGCGGACACGTCCTGCCCGCCAAAGCCCACGCCGGTGGGGAGATTCGCGGCCAGCGCGCTCAGGGTGATCGCGGGAGCCATGACGGCCAGTTCCGCCTGCCCGGCTTCAAGTTTCTCGCCGAGTTCCTGCGCCCAGGCCCGGGCCTCGGTGGGGGTCTTGTTCATCTTCCAGTTCAGTGCCAGCAGGTTCTTCATGTCAGTTCCTTTCAAGCCCGGACAGCACGTCCGCCACGGCGCCCTGCCACACGGTGGACGCCATGAACGGGCGGAAGCCCAGGTCGGTGTTGATCTTCAGCATGGGGCCGTTGCTGTCCGCATTTTGCGTACGGATCTCGGTCGCCTGCGGGTTCAGCCGCATGACCTCACTCACGTTCGCCGCCTTCAGCCAGCGGCCCAGCTGGTGTCCCCGGTGCGCCGGGAGCACGCCCGTGTTCCCCTGGCTGACGATGCCCGGCTGCGCGGGGCGCCACGACACGTCCGTCAGGCCCGCCAGCGTCCCGTCGGGCGCACGGACGACCGCCACGACCGCTGCGCGGCCCCCGGCGCGCGCCAGCTGCTCCATCGAACGGACCTCGTCCGGAGTGGTGCGGTGGTCCTCCATGTCCAGGTCGTCGCGGGGGGCGCTGTTCATGACGTTCAGGAGTTCCGCGTAGGCATCAAGGTCCGCGTCCGGCACGCCGTCCGTCCAGACCTCCAGCGTGTACCCGTCGTCCGGGCGGGTCGTCCAGGCGTCCAGCAGGCCGTCCGGGATGTCCGAGAGCAGCAGGCGGTTCGCGTGACTGCTCAGGCCCGGCTGGAACCCGGCGCGGCGCGCGAACGCCTCACCTGCGGGTACACGGTCGTTCGTCTGCGTGATCAGTAGCGTCCGCCCGCGTTCCCGCATGGCCCGCGCCGCATGGTCCAGCAGCGTCCGGCCCAGCCCGCGCCCCCGCGCGGCAGGGGAGACCATGAGCTCCAGCTCGGCCAGATGCCCGTTCTCCCCGACCGTGAACAGCTGCGTGCGGGCGTGCGCCACGATCTGCCCGTCCTGCTCTACCGTCCAGAAATCCAGTTCCAGGACTGGGGGCAGGTGCTGCATCTGCCCCCACACGTTCGCCGGGTCGACCGGCGGGTCGTGCGGGTGGGACTCGGCCCGCAGGCGGTTCAGGTGTGCCACGAGCGTCCGCGCGAACTCCTCGGTCAGGGCGGTGTGATCGCGGTGCTGGACGGCGACGGGGGTTGTGGTCATGGTGCCTCCCAGCATGTCACGGACGGGTGCGGCGGCGCGGCGCAGGTGAGCAGGGAGGCGCGGAGGCCTCCCCGGCGCAGGGTTACTTCATCGCCTCGACGCCGGGCAGGGCCTTGCCTTCGAGCAGTTCCAGGCTGGCCCCGCCGCCCGTGCTGATGTGGTCGATCTGGTCGGCCTTGCCGCTCTTGTTGACCGCGCTGACGGAGTCCCCGCCGCCCACGACGGTGTACGCCTGGTTCTTCAGGCTGCCCACCGCGGCTGCGACGGCGTTCGTGCCGCCCGCGAACTTCGCGAACTCGAACACGCCCAGCGGGCCGTTCCAGAACACGGTCTTCGCGCCTTTCAGGGCCTCGCTGTACAGCCTGACCGTCTCGGGGCCGGCGTCGAGGCCCTGCCAGCCGTCGGGGATGGCGTTACTGGCGACCACCTGGGTGTTCGCGTCGGCGCTGAATGCGTCTGCAGCGATCACGTCGACGGGCAGCATGATCTTGTCGCCGTACTCGCGCAGCAGTCGCGCGGCGAGGTCGAGCTGGTCGTCCTCGTGGATGCTCTCGCCGATCTTGCCGCCCTGCGACTTGATGAACGTGTACGCCATGCCGCCGCCGATCAGCAGTTTGTCCACGCGGGGCAGCAGGTTCTCGATGACCTTGATCTTGTCGCTGACCTTCGCGCCGCCGATGATCACCACGTACGGCCGCTCGGCGCCGCTGAGCAGCTTGCCCAGCGCGTCCACCTCGGTCTGGAGCAGCGTGCCCGCCGCGTGGGGCAGCTGCGCCGCCACGCCACTGACACTGCTGTGCGCGCGGTGGGCACTGCCGAAGGCGTCCAGCACGAACGCGTCGCCCAGGCGGGCCAGCTTGCCGTTCAGGCCACTGTCGTTCTTCTCCTCACCGGCGCTGAACCGCACGTTCTCCAGCAGCGCCACCTCACCCTCGGGCAGCGCCTGCACGGCGGCCAGGGTCTCGTCGCTGTCGGCGGTCCCGGCGATGAACGTCACGGGGCGGCCCAGCACCTTCTCCAGCACGGGCGCCACCGGCTTCAGGGAGTACTTCTCCTCGGGGCCGTTCTTCGGGCGGCCGAAGTGGCTCATCAGGATCACGTTGCGCGCGCCGGCGTCCAGCAGGGCGCTGATGGTGGGGAGGCTGGCGGTGACGCGCGTGTCGTCCTGCACCACGCCCTCCTTGACGGGAACGTTGTAATCCACGCGCACCAGCACGCGCTTGCCCTGCACATCCAGCTGACTGAGGTTCTGCATGTCGTCTCTCCGGGGGAAAAGGTGATGGTTGATAGAGGATGGACCGGCCACCTCTCTATCAACCATCAGGGTGTGGCGGTCAGCCTTTCTGCTGGACCAGCTGCACGAGGTCGGCGATGCGGTTGCTGTAGCCCCACTCGTTGTCGTACCAGCTGAAGAACTTCACGAGGCTGCCCATCGTCATGGTCAGGCCGCCGTCGATGATGGCGCTGTGGGGGTCGCCCACGATGTCCGAGAGCACGATGGGATCTTCGGTGTAGGCGATGATGCCCTTGTGGCTGCCCTCGGCGGCCTTGCGGAACACGTCGTTGACTTCCTCGACGGTCACGTCACGCTTGAGGATCACGACGACGTCGCTGATGCTGCCCGTGGGGGTGGGCACGCGCAGGCTGGTGCCGTCGAACTTGCCCTTCAGCGCGGGGTACACCTGCGACACGGCCTTGGCGGCGCCGGTGCTGGTGGGGATGATGTTCACGGCGGCGGCGCGGGCGCGGCGCAGGTCGCTGTGCGGCAGGTCCAGCACACGCTGGTCGTTCGTGTAGCTGTGGACGGTGGTCATGATGGCCTTCTCGATCCCGAAGGCTTCGTCGATGAGCTTCATGGGCGCGCCCAGGCTGTTGGTGGTGCAGCTGGCGTTGCTGATGATGTGGTGCTGCGCGGGGTCGTAGTCCTGCTCGTTGACGCCCAGCACGACGCTGATATCCTCGCCCTTGGCGGGCGCGGTGATGATGACCTTCTTGGCGCCGCCCTGGATGTGCTTGCCCGCGCCGTCACGGCTGGTGAAGATGCCGGTGGATTCGATGACGATGTCCACGCCCATCTCGCCCCACTTGATGTTGGCGGGGTCGCGTTCGGCCAGCGCGTGGATCTTCTTGCCGTTCACGGTCAGGGACGCGTCGTCGTACTCGACGGTACCGTCGAACTTGCCGGCGGTGCTGTCGTACTTCAGGAGGGTGGCGAGTGTCTTGTTGTCGGTCAGGTCGTTGATGGCGACCACTTCAACGCCGCGAGCTTCCAGAACACGGAACACCAGACGGCCGATGCGGCCGAAGCCGTTAATCCCTACTTTCATGCTGTGCCTCCAGTCGTGAGGGCCGCCCCCAGTGCTGGGGCGGATGACCTCGCATGTCGCAGTGTAACGCGGGTCGCAGGATCGGCGGTTCGTGTCACCTGTACACCAAGGCATTCGTGAACCAAGTCCAAAAAAAGGGGGCGGCCACAGCCACCCCGTCCTCACGGCCTTCCGCGGACTTTACCCGGCGTTCAGCACGAACGCCACGTCCACCGTCACAGAGTCGCTACTCCCCGGGTAACGCACGTCGAAATCGAAGGGATTGAACTTGAACTGCGTGCTCACATTCACTTTCCCGCCCTGCAACGTGGCCTTGACGGGCACGCTGACGTTCTTCGCCGTGCCCTTCACGGTCAGCGTGCCGGTCGCGGTGGTGGACAGTGTCTGGCCCTCGACCAGTTTCCCGCCCGTCAGCTTCTCCAGCTTGAACGTCGCATTCGGGAATTTCGCAGTATTCAGCGCCTCCGCACCCTTGGCATGCGTATCGCGCAGGCCGATGCCGGTCTTCAGATTCACCACCGGAACGGTCACGCTGCCGGTCGTGGCCGCGAGGTTCGCCGGGTCCAGGTTCACGCTGGCCGTGACGCCCGCGATGCTGCCGCGCACCGGAATGAAACGCACCGTGTGCGAGAAGGTCGCGGTGCCGGCCGTCGCGGCGTACGGGGCCGCGAACGCCAGACCGGAGGCGAGCAGGGCAGCGCCCGTCAGTCCCAGCATGAGGTGTCCTTTCATGCCCTGATGGTGCGGCACGCGGGTGAATACTTGGTGAAACGAGCATCTGGGTTCAGGCGCATCACGCTGCAAACGCACGGCTGACGCTGCGCGCTCCCCGCCCACACGACTGCCCTCAGAACCCTGTGGGGTCGCCCCTCCCAGACCACGGCGTCCGGTACGCCGCCACGTGTCGGAAACCTCTCTTCATGTCCCGCTTCTGCAAGAGGCGGGTGCCAGCGGCGTCCCTACGCTGCGTGGCATCAGGCCCACCCCCGGTGAGGCCCGCCCAGGAGGACCCTCACATGCCCCGACCCCACCGCACCGCCCTGACCCTGTTCACCGCCCTGCTCGGCGCCGCCCTGAGTGCTGCCCACGCCGCGCAGATCACCATCCCGATCCACGTCACGGTGCGCGCCGTGTGCGAGGTCAGCCGCAGCGACGCCCAGACCCTCGCACTGCGCTGCACGCAGGACTACCGGCCCACCGACCCCCGCACCCTGCCGGAACTGTACGGCCGCCTGCCTGCCGGAGAGTGGCGCCTGAACGCCACCAGTGACGATCCCATGGGCGGCACCCTGAACGTCTACACCCGCGTGAGCGCCACCGAAAGCGACGGCACCGAACTCGTCTACTACTGACCCGGCTGGTCAGGCGGCGTCCCGCAGCGGACCTCCTGAGCGCCCGGCGTGACGTCCAGCACGCACAGTACCTCGTCACCAGCCGAGCGGACCTCGCCCCGCACCACCTGCGCGGGGAACAGCCCGAAGCCCTCGTCGTCCAGCAGGACTGACCCGCCACTCCAGACCACGCTGCCGTTCCCGACCGGCGTGCCGTCCGGGCCGCGCACCTGCACCCAGCGCAGCACCCGGAAGTTCGCGCGCCAGTCCAGCACCGTCAGGCCTGCCTGCGGCGGCACGATCACCCGGCGGTCCGTGCCCACCTGCACGCCGAACGGCGCGTCCCGCAGATCCACGCGCACCTCGGCCGTTTCGCCGGGCGTGAAGCCGCTCAGGAGGATGCTGCCTGCCGCGTCCGTCCGCCCCACGAACACCCCGCCCAGCAGGATGCTCAGGCCCGGCACGCCGGTCTGCAGCAGCACCGCCCGCTGCCCCAGCGTCGCCTGGGCACTCAGGCCGTCCGGCAGGGCCACGACCGCCCCCTGCACCCGCGCCAACGCGCCCCGCAGGCCGACCTCGCCGGAGGCCAGCACCCGCCCCACGTGACTGCCCCCCACCGCCAGATCGTCCCGCGACACGCGGGCCGTCAGGCGGTTGCCCGTGTCCACCTGGAACGCTGCGCCCGCCGCGGCCTGCCACGCCACCGCCGGGGCCTCTGAGCCCGGCGCAGGCGGCACCTGCACGGCCCGCACGCCCCCCGTCAGGTCCCACCTGGGCGAAGGCCGGTACCCGCCGGCCACGCCCAGCCGCCAGCCGCCCGGCTGCGCCGCCGCGCTGAGCGTCACGCTGCCCACCGTATCGAAGGTGCGGGTCACGCTGCCCTCGACACTCCAGGTGTCGCGCCGCAGCGCCGTCCGCGCCGATACCGACAGCGTCCACGGGTCCAGGTTCGCGTTCAGGGCGGCGCCCAGCTGCGTGTCCTGCCACGCGCCGAGCGGCAGGACCGTGAACGCCGACACCCGCGCCGCGCCCACCTGCGTCTCGCCGCGCAGGCCCAGCGTCGTCACAGTCGACCGCACCCCGCCCGTCACCGCCGAAGTGACCTGCACGCTGGCCTGCGCGCCCCCACGCGCGTCCGTGTACGCCACGCGCGCCCCGGCCGACAGCGACCCGCCCAGCTGCGCACTCCCGGACGCCCCCACCCGCCAGCCGCGCCCCAGGCCGTACTCGCCCCGCACGTCCGCGCCCCACGCGCCGCGTGACGAGCCTGCCCGCACCGCCGCCAGGTACGCGCCGCGCGGCAGCGGGTCCGGATCGGGCTCCAGCACCCACTCCTGCACGCGCACGCCCGTCTCGTCCGTCACCTCAACCTGCACGGTCAGCGGCGCGCCCGCCGGATGCGGAATGTCCACGAGACGAAGCACGCCCGGCCCGGCCCGCCTCGCCGCGACCTCACGGCCATCCAGGAAAACCCGCACGTCCGCCTCCAGCGGCAGGTCCACGCGCCGCTCTGGGTCCAGCAGCGTGAAGCCGCCCTGCGCGCCGAGCGCCACGCCCCGGAAGTCACTGCTGCTCAGGCCCGGACTGCCCTCCAGTGGCTGCGCGTTCCACGCCGCGCCCACCCGCACGCTGTCCGTGACGCCCACGCTGACCTGCGCGCGCGGCTGCGCCCGCCACGACCCGTCCGACCGTTCCAGCAGCGCCCCGGCCGAGCCGCTCCAGGCGCCGCCCGATCCCCCCACGTCGGCGTTCACGGTCGCGTTCAGTGCGGCGGGCGGCGCCCCCGCCGCAGGGGTGACGGCATACGTGGCCTGCACGTCCGCCCCGTACTCCACCCCCCACACCGGCTGACCGCCGGTCGGCGCGCCCGCCGCGGCCCCCGCGAGGTTCAGCGTGTCGCCCTGCAACCGGTCCAGACGGGGGCGGATCAGCAGGCGCTGCCGGGGCTGGTCGAACGTGACGGTCACCTGCCCGGACAGCCTCACGAACGGCTGGCCGTCGCACGACACCGTCTGCGCCGCGTACCCGGCCTCCGCGGCGCGCAGGACGTCGGGTGGGACCAGCGTATCCGCCAGGTCCACGCCCAGGCGGACCGGCATGGCGCCGCGCGGCGCACCGCCCACCACCACCTCTAGCAGCATCTCCGGCGCGGCGCACGCGGCCGGTTCCGGTGAGCCCCCCGACTGCGCCCCCACCGGGGGTGCCGCCCACAGCAGCGTCGCCGCCCACAGCGCCGCCGACAGGCCTGGAAGGTGCGCGGCACGCATCTCAGGGCACCCGGACGGTCACGCGGGCCGGTTTCGCGTCTGCGTTCAGGAAGCTCAGGGTCAGGTCCCCGGACCGCGCGCCCAGCCCGGGCAGGGTCAGTGTCACCGACGCGCCCCCCAGCACCGCCAGCGACGCCAGGTCCACCCGCGTGTCCCCGCGCGCTGCCTGGAACGCATTGAAGGTCTCGTGCCGCGTCCCGGCGTTCGCGAGACGCAGGATCAGGTCGTTCCCCTGCCGCTGCGCGTCGAAACTCATGCGCGCCGCCGCGCCGGGTGGCGCCACGTACACCGGCAGTGAGAACGTCGTCGGCAGGTCCAGCCGCACGTCGATCCCGTCCGCCGCGACGGTCGTCTGCGGCACGCTCGTCCCGTACGGGACCTGCTGCACCAGCAGCCGGTACGCGACCTCGGCCGCGCCGGGCTTCTTGCGCAGCCCCACCCGCACGACCTGCGACGCGCCGCCCGGCAGGATGAACTCGGCCGGGTTGACGAGCAGGTCCCGGGTGTCGGTCAGGACCATGCGTCCGCCCTCGACCCGCCAGGCTTTCACACTCACCGTGAATTTCGACGCCACCCGCGTGGTGTTCAGCATGGTCGTCTGCGTGTTCAGCGACCGCGTCGGGTCGAGGTTCAGCACGGTCGGCGTGAACCCGAACCCCTGCGCGCCCGCCAGCGCCCCCAGCGCGAGGACCAGCAGCGCGCGCGCCCCGCGCCTCACGGCGTCTCCTGTCGTGTGTTCACCACGGTGACCTCCAGCGCCGCGCGGTACGTGCCGCCCGCCACCCACTGCCCGGAAAGGATGTTCAGCGGCACCCGCACCACCTGCGTGCCGCGCCGCTCGCCCCGCCACGCCGTGCCGTCCCCACCCGCAACAGTCGCCAGGAGCGTCCCGCCGGGCCCGACCAGCCGCAGCGCCCCCGCGCCGCCATCCAGCAGTCCCAGGTCCAACCGGAACCGGTCGCCGGGCCGCGCGCAGGTCACGGTGACCGCCAGCGTCGGGCGGGCGCCGCGCAGCGCGTTGTATGGATCAGCGTCCAGGCTGGCGCTCACGGGCAGGCACGCCGCGTGCGCGCCGCCCAGCAGCCAGACGCTCCAGCAGACTGCACCTGTCCTCATATGGCCTCCGGGAATCCCGAACCTGGCCGGGAATGAAACGGCCCGGACGGCGGAGTCTCCCCGCACCGTCCGGCCCCTGATGCTCCTGCCAGCGCGTCTGCCGGCGCGGCCGGACTGGTGTTCAGGACCGGTCCGCGCCGGCAGATCGCGCTACGGACACCGTGCTCAGTTGTACGAGACGGTGATCGCCAGCGTACCGGTGTAGGTCCCGGCGGGCACGCCCCACTGACCGTCCGGCGCGGTCATCTTCAGCCACCCGGCGTACCGGTCGGGCGTGGTGGCACTGCTGGAGGGATTGGTGTTGACCCGCACCTTCCACATGGCCTTCAGCGGCACCGAGCCGCTGCCCTGCAGGTAGATCAGGCCGTCGAAGGTGCTGTTCACGGTGCTGGACAGGCTCTGCGGGGCGAGGCTTTCGGAGCCCGCCCCAGACGCGTTGATGCCCAGCGTAATGGCTGTCCCGGCCGTGCAGCGGATCCTCAGGACGGGCGTCTCGACGCCGCCGCCGTCCCCGTCAAGGGCGTTGTAGTCGAACGCCGGGAACCCTGCGGGGCCGTCGATGTTCATGCCGTTGATGTTCTCGTCGCCCATGGCGCACACGTTCGAGACCTCCACAGCGGGGTGGAGGGTGACCGAGGCGGCCTGTTGGGCGTGGACCAGACCGAGATTCAGGGCGGCGAGCAGCAGAGCGGTTCTCTTCATGGCCTTCCTCCTGTCCGGTGGGTGCTGGCGCGCGGCGCATGGGGCGCCGCCAGCTTCTCCCCAGAAGCTGTCATCTGAACGCTGTGGTACGCGGGTCACCGGACTGAGGAAAACTATAATTCTCATGTCTGGGACGGTCAATTTGTTGCCGCGTGTGACGTTACTGGCTCGTTGCAGGGGCGTTACGCTCCTCTGTTGTGGAATGTCAGCTGCGCTGGCGAGGTGCGCTGAACCGGCCATCCTGGGCCTCCGGCGTGTAACGCCCGCCCCGTGGACCCCGTCACATGGGGAATTCATGAGTAGTATCTGAGCCCGGCTGGCGTTCTCATTCAGGGCCGCACGCAGGGTACCGGCGCTGCCCAGACGCCCCGGTCCCACCGCCCCGCCCGTCAGGTCATACTGCACGCCATGAGTTACGACCTCCTCGTCATGAAGTTCGGCGGCACCAATATGCAGGACTCGCGCGCCATCCGCCACAGCGCCTCCCTGGCCGCCCGCTCCGTCCGCGTGGGCGTGAAGGTCGTCGTGGTCGTCTCGGCCATGGCGGGCGTCACGAACCAGCTACTGAAACTTGCGGACGCCGCGCAGTCCGGCGACATCGCCGCCGCCAACGACGAGATCGCCCTGATGCGCACCCGTCACTTCACGGCCGCGCAGGAACTCGGCGCGGCGCCTGACAGCATCACCGTCCGCGAGATCCGCGAGATGCACGAGACCCTGCGGCAGGCCGTGTACGGCGTGTACCTGCTGCGCGAACTCACGCCCCGCAGCCGCGACCTGATCGTCGCGTTCGGCGAGCGTCTCTCCGCGCCCCTGATGAGCCTCGCGCTCGAACAGGACGGCCTGCGCGCGCACCACCTCTCCGGCGGCGAGGCGGGCATCCTGACCGACAGCCACTTCGGGAACGCCAAGCCCATGCCGAACACCTATGAACGTGTCAAGGACCGCCTCAGCGGCCTGCTGTCCGCCGGGGTCACGCCGGTCGTGGCAGGCTTCATGGGCGAGACCGAGAAGGGCGCGATTACCACCCTGGGGCGCGGCGGCACCGATTTCAGTGCCACCATCGTCGGCAAGGCGCTCGGCGCGGATGAGGTCTGGGCCTGGAAAGACGTGGACGGCGTCATGAGCGCCGACCCCCGCGTGGTCAAGGACGCGCAGAACATCGAGGTCCTGTCGTACGGCGAGGTCATGGAACTCGCCTACTTCGGCGCGAAGGTGCTGCACCCGCTGGCCGTCACGCCCCTCCAGGAGAGCGGGATTCCCCTTCGCGTCAAGAGCGCCGCCGACCCGGACTTCCCCGGCACGCTCGTGCAGGCGCAGCCCCGCGACGAGGACGGTCACCCCGTCAAGGCCGTCACGGCAATCCGCAACGTCAGCATCATCAACGTCAGCGGCGCGGGCGTGCTCGGCATTCCCGAGGTGATCGCCAGCGTGTTCGACGCGATCGCCCGCGAGAACGTCACGCTGCTGATGGTCTCGCAGTCGTCCAGCATGAGCAACGTGTCGCTGGCCGTGCAGACCGTGGACGCCGAACGCACCCTGGCCGCGCTGCGCGCCGGGGTCAGCCTGGAACTGAAGGTCGAGGAGCAGCCCGGCGTGGCGGTCCTGGCCATCGTGGGCAGCGGCATGCGCGGTCAGAAGGGCGTCTCGGCGCGGATGTTCACGGCGCTGGCCGATCAGGACGTGAACGTGTTGATGATCTCCCAGGGCAGCAGCGAACTGAACGTGTCCGTCGCCGTGGAGGCCGCGCACGTGGACGCGGCCACCCTGGCCGTCCACCGCGCCTTCGGCCTGGGCGCCGCGACCGCCTGATCAGAAGCAGGGGAGAGGGGGACCGGGCCGCGCGCCCGGTCCCCCTCTGACTGTCCGGTCACTCCGGTCTGCGGCGGTGCGTCCAGATCATCACCAGGAAGCCCAGCAGGGTCAGCGCGGCGCACACGAGGAACACGCTGCGGTACCCGAGGGTCTGCGCGACGGCGCCGCTGGTGATACCGCTGAGCATCCCGCCGATGCTGCCGGTGTTCGCGAACAGTGTGGTGGCCGCACTGAAGCGGCCCGGCATCAGGGTCTGGAAGTAGGTCATGCCCAGCCCCGCCAGGATCGCCAGGACCACCGCGCGGATGACCTGCGCGGCGATCAGCAGCGGCAGGCTGTCCGCGACGTACACCAGCGCGAAGTGCGCCACGAACAGCGCCATGCCCGCCGCGACCAGCGTGGGCACGCCCGGCAGGCGCCGCCACGTGACCAGCGCGATCATCACCGGGATCTCCAGCAGGGCGCACAGGCCGACCAGGAAACCCACCTCGCCGCTCGTGCCGCGCAGCGTCTCGGTGACGAACAGCGGGAACATCGCCATGCCCATCTGCATGCTCATGCCGTACAGGACGAATGCCAGGGCGCCCAGCGCGATGGCGCGGCGCGCGGCGGGGCGGGGCGTGTCGGGCAGGTCCGGGGTGATGCCCGGCGTGGGCTGCGGGCGGCGCCCCGGGACGCGCAGCAGCGGCAGCGCCGCCAGCGCGAAGCACGCGCCCGCGCTGAGGAACACCGCCGTGTAGTTCCCGGCGCCCAGGATCACGGCGCCCAGGCCCGGGCCGACCACCCAGGACAGGCTGAACACGGCGCGCAGGAGCGTCATGGCGCGGTCGGCCAGGTCGGCGGGGACATCCTGCAGGCTGGCCCGCGCGAAGGAGAACACCTGCGGGAACGCGGCCGCGCCCAGGGACAGCAGGCCCGCGCCGATCACCAGCAGGCCTGCGAAGTGAGGGGTGACGCCGATCAGGGCGTACGCGGCGGTCCCGGCGGCCATGGTGGCCAGGACGATGGGTTTGCGGTTGGGCAGCCGGTCGGACCAGCGGGCCAGCAGCGTGGCGACCGCGACGGCGCTGATGGCGTTCACGGTCAGGAAGATGCCCAGTTGCAGCGGGCTCAGGCCGGCCTTCTTCACGGCGTACAGCGCCGTGAACGGGATGGCCAGCGACAGGCCGAAGCCCAGCAGAAAGCAGCTGAGCGCCAGCGGCAGGGCGTGCGGCAGGCGCAGCATGGCGCCCAGGCCGCTGCCGGGCGCGGGGGGGGCGGTGGTGGTCATGAGGTCCGTCCGAACATGGGGGTCACTTTAAACCCGTGCCCGTGCGCGGAGTGTTAGCCTCCGGCATGCCAACTGAAACGATCAAGGCGCTGCCGCCCCGCAGCGACGTCCCCCGTGAACAGACCTGGGACATCGAGGCCCTCTACGACACGCCCGACGCCTGGTCGGCGGAAGGGGACGCCCTGGCCCGCGACCTTCCTGCACTGTCTGCTCACGCGGGACAGCTCGGCACGCCCGGGGGGCTGCTGGCGTACCTGCGCGCCGCCAACGACCTCGAACTGCGTCTGGGCCGTTTCATGTCCTACGCCAGCATGACCGCCAGCGTGGACGGCCGAGACGCGGTGGCGGCCGCCCGCCGCGACCGCGCCTCCACCCTGGGCGCGCAGTTCGGCAGCGCTGCGGCGTTCTTCCGTCCGGAACTCCTCGCGCTGGACGACGCTCTGGTGCGCGGCTGGCTGGACACGCCGGACTTCGCCGAGCACCGCGTGCGCCTGGAGCGCATCCTGCGCGGTAAACCCCACGTCCGCAGCGCCGAGGTCGAGGAACTCCTCGGTGCCGTGCAGGCTCCCTTCGCCTCGGAGCGCGGCATTCACCCCGCGCTGGCGAACATGGACCTGCGTTTCGGCACGGCGGGCGGCGAAACCGTCACGCAGGGCAACGTGGACCGCCTGACCGCCCACCCGGAGCGCGAGGTGCGCCGCGAGGCCTGGGAAGGCTACGCGGACGCGCACCTCGCCGCGCGGCACTCGCAGGCGGCGATGTACGCCACGAACGTCCGTCAAAACGTGTTCCTGGCTCGCGCCCGGAACTACCCCGACACCATCAGTGCGTCGCTGTCCCCGGACAACATTCCCACTGCCGTCGTGACCACCCTGCTCGACACGTACCGCGCGAACACGCCGGTCTGGCACCGCTACTGGCGCGTGCGCCGCGAGTGGCTGGGCCTGCCCGAACTGCGCGAATACGACGTGAAGGCCGCGCTGGTGCCCCCCCGCGCCGTGTCCTACGAGCAGGCGGTGCAGTGGCTCGAAGGCGGCATGGCCGCCCTGGGTGCCGACTACGTGCGCGACATGGTGCCCGGCCTGACCACTGAGCGCTGGGTGGACTACGCCGAGAACGACGGCAAACGCCAGGGTGCCTACAGCAACGGTGGGGGGCGCGTGAAGCCGTACATCTTCATGACCTGGAACGGCACCATGAACTCGTACTCCACCCTGGCGCACGAGATCGGGCATTCCATGCACTCCCTGCTCTCGCAGCGCGAACACGGGTACGGCGTGCCCCGCTATACCCTCTTCCACGCGGAGGTCGCCAGCAACTTCAACCAGGCGATGGTCCGCCAGCACCTGCTCGCCCAGGCCCGCGCGGCCGGTGACACCGAGTTCGAGGTGCAGATCATCGAGGAGGCGCTGTCGAACTTCCACCGGTACTTCTTCATCATGCCGACCCTGGCGGCCTTCGAGCTGGAAGCGTACCGCCGCATCGAGGCGGGGGGCACCCTCAGCGCGCCCGACCTGATCACCCTGACCGCCGACCTGCTGTCAGAGGGCTACGGGGACGGCGTGACGATGGACCGCGAGCGCAGCGGCATCCTGTGGGCGCAGTTCAGCACGCACCTGTACGCGAACTTCTACGCGTACCAGTACTCGACCGGGATCAGCGCCGCGCACCAGATCCTCGAGCAGTTCACCGCCGATCCGGACGCCGCGCGCGAGTCGTACCTGCGCTTCCTGCGCTCGGGCGGGAGCCTGGACCCCATCGACGCCCTGCGTGAGGCGGGCGTGGACATGCTGAGCCCCGCGCCGGTCGAGGCGACCTTCCGCACCCTGGAAGGATACGTGGCGCGTCTGGAGGAGTTGCTGGCCGCGCGCCGCTGAGACGAGCCCCAGAGAGGAGGGGGCTGGGAGGCCATCAACCCAGCCCCCTCCTCAGTTATCGGACAGCAAGGGAGGCAATTTTTTCACGTTCAGTCAAAATCGTGAAACTATTCACTTAATAGCTATAAGGAAGGGCGGGGGGTGACCCCGCCCATCTCACCCGTCGGCTTACGCCTGGGGCTGCTGCTGCATCTGGGGCACGAAGCCTTCCAGCGCGGCGTAGTCGTCCTGGAAGTGCATCAGCACGCCGCCGAACAGCGTGTCGAAGGTCTCCTGGGGCATCTCGGCCAGGGTGGGGTAGAAGCCCACGTACTCCAGCCACACGTTGCCGTCCGCGTCGATGCTGCGGGCGAAGGCACGCTCGCGGTTGCGATCGTTCAGCATGTTCACGATCTCCGCGCGGCGGTCACCGTACTGCTTCTGGGTCACGCAGGTGACCTCCAGGCGGCTGGTGTTGTTCGGGCCGTCGTTCACGCTGACCAGCACGGCCGCGTCGCCCATCTCGAAACGCCAGCCCATGCGGATGAAGCGCTGGCCGTTGTTCTCTTCCATATCCAGCTGGACTTCCTTTTCCTTCAGGTACTTGGCCAGGGTGTCCAGGGTCAGCAGTGCCGTTTCCATCGTCATTGAAACCATCCTCCTCGGTGGGTGAAGCACATCAACTTGTCGTGTGTGGTTGAAACCCGAACGATTCTACACCGCCCGTCCCCGCCTGCGCGCATCAGGGGCGGCTCAGGACACTCAGCGTCACGGGTGCCACGCCTTCAGCCAGGATGCCCAGCGCCCGGGCCGCGTCGGTGGACAGGTCGATCACGCGCGACTGCACCCCGAACGGCCCGCGGTCGTTGATCATCACGTCCACGCTGCGGCCCGTGCGGGCGTGCGTGACCCGCACCCACGTCCCGAACGGCAGGCTCAGGTGCGCGGCCGTCATGGTCGTCTGCGGGTGTGCGCGGCCCCCGTAGTACACCGCCTGCCCCTGCTGGAACGCAGGCGCGGCGGGCGCCAGCGACGTCGCGCGGATGGTGGGCGCGCCCCGCTCGGGCACCTGCAGCACCTCACCAACGCGGATCGTCTGGCTGCTGCGCCCGTTCAGTTGCAGCAGGGCGCCGACGCTGGTGCCGTGCGCCCGCGCGATCTCCCACAGGGTATCCCCGGCCTGCACGCGGTACGTTCCGGCCTGCGCGGCCCCCAACAGGAGGGCGGCCAGCAGGGGAACCCGCAGCCTCACAGCACCTCCTTCGGGGACACGCTGAGGACCTCGTGGCCGTCTTCCGTCACGAGAACCAGATCCTCGATCCGCACGCCGCCCACGCCCGGCAGGTACGCGCCGGGTTCGATGGTGATGATCATGCCGGGTTGCAGCACGTCGTCACTCGTGCCGCGCAAACTGGGCGCCTCGTGGACCTCCAGGCCCACACCGTGCCCCAGCGAGTGCGCGAAGGCCTCGCCCAGGCCGTGCCCGGTCAGGATGTCGCGCGCCAAACAGTCCAACTCGGCGGTCCGCACGCCGGGCTTCACGGCACGCACGGCGGCCTCCTCGGCCTCCAGCACGGCGCGGTACACGCGGGCCATCTCGGCGCCGGGCGTGCCCACCGCGACCGTGCGGGTCATGTCGCTGTGGTACCCGCGCAGCTGCGCGCCCATGTCCACCGTCACGAGGTCCCCGTCCTGAATGACGCGGTCACTGGCGACGCCGTGCGGCATCGCGCCGCGCGGGCCGCTGGCGACGATCAGGTCGAAAGCACTCTGCGCCCCGGCGCGGCGCAGCCGCAGCTCGATCTCGCTGGCGATGTCCAGTTCCCGCGCGCCCGCCACGATCAGGGGCCGCACCTCGGCGAACACCTGATCGGCCAGCGCCTGCGCGTCCCGGATCGCCTGCACCTCCGCGCTGGACTTCACGGCCCGCAGGCTCTGCACCAGCCCCTGCACCGCCACCAGGGCCGCCTGCGGCCAGTGCTCCCGCAGGTCTTCCAGTGCGGCGACCGTCAGGTGATCGGCCTCGAAGCCCACCCGCAGCCCCGCCAGTCCGGGGGCCGCGTGCTCCAGCGTGGCGGGGGGCCGCGCGATGAAAGCGTCGAGCGGGGACTCCTCGGCCGCCTGCACCGTGTACCGCGCGTCGGTGTACAGCGTGGCCCCACCCTGCGTGACGAGCACCTTGCCGTCCTTGCCGCTGCTGAAGCCGCTCACGGCACGGACGTTGGCGGGATCGCTGATCCACACGGCGTCCAGTCCGGCGCGGGCCATCGCGTGGCGCAACTCCTGAAGTTGAGTCATGACAGGCAAAGTAACACGGCGCTCCTCACCTGAGCCTGACGCCGGCTGTCAGTGCGTGCGGCCACTACCGCTGCACCAGGACTGTTCCCCCACCGGAGACAGCCGCGCGGGGTTTTTCAAAAGTGCGCTTATACTCGTTGATCGGGACAAATGATTTCGGCCGCGTAGGTCACTCACCCCAAGGAGGGAACAGTCGTGAAACTTCACGAGTATCAGGGTAAGGAAATTCTGCGCCAGTTCGGCGTGAACGTTCAGGACGGCAAGGTCGCCCGCACCCCCGACGAAGTGCGTCAGATCGCCCGCGAGTACGGCCAGCCGGTCGTCGTGAAGGCGCAGGTGCACGTCGGTGGCCGCGGCAAGGCCGGCGGCGTGAAGTTCAGCCCCACCGAGGACAAGGCCTTCGAAAACGGCGAGAAGATCCTGGGCATGGACATCAAGGGCCTCACCGTGAACAAGGTGCTGGTCACCAAGGCCGTGGACATCGACGCGGGCGTCGAGTACTACGTCGGCATGATCGTCGACCGCAACGTCCAGAGCTACACCCTGATGGCCAGCGCCGAGGGCGGCATGGAGATCGAGGAAGTGGCCGCCGCCACCCCCGAGAAGATCATCAAGCACCGCGTGGACCCGGTCACGGGCCTGCGTCCCTACGAGGCGCGCGAAGTGGCCATCAAGGCCGGCTTCAAGGGCAACCTGAACAAGATCGCGGACATGATGGTCAAGATGAGCGAGGCCGCGCTGAAGCGTGACGCCGTGCTCGTCGAGATCAACCCCCTGTTCGTGGACCAGAGCGGCACGCCGCTGGCCCTGGACACCAAGTTCGAGATCGACGACAACGCCATGTACCGCCACAAGGACCTGGCCGACTGGCGCGAACTGGAAGCCGAGCACCCCCTCGAGATCGAGGCCAGCAAGTACGGCTTCGCGTACGTGAAGCTCGAAGGCAACGTGGGCGTGCTGGGCAACGGCGCGGGCATCGTGATGACCAGCCTCGACGTCGTGAACCGCGCCGGCGCCAAGCCCGCGAACTTCCTCGACATCGGCGGTGGCGCCAAGGCCGAGGTCGTGTACAACGCCGTGAAGCTCGTCAGCAAGGACAGTGACGTCAAGGCGATCTTCATCAACATCTTCGGCGGCATCACCCGCGCCGACGAGGTCGCCAAGGGCGTCATCCAGGCGCTGAACGAGGGCATCCTCACCAAACCCGTGCGCATGCGCATCGCGGGCACCGCCGAGGACGAGGCCAAGGCCCTCCTGGCGGACGTGAACAGCCCCCTGATCCAGATGTACCCCACCATGTTTGAGGCTGCCGACGAGGCCGCCAAGGAGGCGAACAAGTAATGGGTATCCTCGTCAACAAGGACAGCAAGGTCATCGTGCAGGGCATGACCGGCCGTGAAGGCGCTTCGCACAGCCGCGCCATGAAGGAGTTCGGCACGCAGGTCGTCGCGGGTGTCACCCCCGGCAAGGGCGGCACCGACTTCGAGGGCTGGCCCGTGTTCAACAGCGTCGCCGAGGCCAAGGCCGCGACCGGCGCGAACGTCAGCATCATCTTCGTGCCCCCCGCGGGCGCCGCGGACGCCGTGCTGGAAGCCGCGCACGCCGGTATGCCCCTGATCGTCCTGATCACCGAGGGCGTGCCCACCGTGGACATGATGCGCGCCGTGCAGGAAGTCAAGACCCTGGACGCCGCCAACCGCGCCGAGGGTGGCGAGGGCATCCGCCTGATCGGCGGGAACTGCCCCGGTCTGGTCACGAACGGGGAAGCCAAGGTCGGCATCATGCCGAACAAGATCTACGCCAACCCCGGCCGCATTGGCCTGATCAGCCGCTCCGGCACCCTGACGTACGAGGCCGCCAAGCTGCTGAACGACGCGGGCATGGGCACGAGCACCACCGTCGGCATCGGCGGTGACCCCGTCATCGGCACGACCTTCGCGGACGTGCTCCCCCTGTTCGAGGCCGACCCCGACACCGACGCGGTCGTCGTGATCGGCGAGATCGGCGGCGCCGACGAGGAAGCCGCCGCCGAGTACATCGCGCAGAACATGAAGAAGCCCGTCGTGGCCTTTATCAGTGGCCGCTCGGCACCCAAGGGCAAGCGCATGGGTCACGCCGGCGCGATCATCATGGGCGACGTCGGCACCCCCGAGAGCAAGCTCGCGGCCTTCGCGGCGGCGAACGTGCCCGTGGCCGACACCATGCCCGAGATCATCGATCTCGTGAAGCAGGCGCTGAATAAGTAAGCGCCCTTGCTGTCCAGGGAGGGCTGCCCGCGTGGGTGGCCCTCCCTGTTTGGCGTGGGTCCGTGCGCGGCGCCGTGCTGGACGGTCTATTCCTGCCAGCAGATTGCATGAGAGGCTGGTGAATGTTGATCGTCACCTGCGGTCACATGGGCGTCAGCCCCGCGCGTAGACTGGACATATGAAGACCTTCACACTCGCCACTTCCCTTGTTCTGCTGGCCGCCGGTGCCGCTGACGCCCTGACGGTGCGCGGCTCGGTCGCCGGGGGGAACCTGCCACCGGACCTGCGCGTGGCCGGTGTGGTCGTGACGCCCTTCGGGCAGGTCGTGCAGGAGGTCAGCAGCGTGCCGGTCGAGAAGGGCCAGTTCAGCCTGGAGCTTCCTGCGACGGCCCCCACCGCGCGGGCGCAGGTGGCGCTGACACCGCAGAACGTGAACTGGCCCGGCGTGATCGACCCGGTGCAGGTCAGCGGTCAGGCACAGGTGGCGGAACTCAAGCTGTTCACGTACCGCGATCAGAACAACAACGGCCGCCGCGACGAGAACGAGCAGCTGCGTGAGGTGATGGCGGACGTGCGCGGGGCGAACCTGTTCGTGGTGTGGGTGAACACCGACGTGAACGTGACGGCCAGCAAGGGCTTCCAGGCGGGCCTGAAGCGTGGCTGGAACGCCTTCCTTGTGGATGTGGGCCGCGCGGTGAACGTGCAGCCCTTCGCGGATACCACAGTGGTCACGGTCCGCCTGGGGCGCTGAACGTCCGGGGGGGTGGGGGAGACTCCACCCTTGACTTCTCCCCAGCCTGTAAGTAGATTGATGACATGTTGGTGGAGGTGAGTGCGTGAACAGTCAGTATGCCGTGGCGGTGCATGTGCTCAGCATCATCAGCCAGTTCCCCGAGCACTCCAGTTCGGCCGATATCGCTGCCAGCGTCGGGACCAACCCGGTCGTGATCCGTACCGTCACGGGCCTGCTGCGCCGCGCGGATCTGCTGGCCACCCAGCAGGGCGTCAGCGGCGCGCGCCTGACCCGCGACCCGCGCGACATCACCCTGCTGGACGTGTACCGCGCCGTGAACGGCGAGGCCAGCGTGTTTCGCCTGCACGAGCATCCGCACCCGGCGTGTCCGGTCGGCGCGAACATCCAGGCCACCCTGGAAGCCCGTTTCGGGTGCGCGCAGGCCGCGATGGAAGCTGAACTGGCCCGCACGACCCTCGCGGACGTGCTGGGGGACCTGGCCGCCCGGGCAGGCTGACGGTCCTCTGCCCAACATGTAAGTGAGATCCTTACGAGTCGTTCCGCCTCTCACCCCCACAGGAGCCCACCATGACCACGACACCTGCCCGCACCATTGCCGTCACAGGAGCCACCGGCCATCTCGGCCGCCTCACCCTCCAGGCCCTCATCAAGCGGGGTGTGCCTGCCGGGAACCTCGTCGCTCTCGTCCGTGACCCCGCGAAGGCCGCCGACCTCGCCGCGCAGGGCATCCAGGTGCGCCAGGCCGACTACAGGCAGCCCGACACCCTCAGCGCCGCCCTGAACGGCGTGAACCGCCTGCTGCTCATCTCCAGCAACGACTTCGACGACCGCGTCGGGCAGCACCGCCACGTGATTGACGCCGCCCGGAACGCCGGGGTGGACCTCATCGCGTACACCAGCCTCCTGAACGCCGACCGCAGCGGCATGATCCTCGCCGGGGACCATCAGGCCACGGAGGCGCTCCTGCGCGAGTCCGGTGTGCCCTTCACCCTGCTGCGCAACGGCTGGTACACCGAGAACTACGACCTCAAGGGAGCAGTGAAAAATGGCGCGATCCTGGGGGCCGCCGGGAACCACGCGCTTCAACCCGCGCCCCGGCAGGACTACGCCGAGGCCGCCGCGGCCGTCCTGAGCACCGACGGTCACGCCGGGCAGACCTACGAGCTCGCCGGGGACGAGGCCATCACCCTGGCCGACCTCGCCGCCGAGGTGGCCCGCCAGAGCGGCCAGCCCGTCGCGTACCACGACCTCAGCGCCGAGGAGTACGCCCGGACCCTCGCGGGATTCGGCGTGCCCGACGGCTTCGCGCAGGTGCTGGCCGACAGTGACACCGGCATCACGCGCGGCGAACTCGCCAGCGAGAGCCGCGACCTGAGCCGCCTGATCGGCCGCCCCACCACGCCCACCACGCAGGCCGTGCGGGACGCCCTGACCGCCTGATCCCCCGCAGTCCACAGACGCGTGCGCCCGGTACAGTTGGGCGCATGCGACTCTGGATCATCCGGCACGGCGAGACGAAGGGCAATCAGGCGGGCATCCTGCGCGGCGCGAGCAGCGCGAACGACGAGATTACCGATGCGGGTCATGATCAGGCGCAGGCCATGGCCGAGCGGATCAGCGGGGGAGAGCCGTGCCCGCAGGCCGTGTATGCCAGCCGGTATACCCGTGCGCAGCAGACGGCGCAGCCTCTGGCGGAGCGGCTGGCCGTGCCGGTCACGGTCCTTCCCGGTATTCACGAGGTGGACTGCGGCGAGTGGGCGGGCGAGCCGTACTCGGCCCTGAGGCAGCATCCGGAACGCCTGGAGCTGGGCGGCGGTGAACTGGGCTTCCGGGGAGGTGAGTCATTCCGGGAGATCGCGGGGCGGTTCGCTGCCGATGTGAACGGACTGCCGGATGGGGACGCGGCGCTGGTGTCGCACGGTGGGATCATCCGGATCGCCCTGGCTGATCTGCTGGGCCTGGATGTCCGCGAGGTCTGGCGGAGTGGGGACTTCATGTTGAAGAACACCGATTGGATCGTGCTGGAGCGGCAGCAGGGGGGGTGGTCCCTGCTGGAATAGAGAAGAAACAACTTTGTCACGACCCAGCTTAATCGTGAATACTTTCACTTTATTGAATTCAGAGTGTGTGAGGCCTGCGAAAGAACGTGCTTAGCAGACCTCCTCGACCGTGCCTCGTTGCCGGGCGCGTTCGGCAGCGAACGCCATGCGGTGGGAGTCGAGCGATTCGGACAGGGGAGTGGGTGGGGGGGTGTGGCCGCGCAGACTGGCGAGCCACGCCTGGATCAGACCGTCGTCGCCGCCGCCGTGCGTGCCGCTGGCGTCGACGCTCCAGCGCTGGCTGTGGCCGGTGCGGAAGTCGTGGAGTTCGAGTTCGTGGCGGTCCATGTGGCCGCGCAGTTCGCCGTGCGACCCGAGGAGTTTCAGGGTGCGGGTGTTGTTGTGCGTGAACGCGCTGACGGTGAGCTGCGCGGTGACGCCGTTGCGGAAGCGGACGGTGACGGCCTGGTGGTCCACGACGTTGTTTTTTCCGAGGTACACGCACTCGCCGTACGGTCCGTGTGCCAGCGCGTCGCTCAGGCGGATGCCCCCGGCGGTGAGGACCGTGACCGGCCACGTGTGCAGGTCGCGGGTGAAGTAGATGCGCCGCGCGTCGGACGGGCAGCCCTGGACGGGGCAGGTGACGCAGCGGTCGGTCGCGCCGGGCGGGGCGTGCTCGGGGCGGAAGTGATGCAGGCCGCCCTCGCTGCTGACCCGTTCGGGGGGGCTGGCGGCGAACGCGCGGAGCAGGTCGAGGTCATGGCAGCTCTTGGCGAGCAGGAACGGCGCGGCGGGTGGGGCCGCACGCCAGTTGCCGCGCACGTAGGAGTGCGCGTAGTGCCAGTGCGCGACGTTCTCCGCGTGCTGGATGCCGATCAGGGTGCCCAGGGCGCCGCTGTCCAGCACGCGCCGCACCTCGCGGAAGAAGGGCGCGGCGCGCAGGACGTGGCAGACCGTGACTCGCCCGGTGCTGGCGGCCTCGGCTGCCTGGAGGAGGTCGAGGTCCGCCTCGGTCAGGCAGATGGGTTTTTCCAGCAGCACGTCGTAGCCCAGGGCAAGGGCCTGGATGCAGGGCCGGACGTGCTGATCGTCGGGGGTGGCGATCACGACCGCGTCGGCCGCGCGACCCAGCGCGAAGAAGGCGTCCGGGTCGCTGAACTGCCGCTCGGGCGGGGTGGCGTGGCGGGCGGCGACCTCGGTCAGGCGGGCCGCGCGGGGGTCCACGACATGCGTGACCTGCGCGCCGTGCTGCGCGAGCAGGCGGGCGTACACGTCCCCACCGCGGTTACCGGCGCCGATGATCGCCACCCGGACGGTCATGGGGTGCGCCGCTCGACGCCCCAGCCGCTGCCCGTGGGGCGCGCGAGGTGCCCCGCCTGCCAGTCCAGTCCGCTGAACGGGTCGTCCGCGAGGAGCAGCGCGCCGTCCAGGTCGGCCCAGTCGCACGCACCTGCGAGGTGCGCGGCGGCGGCGATGCCGAGGCTGCTCTCGATCATGCAGCCCATCATGACCGACATCCCGTGCGCGCGGGCCAGCCGCAGGGCCCGCAGCGCCTGGAGGGGCCCGCCGAGCTTGGCGAGCTTGAGGTTCACGCCGTCGAACGCGCGGGCCAGCGCCAGGACGTCCGAGACGTGGTGCAGGCTCTCGTCGGCGACAATGGGCACCCCCGCCACGGCGCGCAGCGCGGCGTGCCCGTCCAGGTCCCCGGCGGCGAGGGGCTGCTCGACGAATTCCACGTCGGCGGCCTCCAACACACCGAGCATCCGGCGGGCCTGGGTGCGGGTCCAGGCGGCGTTGGCGTCCACGCGCAGGCGGACGTGCGGGGCTTCCTCGCGCAGCGCGGCGATAATCGCCTCGTCGCGGTCGGTGCCCAGCTTGACCTTCAGGACGCCATGCCCGCGCGCGGCGGCCTCGCGCGCCTGACGGCGCATGTCGTCCAGGTCGGCGATGCTGACGGTATAGCTGCTCTCGGGGAGGGACGCGGGGCTCAGGCCGAGCAGCTGCCAGACGGACACCCCGGCGCGCGCGGCGCACCACTCGACGGCCGCCATCTCCAGCGCGCACTTCACGCTGGGGTGGTCGTACGGCATGCGGGCCGACAGGCGGCCGTGCAGGCCGTCCCAGTCCCAGGGGTCCTGCACCGCGTCCGCCAGGATGGGCAGGACCGCCTCGACGGTGCCGCGCGTCTCACCGTAGAAGGCGTTCGGGGCGGCCTCGCCGCGTCCGGTCAGGCCGCCGTGGGTCAGGGTGACGATGGTGCGGGGGTAGACGCTGTGCGTCCAGCGAGCAATGCCGAAGGGCTGCGCGGTGTGCAGGTCCAGCGTCTCCCAGGTGACCGTGGGGGAGGTCGCGGCGGTCACTGCGTCCACCGCCCGAAGCCGCTGAGGTCCGACTGGAGGCGCGTGCCGTACTCGCCCTCGCCGAGCGTCTCGACGGTGACGCGCATGTGTGTGGCGTTCGCGTGCAGCAGGCGCCGCCCGCCAAGCATCAGGCCGACATGACCGGGGAAGAAGGCCAGGTCGCCGGGCTGCGCGTCCGTCACCGGGGTGAGGAACGCCTGCTGCTGGTCAGCATCACGCGGCAGGGGGCGGCCGAACGCGCCGTACACGAGTTGCGTCAGGCCGGAGCAGTCCAGTCCCCACGCGCTGCGCCCGCCCCACATGTAGGGGGTGTCGAGGAAGCCCTGGGCGAACGTCAACAGGTCGCTGTCCAGCGGGGCAAGGATCACCTCCTGCACCCAGGCGTCCGTCCCGCCAGGCAGGATGACCGGCACCCAGCGGCGGTGGTTTTCGGTGACGATCTCGCCGCTGCCCCGGGCGAGCCTCGCGCCGAACGCGAGTTCCGCGCGGATGGGCTGGCTGATCTTCGGCCCGGCGTAGGCGTGGGCGCGGCGGGCGGTGACGGTCAGGTCCGGCTGCCAGGGGCGCGCGTGCAGGCCGTCGGCGCGGGCCCAGCCCAGGTACCGGTCGTGCGCGGTGCGGATATAGGCCCAGCCGCCCGCGTTCTCCCACAGGAGGTCCAGTGCTTCGCCGGGCAGCGCCTCGGTGACCTGCGCGGCGTCGGGTTCGGGGTGGGCGCGCAGGCTCAGGCGGGCCGCTCCGGCGTGCGCGAGGGTGGGGGTCACGAAACGCCAGCCGGGTTCTGGCAGGTGGGGGCGCAGGGCGTCCTCGGCGATCTTCATGTGCGGGTCGCTCGCGTGGGTGCGGGCGTCCGGGAGGGTTGGGGTGGTCACGCGCCCCAGCCTACGCCACGACGCCCCCCGGTGGGGGTAGAGGTGGTTCCATCCGCCGGGGGGCGTTCCGTGCGGCGTTTTTCACGTCTGCCTGCCGGGGGGGGCGGAATAATGCAGGGCAGTTCCACCAGTTCATCAAGGCGGCCCCTCACCGGTTTTGGAACCGTTTCCAGATCCATGTGGGCCGCCACGGGCGCAACCGTGCCGCCCACGGAGATCACATGAAACGAACCCTCACCCTGCTGGCCCTCGCCCTGGCGGGCAGCGCCCACGCCGCCACCCTCACCGTCTGGACGCACTTCAACGACAAGGCCGAAGTCGCGTGGCTCGGCAGTCAGGTCAAGACCTACCAGAACCTCAGCGGCAACACCGTCAAGGTCGTCAACGTGCCCCTCGACAAGATCGTCGACCAGCTCCTGAAAACCGCGAAGCAGGGCAAGGGCCCCGACGTGATCGTCACCCTCCCGCAGGACCGCATCGGCCAGCTCGCGCAGGCCGGCGTCATCGAACCCCTGAACAGCACCGCCCGCCGCAGCGAATTCGATCAGACCACCGTCCGCGCGCTGACCGTCGGCGGGAAACTCTACGGCCTGCCCATGTTCGCCGAGAGCGTCGCCCTGGTGTACAACAAGAAACTCGTCCCCACCGCCCCCGCCACCTGGGCGGACTTCCTGAAGGTCGCCAAGCGCAACACCAACACCGCTGCCGGACGCTACGGCTTCCTGACCGACCTGAGCAACGCCTACATGAACTACGGTTTCTTCAGCGCGTACGGCTCGTACGTGTTCGGAGACCAGGACGGCACCCTGGACGTGCGCGACATCGGCCTGAACAACAGCGGCGCCCGCAAGGCACTCTCGCTGATGAACGACCTGCGCTTCAAGGACCGACTCGTGCCCGCCGACATGACCGGCGACAAGGTCAAGGCCGCGTTCCTGAAAGGCAACGCCGCCATGATCGTCACCGGCCCCTGGGACATGGGCGACATCAAGAAGGCCGGCATCAACTACGGCATCACGTCCGTCCCCATGCCCCCCGGCGCGACCGGCCGGTGGAGCCCCTTCGTGGGCGTGCAGGGCGTCGTCCTGAACGCATACGGCACGCAGAAGGACGTCGCCACGCAGTTCGCCGAGGGGCTGGTCACCAGCGTCGCGCAGCTGTCCTTCAACCAGGCGGGCGGACGCATCCCGGTGAACATCGGCGTCCGCATGCGTCTGGCCGGCAACCCCATCGTGGCGGGCTTCGGCCGCATCATCAGCGGCGGCACCCCCATGCCCAACGTGCCCGCCATGGGCCAGGTGTGGGGCCCCTGGAGTGACGCCGTGAACGCCAGCGTGCAGAAACCCGCCCAGGACTACACCACGCTGCTCGACACGGCCGTCAAGGCCATGAAGAAGACCATCAAGTAACCCGGTGGGCGAGGGGGCGCGCAGTCACATGAGCGGACCGCGCCCCCCCTCGCGTGAGAGGCTGGACGCCAGATGCGCCCGCACCCCCGCCCGAACCTCTTCCACCTGCTGAACGCCGGGGGGCAACTCCCGCCTGACCTCGCCGCCCATGTGGATGAGGTCGGGCGGAGCGCCTTCCTTCGCCTCGCGGACCGACTGGAACTGGACGGCGTGGACGCCGTGCTGTACGCCAGCCCCTGGACGATCCCCGAGACGGGCCTGGTCGGGAATGCCCCGGACGGTCACAGCGTCCACATTGCCCTGACACCCACCAGTCCGCACTTCCGGGCCGGATGGCGGCAGGAACTCCCCGCGACGCTCGCGCACGAACTGCACCACGCGCGGCGCTGGCGGCACGCGGGCCTGGGGACGCTGCTCGACGCCCTGGTGTTCGAGGGACTCGCCCTGCACTTCGAGTCCGAAGAGCGCGGCGAGGTCCCCCAGTACGCCCACCCCACCACCGAGCTGGACGGACTGTGGGCGCGGGCGTCGGCGCACCTGGACGGGCCGTACGACTACCACGCGTGGTTCATGGGGTCGGCCGCGCAGGACCTGCCCCGCTGGGGGGGCTACGCCCTGGGACTCGAACTGGTCCGGCGATTCCTGAACGGGGCGGGTGGGGACGCCGTGACGCACGCGGCCACAGCGTCGGAGGACCTGCGGCACGCGTGGCCGCCCGCCTGACCCCGGTTACAGCCGGTGCGTGAGCCAGCGCGCCCAGTTGCCCCACGCCACGCCGTCCCGCGCCCCGGCGGGCAGCTCCTGCAGGAAGGCAGCCACGTCCGCGTAGCGGTCCACGCCCGCCGGGGTCTTCTCGGCCCCGAAACCGCCGTCCAGATCCGTGCCGAGCGTGACGTGTTCCCAGCCGACCAGGGACGCGTAGTGCCGGGCGTGCGCGGCCAGTTCCGAGAGGGGCACCGGTTCCAGGCTACCCTCCGGCAGCGGGCGGATGAAACGGTTCAGGAACACCAGTCCGATCATCCCGCCCGACGCCGCGACCGCGCGGACCATGTCGTCGGTCAGGTGGCGGTTGCCGGGCACCAGGGCGCGGCTGTTGGCGTGCGTGGCGATCAGCTGCGGCCCGATCTCGGCCGCCTCCCAGAACGACGCGTCGTCCAGGTGCGAGGCGTCCAGCGTGACGTTCAGGTCCCGCATGGCCTGCACCAGTTCCCGCCCCTGCGGGGTGAGGGGGCCCGGCGCGTCCGTTCCCCCGGCGTAGCGGGTGCGTCCCCACGCGGGGCCGATCACGCGCACGCCCCGCTCGACCCAGAAGGGCAGGTCCCCGGCGTCCCGGATGGGATCGGCGCCCTCCATCAGGAGCACCACGCCCAGCGGGCCGTCCGGCTCCTGTAGGTGCGCGCCGACCTCCGCCCGCGTGGAGAGCAGCCGCACGAGGCCCGCGTCCTGCCAGCGGTGATACGCGTCCAGCTGCGCCAGCGCCTGCGCCCGCGCGCCCGCGTGGTCGCTGTACCCGCCGGCACTGCCCGCTCCGTGCGGCAGGGCGAACAGCGTCCCGACGCACACGCGCAGGCCAGCCGAGCGCAGTTCCGGCAGGGTGACGGTGGCGGTCTCGTTCACGGTGGGGTCCGCCGCGCGCAGCGCCTCCAGTGGGAGGGTCAGGTCCCGGCCGTTCAGGGCGTTGAACGCGAGGTCCAGGTGTCCGTCGATCAGCACGCGACGTCCAGCCCCTCGACGGCCTCCAGCACCTGCGCGAGGTCGTGAATGGCGTCCGGGTGCGCGCCGCTCAGGTCGATCAGCAGGGCGTGCATGCCCAGCGCGCGGGCGGCAACGACGTTCTCGATCTTGTCGTCCACGAACAGCACTTCCTCCAGGCGCACGCCCAGCGCGTCCGCTGCGTGCCGGTACGCGCCGGGGTCCGGCTTGTGCACCCCGACCGAGCAGGTCGCCACGGCGACATCCACCAGATCGTCCAGACCCACGAAGCGCAGCGTCCGGTCGATGCTCGGCAGAGTGTTGCTGAGCACGCCCACCTTCAGCCCCCGCTCGCGCAGCGTCCCGAGGACTGCCCGCGCGTTCGGGACGGGTTTCATGTACGCCTCGTACGGCCAGCGGTCCATGAGCTGCGTCATCTGCGGCGCCGTCAGGCCGAGCATCCCCGCGAGTTCCTGCCCGTAGGCGTGCCAGAAGGCGTCCTCCTGCTCGGGCGTGCGTAGGTCCCACCAGTCCATCGCGCGGCGGTCCCACTGCTCGCGCAGCGCGCCGCCGAACGTGCGGGCGTCGATACCGAAGGTCTCCTGGGCCCACCGGGCCGCCTCGCGGTACACGCCAGGGTCGGTGAAGGCGATGGTGTCGTCCCGGTCGAACAGGACCGCGCGCAGCGGAGGATGGCTGGACATGCCGGACACTCTACCCTCCGGCTTTCCCGGTCGATTGTCGGAAGTGACGCCCCGGCAGTCGCAGCATGTCCGGAGGCTAAGCATACCCCGCAATTTTAGGAGATTTAATCAGATATACCCGCAATATTTTATAATCTAAACAGGCGTATTCCCGTAGCATCGCAATGATGTTGCGTCCGGCGTGGACATCCGCTAGGCTGACCCCCATGCCGGACGCGACCCCCGAACACACCCTGCTGACCCCTGGACCCACCCCCATCCACCCCAGGGCCATGCAGGCCCTCACGCGCCCCATGCTCGGCCACATGGACCCCGAGGTGTTCGCCCTGAACCGCGAGATCCAGGCCGATCTGCGCGTCATGTACGGCACCGAGGAGAGCACCTTCACCGCCCTGCTCGCCGGAACCGGCAGCCTCGGCATGGAAGCCAGCTTCGCGAACCTCGTCGAGGCGGGCGACGAGGTGCTCGTGTGCGCCAACGGGTCCTTCGGGCGCCGCATGGCCGAGATGGCCGCCCGCTACGGCGCGCGCGTCCGCCTCGTCACCGCGCCCCTCGGCGAGGCCATCAACCCAGACGCCGTCGCCGCGCACCTCGACGGCGTCAGGATGGTCGCCGTCGTCCACGGCGAAACCAGCACCGGCGTCCTGAACCCCGTCCCCGAGATCGCCCGCCTCGTCCGCCAGAGCGGCGCGCTGCTCACCGTGGACGCCGTCACCACCGCAGGCATGGAACCCTTCCACATGGCCGAGTGGGGCGTGGACTTCGCCTACACCGGCGCGCAGAAGTGCCTCAGCGCCCCCCCCGGCCTCGCGCCAGTTGCCATCAGCGAACGCGCCTTCGCCCGCTTCGCCGCCCGCCGCGCCCCCACCCCACTGTGGTACTGCGACTTCGAGGGTCTGCGCGACTACTGGGAGGACCACTCCTACCACCACACCGTGCCCGTGAACCTGCACTACGCCCTGCACGCCGCGCTGCGCGCCGCACTCGACGAGGGCCTGGAGAACCGCCAGCGGCGCGTGCAGGAGGTCGGCGCGGCCATCCAGACCGCCCTGGCCCCACTGGGCTTCACCTCGTACGTCCGCCGCCCCGAGGACCGCCTCCCCACCGTCCTGGCCCTGCGCCTCCCCGAAGGCTTCGACGACGCAGGCGTCCGCACGGCCCTGCGCGAACGGCACATCAGCGTCACCGGCGGCCTCGGCCCCACCGCGGGCCTCATCTGGCGTCTGGGCCTGATGGGTGAAACCGCCCGCCCCGCCCCCTACCTGACCCTCATGCACGCCCTGGAGGACATCCTGGGTGAACGCGGCCTCGCCGGGCGCTTCCAGGACGCCCTGGCTCCCGTGCCCGCCTGACAGCAGCATTCAGAGGTATTGAGGTTATCCCTCAATACCTCTGAATCGAGCGGAGCGAGCACCTGATAACACCAGCGGTTGGAAGTGGAATTGAAGGGCGTGGTGTTGGCCCTTCAATTCCACTTCCAACCGCTGTGAGGCACGCACCAAGAGGGGAGGGCCGCCCACTCACCGGGCGGCCCTCCCTTCCATTCGGATGCGTCAGCCCATGCGGCCCGTGCGGATCACGTCCGCGATCACCGGCGGCAGGTTCCACGCCATGATGTCGAACGCACTCGACGCGAAATCGTACGTCACCTTATGCAGCGACACCTTCGGTTTGCGCCCCACGCAGTCCACGATCACCACGTCCGCACCCGGCTCGTGATTCAGCGTCAACCCCACACTCCCCGGATCCACGAACGTCGTCTCACCGATCACCCGCGTGAACGGCACGTGCGTCCCACCCACCACGATCACCCGCGACCCCAGCGACTCCGCCAGGGACTCCAGGTCCCGCTCGGCCGCCATCAGGTCCAGCCGCTGCTCCGGATCGTGCGGACTGCCATGGAAGAACCGCACGCGCCCCACCGGCGTCATGATCCGCCCCCCAGGCGGCAGGCGCCGCAGGAAATCCACCTGCTCCGGCGTGAGCATCTTCTTCGTCCAGTTCAGGACCTGATCCGCCACGCCCTTGCGGTCCGCGCGGTCTCCCATGTCCATCGCCACGCGCATGTCACTGGACCCCAGACCCACCGTCCAGCCCTCCCGCTTCACGAAATCGATCACCGGACCCGGGCTCGCGCCGTACCCCACCAGATCACCCACGACGATCACCTGATTCACGATATTTTCCGACAGGAACCGCTTCACCGCCGTCAACGCGTGAATGTTCCCGTGAATGTCACTGATAAACGCCAGTCTCAAGGTGCGTTCATCCTAGAACAAAACCGCACCCACCACCCACGCAACCCACCCGACGGGTCCATCCCCGGACGCACCGGCCCCTATAGTGGCAGGCGATGCCCACGCCCGCCACCGGCCTCCTGCTCGGCCTGCTCCTCGCCGCCTGCGGCCTCCCCCTGCCCTGGAGCTGGGCCGCGTTCCTCCCGCTCGCCCTGATCCTGCCGTTCATCGCCGCCGCCCCCACCCCCAGGCACGCCGCCGGACGCGCCTTCTGGGTGGGCTTCGGGTACTTCGGCCTGCACCTGTGGTGGCTCGGCGCATTCCTCGTGAACCTCCTGGGCTTCCCACCCCTCGCCGCCGCCGCCGCGCTGCTGTTCGCCCTGGAAGGCGCGTTCCTGGCGGCCGCCGCGTTCCTCGCCACCAGCGTCACCCGCACCCGCACCGGCCGCATCTGGACACTGGCCGGCGCGTGGGTGATCCTCGAATGGCTACGCTTCCTGGGCCCCCTCGCCTTCCCCTGGCCCACCCTCGGGTACACCCTGCTGCCCACCCCCACCATCCAGATCGCCGACCTGGGCGGCGTGCTGCTCGGCAGTGTCCTCGTGACCCTCACCGCCGCCAGCCTCGCCCACGCCTGGACCGAGCGGCAGCAGCAGGGGAGACGCCCCCTCACCCCCGCGCTGCTCGCTGCCGGCGCCTGGGCTGCCGCCCTGGGCTACGGCCTGACCCGCACCCCCGGCACCGGCCCCGAACAACCCATGCGGGTCATGCGCGTCACCTTCGACGTCTTTGGACGCGCCAGCAACACCCTCGACCCAGCTTCAGAATTCGACGTGCAACGAGCAGCCAGCCTCAACCGCCCCCAGGACAGCGTCGTCGTCTGGAGTGAAAGCAGCGTCCGTAACCAGTCCACCCCGGCACTCAAGGGAACCGCAGTCCCCAATTTTCCCGGTCCCGGCATCACGGGATACAGCGGCCAGCAGTTCACGCCCCTCCTGGACAATCAGTACCGGGTCGAGGAATTCAACACCGTCGTCACCACCGACACCGCAGGCCGCGTCCAGAGCGTCAACGCCAAGGCTCAGCCCGTTCCTTTTGGCGAACTGTTCCCCTTCCGGCCCATCCTGACGCCCATCTACAACTTGCTGGAACGCAACCTCGGCTTCCCGCTTGGTAGCATGCCCCGCAACCTCACCCCCGCGCCCATCGCCCTGAACGGCGTCCTGTACGGCGCGTACATCTGCTACGACAGCGTCTTCCCCAGGGTCGCCCGCGCACTGACCGCCCAGGGAGCGGAGGTTCTCGTGAACCCCAGCAACGACGGCTGGTACCGGGGCTGGGGCGTGCAGCAGCACTTCAACATGGGCCGCGTGCGCGCCATCGAGACGCGGCGCTGGCTCGTCCGCAGCGTCAACAACGGCGTCGCCGGCTCCGTCAACGACCTCGGGCAGCCCATCCAGACCGTGCAGGACGGCACCGAACTCCGCACCCTCGACGTCCGCCCACGCCTCCTGACCGGCACCACCGTCTACGTCCGCCTCGGCGACTGGCCCGCGCTGATGCTGGCCCTCGGCATGATCCTGTACGGCATGACCCGACGCGAACGGGACTTCTAGCCTTCAGACCGCAGGCGCTCGGCGGCTTCCATCAGCCACGCCATGAATTCAACCTTGGAGTAGTGCCATTTGGCGCGGTTGCACGCCCCGCAGCACAGCTCGAGGCTCTCCAGCAAGTGGGTTCCACCGGAGGCCAGTGGTACGCGGTGATCGAAATGGAATCTGGCGGCGGCGCTGGCATTGTGGTGTGAATGGAGTGCCGCACGTCGTGCATGTCTGTTCCGTTATGACCCCGACGTTGATAAGGCATGTTATCATCGGAGCAGATGTCCGAGATTACCCCTTACGTAGGCGACCGCCTTGCCCAGGCCCGCGCGCTGGCTGGCCTCACCGACGAGGCCCTGCGGGTCCGCGCCATCACCGCCGCCCGGGACAAGACCTTCGAGGACCTGTGGTCCCTGACCCTCGCGTACCTCAGCAGCGACACCAGTGCGGGCGTGAAACTCAGTCCGCACACACTGCGCGCGTACCGCAAGGGCGTCGAGGTTCTGCTGGAGCACGCCTCGTCGAATGCCTGGAATCTGCTGCACCCGGGGCGGCGTGAGCCTGGGCTGTACGTGGCGGCCCTGACGGCCTCAGGCCTGAAGCCAGCGACGGTCATGGCGCGCGTGGCGGCGGCCGGGGCGCTGTACCGCGCGCTGCGGTGGGCGGGGGCGACGGACGCCGATCCCTTCGCGGACGTGAAGCGCCCGAAGGACCGCACGAAGGGCGTGGTGAAGAACCCGCCGTACCGGGCGGAGTTCGTGCAGGCGATGCTCGCCGAGGCGGACGTGCGGGAGGCGGCGCTGCTGCTGCTGCTGACGCACGCTGGGCTGCGAATCGCGGAGGCGCTGTCCGTCGAGTGGTCGCACGTGAATCTGCCGGGTCGGCGCCTGCTCGTCGCGCACGGTAAGGGCGACAAGGCGCGGATCGTGCCACTCAGCGGTCGTCTGCGTGGGTCGCTGGAGGCGTTGCTGGCCGCGTCCCCCACGCGGGATGGGTTCGTGCTGCCGTGGCGTGCTTACTCGTCGGCGTACGAGCGGTTGCAGACGTTGGCGCTGCGGTGCGGGCGTGAGCATGAATTCCGGGGCTTTCACGCCGGGCGCAAGTACGCGGGGACGCAGCTGTACGCGGCGGTCAAGGATTTCACGCGGGTGGCGGGATTTCTGGGCCATGAGCAGGTGGATACGACGCGGCGGTACGTGGAGGTGCCGGAAGATGATCTGGCGGACGCCGTCGAGGCCTTCCGGTAGGTGTTGTACCCCTCGGCCGGGTTTGCTGGCCCCTTCCTGGCCTTCCTGTGAGCTTGTGTGTTTTGTTGCGTCCTGGACGCTCTTTTTGGGTGCGTATCAAATGACCGCCCGGGCAGGTGCGCCGGGCGGCCGTGGTGAGGGCCACGTTCAGGTTTCGAGGTCGTCGCGCTTGGCGGCGGTGAGGAAGCGGATCGCGCCGGGCAGGATGCGGGCCTGGAAGGGTGTGGTCTCGACGTGCAGTTCGCCGTCGTATTGCAGCGGGAAGGGTTCGTCGGCGTCGACCTCGACGGTGCGGGCCTCGATGGTTTCGAGGTTGCCGCTGAACATGGGGTCCCCGAGGTTCAGTTTGGCGCGCACGGAGTCGATCAGATTCGGGAGGAGCCGCATGATGTTCCCGGCTTTCATCAGAATGACGGTGAAACGGCCGTCGCTGGGGCTGATGTCGCTGGTGATGGGCAGGCGGTAGTTGGCCATGCCGAAGTTGGCGATCATGACCCCGATCCCCTCGAATTCCCGGGGTTGCCCGTCGATCTTCAGGTGGAAGGTGGTCTTCTTGGGGTTCAGTTGTTTCATGGCGCTCATGACGTACGCCATGGCGCCGAAGCGGTCCTTGAGTTCCTCGCTGTCGCGGATCATGCTGGCGTCGGCGCCCGCGCCGGCGAGCATGCAGAAGCCGCTCTTCTCGCCCTGCACCTCAATCTCGCCCATGTCGACGCGCAGGCTGTGGCCGTCGCGGATGATGGCGGCCAGTCCGGCGGCGTCCTGCGGCAGGTCGAGGTTCTGCGCAATGAGGTTGGCGGTGCCGGCCGGGAAGGCCAGCATGGGGACGTTCTTGTACTGCGCGGCGTACGCGAGGCTGCTGACGGTGCCGTCCCCGCCGGCCCCGACGAGGTACGTGAACTGGTCGAGGTCCGTGACGTAGTCGCGCATGGGGGTGTCGTTCTGGAGTTCGCGTTCCACGACGTCCATGCCGTCTTCACGGAGCAGCTGGATGAACTGCGGCAGTTCACTGTCACCGCTGCCGCTTTTGGGATTGAACACCACAAGGACGCGGGTGCCGGTGCGGGGGCCGCTGGGGGTGGGGACGTTGCCTGTCATCTCATGTATTAGACTGCCTGCACGGAGGAAAGGACATGCTGCGTTTCTTTGTTGCTTCTTTACTGATTGCTGGGGGGCTGGTGGCCTGCGCGCCTGCCCAGCAGGGCGCGTCCCGGATGGTGACGGTCACGCCGGTGCTGATCAAGGCGTCCGAGGGCGCCGCGCGCGGCGGCACCCTGACGATTCAGGGCCGGTACCTGGGTGGGCCCAGCACCGGCAAGGTGCGCCTGGGCGCCAACGAGCAGGGCGAGGGAGGCTACGTGTTCCCGGCCGCGGCGGTGCAGTCGTGGACGGACAGCCAGATCGTGCTGACCGTGCCCAGTGACGCGCCGGTGGGCGGAAGCTGGCTGTTCGTGGAGGTCGGCGCGATGCGCTCCACGGGGTTGCCGTTCAGCGTCAAGCAGTAACCAGGCAGTAACCAGAGCGTGAAGGGTGGGGGGCGGCGTCCGGGAGTCCGGGGGCCGCCCTCTCCCCTGTTCTGGGGCCAGGGCGGGGCGTGCCCACCGTCCGGCACAGGGGGGTTTTGCCGTGCAGGCGCTATGCTGCTCGGGTTATGGCGATCAACCGCCCCAAGGGCACAGAAGATCACCTCCCGGCCCTGAGTCCGAAACTCACGCTTGACGTTTCGGCGCAGGCGCACGGCTGGCTGGTGGAGAAGGCAAGGCGCGTTCTGGAACGCGCGGGCGCGCAGCGCATCGACACGCCCCTGTTCGAGGAGGCGGACCTCGTGAAGCGTGGCGTGGGGGGCAGCACGGACATCGTCCGCAAGGAGATGTTCACCGTGTATTACTTCGGGGATCACGGCGGGTACATCCTGCGGCCCGAGGGGACGGCAGCCATCGTGCGCGCGTACCTGCAGAATGGGCTCAAGCAGCTGCCCGCGCCGCTGAAATTGTGGACGCACGGGCCGATGTTCCGCGCCGAGCGGCAGCAGCGCGGGCGCCTGCGGCAGTTCCATCAGGTGGATTACGAGGTGCTGGGCAGCACGGACGCGCTGGTGGACGCCGAGGCGATCGCGCTGATGGTGGGCGTGGTGCGTGAACTGGGCCTGACGGGAGTGCGCGTGAAGCTGGGCAGCATCGGCGACCCGGAGGACCGCGAGCGCTACAACACGTACCTGCGGGAGCTGTTCACGCCGCAGCTGGAGCGCCTGTCGGACGACTCGAAGGACCGCCTGACCCGCAACCCCATGCGCATCCTCGACAGCAAGAGCGCCTCGGATCAGGAGCTGCTCGCGGAACTCGGCGTGAAGCCCATGCTGGACTTCCTGGGTGAGGAGGCGGGCGCGCACTTCCGCGCCGTGCAGGCCTACCTGACCGAGTGGGGCGTGGACTACGACATCGACCCCAGCATCGTGCGAGGCCTGGACTACTACCGCCGCACCGCCTGGGAACTGCACCACGAGGGCGTCGGCGCGAAATCCGCGCTGGGCGGCGGGGGCCGCTACGACGGGCTGGCGCAGGAACTCGGCAGCAAGGAGCCTATTCCCGGCATCGGCTGGGCGTTCGGCGTAGAGCGGCTGCTGCTGGCGCTGGAGGCCGAGGGGATGGCCCTCCCGGAGATCGCCGGGCCGCTGCTGTACGTCGCCGCGCTGGACGAGGTGAACGTCCCGCACGCCGCGCGCACCGCCATGAGAGCCCGCGCGCACGCCCGCGCGGAGTTCGCCTACCGCGCGATGAAACCCGCCGCGGCCTTCCGCGACGCCGAGCGGCGCGGCGCGCACTGGGTGGCCCTCCTCGGGACCGACGAGGTCGCGCAGGGCACCCTCAGCCTCAAGAACATCAGGACCGGTGAGCAGCGCAGCCTCGCCGCCGCCGACCTCGCCACCTTCCTTCAGGAGCACGCATGAAACGCACCGCCATGATCGGCCACCTCACGCCCGCGCACGCCGGGCAGACCGTCACCCTGCAGGGCTGGGTGAACCGCCGCCGCGATCTGGGCGGCCTGATCTTCCTGGAACTGCGCGACCGCAGCGGGCTGGTGCAGGTGCAGGTCGAACCGGACTCCGCCGCCTTCGCGGACGCGGACCGCCTGCGCGCCGAGTACGTCGCGGAGATCGAGGGCACGTACCAGACCCGCCCCGACAGCCAGCGCAAGGGTGGCCTCGCGGACTACGAGGTCATCGCTACACGCGTGAAGGTGCTGAATACTGCGAAAACCACGCCCTTCGAACTGGAGAAGGGCGACAGCGTTGCCGAGGACATCCGCCTGAAGTTCCGGTACCTCGACCTGCGCCGCCCGGAGATGCAACGCAACCTCGTGCTGCGCAGCAAGGCCGTCGCCGCCATCACCGAGTACCTCGACCGCGAGGGCTTCGTGCAGGTCGAGACCCCCATGCTCACGAAGTCCACGCCCGAGGGCGCCCGTGACTTCCTGGTGCCCAGCCGTCAGAACCCCGGCGAGTTCTACGCGCTGCCGCAGAGCCCGCAGCTGTTCAAGCAGATGCTGATGGTCGCCGGGTACGACCGCTACTACCAGCTGGCCCGCTGCTTCCGCGACGAGGACCTGCGCGCCGACCGGCAGCCGGACTTCACGCAGCTCGACATGGAGATGAGCTTCGTGGAACTCGACGACGTCCTGAGCACCCAGGAGGGCCTGATGGCCCACGTGTTCCGCGAGACGATGGGCGTCGACCTGGCCGTACCCTTCCCGCGCATGGCGTACATGGACGCCATGAACCTCTACGGCTCGGACAAGCCGGACCTGCGCTTCGACCTGAAGTTCACGGACGTCACCGACCTGTTCCAGGGCGGAGAATTCAAGGCCTTCGCCGCCGCACAGGCCGTCAAGGTGATCGCGGCGCCCGAACTGACCCGCAAGCAGATCGACGAACTCGAACGCATCGCCAAGCAGAACGGCGCCGGCGGGCTCGCGTGGCTCAAACGTGACGGCGACGGCTTCACCGGCGGCATCAGCAAGTTCGTCACCGCTCAGGCCGCCGAACTGATCGCCCGCACCGGCGTCGCGCAGGGCGGCACCCTGCTGTTCACCGCCGGCGAGTGGAAGAAAGCGGTCGGCGCCCTGGGTGCCGTGCGCCTCGCGCTGCGGGACCTGTTCAACCTCGCCGCCGCCGGGCCGCAGTTCCACGTCTCCTGGGTCACGGAGTTCCCCCAGCTGGAATTCGACGACGAGAGCAGCACCTGGACGTACATGCACCACCCCTTCACCGCCCCCCACCCCGACGACCTGGACCTCTTCGGCACCGACCGCCAGGGTGAAATCCGCGCCCAGGCATACGACCTCATCCTGAACGGCTTCGAGGTCGGCGGCGGCAGCATCCGCATCCACGACCCCGCCGTGCAGGCGAAGATGTTCCAGGCGATCGGCTTCAGCGCCGAACAGGCCCGCGAGAAGTTCGGGTTCTTCATGGACGCCCTCGAGTACGGCACGCCCCCGCACGGTGGCATCGCGTGGGGCTTTGACCGTCTGATCATGGTCATGAGCGGCGCGACCAGCATCCGCGAGGTCATCGCCTTCCCGAAGAACAACCGCGGCGTGGACCTGATGGCCCTGGCGCCCTCCCCCGTTGAGCCGGGTCAGCTGGCCGACGTCGGCCTGAGCGTGGCGAATTCCGAGGACTGAGATGAATTGGGGAGGTCACCCTCCCCTTTTTCCTCAAGCCATTAAGTGAAACTATTCACGATCAATCTAATTCGTGAAAAGTCGGTTCTCTGGCGTGATGTCGCAATGTTCACCCTGCTGCTACTGCACTGTCATACCGGAACCGCATTCCGCCTAACAACCCGCCTGTCGCAGGAATTCCAGCGTCAGCTGCGCCACCGCTCGCGGGTGCGTGTCCGTCAGACCGTGCGGCGCGCCGGGGATCTGCCGCGCCACCGCCTCCGGGATGTCCGCGCAGATCCGCTCGACCGTCCACGTCTGGATCACCGGATCACTCTCTCCATCAATTAGGAGCGTCGGGACCTTCACGCGCGGCAGGAGCGGCCCGGTCATGTGCGCCTCCTGATCCCGCGCGAGCAGCAGCATCCGCCGCGCCCCGCACTGCCGGTACGCCCGCAGCCCCGGCAACAGCAGCCCCAGCCGTTCACGCGGCAGATCCCGCACCAGACGCAGCAGTTGCAGCCGCACGCTGGGGTTCTCCGGAATGCCTGTCGGCGCGCACGCGATCAAGGCCGGGGCCAGCTGCGGATACCGAGCAGCGAGATCGAACATCACCTCACCCCCCAGCGAGTGACCGAACACCGGCGAGCCCACCAGCCCCGCCGCGCGCAGCCACGCCGACAGGTGATCGGTCAGATGCTCGATGCACACCGGGAAGTCCGGTCGGCCCTGGCTGTCCCCGTGACCCGGCGGGTCGTACACGAACACCGTGCGCTCCCGCCCCAACTCCCGCGCCAGCCGCGCGTACATCCACGACGCGCACCCGAGACCCGGCACGATCACCAGCGGCGCGCCCCGCCCGCGTTTCCAGGCGTGGGTCCGCAGGCCATTGACCGTCAGGTACGTCGGCTGTCCACTCAAGAGGGAGTCCCGGCCTCTTCCCCATTCAGGAAGTCCAGCAGAATGGCATTGAACACTGCCGGGCGGTCCACCATCGCCACGTGCCCCGCGCGGGGAATCACCTCGAAACGGGAGCCGGGAAGCGCCTCATGGAGCAGTCGCCCCAGCGCGAGTGGCACCAGGATGTCCTGTTCACCCCACACGATCAGTGTCCGGGCGTGCACGAACGGCAGGACATCCTGCACGCTGTCCCGCAGGAGATCCGTGGCATTACGCCACAGGTTCAGTGGTCCGGCCCGCAGCCCGTCGAAGACGATCCGGCCGATGAAGCGACGTTCACCCATCCACGCAGCGCGCGGCAGGTGCAGCGCCGTCCGCGCAGCGTTCGCCCGGAGCAGGCCGCTGGCGCACACGAGCACGAGGTTCCGCACCCGGTCCGGGCGCTGCGCCGCGACATGCAGACTGATCTGCCCGCCCATGGAGTGCCCGACCAGCGTGACATTGTGCAGGTCCTGCGCGTCCAGCCACGCGCAGATTAGGTCGGCGGCGTCCCGCACGCTCCGCGAGGGCCGCCCCCACGAGCGGCCGTAGCCGCTGAGATCCAGGCTGTACACCGCGTGCGCCTGCTTCAGCGCGGGCACATTGAAACGCCACCAACGGGACGAACCGCTCAGGCCGTGCACGAGCACGACCGGCGGGCCCGTCCCGGTACGCCGCACGCCCAGGTGCGCGCCGTCATGCGTGAAGGACTCGGTGGACACGCCACGCAGGATAGACGCTCAGCGGCAGCCCCAACCTGTCAGGAACCTTATGGAAGGCCGACCAACAGTGCCGGGCCGGCGAGGGGCCGATCAGGTCAAGAGCTGCGCCGCAGACGAGGTCCCGCTGAGACGGCCGAGGCTTCCTCTCCTGACCGGCGTGACTGTTGCCCTTGCCGCCGCAGTCGCCCTGTCCCACACGCAGTCGCGTCTGTGACCGGGTCTGCGTGGAGGTCAGCGTTCCCAGCAGCACGCTGACGGCACAGTCCTCATCACCACTCCAGGGGACCGCATTGCGCTGGTTGGCGTTGACGGATGCCCGTTCGGCAACCGAATTGCCCGGTTCACGCGCCTCAGCGCTCAGAGCGCGATGCCAGACAGTCCCAGAATCAGCTCATGGCGGAGGTTCCGGTCGAGATTCTGGGTGCGGTGAGGCTGAGTCGGCCCTGACCTTTACTGCTGCCCCGTACACATTCACGTTCAGGTCACGCATCCAGCCTACTTCCAATTAGTGAATAGATTCACGATTTTGCCAGGATGTGAATTCTCTCTTCCTTTGAATTGAGGGGGTACCATTGGGACCTCCCGTCACGGAAACGTCCCAGTCCCTCCACTATGCTGCGGGACGTGCATTCCGACGACCTGCCCGTGCTGCCCACCACACCCGGCGTGTACATCTTCCGCAAGGGCGGGACACCCATCTACATCGGGAAGGCCAAGAACCTCCGGTCCCGCGTGAACCAGCATTTCAAGGCGGGCGGCAAGAGCGGGAAGTTCACCGCCCTGGCCGACACGCTGGAGTTCATCACCGCCCGCAACGAGGTCGAGGCGCTGGTGCTCGAAGCGAACCTCATCAAGCAGCACCGGCCGCACTACAACGTCACCCTGAAAGACGACAAGCACTACCCGTTCCTGAAGCTGACGAACGAGGCCTTCCCCATGCTGGTCGTCACGCGGCGTGTGCTCAAGGACGGCGGGCGCTACTACGGACCGTACCCGGACTCGTCGGCGGTGCGGCGCGTGAAGAACCTGATCGACACGATGTTCCCCCTCCGGAAGAACAGTGGGCTGCCCATGCAGCACAAGCCGCGCCCGTGCCTGAACTTCCACATGGGCCGCTGCCTGGGCCCCTGCGTGGACCGCGCCGACCCGGGCGAGTACGCGCGGGTGGTGGACGACGTGACCAGTCTGCTGGAAGGCCGCGCCGCGCCGGTCATCGCCCGGCTGCGCGAGGACATGAAGGTCGCCGCAAAGGGACAGGATTTCGAGCAGGCCGCCCGCGTCCGCGACCGCGTGCAGGCCGTCGAGAAGCTGTTCGGGACCGAGCAGCACGCCTTCGTCAGCGAGGAGACGGACCTGGACTTCCTGGGAGCCGCGCAGGCCGGGGAGTACGCGATGGTGCAGCTGTTCCGCATGCGCGGCGGGCGCGTCGTCGGGCGCGACAAACGGTTCCTGACCGGCACGGAGGACGCCCCGCTGGGCGAGATCGTCGAGGCGTTCGTGCAGGACTACTACACGCAGGCCACCCACGTCCCGCCGCTGATCCTGCTGCCCGCCGACTTCGAGGACGCCCCCACCTGGAGCGACTTCCTGTCGGAGCGGGCTGGGCGGAAGGTCGAGATGCGCACCCCCAAACGCGGGGACAAGGTGGACCTGATCGATATGGCGCAGCGCAACGCGCAGAACGGCCTGGAGTCCGAGATGGCGCTGCTGGAACGCCGGGGCGACCACCCGGGCCTGGACGCACTGCGCGAGGTGCTGGCCCTCCCGGACCGGCCCTGGCGGATCGAGGGCTACGACAACAGCAACCTGTTCGGCACGAACATCGTGTCCGGGATGGTGGTGTTCGAGGGGGGCCGCTCGCGGCGCGGGGAGCACCGGCGGTTCAAGGTGCGCGGCCTGGACCACCCGGACGACTACACGAGCATGCGGCAGACGATCACGCGGCGCTTCACCGGCAGCCTCAGCGACAAGCTGCCCCTCCCGGACCTGCTGCTGATCGACGGGGGGCGCGGGCAGGTGAACGCCGCGCTGGACGCCCTGAAAGAGGCGAACCTGCACATCCCGGTCGTGGGCCTCGCCAAGCGCGAGGAACGCCTGATTCTCCCCGGGCGTTACGGGGCGCAGTGGTGGCTGGAGTCCGGCACGGAGGTCGGCGTGGACCGCGCACTGCTGCTGCCGCACACGCACCCGGCGCTGCGGATGCTGATCGGCGTGCGTGACGAGGTGCACAACTACGCCGTGACGTACCACCGCAAGCTGCGCGGGGAATCCATGCTGCGCAGCGTGTTCGACGACCTGCCGGGCATCGGGCAGAAACGGCGCGACGCGCTGCTGGAGCACTTCACGAGCCTGGAGGATCTGGCGAGCGCCCCGGTCGAGCAGATCGCGGCGGTGCCCGGCATGACCATGCGCGCCGCGCAGAGCGTGAAAGAATTCCTGGCCGAGCGCGAGGCGCGCTCGGCCCCCATCGCCTGAGCGCCTGAGCGAAAAGAGCGCCGCTCCTCTTCACTGGGAAGGGAGCGGCGCTTTGAGCGAAGGGCGGCGGGTCACGCGAGCCGCAGGCGGTGCAGGAGAGCGCGCAGGGCGCCGGGCTTGCGGGACTGCCGCTGGGCGGCCTGCGCCTGCCGGACGAGGCGGGCGTGCTGCGCCTCGAGCAGGAGATCCTGCGCGTGAAGCTGACCGAATTCGTGTTGCATTTAGACTCCCGAGGTCGCGCCGCCGCCCCCGTGGCGGCCCGTTTGGGCGCGGACCTTCTGCCTCTTATGGTGCGCCCCGGGCGGGTGCGCGCACATGCACCGGGTGGCGCAGGAATGACTACGCCAAAGGGCGCAGGAGCGTTAAGCAAGGCGCAAGCGCCCCCCGGTGCGCCCGCACGTCCCGGCGGGCTGTAATGACAGGATGTTTCCCCGGTCCCGGCGTGAATTCGTCCCGTTCGTAAGGTCGCACTGGCGATCCCTGCTGCTGCTGCTGCTGGGCGTCATGGTGCCCTTCGTGCTGTTCACGCACCTGACGCACGAGGTGTTCCGCGAGGGCGGCTTCGCGTGGGATCAGGCGGTGCTGAACTGGTACGCGCAGCGCCGCACGCCGGAACTGACGCGCTTCGCGGAACTGCTGGCGCTGCTGGGCGGCGTGACCATCCTGCCGTTCGTGACGCTGGCCATCGCGTGGCTGATGGGCCGCGCCAGCGGCCGGGCGCACGGGTGGTTCCTGGTCAGCAGCGTGGCCGGCGCGACCCTGCTCAACGTCGTGGCGAAGATCGTGTTCCAGCGTCCCCGCCCGGACGAACTGATGGCCGTCCTGACCGAACCGGGTTTCAGCTTTCCCAGCGGGCACGCCATGGCGAACGCCGCGTTCGGGTTCGCGCTCACGCTGGCGTTCTGGCGGTCACGGGCCGGGTGGCCGGTCGCGGTGTTCGGGCTGCTGTGGGCCCTGGCGATCGGGGTCAGCCGCAATTACCTGGGGGTGCACTACCCGTCGGACGTCCTGGCGGGCTTCACCGCCAGTGTCGCGTGGGTGGCGGGTCTGTACATCCTGATGGCGCGCCGCTGGCCGCAGCTGCGCGGCAGTCCCGGCGGTGAAGATGACACCCGCCCGCCCGTCTCCAGTGGACCCGGCCAGACCTGACCCACCGGGACGGCGTCAGAAAGGGCAATCAGGTCTGCGTGCAGCCTGCGCGGATGCTCGCGGCAAGTGCGGCGACGTCCTGCCCGGCCTTCACGGCGTTGATGAATGCGCTCCCCACCACGACGCCGTCGGCGACCTGAGCGACCTGCGCAGCGCTCTCGGCGTCCTTCACGCCGAAGCCGACGGCGACGGGCACGCGGGCGTACTGGCGGGCCAGGGCCAGCATGGCGGGCACCTCGTTCAGGGCGCTGCCCTCGCGGGTGCCGGTCACACCGGTCACACTCACGGCGTACAGGAAGCCGGTGCAGGCCTCCGCGACGAGTTTCACGCGGGCCGGGGTGCTGGTGGGCGCGATCAGGAACGTCACGGCCATGCCGTGCTCGGCGGCCAGATCCGCGATCTCCAGGTCCTGGTCGGGCGGCAGGTCGGGGAGGATCAGCCCGTCCACCCCGGCCTCCTGCGCCAGCCGCATGAACTCACGCGGGCCGACGGCGTAGATGGGGTTCACGTACGTCATGATCACGATGGGCGTGTCGTGCCGCGAGCGGAGTTCCCTGACCAGCGCGAGGGTGTGGCGGGTGCTCGTGCCGCCCGCGAGGGCCTGCTCGCTGGCGCGCTGGATGGTGGGTCCGTCGCCCAGGGGGTCGCTGTAGGGAATGCCGACCTCGAGGATGTCCGCCTGCCCGAGCAGGGCGTCCGCGACGGCGGGGAACGCCTGCGCGGTGGGGTACCCGGCGGTCATGAACGGGATGAACGCGGCGCGGCCCTCCTGCTTGGCGCGGGCGAAGGCGGCGTGCAGGCGCGCGGCGCCCGGGGTGGTGGGGGTCAGGGTGGCGGTCATGCGTGCACCTCCGGGGTGCGGGGCGCGGCGGGCGTTGCGGTCTGCTCGCGGCCCAGGTCGAGCAGGCGCATCACCTCGGCCACGTCCTTGTCGCCGCGGCCGGACAGGTTCACGACGACCGTCTGGTCGGGGCGCAGGGTGCGGGCCAGGTTCACGGCGGCGTGGATGGCGTGCGCGGTCTCCAGCGCGGGGATGATGCCCTCCAGGCGGGTCAGGAGTTGCAGGGCGTCCAGCGCCTGCGCGTCGGTGACGGGCACGTACTGCGCCACGCCGGTCTCGGAGTACAGGCAGTGCTCGGGGCCGATGCCGGGGTAGTCCAGGCCCGCGCTGATGGAGTGCGGGGGGACGATCTGGCCCTCGTCGTCGTTCAGGAGATACATCATCGCGCCGTGCAGCACGCCGATGCGGCCCCCGGCGACGCTCGCGGCGTGCTTGCCGGACTCGACGCCCTCACCGGCGGCCTCGGTGCCGATCAAGAGGGGCCGCTCGTGTTCGGGCAGGTACGCGAAGGGCGCGAAGATGCCGATGGCGTTGCTGCCGCCACCCACGCACGCGACGATCGCGTCCGGCACCGCGCGGCCCTCCAGGGCCTGGTGCTGCACCTTGACCTCCTCGCCGATGATGGACTGGAAGTCGCGGACCATCGCGGGGTACGGGTGCGGCCCGACGACGCTGCCGAGGATGTAGAAGGTGTCGCGGACGTTCGTGACCCAGTCGCGGATGGCCTCATTCGTGGCGTCCTTCAGGGTGCTCGTGCCGGAGGTGACCTCGCGGACCTCGGCGCCCAGGAGTTTCATGCGGAACACGTTCAGCGCCTGACGGCGGATGTCCTCGGCGCCCATGTACACGATGCACTCCAGGCCCAGCAGGGCGGCGGCGGTGGCACTGGCCACGCCGTGCTGCCCGGCGCCGGTCTCGGCGATGACGCGCTGTTTGCCCATGCGCTTGGCGAGCAGGGCCTGCGCGAGGCAGTTGTTGATCTTGTGCGCGCCAGTGTAGTTCTGGTCCTCGCGTTTGAGGTAGATCTTCGCGCCGCCCGCGTGCTCGGTGAGTCCCTGGGCGAGGTACAGGCCGCTGGGGCGACCCACGAAGTCCTTCAGGAGGCGCTCGAGTTCGTTCAGGAAGGCGGGGTCATTCCGGGCCTCGGTGTAGGCGGCCTGGAGTTCGTCCAGGGCGGGGATGAGCGTTTCGGGCACGTACCGTCCGCCGAAGCGGCCGAAGCGGCCCCGTTCGTCCGGCTGGGGGTAGGTGGGGAGCTGGAGAGACATGCTGACAGGGTAGGACTGCCGTGTCGAACGGGCGTTAGGCAAACTTAGACAAGTCATCTAAGTTTGTGGGGCCAGGCACCAAGTTCAGCTCGCCCGATCTCAAGCCGCCACAGGGGCAGGAGGTCGGCCGCGCTCACCTCATCCGGCACCGACCAGCCCAGACTGCGGGCCAGTTCCGACAGCACCCGGCCCGGCGGGTCCCCGGCCTCCCGGAGCGCCTGCACGGGCGGCGCGCCGCCGCGCTTCGCCAGCCGTTCCCCCCGGAAATCCAGCATGAGCGGCACGTGCCAGTAGCGGGGCGTGGGCAGTCCCAGCGCCCGCTGGAGCGCCACCTGCCGGGGCGTGGCGGTCCAGAGGTCCTCGCCACGCAGGACGTCCGTGACGCCCGCCTCTGCATCGTCCACCACCACCGCGAGGTGATACGCGAACACCCCGTCGTTGCGCTGCAGCACGAGGTCGCCCACCTCGGCCCGGAGGTGCTGGCAGAGCGTCTCGCCGCGCCACCCATCGCGGGCGCAGACCACCTCGTCCGGCACGCGCCATCGCACGGCAGATGGACGCTCCGGGTGCAGGCTGCCCGCGCGGCAGGTGCCGGGGTACACCGGTTCCGCGCCGTGCGGGGCGCCCGCGCTGTCCTGAATGGCCGCCTGCACCTCCCTGCGGGTGCAGGTGCAGGGGTAGGTGTCCAGGCGCGCGGCGGCCGCGCGGTACAGGTCCAGCCGCTGCGACTGGATGACCTCCTCGTCCCAGTCGAGACCCAGCCACGCCAGATCGGCGCGGGTCACGTCGTACGCCCAGGCGCGCACCCGCCCGGTGTCCAGATCCTCGAAGCGCAGGAGGTGCCGCCCCCCCTGCGTGCGGGAGTGCAGCCACGCCAGCAGCGCCGTGCGGGCATTGCCCAGGTGCATCGCCCCGGTGGGACTGGGCGCGAAGCGGCCCACCACGCCAGCGGTCACTCTTTTTCCTTCAGGTCGTCCCACAGGGCCACGAACACGCCCACGACCACCGCGCCCAGCGCCAGCGCGTGCAGGAAGCGCCCCAGGCCCGGCGCCCACCCCAGCGCGTTCCAGATGGTCAGCAGCTGCCACCAGTCGTGCGTGTCCGGATCACCCGTGATCAGCGGCAGATTCCGCAGCGGCGCGTCCGCGACATACGCCGACACCCCCGCCAGCGAATGCGCCAGCCACAGCGTCACCAGTCCCGCCGCGAAGCGCTCGCCGCGCGCCAGGAACACCCCGATGCATGCGGCGGGCACGAGCAGCTGAAACACGCTCCCGCCCAGCAGCATCACGACCTCCCCCGCCCACATGAGCAGGACGTGCCCGGCCTCGTGGAAGATCAGGTTCACGTTCCCCAGGAAACCCGGCTCGGTGGGGCGCACCACGCCCGGCAGCGTCACCCACAGGCTCAGCAGCAGCCCCAGCACGCGCGGCCACCACGTCGGCAGGGTGAGCGTCAAGGGCGCTGCCGCTCCCGCAGCCACGCCAGCAGCAGGTCCTCGACCAGTTCGCTGACGCTCTCGCCGCCGTCCGCGCGGACCTGCCGCCACACGGCCCGCACGGTCTCCTTGCGCAGATACACCGCCTCCAGCCGCTCCGTGCCACCCACGCGGGACTCGTCCGGGGCAGGGGCACTCTTGCGCGCCCCGCCCTTCTTGCCACCCTTGCCGTTCCTGTCCAGGTAATCGAAGCGGCCCACGGTCACCACAACTCGCGCGACAGGGTCTCGATGTCCGCCCAGGCGGCCAGGGCGCGCGGGTCGCGCACGTCGCGGGCCAGCACGCCCAGTTCCGCCGCGCGCTGGTAGGCGAGGTACGACCGCACCAGCGTGTTGCACACCGTCACGCCCCCCTCACGCAGGTCCTCGCGCAGCACCTCGGCGGCGTGACCCACGGGGGGCACCCGCGTCAGGATCACGCGGGACTGCCGCGCCGCGCCCTCCTCCGTCAGAAAGTCCAGCAGTTCGCGCGTGGCGTCCACCTCCAGCGGACTCACGCCGCTGGGCACCAGGATCAGGTCGGCCCGCTCGGCCAGCTGGCGCAGGTCCTTGCGGCGCGGACGGCCCTCGGTGTCGATCAGCACGAGGTCGAAGGCCGCGAGTTTCTTCGGTTTCACGTCGTCCGCCGCGACCACCGGGAAGGGCAGCGCCCCGGCCCGCTGCGCCCAGCGGAGGCTGCTGCCCACCCGGCCGTCCTCATCCACCAGCAGGACGTTGTGGCCCTGCGCGTGCGCCGCGCCCGCCAGATGCACCGCCAGGGTGCTCTTGCCCACGCCGCCCTTCTCTGAAGTGATCGCCGCCACGCGTGCCATATGCCCGGAAGCGTAGCAGACGCAGCGGCGGCCACGCGTCATACGGCCTCCGGTGGAGTTGGCCACCCGGTAGTGTACCGGGTTGTCAACGAAACAAACGGAAGCCGCGTCAGGCACCCCGTACCATGGGGGCCGATGATCACGCCCGAGCAGACGCAGGAACTCCACGCCAGCGAGGTGTACTGGACGGCGCGCGCCATGCAGGAGCAGGGCAGCCGCTTCTACCGCGCGCTGGGCGACGCGCTGCACGCCGCCGACGCCGCCAACCGCCGCTTGATCCTGAACACTTGGCCGGACGCCTGCTGGGACTTCTACCGGCGCGGCCTGCGCCTGCGGGCCGCGGAGGGCGAGGGCTGACCCAACAGCGCCAGCGTGATCTCGCGCAGCGCCGTGACGAGCAGCGACCACAGCGTGGCCGGACGCACCCGGGCCAGTCGCTCCCGGCGGCGCGCCACCCGCTCCTGCGCCGCCGGTTCTGCGCCGGGCAGGGGCTGACCGATCAGGAGGTACAGGGCCGCGCGCCAGAAGGTCATGCACCGGGTACGCGTCCCGGAGGTCAGAGGTTGCCGCTTCGCGACGGCCGCCACGGTGCGCGGGCGCGCGGGGCGTAGAGTGGGCCACCATGAGCACCCCGACCCTCCTGGCCGTCTTTGCCCACCCTGACGATGAAGCGTTCAGCGTGGGCGGCACCCTCACCCATTACGCCCGGCAGGGCGTGCGCGTCGTGCTGGCCTGCGCCACGCGCGGCGAGGCCGGGAAGATCACGGTGCCCGGCATGACCGTGGACGACCTGGGCGCGCAGCGTGAGCAGGAACTCCGCGATGCGTGCGAGGCGCTGGAGATCGGTCCCCCCGTGTTCCTGGATTACCACGACTCGGGCCGCTACGAGCGCACCCGCCACGACGACCCGAAGGCCCTGATGAACGTCAACCCGCTGGACGTCGAGGTGAAGTTGCGCGCGCTGATCGAGGACGTGCAGCCGCAGGTGATCGTCACCTTCGACCCGCACGGCGGGTACGGGCACGTCGATCACCTCCAGATGCACCGCGCGACCGTCGCGGCGTTCTTCAGCACCGGTCACCTCCCGTACGGCGGGCCGCAGCGGCTGTACTACACCGCGCTGTCCACCGACGCCGCGCAGGGACTGGCCCGCATGGGACAGGACCTCGATCCCCTCGTGTACGGCGTGGCGGCGAACACGCTGGCCGTGCAGCTGGACGTCAGCGCGTACGCCGCGAACAAGAAAGCCGCGCTGATGGCGCACGGCACGCAGACCGGCGAGCAGAGCCTCCTGGGCCGCATGACGCCCGAGGAACGCGACGCGATGGAACGCCGCATGCTGGGCACCGAGGGCTTCAGCATCGGCGGCACCCGCACCGCCCTGACAAACTACCCGCTGAGCGGCCTGTTCGACGGGCTGGGCTTCGACGGGCTGAACTGAAACGGACTCGGATTGAACGGTGTGGGATAACCGTTCAATCCGAGCGGATGCGAGCAGGAGAGAAGCGGCTTCCGGGCGTGGAGTTGACCACCCGGTGATGTTCCGGCCTGTCAACGAAACAGACGGAATCCGTATGAGGCCCGGTGGAGACGCCCGGTCTGATCAGTCCAGGTGTGTTCGCTGCACCCCCGTTGCGGGCAGCAGAAAGGCACCCGGACTTGGAATCCGGGTGCCGTCTGGTCTGGATGCAGGTCAGCGCTTGCGCTTGCCGCCGGCGGGCTTTTTCGCCGCGCCGCCGCCACCGCCGCCCCCACCACCGTGGGTGCGTTCCTTGGCGTCGCGCATGAACGAGCGGAGTTTTGCCTCGAACTGCGGGCTCTGACGGCCGATCGCGCGGGGACGGGGCACTTCCTCGGGTTCCTCGAGGAGCTCCTTGATGGAGAGGTCGAGGCGACCGCGTTCGTCCCGGCCCAGAACCTTCACTTCCACGTTCTCGCCCTCGCGGACGTGGTCATGAATGTTCCGCACGAAGGAGTGCGCGATCTGCGAGATGTGCACGAGGCCCGTCTCGCCGTTCTCGAACTGGATGAACGCGCCGAAGTCGGTCACGCGCGTCACGCGGCCCTCCACGACCGCGCCGGAATCAAGCTGCACCAAAGGAAGTCTCCTTGCAAAGCATGAGTCGCATCTTACACCATCCCCGCCCGGGGTGGGCGACACCTGCGTGCGTCCATGAGTGTCACGCTAGAGTGCAGCTCATGAAGTTGCGCGGCACCCTGGGCGGCCTGAACCTCCTGATCGAACCCGGCGATACTGGCAGCAGCGTGCAGGACGCCCTGAGTGTCCGCACGGAGCTGCTGGCGAGCGCCGTGACCCTCGAGTTGCAGGGCGACGCCGACCCCGAGGCGGTTGAGGCGGCCCTGCACGCCATCCGCGCCGCGGGGGGCACGCCGGGGCGGGTGCGGGCGCCGCGCGTGAGCGTCCCCACGCCTTCCCCCGCTGACAGCGCGCCCCGACCGGCGCCGCTGCCCGCCCGCACGGAGATCCTCACGCACACGCTGCGCGCCGGGTACCACCGGGAATTCCCGGGCAGCGTGATCGTGCTGGGCGACGTGAACCCCGGCGCGGAGATCCTGGCGGGCGGGGACGTGATCGTGGTGGGCGCGCTGCGGGGCGTGGCGCACGCGGGGCTGGGCGGGCACGCGGACGCGATCGTGTGGGCGCGGCCCATCGCCAGCACGCAGATCCGCATCGGGGACGCCGTGGCGCGCGCGCCCGAGGGCAGCAGCCTGAGCAACATGCGCCACCGTGAGGACCAGCCGCTGGCGGAGATCGCGCGGCTGCAGGACGGCGTGATTCACATCGACGTGCAGAAGTAACGGCAGCAGGGAGGGGCGGCCAGATTGACCAGGGTCGCCCCTCCCTGCTCGCTTACAGCTCCGGGAAGCGCACGCCGCCCAGCAGGCGGTTCAGTTCGGCGGCCAGGGACAGCAGGCGGCCCTCACTCCCGGCGGGCGCGACGAGCAGCGCGCCGTTCGGGGTGGCCGCGCCGGCGGGCGTGACCGGCAGGGCGAGGCTGGGGTACCCGGCCTTCGCGGCCAGGCCGTAGCCGTGGATGCCGGGGAAGATGATCAGGTCGAGGCCCTGCGCGAATAGCGGGTCGAAGCCGCGCGTGCGGGTCAGTCGCAGGTCGCGTTCGCGGGCCTGGAGGTAGGCGGGTTCGGTCGCGTCGCCGCGGGTGCTCTGCGAGGCGTGCAGTAGCGTCTGCCCGAAACGCAGCAGGCGTTCCGGGTCGGCGTCGTTCGCGTCGATGACCGCCTGGAGGCTGCGCGGGCCGGTCGTGACCGTGCGCAGGTAGGCGTTCAGGTCACCCTTGAATTCGTGCTCCAGCACCTCGAGGCTCCAGCCGTGGGCGTTCAGGTCGGCGCGGCTGGGGAAGGCGACGTCGTGCAGGGTCGCGCCCGCGTCGAGCAGCGTGGCCGTCAGGTGGTCGAGGGCGGCGGCCTCGGCGGGCGTGACGGCGCTCTCGTCGCGGATGACGCCCAGGTGCGCGCCGCGCAGCACGTCGGGCCACACGGTCAGGTCGGGCACGGGGAGGCGGCGGGTGGCTTCGTCCCGGTCGTCCGGCCCGGCGATGACGGCCAGGATCATCGCGGCGTCACGGACGCTGCGGGTGATGGGTCCGGCGGTGTCCTGGCTGTGGCTGATGGGCACGATGCCGGTGCGGGGGACGAGGCCCAGGGTGGGTTTCACGCCGATCACGCCGTTCTGGTGGGCGGGGCTGACGATGCTGCCGCTCGTCTCGGTGCCGATCGAGGCGGCACACAGGCGCGCGGCGACCGCCACGCCGCTGCCGCTGCTGCTGCCGCCGGTGTCCAGGCCGTCCCCCCAGGGGTTCACGGTCTGCCCGCCCGCGCTGGAGTACCCGTTCGGCATGGCGAGCGTCATGAAGTTCGCCCATTCGGTCATGTTCGCCTTGCCCAGGATGACGGCCCCGGCGTTGCGCAGCCGGGTCACCAGGGGCGCGTCGGTGTCGGGGACGTGCCCGGCGAGCAGGGCGCTTCCGGCGGTGGTGGGCAGGCCCGCCACGTCGATGTTGTCCTTGATGAGCATGGGCACGCCGTGCAGCGGGCCGCGCCGGTCGGCGCTGACGGCGTCCAGGCGGTCCGCGTCGGCCTGCGCGGCCGGGTTCACGGTGATCACGGCGTGCAGGCTGCCATTCAGGTCACGCAGGCGACTGAGGTACGTGCGGGTCACCTCGCTGCACGTCAGGTCGCCCCGGCGGGTGGCGGCGGCCAGGGCGGCGGCGTCCAGGTCGAGGATCGGGTCAGGTTGCAGGGTCACGCCCTCCACTGTACGCACGTCTAAGTCCGGCGGCCGTGGGCTGGGACGCGGTACGGTAGCGTTCAGGGCATGAGTGACCCAGTCCCCGCGACCGCTGCCGTGCCCGTTCTCACCTCCGGGGTGGTGGCGTTTCAGGGGAATCCCGGTTCGTACGGGGAGATCGCCGCGCTGAACGCCGTGCCCGGCATGGCCGAGACGCGCGGGTACCCGACCTTCCACGAGGTCGCCCGCGCCGTCGAGACCGGCGAGGCCGAGTACGGCGTGCTGCCGGTCGAGAACAGCCTGATGGGCGCCATCCACCAGAGCATCGACCTCCTCAGCGAAACCGACCTGCACGTGGTCGGCGAGGTCGTCGTGCGGGTATCGCACTGCCTGATGGCGCTCCCCGGCGTGGACCTCGGCGACATCCGCCGGGTCGCCAGCCAGCAGCCCGCGCTCGACCAGTGCACGGACCTGATCCGCAAGCACGGCTGGCAGCCGGTCGCCGCGCACGACACGGCGGGGAGCGCGAAGAACCTCGCGCAGAGCGGCGAACGGGACCTCGCCGCGATCGCCAGCGAACGCGCCGCGCAGCTGTATGGCCTGAACATCCTCCAGCGGAACATCGAGGACGAACCGTTCAATTACACGCGCTTCATGATCCTCGCGCGGCACGAACCCGCCCCGTCGGACGCGCCGCACAAGACCAGCCTCGTGTTCGCTGTGCGCCACACGCCGGGGTTCCTGGTCGAGACGCTGAACGAACTGCGCGGCCTGAACCTCTCGCGCATCGAGAGCCGCCCCCGCCGCGACCGCGCCTGGAGTTACCTGATGTACGTGGACATCGAGGGCGACGCGCGCGATCCGAAGGTCGCCCAGGCCCTCGCCGGGGTGCTGCGCAAGGCCAGCTACGCGAAGATCATCGGCTCGTACCCGAGTGCCCAGGGCACCGTGAACTGACCGCCGGGACCGGTTGACCTGACCGGAACGGTCACTTTGCGCGCCACGTCGGGGCGGCGTGTGGGACGATGCGCCCGTGCGCCGCGCCCTGCTGTCCCCGCCTGCCTGCCGTGACCTGAGTGCCCTGAGGGCGGCGGTGGCGGGGCGGGCGGTGCTGGTCACGGGCGCGTCGTCCGGGGTGGGCGAGGCGACGGCGCTGCGGCTGGGTGCGGCGGGGGCGACGGTGTTGCTGCTGGCGCGGCGCGAGGAGCGACTGCGCGAGGTGGCTGCTCGGGTCGGGGCGGCGGGGGGCCGGGCGGTGGTGATCCCGGCGGACCTGAGCGACCCGGCGTCGGTGGATGGAGCGGCCCGCGAGGTGCTGAAGGCGGCACCGGTCCTGGCGGGCGTGGTGAGCAACGCGGGGCGGTCGGTGCGGCGGCGGGCGCTGGACGGCGCGCCGAGGGCGGATCTGGAGCGGCTGCTGGCGGTGAACGTGACGGGTCCGGCCCGCCTGCTGCTGGCGCTGCGCCCGGCGCTGGTGGCGGGGAGCGTGGTGGTGAACGTGTCGAGCGTATCCGCGCGGCACGTGGGTGCGCCGCGCTGGGGGGCGTACCAGGGCAGCAAGGCGGCGTTCGACCTGTGGGTGCAGGCGGCGGTCGCGGAGTGGCCGGGGGTGCGGGGCGCGTCGGTGTACCTGCCGCTGGTGCGCACGCCGATGATCGCCCCGACCCGCGCGTACCGGTTCCTGCCTGCCCTGAGTGCCCCCGAGGCGGCCGAGGTGGTCACGCTGCCGTTCGTGCGGTCGGTGGTGCGGGTCGCGCCGTGGTGGCTGCCGGGCGTGGAGGTCGCGGGCATCGTGTGTCCGGGCGTCCTGGCACGGGGCCTGGCGTGGGCCGAGCGGTTCGAGGCCTGCCTGGAGCGGCGTCGGTGAGGCAGGCCTGGGCGGCGGTTCGGGCGACGGGCGCGCTCGGCGAGCGACCCGTGCGCGCCGCCCTGTCCCTTCTGTGTTGCCTGGGACGCGAGGGCCCGACCCTGGCGGGCGTGGTGGCGTGGCAGGCGTGGCGCGCCCCGGAGCGGCTGGCCCTGTCGGACGGGACGGAACGCCTGACCTACGCCGAGTTACAGGGGCGGGTGCAGGAGCAGGTGCGGGTGTGGCGGGGCGCGCACCCGCCGAGCACCCTCGTCGGCCTGGAGGGTGGAGGCGGGCAGGTGGGGCTCGTGGTGGATCTCCTGGCCGGACTGCGGCTGGGCTGGCGGGTCGTGCCGCTCGCGCCGGGTCGGGTGGACATGGGGCTGGCGTCTCCCCCACCATCCTCTTCCCCACCGGTGGCCGGTCGGGGAGGTTGGGTGCCGCCGCGTGCGGGACGCCCGGTGCTTATGACCTCTGGGAGTTCCGGGGCAGCCCGGCTGGTCCGGTCGGCCGTGCGGCCCGTGGCGGCGCTGCGGGTCGCGGGGGCGCTGCTGGACGCGCTGCGGCCACACCGGGACGCGGGGGTCGTCCTGCCCCTGCCGCTGTGGCATGGGCACGGACTGGCGACTCTGGCCCTGGCACTGGGGGTGGGGGCGCCGCTGCACCTGCGGGCCGGGGCATCACCGGAAGCGATCTGGACCACGTTGGAGGCCGAGGGCGCGGAGGTGCTGGCGGTCGTCCCCACGGTCCTTCACCGTCTGCTGGCCGCGCCGGGGAATGCGCCCCGGCTGCGGGTGGTGCTGAGCGGATCCGCGCCGCTGTCGCCGGAGCTGGCGGCCGCGACCCGCGCGCGGCTGGGGGACGTGCTGTTCGACGCGTTCGGCAGCACGGAACTGGGCGTGCTGACCCTGGCCACCCCGGCTGACCTGCGCGCCGCGCCGGGATCGGTGGGTCGGCCCCTGCCCGGCGTGTCCGTGCGGGTCGCGCCAGACGGGCGGGTCCTGGCGCGCGGGCTGCTGCGCCGGGGCTGGCACCGGACTGGTGACCTGGGCGTGCTGGACGCCTCGGGGCGATTGACTCTGCGGGGGCGCGCGGACGACCTGATGGTGATCGGCGGGGAGAACGTGTGGCCCGCTCAGCTGGAGGCGGCACTGCTGGCTGTGCCGGGGATCGTCGCGTGCGCGGTCCTGCCCGTGCCATGCGCGGAGTATGGGCAGCGGCCGGTGGCGTTCGTGGAGGGTGGCGTGGACGAGGCGGCGCTGCGCGCCTTCGCGCAGTCGCAGTGGCCGCGTCGCCTGAGGCCCGTGCGGTGGGTGCTGGGTCCGCTCCCGAGGACGCCGCTGGGGAAGGTGGCGCGCGGCGATCTCCGTTCTGGCCTCGGCTGATCAATCTCATAATGAGCAGATATAGTAAGTGAATAGTTTCACGATTAAATCAACGCGTGAAATTTTTGTCCCTTTGTTTTATCTTCTGTGCGGTAAAATGCCGAAATGATCGCCTACAGCGAGGTCAGTGCCTTCACCGAGACGCCTGGGCACGGCAACCGGGCGGGCGTGGTGCTGGACGCCGCGCACCTCTCCCGGCAGGACATGCAGGCGCTCGCCGAGCTGCTGGGCGCCCCCGAGACCGTGTTCATTACCCGCCGCGAGGGCACCATCGCGCGCGTCCGGTACTTCACGCCCACCCAGGAGGTGGACTTCTGCGGGCACGCCACCATCGCCCTGGGGTTCACGCTGGCGCAGGCCGGGCAGTGGCCCGACGGGCAGGACCTCCACCTCGACACGCTGGTGGGCCGCGTGCCGCTGCGCCTGCACAGCGAGGCGGGCGTGCCGCGCCGCGTGTGGATGCGGCAGCCCTCCCCCGCCTACCGCGCCGTGCCCGCCACGCTGCGCGCCGATCTGGCCGAGGCGCTGGGCATCGACCACCGCATGATCCACCGCGGCCTGCCACTGGCCGCCGCCAGTACGGGCCTCTGGAGCGTGTTCGTGCCGCTGCTGGACGCCGTGATCCTGGACGGACTGGAACCGGACCTGACGCGCGTCCACGCGCTGAGCGACGCGCTGGGCGTGGGCAGCATCTACGCGTACGCGCCGATGGGCGTGAACCGCTTTGCCGCGCGGGACTTCGCGCCTGCCCTGGGCATCCCCGAGGACCCCGTGACCGGCAGCGCGGGCGGCGCCCTGATGGCGCTGCTGGCCAGCCAGGGCCGCCTGCCGGTGCGCGGTGACCGCGCGTGCGGCCTCGTGTACCAGGGGCACGCGCTGGGCACGCCGGGCGAGGTCGAGGTCGAACTGGAACTCGACGGGCAACGCGTCACGAAGGTGCATGTGGGCGGCTGCGCCACCGTGGAACGCGAGGGCGTCTGGTCGCCCCCCACGACCGCCACCCGCTGAAGGAAACCTGCACGACCCGGCACCTCCCTGACAGGCGGGGTCTATCATTCCCGGATGCTTGGACTGATCTGTGTGGATGTGGACGGCACCCTGGTGGGCACCGGGAACCTCGTGCGGGACGACGTGTGGGCCGCGCTGGCGGATGCCCGCGCGCGCGGCGTGCGGATCGCGCTGTGCAGTGGCCGCCCCGCCATCGGCAACGCCCGTGCGTACGCCGAGCGGCTTGACCCGGACGGCTGGCACGTCTTCCAGAACGGCGCGAGCATCGTGAACGTGGGCAGCGGCGCCAGCCTGTCCGAAGCCATTCCCGAGGATGGATTAAAGCTGCTGATCGACCGCGCCGCGCAGACCGACCGGCTGCTGGAGGTCTACACCGACCTGGAGTTCGCCATCACGAAACCCGGTGACCTCGCCGAGCGGCACGCGGCCCTGCTGGGCGTTCCGTACGAGGCCCGGACGCCGGAGAGCCTGGACGGCACGGTCGTCCGCGCGCAGTGGGTCGTGCCCCGCGCCGAAGAAGGCGCGGTCGTCGCCGAACCGCACCCCGGCCTGGACCTGCACCCGGCGGGCAGCCCGGTCATGCCGGACGCGATGTTCATCAGCGTCACGCGCGCCGGGGTCAGCAAGGGTACGGCGGTGCAGCGCGTCGCGGCGCAGTACGGCCTGAGCATGGACCGCGTGATGATGGTCGGCGACGGCGAGAACGATGTGACCGCCCTGCGCGTCGTGGGGCACCCGGTTGCCATGGGGAACGCCGACGCACCCGCCGTCGCCGCCAGCCGCTACCGTGTCGCGCACGTGGACGAGGGCGGCCTGCGCGAAGCGGTCGAGCTGGCCCTGACCCTCTGACCGCATGACCTTCGACACGCTGGAACTCAGGTGGGAATCGTGGGACGGCGAGGAGGATACGGTGCTGGTCCTCGTGAACGGCACGCCCCTCGTGGAACTCGTGCGCCGCTGGGAGGACGTGGCTGCGCAGGCGACCGGAGAACGGTCCCTGGCGGGCAGTTACGCCGGCCTGCCCGCCTGGTGCGCACCTGAGATTCAGACGGCGTGGCTGGGTGAGCCGCAGGGGAGGAGCCTCCAGGCCGAGGGTGACCGGGTCACCTTGCTGATCTGTGAGTGCGGCGAGCCCGGATGCTGGCCGCTGCTGGCCCGCATCGAGATGGATGGGCAGGCGGTTCGCTGGCTCGACTTCCAGCAGCCCTACCGGGCAAAGCCAGAGGCCGATCCCCTGAACCCGCAGCGCACACCGACGCCGTTCTGGTCGTATGAGGGGTTCGGGCCGTTCGTGTTCGAGCGGGCGGCGTACACGCGGGCGGTGCGGTCGCTGGGGCAACCCTCCACCGATTCTTGATCTCCCCCACCGGGGCTGCGGTGGGCGTGGCAGGCTGGGTGAATGCTGGAGCTGGTGAAGGGCTGGACGGAGGTCGTGGCGACCGGGGTGGAGGTCGCGGCGGCCCTGATCATCGCGCTGGCGGCGCTGCTGGCGCTGATCCGGGCGCTGGTGGCGTTCGTGCGGCCCTCGGCGCAACCGGACACGCAGAAGGAGTCGCTGCGGCTGGAACTGGGCCGCTGGCTGGCGGTGGCGCTGGAGTTCACGCTCGCGGCGGACATCCTGCGCACGGCGATCGCGCCGTCGTGGGACGACATCGGGAAGCTGGCGGCCATCGCGGCGCTGCGGACGCTGCTGAACTTCTTCCTGCAGCGCGAGATCGACGGGCACCGCGCGCGGGGGGCCGAGGCGGAGGCGGCCTCGCGGGATGGGGCGGTCAGCCCAGGAACAGCCGGGCGCTGACGAGCAGGACGATCAGGCCGTACATCCATTTCACGAAGGCGCTGCCGCGCAGCATCGCCATGCGCGCGCCCAGCGTGGCGCCCAGCGCGTTGGCGAGGCCCATGGGCAGGCCGATCCACCAGACCATCTGCCCGCCGATCAGGAAGAACGTGAACGCGCCGAGGTTCGTGGCGAAGTTCAGGGTGCGGGCGTTCCCACTGGCGCGCACGAGGTTGAAGCCCGCCAGGGCGAACAGGAACATGGCGAACGTGCCGGTGCCGGGCCCCAGAAAGCCGTCGTACACGCCGATGATGAACGTGCCGGGCAGGGTGAGGGCCAGCGTGCGGGCGGTGAGGCCGGGGTAACGGTCCTCCAGCCCGAAGGACTTGTTCGCCAGCACGAGGGCACCGACGACCAGGATGACCACGCCGACCAGGGTGCGGAACGCGTCGGGGTTCACGAAGCGCACGAGGGACGCGCCGATGGCGCTGCCCAGCAGGGCCAGGGGGATCAGGCGCACGACGAGGGCGCGGTCCACGTGGCCCTTGCGCCAGTACTGCACGGTGGCGCTGCCGGATCCGAAGATCGCCAGGAGTTTGTTCGTGGCGACGACCTGCGCGGGGCTCAGGCCCATGAAGAACAGCGTGGGCAGGGTGATGGTGCCGCCGCCCCCGGCGACCGCGTCGATAAAGCCCGCGAGGAAGGCGAGGGGGAGGCCGTACAGCAGGACTTCGGGACCGGGCACCGGGACAGCGTAGCGAACGTGGGTGGCGCGGCGTCCGTGTGCCGGGGACGTTATGCAGGCGGGTCGGCGGGCTGACGGGGGCGTGCTAGCCTCCGCGTCATGAGTGCCGCTTCACCGTCCGCCCCTGGCCCGCTGTTCGAGACCGCCGTGGTGGCGGGGGTGGGGCTGATCGGCGGGAGTGTCGCGCTGGGGCTGCGGCAGCGGCTGCTGGCGCGGCGCGTGATCGGCCTGGACGCCAGCCCCGAGGTGTTGCGTGAGGCCGAGGCGCTGGGCGTCGTGGACGAGGTGCACACGAGGGGCGGCGAGTGGCTTCGCGGCGCGGATCTGGTGGTGCTGGCCGCGCCGATGCGGGCGCTGGCGCCGCTGGCGCGCGAACTGGCACCGTTCCTGAACCCGTCGGCGCTGGTCACCGACGTGGGCAGCGTGAAGGGCGGCATTGCCGCCGAGATGGAGCGGCTGGGCGTGCGGCACTTCGTGGCGGGGCACCCCATGGCGGGCAGTGAACGGGGCGGCGTGACGCACGCGCGCGCGGCGCTGCTGGAGAACGCCGTATGGGTGCTGACGCCCACCGACCACACGCCGCTGACGGCCCTGAGTAAGGCCCGGACGCTGGTGGAGCAACTGGGGGCGGCGCCGGTCGTGATGCCACCGGACGCGCACGACGCGCTGGTCGCCACGATCAGTCACCTGCCGTACCTCGCGAGTCTGGCCCTGACGCACATGGTCGCGCGGGACGAACGATTGAGCCTGCTCGCGGCGGGCGGCTTCCGGGACCTGACGCGCGTGGCGAGCGGCGACCCCCGCATGAGCCGCGACATGGTCGTGGAGAACAAGGGCGCGCTGCGCGAGGCCCTGACCCGCTTCCGGCGGCAGCTGGAACGCCTGGAAGCCGACCTGGACGAACCCGAGGAACTGCTGGAGGCCGCGCGTGAGGGCAAGCGCACGCGCGACAGCCTGCCCATCGTGCGGCGCAGTCTGCTGCCGCAGCGACACGATCTGGTCGTGGCGGTGCCGGACAGGCCGAACCAGATCGGGGCGGTCACGCAGGCGCTGGGCGCGGCAGGCGTGAACATCAAGGACATCGAGGTGCTGGCGATCCGCGAGGACGGCGGCGCGATCCGCCTGGGCCTGGAAACCCCGGAGGACGTGGCGAGTGCGGCCGCGATCCTCCAGACGGCGGGGTTCGAGGTGCGTGGCCGCGCCTGACCGGTCCTGCGGCTGGTGGGCGTTCACGCAGTCTTGATGGGCGCGGGGTAGGGTGAGGGGATTGTGACGGACCCTGACCCTGCTTCACCTGCCCCGCCCGCACGGGCACCCGCCGCGCCCGGCGGCAACCTGACGGCCATCGACATGTTCCGGGGGCTGACGATCATCGAGGTCGTCGCGCACCACTCGACCGGGGTGATGCTGCGGTACCTCGACCCGGCCTCGACGGCGCACCTGTACACGTTGATCCTGAACCGCACGCTGCACTTCGCGGTGCCCGCGTTCGTGTTCCTGTCGGCGGTGGTCCTGACCCGCAGCCTGCTCAAGCGCTTCGAGCCGGGGCGGTACTTCTGGCGTCGCCTGACGCGCGGCGGCTGGCCGTACCTGCTCTGGAGCGTGCTGTACGCCCTGTGGTACGTGTGGACGGACCAGCGCCTGCCCGAATCCCTGACCGACCCGGCGCGCTGGCGGGACTGGCTGCTGTACGGCAAGGCCAGTTACCACCTGTACTTCCTGCTCGTGGCGCTGGAGGTCTACGTGGTGCTGCCCCTCATGTTGCCCCTGGCGCGGCGGAAGCCCAGCATCACGGCGGCGCTGATCTTCGGCGCGGCGTTGCAGCTGGGCCTGTACCTCCTGAACCGCGAGGTGCTGCGCCTGCCGTTCCCGGCGAGCACGGTGCTGTGGTACATGCTGCCCATCACGCTGGGCGTGGCGGTCGGCGCGCGACTGGACGAGTTCCCGGCGTGGTGGCGGCGGCGGCGCTGGGTGCTGCTGCCCGTCCTGACGCTGGCGTTCAGCCTGTACCTGCCCGAGGCGCTGGCCTACGCGCGTGGCGAGCGGGTCACGCCCATCGTGTACTCGGGCCTGTCGTGGCTGTACACCAGCCTGACGGCGCTGGCACTGCTGGGGCTGGCCTTCCGGGTGCAGCGCAGCGCGTCCACGGTGCGCCTGACCGTGGCGCTGCTGGGCACCGTCAGCCTGCAGGTGTACCTGATCCACCCGGCGCTGCTGCAGGCGCTGGAACGCTGGGACGCGCCCGACGGCACGCCGTGGCAGGTGGCGCTGACCATGCTGGGGTACTTCCTGCTCGCGCTGGGCATCCCGGCGCTGCTGGGCCGGGCGCTGCTGCACACCCGCCTGAGCACGTGGCTGTTCGGCCGGTGAGGGCGTTCTCAGCCGCGTGGGGCCTGCGGGCGCTACAGTGCCGCGCTGTGAGGCATGTGCGGGCGGCGGCAGTGGTGGCAGGGTTGGTCTGTTCAGGTGCGCAGGCCATGGTGATGGTCCCGCAGGTGACCGGTCACGCTGGCCCGCAGACGCTGCACCACGCGGCGGTGCCCTCCGGTGTGTGGGTGCCGGTCGGAAGCGGCGAGGCGCTGTCACTGCTGCGCGTGCCGAAATCGTGCGTGCAGGCGTGCGCGCTGGTGGTCGTGTCGCACCCACGCGGGCAGTCGGCGGCGCACCTGCGCGACAGTACCAGCGCGTCGGTGCTGACCTCGGCGCTGATTCACGCTGGGTTCGCGGTGCTGCTCTCCGGGGACGGCGGCCCGGCCAGCTGGGGCAGCCCGGCGGGGCTGGCGGCGCTGGGGCAGGTGCATGCGCAGGCGACTGACCTCTTCAGGTGGTCGGGGCGCACGTACGCGCTGGGCCTGAGCATGGGCGGCCTGATGGCGCTGCGTTCGGCGCTGCCGGGTGCGCCGTACCCGGTTGAGGGCGTGGCGCTGATCGACGGGTGGGTGGACCTGCGCCTCGCGTGGGGCTCGGCCCTGTCGCGCCGTGAGGAGATCGGGGCGGCGTACGGACTGGCTGACCCGCCGGAGGACCTGAATCCGGCGTGGCTGGCCCGGGCCTGGGGGCCGCGTCCGCTGCTGGTGTTCGGCAGTCCCGATGACCGCACGGTGCCCTTCGATCGCAACGGCGAGGCGCTGTGGGCCGAGGCGGGCGAGCCGGATGTGGGCGGACTGGTGCGCCTGAGTGGCGGGCACCTGGGCGGGAACCGTTTCACGCCGGACGTGGCGCGGCAGGTCGCGGCGTTCTACCGCACGCTGGAGCGCCGGTGATGGCCGCCGGGTCGCCGGGCGGGCCGGAGTGCGGGGCAGAGTGTTCAGGTGCCTCCATTCTCGCGGGGGGAATGTGAAAGACTTAACGGCAGTGAATGACGCGCAGGCTCTGAACGCCCAGGGGGCATTGACGGACCGGGTGACCCTCAGCGAGCGGGCGGGGGTGCGCTGCGAGTCGGCGTGCTGGGCGGGCCGGGCAGTGTTCGCCAAGACGCTGGTCTTCGACGATCCTGACACCCGCGCCCGGTTCGAGCACGAGGGCAGCGTGGCCGCCAGCGTCCGGCACCCGCTGGTGGTATCGCCGCTTGCCGTGGCGCGCGACGCCCTGCTGTTTCCGCTGATCGGGGGCGTGACGCTGCGCGAACGGCTCGACGGGGGGCCACTCGGTGCGGACGAGGCCACGCTGGTCGCCGGGGGGGTGCTGGCCGCCGTGACGGCGCTGCACGCGTGCGGCGTGACGCACCACGACCTCAAACCCGAGAACGTGATGCTCGACGGGGGCCGCGCAGCGTTCGACGCGGTTCGCGTGATCGACTTCGGCATGAGCCACTCGGTGAAGCTGCCGCTGGACATCCACAGCGGGACGCGCATGGGCACCCCGCACTTCATGGCACCCGAGCAGTTCCTGGGCGTGCGGGGCGACCCGAGAAGCGACCTGTACTCGCTGGGCGTGCTGCTGTTCGACTGCCTGGCGGGCGAACCGCCCTTCGAGGACGCGTTCGGGTGGCTGGCGGGCCTGAGTGACCTGCGCGCGCCGCTGCCCGGCCCGGAGGCGCTGCACGGCCTCCTGACGCGCTGCCTGACGCGGGACCGGACACAGCGGCCCGCGAGCGCCACGGCGCTGTACACGGACCTGAGTGACGCGCGCGGCGCGCTGGGCCTCCCGGCCCTGCCGGACCTGGAGGACTGGGCGGGCGAATGCCGCTGATCGCGTTCACCGGGAACCGCTTCCTGGCCGACGAGACGCTGCGCGACACGCTGCGCGCCCGGGGGCTGGACGCCCGCTCGCTGCCGCGCGTGGCGGGCGAGGACGTCACCGCGGACGCGCTGGGCCCGCACCTCAGCCCGGGGCTGTTCGGGGACGGCGGCGTGATCGTGGACCTGGAAGGCGTAAAGCCCGACAAGGCGCTGCTGGAGCTGCTCTCAGGTGCAGCAGTGACGGTCGCGGTGCTCGACGAGTCGCCGCCCACCACCCGCCTGAAGGTGTACGAGGGCCGCGGCGAGGTCGTCCCGTCCCCCGCCCCCGCCAAGACCGGGGACGTGGCGGGGTGGGTGACCACGCGGGCGAAGAAGGCGAAACTGCCGCTGGACCGGGAGGCCAGCCTGTATCTCGCGGAGGTCTTCGGGGCGGATCTGGCGGGCATCGCCGGGGAGCTGAACAAGCTGGCGCTGCTGGACGGGCCGTTCACGCGGGAGGCCGTGCAGCGCGTGGTGGGCCGGGAGCCGCCGGGCGACAGCTTCGCGATGCTGGGCGCGGCCACCACGGGCCGCCCCGGGGAGGCGGTCACGCAGCTGCGGCGCCTGCTCGCCAGCGGCGAGGACCCGTTCAAGCTGATGGGCGCGGTCGTGTGGCAGTACTCGCTGGTGGCGCGCTGCGTGGCCCTGCAGCAGGAGGGCGGGCGCATTACCGAGCAGGTCGCGGCGCAGCGGCTGGGCGTCAAGCCGTACCCGGCCAAGAAGGCGCTGGAGGTGGCCCGGCGCCTGAACGAGGCGAAGATCCGCACGCACCTGGGCCGCATCCTGGACGCGGATCTGGCCATGAAACGCGGCCTGGATGCCGGGGTGGCGCTGGAGCGCCTGATCGTGCAGCTCAGTGTGTAGGCGACGTGGTGGCTAGGCACTTGATCCGCATGACCGAGTCCGGGCGGGTGCAGGGCCGCGCGCTGCTCGTGCACGGCGAGGTGGCGCTGGCGTGGCTGGGCGTGCCGTACGCGGCGCCTGCTTCCGGCGCGGGCCGGTTCCGGGCGCCGCAGCCGCACCCGGGCTGGACGGGCGTGCGGAACGCCACGCAGTTCGCGCCGGACATGCTGCAACCGCTGGACCCATCCGTGACGCTGCGCCCGTCGGTGGAGGGCAGCTTGGTGCTGAACGTCTGGGCTCCGGCCACGCCCGGACCGCACCCGGTCCTCGTGTGGTTCCACGGGGGGGCGTACCGCGCGGGCAGCGGTCGGCTGTACGACGGGCGCGAGTACGCCGCGCACCGGGGCGTGGTGGTCGTGACCGTGAATTCTCGGCTAGGCCCGCTGGGCTACGCGGATTTCGCGGGGCTGTTCGGGGATGATCAGTTCGCCGTGAACGCCGGGTACCTGGATCAGCGTGCGGCGCTGGCGTGGGTGTCCCGCAACGTCCCGGCGTTCGGGGGTGACCCGGCCCGCGTGACGGTCGCGGGGGAATCGGCGGGTGCTGTGACGGTGAACCTGCTGCTGCGCGACCCGACGGCACGCGGCCTGTTCGCGGGCGCGGCCGCGCAGAGCGGTGGGGTCAACCAGCTGTCCACCCGGGAGAACAGCGTGGAGCTGGCCGCCGCGTACGCCCGGGCGCTGGGTGTGAAGGCGGCCACCCGTGACCGCCTGTGGACGCTGCCCGCATCGGCGTTCGTGCGCAGCCTGCACACGCTGGAACGCGTGCGGCCCCGGCAGCTGAACTCCCGCCCCACGCTGGACGGCGCGGTCCTGCCCGGCAGCGTGTCCGAGCTGCTGGCCCGACCGGCTGCGCCCGTGCCGCTGCTGGCGGGCGCGAACCGCGACGAGTACGCCCTGTTCGTGAAACTCCCGGACCGGGTGTTCCCCCGCACCGACCGCGCGCTCCTGACCCGCGTCCTGACCGGCGCGGCGGGCGACGCGCGCGCCCGGGCGATCCTGGCCGGGTACCCGGACGACCCGGACGGGCTGGTGGCGCTGGGCACCGACCTGTTCTTCCACGCGCCGAACGACGCGCTGCTGCGCGCGCACCCGGCCCCCTCGTTCCGGTACCGCTTCGACTGGGGCACGCGGTTCTTCGACCTGGGCGCCGCGCACGGCCTGGAGCTGCTGTTCCTGTGGCCCCGCCCGATGGGCCTGTCGTCGGACGTCATCAGGGGCGGCGACCGCGCGCGGCGCGCCCGGCTGGCGCGCGCCATGCAGGACAGCTGGGCGCACTTCGTGCACCACGGACACCCCGGCGCGGACTGGACAGCGTGGACGCCCGAACAGCCGCAGGTCACGCACCTCACCCTGGACGGCCTGACCCGCTCGGCGGGCGGTGAGGCCCGGCGGCTGGCGCTGTGGCAGGACCTGCTGCCGCTCATGCCGTGATACGGACTCCGACTGGATGATGTGCGCAAACCGTTTAATGCAAGCGGACGCGACTCGCAGAGCAGCCCCGCAGAGAAGAAGCAGGACGGAAGCCGTATGTTTGGGACCGCGCCCGCTAGAGTGACCGGGTGAACCAGCGTGTAGCGAGTCGAGGACCGGTCCAGCCGGAGAACACGCCCTGGCGCGGCGGCCAGACGAATCCGGCGGTCACGCGGGCACCCCGCCGGGCGGCCACGTGAGACGCCGCGTCCTGCTGCTGCCTGCCACGCTGCTGGCTGCGTGGGGGTGGCGCTGGGCGGGCCTGGGGGCGCTGCGCCGCGCGCGGTCCGCGCAGCCGGGCCTGGGCCTGATCTTCGAGGGCGGCCCGCACCCGCAGGTCACGCCGGCCCTGCTGGCGGCGCTGGGTGAGGCGGGCGTCCAGGCGACCTTCGCGCTGAACGGCGCGGCGGCCCGCCGGCACCCGGACCTCGTGCGGGCCGTGCAGGCGCAGGGGCATGACGTGACCGCCCGCCTGCCGCGCCACCCCTGGGCGTGGGGAGCGGCGCGGCAGGCGACAGCGGCCCTGCGGAGCGTGCTGGGCCAGGATCCCGCCGGGCTCAGCGTAGGCGCGCGCCCCACGCTGACGGGCTGGCTGGCGGGGTTCCTGGCGGGCGCGCCGGTCATCGCCGGGCAGGGCCACGCGGGCCCGGACGGGAGCCTGTCGGGCGTCCGGCCCGGCGCGCTGCTGCACCTGCCGGGCACCGACGACCGGCTGGCCGCGCAGCTGCCGGCGCTGCTGGCGGACCTGCGCGCGCGGGAGTTCGAGGTGCTGCCGCTGCGCGCCCTGCGCGGCCTGCGCCCGGAACGTCCCCGCGACCTTCCCGCCACCGCCCTGCAGGAGGTGGACGTCTGGTACGACCGGCTGGGCCGCATCCGCCGCGTCGGGAACCGCGCCAGCAGCCTGTTCCGGGCCGGTACGGCCCCGTACCCGCTGGCGGATCAACCGCTGCGCGAGGGGGGCACCGTGCGGCGCGGCGAGCGGCTGATCGAGTTCCACCTCGACAGCGCCCGCCTGACCGAACTCGCCGAGCGGCCCGTCGCCGGGCGGCGCATCGTGACGGCGTCCGTGCGGGACCTCGCGCGGGCCCTGCGGGACGACCCGGACCTGAACACGTTCGGCGCGGTGTTCAGCATCAGCATCTTCTCGGACGTGCTGGGCCTGTACGGCTTCACAGTGGTGGACCTCCCGCCCGCGCACGAGCGGCGCCTGACGTGGTGGTCCCGCGTGATCCGCCGCGCGTACGGCGTGTCCGATCCGCAGAAACGCCACACGCCGAAACTCGCCGTGATGTCCCGCGCCGCGTTCGTCGAACGGCACGCGCGCGACTGAGCCGGACTCCATCTAATCCGGGCACCGCGTCGGGATGGCGGCGGGCCTGGCCGTAGCTCCCCGCTCGCCCCTGGCCGGGTTCGGAGGTGAGGAGGGTCGTGGCCGGGCGTCAGCGGTCCAGGGTCTCGCGGATGGTGGTCAGGACGCGTTCGCCGTACGTTTCGATGCGTTTGGGGCCGAAGCCGGGAATGCCGTGCAGGTCGGCTTCCGTGCGGGGCTGGCGCTGCGCGAGGGCGTCCAGGGCGGCGTTCGGGAAGATCAGGAAGGCACTCAGGCCGGTCTCCTGGGTGATGGTGCGGCGGACCTCGCGCAGGGCGGCGGCGACCCGTTCGGCCTGCATGGAGTCAGGCTGAGCTGAGTTGGGCTGGGCACCCTCAAGTTGAGTCGCCTGTGGCGTGGGCTGGCCCAGCAGGGGCGCGGCGACCGGGGTGGTCTGCGGCCGGGGGCGCAGGGCGCCCAGCACGGCGGCGTTCTCGCGTGCGCCGCGTTCCTGGGGCGTGGCGGGGCGGGGGGCCGGGTCAGGGTGCCCGCTCAGGTGATCGCGGACGATCTGCACGACCTCGTCCCCGAAGTCCGCGAGTTTGCGCTGCCCGACGCCGCTGACGGTGCCCAGGCTGGCGTGGCTGGTGGGTTTCAGGTCGGTGACGCCCTTGAGGGTGGCGTCGGTGAAGATCACGTACGGGGGGACGCCCAGGCTGCGGGCGCGGTCCAGGCGCCACGCGCGCAGCGCCTCGAACAGCGGCTGGTCGGCTTCCGCGACCGGTGCGCGGCCCGCGCGGGGTTGCTTCCCGGCCCGGCGGCCCGCCGCGTGGGGCATGAGGGTGTCAGCGCGCAGGGTCAGGGTGGTCTCGCCCTTCAGGAGGGTGCGGGCCTTGCCGGTGGCGCTCAGGCCGTGGTGTTCCCCGGCGGCCAGGAAACCCAGGCTGACGAGCTGGCGCAGCACGCCCCGCCACGTCTTCTCGTCGTGCGCCGTGCCGACCCCGAAGGTGGGAAGGGTGTGGTGGTTCATGCTGACGACCTTCTCGGTGGCGCGGCCCAGCAGCACGTCGGTCAGGTGCGCCGCGCCGAAGCGGTTCCCGGTGCGGATCGCCGCCGAGAGGGCCATCTGGGCCTCGCGGGTCATGTCGCGCACCTGCGGGGGGTTCAGGCAGGTGTCGCAGTTGCCGCAGGGGCCCTGGTACGCTTCCCCGAAGTACGCCAGGAGGACCTCGCGGCGGCAGGCGGCCGTCTCGCAGTAGGTCAGCAGGGCGTCGAGCTTCCCGGCCTCCACGCGCTTGACCTCCTCGGGCGCGTCGCTGGAGGCGAGCATGCGCCGCACGTTCACGACGTCACTGAGGCCGTACACCATCCAGGCGGTGCTGGGCAGCCCGTCGCGTCCGGCGCGGCCGGTCTCCTGATAGTAGCCTTCCATGCTCTTGGGGAGGTCCAGGTGCGCCACGAAGCGCACATTGGGTTTGTCGATGCCCATCCCGAAGGCAACAGTGGCGACGACAACCAGTCCTTCCTCGTTCAGGAAGCGGTCCTGCGCGTGGGTGCGTTCGCGCGGCGGGAGGCCGGCGTGGTACGCGACGGCGTCCACGCCCTGCGCCTGGAGCCACTTCGCGGTCTCCTCGACGGACTTGCGCGACAGGCAGTACACGATCCCGGCGTCCCCGGCGTGCTCGGCGCGGATGAACTCCAGCAGTTGGGTCTTGGGACTGTCCTTCTGCCCCACCCGGTACTGGATATTCGGGCGGTCGAAGGACGACACGAACTGCGGCGCGGCGCCCAGATCCAGCACGCGCAGGATGTCGGCGCGGGTGCGGTCGTCGGCGGTGGCGGTCAGGGCCATGCGCGGCACGTTGGGGAAGCGGTCGGGCAGGACGCTCAGGCCCTGGTACTCGGGCCGGAAATCGTGCCCCCACTGGGACACGCAGTGCGCCTCGTCCACGGCGAACAGGGCCACCGGGGCGCGTTCGAGCAGGTCCAGCGTGCGGGGCAGCAGCAGGCGTTCCGGCGCGGCGTACAGCAGGTCCAGTTCGCCGCTCAGCAGGGCCGCCTCGACCTCGCGCACGCCGTCCAGGGACAGGGTGGAGTTCAGGTACGCGGCGCGCACGCCCAGGCCGCGCAGGGTATCCACCTGGTCCTTCATCAGCGCAATCAGGGGGGACACGATGATGCCCACGCCGGGGCGCAGCAGGCTGGGCACCTGGTAGCACAGGCTCTTGCCGCCGCCGGTCGGCATGAGGACCATGGCGTTGCCGCCCCCCGCGACGGTGGAGACGATCTGCGCCTGCACGCCCCGGAAGGCGTCGTAGCCCCACACGCGTTTCAGGAGGTCGAGGGCGGGGGCCAGGGTGGCAGCGTCAGGAGTGGCAGGGTGGGAAGCGGGCGCGGACATCGCCCCCCAGCATACCGCGTTACGCCCAGCACGTAACGGCGGCCGGAGTCACTTCACCTTGTCGGCCGCCGGGATCATCACCGGGACGCGCAGGTCCTGCTCGGCCTTCGCGAAGCGCTCGCGCAGGAACCGCCCGTGCGTGAGCAGCGCCTGCCCACCCGACTGGAGCGACCCCGCAATGATGTCCTGCACGCCGTCCAGCAGCAACTCCAGCTGCTCGGACAGCAGGGCCGCGCCGGTCTTGCCGTCCTGAATCACGCCGGTGTCCGCCAGCGAGCGGGGCAGCTTCAGGTACGCCTGCACGGCCTCCGGCGCGTACTCCTCGCGGATCGCGCGGGCCACGAAGAACCCCTCGGTGCCCTCCAGGCCCTGATCCTTCAGCAGCGACAGCGCCTCCTGCGTGCGGAGGTTCAACGCGACGAGCTGCGCCCGTGCCTGGGCGGGCAGCCGCGCGTCGGCCAGGAAGGGCGCCAGCGGTCCCTCGGCCGCGGACGGGGCAGCCACAGGCAACGGCGTGCCCGTCGCCTGCGCCGGCAGCTCGGCCACTTCCGCCTGTACCTTCGGCGCGCGGCGGCGACCCCGCGCCGGGCCGCCCGACGCGAGCCAGCCCAGCCCCATGAAGAACAGCGGGAACAGCAGCCACGACGCGCCCAGCTGCATCAGGACGACCGCCGCGATCACGGCCGCAAGCAGGCCGCCGCGCGCCGAGCCCCACGGCCCGAACGCCCGCGAGCCGAAGTATCCGATCAACATGCCCGCGACCGGATGCGGCAGCCACCCGGCGCCCAGCAGGGTCAGGATCACGACGGGAATCATGGCACGGATCACGACGCGCGCCTCGCGGCCCTTCGGGCTGAACACCGACTGCGCGAAGAACGCGATGGCGAAGGCCGCCGCGACGTGCACCATCCAGGCCAGTGGCCCCAGATCGATCATGCGTCCAGCGTACACCCGCGCCTGCACGCCGTCGACGGCACACTGGCCTATGCCCGGTCAGGGCCGATCCGGGTTCACCCGTCGCTGGGGGTGCGTTTCTTGGGTTTGCTGGCCGCGAACGCCGCGAGGCGCGCGGTGACCTGCGGGGGCGTGCTCGTCAGGAGGTGGCGGGCGCCGGGGTGCGTCTGCGCGAACGCCTCCACCCGGTCGAACATCGTGGTGAACACGTCGTGCGGCATGTCCAGCGCGGGCGTCAGGCGCACGGTGCGTTTGCTGCTCAGGGACAGGTTGGCCATGACGCCCCCCTGGTGCAGTTCGCGCAGCGCGAGGATGGCGGTCGCCTCGAACACGAGTTCCTTCAGCGCGCCGGGCAGCGGCACCCCCACCATGGGCCGGAACTGCAGCGCGAACAGCATGCCCTGGCCGCGCACGGCCTCCAGCAGGTTCGGGAAGCGCTTCTGGACCGCCTGGAGCCGCGCGAGGCCCTCGGCGCCCAGCGCGGCGCTGCGGGCCGGAAGGTCGTTCTCGATCAGGTACTCCAGGCTCTTGAGGCCGACCGCCATGGCGAGCGCGCCGCCGCCGAAGGTGTTGCTGTGGCGTTTGCTGCTCAGGCCGCCCAGCATCTTCTTGTAGATGGGCGCGCGGACGATGGTGGCGCCCACGGCCGTCATGCCGCCGCCCAGCGGCTTGGCGAGCGTGACGATGTCCGCGTCGAGGCCCTGCGCGGCGGACTCGAACCAGTGCCCGGTGCGGCCCAGCCCGGTCTGGATCTCGTCCGCGATGACGGGAATGCCGTACTTCCGGCACAGTTCGCCCACGCCGCGCAGGAACCCGGCGGGGGGAATGTTCACGCCGCCCTCGCCCTGGATGGGTTCCACGACCACACAGGTCACGTTGTCCGCGCCGACCCGGCGGATCAGGCGGGTCAGGGCATCCAGGTCCCCGTACGGGCTGGTCAGCGCGCCGGGCACGAGAGGCCGGAAGATGTCCTGGTACTCGGGGTTCGGCGTGAGGCTCAGGCTGCCGAGCGTCTTGCCGTGGTACCCGCTGGCGAACGAGATCTGGTACTTCGCCTTCGGGCGCCACGCCTTGGCGAACTTCAGGGCGCCCTCGATGGCCTCGGTGCCGCTGGAGCAGAAGAACACCTGACTGTCCGCGTGGCTGGGCAGTTCCCGCGCGAGCAGCCCCACGAGGTTCGCCTGAAGGGCGGCGCGCCAGGGGCCGGTGGACTGCTGCGGCAGGCCCATCGCACGGTTCTTCCGCAGGAACTCGTGCATGAACTCCGTGATGGCGGGCGGCATCTCGCCGAAGGGCGTGGCAGCGTACCCGCTGGCGTTGATGCGGCGCACGCCGCGCTCGTCCTCCAGTTCCCAGGGGGTCACGCGGGAGAACGGCCCGGCGAGGCCCAGCACGTCCAGGCCGTACAGGAGTTCCTCGTTGCCGTACTTCAGTTCCAGACGGCGGACGTCCGCGCCGCTCAGGCGCTCGTCGAGCACGTCACGGGTCGAGATGAAACCGGGGGGCAGGGCACTCATGCCGGTCAGTCTAGAGCCCCCCGGCGTGAGAGGCGTCCCCGCCCGGTCAGTTGCCGTTCACCACGCCTCTCAGCGCGGGTACGCCGCCGGGGTATGCCCGCGCGTCCAGCCCGTCCGCCGTCAGGTAGCGGGCGGCCAGCCCGGAGCGCACGCCCCGCTCGCAGATCACGACCAGCGGCCCCAGGTCCGGGGTGAGGCCGTGCGCGCCGTCCTCGATGGCCTGGAGGCTCACGGCCCGCACGGGAAGCGCGGTCAGCCCGGCTAGGGGTTCGGCGGCGCGCAGGTCCTCAGGGCGCAGGTCGATGACGGTGGCACCTTCGGGCAGGGTCATGCGCGCAGGATACGCGCACGCGGCACATTCCGACCCGTGCGCTCGGGTATGCTGGGCCGCATGGAAGATGTCACCCCACAGGAAGGACTGCGCCGCGTGCAGCAGGGCGCGCTGCTCGTGGACGTCCGCGAACAGAACGAATTCGACGAGGTGCACGCCGAGGGTGCCCAGCTGATCCCCCTGAGCGAGTTCGAGACCCGCTACGCGGAACTCCCGAAGGACCGTGAACTGGTCATGATCTGCCGCAGTGGCGCGCGCAGCGCCCGCGCGGGCGAGTTCCTGAAGGCGCAGGGGTACGATTCGGTCGTGAACCTCGAGGGCGGCACGATGGCCTGGGTGCAGGACGGCCTGCCCAGCGTGCAGGGCGGGAACTGATGACCGCGCCCGAGAACGCGCCGACCCCGGCGGGCCTGCCCAGCGAGGCGCAGGTGCTGGAGGCCCTGAAGGTCGTGAAGGACCCGGAAATCCCGGTGAACGTGGTGGACCTCGGCCTGATCTACGGCGTGGACATCCAGGCGTCCGGTCTGGTGGACATCACCATGACCCTGACGAGCGTGGGCTGCCCGGTGCAGGACCTGATCCGCAGCGACGCGGAACTCGCCGTGGGCCGCCTGGACGGCGTCAGCGAGGTGAACGTGGAGTTCGTGTGGACGCCGCCATGGGGTCCGGACAAGATGACCGAGGACGGCAAGCGTCAGATGCGCATGTTCGGCTTCAACGTCTGAGACGGACTCCGGTTGAAAGGTTTGCAAACCTTTCAACCCGAGCGGATGCGAGCAGGAGCAAAACGGGTTCCGGGCGTGGAGTTTACAACCCGGTGATGTTCCGGGTTGTGAACGAAACAGACGGAATCCGTATGACGCAGTGCAAGCAAACCGCCCCAGCGCAAGGCCGGGGCGGTTTTCCGTGGGCGGTCAGTCGCTGTTGCGGGCGATGCTGAAGATGTTCAGGAACTGCGCCAGGGCCATGGCGAAGCCCGCGACGTAGGTCAGCGCGGCGGCGGTCAGGACGCTGCGGGCGCCGCCCTTCGCTTCGGGGCTGCCGCTCAGGCCGGTCTGGTTCAGGTAGGCCAGGGCGCGGCGGCTGGCGTCGAATTCCACGGGCAGGGTGATCAGGTGGAAGAGCAGCGCGGCGCCGAACAGGACCACGCCCAGCCACAGCAGGCCGGTCAGTTGCAGGAAGATGCCCGCCATGACGAGCAGCGGCGCGAGGTTCATGCCGAGGCTCAGCGGGACGGCCAGGCGGCCCCGGGCGACCAGGGCGGGCATGCGCACGCGGTCCTGGATGGCGTGCCCGACCTCGTGCGCGGCGACGGCCATCGCGGCGACGCTGGGGACGCCGTACACGCCCTCGCTGAGGTTCACGGTCTTGCGCATGGGGTCGTAGTGGTCGCTGAGGCTGCCGGGGACGGCGTTCACGGGTATGTGGTTCAGGCCGTTGGCGTCGAGCATCATCCGGGCCACCTGCTCACCGGTCAGGTTGCGGGGGTTGCGCACCCCACTCCAGCGGCGGTAGGTGCGGGTCAGGGAGCCCTGGATCACGAAGGACGCGATCAGGATCAGCAGGATCAGCGGGGTGTAGGGGCCGAGGAATTCCATGTCAGACTGCCTCCTGCCTCATATCTTAGCGAGTCAGACTCAGATTTTATGAGACTCCCCTCTGGCTGTCTTGACCCGAGAACCACCGGAAAGAGCGCGCCCACGGTCCCCCGCATGGCGCGCCCCTCCAGAACTGGCAGTCCTCAGCCCTGCGGGGCTGTGGGTGCCGGGATGCCCTGCACGAAGAAGCGCACTGCGGTGCGTTCCTCGTCATGAACGTCCAGCTTGACGAATTCAGGCTGAGTGTAGAGGTCCAGGTGGTCGCCCACCAGGTATCCACGGGCAATGGCGAGGGCCTTGACCGCCTGATTCACGGCCGCCGGACCGATCGCCTGGATCTCGACCTGCCCCTGCGAACGCAGTAGAGCGGCGATAGCACCGGCGATGGCATTGGGGCGGGACGTGCCGGACACGCGCAGGGTTTCCAAAATCATGCTCCTTTCCAACCGGCCGTCCAGATGGACCGCAGTTGAAACAGTTTCATATTAAGCGTGGCACTCCCGGCCGGACACCACATGTTTGCGGTATCCGGCCCTGCCCCCCTTCGGGGGGGGACGCCGAGCGAACCATACCCGTCCCAGCCTGACAGGCGCCTGACACCGAATTGACCCTCACGTCACAAAGGCGCGGCATTCTTCGGCGCATGACACAGGACACGGGTACCGCCAGCTTCTGGCACCGACTGCTGGACACCAGACTCACCCGCCGCAGCGCGCTGGGCAGCGCCGCCGCCACGGCCGCCGCCGTCGCCCTGCCCCTGACCATCAGCGAGGCCGAGGCCGTGAACAACGGCGCCCCCAGCGCCGTGGACCCCAGGGCCGTCAAACCCCAGACGGTCCCGCCGTTCCGCGCGATTCCCACCGGCAACGCCGACGCCCTGACCCTGCCCGCAGGCTTCCGCTATCAGGTGCTGGCCCCCTGGGGTGAAGTCTTCACGGACGCCGGACGCGAGATCGGCTTCAATCACGACTATGTCGGCTTCTTCCCCATCGACATGCTCGAGGGTGGCCAGAGCAGCACCGACGCCCTGCTGACCATCAACCACGAGTACGTGAACGCCCTGTTCGTCGGCGGCGATACCAAGAACCGCACGCCCGGGCAGATCAAAGCTGAGATGGAAGCCATGGGGGTCAGTGTCGTGCGGGTGCGCAAGGAGGGCGGCAAGTGGGCCATCGTGCCCGACCCCCGCAACCGCCGCATCGACGCGCTGACCGACATCGAACTGACCGGCCCCGCGCGCGGCTCGGCCGCCGTGAAGGGCGCCACGATGGTCAAGGGCACCATCGGCAACTGCTCCGGCGGACAGACCCCCTGGGGCACCCTCCTGACCTGCGAGGAGAACGTGGACGGCTACACCAAGGCCTGGGCCGGCAGCGGCTACGAGGCCATGCACCAGGGCTGGGTGACCGAAATCGACCCCTTCGACCCCAAGTCCACGCCCAAGAAACGCACCGCGATGGGCCGTTTCCGGCACGAGAACGTCGCCGTGACCGTCGCCGCCGACGGCCGCGTCGTGGGCTACATGGGTGACGACATGCAGGACTCCTGCGTGTACAAGTTCGTGTCCCGCGGCAAGTACAACCCGAACGACCGCGCCGCGAACCTGAAGCTGCTCGAAGAAGGCGACCTGTACGTCGCGAACTTCGGCAACGGCACGTGGGTCCTGCTGGACTTCGACCGCAACAAGAAACTTCAGGAAGCCAAAGGTGCCGACGGCAAGCCGCTGTTCGCCAATCAGGCCGACGTGCTGGCCGACGCCCGCGCCAGCGCCCTAGCCGTGGGCGGCACCCCGGTCGACCGGCCAGAGGACATCGAGATTCACCCCCGGACCGGCGAGGTGTACGTCGCCCTGACGAACAACAGCAAGCACGGCAACTACTTCGGGCAGATCATCAAGTTCCGTGAAGCCAAGGACGACTGGACCGCGCAGACGTTCCTGTGGGAGGTGTTCGCCGTGGGCGGCCCGCAGAGCGGCTTCGCCAGTCCTGACAACCTCGTGTTCGACCCCTACGGGAACCTGTGGATGGTCACGGACAACAGCGACCTGAGCACCAACCCCATCAAGGGCTTCCACGGCAACAACGCCATGTTCTTCTTCCCCACCGAGGGGCCCAACGCGGGCAAGGCGTACCGCTTCGCGATCGGCCCGGTGGACGCCGAGATGACCGGTCCCGTGTGGTCCCCGGACGGGAAAACGCTGTTCCTGGCCATCCAGCACCCCGGCGAGGACAGCGAGAGCCTGGACAAACTCCGTTCGAACTTCGCCGCGAAACCCGGCACGAACGTCCCGCGCCCCACGCTGGTCGCCATTGAGGGCTTCCCCGGGTGGCGCGCGTGACGACTGGCCTGCCGCCCGTCAAGGCCCCCTGGATCGTGGGGCGCCCTGCGCTGCTGGAGCACGCCGCTGCGGACTACCTGAATGAACTGGCCCGCCAGCGCCCCTGGACCCGCTCGCGCGCCGAGGAGCTGCTGGAGAGCCTTGAGGCGTTCCTGGGCGAGCCTGCACCCCTGCTGGCCTACACCCGCCTGACCGGCGAGGCGTGGCTGCGCACGCTGCCCAGCACGGACCAGACCGAGGCCGCCGAGCTGCTGGGCGACTTCCGCGCGTACCTGCGCGACTGGGGCTGGCTGGACCACGCCCGCCCGGTCAATCAGCCCGACTGAGCCCAGACCGGCCCACATTACTGGCGTGCGCCCCCGGTCGGCTGGGGGCGCACGCTCTGACGGCTCACTTCGTGTTCAAGAAATCCAGGATCGCGCGGGCCAGCGCCTGTGCCAGCACCTCGCGGTAGGCGGCGCTGCCGAGCTTCGGTCCCTCGACCGGACTGGACCCGAAGCCCAGTTCGACCAGGATGGCGGGCGTGGTGGGGTTCTTGATGACGTAGAACGCGTCGGTCTGCACGCCGCGGTTCACCGCGCCCGTCGCGGCGATCAGGCGCGCCTGGACCTTCTGGGCCAGCTGACGGCTGAACGCGATCTTGGCCTGCGCGAGGATGTCCCCCAGTTCCTTCTGCGCGGTGCTGGACGCCTGCCGCGTGAGTTCCAGACCGACGCTGCCGCCCCCGTTCTCCAGCACGGCGAGGCTGCGGTTCCCACCCGCGAGCGGCTGCCCGAAGTAGTACGTCTCGATGCCCTGCGCGGACGGACTGGCAGCGTTCACGTGAATGCTCACGAAGGCACTTACCTGACCGTTGTTCGCCATGGCCGACCGCGCCGCGAGGTCACGTTTCTTGTCGGGGCTGAGGTGCCGGTCGCTGCTGCGGGTCATGACAACGTCCACGCCGTGCTTGAGGAGTTCAGCGCGGGTGCGCAGCGCGACGTCCAGCGTGACGTCCTCCTCGGTCACCCAGCGGCTGACCATGCCGGGATCGGTGCCCCCATGCCCGGGGTCGAGGACCACGCGGGGCCGCACCACGGACGTCCCGGCAGGCCGCACGACCGGCGCGGGCACAGGGGACCGGGTGGCCGCCGGACGGGCCGGGACGGCCGCTGCGGCGGCGCTGCTGGGCACGTCGATGACCAGCCGGGCGCCCTGACCGCCCCCGGCGGGCAGCACGCTGACCTTCGCGCTGGCGTGCCCCCTGGCGAGGGTGACGGTCACGGTCCGGCCCGCCACGGCGTACGCGGTGACGCCCGACGCACTGAGTGGGCCCTGCTCGGCCTTCAGGGAAGCGCCCAGGGTAACGGTCACGCTCTGGCCGGTGACCCGGCTGCTGGCAGTCGTGGCGGCGGGCAGGTCGAATACCAGCCGGGTGTAGCCGTCGTGCTGGCCGACCCTGGGGGCGGCGTACGCGCTGCCGAGCAGCAGGCCTCCCAGCAGGAGGGTTCTCACGGTCCTGATCATGCGGTTTGCGGGGCTGTTCACTGCCGGGAAGTGTACCGCCCGGCGCGCGTTTCCCGGATGGGAGCGGCGTGCCGGGCGTCTCACACAGGTGGGCACCGTCGGGTTGTTCACACGGCCGGGCCGGTCAGGCGTTCGGTTTCAGCAGGTGCCCCAGGCAGTGGCCGTAACTGACGCCCTGCTGCGCGTCCAGGACGAGGTCCTGCACGCTGAATTCCTGCAGGACGCCCAGCATCGCGTCGCGCATTCGGGTGTAGATGGTGTTGCGGGCGTGGCAGCGGGCCTCCTCCACGCAGGGGTCGTGCCAGTTCAGGCTGATGCACGACAGCGGCGCGACCGGCCCGTCGATGGCGCGCACCACCTCGCACAGGCTGATGAGCCCCGGCTTGCGGGCCAGGGCGTATCCGCCGCCGATGCCCTTCTTGCTCTTCACGACGCCCTTGGCGGTCAGGGCGGCCAGAATGCGCACGAGGTACGGGCGGTGCACGCCGGTCGCCTCGCTGATCTCCTCGCTGGACACCCAGCGGTCCAGGGCCTGCGACCCCAGGAAACCCAGGGCCTGGAAGGCGTACACGTCGGTGGCGGAAAGCCGCATGGGGCGCAGTGTACCGCGCCGCTAGCGTACGTGGCCTGCATACTGGGCGCGCAGGTACGCCAGCGCGACCGGATCGACCTGCCCGCCCGGTGCCCAGCGTTCCTCCAGGTTCTCGGTGCCGAACAGCGCCCACGCGGCGGCCTCGGTGTCGGCGTCCCACGGGCCGCCGGGCAGCGCTGTGGCGTGCCCCTGCGCCAGGAGCAGGGCGCGCAGCCACGCGAGTTCCTCATCCGTCAGGGGCCGGGTGGTCTCGGGGCGGGTGAACAGCAGGTCGTGCAGATCGAGCAGCCGCGCGAGTTCCCGGCAGGGATCGGCGTGATCGTCCGCGCGGAGGTTCACCCAGTCGTCCGTCAGGCCGCCGTAGCCACGCCCGGGCCCCGCGCACAGCAGGGCGGCCGACTGCCGCCCACGCCGGTCACCACCCGCCGCGTCCCCGGCGTTCAGGGCCGCCAGCAGGCGCCGGGGCAGGGACAGTTCGGCACCGGCTTCCCAGGCGGCACGCATGGCCTCCACGACGCCCGGCCCGGCCAGGACATTACCCTGGATGGCGACGTCGGCGGCGGCGTACCCACCCGCCCAGGCGTGGCAGTCCGGCCCCGTGAAGGTGACGCTGCTGCCGTCGGCGCCGACCAGCCCGAACTGCCGCTGCGCGATGCCGGGGTCAGTCGCCTGGAAGTGTGCGCCCACGGCGGCGGCGTCCAGCCCGGAGGCCAGCAGACGCAGGCCCTCGGGACCGAAGGTGGGGTTCACATAACTCTGGGTGGCGACGGCCCCCACGCCGCCGCGCACGAAGGGCACCAGGGCGCCCACGGCGAGGAACTTGCTGGCGACCGCCACACCCAGGTCCCCGGTGCGGGCGTCGCGGCCCACGATGGAAAAGGTCATGCGTGCAGGCTAGCGCCTTCCCGGCAGGGCGGCACTGTACGCTCCGTGACATGACCGAGGGGACTGGGCAGAGCGGGCGGGGCGTGATCTGGGTGCTGAGCGGCAGCCCGGGCGCGGGCAAGTCCAGCGTGTCGCGCTCGCTGCTGGCCCACTTCCCGTTCGGGCTGCACCTGCCCATTGACGACCTGCGCGAGATGGTCGTGTCGGGCCTCGCGCACCCGGCGCCCGATCACCCGCCGGAGGCCGTGCGGCAGTTCGCGCTGGCCCGCACCGCCGCGGCGCAGTCGGCCCGGCTGTACGCGCAGGCGGGGTTCGCAGTGGCGGTGGACGACGTGCTGTGGCCGGCCGATCTGGCGTTCATGGCCCGGCACTGGGACGGGCTGGAGGTGCGCCCGGTGCGGCTGTACACCACGCTGGAGGTCGCGCACGAGCGCAACCGCACCCGCACGAACAAGACGTACGACACGTCGACCCTCGCGCCGCTGATTGACGGGCTGGACCCGCAGATGCCCCCCAGGATCTACCGGGAGGCCGGGTGGGCAGTCGTGGACAGCAGCGCCCTGACGCTGGAGGCCACCGTGGACACCCTGCTGCGCCTGGAGTGGCCCGCGTGACGGAGGCGGTCGTGAGCGGCACGTGGTTCGTGGTCCGTACCAGCCTGCCGCTGTGGCGCACGCGGGACAACCCCAGCGTGACGTACGCGCCGCTGCCGGACGGGCGGGTGGTGGACACCGTGCGCTTCACCCGCCGGGGACGAGCAGGGCTGATCATCGGCGTGGACACACCGCTGCCCGATGGGGGCTGGGCGTGGCGCGGCGTGAGCCTCCTGACGCGGTTCACGGTCAGCCGCTGGCAGGTGCTGGCCGCCGGGGACGGCTGGGCGGTCACGGTGTTCGAGCGGACGCCGTTCACGCCCGCCGGGCTGGACGTGTACGCCCGCACACCCAGCCTCAGCGCGGCGCAGGCGCAGGAGGTGGAGGCGGCCCTGGACGGCCTTGCGGGGGCGCAGCCGTTCCGCGCGGCGCTGTTCAGTCCCCGGCACGACGGACGCTGAGGGTCAACCGATGACGCTCCTGACCTTCGCGGCCATGTTCGGCGGGTACAGCACCGCGAACTGCCCGCGTTGGTCGGCCCACACGCGGTTCATGTCGTCGTAGCCCATCGCCACGTAGCCCAGCAGGGGGTCCATGATGAACACCTGCCGGGTCTGGTCGTTGTAGCCCATCAGGACCCGCCAGTGCGGGATGACCTGACCCTGGGCGGTGATATGGCTCTGGAGGGCAATGACGGGCAGGCCGCTGCGGATGGCAGCCCGGGCGGTGTTCACGCTGCCGCCCGAGAACAGGCGCGCCTGCATCCCCACGCGCGGCGCGAAGTCCACGATGGCCTGCGCCGTCATGTAGGACCGCTCGGTGGGGCGGGTCAGGCGGCTCACCTCGGTCATGTCCACCCGCAACCCGAAGTACCCCAGCACCTGCGTGATGCTGGCCGGGCCGCAGGCGTTGTACGACTGGCGGATCAGCGGCATGCCGCTCAGGACGTAGCCGGGCGGATTGGAGGCCGGCGCGGCGGCCTGCGCGGGCAGACTCAGGGCGCAGGCGAGGACCAGCAGGCGGGCGAGATGCACCCGCGCAGCATGGCACGGGCCACCTGACCGGTTTGTCTCAAGGTCACATGAAGACGGGGCAGAGGCCGCGCGACCTCTCCCCCGTCCATCGGCGTCCCTTACACCCGCGTGAGGTCCCTGGGCAGCGGCAGGAACTCGATCTCCGGGTGCTGCTCGGCGGTGTACTCCAGGTCGTAGCGGCTGCGGAACAGCATGACCGGGCGGCCCTGGTCGTCCTCGACGTGCCGGGCGAAGCGGGCGACGTTCGTGGGGTCACCGGCCAGCCAGCGCACAAGCTGGTAACTGGTCACGTGCATCTCGACCTCCACGCCGTACTCCTCCTGGAGGCGAGCCTGGAAGACCTCGAACTGCAGCGGCCCGACCGCACCCAGGTACGGGTCGCGCGCGCCGTCGGTCGGGTAGAACACCTGAACCACGCCCTCTTCAGCCAGCTGCGTGAGGCCCTTCATGAACGCCTTGCGTTTGCCCACGTCGCGCAGGCCGATGGTGGCGAACGTCTCGGGCGTGAAGCGTGGGAAGCCGGGCAGGACCACCTTGGCGTCCACGCTGATCACGTCCCCGATCTGGAACACGCCGGGGTTCACGAGGCCGACAATGTCGCCGGGGTACGCTTCCTCGACCTTCTCGCGGTCCTGCGCGAACAGCGTGTGCGCCTGCGACAACCTCAGCTTGCGGCCCGTGCGGGTGTGCGTGACGTCCATGCCGCGCTCGAAGTGGCCGCTCATGACCCGCATGAAGGCCGTGCGGTCGCGGTGCTGCTTGCTCATGTTCGCCTGCAACTTGAAGATGAAGCCCGCGAAACCCGCCTCCGGGCTGCGTTCACCCAGGTTCGTCTCGACCGGGCCGGGGGGCGGCGCGAGGTCCACGAAGTTGCTCAGGAAGTGCTCGACGCCGAAGTTGTTCATGGCCGAGCCGAAGAACACCGGGGTCAGCTCGCCGCTCAGGAAGGCCGCCGGGTCGAATTCCGGCATGGCGCCCTGGATGAGTTCCACGTCCTCACGCAGTTTCGCGGCGAGGTCGGCACCGACCAGCGCGTCCAGCTTCGGGTCGTCCAGGCCGCTGGTCTGCATGGGCGCGCGGTGCTTGCCGCCGGACGTGCGTTCGAAGGCCAGCACCTGATGGGTCTGCAGGTCGTACACGCCCTTGAAGTCCGGGCCGTCCCCGATCGGCCACGTCAGCGGCACGGCCGTGATCTTCAGGATGCCCTCCAGCTGCTCGAGCAGTTCGAAGGGGTCCTGGGCGGGGCGGTCCATCTTGTTCACGAACGTCAGGATCGGAATGCCGCGGTTGCGGCACACCGCGAACAGCTTCTCGGTCTGCGCCTGCACGCCACGCGCGGCGTCCAGCACCATCAGGGCGCTGTCGGCGGCGGTCAGGGTGCGGTAGGTGTCCTCACTGAAATCCTGGTGACCGGGGGTGTCGAGGAGGTTGATGTGCCGCCCGCGGTACTCGAAGGTCAGCGCGGACGAGCTGATGGAGATGCCGCGCTGCTGCTCGATGCTCATCCAGTCGCTCTTGGTGTGGCTGCGACCTTCCTTGGCGGTGACGCTGCCGGCTTCCTGGATGGCACCTCCGTACAGCAGGAGTTTTTCCGTGATGGTGGTCTTCCCGGCGTCCGGGTGGCTGATGATGGCGAAGGTGCGGCGCCGGGCGATCTCGCTGGCGAGCGCGGCGGGGTTGATCTCGGGGCTGGTCATGGGAACTCCTGCGGGCCTGGAACGGTCGCGGCCCGGACATGCGTGAAGGTGGGAATCAACGCGGGTCTCGACTCGCGCTAGGGGGGCGTGAGGAGAACCGTCATGCCCTCATGATACGGCACGTCCCGCCCCGCGTGCCGCGTGCGGTGCGAAGGCCTCCAGCGCGGCGTCCAGCGTGCCCAGCCGCGCGGCGATCAGCTGCGTGGGGTCGCGGTGGTACCCGCCCGCCATGACGGTCACGAGGGGCGTGCGGGTGCGGGCCGCCCAGCGGAACACGCGGCGGTCGCGGGCCTGCACGCCGTCCAGCGTCAGGGCGAGCCGTCCCAGTTGATCGCCGGCCAGGACGTCCGCGCCCGCGAGGTAGAACGCGAAGTCCGGCTGAAAGGCCGTCACGAGGGGCGTGACCTGCGCGTCCAGCGCGTGCAGGTAAGCAGCGTCGCCCGTCCCGTCGGGCAGCGACACGTCCAGGTCACTGGTCTCCTTGCGGAAGGGATAGTTGCGCTCGGCGTGCAGGCTGACGGTCAGCACGCGCGGCTCGTGCGCGAAGATCGCGGCGGTGCCGTTCCCCTGGTGCACGTCCAGATCAAGGATGAGGATGCGCCGCGCTCGCCCCGTGTCGAGCAGCCAGCGGGCGCTGATCGCCACGTCGTTCAGGAACGAGAAGCCCTCGGCGTGATCGGCGTAGGCGTGGTGGGTGCCGCCGCCCAGGTTCACGCCCAGGCCCCGCGTCAGGGCGTCGCGGGTGGCGGCCAGGGTCGCGCCGCTGCTGCCCAGGCCCCGCTCGACGACTGCCGGGGTCCAGGGAAAGCCCAGCGCCCGCTCCTCGGCGCGGGTGACCTGCCCGCCGCGCCAGCGGGCCAGGAACGCGGGATCGTGCACCGCCTCGGCATACGGCCAGTCGAGGCTGGGGGCGTCCACCAGCGGCAGTCGCGCCTGCGCGCCGTCCAGCAGGGCCTGAATCCACTCGCGCGGCAGGAACTGCCGTCTGGGCGCGGCCTGCGCCTGATATGCGGCGCGCCGGAACGCCGTGAACGCGCGGAACGGGTGCGGGAACGTCACGTCCGCAGCGTACGCTGGGCGGCATGACCCGACCGCGATCCTGGCCGGAATTGCTCGCCCAGTTGCGCACGCCCCTGGCGCTGGCCCCCATGGCGGGTGGGGTGGGCACCCCCGCGCTGGCCGCCGCCGTGACCCGCGCGGGCGGGCTGGGCAGCCTGGGCGGCGCGTACCTGACCCCGCAGGCACTGAGAGACGCGATCCGCGAGGTGCGCGCGCTGACAGACGGGCCGCTGCTCGTGAATCTGTTCGCGCCGCAGCCGGTGCCTGCCGTCACGCCCGACGCGGTGGCCGTCGCCACGGCAGAACTCAGACCCTTCCACGACGCGCTGAACCTCCCCCCGCCCACCCTGCCGGAGCGCGTGCAGGAGGACTTCAGCGCGCAGCTGAACGTCGTGCTGGAGGAACGCCCGGAGGTCTTCAGCGTCGCGTTCGGCCCCGTCCCACCGGACGCCCTGGCGGCCCTGCGGGCGCGGGGCATCCTGACGGTCGGCACCGCCACCAGCCTCAGCGAGGCGCTGGCCCTGCACGAGAGCGGCGTGGACGCGGTCACCGTGCAGGGCGGCGCGGCGGGCGGACACCGGGGCGGCTGGCAGGACGACCCCCTCGCGGACACCCTGACCCTCGTGCGGGAGGTCGCGCGGGCCACGCCCCTCCCGGTCCTCGCGGCGGGCGGCCTGATGACCGCCGGGCACGTCCGCGCGGCGCGGGCGGCCGGGGCGACGCTGGCGCAGTGCGGCACGGCGTTCCTCCTGGCCAACGAGGCGGGCACCTCCGCGCCGTACCGGCAGGCCATCCGGGACGGCACGCGCGACACCGTCCTGACCCGCGCGTACTCGGGGCGCGCGGCGCGGGGCCTTCGCACCGCCCTCACCGACGCCGTGACGCATCCCCTCCCCTTCCCGCACCAGAACGCCCTGACCCGCCCCCTGCGCACGGCGGGCGCGCAGGAGGGGAGGCAGGCGGACGTCCTGAGCCTGTGGGCCGGCACCGGTTACCGGCAGGCGCAGGCGACCGGGGCGGCGCAGATCGTCGCAGGCCTGACGCCGTGACCGTCACGCTGCGGCCCCTGCGCCCCGGGGATGAGGAGGCGGCGGTGCGCTGGGCGGCCGATCCGGTGTTCTGCCGCTCGGCGGACTGGACGCCGGGGCTCGCGCCGCGCGTGGTGCGGCGGCACTGGGCGGCGATCATCGCGGGGGGCGACCCGGCGTTCCTGCGGCTGGGCGCCGAGCTGGACGGGCGGCTGGTGGGGTTCGTGGATCTGGCGGGCCTGGACGGCACGTCGGCGGAGTTCGGGATTGTCATCGGGGAGCGGGCGCTGTGGGGCCAGGGTGCAGCGCGCCGGGCGGGTGAGGCGCTGATCGCGCACGCGGCGGGGCTGGGGCTCTCGCGGCTGACGGCGCTGGTGCACGCCCCGAACGCGCGGTCGCACGCGCTGATGCGCCGCCTGGGGTTCGTGGAGGCCGGGCACGCCGACCCGGAATCCTACATGGGCGAGGTGGTGCCGGTCGTCCGCTACGCACGGGAGCTCGGTTCAGACTCGCCTCACTCCTGAACGGTGTGCCCGGCCTCCCGCAACGCCGCCACGCTGCGGCCGAGGTCGCTGGCCGCGACGAGCACGTAGTCGGTGTTGAAGGTGGACAGCGCGAAGATGCCCACGCCCGCGTCCCGCAGGGGGTTCAGGACGCTGGCGAGGATGCCGGTCAGGGTGAACTCGAACGGCCCGGTGAGCCTCAGCGCCTGCCAGCCGCGCTGGACGCGCACGCCGTCCGGCACCCCCTCGGCGGGGCACACGACGCTCAGTTCATCCGGGGCGTTCATGACGCACCACAGGTCGCCGCGTGTGGCCCAGTCCGGCACGGCGCTGCCGGCGGGGAGCTGGGCGACGGCGTACTCGCCGGGCAGGACGGTCAGCGTCAGGGACATGCCGGCAGGATACGGCGACCCTGGCCGTTCGGTGGGGGCGCGGGCCTGTGCGGGTGGGGGGCGTGTTTCCGGGCGGCGGGGCGCACCATGACGGCATGACGACTCTTTCTGATCTTTCAACGGCAATGGCGGACGCGGTCGAGCAGGCCGCGCGGAGTGTGGTGACGGTGCGCGCGGCGCGCCCGGTGAGCGGCACGGTGGTGGGCGACGGGCTGGTCCTGACGCCCGCGCACCTGCTGCACGCCGACGAGGTGCCGGTGATCACCCCGGACGGGCAGACCCGGACGGGCGTGGTCGTGGGCCGCGATCCGGGCAGCGATCTGGCGCTCCTGCGCGTGGACGGCCTGACCATCCCGGCACTCACGGCAGGTGAGGCGGGGCGCGCGGGTGAACTCCTGCTCGCGGTGGGCCGCCCGCCCGGGGGCGTGCAGGCCAGCCTGGGCCTGAATCCCGGCCGGGTGCGGGACGGCTGGCTGCACGCCGGGGCCCAGCCGTTCCCCGGCGTGAGTGGCGGCGCGCTCGTGAACGCGCAGGGTGAACTCGTGGGCGTGCTGAACGCGGGCGTGCGGCGCGGGCAGCTGCTGGCCGTCCCGGCCGCGCGGGCGGCGCGCGTGGCCGACCTGCTGTCCCGCGAGGGCCGCGTGCCGCGCGGGTACCTGGGGCTGGCGACGCAGCCCGTGCACTTCCCGGCCGCCGCGACGCCGGACGAGGTGGATGAGGACGCCCTCCCCGGCGGGCCGTTCGGTGGCGGCCGCTTCGGCCCGGGCCGCCCCCGGGGTGAGGGGGGCCCCTGGGGCGGGCGTCGCGGTCCCGGACGTGGGCCGGATCACGGCGGGCACGGTCACCCCGGGCGGGGTGGGATGGACGAGGCCCGACTGGAGAAACTCCGCCGCTTCCGTGAGCGGTTCGCGGGCGGTCGGGTGGGCCTGACGGTCGTGCAGGTCGAGGCGGGCAGTCCCGGTCAGGCGGCAGGCTTCCGGGTGGGGGACGTGCTCCTGGCGCTGGACGGCGAGGGCTTCACGCACCCGGCGGAGCTGCTGTCGCGTGTCCGCACCCGCGCGGGCGAGACGGTGACTCTGCGCGTCCTGCGCGGCGGCGAGGAGCAGGACGTGACCGTCAGCGTGGGTGAACGCTGACCGTGCCCGTTCCCGCGTCCACCAGCAGGGCGCCCGCCCCGGTACGATCAGGCATGACCGCCGCGCCTGCCCTGCCCACCGTGCTCGTCACGCTGGGTTCGGCGGTGCTCGCGGCGGGCGTGGCGGCCATCCTGGGCGGCGCGGGGTTCCTGGCCGCGCGGGACGGCCGCGAACCGGACGTGCTGATCGTGGACGACGGCTGGCTGGACGACCCCTCACCCCTGGACGGCGCGGCGGTCGTGTCACTGGGCTCGCGCGCGTGGGCGGAGGTGCTGCCCGACCTCTGCCCGCACGGCTGGGCGTGCCTGCCCGCAGACGCCACGCCCGCCGAACTGATCGCGGCCGTGCACGGCGCGGCGGCGGGACTGGTGACGCTGCCGCCCGCGTGGCTGGCGCCGGCCGACGAGGAGCCGCTCCCCTCGGGCGAGGTGACCCTCACGCCCCGCGAACGCGACGTGCTGGCCCTGCTCGCCGAGGGCCTCAGCAACAAGCGCGCCGCGCGCGACCTGGGCGTCAGCGAGAGCACCGTGAAGTTCCACGTGCAGGCGCTGTACTCCAAGCTGGGCGTCCAGAGCCGCGCCGGGGCGGTCGCGCGCGGCATCGCGCTGGGCCTCGTGACAGTCTGATACGGGATTAAATTGACGTGCTTGCAGCGTCGTCGCGTTCCGTTGTCCCCTCTCCCCTTGTGGGAGAGGGAGGGAGGAGCGAAGCGACGGAAGGGTGAGGGGGCCATCAGGCGACTCCGAATGATTTGGAATCACTTGAATCCCGTATGAGGTTCAGCCCAGCTCCACCCGCGTGAAGTGCTCCACGGTCGGGAACGGGTCGTAGAAGTGGTGCAGCAGGGCGCGCCACTGCTGGTACCCGGCGCTGCCGCGGAAGCCCACGGTGTGATCCTCCAGCGTGGCCCACCAGACGAGCAGGGCGTAGCGGTGGTCATCTTCCAGGCAGTGTTGCAACCCGTGCCGGATGTACCCCGGCATCCCCGCGATGATGCGCTGCGCCTGCGCGAACGCCGCCTCGAACTCGGTCGTCTGACCGGGTCGGATCTGCAGCAGGGCGATTTCCAGGATCATGCTTCCTCCTTCGGGAAAACGGGGAGGCCGGTGCTTCCAGCCTCCCTGTCCTTCAGCCGCGCAGGGGCGGACCCATCAACATTCGACTATGGCCTTAAATGCGGCCGGGGGCGAATTCGCCCTGGCGGCGTTCGGTGCCCATGCCGGCGACGACCATGTTGTGGATGCGGACCCAGGCGCGGGCGCTGGCCTCGACGACGTCGGTGGCGACGCCGCTGCCGTGCAGGGTGGTCTCGCCGTGGCGGGCGCCAATGCTGACCTCGCCCAGCGCGTCGCCGCCCTTGGTGACGGCCTGGATGCGGTAGCTTTCCAGTTCGGGGTTCAGGCCGGTGATGCGGTTGATGGCCTGGAACGCGGCCTCGACGGGCCCGTCGCCGTGAGCGGTGGCCTCGACGGCGCCGTCGGGGGTCTGGAGGCGCACGAAGGCGACGGGGGTCATGTTCATGCCGCTGGTGATCTGGAAGCCTTCCAGGGTGAAGGTCTGCGGGACGTCGCTGCGGGCCTCGACGAGGGCGCGCAGGTCGTCGGCGTAGATCTGGCCCTTGCGGTCGGCGAGGTCCTTGAAGCGGCCGAACAGGTGCTGGACCTTGTCGTCGGTCAGGTCGGTGTAGCCCAGGTCGTTCAGGGCCTTGCGGAACGCGGCGCGGCCGCTGTGCTTACCCATGACCAGGACGGCGGCTTCGCGGCCGACCAGTTCGGCGTTCATGATCTCGTACGTCTCGCGGGCCTTGATGACGCCGTCCTGGTGGATGCCGCTCTCGTGCGCGAAGGCGTTGTCGCCCACGATGGCCTTGTTGGGCTGGACGGGCATGCCGCTCAGGCGGCTGACCATGCGGCTGGCGCGGTACAGTTCGCGGGTGCGGATGCCGGTCTCGAAGCCGTAGTGGTCGCGGCGGGTGTGGAAGGCCATGACGAGTTCTTCTAGGCTGGCGTTCCCGGCGCGCTCGCCGATGCCGTTGATGGTGCATTCGATCTGCCGCGCGCCGCCCTGCGCGGCGGCGACGGAGTTCGCCACGGCCATGCCCAGGTCGTCGTGGCAGTGGGCGCTGAGGATGACGTGGGCGGGCAGCGCGGCGCGGATCTCGGCGAACAGCGCGCGGATCTCCTCGGGGGTGGTGTAGCCGACGGTGTCGGGGATGTTGATGGTGGTCGCCCCGGCCTCCACGGCCGCCCTGAAGATGCGGATCAGGAAGGCGGTGTCGCTGCGGGTGGCGTCCTCGGCGCTGAATTCCACGTCGTCCACGAAGGAGCGGGCGTAGGTGACGGCCTGGATGGCGCGTTCGACGACCGCGTCGGGTTCCAGCTGGAGTTTCTTCGCCATGTGGATGGGGCTGGTGGCGATGAAGGTGTGGATGCGGGGTTTCTCGGCGGATTCGACGGCTTTCGCGGCGGCCTCGATGTCGGGGCGGGCGGCGCGGGCCAGGCCGGTGATGATCGGGCCGCGGACCTCGCGGGCGATGCGGCTGACGCCTTCCAGGTCGCCGGGGCTGGCGATGGGGAATCCGGCCTCGATGACGTCCACGCCCATGCGGGCGAGCTGGTGGGCGATCTCCAGTTTCTGGGTGTGGTTCAGGGCCACGCCGGGGCTCTGCTCGCCGTCGCGCAGGGTGGTGTCGAAGATGCGGATGCGGTTCGTGTCGGTCGTCATGGGCGGCTCCTGGTGCTGGGAATCTGGCGCTGGGTATGAGGTGCAATGAAAAACCCCGGAGGGTGAAGTCCTCCGGGGGGTTCAGGCGCGGTTCTCCTTGCCGTTCACTCCACCGGAGGACAGGTAAGAAGAAGGCTGAACGCGGTCATGGGTTCAGCGTAAGCGGCGGTCAGTGTGGGGTGCACAGGTTGTCTAAAAACGAGCGTTCTACGCCTGCACTCACTTGGTGCCGTAGATGCGGTCGCCCGCGTCGCCCAGCCCGGGCACGATGTACCCGTGGTCGTTCAGGTGGGAGTCCAGGGCGGCGACGACGATCTCCACGTCCGGGTGGTCGCGTTCGATCACGGCCACCCCCTCGGGCGCGGCGAGGATGCACATGAGCTTGATGCTGGTCGCCCCGGCCGCTTTCAGGCTGGCGATGGCGGCGCTGGCGCTGCCCCCGGTGGCGAGCATGGGGTCGGTGAGGAACACGCGCCGCTCGGCGATGTCGGTGGGGAGCTTGTTGTAGTACGCGACCGGCCCGAGGGTCTCGGGGTCGCGGTACAGGCCGATGTGGCCGACCTTCGCGGCGGGCACGAGCTGCACGATCGAATCGGTCATGATCAGCCCGGCGCGCAGGATGGCGACCAGCGCCAGCTTCTTGCCGCTGAGCATGGGGAACTCGGCGGTGGTGATGGGCGTGGTGACTTCCTCCTGGGTGACTTCGAGGTCGCGCATGGCCTCGTAGGCGAGAAGCAGGCTGACCTCGCTGGCCAGCTCGCGGAATTCCTTCACGCCGGTGTGCACGTCGCGCATGACCGAGAGTTTGTGTTGAACGAGGGGATGGGTGACGACAGTAACCATGCGCCCACCATACCCCGCGGCCCGCAGGGCGTCCGGCCCTGGCGGGGCCGCTCAGCCGGGCAGGCGGGCCAGGGCGTGGCGGGCGCGCGGCACCTTCTGGTCGCGCTGGCCCTCGAATTCGTACGGTTCGTTCATCAGGAACCAGTACAGGTCGTGCAGGGTGGTCATGGCGAGGTACGCGCGGTAGCGGGTCAGCGTGGCGGGCGTCTGGTCCGGCAGGAAGGTCAGCGCCGCCTGGAGGCTCTCGTCGGGCGGGAGCAGGTCGAGGGTGCCGGTCTTGAGCAGCGCGAGGTCCCGCAGCGGGTCGTCCCAGTCGGCCTTCGTCCAGTCGATGATCAGCACCTCGCCGTGGGGTTCGCTGATCAGGATGTTGTCGTGCCACAGGTCCAGGTGGCAGAACGCGGCGGGCTGGTCGAGCAGGCCGCGGTCCAGGGGAATCTCGACCGCGTCGAACAGGTCGTCCAGCGGGTAGGCGGCCAGGGCGCTGCGGAAGCGGCGCAGGCGGTCCTGAACGCGGCGCAGGTTCACGCGGCCCCAAGTGGTGCCGTGCAGGGCGCGCAGGCTGGCGCGTAGTTGCGTCAGGGCGCGGGGCACGTCGGGCGTGCGCAGGGGGTGACCGTCGAAGCGGCGCATGATCAGCGCCTCGATGCCGTCCACCTCCAGCGCGTCGATCACGCGGTCGCCCATCCCGGCGCGGCGCATGTTCTCGGCCTCCACGCCGTGCTCGCCCTGGTGGTTGCGGTACACCTTGATGACGGTCTGGCCGTCCTGCGTGGCGTACACGCGGCTCTGCATGCCGGCGTCCACGGGGGTCAGGGGGCCGAACCGCGCTTCCAGGTTCGGGAAGCGCGGGGTGGGTGGGTCTCCGGGGTGGGCGGGGCGCAGGGTCATGCGGCGCTCACTGCGGGAGTTTTTCCAGCAGGCCGACCAGTTTGGCGTCCAGGCCCTTGCCCGCCTGGGGTTTCAGGCGTTCCAGGCCGCCCAGACGGACGTAGGCGTTCGCGACGGCCAGGATGCGCGCGTACAGTGGGATGTCCTCACCGCCCAGCCTGTCGGGTTCGCCCTGACCGTCCACGCGCTCGTGGTGGTGCCGGATGGCCTTCTGCGCCTCGCTGAGGTGCGGGACGCCGTGCAGGAAGTTCGCGCCGACCTGCGCGTGGCCCTGCTCGCCGTGGATCTTGCCGATGTCGTGCAGCATGGACGCGAACCACAGTTCTTCCAGTTCACGGTCGGTGAGGCCCACCGCGCGGCCCAGTTTCAGGCTGACGTCCGTGACGGCCTGCGCGTGCCCCAGCGAGTCGAAGTCCTGACTCTCGACGGCCTCCACGAGCGCGCCCGTGAGCTGCCGGGCGGCCTGTTTCCATTCCTCGCGGCCCTCGAGGATGCTGAGGATCGGCGCGACGGCCGCCGCCCACTTCGTGACGGCCTCCTGCGCGGCGGGCGCGATGCCGTCGCTGCTGGCCCGGTCGAGGATTAGCGCGCCCAGGTGCCGGCCACGGACGCTCAGGGGTACGACCAGACTGATCTGCGCGTCGCGCAGTCCGGCTTCCTCGAGTTGCGCGGTGATCTCGGGGCCGTTCGTGTCGAACAGTTCGCGGCTGCCGTCGGGCACGACCCGGGAGCGCATCTGCCCCCAGGGGCCGGTCAGGGCGAGGCCCAGCAGGCTCTTGGGGTACCCGCCGAACACGGCCGCGACGCGGTCCTGGCCGCGACGCACGACCGCGTAGCCCTGCACGTTGCCGCCCATCAGGGTCGCGGCATACGACAGGGCCCCCTCCAGCACGCCTTCCTGCGTGGGGCGCGACACGAGGTCCGCCAGCACGCGCGTCGGGTCGAGCGGCTCCTGGCTGGTCCCGGTCTTGCGCGGGTCTGGAGTGCCGGTCGGGGTCTGGGGGGTGCGGGGACGCCTGAACACGTTGCGGTCAGTATACGCACGCGGGGGCGCGCCCCGCCGTGCAGGGTCTGCGCGGCACACGGTCGGGCGCGGGCGGATGCTCTAGGCTGCGCGGATGAGTGAGGTGCAGGCAATGAACCGTGACGTGACAGACGCCGTGCGGCGCGCGTACGACCGCTACGGGCGGCGTGCGGGGGAGTGGATGGACCGCTACGCACGTCAGGGCGGGCGGGTGTACTGCGCGTCGGGATGCGTGGCGTGCTGCAACATGCCGATCCGCGTGAGTCTGGCCGAGGCGCTCGTGATGGCCGCCGAACTGGACGAGGGGCTGGCGGCGGCCGTCGAGGCGCACGCCCGCGCGGCGATCGCGAATGCCCGCACGGCGCGCAGTGACGACGAGTACGTGCAGCGGCACCGGCTGGAAGTGGGCTTCTGCCCGATCCTGGACCGGGAGACGGGGGGGTGCAGCCGCTACGAGGCCCGCCCGACGCGGTGCCGCGACACGTTCAGTGCGTTCCCGGCGCATTTCTGCGAGGCGGGCGTGTGGGAGCGCATGAGTGCCCGTGAGCGGGCCGAGTACCGCCGCGAGGTCGCGCGGACGCCCGGCACGGACGGCGAACTGCATTTCATCGCGCCGCTGGAGCACCTGAGCGAGCCCATCTGGGAGACGGCGTCGCGGGCGATGGTGGACGCCTGGGGGGTGGAGGTCTGGGGGGACTACTGGGTGCTGACGACCCTGGCGCGGGACGAGCGCTTCATGGGGGCGATCATGGCCGGAGACACGCGCGCGGCGTGGCAGCGGGCGTCGGGGCGAGGGCTGGCGCACCGCATGCTGCTGGAATTCGCGTGACCGCCACGCCAGTGCCGGACGCTCCCCTGCCGCCGGGGACGCTGCTGCTGGTGCGGCACGCCCGCGCGTCGGGACAGGAACCCGACGCAGAACTGACCCCGGAGGGTCAGGCGGGCGCGGCGGCGCTGGTGCCCGCGCTGCGCGGACTGGGCGCGACGCGGATCGTGAGCAGCCCGTGGCGCCGCGCCACGGATACGGTGGCCCCGCTGGCGGAGGCGCAGGGCCTGCCGGTCACGTTGGATGAGCGCCTGACCGAGCGGGTCCTGACGGGCGTGCCCCGCGCGGACTGGTGCGACCGGCTGCGGGACAGCTTCGCGGACGACACGCTGGCCCTGCCCGGCGGCGAGTCCGGCGCGGCGGCCCGGGGGCGCGGTCAGGCCGCGCTGGACGCGCACCGCGACCCGGCGGGCGTGACGGTAGTCGTCACCCACGGCAACCTCCTGGCGCTGCTGCTGGGCCTGGGCAATGACGGGTGGACGGCGCTGCGCAACCCGGACGTGTGGATCTGGACGCCGGGGGGCGCGCCGACCCGCCTGGACCTCCCGGCGTGACCCGCGCGTTCCACCCGGGTGACCCGCACGCGACGCCGCTGGTCGGGGGCGAGCCGTACGCGGTGGAGCGGCAGGTCCTCGCGGGCGTGCCGTGCCTGGTGGAGCGCCCCGCGCCGGGCCGGGAGGTGCGGGCGGTCTGCGTCGTGTACCACGGGGCCTGGGCGGCCAAGGAGGGCAAGCTGGGCGTGTACGCCGCGCTGGCCGCGTGGGGCGCGGCGGTGGTCCTGCCGGACGCGGCGCTGCACGGCGAGCGGCAGGGCGCCGCCCCGCCGGGCCTGAACGCCCGCGAGTTCGTGTGGGAGAGCGTGCGCCGCACGGTCGCGGAGGCCCCGGCGCTGCTGGACGCCGCGCAGGCGGCCTACGGGCGGGTGCCGGTGTGGGTGGTGGGCTCCAGCATGGGCGGATATGTGGCGCAGACCCTCGCGCGGACGGAGGCGCGGGTCGCGCGGGCAGCGGCGCTGATCACGTCCGGCGTGTGGCACGAGCCGGAGGTGCGCCGCCCGGACCTCCAGGCGTTCCTGAACCGGCATCGCCCGCTGGCGCACGCGGCGGACGCCGTGCCCACGCCGCTGTTCCTGGGCAGTGGCGGGGCGGACCCGGTGTTTCCGCTGGAGACTCATCACGCGCCCACCTTGGCTGCCTACCGCGCGGCGTACGCCTCGGCGGGTCGCCCTGATGTCCTGCGTGAGACGGTGTATCCGGGCGTGGGGCACTACACGAGCAGGCGCATGCGGGACGACACGCTGGCGTTCCTGCTGGCGGACCGCTGAGCCTGCCAACCTCCTGATTGTGTGGGGAGTGACATGATCTTCACGGTACGCTCATGGGGTGGAGAAACCCCTTTCCGATCCTTCCGGCCCCTCGGCCAACCGCGCGCTGCTGGGCGGCATCGCGTTCAGCTTCCTGTTCACCGCCCTGATCTGGCTGCTCGGCCCCCGGCTGGACGGCGTGCGGCTGCTGCCGGACCAGGGGGCCGCCTGGTACTACTGGAAGCTGCCCGAGGCGACCGTCTGGACGCGCCTCAGCGCGTGGCTGCCGTACCTGCTGCATCAGGTGATCATCTGGTGGCTGATCTACCGCGCGCAGATGCAGCGCCCCGGGTACACGGGTGGGCTGCACTGGTTCAACGTGTGGGCGCTGGGCGTGAACGCCGCGTTCATCCTGTTGCACCTGATCCAGACGCACGTCTTCTACGACGGGCTGGCGCAGGACGTCAGCGTGTTCAGTTCGCAGGGGTCCGTGATCCTGCTGCTCGTGATGGTGATCCTGATGGAAAGCCGCCGCCGGGGGCTGCTGTTCGGCCGCAGCGCGGGCGTGCCCGACAGCGCCATCGGTGTGGTGAAGCGGTATCACGGGTACGTGTTCGCGTGGGCGACCATCTACACCTTCTGGTTCCACCCGACCGTGTCCACGCCGGGGCACCTGATCGGCTTCATCTACATGTTCCTGCTGCTCGTGCAGGGCAGCCTGTTCTTCACGCGGGCGCACCTGAACCGCGCCTGGACGACCAGCCTGGAGGTCGCGGTGCTGGTGCACGGCGCGCTCGTGGCGTACGGGCAGGGCAAGGGCCTGTGGCCGATGTTCGCGTTCGGGTTCGGCGCGATCTTCATCGCCACGCAGATGTACGGCCTGGGCTGGCCCCGCTGGGCGCGCTGGACGGCCATCGCCGCGTTCGTGGCGCTGGTGACGCTGGTGTACAGCGGGCGCGGATGGGGCAAGCTGAACGAGGTGATCCGCATCCCCGTGATCGAGTACGTGCTGGTGTTCATCCTGGCATGGCTGATCGCCGGCGGGCACTGGCTGTGGCGCAGACTGCGCCCGGCGGGAGCGGCCAGCGCGGCCTGAACGGCGCCCGGGACGGGGGGCGGCGAGGGCGTGGCCGCCCCCCGGTCTGCATGGCCCTGGCCTGCCGGGGCCTGCTAGCCTCGGGCGGATGACCCGCGTGCTGCTCGTTCCGCCGGATACCCGCCCGCCCACCCTGGACCTGCCCGCACAGCTGGGGCGCATGACCGGCGCGGAGGTTCGAGTGCCTCCGGCGGCGGCGTTGCCGGACTTCTTCACGCCGGGCGACACCGGGGTGCTCGCGGCGTGGCTGCGGGCCGGGGCGGCGGACGCGGACGTGCTGGTCGTGTGCCTGGAGACGCTGTGCCTGGGCGGGATGATCCCGGCGCGGCGGGTGTCGGAGCCGCTGGCGGGAGCGCTGGAGCGGCTGGCGCTGCTGCGTGAGCTGAAAGCCGCGCATCCGGCGCTGCGGATCTATGCGTTCGGGGTGATCGTGCGGGTGGCGCATGACAACGACCCGCACGAGGAGAAGGCGTACTACGGCCAGTGGGGCCGCGAGCTGCGGGCGTACTCGACGGCGTTCGACCGGCACGCCCGGCACGGCGAGGCGGAACGCGCGGCGCTGGACGCGGCCCGCGCGGCAGTTCCGGCGGAGATCCTGGCGGACTGGGTGGGCACCCGAGAGCGCAACCGGTCGCTGCATCTGGCCGCGCTGGACCTGCTCGCGGGGGGGGTGCTGAGTCACCTGTGCCTCACGCTGGACGACACCACGCCGTACGGGCTGGCGGCCTTCGACCGGCGCCTGCTGGAGGCCCGCGCGGACGCGCTGGGCGTGTGGGATCGCCTGGACGTGTACCCCGGCGCGGACGAGGTGCCGTGCGCGCTGCTGGCCCGCGCGCTGCACCCCGAGGAGGTCCCGGTGTGGGTGCGCTTCAGTGGGCTGGGCGGGGCGGGCGCGGAGCTGCTATACGAGGACCGCCCGGCGGGGGAACTCGTGCGGGCGCACCTGCGCGCGGCGGGGTGCCGACTGGCGGACTGCGTGCAGGAGGCGGCGTTCGTGCTGGCGGTGAACACGCCGGGCACGCGGCAGGCGCACCGGCAGCCGGACTTTGCGACGGTGGACACGCCGCACCGGCACCTCCCGGCGTTCGTGGACGCCCTGCGCGCGGACCTGCGGGCCGGGCGGGCGGTGAGCGTGGCGGACATCGCGTACCCGAACGGCGCCGAGGGCCGGCTGTGGACGCTGATGGGGGGGCTGCCGCTGGCGGATCTGGCGGGCTTCAGCGCCTGGAACACGGCGGGCAACACGCTGGGGTCGGCGGTGGCGTTCGGGAAGCTCGCGCCGCTCGTGACGGACCGGGCGGCGCATGCGGAGGCGCTGCTGGCCCGCATCGCGGACGACGTGCTGTACCAGGGCGAGGTCCGTTCGCTGGTCCGCGAGCGGCTGGGGAGTCCCAGTCCCTTCGATCTGGGCGAGCAGCGCGCGGACGCCGAGGCGGCCCTGCGTGAGCTGCTGCCGCCGCGCGTGCAGGCGGTGTGGGACGCGCACTTCGCGGGGCGGGGCCTGACCCTGGAGCTGGGCGAGCCGCATCTGGCGTGGCCGCGCCTGTTCACCGGCGTGGTGCCCCTCTGGGTGACTGAAGCCGTGTCCAGCGGATCGTGACACCTGCACCAAACGGCTGATGCGCGCCCGACAGACGCGCGGCACACTGGAGGCATGAACGCGCCTGCCCCCACCGCCCGCCCCCGGCCCACCGCCCCTGTTCCCGTGTGGTCGGTGGCGGGCGGCCTGCTGGGCCTGGGGACGCTGGTGGCGTGGGCGTGGCTGCTGTTCGGCGTGGCGGGCGGCGTGGAGGTCGCCAACCAGTCCGGGCAGGTGCTGTCGGGCCTGCGGGTGTGCGGCCAGGCCGGGTGCGTGGAACGGGCGCGGCTGTGGCCGCATCAGTCGTGGCGGGTGCCGGTCGAGGGGCAGGCGACCGTGCAGGTGGGCGGGGCCGAGGTGGCCCTGGGGGCGCTGGACGACCAGTCGGCGCGCGTGGTGGTCGGCGAGGGCGGCGCGGTCCACACGACCACCGAGTGACAAGCGCCGGGTCACGCGTCCGGCGGGACGCTACCCTGTCGGGGTGAAGTTCGCCGTCCTCTCGACCAGCCTCGACCCGGAGAGCCGCAGCGCGTGGCTGTGCAACCTTGCCGCCGCGCAGCTACGGGCGCAGGGGCACGAGGTCACGCACCTTGACCTGCGCGCTGCGCCCCTGCCGCCCTTCGACAACGACCAGGGGCCGCAGGGCTGCTACGCGCACCCGCAGACCGGGGTGTACCACCGCGCCATCCGCGAGGCGGACGGGGTGTTCCTGGGCGTGCCCGTGTACAACTGGGGCCTGGGGTCCGGCGTGAAGGCGCTGGTGGAACTGACCGGCAGCAGCGACGCCGCGCGCGGCCTGCACGGCGCCTGGTTCGACCGGCCCGTGACGTTCCTGGTGTCCGGCGGGCTGGATCACGGGTACCTGAGTCACGGGGCGTTCGCGTTCGGGCTGATGGTGGATTTCCGCTGTGTGGTGAACCCGCACTTCGTGTACGCGACGTCCGCGCACTGGGCCGCGCCGGGCGTGCCGGGCGACTGGCTGCGCGAGCGACTGAACCGGACGGTGGACCGGGGCGTGGACCTCTCGGCGCGCCTGATGGGCCGGGATTACGCCAGCGTGTGGGAACTGTGACGGGGCGCGCGCCCCTGCTGCCGCCCACCGAGAAGCCGCGCATCATCCTCGATCACCCTGATTTCTACGTGGTGCACAAGCCCGCGCTGTGGCTGACGCATCCGGTGCGGGCGCGGGTGGACGTGCCGGACCTGCTGACGTTCATGCGGCGAGAGACGGGCGAGGCGGATCTGGCCCCCCCGCACCGCCTGGACCGCGAGACGAGCGGCGCGCAGGTCCTCTCGCGGGACCGGGAGGCGGCGCAGCGGTTCTTCACGCTGTTCAAGACGCATCTGGTCGGCAAGACGTACCTCGCGCTCGTGCATGGCTCGCCGGACTGGGAGCGGCGCACGCTGGACGCCCCGCTGGGCGACCTGGGCCTGGGCGGCGCGAACCGCATCGCGATCCGGCAGGGGGTCGTGCCGGACGGGCGGCCCGCCGTGACGGACTTCCGGGTGGTGGCCCGCCGCGCCGGGCACGCATTGATCGAGGCGTACCCGCGTTCGGGGCGGCTGCATCAGATCCGCGCGCACCTCTCGCACCTGGGCCTGCCGATGGTCGGGGACAAGATCTACGGGCGGGACCCCGGGGTGTTCCTGCGCTTCATGGAGGAGGGGCAGACGCCGGAACTGACGGCGCGGCTGGGCCTGGCGAGGCAGGCGCTGCACGCGGCGCGAGTGGCGTTCCCGTGGGCGGGCGCGCAGGTGGCCGCTTCGGTGCCGCTGGCCCCGGACCTGCAGGCGTACTGGGACGCGCTGCCGGAGGGCGTTTAGGCAGCGGGGCGCGCCGGGCGCCCGTATACTCGCCGCACATGACTGCCGTGTCCTCTTCACGCCCCCGGGTGAGTCCCTGGGTGCTGTCCGCGTTCTGGTTCGGTTCCGCCTTCCACTGGCTGCTGCTGCTGACGATCCTGATGCCCACGAACGTGGTGAGTTTCGTGGGCGAGGCGCAGAAAGGGACGTACCTGGGGGCACTGACCGCCATCGGGGCGGTCATCGCGCTGGTCGTGCCGCCACTGGTGGGCGCGCACAGTGACCGGACCGGGCGGCGCCTGCCGTACCTGAAGCTGGGTGTGGGCGTGAACCTCGCGGGCCTTGCGGTGATGGGCGTGGCGGTCGCGACGCTGGGCGGCATGACGGGCTTCTGGGTGTACCTGTTGGGGTTCCTGCTGGTGCAGTTGGGGAACAACTACGCGACGGCACCGTACTCGGCGTTGATTCCGCAGCTGGTGCCGCCGGAACTGCGCGGGCGCTACAGCGGGATCATGGGGATGCTACAGGCGACCGCGCAGCTGCTGGGCGCCGTGGCGGGTATCGCGATCGGGCAGCTGGGCCTGCCGCAGGTGGTGGGCTTCGTGCTGATCGCGCTGACACTGGTCGTCCCGGCCGTCATCACGATGCGCGGCGTGCCGGAGGGGGACGCGCCGCCCGCCCGGACCGGCGAGAGCATGCCGTGGACGCAGCTGTTCACGTTCAAGCCGTTCCTGTGGGTGTTCATCACGCGGGTGCTGTTCGCGCTGGGGCAGTACAGCGTGCAGCCGTTCCTGCAGTACTACGCCGGGGACGTGCTGCGCCAGCGCAACGAGGTCCTGAGCAGTTCGCTGATGCTGGCGTGCATCATCGTGGCGAGCATCCTGTCGGCGGTCGTGGGCGGGCAGCTGAGTGACCGCATTGGCCGCAAGCCCGTGATCTACGTGGCCGGGACGACCATGGCCGTGGCGGCGCTGCTGCTGCTGCTCGCACCGAACTTCGGGGCGGCGCTGGCGCTGTCGGTGGCGTTCGGGCTGGGCTTCGGGGCGTTCACGAGCGTGGACTGGGCGCTGGGCAGCGACGCCATGCCCAGCGAGAAGAGTTACGCGAGGGACATGGGCATCTGGCATGTGGCGTTCGTCGCGCCGCAGTTCGTGGGTCTGCCGCAGGGGCAGCTGCTCGACTGGGGGAACGCGCAGGGCGGGAACCTGGGGTACACGCTGGTGTTCGGGATCGCGGCGGCGTTCTTCCTGCTGGGCGTGATCCTGGTGCGGAACGTGCCCGACACCCGCAAAGCTGCGGCCTGACGTAGAACAGCAGCGGCCCCCACCCTCTTTGGAAGGTGGGGGCCGTTGTGCGCCGGGCTCAGCCGACGTCGGTGATGATCGGGGAGCGGAAGTTCCGGTCGTCGGTGTACACCCAGCGGCGGCGGCTGAGCAGCGCCACGGTCAGGCTGACGAGCGCGACGGCAGCCATGCGGCCCATGAACGTCCAGTACTGCCCTTCGAACGCGCCGAACATGGCGTGGCGCAGGGCGTTGATGACGTCCGTGACGGGGATGACGTTGTGCAGCGTCTGGAAGAACGGGTTGCTGAGTTCCACCGGGTAGCTGCCGCCGCTCGCGGCGAGCTGCACGATCAGCAGCACCAGGGCCAGGATGCGCCCGGCGGGGCCGATCAGGAGGTTCAGCGCCAGGATGACCAGCAGGAAGGTGACGCTGCCCGCCAGGGTGGTCAGGATGACCTGCCCGGGGGTGGCGAACTGCACGCCCATCAGGCGCACGCCGATCACGACGATGATGGCCTGCCCCAGCACGATCAGGAGCGGCTGCGTGAGCTTGCGGGCCACGCGGGCAGCCTGCCGGGTCTGGCGGCCACTCTCGGGGAGCAGCAGGTACGGGAAGATGAAGGTGGTCATGGTGGCGCCCACCCACAGGGCCAGCGCGATGAAGTACGGCGCGAAGGCGTTGCCGTTGTTGGGGACGTCCGCGAAGTTGGTGATGCGCACCTGCACGCTCTCGGCGAGGCCGGTGGGGTCGCCGCCCAGTTGCTCGATGCTGGCGGGAACCCTGTCGTGCAGTTCGTTCAGGCCGTCGGTGAGTGTCTGCGCGCCATCCAAGAGGTCCCCGGCGCCGTTTTTCAGGGTGCGGGTGCCGTCCTGGAGGCTGGCGGCGCCCTCCGCAAGCTGCCGGGCGCTGCTGGCGAGGGTCTTCCCGCCACTGTTGAGACTGTTCAGGTCCTTCTGCGCGGGGAGTTTCGCGGTGATCTGCCCCAGCGCGCCCTTGATCTTCTCGTTGCCGTCCGCGAGGGTGTTCACGCCCGCCTGGAAGTCCTTCGCGCCGCCCGCGAGGCTCTGGGCACCCTGCGCGGCCTTGCGGGTGTTATCCGCGAGGGTCCTGGCGCCGCTCTGGAGGCTCTGCGCCCCGCTCTGGACCTGTCTGCTGCCCAGCGCGAGCTGCTGCGCGCCGGTCACGGCCTTCTGCGCCCCGGCCTGGGCGCTCGCGGCGCCCTGGGCGAGTTTCTGAGCGCCGCTCTGCACCTGCGCGGCGCCGTCCTGAAGGCTCTTGCTGCCACTGGTCAGGCCCGCCTGCAACTTGTCGGCACCCGCCTGAAGCTGGCTGGCGCCGGTCTGAAGGTCACCCAGGCCGCTCACGAGGCCAGGAAGCTGCGTGGCGAGCGCCTGGGCGCCGCTGCTGGCGGTCTGCGCGGCTGCCTGCGCCTGACCCAGTCCGCCTGCGAGCTGCGTGGCGCCGGTCTGGAGGGTAGCCGCGCCGGGGGCGGCGGGCGTGCCCTTCACGGCGGTGCCGAGCTGCCCGGCCCCCCCGGCGAGGGTCTGCGCCCCGGTCTGGAGCTGCCCGAGGCTGCTGCTCAGTTTCGGCAGTCCGGCGGCGAGTTGCCCGGCGCCGTCGGCGGCCTTCTGCGCCCCGCCTCTGGCCTGCCCGAGACCGCCGCTGAGTTTCTGGGCACCGGCCTGAAGCTGCGCGGCGCCGTCCACAGCGGGTTTCAGGCCGCTGGCGACGCCACTGCGCAGCTGCTCGGCGCCGCCGCTGAGCTGCTGGGCACCCTTGTTCAGGTCGCCCAGGCCGGCCGCCATCTGCGGGAGTTGCGTGGCCAGCTGGGCGTTGCCGCCGGCGACCTGGGTGGCCCCGGCACTCAGTTTCCCGGCGCCTGCGGCGAGCTGGTCGCCCCCGGCGGCGAGTTTGGTCAGGCCGCCGCTCAGGCTGGTCGCTCCGGTGGTCAGTTGCGCCGCGCCCTCGCGCAGGGGTTGCAGTTCTTTTTTGCCGGGGGCGGCCTGTTCCAGCTGGCGCAGGCCGCTGCTCAGCTGGGTGACGCCGCCGGTCAGGCGGGTGACGCCCCCGCTGAGGGTTCCGGCGCCTCCGGCCAGTTTGTCCGCGCCGACTGCGAGTTTGCCCGCACCGGTCTGGAGGTCGCCCGCGCCGGTGTTCAGCTTGCGGGTGCCGTCAGTGAGGCTCTGGGCGCCGTCGGCGAGTTTGCGGGTGGCGTCGCGGATGTCCGCAAAGCCCTCCTGCACGTCCTGGAGGCTGGTCTGGACGACGTCCCAGCGGTTCTCGCCGAGTGTGGCGTTCAGGTTGGTGGCGATGGTGCCTGCCACGCGGTCGGCGACGGTGCTGGCGTAGTAGTTCAGGCCCGGCGCGCGGTACAGCCCCAGCAGGCCGTGCTGCGCGCTGCTGCCCGCGACGGCCTTCTGGCTGAAGTCGGCGGGGATGGTCAGCGCGAAGTAGACCTCTCCGTCTCGGACGGCCTGCTGGGCGGCCTGTACGCTGGGGTAGGTGCGGAAGTTCACCGGGGGATCGTCGCGCAGTTCCTTGACGAGGTCCTGTCCGACATTGATCTTCTCGCCGCGTGAGACGGTCCCCTGGTCGAGGTTCACGAGGGCGGCGGGCAGCTGGTCCAAGTTCCCGGTGGGGTCCCACACGCTCATGAGGTACACGCCGACGTAGATGATGGGAATGAACAGGAAGGCCAGCGCGGCGGCCCACATGATCGGGTAGCGCCACAGGCCGCGTTCGGCCGGGCTCAGGGTGCGGTAGCTGTCGCGCAGGGAGGGGCGGGGGGGTGGGGACTGGGTCATGGGCACCTCGGCAGGGAATCGGTTCTGACGTTCCGTCAACTGGGGGTAGTGTGCCTCTCAATCGACACTCTGTCAAGTGACAAATCGTCAGCAGACTGGTAGACTCGGGGCATGAATGCCCCCGCTTCTCCCACGCCCCGGCGACGCCTGCCCTCCGCCGACCGGCGCCAGCAGATCCTGGGCGGCAGCGAGTTCCTCTTTACCACCCAGGGGTTCGAGGCGGTCAGCATGGGCGATATCGCCGCCCACCTGAACATCTCCCGCCCCACCGTGTACGCCTACTTCACCTCGACCGCCGACATCCTGAGCGAACTGCTCGACCTGCGCCTGACCGAGTTCGAGGAGCGTCTGGCGCCGCTGCTGCGCGACCTGAACGCCCAGCCCCGGCCGTTCGCCACGATCCTCTCGCAGCTCATTGAGGAACGCCCCCTGCTGACCCTGCTGCAGAGCGGCAGCGGGCCCGCCTTCACCGAACGCCGTCTGGCGGTCTTCCACGACCTCGAAACGCGCCTCCAGCACCACGTCACCCCCCCGGCAGGACGCGGGCGCACGCCGTACCTGCTGACCTGCCTGACCCTGCTGCTTCAGGCGACCGCCACCCACGCCATCACCGCGAACCTCGGACCGGCGCAGGTCGCGGCGCTGGCCGACACCCTCGACCGCTTCGTGCAGGCCGGCCTTCAGGGTGCGGCGCCCGGGCCGACATGAAGACCGAGCGTGAAGAAGTGCTCTATCCGGGTGTGACACTCCTGTGAGGCCGGTCGGCGTACACTCGTGACATCAGCGCACAAGTGAATACGCGGGCCGAGTGAAGTCCGCAGCGCGAGAGGCCGGACTCCCAGAGCGCGGCCTCTCTTCCTGCGCCGTCATGCGTCGGCGCACGGGCGCAGGTCACTGTTGCGCGGCACGCCCTTCCCCGGCCCGACCTGCCTCTATCCTGGGCGCATGACGACCAGCATGCATGGCCGCCGCGTCCTGATCACCGGGGCCACCGGCGGGATCGGCCTGATCACCGCCCGCGAACTTGTGACGCGTGGCGCGCACGTGACCATCGTGGGCCGCAACCCGGACAAGACCACGCAGGTCGCCCGGGACATCGGCGCGCAGGCGACGTTGCTCGCCGACCTGAGCGAACTGGCACAGGTGCAGCGGGCCGCGCAGGAGTTCACGGCGCGCGGGGGGGGCCTGGACGTCCTGATCAACAACGCCGGGGCGTTCTTCACCACCCGGCAGGAGACCCGCGAGGGCATCGAGCAGACCTGGGCACTGAACCACCTCTCGCCGTTCCTGCTGACCCGCGAACTGCTGCCGCTGCTGCGCGCCGGAACCGCCCCCCGGGTCGTGACGGTCGCGTCCGCCGCGCACATGATGGGCCGCGTGCGCCTGGACGACCCGGAATTCCGCCGCGGGTACGGCGGGTGGGCGGCGTACGCGCAGAGCAAGCTGGCGAACGTCCTGTTCGCGCGGGAACTCGCGCGGCGCGAGCCCGGCATCCAGAGCAACAGCCTGCACCCGGGCATGGTCGCCACGGGCTTCGCGCACAACAATGGCGGCTGGGTCAGCCGCGCCTACCGCATCGTGGACCGCTTCGCGATCACGCCCGAGCAGGGCGCGCAGACGACCATTCACCTCGCCGCCGATCCGGTAACTGTCAGCGGGCGGTACTTCAGCGACTCGCGCGAGACCACGCCCGCACCGCAGGCGCAGGATGACGGCACGGCCCTGCGCCTGTGGGACCTGAGCGAGGCGACCGTGGACGCGCACCTGCGCTGACCTCCACCCCGTCTTTTTGCACCGGGTTCAGTTTTGCGGGGGCCGCACCTCCCGCCCCACTACGCTGAACACTGATGACCACACTTGCCTTCCTTGGCCTGGGCGCCATGGGCGACCCGATGGCCGCGCACCTCGCCACGCACGCCCGCGCGCACGGGCACCGCGTCCTGGTCTGGAACCGCACCCACGCAAAGGCCGGGGCGCACGCCCGCGCGCACGGCACCCAGGCCGCCACGCTGACCGAGGTCGCGGCGGCCGACGTGATCTTCACCTGCCTGCCCACCAGCGCCGAGGTGGACGAGGTCATGAGCCAGATGCGCCCCCACCTGCGCCCCGGCGCGACCTGGGTGGACTGCACCAGTGGGCACCCGGACGCCGCCACGCGACAGGCCGCCGAACTGGCTGCACTGGGCGTGACCTTCCTGGACGCCCCGGTCAGCGGGGGGACGGTCGGCGCGCAGCAGGGCCGCCTGACCGTCATGGTCGGCGGCGACGCCGCCGCGCTGGAGGCCGTGCGGCCCCACCTGGCCTTCGCGGGCAAGGTCGTGCACGTCGGCGGGACTGGCGCGGGCTTCGCCGTGAAGGCCGTGAACAACGCCCTGCTGGGCGTGACCCTCTGGGCAACCGGCGAGGGCCTGGCCGTGCTGGGCCGCGCCGGCGTGAACCTGGGCGCGGCGCTGGACGTCATCAACGCCAGCAGCGGCCGCAGCAACGCCAGCGAGAACCTCATCCCGCAGCGCGTCCTGACCCGCGAGTTCCCCGCCACCTTCGCGCTGGGCCTGCTCGCCAAGGACGCCGGCATCGCCGTGGACCTCACCCAGGGCGTGCAGGGCAGCGCGCCGGTCCTCGCGCAGGTCGCGGCCCTGCTGCGCGCCGCCCAGCACGTCGTCGGCGCGCACGAGGACCACACGGCCGCCCTGAAACTCATCGAGGCAATGAACGCCAAGGAGATCCGATGACCCCCACCCCCCGCTTCGGCGTCGTCACCGACGGCGGCCTCGACGTCTACCCCACCCTGCATGGCGACGTGCCGGTGGCCCCATTTGCCGTGAACTTCGGCAGCACCACCTACCGCATGACCGAGATCACCCGCGAGGAGCTTTACCGGCAGCTTCAGACGAACCCCACCCACCCCACCAGTGCCCAGCCCACCCCGCAGGACTGGATGACCGCCATGCAGGCCCCGGGCACGCCCGACGTGCTGGCCGTCACGACCAGCGCCGCCCTGAGCGGCAGTCACAACTCCGCCGATCAGGCCCGGCAGCTCCTTCAGGAACAGGGTGGGCCGCAGGTCACATTGCATGACAGCGGCACACTGAGTGCCGCGCTGGCCTTCCAGATGCACGCCGCAGTCACGGCGGCGGAGCGCGGTCTGAGCACCGAACAGGCCCGCGAGTGGATGCGCGCCGTGCACGCCGAGACGGAACTGTACTTCACCATCGAGACGCTGGAATACCTGCGCCGGGGCGGCCGGATCGGACGCGTGCAGGCGGCCGTGGGCGGCCTGCTGAACCTCAAGCCGGTCGTGACGGTGGACAAGGCCGCCGGAACGTACACGAACGCCGCGCGGGCCCGCTCGTACCGCGGCGCGATCCAGGCCCTCACCGAGCAGGTCACCCGCCGCTTCGGCGAGGGCACGCCGCTGCGCGTGGGCCTGCTGTTCGGCGATCACCCCGAGGACGCCGACACGGCCCTCACGCAGCTCACGGCGCGCCATCCCATCGTGTGGTCCGACCGTGCGGGCGTGAACCCGGTCCTGAGTGTCCACGTCGGCCCGCGCGCCCTGGGGCTGGCCGCCGCGCCAGGCGCGTGGCCCTGGGAGCGCTGAACGACCAGCAGCGCGCAACACACAGGGCAGCGCCTGCCAGGAATCGATCTGGCGGGCGCTGCCCTGTGACGGTTCTGTTCTGGAGGACACCCCGTCATCCGGCCGCCCCGGGGCGCGTTCAGGCGTGGCAAACCTGCACGGTGAACACAGTGGGGTCCAGCGCCGGGCCGCTGCGTACCCGCGCGTCCGCACCCGGGGTCTGCGGGCCGCTCCAGACGTTCAGCGCGGCGTCCACGCACGCGGCCCCCGCGTGGTCCGCGAAGGGAGTGCGGGGCGTCACAAGGACCGGGGTGGTACCCGGGTCCAGGGTGGCCAGCTGACGCGGGTTGCTCCGCGCGACCTCGCTACCATTCCCGTCCAGCAGGCGCAGCGTGCCGGTGGCGACGGCCGGGCCGGGCAGGGTGGAGTGGAAGGTTGCGCGGGCCTGCACCTCTGCCCCGTCACGGATGAGCTGCACGGTGACGCTGACCTGCCCGGCAACCTCACCGCCGGGCGTGCGGGCGTCGCGGGTGACGGTGCGGGTGGCCAGCACGCTCCCGGGGGCGGGCGCAGCGGCTGGGCGACTGGAGGCGCCCTGCCTGGACATTGACGGGCTGGGCACAGTCGGGCTGGGGACGGCGGAACCGGCGGCCAGCACGCTCAGGGCGGCGACGGTCAGCCCGGACCAGAGCAGCGTGGGCCGGCGGGCGGGGCCGCTCATCAGTCGCCCGCCTGCGGCAGGGGCTCGCGGGTGGGGTCGGCGCCGGGCAGGCGCAGGCCCACGCGGGGCAGCTTGTTCCACTGGACGTTCCGGCGGCGCAGGAACGTCACGCAGGTCATGATCACGACCAGCGAGACGAACGGCCGCAGGAACAGGCGCTGTGTGGGGGTGATCAGCAGGGGTCGCAGGGACTGGCGGCCCAGCAGCAGGGCGGCGGCGGCCACGGCGACGTCCGCGCCGACGTTGAGCAGCAGGGGCAGCAGCGCGTCGTTCAGGTGCTGCGTCAGCAGGACCAGCGCGGCGAGGTCGAAGATCGGGCCTGCGCCGCCCAGGGTCAGGCCGTAGACCAGCACGTACGGCAGGGTCAGCCAGCCCAGGCGGCCGCCCCTGGGGGTCATGATCAGGTGGCGGTACTTGCCCATGACCTGGAAGGTGCCGTACATCCAGCGCATCCGCTGCCGCCACAGGCTGCGCAGGTCCACGGGGGGTTCGGTGTAGCTCAGGGCGCCAGGTTCGAAGCGCACCTCGTAGCCTTCAGCAGCGATGGCGACGGTCAGGTCCATGTCCTCGGTGATGGTGTCGTGGCTGTAGCGCAGGCGGCGGATCAGGTCGCTGCGGAACGCCCCGGCGGCGCCCGGGACGACGCTGACGGCGCCGAGCATGTCCTGGGCACGTTTTTCCATCTGCTGGCCGACGCTGTACTCCAGGTTCTGCATCTGCGTCAGGGACGTGACCGGACCGGCGACGCGCACGTCCCCGGCAACCGCGCCCACGCGGGGGTCGTGGAAGTGCCGGGCCAGGGCGGCCAGTGTGCCGGAGGCCAGGGCCGAGTCGGCGTCCACGCTGACCGCGACCGGATATCTCAGGTGTTCGGCGGCGAGGTTCAGGGCGCTGGCCTTCCCGCCGTTGGGTTTCCGCAGCACCGTGACGCGCGGGTCGGTGCGGGCGAAGTCCTCGGCGATGGCGGCGGTGGCGTCGGTCGAGCCGTCGTCCACGACGAGCACCTGCAACGCCGGGCCGTGCTGGGCCAGCACGGACCGCAGGGTGTCGGCGATGCCCACCTCCTCGTTGTACGCGGCGATCATGACGCTCACGCCGGGCAGTGGGGCGCCCTGGGCGCGGGCGCGTCGGCGGGCGGCAGTGCGGGCGTGCGCGAAGGCCAGCGTAACCGTCAGGACGGCCTTGAGAAGCAGCAAAGTCACGATGATGAGCAGCACCCAGCCCAGCGTGGTGGACGGCAAAGAAACCGGAATAGACATGGTGAGACCTCCCTCGGGGCGGTCTCACCACTGGCTCCACTCGTCTCATGAGGTGACCGAATCGAAGACGAGCATCGTTGCCTCCCGGCACAGTGTGGGGTGGGACGGGGGTCGGGGACCCACGACCACACCCTACGCATCACACGCTAGTCGCCCGTTACTGACGGGCCATGAATGCCACCTTTCGGGCACGCTGGGTCAGCGTTAAGCCGACCTACAGTCAGAGGGGGTCCGGACGGGGGCATGTGCGCAGGCCGTCCAGAACGCTGCCATCATGCGCCTTGCATGCCTGCTGTCACCCTGTCTCACGGCCGTCCGGACCAACGCACGCCACGTCACCCACGTGGCCTTCATGAGTGGATTCTGACGGCGGCCCTGGGGGGTCTGGTCGCCCTGCCGTCCGCGCAGGCGGCGCCCCTGCCGTCCTGCGGCGTATTCGGGCTGACCGTGAACAGTCCCGCCGTGCTGGACGCCGTGGAACGCAAACTGGGCTGCACGTTCGGCGCAGTCCGCTGGTTTCAGGACTGGAACACGCCGTTCAATCAGGCGTACGCCCGCACCCTGAGCAGCCAGGGGCGGGAGCTGGAACTGTCGTGGCAGCCGCGCGTGGGCCTGGCGTCCGGCGTGCGGGGCGTGCCGTACCGCGACATTGCCGCCGGACGACACGACGCGTATCTGCGGCAGTTCGCGCGGGACATCCGGCGCGGCGGCGTGACGGTCCGCGTGACCTTCGCGCCGGAGATGAACGGCAACTGGGGCGCGTACCAGCTGACCCGCAGCAACACCCCCACCGACTTCGTGCGGGCCTGGCGGCGGATCGTGAACGTGTTCCGCACCGAGAAGGCCCCCGTTCGGTGGGTGTGGACGCCGAACATCCTGTACCCCGACATGCCCAGCTCGTACCGGGCGCTGTACCCGGGGGGCGAATGGGTGCACGAGGTCGGCCTGGACGGGTACAACTGGGGTACCACCAATCCCTGGAACCGCTGGCTGAGTTTCCGCGCCACCTTCGCCGCGTCGTACCGGGAACTGAAACTCGTGGCGGGGAATAAACCCGTGCAGCTGGGTGAACTGGCCAGCGTGGAGCAGGGCGGCAGCAAGGCCGCGTGGATCCGGGACATGTGCGCGGCCCTGCCGGGTTTCGGGCAGATCCGCCGGGCGTTCTGGTTCCACCTGCAAGACGGCCGTGTCGACTGGCGCATCACGACCAGCCAGGCGGCGCTGGACGCCTTCCGCCGCTGCGTCCGCTCGCGCCGCTGAACTCCGGACCAATGTCGGCTGAGCGGGTCTGGCAGACCCGTCAAAGCGGGCGCACACCGCTGAAAGTGCGCCGCAGCGTGGGAGCACCGCACCCCTCGGAACAGCCGGGCGTGCGCACCCCCGGATGGGTGGAAAGCCGTCCTGTCCAGCCACGAGCGGCATTCATGTAAGAAGTTTGAAGGATACTTCAGGAGAAACTCACAGCGCAGTCGAGCATCCCGATGCTCAGGGCAAACCCGTCGCGAGGCGGGGACGCAAAGCCACGGAACCCCCAGGGTCAGCCGGGCCACCAGAGGGAGACGCCACATGACCATCCAACGAACCGCCGCCGCCGCCCTGCTGGGCCTGTGGCTCACCGCGTGCAACGATCTGTCCACCCCCCAGGCCAGCGGCGCCACGCTGCGTCCAGCCGCCACCACCTGGACCGAGACCTTCGACACGCTGGACAGCACCCGCTGGATCCGCTCCAGCTGGCCAGGGTTCTGGCAGGCGCCCGGCCTGACCGGAGGGTTCGACCCGGCGCTGGCCAGCGTGAAAGGCGGCCACCTGCTGCTGACCCTGAACGTTCAGTCCTGCGCGACCGGCCTGTGCGCCCGCGCCGCCGAGGTCCAGAGCACCCAGACCTTCGGTTTCGGGCGGTACACCTACCGCTTCCGCGCGGCCAGCACCAGCGCCAGCCCCACCAAGAGCGGCAAGGTCCTCAGCGGCAACATCAGCGGAGCGTTCAGCTACGTGGACGGCAGCGCCACAGAGATCGACCTGGAAATCGAGGGCAACCGCCCCAAGACCCTGAACGCCGCCGTGTGGAACACCGTGAACAGCAAGAGCTACGGCGTGCTGCCCACCGGCGTCACCTTCGGTCAGAGCTTCCAGACCCTGACCTACGAGTGGCGCCCGGACCGCGTCACGTACTTCCTGAACGGCGCGAAGGTCTGGGAGACCACCCAGAACGTCCCGCAGCAGGCCGCGCACATCATGCTGAACGTGTGGCCCACGAACAGCGCCGCGTGGGGTGGCGCCGCCACGACCGGCACCGTGTACATGCTGGTGGATTCCATCCAGTACGAGGCGTTCTGACCCGCCAGCCCTGACGGGACAACAGTGCACGAACGGACCGGACTGCTGCCCCCGCGCGGCCTCACACCGACTCGGGTGGGGCCGACGCCTCTTCCGTGCCCCTGCGAAACCGGTTGACCTGTGGCCACCCGAAGGCCGCGCCCTTGCCCTCCAGTCCCTTCCGGTCAGGCCGGGAAGGGCAGCGTGCCGGTCGCGGATAGGTCCCCGCTCAGCCAGCGCAGCGCGGCCCGACGGGCTTCCGGCTGGAACCCGTAGGTCACCAGCGCGGGGGCGTCCACGTCCAGCGCGGCGTAAGGGTTGTACAGCGCGAGGTGCAGGTCCGGGCGGACCCCGCGCAGCGCGGCGTGCCGGTGGCGGGAGGTGGTGGCCAGGATCACCGGGAGGCCGTGGGCGCGCAGGGCGTTCCAGTCCAGGTGGGCCGGGTCCTCGAAGGCGTGCAGGTGCACGTCGTACACGCCGCGCAGGTCATCAGCGAGGGTCCGCGCGTCCACGCTGGCCTCGCTGACGTTCTCGCGGGGGACTTTCGCCTGCGCGACCAGCAGGACGCGTGAGCCCGGCGCCGGGGCGACCGGCTGTCGGTACGCGCTCAGGCCGCGCGCCCAGGCGCTTTCCAGCAGCGCCGCGTCCGCCTGGGGGTCCAGGGTGTCGTCGGCCTGCGCGGGGTAGCGGGCGGCCAGGATCTCCAGGCGGTGCACGCTGGCCCTCATCTGCGCGGCGTCCAGAGCGCCACTGTCGAGCGCGGCCTGAATGGCGTCCAGGGTCGCCTCCTGCGCCTCGCGGCGCCCCAGGGCCATGACCAGATCCGCGCCCGCCTGGAGCGCCATTACCCCGGCCTCGCCCCGCCCGTAGTGGTCGTCGATGGCCTTCATGCCCATGGAGTCCGTCACGATGACTCCGTCATAGGCCCACTCCTCGCGCAGCAGCCCGGTCAGCACCGCGCGGGACAGTGTGGCGGGCCGCGCGGGGTCCAGCGCCGGGTAGATGATGTGCGCGGTCATCACGGCGGGCGTGACGGGCAGCAGGTCGCGGAACGGCGCGAACTCCCCGGCCTCCAGGTCTTCCCTGGGTTTATCCACGCGGGGCAGGGCGAGGTGGCTGTCCAGGCTGGTGTCCCCGTGCCCGGGGAAGTGCTTCACGCAGGCCGCCACGCCCGCGCGGTCGTGCCCAACCAGCGCCGCGCGGCCCATGCGGGTCACCAGCTCCACCTCGGCGCCGAAGGCCCGCTCGCCGATCACCGGGTTCGCGGGGTTCACGTTCACGTCCAGCACCGGCGCGAAATTCCAGTTGATGCCCACGCTGCGCAGCTGCCGCGCCAGGGCGGCACTCACGTCCGTCGTCAGCGCCTCGTCGCCCGCGGCGCCCAGGCTCATGGCGCCCGGGGCGAACGGCCAGAACAGCGGGCGCAGGATCGCGCCGCCCTCGTGGTCTAGGGCGATCAGCGCGTGCTCGCCCATCACGGCACGCAGGTCTGCACACAGGCCCGAGAGCTGCGTCTCGGACTCCACGTTCTTGCGAAACAGGCACACGCTGCGGACGCCGTGACGGCGCAGGTACGCGGCGGTGTCGTCGTCCAGGGTGGGGCCGGGGATGTCCACCATCACCAGCGCGCCGCTGGACAGGGGGCTGTGCAGGGTTGGGCTCACGCCGCCCAGCCTACGCCAGCGCCTCCCCGGACGCGCACGGAGGTGGCGCGCACCAGTTCGCCCAGCGGTCCTGAATGCGGTTTCCAGTTCTATTGAAGGGCCAACACCACGCCCTTCAACTCCACTTCCAACCGCTCTCTATTTCAGGTGCTCGCTCTGCGGCGCAACTCTTTGAGTCCGTTCGATTCAGAGGTGTTGCGACACACTCAATACCTCTGAATTCTGCTGTGACGCGATCCTGGCCGATGCTCTAGGCTGCGGGACGTGAATGACGTGCTTTGGCGCCTGCGGGGCGCCCTGATCGTGAGTGTGCAGGCGGACGACGGCAGCCCCATGCGGGACACGGGGATCATCGCGGCCATGAGCCGCGCGGCGCTGCTGGGCGGCGCCCGGGGCCTGCGGCTACGCAGCCCGGAGGACATCCGGGCGGTGCGGGCCCTGACGGACGTGCCGCTCCTCGGGTTGACGAAGCAGGCGCAGCCGGGCTCGCCGGTGTACATCACGGCCACACCGGGAGAGGTGCGCGCGGTGGCCCAGGCCGGGGCGGACATCGTGGCGTTCGACGGGACGGACCTGCCCCGCCCCTACGCGGTGGCGGACCTGATCGCCGAGGCGCACGCCTGCGGGGCGCGGGCCATGGCGGACATCAGCACCCTGGCAGAGGCCCACGCGGCCTACGCGGCGGGTGCCGACATCGTGGGCACCACCATGAGCGGGTACACGCCGCACAGCCCGCAGCAGGCGGGGCCAGACTTCGAGCTGATGCGCGCCCTGGTCGGGGCGGGGCTGCCGTTCATCGCGGAGGGCCGCCTGAACACGCCGGAACTGGCCGCGCGGGCACTGGCGACCGGCGCGCACGCGGTGGTGGTGGGCAGCGCGATCACCCGCCCGGATCATGTGACGCGCTGGTTCGCGCAGGCGCTCGGGGCGTCGGGTGACCGGTCAAGCTGACGGCCCGGTGAGAGGGGCACGCTCAGGTTCTCAGACGGGCCGGGCGGAAAACCGCTACATTCGGCGCACATCCTTCTCAAGTTCCCACGCCGGAGTCCACCCAGCGCCGCCCGGCGCGCCGCACCCCAGGAGTTCAAGCATGAAATACCGCGCCCTCACCACCCTGATTACCGCCGCGATGCTCGGCGGGGCCGCCTCCGCGCAGAAGACCCAGCTGGAATTCTGGACGATCAGCCTCGCGCCGCTGTTCAACGACGAGATGAACCGTCTGGTCGCGCAGTTCGAGAAGGAAAATCCCACCGTGGAACTGAAGTGGGTGGACGTGCCCGCCACCGCCATGGAGCAGAAACTGCTGGCGTCCGTGGCCGCCGGTCGCCCGCCCGCCGCCGTGAACCTCAGCAGCGACATGACCGTGAAGCTCGTGCAGCAGGGCGCGCTGGAGGCCCTGGACCTGAGCGCCGCGCAGAAGAAGCTGTACTTCGCCAGCCCGCTGAACACCTTCACGTACGACGGGAAGGTCATGGGCGTGCCGTGGTACTGGGCGCCGAAGGTCGTGGCGTACAACACCGAGATCTTCCGCAAGGCGGGCCTGGATCCTGCCAACCCGCCCCGCACCATCCAGACGCTGATCGCCGCGGCGAAGCAGATCAAGGACAAGACCGGCATGTACGGCTTCATGCCGAACATCAACGGGATCAGCATGCTGTACGTGTTCCAGGAGGCGGGCCTGCCCATCCTGGACAAGAGCGGCAGCAAGGCCGTGTTCAACAGCGCCGAACACGTCAAGGTGCTCCAGACGTACGTGGACCTGTACAAGAAGGGCTACATCCCCGAGGACACCATGCGCCGCGGCTTCACGGCCGCCACCGAGCTGTACTCGGCCGGGAAGCTGGGCATGCTGATCACGGGCCCGCAGTTCATCCTGCGCGTGCAGAACGACAACAAGGCCATCTTCGATCAGACGCGCGTGGCGCCGTACCCGATCAACATTGCCGGAAACGTCATCCACACCGGCCTGATGGGTTTCATGGTGCCCAAGGGCGTGCGGGACAAGGCGCTGGCGCAGAAGCTCGCGCTGTTCCTCACGAATGACGTGAACCAGCTGCAGTTCAGCAAGGTCACGAAGACGACCTTCCCCAGCACCGTGAAGGCCAGCACCGACAAGTTCTTCAAGCAGGGCGGCGCGGACGCCGTCAGCCAGGGCCGCCTCGTGGCGTCCACGGAACTCAAGCGCGCCAAGGACCTGACGCTGGTGTACCCGGACGCCAGCAAACTGAACAAGGTCTTCAAGGACAACATCGAGGCGGCGATGGCCGGGCAGAAGAGCGCCAAGCAGGCGCTGGACGACATCGTGAAGGCCTGGAACGCCAGCCTGTAAGCAGGGTGCAGGGAGCGGGAGGCGGCGCGCGGTCAGGTGGCGCCCGCCTCCCTCCCCTTTCGGAGGACGCATGAAACAGCACGTATCGGGCCTGGGGGCCCTGTTGATCAGCCTGAGCCTGCACGCGGCGGCGACGCCCGTGACCCTCACCCCGGCAGCAGAGGCGCGTGTGCAGACGCCGTTCGCGGCGCTCGTACCACAGCCGAAGGCGGCAACCTTCCCGAACGGCACGCTGCCCCTGAGCGGGCTGGGCGTGCGCGTGGTGGGGACGGCGCCGGAGCTGGGCTGGGCCGCGCGGGACCTGCGCGCCGAGTGGAAAACCCGACTGGGCCTGACTCTGGGCGACGCCGCAGCCGGGGCAAAGGGCATCGTGATCGGCACGCTGGCGGACGCCGATCTGGCCGCCCGCACCAAGGCGGCGGGCCTGACGCCCAGTGGACCGGAAGCCTACGCGCTCTGGGTGGACGACGGGGGCGCATTCGTGGTGGGCGCGGACGCGCGCGGCGCGTACCTGGGCGCGCAGACCCTGCGGCAGCTCCTGACGCCCGCCGGGCTGCGTTACGCCCGCATCACCGACGCGCCCGCCCTGCGCCAGCGCGTGGCGATGATCTACCTCGACCAGTACAGCAAGGGGGTGAACGACGCCCTGATCCCCATGCTGGCCGCCCTGAAGTACAACGCGGTGCTCGTCATGAGCAACTACGTGCAGTGGGACACGGCGAAAGCGGGGGGCTTCGCGCATCCCGGCGGGGCCAGCAAGGCCGAGGCGCGGCGCGTGGCGGAACTGGCCCGCAGCTACGGCCTGGAGGTCATCCCCCTGATCGAGACGCTGTCTCACGCGGGCTGGATGTTCTACGGCGGCAAGAACCTCGACCTGCGGCAGGACCCGGACAGCCAGAACCCCTGGGCGTACGACACGCTGAACCCCGCCACCTACGACCGCGTGATCCTCCCCATCCTGAAGGAGGCCGTGGAGGTCTTCGGGCCGAAGGTCGTTCACCTGGGGCACGACGAGGTCCGCAACCGCGACCGCTTCCCCGCCCGCGAGAACGGCAAGGCGGTGGGGTTCGAGACGCTGTTCGTGAACGACGTGGTGAAACTCCACGGGTACCTCAAGGGACTGGGCGTGGACAGCATGATCTGGCACGACACCGCCTTCGCGGACGCCGTGATCGGCACGCTGCCCGCCCGCCTGCCGAAGGACCTGCAGGTGGCGTACTGGAACTACGCGCCGGGGAACAGCTTCTCCATGCTGGGCACCATCCAGAAACTGGGCTTCCCCACCTTCGGGGCCAGCTGGTCCGATCCGGGCAACGCCGAGGGGCACGCGCAGGCCGCCGCCGGGCTGGGCGCGCAGGGCATGATCCAGACCCGCTGGACCGGGTACTTCGGGAACCCCAGCATCTGGGACGGAAACGCCGACCAGGGCACGCCGTTCGTCCGCGCGGCGGGCGCCTTCTGGAACCCGGCCGCGCCGCCCGTGAGGGACGCGGAACTGCGCTACCGCGACCTCTACCAGCCCACCCCCTACCGCGCCGAGAGCGGCGCCACGGTGGACCTCTCCCCCGTCGTCACGCGCGCCCTGGCCGACGAGGACGGCAGCGGCTGGATCGGCAAGGGCCGGGACATCGACCTGCGCAACCTCAGGGGCGGCGTGCAGCGGCTGGGCGCGTACCTGTTCGACGTCCGGGGCGCCGTGATGCTGCGCGGCAGCCGCGCCAGCGTCAAGACCCTGCCCGAGCGCGCCACGGCAGACCTGAACCGCAGGGCCCGCGCCCTGGCGTTCCTGCACGCCACCGGCTGGCCCGCCGCCACCAACCGCGAGAAGGTCGGTCAGTATGAGATCGAATACGAAGGCGGGTCAAAGATCACGCAGCCGCTGGAGTATGGGCGGCACATCCGCGCCTGGACGGACACCGCACCCACCAGCATGATCCCCGCCCCCGGCTGGAACGGCGTGACCGGCGAGGGCCTGAACGTCGCCGTCCCCGTCCTCGAATGGGTGAATCCCAGGCCCGACCAGGTCATCCGCTCAGTGACGCTGGTCAGCGCGGGCGGCAACGCCAACCCCGCCCTGCTGGGCCTGACGGTCCTGGGCGACTGACGCTTACCAGTGACGCCCGCGACCGCCGGCCCTACGGGCAGTGGTCGCGGGTGCCGAACTGCAAGGCCGTAGGCCGGGTCTCATCTGACGGGGTGGCCCGCTGGCACACCCGGCGTCCCGCCCCGTCCAGGCGGGTGAAGAACACCTGCCCCGCCACGCTGGGGATCACGTCCAGACCGCCCCGCTTAGCGGGTACCGCTCCAGCGGTGGTGCGCAGCGGAAAGGCCAGCGCGCGTGCCAGTGGCGTGGTGGGTGTCCACCCTTCGGGGGCCCCCACAGCCTCGGCACACCACACGAGGCGCGTGCGGTGTCCGGCGAGCTGGTACGCGGACGCCACACCGTACGAGAAGGTGTATACGCGGTCGGCGCGACCGGTCGGGAACACCACGATCTCGGTATGCCAGTCTGCCTGACCGCCACTGGTACAGCGGTGACCGGGAAACTGCCGATCATGCTGCTGGGTCAGAGCCAGGGTCTGCTGCCGGGCCGTGACCAGCGGAGCCACCTGTGCGGACGCGCCGCCCAGCAGGGACAGCGCTCGCATCCCCCGCAGCCTACTCCGGGGACCCTCTGCCGGATGGCGCATGTGCGCGGGGCAGCGGCCAGGGTAGCCTGACCCGATCCCATGGAGCCTGCCCTGATGCGCCTGCGTTGAACCCGCCCCATACGGCCCGAATCCACATCCGTCCCGTCTGACCTGGGAGGTCAACCATGCCGCATTCACCGTCCTCTTCGTGGGCCGCGCCCTTTTACGACGTTCAGGAGGCCCTGACCGGGTGTTACTCCGCCGAGCCGCATCCCAGTCATGCCGGGCAGGTGCGGGGGCTGCGCGCGCAGTTCCCGCAGGCGTCCACGCTGCTGGAACTCGGGGCGGGCGGGGGTCAGTTCGCGGTGACGGCGGCGCAGGCCGGGTTGACCGTCACCGCGCTGGAGCTGCGCGCCTCGGCCGCCGGGCACGCCCAGCAGCTGGCCCGGCAGCGCGGCGTCCCGCTGGAGGTCGTGCAGGAGAGCTTCTACACTGCCGATCTGACCGGCCCGTTCGACCTGATCGTGTACTGGGACGGGTTCGGTATCGGTACGGACGATGAGCAGCGGCAGCTGCTGCGCCGGGTCGCCGGGTGGCTCGCACCGGGCGGGCACGCGGTGCTGGACGTGTACACGCCGTGGTACTGGGCCCGGCATGCGGGCTTCACCCGCCGCACCGAGACCTGCACGCAGGTGTACGGCTTCGACGCGCCCGGCTGCCGCATGACGGACACGTACACCGGCCAGGACGGGGTCGAGCACACGCAGTCGCTGCGCTGCTACTCCCCGCAGGATCTGAGCCTGCTGCTGACCGGAACCGGCCTGCATCTGGCGGCAGCCGAACCGGGAGGCCAGTTCGATCCGGACACCAGTCAGTGGCACCCGCAGGCCGAATGGCACCGCTGCATGACCTTCCAGGCAGTCCTCACGCACGCAGACCGGGGCTGACCTCAGGGCAGGATGACGTGGCGGTCGCTGGATTTCACGCGCGCGCGGTCCTTCCCGCCGTAGGTGTAGCAGCGGGTGAGGACGCTGAACGTCCACGACCCGTCAGGCAGGCGGAAGCGGATGCTGACGTCCACGTCGTTCCGCTGGGCGGTGACGTACCCGTCGACCTGCGTCGCGTCCTGGAATCCGGCGGCCAGGACGGCGTCCCGGATGGCGGCCAGCTGATCTGTGCGGTCGCCCGGGGGTGAGGTCATGACGCCGCCGCCGCTGTAGCGTGATCCGATGCCGCCCGGGCAGGTGAACCAGCGGGCGTCGGCCTTCAGGTCGGTGCCCTGGACGGCGCGGGCGCTGGCGGTCATGGCGTCGCGCAGGGCGGTGTCGGCGGCCGCCTGGGTGGTGTCGGCGGAGCGGTCGTCGCGGCCCGGCGAGCAGGCACTCAGCAGGGTGGCAAGGGTCAGGGCGGCGAGCGTCAGGGCAGCCAGGGGCAACGGGCGGGAGCGGGGGACGGTGGTGGCGTTCACGGGGGGCACCTCCTGGTCACGCTGGATTGCCCGAGTGTAGGGCGGGCAGGGCGTGAGGGCGGTGAGGGCCGGGCCAAGGCCAAAGGCAACACCCCCTCCGGGAAGGGAGGGGGCGCGGCGCATTGCGGAGTTTACTTGCGGAAGCTGGGGTTCAGGACTTTCTTGCGCAGGCGGATGCTCTGGGGGGTCAGTTCGACGAGTTCGTCCTCGCTGATGTACTCCAGGGCGTCTTCCAGGCTCATGCGCTTGGGGGGGATCAGGGTCAGGGCCTCGTCGGCGCCGCTGGAGCGGACGTTCGTGAGCTTCTTGTTCTTGCAGACGTTCACGTTCATGTCCTGCTCGCGGGCGTTCTCGCCGACGATCATGCCGACGTACACGTCCTGACCGGCGTCGATGAAGAAGCTGCCGCGGTCCTGGAGTTTCCAGATGGAGTACGCGAACGCGACGCCGTCTTCCATGCTGACCAGCGAGCCGTTCTGGCGGGTCTTGAGTTCACCGGCCCACGGGGCGTACCCGTCGAAGATGTGACTCATGATGCCTTCGCCCTGCGTCATGCTCAGGAACTGGGTGCGGAAGCCGAACAGGGCGCGGCTGGGAATCTTGAATTCCACGCGGGTGCGGGTGCCCTGGGGTTCCATGTTGACCATCTGGCCCTTGCGGGCGCCGAGGACGCCGATGACGGTGCTGGAGTGCTGTTCGGGCACGTCGATCACGAGGTGTTCGATGGGTTCGTGCTTCTCGCCGTCGATCTCGCGGATGATGACCTGGGGCGCGCCGACCTGCACTTCGTAGCCTTCGCGGCGCATGGTTTCCAGGAGGATCGAGAGGTGCAGTTCGCCGCGGCCGCTGACCTTGAATTCGTCGGGGCGGATTTCCTCGACCTTCAGGGACACGTTGGTCATCACTTCGCGCTTGAGGCGGTCGTTGATGTGACGGCTGGTGACGTACTTGCCTTCCTTGCCGGCAAACGGGCTGGTGTTCGGCTGGAAGATCATGCTCACGGTGGGTTCGTCCACGGTGATGATGGGCAGCGCCTCGGGGTCGGCGAGGTCGGCGACGGTCTCGCCGATCTGCGCGTCCTCGATGCCGGCCAGGGCGACGATGTCACCGGCGCCCACCTGGTCGATCTCGATGCGGCGCAGGCCCATGTGGGTGAAGGGCTGCACGACGCGGGTCTTGGTCATGGTGCCGTCTTTGTGCATCAGCTGGACGAATTCACCCTTCTTGACGACCCCGCGGTTGACGCGGCCCAGCACGATGCGGCCCAGGTACTCGTTGTAGTCAAGGTTCGTGACGAGCATCTGGAAGGGGGCGTCCAGGTCGACCTTGGGGGCCGGGATGTGCTCGAGCACCATGTCGAACAGTTCGTGCATGTCCTCGGTGGGGGCGTTCAGGTCCTTGTAGGCCTTGCCTTCGCGGGCGATGGCGTACAGGATCGGGAAGTCCAGCTGGTCGTCGTTCGCGCCGAGTTCGGCCATCAGGTCGAAGGTGAGGTTCACGACCTCCTCGGGGCGGGCGTCGTTGCGGTCGATCTTGTTGATGACCACGATGGGCTTGAGGCCCAGTTCGATGGCCTTGCGCAGCACGAAGCGGGTCTGGGGCATGGGGCCTTCGGCGGCGTCCACGAGCACCAGGCAGCCGTCGACCATGCCGAGGACGCGCTCGACCTCCCCGCCGAAGTCGGCGTGGCCGGGGGTGTCGACGATGTTGATCTTCACGCCGTTGTACTCGACGGCGGTGTTTTTCGCGAGAATGGTGATGCCGCGCTCGCGTTCGAGGTCGTTACTGTCCATGGCGCGCTCGGCAATTTCCTCACCGTGGCCGAGTTTCAGGGTCTGCTTGAGCAGGCCGTCGACGAGCGTGGTCTTGCCGTGGTCGACGTGGGCGATGATGGCGATGTTGCGGTATTCCATGTAGTTCAGCTCCCTTGTTGTCGGAGCGGTTGGCCCTCTGCGCCTTTGCGCGCGCCGGCGGCCTTCTGCTCTCGTAGGCATGAAAAAGCCCGCCGCACGTCGCGTGGGCGGGACACCCAAACGCAGATTCTAGCAGATCAGGGGGCGCGCGGGGCGGATGGACCGCCGGGCGGGTCCTGGGGACTGGCCCCGTCGGGGGTGACGTCGGCGGCCAGCGCAGCCTCGAGGTCCAGTTCGCCGTCTTCCAGCTGCCGTTCGAGTTCGGCTTCCTGCACCTCGGCGCGGGCCCTGCGCACAGCCTCTCTGGCCTCATCCTCGCGTTCGAGCTGGTCTTCCACGACGCCGCTGATGAGAGCCATAGCGACCGCGTCGGGGATGTCCGGGGCTTCGCGCAGGTAGAAGTGCTGGTAGACGGCCTTGATGACGATCAGGAACGGGACGGTCAGGAACGCGCCGACCAGGCCGAACACGCCGCCGAACAGCACGACGCCCACGATGACGCTCAGGGGGTGCAGGTTGCCCGCGCCCCCGACGAGCAGGGGGCTGAGGGCGAAGCCGCTGACCTGCTGGAACACCAGGACGAACACGGCAACCCACACGGCCTTCTGGGGATCGTCGGCCAGCGTGAACAGGACCGGTGGGATGGTCGCGAAGATCGGGCCGATGGTGGGGACCAGTTCGCCCAGCGCGGCGAGCAGGCCGAACACCAGCCAGTTCTGCACGCCCAGCAGGTAGAAGCCCAGCGCGGTGCAGGAGCCGGTGACGAGCATCACGAGGAGCGTGGCGCGGCCCCAGGCGCCGGTCTGCTTGAGGATCTGTGCCAGGGCGTACGTGGCGGCCAGCCGGTGCTTGGGCGGCACGGCGCCCAGGACGCCGTTCACGAGTGGCACGGGGTTCCCCAGGACGTACACGACCATGACGAGCGTGATCAGGCCGGTGAACACGCCGCCCAGCACGAGGCTCAGGAGGCTGGGCAGTTGCTCGGCCGCGCGGCTGCCCACCTTGCTCAGCTGCGCCTGGGCACGGTCGAAGATGTCAGGGGGGAGCATGGCGTCCAGCTGAGGGTGGGCGCGCAGCCACGCATTCAGCTGCGGCTCGATGCGGCTGAGGTTGAAGCTGCTCCCGCCGATGCTGCCCAGCTGAGCGGCGATGGGCGGCACGGCCAGGAACAGCGCCACGCCGATCACGGCGACGACCAGCAGCACGGTCAGGGACCCGGCGGCCGCGCGGGGCATCCAGCGTTCCAGGCGCCGCGCGACGGGGTTCAGGGCGGTGGCGACGATGATCGCCAGCGTGATGGCCAGCAGGCTGGGGGCGACCTTGCTGAAGAAGGACAGGCCCAGCAGGATCAGGATGACGGCGGTGGCGACCGGCAGCAGGTTCAGGACAAAGACACTGGCGGGTGGGCGCGGATCAGGGGTGGTCACGGGCGACCCCGTCGGGAGGCTGAGCGTGGCATGAGAATTGCAGTGTAGGAGGCAGGCCAGGCGGGGCACTTGAGCGTCCCTTTACCCTCCGCGCGGTGGCGGTGCGCACTGCGTAGCGTGCTGGGCATGAGCGAGTTCCTGCATGTCCTGACTACCCCGCAGGGCTGGGTGGCGGTCCTGAGCCTCACGCTGCTGGAACTCGTGCTGGGCATCGACAACATCGTGTTCATCACGCTGCTCGCCTCGAGGCTGCCGAGGTCGCAGCAGGCGCTGGCCCGCACGCTGGGCCTGGGGCTGGCGGTCGTGACGCGCGTGGCGCTGCTGGCGGGTATCGCGTGGCTCACGCGCCTGCAGGCGCCGCTGTTCAGTTTGCTGGGGCAGGACTTCAGTGTCCGTGACCTGATCCTGATCGGCGGGGGGCTGTTCCTGATGGTCAAGAGCGTCCGGGAACTGTCGCGCATGTCGGCCGACCCGCTGGGCAGCGGCGAGGCGCAGGTGGGGCAGGTGTCGTTCCTGAGTGTGATCCTGCAGATTCCGCTGATCGACATCGTGTTCAGCCTGGACAGCGTGATCACCGCCATCGGCGTGAGCGGCGACGTCCCCGTCATGATCACGGCGGTCGTGATCGCCATGATCATCATGGTGGCTGCCAGCGGCCCGATCAGCCGCTACCTGGACACCCACCCCCCGCTCAAGCTGCTCGCGGCGGCGTTCCTGCTGCTGGTCGGCACGAATCTGGTCGCGGAGGCCTTCGAGGTAGGTGTGCCGAGCGCGTACCTGTACTTCACGATGCTGTTCGCCGGGGTGGTCATGCTGTTTACGGTCCGCGCGGCCCGCACCGTCCGCTCGCAGGCTGTGGAGCGCGCCGTGCAGGAGGCGCTGCTGGCCCGCAAGGACGAGGCGGCCACCGGCGAGCCACCGCAGGACCGCTGAACCTCCACCGGAGCGCCACGCGCCAGCGAGCCAGAGCGCTTCACCGGGCGCCACTTCGGTCAGTCGTCGCTGTGGGCCGTCACGTTGATGGTCGGGTGGCGTTTCTCAAATTTCACGGTCAGCACGCCGCCGCTCAGGGTGGCCTGACCGGACTGGGGCACGACCGGCTCGGGGAAGGTGAAGGTGCGGCGGAAGGTGCCACTGGGCCGCTCGGCGTGCAGCAGGCGGGTCAGTTCGGGGCGCTGTCCGGCGACGGTCACGGTGTCACCCTCCTCGAGCAGTTCGAGGCTGTCGGGGAGGGCGCCGGGAACGTCCAGGTGCAGTTCCAGGTGGGTGTCGCCGTCGCACCAGTCGGCAGCGGGGGTCCACGGGCCGACGCCCGCGAGGGCCTCGACCTCCTCGCGCAGCGTCATGAGGTGGTGCAGGCGCGCCAGCACGGGTTCGTTCATGCGGCCCAGGCTAGCACCGCTCGGCGCGGCAACACTGTGCATTCCCGCCCGGGCGGCTATCATCGGGCGCGTGCAAGGCCCGCAGACCGTTCCGATCCTGACCGCCCCGACCGCCGCCGGGAAGTCGGCCCTGGCGCTGGAGGCGGCCCTGGCGTACGGCGCGGAGGTCATCAGCGCGGACGCGTTCACGGTATACCGGGGCCTGGATATCGGCACGGCGAAGCCAAGTGCAGCGGACCTCTCGCGTGTGCCGCACCACCTGATCGACGTGGCGGAGGTGACCGGGGCGTTCGACGTGGCGCGCTTCGTGGCGCTCGCCGAGGCGGCCATCGGGGACGTCCTGGCGCGTGGGCGGACGCCGCTGGTGGTGGGCGGCACCGGCTTCTACCTGCAGGGCCTGATGCAGGGGCTGCCGCTGACCCCCCCCAGCGACCCGCACGTGCGCGCGCAGGTCGAGGCGGACCTGGAGGCGCGGGGCTTGGACGCACTGCTGGCCGACATCGCCGCGACGGACCCGGCCGAGGCGGCGCGCATGGAACGTAACCCGCGCCGGGTGGTCCGGGCCGTGGAGGTCCACCGCCGGACCGGGCGGTTCCCGGGGTCGTTCGGGCGCAGTGAGCCCGCGTTCCGCTACGCGCCGCTGGCGTTCACGCGGCCCGCGCCGGATCTGGAGGCCCGCATGCACGCGCGGGTGACTGAGATGTTCGCGCGTGGCTGGGCGGACGAGGCCGCGTGGCTCGCCGGGCAGGTGGAACCGGAGGCGCGACCGCGCCCCACGGTGTGGCAGGCGCTCGGGTACCGTGAGGCGCTGGCAGTGGCTCGCGGGTCCCTGAGCGTGGAGGACGCGGCGGCGCAGGTGACGCTCGCCACGCGTCAGTATGCCAAGCGGCAGCTGACGTTCATGCGGACGCAGCTGCGCGCCCCTGTATTAAGTGCCGGTGAAGTCCACGCGGCCCTGCGGGACGTCCTGAGCCGCTAGGGTAACGCCTCCGCAGGTCATGCTGGCGGGCTGTGCAGCCCACCCCGGCGAGCGCGACCGGGCCGGTCCGGTATTGTGACAGTCACCCGCAGCGTCCGCCCACGTCCACCGCCATCACTGGAGGGAGCACACATGAAACCACGCGTTCTGGGAATGATCCTCGCGGGCGGGCAGGGCAGCCGCCTGGCCCCGCTGACGCAGAAGCGCAGCAAACCGGCGGTGCCGTTCGGCAGCAAGTACCGCATCATCGACTTCGCGATCAACAACTTCATCAACAGCGGCGTGTTCTCCATCTACGTGCTCACGCAGTACAAGGCGCAGAGCCTCACCGAGCACATCCAGCGCGGCTGGCGGTTCGGGACGTTCCTCAGCGACTACTTCATCACGCTGGTCCCCGCGCAGATGTACCGCATCGAGGAACTCGGGCCCGTGTGGTACCGCGGGACCGCCGACGCGGTGTACCAGAACATGCACCTGATCGACAACTACGAGGCCGACTACGTCGCGATCTTCAGCGGCGACCACATCTACAAGATGAACGTCGAGCACATGCTGCAAAAACACATCGAGACCCGCGCGGACGTCACCATCGCCGCGTACCCGATGCCGCAGGCGCAGGCGCACCAGTTCGGCGTGATGCACGTCGACCAGAACTGGCGCGTTACGGACTTCCTGGAAAAACCCAAAAACCCGCCCAGCATCCCCGGGCAGGAGGGCGTGAGCCTGACCAGCATGGGGAACTACATCTTCTCGCGCCGCGCGCTGGAGGAACTGCTCGAGACGAACATGGGTGGCGGCGAGGCCGGGTTCGACTTCGGCGGGGACGTCATTCCCCGCGCCCTGAGCGACGGGTACAACGTCATGGCATACGACTTCCACCGCAACCCCATCCCCGGGCAGGGCGGTCCGAACACGTACTGGCGGGACGTGGGGACGCTCGACGCGTACTTCGACGCCAGCATGGACCTCGTGAGTGTGAACCCGGAGTTCGACATCTACAACCCGCAGTGGCCGCTGCGGACCAGCAGCGAGTTCTCCCCACCCGCGAAGTTCGTGCACGAGAGTGACGGCCGCAAGGGGCAGGCGTTCAACACGATCATGGCGGGGGGCGCGATCATCAGCGGCGGCACCGTCCGCGACAGCCTGCTGGGGCGCGGCGTGCGCACCCACTCGTACTCGCTGGTCGAGAGCTGCGTGCTGTTCGACGACGTGGAGGTCGGCCGCCACGCACACATCCGCAACTGCATCGTGGACAAGAACGTGATCATCCCGCCCGGCACGAAGATCGGCCTGGACCCCGAGGAGGACCGCGCCCGGGGCTTCAGCGTCACGGACAACGGCGTGGTCGTCGTCCCGAAGGGCTTCACGTTCTGACCTGAAGGCACGGGTATGCAGGGGCACCGGGCTATGCCGCCGGTGCCCCTGTTTCACCTGCCTCACCGTCTTACCTGCTAGACGGTCCCGCCCGGTGAGAGCGCACCGGGACAGACGGCTGTCAGGGTGGGCACGCTACACTCCGCCGCGTGTCCCCTCGCCCGCCTGTCCGTCTTGCCCGCGTGGCTGCCCTGGGCGCCCTGCTCGGTTCCGCCGGGGCCGTCACCCTGAGCCTCCGCGACGCCCCGCTGCTGCCCGGCCCTCCCGCCCTGACCGAGGCCCGCTGGGACGCCGCCGAGGGCGTGCACCTGTGCCTGGGCGAGCGGCTGCTGCATCTGGGGGCCGCCGACCCGAGCAGCCCCGCCAGTACGTGGCTAGGCGGGCCCTGCCGCGCCGTGAGCGTCACGCCGGACGCCACGCTGGCCGCCGCGCTCGTCGGGGACCGCGTGGTTCTCGTGGACGTGGCGCAGCGGCGCGTGACCGGCACCCTGACCTTTACCGGCCTGAGTGGCGCGGGGTTCCGGTCGGGCGGTGAGCTGCTCGTGGGGTCCGGGGCAGGTCTAGAACGGGTGAACCCGGCGGACCTGTCGCGGGAGGTGCTCGACCCGGCGCCCGTGGCGGCGCTGACGGTCGCGGCGGACGGCAGTCGCGCGCTGGTCGTGCGGGGCAGCCGCGCGCAACTGCTCGACACGCGCACGCTGCGGGTCCTGAGCGGCATGAGCTGCGACGACACCTGCGCGCCGGGCCGCGCGGTGTTCAGCGCCGACGGGCGCAGCGTGACCGTGCCGCTGGGACGGACGCTGGTCGCGCTGCGGGACGGACTGCCCGCGACGACCGTGCTGCGCGCCAGCGACCCCGAGACGGCCGGGGCGTACAGCGGCCTGCCGCTGCGCAACAACACGGTGCTCATCCTGCGTGACGGCGAGACGCAGGTGCGGGACGTGCAGACCGGGCACCGGGAACGCCGCGCGAACCTGAGCGGCCTGGGGGCCACGCCCGCCAGCCTCTCACCGCGTGAACAGGTGCTGAGTCTCAGTAGCGGCGGCGGTGGCGCGGCCCTGAGCGCCGGGACGCCCGATCAGCCGACCGCGCGGACCCTGCTGCGCCTGCCCGGCGCGGTGCGGGCCGGGGCGGTCCTCGCGGACGGTTCGGTGGCGACCGTGGGCCGCGACGACACGCTGCGGGCCGGACCGCGCGCCGCGCCCGCGCTGGACGTGCAGGGCGTGGGGCGCTTCACGTTCGCCCTGACTGGCAGCGGCGCGGCGGAACTGCGCGGCGGGACGCTCGTGCCACTGGCCGGGCAGCGGGGCGCGACCGCCCTGAGCGTGAACCACTGGGGCAACCACGTCGCCAGCTGGAACGCGCAGGGGCTGAGCGTCACCGCGCAGAAGACCGGCCGGGTGACGTTCACGGTGGCCCTGCCGGGGCTGGCCCGAGTGACGGTGTCGCCGGACGCCACGCGCGCGTACCTGTTTCCCGCGCGGGGCGAGGCGCGCGTCATGCTGCTCGCCAACCGCAAGACCTTCGCGCTGCCGGTCACGCCGGGCGCCGCTTACCGCGACGTGCAGATCAGCGGCAGGGGCACCTTCGCGTACCTGCGGGCCGACGGCCGCACCGACCTGTACGCGCCGGGGCAGCGGCAGCCGCTGGCGACCCTGCCCGGCGGCGCGCCCATCCGCTTCAGTCCCGACAGCACGCTGCTGGCCGCCGCGACGCCCACGCCGTCCGGGTGGGTGGTGGTGCTGCACGACCCGGCCAGCGGGCGGGAATTGACCCGCAGCGTCCCGCTCGACGGCGCGCCTGCGTTCCTGGCGTGGGGGGCGGACAGCCGCACGCTGCTGGTCGGCGCGGGACCGCTGAACGGGCTGAGCAGCGTGCTCACGTTCACCGTGACGCCCTGACCGACCGGCCCGGACCACCTCCACCATCCCGAAGTGGAGGCAGGGGCTGGGCATCCCTGGATGAGAGGGTGCTCAGGGCACCTAAACCTTCCGGGCGTGGCAGCCGTTACACTTGGGCCGTTTATGGAGTCACTCCGCGCACTTGCTGCACAGCTGGGGATCGCCGACCTGACCGGGCGGGGATTCCTGAGCGTTCTGATCACCTTCGTCAGCGCCGGGGTGTTCACCTGGTTCTTCATTCCGCGCCTGCGGGACTTCGCCATTCAGGTCGGGTGGGCCGACCAGCCCAACGAACGCCGCCTGAACAAGGAACCCCTGCCCAATGCCGGGGGGCTGGCCATCTACGCCGGGTTCATCGTGAGCATCATCCTGGCGTGGGCGCTGCGGCCCATCGCGGTGGACATCGTGAACATCCAGGTGCTGGCGATCCTGCTGGGCGCGTCCATGCTGGTGCTGGTCGGCTTCATCGACGACCAGTACGGCCTGTCGCCCGTCACGCGGCTGCTGGTCCAGACGCTCGCGGCGATCCTGCTGCTGGTCAACGACCTGCGCATCGACCTGAACAGCATTCCCTTCATTCCGGCGCTGCCGGACGTGATCAACCAGCCGCTGAGCACGGTCGTCACGATCCTGTGGGTGGTGGCCCTGACGAACGCCGTGAACCTCCTGGACGGCGTGGACGGTGTGGTGGGCGGCGTGGCGTTCGTGGCGAGTTTCGTGTTGCTCGCCACTGCCGCGCAGTTCCCGGACCGCGCCGCGGCCGTCGTTCTGCTCGCGGGCCTGTCCGGCGCGGCGCTGGGGTACCTGCGGCATAACTTCAACCCCAGCCGCATCATCATGGGCGACGCGGGCAGCACCCTCTTCGGGTACACGCTGGCCGCCGTGAGCCTGCTGGGCACGCTGAAGTTCAGTGCGGGCGCCAGCCTGATCGTGCCGCTGATCGTGCTGGCGCTGCCGCTGCTGGACACCACCCAGGTCGTGATCGGGCGGCTGGCACGCGGTATCCGCAACCCGCTGCGGCACCCGGACAAGACCCACATCCATCACCGGGTGCTGGCGCGGACCAGCAGCGCGCGGCGCACCGCCGTGATCCTGTGGCTGGTGGCGCTGGCGTGCGGCACGGTCGGCATGAGCCTTCAGGGCCTGCGCTTCCAGGCGATTGTCGGCACGATCGTGACGGCCATGTTGTGCCTGATCTTCGTCGCGTACCGCCGCGTGCGCGCCCGCAACCTTGAACTCGCCCAGCATGGGCAGGGAGACGACGAATGAAAAAGATTGTCCTCGCCTTCGGGACGCGTCCCGAGGCCACCAAGATGGCTCCCGTCTACCGCGCCGTGGAGGCGCAGAGCGGCCTGAAAGCGCTGATCCTCTCGACGGGGCAGCAGCGGCAGATGCTCGACGGGGCGCTGAACGTGTTCGGCCTGACCCCGGACCGGGACCTGAACGTCATGACGGACCGTCAGACCCTCGCGGACCTGACGGCGCGGATCGTGCCGCAGGCCGGGCAGACCCTGCGCGAGATGGGCGCGGACATGGTCCTCGTGCACGGCGACACCAGCACGAGTTTCTGCGTGGCCCTGAGTGCCTTCTACGAGGGCATCCCGGTCGGGCACGTCGAGGCGGGCCTGCGCAGCGGCAGCCTGCGTGAACCCTTCCCCGAGGAAGCGAACCGCCGCCTGACCGGCGTGCTGAGCACCCTGGACTTCGCCCCCACAGCCGGCAGCAAGGCGAACCTGCTGCGCGAGGGCAAGGCCCCTGACGGCATCGTCGTGACCGGGCAGACCGCCGTGGACGCCGTGCGCGAGGTGGCGGGCCGCGTGCCGCTGCGCGCCGCGTGGCAGGCCCGCGTGGACGCCGGGCAGCCGCTCGTGACGGTCACCATGCACCGCCGCGAGAACCAGCCCATGATGCGCGAGATGGCCCAGGCCCTCGCCCGCGTGGCGCAGGCCCACCCGGACCACCACTTCATCTACCCGGTGCACCTGTCGCCCGCCGTGCAGGAGGCGGTGCGCCCGGCACTGGAGGGCGTGGCGAACTTCGAACTGACCGATCCGCTGGATTACAGCGACATGGCGCCCCTGATGGCCGCGTCGCGCCTCCTGGCCACCGACAGCGGCGGCCTTCAGGAGGAAGGCGCGGCGCTGGGCGTGCCCGTCGCGGTGCTGCGCAACGTCACCGAGCGGCCCGAGGGGGTCGAGGCGGGCGTCCTGCGGCTCGCGGGGAACGACCCGGCGCAGCTGGAAGCCACCCTGCTGGACCTGCTGGGCAGTGAACCCACCCTCGCCGCGATGCGCGCCGCCCGCAACCCCTACGGGGACGGTCAGGCCGCGCAGCGGATCGCGCAGGCCATCGCGTGGCACTTCGGCCTCGCGGAGCGCCCGGCCGACTGGACCTGACCTGCCCGCAGCGCCACCGGCAAGAGGATGGGGGCCGCGCACTGTGGCAGCGCGGCCCCATTCGTCTGTCGATAAACAGTGGGCGGCGGAGGTGAACGATCCCGCCGTTCACTTCCGCCGCCCACTGCGCCTCAGCGCGAGACGAGGTTGATCAGCAGGGCCAGCAGCATGAAGAAGCCGCCGAGGACGCTGGTGATCCGCACCAGGCCGCCCTCCACGCCGCGCCCGCCGAGCAGCGAGCCGCCGGAGGCCATGCTCGCCGACAGGCCCGCCTGTTTGGGCACCTGGAGCAGCACGAAGAAGATCAGACCCACGCAGACGAGGGCGAACAGCACGATGAACAGAGTCAGAATCATGGGAACCTCAGGAAACGCGGCGCGGCGGCCGGTCGGTGATCAGGAATGGGGAAGCGGGGGGCCGGGCAGCGCCGGGCCGTTCACGGGGCATTCTAGCGCAGAGGCACCCCGCTGGGCACCCCCAGCCACCGCAGTGGGCGTCCACCGCCCGGTCATGGACCGCCGCAGGCCGCGCCGGGCGCTCGCGTGTTACCCTCGGGCGCGATGACCTTCGCGCAGGCCGTAACCGACCGCACCCGAGCCCTCCAGACCCGCCTGTGCGTGGGCCTGGACCCCCGCCTGGCCGCCTACCGGGACGCCGCGCACCTGCGTGAGCACACCCTGGACGTGCTGGAGGCGACCGCGCCGTACGCCGCGTGCGTGAAGCCGCAGCTGGCGTTCTACGAGGCGCTGGGGCTGGACGGGCTGCGCGTCCTGGAGGAGGTGTGCGCGGCGGCCCGCACGCTGGGCCTCCCGGTGCTGCTGGACGCCAAACGTGGGGACATCGGCAGCACGGCGCAGGCGTACGCGCAGGGCTGGCTGACCGGTCGGCACGCGGGCGCGGCCCTGACCGTGAACCCGTTCCTGGGCTTCGAGACCCTCACGCCGTTCGTGGAGACCGCCCGCGCGAACGGCGGCGCGGTGTTCGTCCTCGTGAAGACCAGCAACCCGGGGCAGGCGGACCTGCAGGGCGGCGGCATCAGCGAACGCGTCGCGGACGAGATCACCCGCCTGAACGCACAGGAAGATGCGGAGTACGCCACCGTCGGCGCGGTCGTGGGTGCCACGCACCCCGGCGATCTGGCCGCATTCCGCGCCCGCATGCCTCGCGCCCTGCTGCTGCTGCCAGGCCTTGGCGCGCAGGGCGCGACCGCCGCGCAGCTCGCTCCGGCCTTCGACCCCGGCGGGACCGGCGCGCTCGCCAGCGCCAGCCGGGGCGTGCAGTACGCCAGCGGGCTGGACATCCGGGCCAGCGTGGACGCCGCGCGGGACTTCCGCAACGAACTCAACAGCGTTTTGAGTTGAAAGTCGAAGGTTGATGGTTGACAGAGGGAAATCTTCATCAACCATCAACTTTCAACCATTAACCCAGAGCCGCGAGCATCCGTTCGATGTCGTCCAGCGTCGTGTAGTGCGCGATGCTGGCCCGCACGACACCCTGCGGATACAGGCCCAGGTCCCTCAGGGGCTGCACGGCGTAGAAATGACCGGCAGCCACGTCCACCCCGGCGGCCGTGAGGCGCAGCGCGGTCTGCTCGGGGCTCTCCCCCGCCACGCGGAACGCGACGGTCCCCACGCGACCCTGCGTGCCCTGCGGGCCGTACACCGTCACGAGGTCATGCGCGAGGAGCCCCTCGACCAGCCGCGCCATGACCGGCGCTTCCAGTTCGTGAATGCGCTGGGAGGCGGCCTCCAGCGCGGCGCGGGCCAGCTCGGCGTGCCCACCCAGTTCCCGGAGGTAGTCCAGGGTGCCCAGCCACCCCGCCAGCAGCTCGAACTGCGGCGTGCCGTGCTCGATGCCGGTGATGTCACCCTGCGGCACGAACTCCAGTTTCGGCCAGGGCAGCGTGGCGCGCAGCTCCGGGCGCAGCCACATGGCGCCCAGGTGCGGCGCCCAGACCTTGTACGGGCTGAACGTCACGACATCCGCGCCCCACGCCTGCACGTCCGGGAAGGCGTGCGGCGCGGCGTGCACGGCGTCCACGATGCTCCACGCGCCCGCCGCGCGCACCTGCGCCGTGATCGCCGGAATGTCCGGCGTGACGCCCAACGCGTTGCTGGCCGCCGTGACCGCCACCAGCCGCGTGCGGGGCGACAGCAGCGCCGCTAGATCATCCGGGTGCAACGTCATGTCCGGCTGCCGCGCGTGCCAGACCTTCACGGTCACGCCCTGACGCTCCAGTTCCCGCCAGGGGCTGGCGTTACTCTCGTGTTCCAGCCCGCTGAAGATCACTTCGTCCCCCTCGCCCCACAGGCGGGCGAACGCCGCCGCGAGCCGGAAGGTTAACGCCGTGGCACTCTGCGCCAGCGCCACATCCTCCGGCCTCGCGTTCATGAACAGCGCCGTCGCCTCCCGCGCCCGGTGCTTCAGGGCGAGGATCTCCGCACCCGGACGGTGCCCCGGCATGGCGTTCGTCGCCCCGTACCGCGTCAGGTGCTCCGTCACCGCCTGGATCGCGCGGACCGGAATCAGGCCCCCGGCGGCGTTGTCGAGGTACGCGCGGCCCGACTGGAGTTGCGGAAACTGGGCACGCAGGTCAGCCTGCGTCAGGACGGCAGCAGTGGTCATGCGCCGAGTGTAGGCGCAAGCGGCGCGCGCAGTTCCGGGTGGCTGGACAACCGCCGGTCGGTTCGCTCGCCGCCGACACGCCCTCCTGAGCGTCCCTGACCCTCCTGAGTCCTGGGATTGACCACATCCGGCTGTTCCTCCCGCCGTCTTTCACGCCCGTTTGATCGTTCTTTGGTGGGATGCACGCCTCATGGGTCTCGCCTATCCTGCTGTCATGTTGCGGTTTCCGTCTGTTCCGCCGGAGGGCGCGTGAGTTTCGTGCGGAAGCCCCGGCCGTACTCGTCGGGTCTGCTGTCCGCGCCGGTGTCCGCTCCGCGTGCGCCGCGCGTGCCGAAGGAGAAGGCGCCGCGTCCGGCCCGTCCGCGTGGACCACGTTCGTCGTGGGCGGGTGCGGTGACAGCGCTGGCAGGGCTGGGCGCGCTGCTGGTGCTGGTCGTGGGGCTGTCGGGCCTGTGGAACGCCGTGGCGCGGGACTGGCAGTTCCGGTCGGCCGCGGCGGGCGTGCTGGACGTGGTGCGCTGAGTGACACGGCAGTTTAAAAAGTCCGTGCTGGGCTGGTGGAACCGCTGGCCGCGTTCGCCGTTCGTGCGGCGGCCCGAGCCGTGGACGCTGCGGCGGGCGCTGCGGGCGGCGGCGGCGGGCGTGGGTGTGCTGACGCTGGGTCTGCTGGGGCTGGGCGTGGCGGGCGCGGTGAGTACCGGGGCGCTGGGTCGGGTGTGGAATCTGCGCTCGGAACTGCTGCCCATCGAGGTGCAGGACCGGCGGGGTGCGCCGCTTGGCGTGATCGACCACTGCCGCGAGGGGAACGCGGTGAACGCGGTGCCGTGCCGGGAGTCGCTGAGCGTGCCGCTGACGGGCGTCAGTGAGGCGTTCCTGCTGGCGTACGTGGCGAAGGAGGACGTGCGCTTTTTCTCGCATTCTGGGGTTGACCTGGGGCGCCTGCCGCGCGCGGTGCTCAGTGGCGCGGGTGGCAGCACGATCACGATGCAGCTCCTGAAGAACAGCGTGCTGGCGGGGCATTTCGATTACGACACGGACCGGCGTGGGCCGCTGCTGACGGTGACGCGCAAGGCGACGGAGTTCGTGCTGGCCCCGCTGGTGACGTGGCGGTACGGGCGGCGCGAGGTGCTGGCGATGAGCGTGAACAGCCTCCCGTGGATCGGGATCGGGCAGCGCAAGGGCGTGTACGACGCGTCCCGGGCGGTGTTCGGGGTGGAACCGGCGGACCTGTCGCTGGCGCAGAGTGCGTTCCTGGTGGGGTTGCTGCCCGCGCCGGGGCGGTATCTGGTGCAGGAGGACACGCCGCCGGAGACGGCCACGGCGCGCTTCCGCTGGATGCGCTCGCAGCAGCTGGTGACGCTGAATATCCTGCGGTCGCACGGGCTGGTGTCGGACGGGGCGTACGCGCAGGCGGTCGCCACGCCCGTGCAGCCGAGGTTGTGGCGGGTGGAGTACGCGGGGTCGGGCGCGGACCTGCGGGTGGTGTCGGCGGCCCGCAATCCCGATTACGCGCAGGAGCCGGAGCCGGTGTGGGCCATGCAGGAGCTCGTGCGGCGCGAGCTGCGGCGGGCGGGCGTGGACCCGAAGCGGGTGGGGCGCGTGGTGCTGACCATCGACGCGCAGGCGCAGGCGGCCCTGACGCAGCGGGTTCAGGGTGAGGGCATGACCGGCCCCCGCGCGGCGGGCGTCGCCGAGGGTGCGGCGGTCGTGGATGTGCGCGGCGGGGGGATCGTGGCGCTGGCGAGCAGCACGGGCGGCAGTCTGAGCAGCGATCCGGGGCGGCAGTGGGCGGCGTCGGCGCTGCGGCCGGTGGCGAGTACGGTCAAACCTCTGCTGTACGCGCTGGCGTTCGGGGACGGCGTGACGCAGCTGAGTGCCTTCCGGGACGAGGCGACGGGGTACGCGGGTCAGGCGATCCGGAACAATTCGGGAGGGTTCCTGAACCGCGCGGTGACGGTGCGCGAGGCGAACGCCCGCAGCCTGAACACCGTGGCGGTGCAGGTCGGCACGCCTCGCGAGAAGGCGCTGCGGCGCACGCTGGACGCGCTGGGGTACCGCGCGGACGCCGGGAACACGTCGAGCGTGTCGCTGGGCACGTACCGCGCCGCGCCGTTGGACGTCGCCGCTGCGTACGCGTCGTTCGCGAATGGTGGGACGCGCTGCGAGCCGCACCTGCTGGCCGAGGTGTATGACCGCGCCGGGCGGCCCCTGTCCCTGCCGCGCCCGGACTGCGCGCCGCTGTGGGACGAGGTGGTCGCCTACGAGACGTTCGACCTGCTGACCGGCGCGGTGTCGTCGAATGCGGGGCACGTGAAGTTCCTGCGGCCCACCGCGTGGCAGCGCCTGTCCGGCAGGGCCATGCCGCTGGGCGCGAAGTCGGGCACGACCGACGACGTGAACGACACGTGGTGCGCCGCCGTGACGCCGCAGTACGCGATGGCCGTCTGGATCGGCGACCCGGACGGGCGGCAGAGTGTGCCCGTGAACCTCTACCGCGATCAGGCGGCCTGCCGTGAGGTCGGGCTGCTGCGCGACCTGCCGCACGAACGCACGAGCGTCCCGGTGCCGCCGGGCATCACGACCGTGGGTGGGGTGGCAGTGCCCCTGCCGGGCCTGAACCCCCGCAACCCCGCGCCGCCCGCACCCTGACCCCCTCTTTCTCCTTCCAGACTCCCGAGGTGACCATGCCCTTCCCAATGATCGTTCCCGCCTTCCTGTCCACCTTGCTGCCCGCACCCATGAGCGCCTCGACCCTGCTGGGGCTGTCCACGCCGCCGCTGCACCTGACGGTCGCCGTGGACATGACCGGCAGCAGCAAGAACCCGGCGTTCAGGTACGCGGATCAGGCGCGGCTGCTCTCGCAGAGTGTCCTGCTGAACCAGCTGCGCTCCGGGGACACGGTCACGCTGCTGCGCATCTGCGACGGCGTGCAGACCGTCGCGGACTTCAGGTTCCAGTCGAAGAACGGCGCGCGGCTGGGCAAGGCGGACATCCTGCGCTACACGGCGGCCCTCACGAAGCCCTGCACCGGGCGGGGCAGCGCGATCACGGCGGGCGTGCAGCAGGCCGTGAACCGGGGCGCGCAGACGAAGGGCGTGGGGGACGTGACGGTGCTGTTCACGGACGGCGCCCTGCTGGACGACCCGAAGCGCACTTCTCTGGGCGCGGCGGTGAAGGGCTTCCTGGGCGCGAAGGACACCCGGCTGCTGTTCGTGGCGGGCCTGAGCCCCGAGGCGGGCGCGGGCGGCGTGTCCATCCGGGACAGTTTCGTGAAGGCGCTGGGCGGCAGTTCCTCGGATAAGCGGGTGCTGCTGGCGGGCGCGTACGACCTGTCGAACGTGTACCCGACCTTTGCGGCGCAGGTAAAGGCGGCCCGCCGATGAGTGACCTCACACCGGACAGCCCGGGGGACACCGAGGTTCGCCCCCTGTCGCGCGTGACGCTCAGCGGACCGGACCTGAGCACCGTGAACCTCGAGTTCGAGGACGGCGCGCGGCGTGGAGATACTCAGCAGGTGATAGTCCCGCCCTTCCCGGAGGAACCGCAGGATGAGATGGAGGCCGCCCCTCCCGCCGAAGAGCCGTTCGATCCGGCGCGCTACGAGGCGGCGCTGCCCGTCCCTGACCCGCTGGCCGCCGAGGCGTTCATGGCGGTGCTAACCCCGGCGCACTTTGGGGAGCTGCTGGATGACCTGAGCGGTGAATTGCAACTCGTGCGGGACGAGGCGGCGCGGGCGGCGCTGACGTCGCGCTCAAGGCTGCTGCGCCTGAACGTGGAGCAGTACCGCGTGAACTTCGAGCTGGCCCGCACGACCCTGAACCGCGTGCTGGCCGAGACGGGCGTGGGCGTGCGGACGTCCTGGGCGCGGCAGCAGGAGCACCTGAACTTCATGAACGCGGCGAGCAGCGGTGTGGAGCGTGCCTACGAGCAGGCGACCGAGGCGATCGAGCAGGCCCGCGCGGCGCGGTTCGAGGCGCTGGCGCAGGCGGGCGTGCGGCCCGACACCGTCACGGCCGAGGATTTCTACACGCAGCAGGCGCTGGCGCAACTGGCCGCCGAGGGTCATGCGGTGCGCCCCCCCGAGCAGAAGAGCGGCAGCAAGCGGGTGTTCAACGCGTTCGCGGTGTTCAGCAAGTTCTTCGTGGGCCTGATCAGCGGCGTGAGCATCAATCTGCTGTTCAACCCGGAATCGCGGCTGTACCTGACGCTGATTGCGCTGACGGCGGGCGTGATGTTCAGCGTGCTGCTGCTGTGGCTGGTGGATGAACTGTCGTACCGCGCGAAACTGGCCGCCAGCACGCCGGGCATGAGCCGTCCCGCGCATTACGTTTGGGGCATCGTGGCGGTGACGCTGCTGTACCTGGGGGTGGAGGGGTTCCTGAACTGGGACGGCATCCTGCGCACCACGCAGGAGATCGCCGCGAACGCTGCGCAGCAGGGTCAGCTGACGGACCTGAGCGCCGCGCCCGACGGGCCGACCGCGCCGGAGCACTGGTCGCTGCTGGTGTTCACGCTGGCGCTGGTGGGCATGGCGGCGGGTGCCGCGCTCATCCAGGGCCGCGAGCGGGCTCGTGGGGTGCTGGAGCGCGAGCGGCTGACGGCGCGCGTCTCGGCGCTGAAGGCGGGCGGCACGTGGCACGAGGTGGCCCGCGCGACCGATCTGGTCACGTACCTGGAGGCGGCGCGCGACCGGCTGGCCCCGCCGCGGGACGTGACGAGTCCGGATCACGCGCGGCTGAACGAGCGGGTGCTGAGCCACTGGGAGTCCGAGCGGGACGGTCAGGTGCAGGCCGTGACGGGGGCGCTGGTGCGCGAGGCGCGGGCGCTGCACGAGACGCTGGAGGAGTTCGCGGCGCAGGTGCAGGCGGCGCGCTTCCCTCAGCGCCGGGCCGGGTGGCGGGGCCTGCTGGGCTGAACGGCAGCACACAGCAGGGAGAGGTTGGGGGCGACTCCTACCTCTCCTCTATTGTGATCAAAGCCTCAATTAATAGTTCAATGTTAAGTAATATAGAGGCATGACTACCTTCTCTCCCGCTCCCGGCACCAGCCCCGTCCAGGGTCTGCACCACGTCACCGTCATGGCCAGCGACCCGCAGCGCAACCTTGACTTCTACACCCAGGTGCTGGGCCAGCGGCTGGTGAAGGTCACCGTGAACTTCGACGACCCCGGCACGTACCACTTCTACTACGGCGACCAGACCGGGCAGCCCGGCACGGTCATGACCCACTTCCCCTGGCCCGGCGCCAAGCGCGGCGAACGCGGCAACGGCGAGGTCGTCGCCACCGCGTACAGCGCCCCCGCCGACTCGCTGGGCTACTGGCAGGGGCGGCTGGCCGCGCACGCCCTGACCGTCACCGGGGGCACCCGCTTCGGGCAGCCGGTCCTGACCTTCGAGGACCCGGACGGCACCTGGGTGGAACTGGTGTTCGAGGAAGGACAGGCCGTGCAGCCCTGGCCCGCCTCCCCAGTGGACGCCGCGCATGAACTGCGGGGGTTCCACTCGGTGACCGCCTGGGTGCGCGACACCGACGCCGTGCGGCAGTTGCTGGTCGGTCAGCTGGGCTTCACGGAAGTCGGCAGCGAACCCGACGTCGAGGGCACCCGGACCCGTTTCCGGGGCAGTGGGGACGGCGTGGGCCTGTTCGTGGACGCCGTGGAACGCCCCGGCCAGCCGCGCGGGCACTTCGGGGCGGGCAGCATCCACCACGTGGCGCTGCGCACCCGCGACGACGCCGAGCAGGAGGCGTACATGACCAGCCTGACCGGCGCCGGGTACCGCCCCACGCCCGTGCAGGACCGGCAGTACTTCCACTCGATCTACTTCCGTGAACCGAACGGCGTGCTGTTCGAGATCGCCACCGACGCGCCCGGCTTCCCCAACGACGAACCCGTGGCGGAACTGGGCAGGCACCTCAAACTCCCCGCGTGGTTCGAGGGTCAGCGGGCGCAGATCGAGGCGCACGTGCCGCGCATCATCAGCCGCGAGTACGGCGTGACCATCGGCCAGCGCGACCTCGGCGCCGCCGCACCCGAGGCGACCCCCGAGGACGGGGGCACGGGCGTGCAGGTCTTCACCGCGGGCCGCCCCCTGGACGACGCCCGCGTGGCGATGGTCCTGCTGCACGGGCGGGGCGGCACGGCGCGCGACATCCTCTCGCTGGAACGCGACTTCAACCTGAGTGCGTTCACGTACCTCGCCCCGCAGGCCGAGGGGAACACGTGGTATCCCCTGTCGTTCCTGGCGCCGGTCGAGCAGAACCAGCCGCACCTGGACCGCGCGCTGGGCACCGTGGAAGCCGTGATGGGCGAACTAGCCGCGCGCGGCATTCCCGCCGAGCGGGTCGTGCTGGGCGGCTTCAGCCAGGGCGCATGCCTCGCGCTGGAGTACGCCAGCCGCACCGAACGTAAACCCGGCGCGGTGGTGGCCTTCAGCGGCGGCCTGATCACCCTGGATCAGGGCAGCACCTTCCCCGGCACGCCCGTGTTCATGGGCGTCGATCCGCGCGACGGGCACATTCCCCTGGCCCGCTTCGAGGAGACGGCCGCGCACCTCCGCGCCCGGGGCGCCAGCGTGGACGCCCGCGTCATCCCCGGCCTGGGCCACACCATCAACGCCGACGAACTGAACGCCGCGCGGGCCCTGATGCAGCAGGTGGCGGGCGCGCTGGACTGAACGACAAGGGAGAGGGTAGATGGAGGCCGCGCCAGCTCCATCCGCCCTCTCCCATTCACCTTCACCGCAGGAGCGCGGCGACGAACACCGGCACGGCGTCCGGACCCTCGAAGCCGGGGGTCAGGGCGCGCAGGGTGATCAGGGCGCGGTTGCCCTGGATGTCCACCCGCTCCAGCGTGTAGCGGGTGGCGCAGGCACGTTCGGTGGGCAGGGTGCGGTCACGCCAGACCTCCAGGCCATTCACGGTCAGACGGATTCCGGCAGGGACCTCACCCGGGGGCAGCATCTCCGGGTACGGGCACCGGGCCGGGAGGCGCAGCACCTCCAGGCGGACGGGCACGGTGCGGGTCCAGAGGCGCACGGGGGTGACCTCGACCTGCCCGGCACGCACGCCGTCCGGCCAGCGGGGGTAGAGCGCCGGGTAGGCCCGCTGGTAGCGCGGTGTCGAGAGGGGGCGCGTGGTGAACGGAGCGACCGCGGCGCGCGTGGCGGGCGCGGCCAGCAGGGCGTTCAGAACGTCAACCGGTCCGGCGTCGGCGGTGCGGTTGGCCTGATGAATGGTGCGGCCACTGCGGGTGTCCAGCACGGTCACCTGCGCGTGTCCGAAGCCACTGCCGTCCCGCTCGCCGCTGACGACGGTCATGACCTGGGTGCCGTCGGTGCTGAAACGCACCTGCGTGACGGGCAGGCGTTCGTTCGCTCCGGCCAGACTGGTCAGGCTGAACGTCAGCAGAAGCGGGAGGAGTCGGCGCATACGTGCACCGTACTCCTCCCGCGCCTGCGGCGTGAAGGGGGTTATTCCTTGACGCCCCCGGCGACCGCGCCGCCGACGAAGAAGTTCTGGAAGCCGTAGAACAGCGCCACGATCGGCAGGGCGCCCAGCGTGGCAGCGGCCGCGAACACGCCCCACTTGGTGCTGAACTGGCCGCTGGTGAACGAGCGCAGCATCACGCCGACCGTCCAGTGTTCCACGCCGGTCATCAGGATGCTGGCCAGGATGAACTCGGCGTACGTGCCGATGAACTGGTTCAGGAAGATGAACACCAGCATCCCGCGCGACAGGGGCAGCACGACGCGCGTGAAGGTCTGCCAGCGGGTCGCGCCGTCCACCATTGCCGCCTCCTCCAGCGACTCGGGGAGGCTTTCCACGTAGCCCTTGAAGATCCAGGTGTTGAAGGCGATCGCGCCGCCGGAGTACGCCAGGATCAGCCCGGCGAAGGTGTTGCCCAGGCCCAGGTCGGTCAGGAGTTTGAACACCGCGACGAGCGCCAGAAACACCGGGAACATCTGGATGAAGATGAAGAACAGCAGCATCTGGAAGCGGCCCGGGAAGCGCAGGCGGGCCATGGCGTATCCGGCCGTCGTGGACAGCAGGATGGCCAGCACGCCGGTCAGGCCGGACACCAGCAGGGTGTTGCGCACGGAGAGCAGGAACTTGCTCTCGTTGCTGCCGCCTGTGAACTGCGCTGGGCCCATGAAGATCACGAGTACGGCCAGCGCGGCGACCAGCACGCGCAGGCCCCAGGCGCGCACATTCGCCAGGGCGTCGGTGTCGCGCCCGACCTTGCTGACGATCAGGGAGATCAGCGTGGCGGCCAGCGCGGCCCCGCCGATCACGGCGAGCAGAAGCTGCCACGCGGGGATGGTGACGCCCTCGAACAGCTTGGCGAAGTTCTCCAGGTTCAGCTGCTTCAGGTCGGGCAGCAGGCCGGTCTTGTAGAAGATGTTCGGGTTCCCGAAGTCCGGGAAGGCGAACAGGCTGTTGCGCGGGTCGAACGCGGCGATCAGCACGTAGAACAGCGGGTAGATGGCGATCAGGACGACCAGGATCAGGAACAGGTGGGTCAGCTGGTCACCCAGCACCGCCGCGTAGCTGATGCGGCGGCCCGTGCGGGCCATGCCGATCCGCTGCCCCAGCAGGCTGGTCAGGGCCAGCACGCCGCTGGCGGCCAGCAGGAACAGCAGGAAGCGCACCCAGCCGCGTTCCACGAAGAAAATCGAGAAGCTCTTCTGGTTGTCTTTCAGGTTGTCGACCAGCGCGTACCCGAGCCAGCCGAGCAGGGCCAGGATGACCACCCCGATGATCCAGGGCAGCGCCTGACGTAGGGCAGAGGGCTCGCGGTGGACGTAGCCGCCGGGTGGGAGGTTGTTGGGTGCGGTGGTCATTTGCGGGCCTCCTCGAACACGCCGGCGGCCTTGAAGTTCACGATGCTGATCGCCAGGGTCAGGAAGAAGATGATCAGCGCGATGGCGCTGGCCAGCGCGAAGTTCTGTCCGCCAGCCGACACGAACGCGGTGTTGTATCCCCACGAGAGCAGGATGTCGGTGCTCTGCGCGGTGCTCTCGCGGCCTTCCTGGGCGGGGCCGCCGGCCGTGAGCAGGTAGATGATCCCGAAGTTGTTGAAGTTGAACGCGAAGCCCGACAGCAGGATCGGCGTGAACGAGTTGCGCAGCAGCGGCAGGGTGATGCCGGTGATCTGCTGCCAGCGGCTGGCGCCGTCAATCTCGGCGGCCTCATAGAGGTCGTCGTTGATGGTGCTCAGGGCGCTGATGGTGGCGGTCATCATGTACGGGAAGCCCAGCCACAGGTTCACCACCAGGATGCTGATCTTGGCCCACAGCGGGTCGTTCAGCCAGGGAATCGCGACGATGCCCAGCAGACCCAGGCTCTTGTTCACGATGCCGAACTGCTGGTCAAACAGCGCGACCCACATCTGCACGCTGATCACGGTGGGGATCGCCCAGGGCAGGAACAGCAGCGTGCGGTACACGTTGCGGCCCTTGAGGCGCTTGTTGTACAGCAGGATGCCCAGGATCAGGCCCGCGACCGAATTCAGGATGATGGTGCTGAACGCGAAGATGACCGTCCAGAGGAACACCGGCCACAGGGCGCGGCTGGCCTTCCCGAAGATCTCCTGGAAATTGGCGAGGCCCACATAACTGATCCGGTTCACGCGGGTGACCTGCGCGACCTGTAGAGCCTCGGGAGCGGGGACGGCCAGCGTGAAGGTCTTGTCCTGCGCGGAGGTGACCTTCACGCGGTACGGGACGCTGGCGTCCTCGTCGTACAGCACCAGGGTTGCCCCGGCGCAGCTGGGGGCGGCGCAGTTCAGGTATGCCTGCGCGCTGCCCTCGAGGCCAGGCACCGTAACTGAGCGGCGGTCAGCGCTCAGAGTGGCGGCCTGACGGGCGGCGCTGTCGGGATTGCCGCTGTTCTGCCCGCTGTAGTTCGTGAAGGCGTAGTTCACGGTCAGCACGACCGGCAGTACCGTGAATGCCAGGATGAACACCAGCGCGGGCAGCAGGTAGAACCAGTTCGTGATCCACGGGAACGCGCGGTGGGTCAATGGTGCGAGCACCAGCAGCGACACCACCGTGAAGACCAGCAGCAGGTAGGCGGGGGCACCGGGCACGACCTGGGCAGCCAGGGTGGACAGCAGCCACCCGATGAGCACGGACGCGCCCATCAGGGCGGCCAGGATCAGCAGGGCCAGCAGGATGCCGCGTGAGCCCTGGGGGGGCACGGCGGTGCGGGAGCGGGGTGGGGACAGGGTGGTCATCTCGTGGGGGCCTCCAGGCGGACGTGGGGGCAGGCGCGCCGGGCACGTCCGGATTGAAATCAGATTGCAGTAAGGTAACGCCGCTGCCTCGGGGGCAGCGAGGGTGCTCATCAAGACATCTGGCGGGGCGCGGTTCCAGCGGCGGCCCGGCGGCTGGGAACGCCATGACAGTCAGAACGCGGGGGGACGATACGCCTTGTCCGGCGCACCGTCCCTCCGCGTCCTGAGTGGCCCGGGTGGAGCGAGGTTGTGGTCATGCTCGCCCCACCTCCAGGCGGGTTACTTGATGTTGCTGTTGATTTCCTGGACGGCCTTGTCGAGGATCTGGCCGTAGTTCTGGCCGGACTTCTGGACGCTCTGCGCGATGGCGTTGCTCCAGGGGCCCCACACGGCGCCCATCTGGGGCACGTTGGGCATGGGGGTGCCCATGCTGATGGTCTTGCCGAAGCCCTGCACGACCGGGTCGGCCTTGAGCTTGGTGCGGGCGCTGAGGCTGGCGGGGATGCGGCCGCCGGCCTTGTTGAACGCGACCTGGGCGTCGGAGGAGCTGATCTGCTTGGCGAACTGCGCGGCGGCCACCTTGTTCTTGCTGTAGGAGTTCAGCATGGTGCCCTGCACGCCCACGAAGGGGCTCCACTTGCCGGTGGCGCCGGGAGGGGTCGGGAAGGGGATGATGCCGTAGTTGATGTTGGCCTTCTTGATGTCGCCCATGTCCCAGGGACCGGTGAGGAACATCCCGAGGCGGCCCTGCACGAAAGCACTCTTGGCGGCGTCGCCGTTGACGCCTTCGGGCACGAGGTTGTACTTGTAGCGCAGGTCGTTCAGGAACGCGCTGGCCTTGTCGGCGCCGGCGTTGGCGAGACCCACGTCCTTGACGTTCAGGGTGCCGCCGTTGTTCTTGAAGACGTAGCCGCCGTAGGCGCTGATGATGCCGTACTGCATGTAGGCGTTGCTCAGGTCAGCGAGGTAGCCGAACTTGCCGCTGCCGGTGTTCTTCTGGGCGGCGGCCAGGAAGGCGCTCCAGGTGGTGGGGGCAGTGGGCACCAGGGCCTTGTTGTACACGACGGCGACCGCTTCGGCGAACATGGGGACGCCGAAGAGCTTGCCCTGGTAGGTCATGGCGTTCAGGGCGGTCTTGTCCAGGTCGGTGCGGCTGGTGACGTACTTGTCCATGGGCTCGATCACGCCGGCGGCGGCCAGCTGACCGAGGCGGTCGTGGGGCTGCGTGGTCAGCAGGTCGGGGCCCTGGCCCTTGGGGGCGCTCTGGATGAACTTGTCGGTCATCTCGCCGAAGGGCACGCTGACGATGTTGACCGTGTTGCCGGTCTTGGCCTTGAAGTCGGCGGCCTGTGCACGCAGCCACGCCAGTTCACTGTCACCGAAGTGAGTCCAGACGGTGATGGTGGCGGCGCTGGCCTGGCCGAGCAGCGCGAGAGACAGGATGGTCAGAGCTTTCTTCATAGGTCTCCTTACATGGCGCGACTGTGAATCGCTTCCATTTCGAGGGATCAACTTTGATTCCATCGGCCTTCCACGGCAGGGAGGCGCCCGGAGTCGACACGGCTGAGCGTCCGCGACGGGTGATTCTTCTGGTTGCTCGAACGACAGTATAAGCCTCAACCGGTGTCCTGACAATGGGGTGACACCGACAATTTCACCGTCCCAGTCAGGAAGAAATCAGTTGGCGCCCGGGGCGGATGACCCGGGACGGCATTCTGGTACCAGTGCGAACAAAAGTGAAACTGGAAGCGGTTCACAGAATCCTAACGGTCTCATCCGCGCTTTGGGTATCCCCCAGGTGCGTGGAACCCGTGGAAGCCGGTTAGACAGCCGCACGTTCCACGACAGCACCTGAGAGCCAGCAGCCCCATGTGCCGCGCTCCACGCATTCGTGCAGGGCCTGATCCCAATTCACAGCGCGACGGAACCGGCATCCCCGGGAGACAGCCGGTAGGGCCGCACCGTCTGGGCGCCGACGGACCGGATTGCCGTTCTGTCCTGACCGGTCGGTCAGGGTGCGGGCGTATACTTCGCCCCATGTCGTCCGCCGCCCCCTCCCCCGCCCGGGTCAACACCGGGCGAACAAAACTGATCCTGTTTCTGACCATCTTCATCGCCATGCTGGGCCTGAGCGTCCTGTTCCCGATCATCGCCCCGCTGGGCCGCCAGCTCGGCCTGACCGAGACGCAGACCGGCTGGTTCTCCACTGCCTACTCCCTGATGCAGTTCGTCTTCTCGCCCATCTGGGGGAACCGCAGCGAACGCCTGGGCCGCAAACCCATCCTCCTGATGGGCCTCGTGGGCTTCTCGATCAGCTTCGGGCTCTTCGGCGTGCTGGCCCAGGCGGGCCTGAATGGCGCGCTGAGCGGCACCCTGCTGTTCGTCCTGCTCGTCGCCTCGCGCGTGATCGGTGGGGTGCTCTCCAGCGCCACGCTGCCCACCGCGCAGGCCATGATGGCCGACCTGAGCAGCGCCAAGGACCGCACCGCCAGCCTGGGCCTGATCGGCGCGGCGTTCGGCCTGGGCGTCGTGTTCGGCCCGGCCATCGGCGCGGCCCTGAGCGGCCTCAGCCTGACCGCGCCGGTCTTCTTCAGCGCCGCGCTGGGCTTGGTCACCGCGCTCGTCGCGTGGCGCACCCTGCCCGAAACCCGCGTGAGCGGCGCCAAGATGGCCGCGAAGGGCAGCCGCCGCGCGCTGCTCTCGCAGCCCACCGTGCTGCTGCTGCTGGCCGTCAGCGCCCTGTCCACCCTGGCCAGTGTGGGCATGGAGCAGACCATCGGCTTCTACGTGCAGGACACCCTGCGCCTGACCCCCGAGGGTGCGGCGCGCACCGTGGGCATCATGCTGACCCTGTTCGGCTTCGTGGCGGCGCTCGTACAGGGCGGCGCAATCCGGCCCCTGGCGAAAAAACTCCCCACCACCCCGCTCGTGTCGGCAGGCCTGCTGATCATGGGTGCGGGCATGCTGCTCGTGCCCGCCGGGCAGTCGTTCTGGCCGATCACGCTGGCCCTGGCGGTCGTCGGCGTGGGCAGCGCCATCCTGAGCCCCAGCCTCAGCGCGGGCCTGAGCCTCTCGGCTGGCGAGGACCTGCAGGGCACCGTCGCGGGGCTGAACAGCAGCGCCCTGGCCCTGGGGCGCATGGCGGGGCCGCTGATCAGCACCGGGCTGTACCAGACGGTCAGCCACGCCGCGCCGTACGTCCTGAGCGGGAGCGTCCTGCTGGCCCTGCTGGCCATCGTGCTGCTGATTCGCCCGAGGGTGCAGCCCGCCGCTGCCTGACCGGCCCACCCTGCGGCCCCCTCCCTGCCAGACCTGGGGTGGGGGCCGCGTGCCTTGGACGTCCTGCCGGGCCGCGCGTACACTGCCCGGATGACCGACGCACGCCGCCCCCGCACCGCCCGCGACCGCCCCAGATCCGAGGCCGACCGGCCCGGTCCGTTCAACCCGGCCCGCGAGGTCGCCGTGCGGGTGCTGCTGCGCGTCATGGACGCCCATGCGTTCGCCGCGCCCGCCCTGGACGCCGCGCTGCAGGAGGCCCGCCTGCCGGCCCGTGACGCGGGGCTGGCCACGCACGTCGTGTACGGCGCGCTGCGGCACGCGCCCAGCCTGACCCGCGCGCTCGACGCCCGTCTGACCGGGGACACGCACCCCAAGACCCGCGCGGTCCTGCTGGCCGGGGCGTTCGAGCGGCTGTTCCTGGGCACCCCGCCGCACGCGGTCGTCAGCGAGTACGTGAACCTCGCGCGCGGCGCGCGGCTGGCGCCCCCCGGACTGGTGAACGCCGTGCTGCGCCGCCTGGAGAGCATGAGCCCCGACGAGACCGTCCCGGACGAGATGCCTGCGTGGCTGGCGGACGTGTACCGCCGCGCGTACGGCGCGCAGGCAGACGCGGTGCTGGCCGATCTGCTCGAGCCGCAGCCGCTGTGGCTGAGCCTCAGCGACGCGGGCGTCCGCGCCCTGGAGGACGAGGGCAGCGTCCTCGAAGGCACTGTGCAGGGCGTGGACCGCGTCGCGCTGGACCGCCCGCTGCGGCAGACCTCGGCGTTCCAGCAGGGGCAGGCGCAGCCCATCAACCCGGCCAGCCTCGCCTGCGTGGACGCGCTGGGTGACGTGCAGGGCGTGCGGGTGCTGGACCTGGCGGGCGGGGCGGGCGTGAAGGCCGCGATGCTCGCCACGCGCGGCGCTCTGGTCACCAGCGTGGACGTCGTGGCCCGCAAGCACGACCTCGCCCGCGCGAACCTGAAGCGCCTGGGCCTGACGGGGCAGTTCATCACGCATGACCTGACCCAGCCCCTGCCCACCGAACCCGCGCCGGTCGTGCTGCTGGACGCGCCCTGCACCGGCAGCGGCACGCTGCGCAGCCACCCGGAGATCAAGCTGCGCCTCACGCCGGACGCCGTGCAGGAGATGGCCGGGCTTCAGGCGCGGATGCTACCGAACGCCGCCGCGCTCGTGCAGCCCGGCGGGACCCTGGTGTACTCGGTGTGCTCGGTCACGCCGCAGGAAGGGGCGGAGGTCGTGCAGGCGTTCCTAGACACCCACCCGGACTTCACGCCGCAGGCCGTGCCGGACCTGGAGGTCCCGCACGTACCTGCCGGGCCGGGCGTGCTGACCGTGCCGGTGGACGGGGTGGACGGGTTCTTCATCGCGCGCCTGACACGGCTGGCCTGATCTGCGGTAACTGACCTGACGGTCAGGGTAGGCTGGACGCATGCGCCTCGTCCCTGCCCTGACCGTCACCGCGCTGCTCACCCTGCCCGCGTTCGCCTCGGCGCAGCCCCCCGCGAACTGCGCCCTGGCGAATGCCGTGGACAGCGGCAGCTACGCTGCCCTGACCATCGACATCTGGTCCGAGGCCGACGAGGACAACGCCGCTGGGAACTGGGCCGATTGCCGCGCCACCGCGCTGCGCCGCAGTCTGAGCGGCAACCCGAAGCTCAGCGCCCGCATCGACGGCCTCCGGAAGCAGCTGCAGCAGCTGCGCGCGCTGGAAGGCCAGTTCGCGTACATCCGCGCGGGCGGCGGGACCCTGTACTCACACGCCATTCCACGCTCGTTCCCGTATCTGGAGGAGCAGCTCGCGGGCCTCGCCGCACTGGCCCGCACCACCCTGGGCGCGCAGTCCGGCCAGCGCTACGCGGCCCTGATCGCGCAGGCCCGCAAGGCTCACGTGGCGTACGTGGTATCTCTGCGCGCCTACCGCCCGAAACCCGACGAGACCTATTCGACCTACTCCGCCGCCGAGTGGAAGCGGCTGGTGGACCGCTACGAGACGCTGGGCCGCGCCGTCATGCAGACGCTGGGCACCCGGGGCGACGCCGCGACCGCCCTGGGCTACTCCATGCTGACGACGACCCTCTTCCCCGCCGACGGGGACTTCTGATCATGGCGTGTGGGCGCTGGACAGCCGGTGCAGGTGCGCCCAGGTGTCGCGTTCCAGCGTGAAGCCCCACGCGCCGCCGGGCAGGCGCACCCCGGTCAGGGTCACGGTGGATTGCACCTGCGTGAAGGTCAGCAGAACCTGACCGTCCCCATGCAGTGGGGGGCGCACCTCCCAGCCCTGCGCCGCGGCCCCGGCCTGCCAGCGGTCGAGGATAGCCCCCAGGGCGCTGTCGGCCGGGAGGAACAGGTGGGGTGCGCCGCCGGAAGTCCGCCCCGGCCTGCCGTTCAGGGACAGGCCCGGCCCGGGCTGGTCGGCGGGTCCGCCAGGGTGCAGGAGGGGCAGGTCGAGGACGCCCCCGAGCGGCGTACCCGTCCCCAGCCACGCGGTGCCGAGGTCGAACAGGTCGTCCCGCACGTCGAATCCGACCGCACCACCCGCCACGCTGGACAGGCCAGCCGCACGCAGGGCGTCCCGCACGGCCTCCAGGCTGCGGAAGGCCGCCTCGGGCGTGGTGGGCACCCGCAGCCGGACGTGCCGCGCGCCGCCCGCGACCCGCCAGACGCCCAGCGGGGTCACGCCCGGCGGCCAGTGGACGGCCCGCAGGGGGGCGGGCAGGTCGCCCACCCGCCGGGACCACTGCGGGCGCAGCAGATGCAGGGCCATCCGGGCGCGTGCCCACCAGGGGCCGGGGGACACCGCGTTGCGTGGATACCGGAACGTCCAGCGGGACATGCCTCACGCTAGCGGACCGAATGGGGTGCGCGGAGCTCACCTGCGGCCCAGGGCGTTACAGCAGCGCGCGGATGCGGGTTTCGAGTTCGCGGGCAACGGCGTCCGGCCCGGCGCCCAGCGTGGCGGCACTCAGGTGCCAGCGGCCGCGCTGTTCGAACTCGCTGGCGAACAGGCTGGCGACGCCCGTGGCGCGGCGGTCCACCTCCAGGATGACGTCCAGGCCGCCCGCCTGCGGGAACAGCATCATCTCGATCTCGGCGATGCGGTACTGGCCGTGCGGGGGGCGGAAGCTGATCTCCTGCACGATGCGGCCGTGGTGGTACTCGATCTCACTGCCGCTGAGCTGGAAGCCTAGGCGCTGCGCGCCCTGGAACAGCACCTCCATCTCGCGGCTGGGGAGGATCTGGAGGTGGTCCTGGTCGCCGGGATCGACAGCGCCCGCGATGTCCATGTCGGTCGCGAGCCACAGCTGCGTGCCGGGCAGCGACAGGGGCGTGCCGGGCTCGACGGGAATGCTGAAGGGGAATTCTCGCCGTTCCCCGGCGCGCAGCTCGAAGGTGGGGATCACCTGGAATTTGCTGAGCTGGTGCGAGACGTAACTGTCGTCACTCTTGTACCGGGTGGCGAGGCCGAGGTTCACGCGTTCGATACGCTGGTCGAGGCTCCCACCCTGCACGACCAGCACGCCGGTGACGCTGTCCCCGATGCGCACGGCGGGGTTGTGGACTTGGGCGTCGACGCGCGCGCCGCCGACGCCGATGGCGGCCATCATCTTCTTGAGGAATCCCATGGAGGCCTGTACGGGACCAGCCACGCGCGGGTTCCCGGGCCCGGTCAGCCGCTGGTCTTGCGGGGGGCCCTGCGCGCGGGGCTGAGGGCAGCTGGTGCGGCCGTCAGGGCCGGATCGCTCCCGGCGGCCATCATGGCGGCCCCGATGATCCCGGCCTCGTTCAGCAACTGTGCGGGCACGACGCGGGTGCGTTCGGCCTTCAGGTGCTCGCGCCACTTGTCGGCCTTCTTGCTGACGCCCCCGCCGATGATGAACAGTTCCGGGCTGAACAGCAGTTCCAGGTGCTGCAGGTACGTGCTGGCGCGCTTGCTCCACTGTTTCCAGTTCAGGTCGTCGCGTTCGCGGGCGCGGTCGGACGCCCAGGTCTCGGCGTGCTTGTCGCGCAGCCACAGGTGGCCCAGTTCGGTGTTGGGCACCAGCACGCCGTCATGCACCAGGGCGCTGCCGATCCCGGTGCCGAAGGTCAGCACGAGGACGCTGCCCGTCTCGCCCTGCCCGGCGCCGAAGCGGGCCTCGGCGAGTCCGGCGGCGTCGGCGTCGTTGATCAGGTGAACCTCGTGCCCGGTGGCGTCGGTGAACAGCGCGTCGGCATTCAGGCCGACCCAGTCCGGGTGGACGTTCGCGGCCGAGAGGGTGTGGCCGCGCTGCACGATGCCGGGGAAGGTCACGCCGACCGGGCCGGGCAGCCCGAAGTGCTCGACGAGCTGCTGCACGACGCGTTTCACGTCCTCCGGCGCGGCACCTTCGGGGGTGGGGATGCGGTGCCGCTCGGCGGTGAGCTTGCCGGTGCGGGTGTCCACGGGGGCGCCCTTGATGCCGCTCCCGCCGATGTCGATACCCAGGATCACACTCATGCGCCTCAGCGTACCGCACGCACGGAAGCTGGTCAGGGGGGTGTCAGACGAGGGCGTCAGTGGGGTACGCGCGGTGCTGGTTGGCAGCCCATGGCCAGAGGCAGACAACCCCGTTGGACGGGGTGCAATTTTGTACTGAAAGCGGTATACCCTGGGGAATCATGGATTCAACCTCGCTGCGCGAACGCCAGAAGGAGCGCCGCCGCGCCCGCATCTACAATGTCGCCATTGACCTGTTCAAACGTGGCGGGTTCCAGACGACCACCGCGACCGACATCGCCAAGGCCAGCAACGTCTCGCGCGGCACGTTCTTCAACTACTACCCCTACAAGGAAGCGGTGCTGCTCGACTACGGCAGCGAGGTCATGAACCGCCTGCGTGACCACGCCGAGGCCCGCCTGCACGACGGCGCCGCACCCCTGACGGTGCTGTACGAGGTCTGGGACCGCCTCGCGGACGAGAACACCCGCGAACGCGACCTGTTCCCGCCCCTGGCGTACGAGGTCATGAATCCCAACCCCGAGCGGGCCCGCACCGCGTACCAGGCGCTGCCGCTGAGCAAGGTCATCGAGCTGATCCTGCGGCCCATGCATCAGGCGGGCATGATGCGCACCGACCTGTCGCTGCAGCGCATCAGCAACCTGATCGCGGACACGTACCTGATGGTCGCGCTGCGCTGGAGTGCGTACGGCACCGAGCGGCCCCTGCAGGAGGAGATGCGCCTGGCGCTGAACCTGCTCCTGGAAGGCGCCGTGAAACGCGACGTGCGCTGACCCCGGGCGCCCGCACCCCTGCCTGTGGCCGGCCCGGTATCACGTGAACGCGCACTGTGTCACGCGGGCTTTGCCGCGAGGGTCTACACTGCGCTGATGACTCGCTCACCCCTGCGGCCGGTGCGGGCATGACGCACCCGGAACTGCGGGTGGGGTCGGCCCGCACCACCTTCCCGTTCAGTCGCGGCCTGCTGGTCGAATCCCTGGTGAACGCCGGGGCCAGCGCGCCGGTGGCGTCCGCCGTGTCCCGCCGCGTGGAGCAGCAGCTGCGGCTGGCGCGGCGCACCGTGGTCAGCCCGGCGGAACTCAAGGCCCTGATGGTCGAGGTGGCCCGCGACGTGGCCGGGGACGAGATCGCGCAGGCGGCGCAGGCGCAGACGCCCGCCTTCCAGGACATCTTCGTGACGGCCAAGAAGGGCGACCTGCCCTTCAGCCGGGGTGTACTGGCCCGCACGCTGGAGGACGCGGGTCTGTCCGGCAAGGACGCCTACGCGACCGCCAGCGTCGTGGACGTGCGGCTGCGCCAGCAGGGCGTGACCAGCCTGAGCGCCGAGGAGATCGACAACCGCACCGAGGCCGCGCTGGCCGAACGCTACGGCGAGCACCTGCGCCTGACCTACCGCTACCTGCGGCACAACCGCGGGAAGCTGGGCGTGCTGGGCGAGGGCAGCAGTGTGCCCAGCCCGTTCAGCAAGGGCATCCTGGTGCAGAGCATGCTCGCGGCGGGCGTCACGCCGGACGTGGCGCGCAAGGTGGCCCGCGTGACCCAGCGGGACCTGCGGGGCCGTGACGACCGGGTCATCCCCCGCCACGAGATCCGCCAGAAGGTCGAGGCGCTGCTGCGCGACGAGGTCGGCCCGGACGTGAGTGCCCGCTACCGCCTGCTGCGCGTGATCCGCCGTCCGCCGCGCCCAGTGATCGTGCTGCTGGGCGGCGTGAGCGGCACCGGCAAGAGCTTCCTGGCCGCCGAGATCGCCTACCGCCTGGGCATCGCGCGGGTCGTCAGCACCGATTCCATCCGCGAGGTCATGCGCGCCATGGTCTCCCCCGCGCTGCTGCCCACGCTCCACGCCAGCACCTTCAACGCCTGGGAGGCGCTGCTGCCGCCCGGCGCGCCCCGCCCCGAGCACCCGGACCGGCCCTCGCTGATCGCGGGCTTCCGGGATCAGGTGCAGCAGGTCAGCGTGGGCCTGAGCGCCGTCGTGCAGCGCAGCGTGCAGGAGGGCAGCAGTCTGGTGCTGGAGGGCGTGCACTTGGTCCCCGGGTACATCCGCGCGGACTCGTACGCGGGCGCGATCGTGGTGCCGCTGCTGGTGACGCTGCCCGACGCAGACGAACACCGCCGCCACTTCGAGAGCCGCGACACGGAGACCGCCGCCAGCCGCCCCCTGCACCGCTACATGGGCTACTTCCGCGAGATCCGCGCCATGCAGGACGAACTCGAGGCGCTGGCCCACCAGTACGAGGTGCCGATGCTGGACGGCCTGACGCTGGACGAGAGCGCCGAGCAGGCGGTGGACATGGTGCTGCGGCGCGTGCTGACCGCCCTGACCGGCGAGGAGCGCCGAGCGCTGCTGGGCGAGGACCACGCGGACCTGACCTTCGGCGGCAGCTGACCAGTCTGGTCCCATATGCACACCGGGGCCGGACTGGTCACGGCATCAGACGCTGGATCTGCCACTCCTCCCCGCTGCGGGTGTACGTGAAGCGGTCATGCATGCGATTGGCGCGGCCCTGCCAGAACTCCCACTCCTGCACCGCCACGCGGAAGCCCCCCCAGCAGGCCGGGCGGGGCACCTCACTCCCCTCCGGGAAACGGTCATGCAGGGCCGCGAAGGTCGCCTCCAGCGCCTCCCGGCCAGGGGTGGGAGCACTCTGCGGGTCGCTGGCGTGCGCGGCCAGCTGCGACTCGCGCGGGCGGGCATGGAAGTACGCGTCACTCTCGGCGTCCGGCACGCGGGTCACCGGGCCGAATGCGCGCACCTGCCGTTCCAGTTCCGGCCAGTGGAACAGCAGTTCCGCCTGCGGGTTGGCGCTCAGGTCGCGGCCCTTGTGAGAGTCGTAGTTCGTGTAGAACGTCAGGCCTGCTGGGGTCGCGCCGCGCAGCAGCACGGTCCGCACGCTGGGCCGCCCGCCCGCGTCGGCGGTGGCGAGGCTCAACGCGTACGGTTCACGCAGGTCCGCCCCGATGGCCTCCTGCAACCAGCCCTGGAACTGCGCCAGCGGGTCGGGGTTCAGGTCGGCGCGGCGCAGTTCGGCGCGGGTGTAGGACAGGCGCAGTCCGGTCAGGTCGGTCATACGGTCTCCCGGCGCAGCGGCTGGCACTGCGGGCAGTGGTGGGTGCCACGCTGCGCGACGACGCTCTTCTCGATGGGGGTGCCGCAGCGGGGGCAGGGTTCGCCGCCCTTGCCGTACACGTTGTGCGCGTGCTGGAACAGGCCCGACAGGCCGTCGTGCTGGCGGTAGTTGCCTTCCCCCCTGCCGAGGCTGCTGCCGCCGGCCTCGACGGCGCGGCCCATCACGTCCCGGACCGCGTGGTACAGCCGCCCGGCTTCCTCGCGGGTCAGGCGGGTCTGGGTGGGGTGCAGTCCGGCCATCCAGAGGCTCTCGTCGGCGTAGATGTTCCCCACGCCGCTGACGGGCTTCTGGGACAGCAGCCAGGGTTTCACAGCGCCCGCCTGCGCGGCCAGTTCGGCGAAGTCCTCCTCCCGGAAGTCGGCCGAGAGGGGTTCGGGGCCCATGGCGGCCAGGGTGGGCATGCCCGCGTACTCGCCGGGCCGCACGACCGCCATCTTGCCGAAGCGGCGCGGGTCATCGAAGTACAGGTCGCCCGCGTCGGTGCGCAGGGTCACGCGGGTGTGCTTGCCGCCCTCCAGCCGGAACCCGCCGGTCATGCCCAGGTGCACGATGAATTCCAGATCATGCGGCGAGTCCGCGCCCTGGTCGTGGGCGGCCTCGGCGGCGGCGAGGTGCAGCATCAGGTACTTCCCGCGCCGGGACAGGCCGGTCACGCGCCTCCCGGCAGCGAGGTGGGTATCGCGGTATTTGTGGGGCGCGTCGTGCTGCACCTCCAGAATCGTGCGGTCCAGGAGCAGCGGCTCGATCTTGCGGCGGGTGGTCTCCACTTCCGGCAGTTCAGGCATACCGCAGCAGCATAGGCGCCGCCCGCCATGCAGACTGCGGCGTTCGTTTCAGGTGACCCGGCGTCAGGGGAAGTACACCTGCTCGACCTTCAGCACGCGGTTGCCGCTCAGGTTCAGCGCGACGACCTTCTCGCTGAAGGGCCAGCAACCCTGCGGGTGGTACCCCTTCCAGGCGGACACGAAGGTCACGAGCGGGACGGTCATCACGCCGCCCGGGCGGTTCAGGCAGGACAGGTCGAAGGTGGTCTTCGCGTCGGTCTTCAGGGTGCGCAGCTTTGGGTTGACGTTGCGCAGATACATCCCGCTGGGGTTCGCGTCGAAGTACGCCTGGGCGTTCGGGTAGTCGCCCAGCGCGACGACCCGGCGGGCGTCCGCGTCGGTGTCGCTGTACACGTCCACGTAGTCCAGGGTCAGGGTGGCGACGCTGCCCTGCACGGTAACGGCCTTCAGCACGGCGTACTGCGTGGCGGCCAGGGCGGTCGGGGTGAGGGCCAGCAGGGCGGTCAGGACAAGGCGGCGCATACCCGCAGCGTACAGGGTGGGCGGCGCGGTACGCTGCCGGGGATGCCCACCCTGCTGCTGACCGGCTTCGAGCCCTTCCACACGCATCCCGTGAATCCCAGCTCCGTCTCGGCGCAGGCGCTGCACGGCCGCACGCTGGGCGGCTATGTAATCGAGGGCGCGCTGCTTCCCGTAGAGCCCGCCGCAGCCCGTGAGCGGCTGGACGCCCTGCTGGACTGGCTGACACCGGACGCGGTGCTGCTGACCGGGCTGGCGAGTGGGCGGCCGCAGGTGACGCTGGAGCGGGTCGCGGTGAACGTCATGGACTACCGCATCCCGGACAACGCCGGACGTCAGTACCACGACGTGCCGGTACTCCCGGACGCCCCGGCGGCGTACCTGAGCACCCTGCCGCTGCGGGCCACGCTGCGCGCGTGGCGGGACGCGAGCATTCCGGGCGGCATCAGCGACACGGCGGGGACGTTCGTGTGCAACACGGTGATGTTCCACGCGCTGCACGCCCTGCACGCGGCGGGCCGCGAGGACGTGCCGTGCGGGTTCCTGCACCTGCCCGCGAACGCAGAGGTGGCCCTGGCCGAATCGAGGGCCGTGCCGTACCTCCCGCAGGATGAACTCACGCGCGCCGTCGAGGTGGCCGCCCGCGCCGCCATCCAGTAGCGCGCACTGATCAGAGGGGACTCAATTGATTCCCAACCAGACAGCGTCACTTGGTGGCCCCCTCACCCTTCCGTCGCTTCGCGCCTCCCTCCCTCTCTGCTCCGCAGCTCTCCGAGTCCCACAGGGGGAGAGGGGACAACGGAACGCGATCACGCGGGAGGTGAGTCCTTTTAATCTCGTATCGGAGGGCGCTTCAGGGGAACGGGGCGCGGCCCGGCTGCCATTTCCCGGCGGGGCCGCCCGCCCAGTGCCACTCGCCGCCCTGCGGTTGCCCGTAAAGGGCGGCCTGAACGGCGTCCAGTGGCACGCGGCGGGCGAAGCGGGTGCGGGCGTGCCACGCGGCCAGCGCAGATTCGGGCCGGGCGGGGCGCAGGCCGCGCAGGGCGGCGGCGGCGCGGTTCACGGCCAGGTCGAACAGTGCGTCGGGGACCAGGCCGCTGCCGCGCGTGCCCTCAGGGGCAGGGTCGGTCAGGAAGGGCCGTTCCCGGGGCATGGGGGGCTCAGGCGATCCGGGGCTGCGTCGCGAGGCGGCGGATCTGCGCGGCGCGGCCCGTGGTCAGGGCGGCGTTCAGGCGCAGCAGCGCGGCGACGGTCATGGGGGGTTCGCCCCCGGCGCTGGCCGGGTCGGTCGGGGGGACGGTCACGTCCAGCTGCGCGGCGTTCAGGGCGGCGCAGGCCTCCTCCTCCCAGGTCAGGAGGGTGTGCAGGCCCGCATCGTCGGGTGGAGTGGGCGTGCCGGTCGCGTGGGCGATGCGGGTCCAGAGGTCGCGCTTGGTGGCGCTCAGGTGCGCGGCGATGGCGGCGACGCGTGGGTGCGGCTGGCCGGACACGGCGTCCAGGGCCGCCTGGAGGCCCTGCGCGGGGTCGTGGTTCACGCGGCGCAGCAGCGCGCTCAGGCTGGTGTCGGTATCCATCTCGTCAGCTCAGCCGGAACGTGTCGCCGTCGCGGGTCAGGCGGCCCAGGTCCAGCAGGCGGGCGGTGGCGGCGCGGGCCTGCTCCTCGGTCAGGGGGCTGCGGGCGCTCAGGTCGTCCAGCGTGAAATGGCCGCCCAGCCTATGCGCCAGTCGGTAGACCATGCGTTCCTGAATATCCAGGCGGGGCGCGCCCTGCTGGCGGCGCGTGAAGGCCCACCAGACCAGTCCGGCCACGAGCGTGCCGATCAGCAGGGCCAGCGGGATCAGCTGACCCGCGAAGGCCGGGTCGCCCACCTGCTGCCCCAGCGCGTGCAGCTGGGCCTGCGCGGCGCTGATCTGTTCGGGCGTGCCGTCCTCGCGCAGTCGGCGCAGGGCGCCGCGGGCCCGCAGATAGCCCATGACGCCGCCCAGGTCGCCGCGGACAAAGAAGGCGCTGTAGGCGATCAGGGCGGCGGCGAGGCCAGCGATGGCGGACAGGACAGCTTTCAGCACGTTCACGCCTCCATGCTACGCGACGTCAGCGTCGGGCACGGTGACGCAGGCTCCGCACCTGCCGCACGGCGGCGCGCAGGTCGCGCAGCGCGGCGTCCGGCGGGCCCGGCGCGTAGCGGGCCTGCTGGTAGGCGTGCGCGGCGCCCCGCAGCGCGTCCGAGAGGTGAGGATGGATGCCCGCCTGCCGCTGCGCGTACGTGCCGGGCGTCTCGCCGGGGTGCTGCGGGGCGCCCACCGTGCGGGTCAGGTCGTGCCACAGGCGCTGCGCGGGGTCGGCGGGCCGGGCGCCGCGGCGCGTCCAGGCGTACGCGGGCAGCAGCGTGACGGCCAGGGCGGGCAGCAGCAGCCACCAGAGGGCCTGCGCGCCGCCGGTCACGCCCAGCCGGGTCAGCAGGGCCGTCTGCTGCTCGCCGTCGTACTCGACGACCACCGCGTTCCAGCGGTTCTGCCACGCGTCCAGCCGCAGGCGCAGGCGGTCCAGGCCGGTCCTGGGCAGCGCGGCGCTGGCTGCGGGTTGCGTCAGGGCGGTGCGCAGGTCGGCGTTCACGCGCGCCGGGGCGATCACGGCGGTCGGGTCCACCCGCACCCAGCCCTGGCCGGGCAGCCACACCTCGGTCCAGGCGTGCGCGTCCTGCTGGCGGACGATCAGGTAGTTCCCGTCCGGGTTCAGTTCGCCGCCCAGGTACCCGGTGATCACGCGGGCGCTCAGGCCGGCGGCGCGCATCAGGACCGCGAAGGCGCTGGCGTAGTGCTCGCAGAAGCCCTGACGGCTGCCGAACAGGAACGCGTCGGTGCGGTTCTCCTCGGGCAGCAGCGGGGGGTTCAGGGTGTACGTGAAGCCGCCTGAACGCAGGTGGTCTAGTGCGGCCTGCACGCGCCGCGCCGGGGGCAGGCCCGCCCACTGCTGCGCCAGGGCCAGCGTGCGGGGGTTCTGCCCCTGCGGGAGGAGCGTGTCGAAGCGCAGGCGGTCCCCGTTCTCCTGGCGGCCCACCCGCGCAGGCTGGCTGACCAGGGTCACGCGGCGGCGCGTGGCGACCGGGCGGGGCGTGAACGCCTGCACCCCGCTCGTGATGAACGCCCCCTGCGGGACGCGCACCACGGTTTCCAGGGCCAGCAGCCAGGGCGTGCCGCTGGGTTCCAGCGTGAGGTCGTACGTGAGGGGCGCGCCGGTCGCCTCGACGCTGGGGGTGGGGACGTTGCCGCGGACCTGCTGCCATTTCAGCCCGTCGAAGGCTTCCAGGACCGGGCCGCGCCAGTACCGCTCGGCTGGCGGGGGGACCGCACCGCGGAAGTCCGCGCGGAACGCCACCGCCGGGTTCTGCGCGAGGTTCGTGAAGGACCCGGCGCTGACCTCCGAGCCCAGGCCGGTCAGGTTCTGGCCCTGCACGGGCAGCTGCCACAGCGGGCCGTCCGGGCGGGGCACGAGCACGAACAGCACCAGCGTCAGCGGGGCGCTCAGGGTCAGGACGCGCACGGTGCGGCCCAGCCGTCCGGTCAGGCTGGCGCGGGTCAGGGGCGGCGGGGTGCCCAGGCGCGTGGTGGCAGCCGTCAGGAGCAGCGCAGCGCTCAGGACGGCGTACAGCGCGGTCAGGGGGCCCTGGCTGAAGAAGAAGGCGGTGCTCGTGACGAACAGACCCAGCAGCGTCAGGACCGCCTGATCGCGCCGGGCGTGACTCTCGGCGGTTTTCAGGGCGGCCAGCATCGCCAGGAACGCGGTGCCCGCGTCGCGGCCCAGCAGCGTGCCGTACGTGGCGTTCAGGGCTGCGCCGCCCGCCACGGCCAGCAGCGCCAGCAGCCACGTCGGCAGGGGCCGGATCGCGTCGCGGCGGGCTCGCAGCAGCGAGTGGCCCAGCAGCGCGGCGATCAGCAGGCTCAGCCACCACGGCTGGCGCAGCACCCCGGGGGCCAGGGTGACCGCCAGGGCCAGCAGCGTCCACGTGAGGGCCTCGCCCGGCAGCGGCGCCGGGCGGGTGCCTGGATGGTTCCGGGCCGGGCGGGCGGGGGGCGCGAGGCTGGCCAGGGTGGGGGGGTCGTGCAGGGCCAGGGCGTTCAGGGCCGCCTGCCGCTGCGGCTCGCCGCTGCCCGGCCCGATCACCTCGCCCGGGAGGTGGAGGGCGTAGCTGTCGGCGTGGGCGTGCAGGGCGTCCACCCAGGCGGTCAGGCGCGCGGCGCGGACCTCCGGGTCGCCGGGGGTGTCCTGCCAGTCCAGGCGCCGGGCGCTGCCCTGCGCGGCGTCCGTCTCGCGGGTCAGGAGCTGCCCGGTGCGGGCGACGTGCCGCCATGACACCTGCCGGGGCGAGTCCCCGGTCTGGTAGGGGCGCAGGCCCGCGAATTCCTCGTCGCCGGGCGCGCGGCCCGCGCCCTCACCGCTGCCCGGCACGCTCCGGGTGGGTGGGGGCGGCGCGCCCTCCTCCGCGCGGGGGTGGATCAGGACCGTCACGGGGTCCGGGTCGGGCAGGCGCACCTGCCACAGGCCCAGGCGGTCCAGAGCGCGCAGCGTCACGCGGACCTCCAGCGGGCCGCGCGCGGCGGTGGGAACGGTCAGGTCGAGGGTGCCTGCGTCGAGGGTGCCTGCCGCGTCCTCCAGCGTCACGCTGCCGCTCACCACGCCCAGGGCGACGCGCAGCACGCCGCCCCGTCCGCCGCGCGCCTGCACCTGCACGGGCAGCGGCGTGCCCGCCCGGACCGGCCCGCGCGCCTGCACACGGACCGTCAGGTCCCGCGCCGCGCGCAGCGCCTGTCCCGCCGCGAGCACCCACACGCCGCCCAGCAGGAACGTCAGGCCGTACCCGAGGCTCAGGGCGTAGTTCACGCAGCCGATCAGCGTCAGGACGATCAGCCCGAGGAACGCTGCGCCGAAGCCTGTCGGCCACGCGCGTAGCGTCACCGTCCCGGCTGGCGGTCGGTCCGGGCGGGTCATCAGGGAATGGGCGTCTCGCGCAGCAGGCGCTCGATCACGTCGGGGACGCTCACGCCCGCGCGGGCGCTCAGGCGGTGCGTGGCCAGCGGCGCGAACACCGCCTGCACGTCCTCCGGCAGGACCATGCCGCGCCCGTGCAGGTACGCCCAGGCGCGCGCGCCCGCCAGCAGCGCCAGCAGCCCGCGCGGGCTCAGGCCGGTCGTCAGGCCCGGGTGCTCACGGGTCGCGCGGGCCAGCAGTTGCAGGTAGTCCAGCAGCGGCCCGGCGACATGCACGGCGTCCACCTCAGCCTGCATGGCGATCAGCATGCCCGCATTCAGCACGGCCGGCAGTTCGCGGACGGACAGACTGCGGCCCCCGGTTTCCAACAGTTGCCGTTCGGCGCGCACGTCCGGGTAGCCCAGCGTGACAGTCATCAGGAAGCGGTCCAGCTGCGCTTCGGGCAGGGGGCTGGTCCCCACGAACGCCGCCGGGTTCTGCGTGGCGATCACGAAGAACGGCTCCGGCAGCGCGCGGGTCACGCCGCCCTCCGAGACCTGCCGCTCCTCCATAGCCTCCAGCAGGGCGCCCTGCGTGCGGGGCGTGGCGCGGTTGATCTCGTCCGCGAGGAGCAGTTCGCTGAACACCGGCCCCTCCACGAAACGGAACGCGCTGCTCGGCGCGTCCCAGACGCTCACGCCCGTCAGGTCAGCGGGCAGCAGGTCCGCCGTGAACTGCACGCGCCGGAAGTGCAGGCCACAGGTGCGCGCCAGGGCCTGCGCCAGCGTGGTCTTGCCCACGCCCGGCTGGTCCTCGATGAGCAGGTGCCCGCGCGCGAGCAGGCACGCGGCGGCCAGCCGGATCTGCGGGCCCTTCCCGAGGATCACCCCGTCCAGTTGTGTGAGGGCCGCGTGCAGCGCCGCCACGTGGCTGGCCTGCGCGGGCGGGAGGGTCGGTGCGGTCATGCCCGCGAGCCTACCCGAGCCCGTCTGACAGAACTGCGACGCGCCATGCGAGGTTCAGACCGGATGAACCACGCCCTGGGCCTCGGGTGCCGGGGTGGTGGGCCTGCGCACCGCGAGCCGCACGCCCACCCACGCGCCCGCCACGTCGAACAGCCAGTCCTGCACGCCCGCCTCACGCGGCGGCACGAACGACTGGTGCACCTCGTCCAGCGCGCCGAACCACGCCGCGATCACCAGCGCCAGCCCCCGCTGCCCCGTCGCGCGGCCCAGACAGAAGGCCAGCGACAGGTACGCCAGGAAATGCGCGATCCAGTCCTTCGGGTGCTCCAGGGACGGCCCTGGCGTCTGCGGCGCGCTGCTCAGCCACCAGATCATCCCCATGATCACCAGGGACGGCACCCACCACAGCGGCCTCGCGCGGCGGACGCTCAAGCGTGCCCGCCCTGCGGGTGCTCCACCAGTTCGATCAGGGTCCCCTCGCCCCACTTCGGGTGCAGGAACGCCACGCGCGATCCCGCCCGGCCCGGCGCGGGCGTGTCACTCAGGAACCGCGCGCCCTCCGCCCGCAGGCGCGCCATCTCGGCATCCAGGTCCGCCACGCGGTACGCCGTGTGATGCAGCCCCGCCCCGCGCCGCGCCAGGAACCCCGCGACCGGACTGTCCTCCCGCGTGGGCATCAGCAGTTCGATCAGGGTCTCCCCCACCTGAAACGCCCGGACACGCACGCCCTGACCCTCCACTTCCTCGTCCGGCCCCTCCGGGTGCAGGCCCAGCGCCACGTACGGCGCCGAACCCGCCTCCAGATCAGGAGTCGCGATCGCCACGTGATCCAGCAGCAACACAGTCATGCGTGCAGGGTAGAGCACCGGACCGGTCCCGCGGCAACGTCAGCCCAGCGGTGCCCCGGCACCGGCCCCATTCAGGAGCGCCTCGACCTGATCGGCAACCTGCGCCACCGACAGCTGCGCCGTATCCAGCACCAGGGTCGCGGACCGGCGCAGCAGCGGCTCGACCCACGCCACGTGCTCCGCGATCCGCGCCCGGTCCTCCGCCGTGCTGCCGTACGGGTTCTCACGGTTCTGCACCCGCATCAACAGGACCGGCAGCGGTGCCGTCAGCAGCACCGCCGCACGGAGGCACGGGTACAGCGCCCCCTGGTTACTCCGGCAGCCCGCCAGCACCAGCGGCTCGGGCCCCACCTCGTCCAGCAGCGCATGCAGGCGATCCAGCCGCCACACCCAGTCCGGGCCGTCCGGCGCCTGCACCCACTCGTTCCACTCGTCGGCGTCCGTGTCCATCACGCGGATGCCCCGCCGGGCAAGTTCCAGCAGCGTGGCGCTCTTGCCCGCACCGGACATCCCCGTCAGGAGCACCGCCGCCACGCCGTTACTTCGCCTGCGGGCGGGCGCGGAGGTACCAGTGAGCCACGGCGCGCATCACGTCCTTGCCCTCGCCGTCCTGCACGGTCACGTTGATCACCAGTCGCGCGCGGCCGTCCTGCGCGAACTCTGCGTGGGCCGCCGCGACCTGCGCCGCGTCCGCCGCCTCGGCCCGCGCGGTCAGGTCACCCACGGCGCGGTTCACGTAGTGCGTTTCCAGCTTCTCGATCAGCGGCACCGCACCCACCAGCTGCGCCGCGAACGCCCCCGCGAACGCCGCGCCACTCACGGCCTCGGCCAGCAGGAACTGCACGCCCGCATGAATGGTGCCAAGGTGGTTGCGGAACGGCGCGGTATCCGGCGCTTCCCCGGTCGCCCAGCCCACCCCCACGTCCGTGATCTGCACGCCGACCGTGGCGTTCATGGGAATGTCGTGCAGGGCCTTCTTCACGGCCTGGGCGGCGAAAGCGGGCAGGGTGGCAGCTTGGGTCATGGGTGAAACCTCCAGAGAGAGAACTCAGAAATTGAACTGAGTTCAAGTATAAGCGGAGAAGACCCCACAGCGCCCCCGCCTCACCACGCGGTTCACCCAAGCACCGCCCCGGTACGGCCCCGTCACTCTGCGGGAAAGACCGCTGAGCAGGACCGCCTCACGTCTGTTTCCTCTCCTCCTTTCGGGTCAATCTTTCTTAGGCTGGGGGGGGTATTCTGGGGGGCGTGAAGCTGTCTTCGTTCATTGACCATACCCTCCTGAAGCCCACCGCCACCCGCGCGGACATCGTGAAATTGTGCGCCGAGGCGCGTGAAAACTCGTTCTTTGCGGTGTGCCTGAACCCGGTGTTCATTGGGCTGGCGAAAGCGGAGCTGGCGGGTTCGGACGTGAAGGTGGCGACCGTGTGTGGGTTCCCGCTGGGTGCGGTCAGTAGCGAGCAGAAGGCCGTGGAGGCGCGTCTGAGTGTGGAGGCGGGTGCGGACGAGGTGGATATGGTGATTCACATCGGCGCGGCGCTGGCGAATGACTGGGACGCGGTGGAGGCGGATGTGCGCGCGGTGCGCCGTGCGATTCCGGACGCCGCGCTGAAGGTGATCATCGAGACGTGTTTCCTGAGTGATGAGCAGAAGCGGGAGGCGACGGCGGCGGTGGTGCGGGCCGGGGCGGACTTCGTGAAGACGAGCACGGGCTTCGGCACGGGCGGCGCGACGCTGGACGACGTGCGTCTGATGGCGGAGGTGATCGCGGGTCTGGGCGCGCAGGAGCGCGTGCAGATCAAGGCGGCGGGTGGCGTGCGCACGCCGGATGACGCGCGGGCCATGATCGAGGCCGGGGCGACGCGCCTGGGTACGTCAGGCGGCGTGGCGCTGGTGGCGGGCGAGCGGATGGGCGAGGGGTACTGAGTGACCCCCGTTGAAACTGGCACGCCGGGCGTGCCGGTGGTGCTCGCGTCGGGCAGTCCGCGTCGGCGGGAACTGCTGACCGGGCTGGGCGTGCCGTTCACCGTGCAGGTCAGTGGTGAGCCGGAGGACAGCCGTGAGGCGGACCCGGCGCGGCTGGCGGCGGAACTGGCGCTGCTGAAGGGCCGCGCGGTGGCGCGCATGGCGGAAGGCGCTGTGGTGATCGCGGCAGATACCGTGGTCGCGGCGGGCGCGGAGTTGCTGGGCAAGCCGGAGTCCGCGCAGGAGAACGAGGTGTTCCTGCGCCGCCTGTCGGGCCGCACGCACGAGGTGTATACGGGCGTCGCGGTGCTGTCGGGTGACGCAGAGGTGGTGGAGGTGGCGCGCACAGCGGTCACCTTCCGCACCCTGCTGCCCCAAGAGATCGCGTACTACGCCGCGTCCGGCGAGGGGCTGGACAAGGCGGGCGGGTACGGCATCCAGGGGCTGGGGATGGCGCTCGTGGAGCGGCTGGAGGGTGAGTACTCGAACGTGGTGGGCTTCCCGCTGAGTGTCGTGACGCGCCTGCTGCGCGGGGCGGGGGTGCCCGTGTGGGGCACGCTGGGGGCCGGGGCCGAGTGAAGGGCTGGCGGTTGATCCTGGCGGTGTTCGCGGGCCTGTTGTTTCTCAGTATGGTCCTGACGCGGTTTCAGGTGGCGGCCCCGGCGGCGCTGCGGGCGGGCGTGGCGCCCGTGACGCGCCTGTCGGTCACGGCGGCGGACAACGTGCGCCGCGCGTACGTGACGCTCATGCAGGACCGGGACCAGTCGGCGCAGGTGAAGGCGCTGCAGAAGGAGAACGACCTCCTGAAGCAGCGCAACGAGTTGCTGTCGCGTGAGGTGGGGCGACTGAAGCAGGTGCTGGTCATCACGACCACGCAGGCGCCGAACGCGCTGGCGATCGCGCAGGTAATCGGCGTGGACCCCAGTCCGCTTCAGGCGCGGCTGGACCTGAACCGTGGCGCGCGGGACGGCGTGCGGGTGCACATGCCCGTGACGGTCCCGGCGGGGCTGGTGGGTCAGGTGGTGAGTGTCGCGCCGGGGCAGTCCACGGTGCTGGCGCTCGTGGACCCGGAGAGTGCCGTGGGTGTGACGCTCCAGGGCAACCGGGGTGGGCGTGGCGTGGCGCATGGCACGCCGCCGGACCGGTTGCGGGCGGAGTTCTCGCGGGGCGTGCCGATCAAGGTGGGGGACGTGCTCGTGACGAACAGTCAGGGGGGCGTGTTCCCGGTGGGGATCCCGGTAGGGCGCGTAGAGGAGGTGCTGCCGATGGGACCGAATGACATCAGCCGCACGGTGATCGTGAAGCCTGCCGTGGACGTGGGCGTGGTGGAAGACGTGACGATCCTGGAGGGCCTGTGATCCGTCCGGTGACGGGGCGCGGGTCGGTGCGCTGGGCGCGGCTGGTGGTGTACCTGCTGCTGCTGCTGCTCGCGCAGGGGCTACTGGCGCGCCTGTCGGACGCGGTGGGGGTGCCCACCCCGGACCTGTTCCTGCTGACGGCCGTGGGACTGGCGGCGCGCCTGTCGCCGGTGTCGGCGCTGCTCGCCGCGTACGGGCTGGGGTTCACGCAGGACGTGCTGGGCGGCGGGACGCTGGGCCTGCACGCGGCGGGCCTGGCGGGCGCGGCGCTGCTGGTGGTGTGGGCGCGGCGGTACCTGTCGGACGCGGGGCTGGTGCAGGCGCTGCTGGGCGTGCTGCTGGGCGTGGCGGGGCAGTGGCTGGTGTTCCTGTTCCTGACGTACTGGCTGCGTGAGCCGCTGGTGACGCCGCAGATGCTGGCGGTCACGCCGCCGCTGGTGTTCGTGGGGACGTTCCTGCTGTTCCCGCTGTGGGAGCGGCTGCTGGCGTGGACGTTCGGGCCGCGCGTGACGGTCGAGGAGCAGCTCGCGTGAGTCGCGCCGACCGGGTCTGGGACCGGCGGGACCGGTTGCGGCGCCGCGCGGGGGCGGGCCTGACCGCGCCGCGCGTGGCGGGCGGCACGCGGGTGCAGAAGATCGCGCTGGGGTTCAGCATGGCGCTGGCGCTGCTGGGCGTGCGCCTGTACTACCTGCAGGTGTCGCTGCACGATCAGTTCGCGGTGCGTTCGGCCAGCAACTACCAGCGGGACGAGGTGCTGCGTGCCCTGCGCGGCGAGATCCGCACGCGGGACGGGGTGCTGCTGGCCACGAACCGGCTGGCGGTGGACCTGGTGTACACCGGGCGCCTGCGCAAGTCCGAGCGTGAGACGCCCATTCCCGGGTGGGACAAGATCGTGTACCTCGCGGGCATTGGGGGGGACGTACTGGTCGGCGGGCAGCCGCGCGAACCGGATTACGAGCGGGAACCGGCAACGGTCCTGGCGCGGAACATCCCGCAGGAGCGGCTGGCGGCGCTGTACGAGTACACGGTGCTCGTGCCCAGCCTGGAACTGCGCGAGCGCGTTGAACGGGTGTACCCGCAGGGCAAGATGGCCGCGCACCTCCTGGGGTACGTGCAGGAAGCGTCCGAATCGCAGGTGAAGGAGGACGGCTACACGCAGGGGGACCTCGTGGGCCGTTCGGGCCTGGAGTACAGCCTGCAGAAGACGCTGGAAGGCAAGAACGGCCTGCGCCGCCGGGAGGTCACGGCCGCCGGGAAGCCGCAGACGGAACGGGTGATCGATCCGGGCGTGAAGGGCAAGGACGTGACGCTGTCCATCGATTCGCTGCTGCAGCGCACGGCCGAAACGGCGCTGCGTGAGGGTCTGGCGGACGTGAACCGGGGCCGGGCGAAGTTCGGGAAGGCGCCAGAACCGTACGCGCGGGGCGCGGTGATCGCGCTGGATCCGCGCACGAACGAGGTGCTGGCCCTGGCGAGCGCGCCGACGTACGACCCGAACTGGTTCTCGCGCGTGCCGAGCCCGGACCCGAAGGCGAAGAACTGGGCGATCGACCCGAACCGGCCGCTGGCGGAACTGGACGCCGTGACGGCGAACCGGGCGGTGCAGGCGTACGCGCCGGGCAGCGTGTTCAAGATCGCCACGACCCTCATGCAGGAGGAACGCTGGGGGAACTTCTCGCTGCCGTGCAACCCGGTGTATTACTTCGGGCGGGCGCCGCGCAAGAACTGGGCGGGGTACCCGCTGGGCGTGGTGGACGGGAAACTGGCGATCTCGTACTCGTGCAACCCGTGGTATTACCACTCGGCGGCGTCGGCCGGTCCGGAACGTTACGGGCGGACGCTGGTGCAGCGCATGAAGGAACTGGGGTACCTGCGGCCCACGGGGCTGGAGATCGTCGGGGAGAAACTGGGCGAGATGCGCGGCCCGGACGAGTACACCTCGCCGCAGGACCCGTGGTACCCGGGCTTCGCGCTGAACATGAGTATCGGGCAGGGCAGCGTGCAGGTGACGCCCGCGCAGGTCGCGTGGGTAATGAGCACCATCGTGAACGAAGGGCAGCAGCGGCCCCTGACGGTGCTGCGCAGCGTCGCCGGGAAGCGCGAAGCACTCAAGCTCGCCACGAGCGTCGTGTACAACGGCAAGGTGGACGCCTTCAGGTTCGTGAAGGAGGGCATGAGCGGCACGACTGCCGGGACCCGCTACGGCACGGCGCAGCACGAGATCGGCCCGGACCGCTTCCCGGTGCGGACGGCCGGGAAGACCGGCACGGCCGAGAACGGCACGAGTTCCCGGCAGGGGTACGCATACACGCACGCGTGGTACGAGGGCTACGGGCCGATCGGGAAGGACGGCACGCCGACCTTCGCGGTGGTGGCGTTCTTCCAGTTCGGCGGGGAGGGTTCAGGCCCGGCGCTGCGGGCCGTGAAGCGGATGTTCGCGGCGCGCTGGTGCGTGACGCTGGACGAGAAGCTCAGCGCGCTGCCGCTGGCGCAGCAGCAGCCCTGCACCGGGGAACTGGAGCAGATGCATCAGGTGTACAAGACCCGCGCGGAGCGGGCGAAGGACAGCGCCACGAAGGCCACGCCGGGCGCGCAGACCCCCTGACGGAGCGGCGGGAGGGCCGAGGGGGAGGTGCGGGGGCGAACCCCGGGCACCTCCCCCTCCCCTGTCGTCCCTGATCCCTGGCCGGGGTTACTTCGCGGTGCGTTTCTTCTCGGCGCGGACCATGCGGACGAACTGCGCCAGGCGGGGCGCGCGGTTCCAGCGTTTGCGGTCCAGGCCGACGCGCCAGATCCACTCGACGCCCATTCGGCGCGTCCAGGCGGGCGCGAGATCGGCGTTCCCGGCCAGCACGTCGATCACGCCGCCGCAGCCGATCATGACGGGCACGTTCATGACCTGCCGCCAGTACTGATTGAAGGTCTCCTGCCGTCCGGCGCCCATGGCGGTCAGCAGGAGGTCGGCGCCGCTGCCGCGCACGAGTTCCGCGACGCGCTGGTCCTCGGGCAGGTCGAAGTACCCGTGGTGGATGCCCGCGACCTGAATGCCGTAGTCGCGCGCGGCGTTCTGCGCGGCGATCTCGGCCACACCGGGTTTGGCGCCCAGGAAGAACACCCGCAGGTCCGCGCCGTGGCGCCCCATGAGGCCCTGCACGATGTCGAAGCCGGGCGCGCGGGGCACCTCGGTGTTCGTGAGCTGCCGCGCGGCCCAGACGATGCCGACCCCGTCGGCGGTGATCAGGTCCGCGACCTGCATGGCGTTCACGAAGTCTGGCTGGGTGCGGGACTGCACGATGAACTCGGGGTTCAGGGTGACGACCGTGTGCGGCGCGCGCGGCTGGTTGGAGATCCAGTCGCCCAGGCGGTCCAGGGTCTCGTCGAGGGTCACGACGTCCAGCGGCAGGTCGAACAGCGTGAGACGCTGGCGTGGGGTGGGGATGGTCATGCTGGCGTGGATTGTAATGCACGCCCGCCGGGCGGCGCGTCCACCGAAGGGTGTGGCTGGAGCGCGGGGGCTTGCGCGGATCGGGCCCGGGTGGGGCATACTGCGGGGCATGTTACCCGGTGCTTTCGGTGCCCTTCCTGCGGACGTGCAGGCGCAGGTGACGGCCTCGGGGCGCGTGGGGCGCTGGGGCCGGGGCGAACTGCTGTTTCACCCGGAGGACCCGGCCGAGGCGCTGTTCGTGCTGCTGCGCGGCTCGGTGCGGCTGTACCGCCTGGGGACGGGCGCGCGTGAGGTGACGCTGGACGTGCACGGCGCCGGGTCGCTGCTGTGCGCGGCGGCGCTGCTGCCGGGCGAGCAGTGCGGCATGTACGCCGAGGCGATGGACGACGCCGAGGCGCTGCTGCTGGGCCGGGACGTCCTGACGCGCCTCACGCAGGGGCAGCCGGGCGTGGCGGTCGCGCTGACCGAACAGATCACCCGGCAGACGCGCGGCGTGCAGGAGCGCCTGTCGGGGCTGGTGTTCCTGGAGGTGTCGCAGCGGCTGGCGCTGGCCCTGCTGAACCTCGCCGAGCGCGAGGGGCCCTGGCCGGACGGCGGGTCGCTGGCGCTACGCGACCGCGTGTCGCATCAGGATCTGGCGCATGTGGTGGGCAGCACCCGCGAGACGATCACGAAGCTGCTGGGGGACTTCCGTTCGCGGGGCCTGCTGGACCTGGGGTACCGGCGGATCATCCTGACGGACCGCGCGGGGCTGGAGCGCGCCACGCAGGAACCGCTGCGCTGATCTCGAGTGCTGCTGGCTCCGTCTGGCGCGGGCCGCGCGGCGCCCCTCCGCTTTAGGTTCTGGTGTAGTGTGACAGCCGTTGCAGTGTCCGCCGGCATTCTCAGCGAGAACGGGTGGGCACGCCGACCATGAACCGGTCGGCATCGGGCCGGGCTGCCCCTGGGGCGGCAGGCACCGGGAAGGAAGGGGAATGGCGCGAAACGCAGGGGCGGAATACAGGAAGGGTGGGCTGCTGGACTACGTGCGCCTGCCCGCAGGGGCGCTGGAGACCGCGCAGGCCGAGACCCGGCCCGATATCGACCGCGCGGCCCTCGCGGACGCCCTGCGTGCCTACCACCGCGACCTGGGCACCCTGACCCCGACCGTGGAGGCCCATCTGACGCGGCTGGCGCACCCGGCGTCCCGCGTGGTCGTGACCGGGCAGCAGGCGGGCGCCCTGACCGGCCCGGCCTACTCGGTGCACAAGGGCGCGGACGCGGCTCTGCTGGCGCGGCAGCTGGACACCGAAGACGCCCCGGTCGCTGCGGTGTACTGGATCGCCAGCCAGGACCACGACGCCGCCGAGGTGGCGGGCACGTCCCTGCTGGACGCGGGCGAGCGCCTGCACCGCCTGACCCTGGACGTCCCGGAGGGCGTCCCGGTGGGCCGCGTGCCCTGGCGCCCCGAGTGGACGGCGCAGGTGCACGCCCTGCTGGACGCCTTCGACGCCCCCGCCGAGCACGTGGCCGCCGTCCGCGCCCGCTTCGACCGGGCCGCGCAGGTGGGCGGCAGTTACGCCGACGTGTTCGCGCGGCTGATCCACGGCCTGCTGGGCGGGGCGGGCCTGCTGGTGCTCGACCCGATGCACCCGGCCCTGGCGCGCCTGATGGCCCCGACCCTCGCGCGCGAACTGAACGACCCGCTGGCATCCTCGCGGGCCATCGAGGCCGCCGCCGCGCGGATGATCGCCGACGGGTTCGAGCCGCAGCTGCGCCGCCCGGACGGCGCCACGAACCTCTTCATCGAGGAGGACGACGGGCAGCGCCGCCTGCTGCGCGTGGACGGGCAGACGTTCGTCACCGCCACTCGGCGGTACACCCGCGCGGAGCTACTGGCCCTGCTGGACACCGACCCCACCCGCCTCACGCCCGCCGCTGGCCTGCGGCCCGCCGTGCAGGACGCTCTGCTGCCCACCCTGGCGTTTGTGGTCGGCCCCGGCGAGATCGCGTACGGCGCGCAGCTGCGGGACGTGTACCCCCTGCACGGGCTGCGGCAGCCGCTGCTGTGGCCCCGCCTGAGCGTCACGTGGCGCGAACCGAATGTCACCCGCCTGCTGGGCCGCCTGCACGCCACCGCCGCGCAGGTCCAGGCGGATCCCGACGGCGTTCTGGGCCGCGCCCTGGCCGCCGAACGCCACGCCGGAGCCGTCACCGCCGATCGCCTGGACGCCCTGACTGCCAGCCTGGACGCCATCACCGCCGAGATCGCCGACCTCGACCCCACGCTGGTGGGCGCCGCCGCGCGCACCCGTACCCGCACCGTCGCCCGCGTCGCGCACCTGCAACGCCTCGCCACGCAGGCCCTCGCCCGCGCCGAGAACGACCGCAGCGGCCAGCTCACCCGCCTGAAAGCCCACCTCCTCCCTAACGGCACGCCGCAGGAACGCGAGATGAACTTCCTGACGTACCTCCTCAAGCACGGCGACACACCCCTGCGGCAGCTGCTGGCCCTCCCAGCGGGGTGGCAGGGCGAACTCGACATTCCCTGACGGGGTCGAGGGTCAGAAGGTCGAAGGGTCTAAGTGGAGTGTGTCCCTTAGACCCTTCGACCCTTTGACAGCAGTGTTCAGTCCTGATCCTTGCCGAGTTCGGTGCCGCGACGGGTGGCCTTCACAACCGCTTCGATGAGGCCGCCGCGCACCCCGGCGGCTTCGAGGGCGGCCAGACCGGCGATGGTGGTGCCGCCGGGGCTGGCGACCTCGTCCTTGAGGAGCGCGGGGTGGGCGCGGCGCTGGACGAGTTCGCCGGTGGCGATCAGGAGTTTCGCGGCGAGTTCGTTCGCCAGGGGGCGCGGGAGGCCCATGCGGACCCCGCCGTCCGCGAGGGCTTCAGCGACGACGGCGACGTAGGCGGGGCCGCTGGCGCTCATGCCGGTGAACGCGTTGAACAGGTGTTCGGGGAGATCGTAGGCGTCGCCGACCGCGTCGAAGATCTGGTGCGCGAACGCGAGGTCGCCCGCGTCCCCGGCCTCGCGGGGGCCGGTGATGGCGGTCTGGCTGTGCCCGATGGTCGCGGCGAGGTTCGGCATGACCCGCACGACCCGTTTGGTGCCCAGGCGGCGGGTCAGGGCCGAGACGGGCACGCCGGCCATGGTGCTGATGTACCCGGCGTTGGGCTGCGCGAGCCACTCGGCGGCCTCGGGGAACACGCGGGGTTGCAGGCTGATCAGGATGCGTTCGGCGCGGCCCAGGTCCGCCTGCGTGATGACGCGCGCGCCGGTGCGGGCGGCGACGTCCTGCGCGCGGGCGGCGTTCGCGTCGAGCAGGCCGATCTCTGCGGGGGACAGGACGCCCTGGGCGGTGACGCCCTCCAGCAGGGCCAGTCCGAGTTTGCCGACGCCGACGATCGCGAGTTTCATGCGCGCCAGTATAGGTGCGCCCCCCCCTGGCGGCGTGGCGGGCGTGCAGACGTGCGGGGCGCGCGGCCATCCGTTCCGTGAACGGGCCAACCGCACGCCCGCCCACTCCACTTCAGGCCGCAGGCTGTGACGGGTTCTCGCTCCGCTCGGTGCTGAATCGTCCTGAGCTGCACCCAGGACGAATCAGCACACCGCTGTACACTGGCGGGATGCTGGTGTATCACCTTCCGGGAACGTTCGAGACGCGCGAGGATCACCTCGACCTGCTGTGGGAGGCCGGGGCGACCGGTCTGGAGGAACGCGCCGGGCTGATCCGCGCGTACTTCGACGAGGAGACCGAGCTGCCGCCCCTCATCCGGGACGGCGAGTGGCGGCTGGAGGCGGATCAGGACTGGCTGGCGGAGTTCAAGGCGAACCTGCGCCCGGTGCAGGCGGGCCGCGTGACGATCGTGCCGCCGTGGCTGCGCGCCGAGATTCCCGCCGGGCAGGTGGGACTGGTCATCGAGCCAGGGATGGCGTTCGGGACCGGGCATCACGCGACGACCCGCATGGCCGTGGAGGCCCTGTCGGACCTGAATCTGGACGGGCAGACGATTCTGGACGTGGGTACCGGGAGTGGCGTGCTGGCGATCGCGGGTGCGCTGCTGGGCGCGGAGTACGCGCTGGGCGTGGATATCGACCCGATCACCATCCCGATTGCGGAGGAGAACGCGCGGGACAACGCGGTGCCGGAGGGCCGCACGGCGTTCATGGTGGGCACGCTGGGCGACGACCTGCCGGGTGACGTGGTCGCGGACGGCGTGTTCGACGTTCTCGTGGCGAACCTGTACGCGGAACTGCACGACCTGCTGGCCGGGGCGTACGTGGGGCACCTGCGCCCCGGCGGGCCGCTGATCCTGACCGGCATCCTGACAACGAAGCTGCCGCTGGTGCAGGACGCGCTGGACCGCGAGGGGTTCACGGACGTGCAGGTCCGCACGGATGGCGAGTGGGCACTCGTGACCGCCCGCGCGGGCGAATGACGGACGCCCTGACGAGGCTGCCCCGGCACCGCCTGCGGGTGGACGCCCTGACGGACACCATGACCCTCGGGCCCGGTGAGGCGCGACACCTGCACGTCCTGCGCCTGAACGCGGGCGACGCCGTGCGCGTGTTCGACGGGCGCGGCGCCGAGGCCCTGGCCGAGATCGTCGAACTGGACGAGATCCGCGCTGTGCTGACCCTGGGCGACGCCATCGAGGGGGCCGCCGAGACGCCCTGGCCGCTGACGGTCGCGGTGGCGCTGCTGAAGGCCGACAAGCTGTCCGACGTGGTGCGCGCCGCGACCGAACTGGGCGCCGCGCAGATCCAGCTGCTCGTGACGGCCCGTGCGGACGTCCGCGAGATCGGCGATCAGAAACTCGTGCGCCTGAACCGCGTGGCGCAGGAGGCCGCCAAGCAGTCCCGCCGCGCCATCGTCCCGCCCGTCCTGGCACCCGTGCCGCTGGCCCGCTTCCAGCCCGGCGGCCTGACGCTGGTCGCGCAGCCCGGCTCGGCGGTCCGCGTGTCGGACGTCGTCACCTGGGACGCCCCGGTCACGGTCATCACCGGCCCGGAAGGCGGCCTGACCGACGCCGAGGTGCAGACGCTCGTGCAGGGCGGCGCGCACGCCGTCACGCTCGGCCCGCGCATCCTCCGCGCGGAAACGGCCCCGGTGGCCCTGCTGGGCGCCATCGCGGCGCTGGGGGTGTAAGCCGTCCTCTCCCCTACGCGCTGAGCGCGGTACTCGTCGGCACAAGCTGCCGCCAGGAGTGGACGCTCCCGATCTGCACGGTCACGAAGCGTTCCAGGGCGCGCCACAGCGCGGGGCGCTGCTCGGCGGGCAGGGGAGCGTCCATGCTGGCGCGGACGGTGCGGCGGGCGACGTTGCGCAGGAAGTCCAGGCTGGGGTCCGGGTAGGCGGGCAGCGCGGCGCAACCTCTGCACAGCAGCTGCCCGCCGAGCGGGTCGGGGTGCGTGGGGTGGTCCTGGGCGCAGCGGGCGCAGCGGGCCGTCTGCGGGATGAACCCGGCCAGGGCGAGGAGTTTGTAGCTCATGACGAGCGCCACCCATTCCGGGTCGGGCTGGTGCGCGACGCCGCGCAGCGCGCCTGCGAACAGCTCGAAGGCCTGCTCGCTGAATTCACCTTCCTGGTACAGCGCGTCGGCGAACTCGGCCAGCAGGTGCGCGAAGGCGTACCGCTCGGGCTGCGCCAGCGTGGGCAGCGCGCCTTCCAGCACGGCCTGCTGCACGCTGGCGAGGTCGTTCTGCGGCCCCTGGTACACCTGCATGCCGACGTGATGGAAGAGGTTCAGGCGGCTGGAGAGCGGCCCGCGCACGCCGCCGCGCGCGACGGCCTTCAGTTTGCCCTGGGGGGTCAGGAGCGTGACGATGATGTCCCCGGCGGGCGTCACGCGCCGCCGGATGACGATGCCACTACGGTTGGCGGTCCGGGACCTCATACGGCCTCCGATTGAATGGTTTGCCAGAACCGTTCATTCCGAGCGGAGGCGAGTGGGAGCAAAGCGGGTTCCGGGCGTGGCGTGGGCCACCCGGTGACCTTCTGGGTGGCCGACGGAACAGACGGAATCCGTATCACTGCTGCCCAGGATAACGCCGGGGAGAGCGGCGGGGCTGTGCCTCTTTCCACCATCAGCGTGGGCGGCGGCCCCTACACTGCGGAGGATGAATGATCCGCACCGCAAGACCCGTGAGCAGGCGCACAGCGTGCAGGATCTGCTGCGGGAACTGTTCCCCGGGACGCACCGTGAGCTGTTCGGGGCGCGTGATTCGGACTCACCGCCCACGCTGGGGCTGTACCCGGTCGCGGACGGGCGGCTGGCGCTGGTGCACGGTGATCAGCTGGCCGAATTCACGCCCATCGAGCAGAAGGGCAAGAACGCGCTGCACTGCGACCTGTGCCACTACACCCGCAGCCGCTCGGAGGCGCTGATGTACCGCGTGACGATCGGGGCACGCCGGTCGCGGTACGTGACGCTGTGCACCCCGACCGAGCCGTGCCAGGGTCGCGCGGGCGCGCGCGGGCTGCACGCCTTCGCGGAGCGCATCTTCCCCATCGAGCCGATCGGGCCGGACGAGCACTGATTCGGAATGGGCGGAGGTGTGCATGATCTCCGCCCGCGTCGTCTGCTTCCGGTCAGGGCAGGGTGAGGGTGGTCAGCAGCGCGTAATGGTCGCTGATCTTGGGGTCGTCCTGCCGGACGCGCTCATCGGTGTGCTTCAGGCCCGCCGAGTAGAAGTAGTAGTCGATGGTCCGGTCGGGTTTCCCGACGGCGGGGTCGTTGGGGAAGTGGGTGATGAACGCGGGGCTGCCGCTGTCGATCTGCGCGGGGCTGGGGAACGACGCGTACCTGGCGGTCAGTGGGGCGAGTTCGGTGTCGGGGTTGAAGTACGCCTTCTCGCGGTCGCGCAGGCGGTCGTACGCGGCGCGGGTGCCCAGCAGGTTGAAGTCCCCGCCGATCACCCAGGGGGCGGACGTGCGCCCCAGCAGGTCGCCGATGAACGCCACCTGATTGCGCATGGTGTCGCAGCCCTGCGCGAAGGCGTCCATGTGGGTGTTGAAAGCACTCAGGGGCTGGCCGCCCTGCACGGGGAGGGTCACGCCCAGCACGGCGCGTTTGAAGTTGAACGCGACGGTCACAGGGTCGCCGCAGATGCGCGGCAGCTGGTAGCGGGTGGCGCTGTCCATGCGGTAGCGGCTGAGCGTCACGAGGCTCAGGCCCACGCGGCCCATGATCTTCGGGTGCGGCACGAAGGTCGCGCGGTGGTAGTACGTGGCGGCCGAGCACGGGTACGCACCGTCCAGTTTCGCCTGGATCAGGGCCAGCTGATCGGCGTAGTCGGTGCGCCTGCTATCCCGGTCCACCTCCTGAAGCAGCACCAGATCCGGGTTCTCCTGGCGGATGGCCTGCGTGACCTCGTCGAGGGTCCGGGCGATGCTCTGGGGGCTGGGGCGGGTGTCAGGGCCGTCCCCGGCCAGGGTGTCGTAGAAGAACACGTACCCGCGCCCGGCGAGGTACTGCACGTTCCAGTTCATGACGCGCACGGCCTGCCCGGCCTTCAGGGTGGGGGTCGTGGCGGGGCAGGTCAGGTCGGCGGCCTGTTCGGGTTTCGGGTGGTCGGTCAGGGCGTACACGGCGCCCGCCAGGACGGCGACGAGGACGATCAGGCCAGCCAGGAGGCGCGGCAGCCACCGCGTCAGGATTCGGTTCATGGTGCGAGCAGGATACGGCACCCTGCACCGGGTTCGGCCCGCCTCCTGGGGTGGCGTCTGGAACGAGCAGCGGAGTGCAGTCGTACCTGAGGGCGATGTCCCTGACCCCTCCGCCGATCCTCGCCGCCGCGCCGTTCACGCTGGAGGTCGCGGGGCGGCCCCTAGCGCACGTTCCGGAACTGAATCTGCGGCCCGGAGAGGTGTTGCACCTGTGCGGCCCGAACGGGGTGGGCAAGACGACCCTGCTGCGCGTCCTGGCCGGGGAGCGCGCGGGCGGCGAGGTGCGGGTGCTGGGCAGCGCGCTGGGTTCGCGGGGCGCGCGGGCGGACACGGCGTGGGCGCCGACCGACGCGGCCCTGCCGGACGACCTGACGGTCGCGGAGGGCCTGACGTTCCTCGCGGCGCTGTGGTCCCGCCCGGCCGCGCCGCTGCTGACGCTGGCGGAGTCGATGGGGTTGGCACGCTGGCTGGACGCGTGGCCCGCCGAGCTGTCGCGCGGCACGCGGCAGAAGGTCGCGCTGAGCGGCGCGCTGGGGCTGGGCTGCGCACTGACGCTGCTGGACGAACCGTTCGGGACGCTGGACACCGCCTCGCGCGCGGCGCTGCTGGACACCATCCGGGCGCGGGCGGCGGCGGGTGGCGCGCTGGTCGTCACGACGCACGGCGAGGAACTCGCGGGGCTGCCGGTGCGCCGCGTGACGCTGGAGTCCGCGTGACCCCCGCCGACCGCGTGTGGCTGGGCTGGTGGTGGCGGTCGGCGCGGCGGGAGCTGGCGTGGACGTGGGGCGCGTGGCGGCTGGGGGGCGTGCCGCTGATGCTGGCGTTCCTGCTGGGCTGCGCGGGCGTGGCGGTCCTCAGCGTATGGCCCATGCTGCCAGCTGCGCCGGTGGGCGTGCCGTGGGCGCTGCCGGTCGCGCTGGCGTGCGGGTGGCTGCTGCTGGGCCTGACGGGGTCGCGGCCCGGCCTGAGGCCGCGCGGCCTGGAGTGGGCGGCGCTGCGGGGCCCGGTCAGCCCGGCGTGGGCGCTGGCTCCGGCACTGGTCCGCGCGGCGCTCCCCGGCGCCCTGACCGGGCTGGCCCTGGGGGCGGCCCTGCTGACCTGGAGCCCGGCGCTGTGGCCGCTCACGCTGAGCCTCCCGTGGCTGGGTGCGGGCGGGCGGATGCTGCACGCCGCGCGGCACGTCCGGCGGCTGGCCGGGCGGACCGGGTGGCCAGTCACGGCGCTCGCCGCGCTGCCGCTGCTGGCCCTGCTGCATCCGGCGCTGCTGCCGGTGGGGGCCGCGCTGGCGGCCGTGGTGGCGGGCGTGACCTGGGTCGGGACACTCGCCGCCGACCTTCCGCCCCGCCTGTCCACCCAGCTGGAGGTCGAGGCGGTGCGGGCCGGGGCGCGCCGGTTCGGGCTGCCCGTGCCGGACGTGGACCCCGATGGATTGCAGCCGCCGCGCCGCTGGGCGTCTGCCCTGCGCCGGGTGTCGCCGGGCGGGGCGCTGTGGTGGCGGGGTGCGCTGCAGCTCACGCGCCGTCGTTCTCGGCTCCTGGCGGGCGTGCTGGGCGCGGCGCTGGCCGGGGCAGGGATGGCGCTGGGGCAGCCGGTCGGTGCGGGCCTGCTGCTGGTCCCCGCGCTGGGTCTGCGGGCCCCGGGCCACCTGCCGGGCGCGCCCGGACCGGGCCGGTGGGCGCGGCTGGCACTTCACCTCCCGGCGGCGCTGACGCTGGGCGGGGCCGCGCTGCTGGGGGCGCTGCTGGGGGCGCTGCTGGCGGGTGGCGGGTTGCCCGTCCTCCTCTCGGCGCTCCTGACGCCGTGGGCGGCGCTGGGCGTGCGCGCGGCGCTGGGGGAGTCGGTCGGGGACCCGGCGGTGGCGGGGCAGCTGCCGTTCGCGGCGGCAATGGCACCGGGCGTGGTGGGGGCGCTGCTGGGAGGCTTCGGGGGGGCGGGACTGGCGCCGCTGGCCCTGCTGGCGCTGGGCTGGGTGACGCTGGTCGGCTGACCGGGGCATGTGGGGCCGCCGCTGGGGCTAGAGTGCCGGTCATGTGGGCGGTGCTGATCGTGCTGGGAACCGTGGCGCTGGTGGTCTGGCAGCCGCGTGGGCTGGGGGCGGCGCGCGCCGCGACGCTGGGCGCGGTGGTGGCGCTCCTGGCAGGCGTGGTCCACCTGTCGGACCTGCCCACCCTGTGGGGCGCCACCTGGAACGCAACCTTGACGCTGGTTGGCCTGATCGTGCTGAGTCTGCTGCTGGACGCGGCGGGGCTCTTCCGCTGGGCGGCGCTGCACGTGGCGCGCTGGGGGGGCGGGAGTGGGCGTCGGCTGCTGGCGCTGCTGGTGGGGCTGTGCGCGGTGGTGGCGGCGCTGTTCGCGAACGACGGTGGGGTGCTGATCCTCACGCCGATCGTGCTGGAACTGGCGCGGGCGCTGCGCGTGAGCCGCGCGGCGACGCTGACCCTGGCGCTGGCGGTGGGCTTCGTGGTGGACGCCGCGAGCCTGCCGCTGACGATCAGCAACCTGACGAACATCATCGCGGCGGACGCCTTCCGCATCAGTTTCGGCGGGTACGCGGGCGTGATGTTCCCGGTGAATCTGGTCGTGGTCGCCGCGTGCCTGGGCACCCTGCTGGCGTTCTACGGGCGGACCCTGCCGCGCCGCTACGACGTGGGGGCGCTGCCTGGCCCGGCCGAGGCGGTGCGGTCGTGGGGCGTGTTCCGGGCGGGCTGGCTGGTCACGCCGCTGCTGCTGGCGGGTGCCTTCCTGGCCGAGGGGGCGGGCGTGCCCCTCAGCGCGGTCGTGGCGGTGTGCGCGGGGCTGGTGTGGGTGGTCGCGGCGCGCAGCGCGCACGTGGGCACGCGGGCGGTGCTGCGCGCCGCGCCGTGGAACGTGGTGGCGTTCAGTCTGGCGATGTACACGGTGGTGTACGGGCTGCGCGGTGCGGGCGTGACCGGCGCGTACGGGGCGTGGCTGGCGAGCTGGGCGGCGCACGGGACGGGCGCGGCGGTGTTCGCGTCGGGCCTCAGCGTGGCGGGGCTCAGCGCGGGGCTGAACAACCTCCCGGCGCTGCTCACGGCGATCCTGGGCATCCAGGGCAGCGGCGTGAGTGGCGCGGCGCGTCAGGCGCTGGTGTTCGGCGCGGTGATGGGCGCGGATATCGGGCCGAAGCTCACGCCGATCGGGAGTCTGGCGACGCTGCTGTGGCTGCACGTCCTGCGTGGGCGTGGGCTGGAGGTCGGCTGGGGCGAGTACCTGCGCGCCGGGCTGCGCCTGACCCCGCCGGTGCTGCTGGCCGGGCTGCTGGCGCTGTGGCTGCGCCTGAGCGTGGGGTGACGGCCGGGCAGCGTGGTCGGGTGAAGGTTCCTTCATCTGGTTCACGTGGGCGCGTGCGTGTCGGCTGGCCGGAACGGGCGACAGCAGGTGGATGCGTGCCCGGACGCACGGGAGGCCGTCCTCATGCCCATGCGGGAAATTTCACATCGATTCTGGCGGGGCGGGATATGGTGGGCGGATCGTGAGTCTGGTGTTTGACTGGTCGGCGCTGCGTGCCCTCACGGACGGGCCGGGTACCGGCGGCGTCCTGCGGCGTGAGCCCTCGGATTTCCGCGTGGAGGAACTTCCCGCCTACCCCCTGAGTGGTGATGGCGAGTTCGTGTTCGTGCAGCTGGAGAAGACCGGCCACACGACCGCGCACGTCCTGCGGGAACTGGGCGCGCAGCTGGGCGTGCGCGACCGGGACGTGGGCGTGGCGGGCCTGAAGGACCGGCATGCGGTCACCTCGCAGTGGATCAGCCTGCCCGCCAAGTACGAGGACCGCGTGTCCGCGTTCACCATGGACGGCGTGCGCGTGCTGGACATGCAGCGGCACGGGAACAAGCTGGCGATGGGGCACCTGGGTGGCAACCGCTTCCAGGTGCGGGTCCGGGACGCCGCCGGTCAGGCCGACGAGGCCGCCGGGACGCTGGCGCAGCTGGTCGCGCGGGGCGTGCCGAACTACTTCGGGCCGCAGCGTTTCGGGCTGGGCGGCGTCAACGCCGAGGAGGGCCTGCGCGTCGTGCGCGGCGAGTCGCGCGTCCGGGACCCGCGCGTGCGCCGCTTCCTGACGAGCGCCCTGCAGAGCGTGGTGTTCAACGCCTTTGTCAGCCGCCGCCTGGAACGGGGGGCGTTCGACGCGCTGCTGGCCGGGGACATGGCGAAGAAGCACGACACGGGCGGCGTGTTCAGCGTGCAGGACGCCGCCGCCGAGACGCCGCGCGCCCAGCGGGGCGAGGTGAGTGCCACCGGCACGCTGTTCGGCCGCAAGGTCAAGCCGCTGACGCTGGATGCCGGTGAGCTGGAACGCGCGGTGCTGGATGAACTGGGCCTGAGCCCCGAGATGTTCGGCAGTCGCAAGGGAGACCGCCGGCTGACGCGGGTGTTCCCCCAGGACGCGCAGGTCGCGCCCGAAGAGGACGGCTTCACGCTGTCGTTCACGCTCCCGAAGGGCAGTTTCGCCACGAGTGTGCTGCGCGAGGTCATGAAGACCAGTGTGGACGCCGCGACCCCTGATCTGGGTGCCGACCCGGACGCCCCGGGCGAGGAGGGACTGGAGTGAAGCTGAAACCTCTGCTGTGCGCGGCGCTGCTGGCGCTGTCCCCCGTGGCGCAGGCGAGCACGCCGCAGCCGATCACCCTGAAACTCCTGCGGGAGGGCGTCCTGCTGTCCGGCACCCTGAAACTGTCGCGGTCGGATGAACTGCTGGGTGTCTGGAGCAGCGCCGGCCGCGCCCGCCTGATGCGCTGCGAGCCGCGCTGCAAGGTCGTCTCCAGCCTGCCGGTGCCGGGCACACTGACGGTCGGGCCGGACGCGCGGGCACGGGTGGTCCTGGGCGGCACGTTCAAGGTCGGGCAGCGGGTGGGACTGGTGTTCCGCCTGAAGAACTCGCAGATCCTGAGCGTGCAGGCTGTCGTCACGCGGTAGAGGCCAGAGCGGATGCCGGATGGTGTGCCGGACCTGGGGGCAGCGTTCCTGGGCAGCAGCTATGGCCGGGCCGGTGAGCGCCTGTGGCTGTACGTGGACGGGCCGGGTGTGCTGCCGGGCTGGAGTGCCCCGGGCGGACGCTGGGGCATTGTGACCGCGTGGAACCCGGGGGGCGCGCAAGCCGGGTCGGCGGAGAACGACACAGCGCAGACGCGGCTGACGGGACGGGTGCAGGGGTGGTCTCCCCTGTCCGGCTTCAATGGGGACGGCGGGTGGCGCGAGGACACGCTGATCCTGCGCGGCGTGCCGCTACGCGAGGCGGCGCGGCTGGGCCGTCAGTTCGGGCAGGCGGCGATCCTGTGGGGCGTGGGCCGCCGGGCGGCGCTGGTCTGGCTGGACGGTCCCCCCTTTTCAGAGGGGCTGCGGATCGAGCGGCTGTGGCTGCGGCGGGCGGATTCACCCGGAACAGCGGATTGCGGCTATACTGCCGGATTGTGACGCTGGACGCGACCGACGCCATCTCGCCGCTGGGGGTGCTGCCCCCGGCGGGTCCCACCTGCATTCACCTGCCGCTGGACGTGACGCCCGAGGGACTGGCGCGGCACGCGGTGGGTCTGGCGAACGCGCGGGGCGGGACGGTGCTGGTGGGTGTGGACGCCGTGTCGGGCAGCGCGCGGGACGCGGGGGAGCTGCATCCGCTGATGATCACGCACGCGATCTTCGAACTGTCGGGCGGGCGGCTCACCGTGAACGTGCAGCATCACCGCCTGCCGGGCGGGGCGCGGGTGCTGGCGGTATTCGTGCCGCACGCACCGTACGTGCTGGCCGCGCCGGACGGGTCGGTCATCGCCTGGGACGGCGCGCATCTCGTGCCGGTCACGCCGGGCGAGGCGGAACCGGTCGCGGATCAGGATTTCACGGCGACCGTCCCGCCGGACGCGTCCCTGGCCGACCTGGACCCGGCGGAGGTCGCGCGGCTGCGCGGGCTGGGCCGCCGGGCGAGCGCCGCGAACCTCCCGGACCTGGATTTCCTGCGGGAACTGGGCCTGCTGATCCCGAGCGGCGGGGCGCTGCGGCCCACGCTGGCCGCGATCCTGCTGGCGGGCACCCCGGCGGCGCTGCGGGCGCACGTCCCTCAATCGGAGGTGTGTTTCTACCACCACCAGACGACCGACGTGGAATTCCAGTTCCGGGAGGACCTGCTGCGGCCCATTCCGGCGCTGCTGACGCGACTGGCGGAACTGATCCAGGCCCGGAACCGCTTCACGCCGGTGCAGGTGGGCCTGTTCCGCATCGAGGTGTGGGATCAGGACGAGGTCGTGTACCGCGAGGCGCTCCTGAACGCCCTGACGCACCGGGACTACACGCTGCGGGACGCGGTGCACGTGCATCACTTCCCGGACCGGCTGGAGATCATGAACCCCGGCGGGCTGCCGGGCGGGATCACGCCGGGGAACATCCTGCGGCACCAGCCCAAGCGCCGCAATCCGCTGCTGGCCGAGTCGCTGGCGCGCCTGGGGCTGGTCGAGCGGGCCGGGGTGGGCGTGGACAAGATGTACTCGCTGATGCTGCGCCACGGGAAGGAACCGCCGGAGTACACCACGTACCCGGATTCGGTGACGCTGGCGCTGCACTCGCCGGGCTTCGACGCGGAGTTCGTGCGCTTCGTGGCCCGCAAGCAGGAGGAGATGCAGACCCTCTCGCTGGACGTCCTGATCGTCCTGAGCCTGCTGGCGCGTGAGGGCGAGGCGACCCGCGCGGCGCTGGCCCGCGCGCTGCAACTCCCGGAGGACCGCACGCCCCGTCTGCTGCGCGGCATGGAGGACCACGGGCTGATCCGCCGCGCCGGGGTCGGACGCGGCATCGCGTACGTCCTGAGTGACGAGGTCCGCGCCGCCCTGGGCCGCCCCACGCTGAGCGTGGCCGAGGTTCCGCCCATGCCTGCACCGGTCGCCCCGCCAGTCGTGGTGCCGCACGCTCCACCTGTCCCGGCGCCCGTTCAGGCGGCTGACGCGAAGCCTGCGCGTGCGCCGCGCCGCCCGGCGGACAGCAGCGGCCCGAACGCCGCCGAGGTTCGCGCCATCGCGCTGGCCCTGGCGCGCGAGCAGGGCCGGGTAAGGAACGTGGACCTGCGCGGGGCGTGCGGCATCACGACGCAGCAGGCGTGGCGGACCCTGCGCCGACTGGTGCAGGACGGTCTGCTGCGCAAGCTGGGCACCGGTACGCGCGACGCGGCGTACGAACTGCTGAATTAAGGGACGGTACAGTCGGACCCGTGAGTTCCTTCGACGAGTTGCAGGCGGTGATCCGGCGGGGCGCGCAGGCGCGGCAGGCCGAGGTGCAGGCCTGCGAGGGCTTCCTGACGCTGCTGTACCACGCGCTGCGCGCCGCGAGCGGGCCGGGGTTGCCGCTGAACAACGTCAGTATGGACCCAGCACCGGACCCGCAGGAGGTCCTTCGGCCCGCGCCGCTGGGCAGCTGGCACGCGGCCCGCTACCGGCTGGGGCTGTGCGAGGTGCTCGTGCGGGTCCGGCGCGTGGACGGCGCGTTCCGGGGTGAGTACGGGCTGGGCGAGGGCTTCCGGGTGGATGACGTGACCGACGAGAGCGTGCTGCGGCTGGCGCGGCAGCTGCTGCGGGACGTGATCAAGATGTACGGGGGTGCGCAGGAGGACGGCGCGCACCTGAACTGACCGGTGCGACCTGGGGTGTCGGTCCCCGCGTCAGGTCGTTTCCCGGTCCACGCAGAACGGGCTGGACTGGTACAGGGCGGCATGTGTGCCGACTCGCCCTGAACTGGCGTGACACGATACGGTCATGCATGATCCATTTTCTGCGGTGCCGTTGCCTGGCCGGGACGAGAGGCGAGCGCGGGGGCGCGCGCTGCGTAGCACGCTGCCCCGGCGGGACCACGCGCTGTTCGAGGTGCCCGGCAAGCGGCCCGAGCAGGTCCTGAACGCCCTGCACGCTGGAACGGACGGCTGCATGACGCACCTGCTGCCGCTGCGGTTCGGGCGGATGGTGGCCAATCCCTTCGCGTTTTTCCGGGGGACGGCGGCACTCATGGCGGCCGATCTGGCGGGCACGCCCGTGACGGGCGAGCGGGTGCAGGCCAGCGGGGACGCCCACTGCGCGAACTTCGGGGCGTTCGCGACCGGGGAGCGGAATCTGGTGTTCGACCTGAACGATTTCGATGAGACGCTGCGGGCGCCGTGGGAGTGGGATGTGCGGCGACTGGCGACCAGTCTGGTGCTGGCCGGGCGTGAGGCGGGGCACAGCGAGGCGGACGCCGTGTATGCCGCTCGGAGCGCGGCGCGGGCATACCGCCTGCATGTCCGCGCGTACGCGAGGCAGCATCACCTGGACGTCTGGTACGACCGGATCGACGCGTCCGAGGCGCTGGCGGACATGGCGGCCGACGCGCGGGATCACGGCCGGGCGATGTTCGCCAAGGCCAGCACCCGCACGCACCTGCACACCCTGAAGAAGCTGGCGGTGCAGACCCCGGGCGGCTGGCGCCTGCGGGACGATCCGCCTCTGCTGGTGCACACGTCGGACCCGCAGGCGGAGGTCATGCTGGCGGGCGTGCGGACGAACTATCTGGACAGCGTGGCCCCGGACCGCCGGGAACTGCTGTCGCGCTACCACCTGGCTGACTGGGCGCTGAAGGTCACGGGTGTGGGCAGTTGCGGGCGGCGGGTGCTGGTGCTGCTGCTGGCCGCCGACGGGGACGATGTGCTGTTCCTGCAGGTGAAGGAGGCGCGGCCGAGCGTGCTCGAGCCGTATGCCGGGCCGACCGTCGCGCGGAACGCGGCGCACCGGATCGTGCGGGGGCAGCAGCTGATGCAGGCGGCAGCCGATCCGTTCCTGGGCTGGTCGGCGGGCGAGGGCTTCTGCGGGTACGTGCGGCAGTTGCGGGACCAGAAGGGACGCTTCGACCTGCAGGCGGTGTCGCCGCGCACCCTGGAGGAGATTGCCGAGCTGTGCGGCTGGGCGCTGGCCCGCGCGCACGCCCGCACGGGGGACGCCGTGGCGCTGGGCGCGTACCTGGGCCGGCGTGAGACGTTCGATCAGGCGGTGGCGACTTTCGCGGTGGCGTACGCCGATCAGGCCGAGCGGGATCATGCCGCGCTGGCCCAGGCGATCGTGCGGGGGTACCTGGAGGCGGAGGTTGACCCCGTGGGTTGACTTGGGGGGCTGGAGGTTCGGGCTTCCCGCGGCTTCACAGGCAGAGGCCCCGAGGGATCGTCCCCGGGGCCTCTGCTGTCTGCTTCCGGTGGGTTCCTGCGTGCGTCAGCCCTTGACGGCCCCGGCGGTCAGACCGGACACGATGTTGCGCTGGAACACGAGCACCAGGATGATCAGGGGGATGGTCACGACGATGCTGGCGGCCATGATCTGGCCCCAGGGCTGGTCGAACTGGGTCGCGCCGGAGTAGTTGGCGATCACGACCGGCACGGTGCGGTTGGTGCTGGTGAAGGTCAGGGCGAACAGGTACTCGTTCCAGGCGTTGATGAACGCCAGCAGGCCGGTGGTGACCAGGGCGGGCATCATGACGGGGAACAGCACCTGGAAGAGGGTCTGGAGGGGACTGGCGCCGTCCACCAGCGCCGCCTCTTCCAGCTCCCCGGGGATGTCGCGCACGAAGCTGGTCAGCACCCAGACCGTGAAGGGGATGGTGAAGATCAGGTACGTGAGGATCAGACCGACGGGGTTGTTGTACAGGCCCAGGGCGCTGATCAGGGTGTACAGGCCCGACAGCACGGCGATCTGCGGGAAGACGCTGACGGCCAGGATGACGTACATGATGATCTGCTTGCCCCTGAAGCGGAAGCGGCCCAGGGCGTACGCGGCGAACGAACCGATCAGCAGGCTGATGAGGACCGAGCCGACGGCGACGATCAGCGAGTACAGCAGGCCGCGCTGGAAGTTCGGGTTGGCGAACACCTGGGTGTAGTTCTGGAAGGTGGTCTCGGCGGCGATGAACTGCGCGGGTTGCAGGAACAGATCGCCGGGGGAGCGCAGGCTGGTCAGGACCGCCCAGAAGAACGGGGCGAGCAGGTAGAAGGCGATGACCAGCACGAGCAGGTAGAAGGCGGCGCGTTGCAGGTAGTACAGGGCCGGGTTCTTGGTCTTCAGGTTCATGTCGGTCCCCTCAGTCGAATTTCACGCGGAACGCGGTGACGTAGATGACGACGATGACCATGATGATCACGAAGATCGCCACGCTGACGGCGCTGCCGTAGCCGAGCAGCGAGTTGTCGATCAGGGCCTGCCGGGCGTAGCCGGTCATGCTGGTCGCGGCGGCGTTCACGTTGCCGAGCATCACGGACATGATGTCGAACACGCGCAGGGCGTCCAGGCTGCGGAACACCAGCGCGACGAGCAGCGCGGGGCGCAGCAGCGGGAGGGTCAGGCGCCAGAACTGCGTCCATTTGCTCGCGCCGTCCATGTCGGCCGCCTCGTACATGTCGCTGGGGAGGCTCTGCAGGCCCGCGAGGATCAGCAGGGCCATGAAGCTGGTGGTCTTCCAGACGTCCACGGCGATCAGGGCCCAGATGGCGCTGTCGGTGTTGGCGAGCAGCGCCTGTCCGCCCAGCAGGCCGCGGCCGATCAGGCCGAAGGTGTCGTTGTACAGGTACGACCACATCTGCGCGGACACGACGGTGGGGATCGCCCAGGGGACCAGCATGGCAGTGCGCAGCAGGCCGCGGCCCTTGAAGGCGCTGTTCACGACCAGGGCGATGATCATGCCGAAGATCGTTTCCAGTGTGACGGACACAACGGTGAACAGCAGCGTGTTCTTCACGGCGCCCCACCATTTGGGGTCCTGCAGGAAGCCCAGGGCCACGCCGTCCTCGGTGGTGAACCAGAAGTTCCCCAGGCCGATGAAGCTGCGCTGGTCCGGGGTGGTGAGGTTCGCCTCGAACAGCGAGAAGTAGATGGTGCGGTACAGCGGGTAGCCAGCGACCAGGGCGATCGCGATCAGGGTGGGCAGCAGCAGCCAGATGGCCTGCCGGGCGCGGGCCGCTTCGATGCCGCGGGTGCGGACGGGCCGGGTGGGCGCGGTGGGGTTCACGGTCATGCCGGGTGTACCTCCTGTGGAATGCGTTCAGTGTAGGCCGGGCGGTGGGTGTTCAGTCGGGATGAACACTTCCGTAAGGGGGTGAAAACGGGGGGACGCCCCCGGGTGGTGGGCGTCCCCCCTGTCAGTGGGTGGGGCTTACCAGCCGCGGCCCTTGATGCGGTTCAGGTCGCCGGCAAGTTTGGCGACGGCGGCCTGGCCTTTCATCTTGCCGTTCAGAACGTCACTGACGGCGGTGCTGAAGGCCTGGGAGACCTGGTTGTACTTGCCCTTGGTGGGGCCGGAGGGACGGGCGACGGCGCTGGTGAAGACGCTGTACAGGCTGCCGAAGAAGGGGTTCTTGGCGAGCACGTCCTTGTCCTTGTAGAGGCTCTGGATGGTGGGGTTGTAGGCCCCTTCGATCGCGCGGATCTTCTGCTCGGCGGGGCCGGCGAGGTAGCGCACGAGGTCGATGGCGGCGGCCTGGTTCTTGCTGTAGCTGCTCACGCCGAGCTGCCAGCCGCCGAGGGTGGCGGCGTTGCGGCTGCCGCCGCTGGGCAGGGGCGCGACGCCGATCTTGCCCTTGACCTTGCTGTCGTCGCCCTGGCCGAGTGCCCAGGCGTAGGGCCAGTTGCGCATGAAGGCGGCGTTGCCGGACTGGAAGATGCCGCGGGCTTCTTCCTCGGCGTAGGTGGTGACGCCGGCGGGGCTGATGCTCTTGATCCAGCTGGCGGCGGTGTCCAGGGCCTTGGCGGCCTGGGCGTTGTTGATTGTGACCTTGCCGGTGTTGTCGACGATGGTGCCGCCGCCGAAGCTCACGACCCATTCCAGGGCGTCGCAGGTCAGCCCTTCGTAGTTCTTGCCCTGCCAGACGAAGCCGGTGAAGGCCTTGTTGGTCTTCTGCTCGCCGGTCTGGATCTTCTTGGCCATCAGGGCCAGTTCGGTCCAGGTCTTGGGGGCGGCGGTGAAGCCGTACTTCTTCAGGAGGTCGGTGCGGTAGTACAGCAGACCGGCGTCGGTGAACCAGGGAATGGCGACGAGTTTGCCGTTGACAGTGTTGGCGTCGATGATGCCCTTGAAGTGCGCGTTGACTTCAGCGGCGGGCACCTTGCCCTTCAGGTCCACGAAGTGCTGGGCGAGCAGACCGGGCCAGACGACGTCGAGCTGGTAGACGTCGATGTCGCTGCTCTTGGCGGCGAGTTGCTGCTGGTACAGGCCGAGGCGGTCGTTGGTGAGGTTGGGGCTCTCGAAGATCTTGACTTCGTTGCCGGTCTTCTTGGCCCAGCGGGCGGCGCCGGCCTTGCAGAGTTCGAGTTCCTGGCCCACGGCGCCGCAGGCGAGGGTGACGGTGACGGCGCTGGCGTTGCTGCTGACGGCGATGGCGGCGCTGAGGCTGACGAGTGCGATGACTTTCTTCATGCATCCCCCTTGGGTGGGTGCCGGACAGGCCCGGCCCGCTTCTGTGAAGCGGTTCCACGTGTTTCGTTCTTGGTGTGGCAAGCGTACACCGCCACTCTCAGGCTGTCAATGGAAACAGTTCCAACACCTGAAGTTCAGAATTCGCAACCTCGGAAGAACGTCGACCAGGACAGCATCGGAGCCTGTCCAGCCCCCCCACCGGAGGCACCCCACCACGGCCACCGACAGACGCGACGAGGCGTTCGAAAACCATTCAGATCTCTCCCTCCCGGACCTCTGACCCCGAACCCCTGCGGAGCGGGATCACCTCCCAACAGCCAGCCTCCGTTGCACCTGCCCCTGATCAGCCCCCCGGGCTGCGGCGGGCAGCAAGAAAACACCCCCAGCCGTGGCCGGGGGTGCAAGACGCGCCGGTGATCAGTACTTGATGTAGTACTCGGCGAAACCGTCGTCGCGGGTCTTGACCAGCGTGGCGTTCGCGGGCGCGTACTTCTGGGCGGTGGGGCTGCTGGCGTACAGCAGGGTCGCGCCGGGGATAGGCGTGAGCTTCCAGTTGCCGTCAGCGCTGGGGTTGACGGTCTTCTGCTCGTTGAAGTACTTCACGAGGGCCTCGCGGGTCTCGTCGGGTGCCTGCAGGATGATGTTCTTGCCGTTCAGGCCGGGGAACGAGCCGCCGCCCGAGGCGCGGTAGTTGTTCGTGGCGACCACGAACTGCGCGGCCGGGTCGATGGGTTTGCCCATGAACGTCAGGTTCTTGATGCGGCGGGCGTTCGGGTTCACGACCTCGCCTCTGCTGTTGTATCGGTTGGGCTGGGTCACGTCGATCTCGTAGCTCACGCCGTCGATCACGTCGAAGTTGTAGGTGGGGAAGGTCTCGTCCACCAGCGCCTGGGGTTCAGCCTTGCTGGGGTCGATCTGCTTGAACTGCCCGGCGCTGCGTTCCAGCCACTCCTGCACCTGCGCGCCGGTCACGAGCACGGCCTGCACGGTGTTCGGGTACACGTACAGGTCGGCGACGTTCTTGATCGCCAGCGTCCCGGCGGGAATGTCGGTGTAGTAGCTGACGCCCGCGCGGCCCCCGGCCTTGAAGGGCGCCGCGGCGGAGAGGACGGGCAGGTCCTTGTACTGGGTGCTGCTCAGCGCGGCCTTCACGTACGCGATCTGCGCGTTGCTGACGAGCTGCACGCTGGGGTCGTCCTGCGTCAGGGCCCAGTAGGAGTTGATGGGGGCGGTCAGGTCGGCGACCTTGCCGCGCACGTAGCCCAGGGTGCCCTGGTGCGCGCCCTCGACGGCGGCGGCGACGGTCGCGTCGGCGGTCACGAGGCTCTTCTTGGCGGTCTTGTCCCAGATGGGGCGGATGCCGCCCTGCGCGTCCAGGATGGTCCACTTCTGGGTCTTGCGGTCGAAGTTCAGTTTCAGGTCGGCGACGCCGAGGTTGTTGCCCCAGAAGCCGGGCATCAGGACGACCTTGCCGTTGATGGTGCCCTTGGCGAGGTTCACGCCGGGGACGTCCTTGTAGGCCGGGCCGGGGAATTCCAGGTGGCTGTGCCCGGTCAGGATCACGTCCAGGCCGGGGACCTTGGTGAGTTCCGCACCGGCCTGTTCCTGGCCGGGGGTGTACGCGCCGCTGTTGATGCCGGTGTGGGCCAGCGCGACGATGATGTCCGCGCCCCTGGCTTTCATGTCAGGCACGAACTTCTGGGCGCTCTGGACGATGTCCATGACCTGCACCTTGCCGTCGAGGTACGCCTTGTCCCAGTTGACGATCTGGGGGGGCGTGAAGCCGATCACGCCGACGTTGATGTAGTACGGGCGGCCCTGCGTGTCACGGACCAGTTTGCGCTGGATGACGTAGGGGGTGTATTTGTTACTGCCGTCCATGTTCAGGACGTTGGCGTTCACGTACGGCATGGGCGCGGACTTCAGCACGCGGTCGAGGTAGTCCAGGCCGTAGTTGAATTCGTGGTTGCCCAGGGTGGCACCGTCGTATTTCAGGGAGCGCATGGCCTGGTGCATGGGGTGCAGTTCGCCGTCCTTGATGGGCGCGACGCGCGCGGCGTAGTCGCCGAGCGGGTTGCCCTGGATCAGGTCGCCGTTGTCGAACAGCAGCGTGTTGACCTTCTCGGCGCGGGCCTTGGCAATCAGCGTGGCGGTGTACTCCAGGCCGAACTCGCCGGTGGGCTTGTCCTGGTAGTAGTCATAGCCCTTGGCGGCGGTGTGAAGGTCGGTGGTTTCGAGGATGCGCAGTTCGACAGTCTGCGCGCCCGCAGCGCCGAGCATGAGCGCGGTCATCAGGGAGATGTGTTTCAGCACGCCCGACAGAATAGCGAAAAGTGTCAGGTGTGTATTCGCCCGGCACGTGTGCGCGGCGGGTCAGTCATGAGGACAGCTTCAGGGGACCTTTAGAGACTGGCCGCCAGCGTCCGGAACAGCGCCGGGGCCTCTGGAGCCAGGTCGCCGTTCTGCCAGCCCAGGCGCAGATCCCGCAGCGGTCCGGCCTCACCCACGCCCATGCCACCCGGGAACAGCGGGGCGTACTCTGGCGCCTGCGTCACGGGCTGCGCGCCGGACGGGTCCAGCGCCGCGCGGACCTCGCGCTCATGGCCGAAGTGCATGACGTGCGTGCCGTCCGGCGCGGCCCAGGTGAAGCGCGCCGTGGTGGGCACCAGCGGCCCCGGATGCACCACGTGCCCGACGCTCAGGCCGGGGCGCAGGCGCAGCGTGACCTCCAGCAGCTCGCCCAGCACGCCGAAACTGCCCACGAACGGGCGGGTCAGGTCGTAGCCCTGCACGTTCTTCACGGTGCGCCCCCCCGCGCGCACCACCCGGCCACTCGCGGCGCGGAAGGTGACCCCCAGCACGTCCGACGCGAACGGGAAGGTCTGCCCGAAGCCCCCACGCAGGATCAGGCCGCCCACCCCGCCCGGCAGGTTCACGTGCGGGAACGGCGGGAACAGTCCGGTGGGCAGCGCCGCGTACACCTCGGGCAGCGTCACCTCGCCGGTCAGGGTGATCGTCTGGTCGTCGGGAGACAGGTCAAGAATGGGCATGAGGCGCCTCCGGCGCAGAAAATGGGAGATGGTCGATGGTTGATAGAAAGGCGAAGGTCCTCCATCCACTGTCAACCATCAACCATCCACTCCTTCCGCAGGAAGAATCTTCCCGGGGTTCAGCGCGCCACTCGGGTCGAGTGCGCGTTTCACGCCGCGCAGGGCGGCGAGCGTCTCGGGGTCCACGGCATCACGCATGAAGTCGCGTTTCATGCTGCCAATCCCGTGCTCGCCGCTGAGCACCCCGCCGTGGCGGATGGCGACCAGCGCGATGCGGTGCGCGAGGTCATGCACGGCGTGCGCGTCCTCCCTTCGGGGGTCGAACAGGATGTTCGGGTGCAGGTTGCCGTCCCCGATGTGCCCGAACTGCACGACCGGAAAGGGACTGGCGTCGCCCAGCGCGCGGATCTCGCGCACCACGTCCGGCAGCGCCGATCTGGGCACGACGATGTCCTCGTTCATGCGCTGCGGGCGGATGCGGCCCAACGCCGGGGATACGGAGCGCCGCGCACGCCACAGCAGCGCGCCCTCCTCATCCGTCGCCGCGCGGCGCACCGTGCCGCCCGAGGCGACGCAGGCCTCCTCGACCAGCCGCAGTTCGTCCTGCACGGTGTCCAGGTCCTCCCCGTCGGTGTCCACCAGCAGCACCGCCTCCGCGTCCCTCGGCAACCCCAGGTGGAGGTAGTCCTCGACGGCGTTCGTGCAGGCGCGGTCCATGAATTCCAGCTTGCTGGGTACCGCGCCCGCCGCGATGGCGCGGCTGACCGCCTCTGCGCACGCCCCGACCTCCGGGAAGTGCGCCATCAGCGTCCGCGTGAAGCGGGGCGGGGGGATCAGGCGCAGCGTCGCCTCGGTGATCAGACCCAGCGTGCCCTCGGAGCCGATCAGCAGGCCCGCCAGATCGAACACGTCGCGGGTCAGGCGGTGCACCTCGCCGCCTTCGTCCACGAATTCCAGCGCACGCACGTAGTCGCCGCTCACGCCGTACTTGAAGCACATCGGGCCGCCCGCGTTCTCCGCGAGGTTCCCGCCGATGGTGCTCGTGCGGAAACTCGCCGGGTCCGGCGGGTAGATCAGGCCGTGGGGCCTGGCCGCCTCGGTCACGGCCAGCGTGACCACCCCCGCCTGCGCGGTCGCCTCGCGCCGCTCGGGGTGAATGCTCAGGCGGGTCATGCGCGTGAACGAGATCACCAGCCCCGGCTCCAGCGGGGCCGCGCCGCCCGACAGGCCACTCGCCGCGCCGCGCCCCACGATCGGGACACCCGCCGCCCGCGCCGCCCGGACCGCCGCCACTACGTCCTCGGTACTTTCGGGCAGCACGACCGCCAGCGGCGTCGCCCCGAACTGGATGGCGTCGTAACGGTAGTTCAGCCGCTCGGAGAGGTTCGAGAGCACCTTGCGCGGCCCCAGCGCGCGCGTCAGGTCAGCCGCGAGGGCAGTCGACGCTCCACCTGCCGACGCCGGTTTACGAGCAGCGGAATTCGTGGTCAACGCGAGTTTCTCGGTGCTCACAAGCCCACCCTTCCATCACCCATCAACCATCTCCCCTCGACCCTCACAGCTCCCCCCGGTACGCCAGATCGAGGATCTCAATGGTATGCATCACGGGCGTGGGGCTGCCCTGGCGGCGCACGTGGCTCTGAATCTGGGTGTGGCAGCCGATGTTGCCGCTGGCGATCAGGTCCGGCGTGGTGGACAGGATATTCTTTGCCTTGCGCGCGCCGAGCTGCCCGGCGAGGTCGGGCTGTTCGAGGTTGTAGGTGCCTGCCGAGCCGCAGCAGAGGTCGCCTTCCGGGACCTCCAGCACGCTGACGCCGGGGATGGCGCGCAGCAGGGCGCGGGGCGCGGCGCGGACGCCCTGCGCGTGGGCGAGGTGGCAGGCGTCGTGGTACGCGACTGTCAGGGGGCGACGGGCGGGCACGGGGGGTTCAAGCTCGCCGTTCTGAAGCAACCCATTCAGGTACTCACTGATGTCCATGACCTTCGCCGCGAAGGCCTTTGCGCGCGCTTCGTCGGGCTCGCCGTGCAGGACCATCGGGTACTCCTTGAGGCCCGCGCCGCACCCGGCGGCGTTCGAGAGGATCGCGTCGAACTCGTCGGGGTGGAAGGCGTCCAGGTTCGCGCGCACCAGTTTCAGCGCCTCGTCCCGCGCGCCGGTGTGCAGCGCGGCGGCGCCGCAGCAGCCCTGCCCGTCGGGAATGACGACCTCGATGCCGTTGCGGGCCAGGACGCGCAGGGTCGCCGCGTTGAAGTTCGGCGCGAGCGCCTGCTGCGCGCAGCCCACCAGGAACGCCACCCGGCCCCGCTGCACGCCGCGCGCGGGGGTGACCTTCGGGCTGGGCTGCATGGCGGGCACGGATTCCGGCAGCAGGTCCAGCGGACCACGCAGCGCGGCGGGCAGCACCGGCGCGAGCGGCTTGGCGAACTGCCCCACACGCGCCGCCACGCTGAACAGCCGCGGGGCGGGGAGCGCCTTGAGGATCGCCCAGCGTTTCGACCGGTCGAACGCACTGCGCTCACGCTGCGGTTCACTCCAGCCCCGGAACGCGGTGATCAGCTCGCCGTACGGGACGCCGCTGGGGCAGGCGGTCACGCACGCCTGACAGCCCAGGCAGCGGTCGAGGTGCGGCGCGGCGTCCGCCAGCGGCAGGCCACCCTCCAGCACCTCCTTCATCAGCACGATGCGGCCCCGCGGGCTGTCCATCTCGTCGCCCAGCAGCGCGTACGTGGGGCAGGCGGGCAGGCAGAAGCCGCAGTGCACGCAGGCGTCCACCGCGTGCGCCATCACCTCGCCCTGACCGCCCAGGGTCTGCACGGGAATCTCGTTGTTCATTGACCTGCCCTCATGGGGCCCAGGATAGAGGCGGGTGGGCAGGATCAACCGGACGCGGGGGTGCAGAGGGCTAGGGGTGTGCCCCGCACCCCGGCGTTACCCAGTCAGCCAGCGACGGATCCATTCCGCACTGCGCGCCGGGCTCAGCCCTGACACGTCCAGTGTGCGTGTGGGCCATTCGCTGCGATCTCCATTCAGCCAGCGATCCCACTGCATGTCCGGCCAGCCTCCCTGCATGATCACGTCCGGGCGCCACAGCAGGTCGTGGTGGTGCAGGCGCAGCCACGCCGACCAGTTCAGGACATCCTGCGTGTCCTGCCCGTCGCCGCGCGTCCGCAGGCGACTGATGCGCTCGACATCTCCGACGTCCAGCAGGGCGTGCCGCACCAGCGCCGCGGCGGGCATCGAGGGGGCGGCCAGCACCTCGCCCAGCGGGCACGGTCCGAGCAGCCCGAGAGTTCGCCCCGCGCCCAGAGCGGCCCGGATCCACTCATCGGTCAGCTGCTGCCGCTCGGCTGTCCCACCACCCTGCCACCGCTCGTCGAAGTCGTGCCAGTCGACCTCCGGGCAAGCGCCCTTCAGGTGCGGCAGCAGCGTGGTCTTTCCAACGCCGGACGCTCCGGTCAGCACGATCAGCATGCGCCGACTCTGACAGGTCCAGGGCCGGCAGGCATCCGTCACCTGACCTACCGTGACCACGCACAGCTTCTCCCCACGCGGGGGGGCGCACACTGCCGGGCATGAGCGTTCCCTCTCCCCTGCCTCTGTCCGTGCTTGATCTTGTGCCCGTGCCGCTGGGGTCCAGCGCCGCCGAGTCGGTCGAGGCCGCCCTGGCGTACGCGAAGGCCGCCGAGGACGCGAATTACAGCCGGTACTGGGTGGCCGAGCACCACAACATGGGCGCGCTGGCGTCCAGCGTACCGCTGGCGGTGCTCTCGGCCGCGTCGCAACGCACCACACGCATCCGCCTGGGCTCGGGCGGCGTGATGCTCCCCAACCACGCGCCGCTGGCCGTCGCGGAAGGCTACCGGCTGCTGTCGGCCCTTGCGCCCGACCGGGTGGATCTGGGTCTGGGCCGCGCCCCGGGCACGGACGGCCGCACCGCCCGCGCACTGCGGGGCGCGCAGGGAATGATCGAGGAGTCCTTCGAGCGGCAACTCTCGGACCTGATCGCCTTCGGCACCGGACGGTACCCGGCCGGACACCCCTTTGCGGGCACCGTGGCCGCCCCGGCGGGCGAGGGTCTGTTCCCGCCGCTGTGGATCCTCAGCAGCAGCGGCTACGGCGCGCACGTCGCCGCCAAGGTCGGGGCGGGGCTGGCGTTCGCGTGGCACATCAACCCGGACACCGCGCAGGCCCGCGCCGCTGCAGACGCCTACCGGGCCGCGTTCCAGCCCTCGGAAACCTTCCCGGAACCGCGCGTGCTCGTGGCCGCGAGCGTCGTCACCGCCCCCACCGCCGAGGAAGCCGAGGAACTCAGCCTCCCGCTCGGCCTGATGTTCCTGCGCCTCATGCGGGGCGAGAGCGCCCCCTACCCCACTGTCGCCGAGGCGAAAGCGTACCCGTACACCCCGCAGGAACGCGGCCTGGCCGACTCCATGCGCCGGCGCGCGATCATCGGCGACCCCGCCACCGTCGCCGCGCGTCTGCACACCCTGGCCCACGACACGGCCGCCGACGAACTTATTGTCAGTCTGAACATCCCCGACCCCGCCCAGCGCCGCGAGTCCCTGAAGCTCGTCATGGACGGCGTCCGCGCGCAGGAAGCTCGCGAGGTCGCGCTGGTGTGAGGTTGGGGGCTGTGAGGTCGTCAGCGCGGAGCGAGTGGACGACCGAGCGGATGCCGAGCAGCACGACGGTCAGGAACCCGGCCATCCACACCCACAGGAACACCCCGGTCTGAAGGTCACCCCAGCAGAGTGCCGGGAAGGTCGGATCGGTGGAGCAGTGACCGTACCGGACGTCCCACATGTATCCGGCCCACATCAGGAACACGGGCGACACGGTCAGACACGCGGCCAGATGGGCCGGGACGACGAGGTGGCCCCACCAGTGGGCGTGCCGCCGGAGCCACCGACGCCGCAAGCGGACCGTGAGCAGATAGGCGAGGAGTGGGCCGCCGATCAGCGGCCCTACCGTCCACAGGAAGTCGAGCATGGCTCATGGTGCTCATGCACCCGGCTTCCTGCCATCCAACTTTCAGCTGAACTGCACCTTCTGCGGTTCGGGCAGGCGCGCGGCGATGACCGCGCTGGGAATCAGCAGGCTCAGTGCGGCCAGGGCGGCGGTGGTGGGGCTGGTGGCGTCGGCCAGGGCGCCCACGAGAAACACGAGGAGGCCCGCGAAGCCCCACGAGAAACCCATCATGATGGAACTGGCGACGGCGACGTGGCCGGGGGCGTATTCCTGAGCGGTGACGACGCCGACGGGGATGCTGGCGTTCACGGCGGCTCCCACGATGAAGGTCAGGGGGTAGAACCACCAGTGGGCGGGGCTGGAGAGGATCAGCAGTGCGAAGAAGGGGATGGTGGTGAGGATCGCGCCGCGCAGGATGGTGGTGCGGCCCACACGGTCGCTGAGCCGTCCGCCGACGATGCCGCCGATGGCGCTGGCGACGGAGTACACGGCCAGGGTGATGGCGACCTCGCGCGCGCCGAAGCCCCGGGCGAGCAGCATGAAGGGCAGCATGGCGTTGTAGCCCATGCTGGCCAGCGAGCGCAGGACCGCCATGACCCACAGCCACACGAGGGGCCCCCGGAAGATGCCCGCGTAGTCGCGCAGGGGAATCCGTTTGGCTTTCTGGACGCCGCTGGGCGTGACGGCGAAGGTGATCGCGGCGATGACGACTCCGATCAGCGCGAACCACGGCAGGTGCGTCAGGCCCACGCCCGCGAAGACGGGGCCGAGGGCCATGCCGGCGGTGCCGCCCGCGCTGAACAGACTGGCCCACAGGCCGCGCTTGTCGGGGGGGCTGTGCTGCGCGACGTACGCCGCTCCGGCGGGGTGGAAGAAGCCACTGCCGAATCCCGCCACGGCGACGAGCAGGACCAGCGCCCCGAACCACGGCACGAAACCCATGAGGGTCAGGCCGATCCCGGTCATCAGCGGGCCGAGTGCGGCGGCGTAGCGGCGGTCGAGGCGCTCGCCTATGATGCCCAGCACGGGCTGGAGGACACTGCTCGTCAGGGAGTACACGCTGCCCAGGAACGTGACAGCGGCGATGCTGACGCCGTACTTCGCCTGCAGGGCGGGCGTGAGGGGCGTGAGCATGGCGCTGTACGCGTCGTTGATGAAGTGCCCGGCGGTCACGGCCACCGCGATCGCGGCGGCGTGGCGGGTGGTGCTCAGGGTGGCCTGCATACCCCGCCACCCTACGACGGTGGGCGGCTTCGGTCGCGCGGGGTGTCCGGCGGGTGGGGCCGCGCCCCCGCTGCCTGAACGATCCGTGAACGTCAGCTTGTGGGTTCTGTCGGCGGGTGGTCAGCGCACACTGCGTACCCTGATGGTGCAGTGGGCGCCCCGCAGCGCTCACTCGAGAGGAGTCCGTTATGCCCGATCAGTTCCGCACCGCCATTGCCGACGTCCTGCCCAGTGCCGAGGCTGTTCACGAGCGTCTGGCTGTCCTGTCGAACCGCGACCGCCTGAACGTCGCGGAGTTCTTCAGTGGCGCCCTGCCGGACGTGGACGTCCTGATCGCCACCCCGGGCGCGGAGGCCCTGAGTCATGACCTGGGCGCGCTGCGCGGCATTCCCAGCGTGAAGGTGACATCCCTGGCAGGCCACTGGACGCTGGTCGGGTCGGCGCTGCATCACCCGGGCGACATCCGCGCGGCGCGCGGGCCGGTGCGGGCGGCCGTGATCAGCCTTGAACTGCTGGCAGGTCAGGCCGAGGTGGCCGCAACGGTCCTTGCGACCCGCCGGGACTGGGACGTGGTGGCCGTCGCGGCGGCCATCGAGCGCACCGACGCGGCCGGGCATGTGCACCTGTCCCTGCTGGGCGTGCCGGTCCTGACGCCCGTGATGCTGGCCGGCACGCCGCGCGGGCTCGTGTTCGAGCGGCGCATCCCGCATTCCGCCTGACCGCGCAGCCCACAGCTGCACGCGTCTGCTGCGACTTTCACCAACCCTCCTGGCGGTCACGGCGCCGCGCACCTGACTTCATACCCGCCCATAGGAGCCGAGAAAGACCCGTGACCTTGCCCCTCTTTCCGGCACCAGTCGGATTGCAAACCGAGCAGCAGACTGGGAGAAACATGGAACGCCAACTGTACACGGAGTAGCAGCTCGTAGAGATTCTCAGAGAGCTTGAGGCTGAGACGCCGATCAGCGATCTGACGCCCCTCAATGGAGTCGCGAGGACGGCGATCTACCACTGGAAAGCCAAGGACGCCACCCACAAGTTCCGTCACCTGGAAACCCCGTTTAGGGCTCGCGCCATGACCTGTTCAATCTCTCCCAGAGGAAAAAAATGGAGACGGCACCTAGCCATACCCGCTCCATCACAGTTGAGGCCGACGGGCCGTCATCCGTCAGCTTCGCCGCTGGGCCAAACGGCATTTCAGTGACCTCAAGCGGTGTTCGCACCAGAAATTGAGTGACGCCCTGCTGGTCGCCCTGTTGCTCAGCCGACTGGTCTTCAAACATCCGTTCCCGTCTATCTGGTGGAACGTCCTGAGGGAAGATCGTGTCGATCTTCCCTCCTACACGCAGGCGTACACCCGGGACAGCGATGGCTTGAACGACTTGAAGCGGTCGCCACCCCGTCACCGTCCTGCACCGGAGTGATCGTCGATCCATGCCCCTGCCCGTCTGCCGACCCAAACGGGGGCAGTGGTACTCGTTTCCCGGTGCTCGTTGGGGCTATGGCACGCAGGGCGACGTGTACGGCTACAAGCTAGGGTCTGTGCGGCTGAAATTTGAACTAGCGCCCGTAGCATGAGCTGACATGCGCACCCTCACCTGTCACGACCATCAGGAAGCGTCACAGGCGCTGCGGGACATCCTGTTTCTCTACGTCGAGATGGCCGAGAGTTATGCAGGCTTTGGGCACGCGGTGGATACCGGAACGTTCGATCCGTATCAGTACCTCGATGCTGAGACCGAGCCCTCGTTCGAGTCCTCCTTCCCCTCAGCACCTGACACTTCACGAGAAATGGCGTCCTGAACGCAGTGCGACATGACAAAGGGCGGTATCTGGGTCTGTGACGAGCCCCGATACTGCCCGCTTCCATGCTGACACGTTGGCCACCTACCTGCACACTCGCTGGCCACACCGCCGTACGGACGCGCTCCGTCGTCTTGCCGAAGTGCTCCTGGCCGTGCTCCAGGCCGAGTCCACGCTTCACCGCAAGATCGCGCTTCACCTCCCCAGATCAGCCACGTTGGAATCAAAAACCCGGACGGTGGCCCGCGTGTTTCACGACGCTCAGCTCACGCCGCAGGACGTCTGTGACGTCTTGCTTCCCTTGCTGCCCGACGGCAAGCTCACCCTGATCATGGACCGCACCACGTGGCATTACGGTCAGACGCCGCTGAACATCCTCGTCTTGGGCGTTCTGCTTGGGGGCGCGGTGATTCCCCTCGTCTGGTCGATCCTGCCGCATCAAGGCAACAGCTGCACTGCTGCCCGGATCCTCCTGGTTGCCCGGCTCCTCAAGGTGATGCCAGCTCGCCGCTGGGCCGTGTTGATCGCAGACCGGGAGTTCGTGGGGCGCGAGTGGTGCTCGTTCCTGCGCTGGAAACGCATCCGGCACTGTATCCGCATCCGGGAGAACACCAGAATCGAGGATGAACTGGTGCGAGACCTGTTCACGACGCTGCAACTGGGACAGGTGCGCACCCTGTTCGAGCGGACGTGGGTCTATGGGGGCTGGATGCACGTGGTCATCACCCTGTCCCCTGCGGGGGACAGGGTGATCGTGGCCTCAGATTTGCCCGTCCTGGATGTGTTGCGGACCTATCGGCTCAGGTGGGCGATTGAATCGGCGTTCTCCGCGTTGAAAGCTCGCGGGCTGAATCTGGAGGCCACGCACATGACGGCTCCAGAGCGCATCTCTCGGCTCTTTGGCCTGCTCTGCTCAGCACCTGACACTTCGGGAAACTGACGTGCTGGCGGTTGGGAACGGCATTCCGAGGAGCTGTAGACAGTCACAGAAGACCTCGCCGCCCCACCGTGCCGCTTGACTCAGGATCTGCCACCCGATCCGCGTCACGCTCACGACCGCTCGCCCACGCTTGTCCTGACGAGGGGCGTGAGTTTCTGTCCGCTGCGCGCCGATCCGCGTCATCCAGGCCAGCGCAATACAGAGCAGGCCAAAGAGCCGAGAGATGCGCTCTGGAGCCGTCATGTGCGTGGCCTCCAGATTCAGCCCGCGAGCTTTCAACGCGGAGAACGCCGATTCAATCGCCCACCTGAGCCGATAGGTCCGCAACACATCCAGGACGGGCAAATCTGAGGCCACGATCACCCTGTCCCCCGCAGGGGACAGGGTGATGACCACGTGCATCCAGCCCCCATAGACCCACGTCCGCTCGAACAGGGTGCGCACCTGTCCCAGTTGCAGCGTCGTGAACAGGTCTCGCACCAGTTCATCCTCGATTCTGGTGTTCTCCCGGATGCGGATACAGTGCCGGATGCGTTTCCAGCGCAGGAACGAGCACCACTCGCGCCCCACGAACTCCCGGTCTGCGATCAACACGGCCCAGCGGCGAGCTGGCATCACCTTGAGGAGCCGGGCAACCAGGAGGATCCGGGCAGCAGTGCAGCTGTTGCCTTGATGCGGCAGGATCGACCAGACGAGGGGAATCACCGCGCCCCCAAGCAGAACGCCCAAGACGAGGATGTTCAGCGGCGTCTGACCGTAATGCCACGTGGTGCGGTCCATGATCAGGGTGAGCTTGCCGTCGGGCAGCAAGGGAAGCAAGACGTCACAGACGTCCTGCGGCGTGAGCTGAGCGTCGTGAAACACGCGGGCCACCGTCCGGGTTTTTGATTCCAACGTGGCTGATCTGGGGAGGTGAAGCGCGATCTTGCGGTGAAGCGTGGACTCGGCCTGGAGCACGGCCAGGAGCACTTCGGCAAGACGACGGAGCGCGTCCGTACGGCGGTGTGGCCAGCGAGTGTGCAGGTAGGTGGCCAACGTGTCAGCATGGAAGCGGGCAGTATCGGGGCTCGTCACAGACCCAGATACCGCCCTTTGTCATGTCGCACTGCGTTCAGGACGCCATTTCTCGTGAAGTGTCAGGTGCTGAGGGTGAGTCCCGAACAGATGCCGCAGGTCCAGACGCCCATCAAACGACGGGTCATCCAGGAAGTGCGGCACCTGTTCGGGATCAGTGAGCGGCGAGCCTGCCGTGTTCTTGGTTTTCATCGTTCTACACAGCGTCATCGCGCGACGAGAGATGACCGTGATCTGGCAGACAAGCTCAGGACGCTCGCGTGCGAGCGTCCCCGGTTCGGATATCGGCGTCTCCACATCCTGCTGCGCCGCCAGGGCGAGACCGTTAACCACAAGCGCGTCTACCGCGTGTACCGGAATGAAGGCTTAGCCGTCCGCAAAAAGACCCGCAGAAAGGGGGAGGCCCACACCAGACTGCCGCTCACGTCGCCGACACGAGCGAATGAGCGCTGGAGCCTGGACTTCGTCAGTGATCAGTTGGCCAACGGGCAACGGTTCCGAATCCTCAACGTTGTAGACGACGGCACGAGGGAATGCGTGCTCAGCTATGCGTCGACATCGATCCCCGGGAGCACCGTGGCGCGTCTGCTGGCAGACGCGATTCGGGAACGCGGAAAACCCGAAGTGCTCCTGACCGACAACGGGCCAGAGTTTACGGGCCGGGCCCTGGATCAGTGGGCGTACTCGCAGGGCATCGCCCATCACTTCATCGACCCCGGAAAGCCCGTTCAGAACGCCTATATTGAGAGCTTTAACGGTCGGATGCGTGACGAGTTCTTGAATGTTCACTGGTTCTTGAGCGTGCCGCAGGCGAGGCTGAGCCTCGCCATCTGGCGGCGGGACTATAACGTCGTCCGTCCCCACAGCTCTCTTGGGAACCTCACGCCACATGAGTTCGCCCGCCAACTGGCGGGCTGAAGTACGCTGGGCTCATTCGGGCTGGACCGATCAAAGGGTGAACGTCACTGACACCCGCCGTGAGTCAACGGATGTCCAGGAGGTCTGCGACTGGCACCCGAACAACCGCGCCCCCCGTACTGAGCGGGGGGCGCGGTCACCTGGGTCAGGCGAGTGCGGCGGGTGGTTCCGCTGGGGGCTCGGCGCGGCTACCGGCTTTCTGCCAGAAGTACACGGCGGCGATCAGGGCCAGCGCGGCGAGGTTCCAGAGGATGTGGGTGGGGATGATCAGGATCAGCGCCGCCACGAGCAGCAGCAGCGCCTGGAGTGAATTGGTGCGGCGGTGCAGGAAGCGCAGCGTGGCGGCGCTGAACGCGACGAGGCCGATGAACGCGAAGAGGATCATGGGGATCGCCTCGGTCCAGGTGACGCCACCCAGGCGGCCGTTCGCGATGAGCAGCAGCTGTGGGTTGAAGAACATCATGTACGCCAGCAGCGCGGTGCGCAGTTCGTACTGGAAGGCCTGCACGCCGGTCGCGACGGGGTTCCCGCCACTGATGGCGGCGGCGGCGAACGCGGCGAGCGCGACGGGTGGGGTGCTGTCGGCCATGATCCCGAAGTAGAAAACGAACATGTGCACGGGGAGCATCTGGGCGGGATTGGTGGGGTCGAGTCCGGCGATCTTGGCGATGATGGGGACGATCAGGGCGCTCATCAGGATGTAGTTGGCGGTGGTGGGCAGGCCCATACCGAGGATCAGCGCGATGAGCTGCGCCATGAGCAGGACCATCACGATGGACGCGAAGGTGGCGACCTGCGGCCCAGCGAACGCGAAGGCGTTCCGGACGCCGTCGCTGGCGAGCTGCACGATGTCCGCGAGGCCGAAGCCCAGCCCGGTGATGGTCACGATGCCGACGATGATCCCGGCGGCGGCGGTGGCGATGGCGATGCCGATCATGGAGCGGGCGCCGCCCTCGAACGCCTCGATGATCTTCTTCCCGCCGTCGAGGAGACCCCGGCCGACGCCGCGTCCGTCACGGTTGGCCAGGATGGCCTCCTGCACGAACATCATGACCAGCATGACGAAGATGGTGTTCAGCGCGACGCGTTCCGGGGTGGCTTCGGGGTTGATGGTCAGCGTCCCGATCAGGTACCCGAGGGGCAGCATGTAGTACCAGCCGCTCAGGAGGGTGCGGCGCACCGGGGGCAGTTCGCTCTTGGGCAGCCCCTTCAGGCCGAGTTTCAGCGCCTCGATGTGCGCCAGGACGAGCAGCGTGCCGTAGCACAGGAACGCGGGGATGGCGGCGGCGAGAATCAGGCTGCGGTACTCGATGTTCAGGTTCTGCGCCATGATGAACGCGGCGGCGCCCATGACGGGCGGCATGAGCTGGCCGTTGCTGGAACTGGCGACCTCGATGGCCCCGGCCTTCTCGCGGCTGTAGCCGGTGCGGACCATGGTCCCGATGGTGATGTTCCCGCCGGTGACGACGTTGCTGACGGCCGAGCCGGAGATCACGCCGTTCAGGGCGCTGGAGAGGATGCTGGCCTTGGCCGCGCCGCCCCGGAAGCCGCCCAGAACGCCCTGCGCGACGCGCATGAACCATTCACCCGCGCCGAGTTTATCGAAGATCGCGCCGAACAGCACGAACAGAAACACGATCTGCGCGGACACGCCGATGGCGGTGCCGAAGATGCCCTCGGTGTTCGCGAACAGCTGACCCACGACCTGCGGCCAGGTCTGCCCGGCGTGCAGCTGAAGCTGCGGCCCCAGGTCACCGCGGATCAGGCCCTTGGGGCCGGTCAGGGCGTACAGCATGAACACGCCGGCGACGATGGGCATGGCGATGCCGATGGTGCGCCACGCGGCGAGCAGCAACAGGACGATCATGCCGCTGCCGACCCATACGTCCGTACCCGTCAGCAGACCGCCCTGCTCATTGGCAATGCTGGGGTACTGCGCGATGAGGTACGCGGCGGTGCCGGTCGCGCCGATGCCCAGGATCCAGTCGTACCAGGGCACGCGGGTCTGCGGCTGCCCGGGGGTCTTGCGGTGGGGGAACACGAGGTACGCGAGGAAGAACGCGAAGCCCAGGTGCGTGGCGCGCAGGGTGAGGGTGTCGATGTTGCCGACCTGCGCGGCGTACATCTGGTACAGGCACCACGCGACGGCGACCAGCGTCACGAGGCCGCGCTGCCAGCCGCCGAGTTTGCGTCCGCCGGTCTCGGCGGCCTCGACCATCTCGATGGCGCGGCGTTCGCCGTCGGTCATCTCCTGGCCGGGCGGGGTGAGGGTGGGGTCGCTGCTGATGGGGCGGGTGGGGTCGCTCATGGGTTCCTTCTCCGGACTCCGGTGGAACGGTTCTTCAGAACCGTTCCATCCGAGCGGATGCGAGTAGGAGCGGCGCGGAGTCCGGGCGTGGAGTTGGCGACCCGGTGTCGTTCCGGGTGGCCGACGGAACAGACGGAGTCCGCGTCATGGGGTGAATGGGGTTGGGGGCCAGCCCGAGCGTTTCCCCGGCTGGCCCCCAGGTGCGGGCCGTTACTTGACGTTCAGGCCTTTTTCCTTGAAGAACTTGACGGCCCCGGCGTGCAGCGGCGCAGGGATGCCCTTGACGGCCTTGGCGTAGCTGAAGTTCGTCGCGAGGCTGGGGTGGATGGCCTTCAGCGCGCCCTCGTCGTCGAAGATGGCCTTCATGGCCTTGTACACGGCCTCCTCGCTGACGGCGGTGCTGGTGACCAGGGTGGCCTGCACGGCGACGCTGGGGACGGTGGCGCCCACGCCCTTGTAGCTCTTGGCGGGGATGTTGTAGCGGACGTAGAAGGGGTACTTCTTGATCAGGCTGCTGGCCTGGTTGCCGCTGACGGGCACCATGGTGACGTCCACGGTCTGCGCGATCTGGCTGATGGCGCTGGCGCCCACGCCCACGGTGTAGAACAGCGCGTCGGCGCGCTTGTCCTGCATCAGGGTGATGCCCTGTGCGGGCGACACGCGCAGCGCCTGACCCAGGTCGTCGAAGCCCAGCCCGTAGGATTCGAGCACCTGCTTGGCGGTCAGTTCGGTGCCGGAGCCCAGGTCGCCGATCACGACGCGCTTGCCCTTCAGGTCGGCAATCGAGCGGATGCCGCTGTCCTTGCGGGCGACGACGTGCAGGACTTCGGGGTACAGGACGGCCATGGTGCGCAGCTTGGTGTTCGCCTTGCCCTGGAAGGCCTGGAGGCCGGTGCCCTTGTAGGCGTAGTACACGACGTCGTTCTGGGCGACGGCCGCGTCGAGTTCGCCGGTGGCGATGGCGTTCACGTTGAAGACGCTGCCGCCGGTCGAGCGGGCGTTGGCACGCACGCCGGCCCCGGCGTCGTTGACCATCTTGGCCATGCCGGTCGCGACGGGGAAGTACACGCCGGTGGTGCTGCCCGAGCCGATGGTGAGGAACGTGGTGCCCTGCGCGAGGGCGATGGCGGCAGTGCCGAGGACGAGCAGGGCACCGAGTTGTTTGGTGGTCTTCTTCATGATTCCTCCTGGGTGGTGCGTGGGCAGATGAGAAGTCTCGGCCCGGGGTGTGAAGAGTAGGCGGATGGTACCACAGGGGGGTTTCCGGCCGAACGATAAATGGTCACGAGACCATCCCCACACAAAGCCGCCTGCCCGGCAGACCAGCGCTCCGGGCTCACGCGGCGGTACCATACAGGGCATGACGCAGTCCTCCCCCACCGCCACGGGCAGCCAGATCCGCCGGGACGCCCCCCCGATCATCGACGTGCGTGACGTGCACAAGCATTTCGGCAGCTTCCACGCGCTGCGTGGCGTGAACCTGCGCGTCCAGCCGGGCGAGGTCGTGGTCGTGATCGGCCCGTCGGGCAGCGGCAAGAGCACCTTCATCCGCACCATCAATGCCCTGGACCCGCATGACGGCGGGCAGATCACCGTGGACAGCATTCCTCTGGACGGCAAGGGCAACCTGGACGCCATCCGCCGCGAGGTCGGCATGGTGTTCCAGTCGTTCAACCTCTTCCCGCACCTGACCGTGCTGGAGAACATCACGCTGGCGCCCACCCGCGTACGGAAAACCAGCAAGGCCGACGCGGAGAAGCGCGGCCTGGAACTGCTGCGCCGCGTGGGTATCGAGGAGCAGGCGCACAAGTACCCGGCGCAGCTCTCGGGCGGGCAGCAGCAGCGCGTGGCGATTGCGCGGGCCCTGGCGATGGAACCCAAGGTGATGCTGTTCGACGAACCCACCAGCGCCCTGGATCCCGAGATGATCAAGGAGGTGCTGGACGTCATGAAGGAACTGGCCCGCACCGGCATGACCATGCTGGTCGTCACGCACGAGATGGGCTTCGCGCGTGAGGTCGCCGACCGGATCCTGTTCTTCGATCAGGGCAACATCGTCGAGGACACCACGCCGGAAGCCTTCTACCAGAACCCGAAACACGAGCGGGCCAGGGCGTTCCTCAGCAAGATCCTGGGCCACTGACAGCGGATTCCAGTTCCACCCTGGGGCCAACACCACGCCCTTCAATTCCACTTCCAACCGCTGGTGTTGTCAGGTGCTCGCTCCCCTCGTTCAGGGGTATGGAAGGGCACCTTCAATACTCCTGAATTCTGCTGTGAGCGGCAGGACGTGGAGGGTACCCCCGGTGGAGCTGGCGGGCACCCTGCGCCTGTTCAGGCGTCGCGGCGGAGTTTCCCGCACCACACCCACGCGGCGGCGCACAGCACGCCGCTGAGGACGAACACCGGGCCGTACCCGGCGCGGTCAGCGAGCAGCCCGCCGAGGACCGGGGTGAACAGGGCCGCGCCGACCAGGGTGTTCAGCGTGCCGATGTAGCGGCTGCGGGCGTGTTCCGGCGCGATGTTCAGCAGGTGGTTGGTGTGGCCCAGGTTGAAGCCCTGCGCGGCAGTGCTCGTCAGGATGAACGCGAGAAGGTACGTCCAACTGGGCAGGTGCAACAGCCCGACCGTCAGGGCCCACAGGGGCGCGAGGCCGTAGAAGACGCTCGCGTAGCGGATGATGCGCCGCGAGCCCTTGCGTTCGGCGACGCGCTGCCAGACGATGTTACTGAGGGGCGCAGCGCCGGTCAGGGCCATGACGAAGGTGCCCAGCGTGGCGGCCGGGTAGTGCAGTTCGCGCAGGGCGTACACGGCCAGGAAGGGGTCGCTCATGCTCGCGGCGGCCAGCAGCAGCCGCACGGTCAGGAACGCCCGGAAGTGCGGGTCGCGCAGCGTCTCGGGAATGGCGCGGAACTCGGCGCGGGTGCCCTGGGCCTCCTGGGGCGTGTCGGCGGGTTCCTGCACCAGCCCGAACACCCAGTACCCGAACGTGAATGCGACGGTGCCCAGCGCGAGGATCAGGGCGTAGTTCAGCGGGAAGGCCAGGTCGCTGCCCAGGATGGCCCGCACGAGCAGCCCTGCCCCGAAGGCGAGCAGGCCGCCGTACAGGTTGCGGGTGCCGAAGAACCGGGCGCGGCGTTCGGTGGGGACGGTCTTGCTGACGACCTCCAGGAACGGCAGGCCACTGACGCCGGACGCCAGGGCATTCAGGCTCATGGCGATGATGAACAGCGTCAGGCACAGTGCGGGGCGGTCGGCGAGCAGCGCGGCGGCTAGCACCATGAAGATGTACGTGGCGGTGCGGACCATGGCGGCCGAGCGGTACACCGGGAGTTTGTGGGTCAGGGGGCGCACGCGGGCGGCGACGAGCAGCTGCGGCAGCATCCAGCCGCCCCCGGCAATGGCGGGGAGCAGGCCGATGACCCAGTTGGGCGCGCCGAGGCGGGCGGCGAAGCCGGTCAGGACGACGGCGACGCTCATGAAGCCGTCGCCCAGGAAGACCGCCCAGCCGTTCAGGATGCCCAGGCGTTCGTTGCGGTTCCACGGCGCGCGGGTCGTCATGCGGCGCATTATCCGCCTGAACCGATTCAGTTGATCGGTCAGCCCGGACGGCGCGCGCCGGTCAGGGCCGGACGCTCAGGTCAGCACGTCCAGGCCGTCAAGCACCACGCTGGCATGCGCCTCAATGGTCAGAGCGTGGTCACGGTTGTAGCCGCCGGCCATCATCGTGACGACCGGAATGCCCGCGCCGCGCGCCCAGGTCAGCACGGCGCGGTTGCGGGCGCGCACGCCGTCCAGGGTCAGGGCGAAACGGCCGAAGCGGTCCCCGGCCAGGACGTCTACACCCGCGAGGTACAGCAGCAGGTCGGGCCGGAAGGCGTCCAGCGCCGGGAGCACCTGCCCGCGCAGCACCCGCAGGTAGTCGTGGTCGGTCACGCCGTCCCCCAGGCCGAGGTCGAGGCTGCTGCGTTCCTTGCGGAAGGGATAGTTCCGCTCGCCGTGGACGCTGAGGGTAAAGGCCCGCGTCTCGTGTTCCAGCAGCGCGGCGGTGCCGTTGCCCTGGTGCACGTCCAGGTCGAGGATCGCCACGCGCCGCGCCAGTCCGTCATCAAGCGCCACGCGGGTCAGGATCGCGGCGTCGTTCACGAGGCAGAAGCCCTCGGCACGGTCCCGGAAGGCGTGATGCGTGCCGCCCGCCAGATTGATGCCCCACCCGACCGCCAGGGCGTCGTGCAGGGCGGCCAGGGAGCCCCCGGCGGCGCGGCGGGCGCGTTCCACCACCTCGGCACTCCAGGGCAGGCCGAAGGCGCGTTCCTCGTGCCGGTCGATCTCGCCCCTGCGCCAGCGCCGCAGCCATAGGGGATCGTGGGCGCGCGCGGCGTCCGCCCAGCTCAGGTTCGGGGTGTCCAGCACGGGGAGCAGCCCGTCCAGGCGGTCGCGGACGCCCGCGTACTTGTACGCCGGGAAGCGGTGCCCGTCCGGGAGGGGGAAGGTATAGGCGGCAGGCGTCCAGGCCCGGTAGGGTCCGGCGTGGTCGTGAAGGGTCACGTCCGGCAGTCTGCCGTGTCGGGCGTGGGCTATGGGCGTGAATGGGCACGAATGACCGGGGACATCTGTGAGGCGTCTGTCCAGCAGTACGGAACGGCCGAGGCAGGGTGAGAACGACCACACCTGATGGGTGGTCGTTTGGCGGAGTGTTCACACTGTGGGCCATACACGATTCAGGGTTGTACAAGGTTTGTACACTCCTGATCAATCGAAGGACAGGCGGCCCCCACACGTACGCCCCACGCCCGCCACGGCACCAGCACCACGGGCGGATGCACGACCCCAGGAGCACCGGCCATGACCTACATCTCTCCCACGACCACCAGCACCTATACCGATCCCAACCGCACCGTCCGCCGCGGCCAGACCCTGTACTACGCCGGGGACGCCGCGCCCAGCCTCTACCGTCTGGACAGTGGCCTGATGCGCGCCGTGCGCCTCACCCCGCAGGGCCGCAACCTGACCGTGCGCCATATCCGCCCCGGCGACATCTTCGGCGAGGAATGCCTGCACGGCACCACACGCGGCCACCAGGTCGTCGCCCTGACCGACGCCGTCCTGACCCCCATCCACCCGCAGCACCTGTCGCAGGGCGAACTGTGGGACCTGACCCGCAGCCTCAGCCACCAGTTGCAGCGCATGATGACCGACGGCGTGCACATCCAGGACGGCGACCTGCGTGAACGCATCGCCCGCTACCTGCTGAACCTCGCGGACAGCAGCCTGGGCGGGCAGCACCCGGACGGGACGCGCTTCGTGCGCGCCACGCACGAACTGATCGCCGAGGGCACCGGCGCCACCCGAGAGAGCGTCAGCAAACTGATCGGCGAGATGCGCGACGACGGCCTGCTGAACCCCGCGTACCGCTGCCTGACCCTGACCGACGAGGCGGGCCTGCGCCTGCTCAGCGGCTACCACGGCTGACCTGCCCCGCACCCTGCGCGCCGCTCCTTCCCCGGGGCGGCGTTTTCATGCGCCGCGCACGTCACCGCACTCATTTTCTGTCCGGCACGTAGAATGGCCCGCATGCGTATCCGCCTTGACCCCTGGCCCGTGGACCTCCAGGGGGGACAGCTCACCCTCAAAGCCTTCGACGGCACCCTCGACGACGTGGAAACCCCCCGCTGGGCCGCCCTGCCTGCCCGGCCCATCCCGGAGCGGCTGAAGCATGTGTTCGTCGTGGACGGCAAGCGCCGCATGGAATCCCGCATCTTCATCGAGGATCCCCGGGGCCAGAGTGGCCTGGGCGGCTTCGGCGCGTACGTGGTGGGCGCCGTTGACCTGTGCCCGCACGGCACGCGGCACGCGGAACTGCTCGCCGTCAAGGCCCAGCGCCTGCTCGCACACGCCCCGAACCTGCTCGTGGAACCCGCCCAGCTCACACCCCGCAACCCGCACACCGGGCAGCTGGAGTACGCCCCGGCGCCCATGCAGGGTCACGATCCACTGGCGGCGCTGAACACCCTGCAGCAGCACATGCTGGGGGCAGAGCAGCTCCTGTCGCACTCGCTGGCGTCGCGCGTGCCAGTGGACGAAGCCGATGACCGCGAGTGGCTGACCGCCCTGACGATCCAGGACGGCACCCTGCGCGGCCAGAACCTGCAGGGCGCCGTGGTCGGGTGCGTGAAGACCATGGAGACCATGTACCTGCCCGCCGACCGCGCCAGCCTGCTGAGTGAACTGAAACCCGGCGAGCGCACGCCGGTGCTGCGCATGACGTACGAGGGCGGGCAGTTCACGCGCCTGATCTGGTACGTGCGGCTGTGCGAGGCGGCGTTCTACCAGCATCCCATGAGCGGCGTGATGCGCCTGGAGATGTTCGCACCCGACGACACGGACTTCCTGCCGCCCATCGTGCGTCAGGTGGCGAACCTGTCCGGCACGCTGCTGACGCGGCTGGGCAGCCGGGCGCACAAGGACCCGCGCGCGCCGCAGAACCTGATTCCGACGGCGGCGCTGGAGCAGGCGATGAACCGCTCGATGGGCAGCTCGGATCTGGTCACGCGGCGCATCCGGGCGCACATCGCGGCGACGTTCGGGCGGGAGGCGGTCGCATGACCAACCTGAGGCTCGGTGCGGACGGCGTGACGACAGGTGCGGTGGTGGGCATGGTGCTGGGCACGCAGGACGTGACCCCGGTGAGCTTCTGGTTCGCGGTGCAGCCCGGCGCCAGCATCCAGCTCGACGATCTGGTCGTGGTGGGCACCCGCAAGCCGGATGGGGCGGAGGTGCGCTTCTACGGGATCGTGGATCACGTCCGCACCCGGCATGAGGGCGTGACCTTCGACAGTGACGTGCAGGACGTCGCGGCGGGGCTACTGCCCGCGAGTGTCAGTTACGCGGCGCGGGTGCTGGTCACGCGGGTCCACCCGGAGAACTTCATTCCGCCGCAGCCCGGGGACGTGGTGCGGCACGCGCGGGACGCGGACCTGCGCATGGCGCTCAGCGCGGACAAGATGGGCGACCGGGCCTTCCCAGGGGGTCTGCTGGCAGACGGGCAGGTGCTGCCGCTGAACTACCGCTTCGTGAACGGCGAGAACGGCGGGCACATCAACATCAGCGGGATCTCGGGCGTGGCGACGAAGACGAGTTACGCGCTGTTTCTGCTGCACTCGATCTTCCGCAGTGGCGTGATGGGCGCCTCCGCGTCGGCGGGGCGGGCACTGATCTTCAACGTGAAGGGCGAGGACCTCCTGTTTCTCGATCAGGCGAATAAGGACGTGGGCGCGCGCGAGGCGGACGCGCAGGCGCAGAAGGGCCTGCCGCGCACCCGGTACGACCTGATGAACCTCCCGGCTTCAGCCTTCCGGGACGTGCAGTTCCTTGCGCCGCCCCGGCCTGGCAGCGCGGCGGGCGCGATCGTGCCGCACGTGGAGCAGCGGGCCAGTGGCGTGACGCCGTTCCTGTACTCGCTGCGGGAATTCTGCCTGCGCCGCATGCTGCCGTACGTGTTCGTGGACCGGGACGCCAGCGTGAACCTGGGCTTCGTGATCGGCAGCATCGAGGACCGCCTGTACCGCCTCGCGCAGGGCGCCGACACGCCGTACCTGACGGTGGAGGACTGGCAGCCGGACACCGAGCAGCTGCTCGACGAGGACGTCCGCTTCGACGAGCTGGGCGGCGTGCGGATCAGCACCTTCCCGCAGCTGGTCGCGTACCTGGAGTACAAGCTGCTGGACGCGAACGACGGCGAGGGCGACCGGAAGTGGGTGGGCAAGCAGTCCCCCGCCACGTTGCAGGCGTTCATCCGGCGACTCAGGGGCGTACAGAAGCACCTCACGCCGCTGGTGCGAGGGGACCTGAGTGCCGCGCAGGCCGCGCAGTACCGCCCGGACCCGCTGAAACCAGGGGTGCAGACGACCGTGGTGGACATCCACACGCTGTCCGCCACCGCGCAGATGTTCGTGGTGGGCGTGCTGCTGCGCGACCTGTTCGAGCACAAGGAACGCGTGGGGCGGCAGGACACGGTGTTCGTCGTGCTGGACGAGCTGAACAAGTACGCCCCACGCGACGGGGACAGCCCGATCAAGGACGTGCTTCTGGACATCGCCGAACGCGGCCGCAGCCTGGGGATCATCCTGATCGGCGCGCAGCAGACCGCCAGCGAGGTCGAGCGCCGCATCGTGTCCAACGCCGCGATCCGCGTGGTGGGTCGCCTGGACCTCGCCGAGGCCGAGCGGCCCGAGTACCGTTTCCTGCCGCAGAGTTTCCGCGCGCGGGCAGGCATCCTCCAGCCGGGCACCATGCTCGTCAGTCAGCCAGACGTGCCGAACCCGGTGCTCGTGAACTACCCGTTCCCGGCCTGGGCGACCCGCAAGGACGAGGTGGATGACCTGGCCGGGAAGAAAGTCGAGGACGTCGGCGACGACTGGCTGCGCTGAGGGTAGTGTCCAGTTTAGGTGCTCGCCCTGCTCAATTCAGAGGTGGCGAGCAAGCCCTTCAACCCGCCTGATAAGGGACTCAGGTGACCTGCTTCGAACGTGCTCGCCTTCCGTTGCGCCCTCTCCCCCATGGGACTCGTAGAGCTGTGGTACAGAGAGGGAGGCCGCGCGTACAGCCTCCGGCCTCGCTCTCTGTGGTCCCCACTCCCGTGTGGCGATTACAGTTGCTGAATCAGGATGGGCGTGGTGGTGGGCTGTTCGCTGCCGCCGGTCGGTTCCACGCTGACCGCGACGGTCTGCCCGGCCTCCACGCGGGGAATCACGATGCCCTGCCCATCGAAGACACCGGCGCTGATGGGCTTGCCGCCCTCGATGCGCCACAGCTGGTACACGCGGTCCTGGGGAGCCAGGGCGTTCAGATGCAGGAACGCGCGGCCGTCGGGCAGGCGGATCAGTTCGCCCAGCGGCTGTCCGTTCGCGGCGAGCGGCTGGCTCTGCGCGCCGGGGGTCTCCTGATACTGGCTGAGCAGGCTCTGCTCGGCCGGCGGGCGCAGGAAGATCACGCCGAGCGTGAGGGCCGCCACGACGGAGAGCAGCATCAGGCGCCAGTTCAGTCCGCGTGGCGAGCGGACGGTGGTGGCAGTGGCGGGCACCTGACCGGCCGGGTACAGTGGGACGTTCGGAGAACTGCCGCCCGGAACTTGGGACGGGGTGGGCGTCGCGCTGGCCTGGGCGGCAGTTTCGAGCGCCAGACGGTCCATCAGGCGCGCCTCGGCGCCATCGGGCACGGGGACGTCCGGGAGGCTGTCGGGCAGCCCGTGCAGGAATTCGAGGTCCGCGCGGTAGTCGCGGGCCAGGGCCGGGTCGGCCTCGATGGCGGCCCGGACGCGCTGCTCGTCGGCGGAACCCAGTTGTCCCAGGGCGAGCGCCAGGATGTCTTCTCTGCTGATCACGATTCACCTGCCTGGCGTGCGGCGCGCGCGGCTGCGGGAATGAGAGGGCGGGGGACGGAGAGGTGGGCGGTCATGACTGGAGGCCCAGGTGGGTGCGCATGCGGTCGATCGCGGCGCGCAGCCGGGATTTTACTGTACCGACCGGCAGTCCGGTCAGGATGGCCAGTTCACTGTGCGAGTACCCGCGGTAGTACGCGAGTTCCACAAGGTGCCGCTGCGTCTCGTCGAGGGCCTGCACGGCGCCCTGCGCCATGACCTGCGAGTCCACGTCGGGTGAGGCGGTGGGGGCGTCCCACTCCTCGATCTCCAGGGGGGTATCGGGCCGGTCACGCAGCTCCTGAAGAAAACGGTGGTGGGCGATACTCACCAGCCACGTCTTGGCACTGGCCCGGGTGGGGTCAAAGCGGGCGGCGTGCCGCCAGGCGTTCATGAAGGCGTCCTGAACGCAGCTTTCCACGTCGTCCGCCTGCCGGAGCATGCGGTGCCCGAGGCTGTACAGCAGCCGGGCGTAGCGGCGGTGCAGTTCCCGCAGGGCGTCTTCGGTGCCGTCGGCCATCGCGCGGATGAGCGCCTCGTCCGGCAGGTCGGGGTGAAGGGGGGCAGTCATAGGTCCGGTCCAGCGTACCAGCGGCGACGCGTGGCGTTGGACGGGCGTCCTGAGCCGCCGTTCATGAAGGTCGCGCGTGGAACGCCCGGTGGCCGGGGCGAGGTGCTGGGCAGTCACGCGCGGGCCTCCGTTACGCCCGGTGGGCGCCGCTGTCCGGGGCCAGGGTGGCTGTCACGGCGTGCGCGGCGGCCGGCTGAGCGGCGGGGACGGCGGCGACCGAGGCGGCGGTCGCCACGGCAGCAGCCGTGGGGGCCTGGACGGTGGGGGAAGGCGCGATGACGTTCAGGTCGTCCCGCAGGCCCTGGGTGCTCTTTCGAAATTCGCGCAGACCGTTGCCGAGACTCTTGCCGAGTTCCGGCAGTTTGCGGGGGCCGAAGACCACCAGGGCGACGAGCAGCACGACGAGCAGTTCAGCGGGTCCAATGTTGGGCATGACGTTCTCCTTGTAGGGGCGGCGACCCGGTCCGGCAGCGCCGGGCGGGGACTGGGGTCATTCAGGTGTATGCAGTTCGGGCCGGATCGGATGACGGCAGCGCACACCGTGAAGTGCGGGTGAACGCCGGGGCGGCCTGGGCGGGGCGTGGGGGTACACTCGGGCGCGTGACCGACGCCGCCCCCTCCCCTGATCGCCTGACCCTGACTGCCACGCCCGGACGCCTCGACGCGGTCGTGTCGGCGCTGAGTGGTGCCAGCCGCTCGCAGGTGTCCGGCTGGATCGAGGCCGGGCACGTGCAGGTGGGCGGCGTGGTGGCCGGCAAGGCCAGCCTGAAACTGCGTGGCGGGGAGGTCCTGACCGTGCAGGTCCCGTCGCCCGCCGACGCGACGGTGGCGCCCGAGCAGGTGCCGCTGGACGTGATCTTCGAGGACGAGCACCTGATCGCCGTGAACAAACCCGCCGGGATGGTCACGCACCCCGCGCCGGGCGTCACGACGGGCACGCTGGTGAACGCCCTGCTGGGCCGTATGACGCTGCCCGAGCAGTCCGGATTCGACGGCCCGGATGGTTACCGGCCCGGCATCGTGCATCGGCTGGACAAGGACACCAGTGGCGTGATCGTCGTGGCCAAGACGGTCGCGGCCCACGCGCGGCTGGCGTCGGCCTTCAAGGACCGTGAGACGCGCAAGACGTATCTGGCTATCGCGGCGGGCGCGTGGTCCGCGCAGGCACCGGTGAACGTGGACGTGCCCGTCGGGCGGCACCCGGTGCAGCGCCAGCGCATGACGGTGGGCGGCGCACACCCGCGTGAGGCGCAGACGCTGTTCACGCCGCTGGACACCCGTCCGGATGGGCACGGGCGCATCCTGACCCTGGTGCGGGCGCAGCCACGCACGGGCCGCACCCACCAGCTCCGCGTGCATCTGGCGCACCTGGGCAGCCCGATCCTGGGCGACACCGTGTATGGCCGCCCCTCGGAACTGATCGCCCGGCAGGCGCTGCACGCGCAGTTCCTGACCATCCCGCATCCGGTGACGGGCGAGGCGCTGCACCTGCACGCGCCCATCCCGGACGACCTCCTCCAGGCGTGGGTCGCGCTGGGCGGCGTCCTGCCCGCCGGGCTGGAGCAGGCACCCTGAGACCCCGGGGCGTCCGCCTTCTAGAATGATCACACCCGCGCACCGCAAGCAGCTCTTGCATTCAGTCCAGAGATCCGGTATCATTTCAATTCGTGCGCCGCGACGGGAGGTTCCCGTGCGGCTGGAAGGTGCCCCCACTTTCAGGACATGCTGGATGCCGTTTCAAAGGGCGTTTGCTGGTCACTGGGGCTGTGCTTTCCCGAAAGGACCACAAATGAACTTTGATCAACTGATTGCGCCCGAACTCGCGGCGCGTCTCGCCGAGCGCGGTATCACGGAAGCCAGCCCCATCCAGGCCGAGAGCCTGCCCCTCACCCTGGCCGGTAAGGACATGATCGGCCGCGCCCGTACGGGCACCGGCAAGACCCTGGCCTTCGCGCTGCCGATCCTCAGCAAGCTGGAAACCAGCCGCGAACGCGCCCGTCTGCCCCGCGCCATCGTCGTGGCCCCCACCCGTGAACTCGCCAAGCAGGTCGCGGACGAGTTCAGCAAGAGCGGCGCCCACCTGACCACCGTCACGGTGTACGGCGGCGCCAGCTACGGCCCGCAGGAGAACGCCCTGCGCCGCGGCGTGGACGTCGTGGTCGGCACCCCCGGCCGCCTGATCGACCACCTCGAGCGCGGCAACCTCGACCTGAGCGCCGTGGAATTCGCGGTGCTGGACGAGGCCGACGAGATGCTCAGCGTGGGCTTCGCCGACGCCATCGAGACCATCCTCAAGAGCACCCCCGAGACCCGTCAGACGCTGCTGTTCAGCGCCACGCTGACGAACGACATCAACCGTCTGTCCCGCAAGTACCTGAACGACCCCGTCATCGTGGACATGGTCGGCGAGGGCAAGAGCCAGGCCGCGCAGACCGTCGAGCACCTGAAGGTCAAGGTGGGCCGCACCCGCACACGCGTGCTAGCCGACCTGCTGACCATCTACAACCCGGAAAAGGCCATCGTGTTCACCCGCACCAAGCGTGAAGCGGACGAACTGGCGAACGAACTGATCCACCGCGGCATCGAGAGCGAGGCGCTGCACGGCGACCTGGCGCAGAGCCAGCGTGAACGCGCCCTGGGCGCCTTCCGTGGCGGCCGCGCCAACGTGCTCGTCGCCACCGACGTCGCCGCGCGCGGCCTGGACATCCCCGAGGTCGACCTGGTCGTGCAGTACCACCTGCCCCAGGACCCCGAGAGCTACGTGCACCGCTCCGGCCGCACCGGCCGCGCGGGCCGCACCGGCACCGCGATCATCATGTACGGCGACCGTGAAGGCCGCGAGGTGGCGGGCCTGGAACGCATCACCGGCGTGCGCTTCATCGAGCGTCCCCTGCCCACACCCAAGGAAGTCGCGCAGGCCAGCGCCCGCGCCAGCGCCGACATGGTCCGCAAGGTTGACGAGAGTGCCGCCGCGAACTTCCAGGCGGAAGCCGAGCGCCTGTTCAGCGAGCTGGGCCTGGAGGCCCTGAGCCGCGCCCTGGCGAAGATCAGCGGCGTGACCGAGCCCGTCAAAGCCGCCAGCCTCCTGAGCGGCGAGGAGGGCCTGACCACCATCATCCTGCACGCCGAGCGCATGAGCGTGGCGCGCGCCGTCGCCGTCCTGGCCCGCAACGGCGACCTGGACACCCGCCGCCTCGGCAAGGTGCGCCAGTGGCGCGGCGGCGCCGTGGCCGACGTGCCCAGCGAGTTCGTCGAGAAGCTGATGGCCGCCAGCCCGCTGGAAGGCGAGGTGCAGGTGGAAATCGCGCAGGAACTGCCCGAACTGTTCGAGCAGCCCACCCGCGAGCGCCGCGACCAGGGCGGCTACCAGGGTGGCCGCGGCTACCGTGACGAGGGCGGCTACCGTGGCCGTGGCAACGGCGGCGGCGGCTACGGCAACCGTGGCGGCGGCTACCAGGGCCAGGGCGGCGGCGACCGCGGCGGGTACCAGGGTGGCAACCGTGGGGGGCAGGGCCAGGGCCGCTGGAGCCGTGACCGTGACGACCGCGCCCCGCGCCGCGAGGACTTCGCTGACCGCGAGTTCGTCCCCGCCGGCCGCTGAGCCTCACTGAATAAGAAGCGCCTCCCCATGAGAGGGAGGCGCTTCTTCTATTGCGTCATACGGGATTAAAATGACTCGCCTCCGACTTGGACACGTTCCGTGGTCCCCTCTCCCCCTGTGGGAGAGGGAGGGAGGAGCGAAGCGACGGAAGGGTGAGGGGGCCACCCGGCGACTCCGAATGATTTGGATTCACTTTAGTCCCGTGTCAGGGTTCGCGTCCGGTGGTCAGCCAGTGGGCCTCGTGGTCGCCTGCACCGGCCGGGCCATGCGTGCGGGCCCAGGTGGAGGCCGCCTGCGTGTCGTAGGGCACGCGGCGGAACTCGGCCGTCCAGTGCCCGGCGCGGCGGGTGAGCTGCACCCACCGGGCCAGCGGCAGCCCGTCCTTCTGCCGGGAAACGGGTCCGGCATTTACGACGGTCAGGCCGTCCACGACGGTCAGCATCTCACGGTGGGTGTGCCCGACGATGCACACGCGGCCGCCCGCGCCGAAGCGGAAGCCGCCCAGCCGCTCGCGCAGTTCCCTGAAGCGGGCGGGGCGGGTGTGCCCGTCCGGGGTCCCGGTGAGCATCAGGTCTTCCCAGGGACTGCGGGGGCTGCCGTGCGCGACGCGGACCTCGCCGTCGGCCGTGTCGAGGTGGGTGGGCAGGGCCGCGAGGGTCGCGGGCACGTCCGCCGGGAGCCGGGCGCGCACCCAGGCGCGCATGGTCTCCTTGCCGTCACGCAGGCCCGCGACCCGTTCGTCGGTGTTGCCGCGCACGCTGGGCGGCGCGCACTCCTGTTGCAGCGCCCAGGCGCTGGCGGGATCCGCGCAGCCCCACACGGTGTCGCCCAGGTTCAGCACCTGATCGGGACTCGCGGCGCGGATGTCGTCCAGCACGGCGCGCAGCGCGAAGGCGTTGCCGTGCACGTCACCCAGGATTGCGAGGCGCATCAGCGGGTGGGCCTGCGGATCGCGGCGAAGAGCAGCGAGAACGCCGCCACCGTGATCAGGTACGACAGGAGCGACCCGGCAGGCTGAAAGGCGGGGCTCAGGGCGTCGTGCGCGAACTTGTAGATCGCGTACGGCACCGCCCAGCCCATCGCGTACAGCGCGGCGCGCGGCAGGAACTCCCGCGTGACCGCCGCCTGAGGGAAGTACCGGATGGGCAGCAGCATGGCGGGCAGCAGCAGCAGCTGCGCGAGGTAGAACCAGACAGGCAGGGTGTCCAGGCCGTAGTCGAGCGCGGCGAACAGGATGTTCACGGCGGCGATCACCACGCCGGTGATCAGGGCCGTGCGGAGGATGGCAGCATTCACCTGCCCATGCTGCCACGAGCGGGGCGGGGGAACGCGGCGGGGCGCTTCATCCCCCCTCCACGTTCCCCCGCGCCGGGCGCTCAGCGGATGGAAGTGGAGTCGAAGGGCGGCTGGAAACCGCTGTGAGGGCATTCCTCGACACACCTGAACCCAGCGGTCCACAGAGGGGGCGTACGGCCCACGCGGGCAGCCCGCCCCTCAGGTGTGGGTGTCGAGCAGCAGCCGGGGCCGGAATTTCAGGCCGTCCGCCGCGACCAGATGCGCCGGGACGCCGTTCACGTGCCGCATGGCGCGTTCGGGCGCGACGCCGTGCAGGTGCCCGTACACGATCTGGTCGGGCCGGGCGTCGTCGATCACGCGGGTGATCGGGTTGGCCGGGTATGGCGGGGTGGCCGGGGGGTAGTGCAGCATCAGGATCAGGTGGTCGCCGGGCTGCCGGATGCTGCGGGCGGCCTGCACGCTCAGGCTGAGGCGTTCGGCCTCGCGGTCCAGCAGGCGCTGGTCGTCCGCGCCCAGCGGCTCGAAGCCGGGGGTGATCCAGCCGCGTGAACCGCACACGACGACGTTCCCCACGCGCACGGCGTCGTTCACGACGGCCAGCATGCCGTCCGGGAGGGCCGCACGGAGTTTGGAGGCGGTGGGCCACCAGTAGTCGTGGTTGCCGCGCAGCAGCACCTTCGTGCCGGGGAGAGCGGCGACCGGCGCGAGGTCCTGCATCGCCTCGGGCAGCCGCATCGCCCAGGACAGGTCGCCGGGCAGCAGCACCAGATCTTCGTCGCGCACGACGGCGCGCCACTCGTCGAAGATCGCCTGCGGATGCCCAGCCCACTGCGGCCCGAACACCGTCATGGGTTTCGGGGTGCAGAAGGCGAGGTGCAGGTCGGCTATCGCGTACACGCGCATGGGGCAGTCTCCGGGGTGGGTGGGCAGCGTGAAAAAAGCCCTCCCGGCGGGGAGGGCTTCCTTGATGGTCGGGGCGAGAGGATTCGAACCTCCGACCCCGTCGTCCCGAACGACGTGCGCTACCAGGCTGCGCTACGCCCCGAACCCGACCATCACCCGCCGGCAGGCTGGGCAGGGAGAAGTCTACGCGGCACCCCCCGGGGTGTCAAGCGTGGCGCGCCGCCCCGGCCAGGGCCTGGAGCGGCGCGCCACGCGGAATTACTTCAGTTTTGCGAGGGCCGCCTTGGCGGTCTCCTCGTCACGCTTCTCCCAGAAGGTCGTGGCGTTGAAGCTGATGGCCTTCTCGAGCTGCGCGGCGGCCTCGGCCTTCTTGCCCTGGAGGATCAGGGCGTTGGCGTACTCGATGCGGTGCACGGCGGTGGTGGGCTCCAGGCTGATCGCCTTCTCGAAGTTGGGAATGATCTGGCCCTTGTCCGCGCCGGTCGCGCGGGTGGCGATGAAGCCCTTGGACACGAGGTTGGCGTTCCACAGGCCCAGCGCGACGTACGCCCCGGCCATCTTGGGGTCCAGCTTGACGGCCATGTCGAGGTTCTTCTTCATCTCGCCGGCCAGCCCGAGGCTCTGGAGGATGCCGCTGAACTGCGCGAGGCGGCCCTGCGCGCGGGCGAGTTCGAAGTACGCGTCGGCATTGTTCCTGTCCTTGGCGATGGCCTGCTTGGCATACGCCTGGGCCTTCTCGAACAGGGCCTTCTTCTGCCCGTCGGCAACCAGTCCGGCGCCGGCGGTGGTGGCCTCGGCGGCCAGGGCGAGGCCGTCACTGGTGTTCAGTTCGGCGGCGGCGGCGGCGGCGTCCTGCCACTTGCCCTGGTCGTACAGGGCCTGCGCGCTCTGCAGGGACTGGGCGGACGCGGCGGTGATCAGGGCAAGGGACAGGGTCAGGGCGATCTTACGCATGTGGGGTTCCTCCGGTGGGGACAGTTGGGTTGGGTGCTGGGTGAGACTATACACGCGGCCGCCGGGGTGAAGCTGACGGGTTCGTCAGGTACGGCGCGCACGGGTTGTTCTGCACCCGGTCCAGCGCGGGCGGCGGGGGTGCTACGCTCGGCGTGACCGTGGACTGGAAAGCGACCCTGAACGACCTGCGTGGCCGGGTGCCCCCCGGCGGGGGGGGTGTCGTGCCCGGCAGCCTGCGCTGGCTGGAGGCCCGCATGCGCGAGCGCGGCGCGAATCCCAGCAGCGTGCGCAACATCGTGTACCGCGACGTGGGCACCGCGCGGGACAAGGCCGAGCTGCGCGCGGTGCTGGAGGATCTGGCGCGCGAGCTGGGCGCCCCGCTGCCGGACGGGCCGGTGGGCGCGGCCCCGGCGCCGGATGATCTGGAACTGCTGGGCCGCAGCAAGAAACGGGCGTTCCGGCAGTTCACGGCGGGCGTCCGCGCGGGCCGCGCGCCGCGCCTGATCGTGAGCGGGCCGCCGGGCGCCGGGAAGACCGTGCTGCTCTCGCGGGTAGCGGCGGCGCTGGAGGCGCAGGGGGTGCCGGTGGTGACGCTGCGCCTGGGTGGGGCGGGCGAGGAGCTGCCCGCCCCGCCGGGCGCGGTGGGGTCGTCGTTCGCGGCGCAGGCACAGGCGCAGCTGGACGCGGCGCGGGCCGTCCTGCCCGCCGGGGGGGCGCTGCTGCTGCGGGTCTCGGCGGATCTGCGCCCCTTGGGGTTCGCGCCGCGCCTGCCGGGCGGCGAGGGCACCACGGCGGCCGGGTGGGCGCTGGAGGCCCTGCTGCGCCGCGCGCCGACCGGGGTGGCGGTACTGCTGGCCGTCGAGGGCGACGCGCCCGG